>JAFZQG010000031.1 GCA_017550145.1 Erysipelotrichaceae bacterium | reverse complement strand
GGTTTTACAGATGGTCTTACTTTCATGTTTTTCCCTCCTAGACTATTTATGTCTAAATGTAATACGCCCACGTGTTAGATCATAAGGCGAAATCTCAACTGTCACTTTATCACCTGGTAAAATGCGGATGTAGTGCATACGGATTTTACCAGAAACGTGAGCCAGGATCTCGTGACCGTTTTCCAGTTCCACCTTGAATTGTGCATTTGGTAAGGTATCTGTTACCGTACCTTCGATTTCGATGACATCTTGTTTTGCCAAATAATCAGTCCTCCTTTGTCAGAATCTTGTAACCGTCGTCGGTTACTGCAATAGTGTGTTCATAATGAGCTGCCCAGGAATGGTCATAGCTCTTTACACCCCATCCATCCTCAAGAGTATAACATTTTGCCGATCCCATGAACACCATCGGTTCGACCGCGATGCACATGCCTTTTTTAAGTACAGCCATCGTTCCCGGTTTACCGATATTCGGTACATAAGGATCTTCATGAACACTTCTGCCTATTCCATGTCCCGTGTAATCACCAGGAATCCCAAAGCCGAATGATTCGACATAAGTCTGAATCGCATTGGAGATATCACCGATATGATTACCGGGTTTGACCTGTTCAAGGCCTCGATATAACGCTTCCTCCGTAACTTCCATCAGTTTTAAAACTTTAGGATCCGTTACGTTGCCGACCTTGTAGGTCCAGCCGGAATCGCCATGGTAGCCCTTATAACAGGCTCCGACATCAACAGTGATGATGTCGCCGTCCTTAAGGATCGTATGATCAGGGATCCCGTGCACCAGCATGTCGTTGACCGACGTGCAGACTGCACATGGGAATCCCTGATAATTCTTAAATGACGGGGTTGCATCATTCTCACGGATCACCGCTTCGGCAATCCGGTTGAGTTCCATTGTTGATATTCCGGGTCTAATTACCTCAGCCATCTTCTTGTGAACCTTGGCGACAATACTGCCGGCAATGTCCATCAGTTCGATTTCCCGAGGTGATTTGATCGAAATCATTTGCACAACCCTTCTAAGACAGCGTCGATATCTGCGAAGACTTTTTCGATCGCCTGTTTGGCATCGATATGTCTGACGACACCTGTCTTTTCATAATACTCAATAACCGGTTGAGTATTCTTATGATATTCGGAAAGTCTTACTTCCAGACTTTCCAGATTATCATCTTTTCTCTGGATGAGTTCAGCATCACATTTATCGCATTTGCCTTCTACTTTTGGAGGCATGAAATAAATGTTGTAGATCTCACCGCAGCCAGGGCATAATCTTCTGCCTGTGATACGTTTAATCAGTTCTGCATCTTCGATGTTAAGATTGATAACACCGTCGATCTTCTTGCCTAATTCCTTGAGGATGGCATCGAGATCGATTGCCTGGTTTAAAGTCCTTGGATAACCGTCGAAGAGGAATCCCGCTTCGATATCATCCTGGGAGAGTCTTTCCACGATAATATCGTGAATGACTTCATCAGGGACCAGTTCACCTCTGTTCATATATTCCTGGGCTTTAAGTCCGACCGGCGTGCCGTTTTTGACTGCCGCTCTTAACATATCTCCCGTTGAAACATGGATAAGATGATACTTGTCTAAGATCATTTCAGACATCGTGCCTTTGCCGGCACCTGGAGCACCGATTATCAGAAGATTCATTTATACCTCTACTTTCCTACAAAACTCTTGTACTGTTTTGAAGTCATCTGTGACTTCATCTGCTTGATGGTATCCATCGCTACACCGACAACGATGATGATTCCGGTTCCACCGACAGCTGCACGCTGTGACAAGCCGGTCAGGTTGGATGTAACGTATGGTAAGATCGCAATGAATGTCAGTAACAGAGCACCCAGAACCGTGATCCTGTTAAGGACTTTGGAAACATAGTTTCTGGTCTCTGCGCCCGGTCTTACACCCGGGATATACTGTCCGTTCTTACCCAGATCTTCGGCCATTTTCTGCGGGTCGATGGTCAGGTTGGTATAGAAGAACGTGAACAGAATGATCAGTACGGCATAGAAACATAAGAACCACGGACTGGTGAAATCACAGATTTTCACGAGCCAGTTATAGGCATCCTGGTTGACCCAGGAAGCGATGATCTGCGGTCCCTGAATCAGAGCAGAAGCAAAGATTACTGGAATGACCGATGCCGAGTTGATCTTTAACGGAATGTAGTTGAGATCACCTTTGGTCTTGTTTAATGCTCTGGATGAAGACTGCTGGATCGGAATCCTTCTTTCAGCCATCTGCATTAAGACAACCAGAACGATGATCGCCACATACATTACGCAATAGGCGATAAAGCCGCCGATACCTAAGGTAGAAGTAGCTTCTTCACCGATGAAGGTGTTATAGACTACTCTGAAGGTAGTTGGCATATCAGCCACGATACCGGCAAAGATGATCATCGAAGTACCATTGCCGATACCTTTGGAAGTGATCTGGTCAGCCAGCCACAGTAGGAACATGGTGCCGGCCGTGAAGATCACGGAAATATACAGATAAGAAGTGAAGCCCGGATTATTGATGAAACCATATCCCGAATATGCACGGTCAAGATACTGAACAATGAAATAACCCTGTACGAGCGCCATGACCACGCCCAGGTATCTGGTGATGCGGTCCATCTGCTGACGACCCTTCTTGCCTGATTTGGCCATCTCGGTCAATGCCGGAATGATATCCATAGCCAGTAATTCGATAATGATGCTGGCAGTGATATAAGGTCCGACACCCAGGGAGAAGATCGACATCTGTTCGATGGATCCGCCACCCAGGATACTCATCATGTTGAGTAAGGAGTTGGCACTTAACTTGATTACCGTCGTATTAACGCCCGGGGCCGGAATTGATGACCCCAAACGGTAAATGAACAGTATAAACAGTGTGAATAATATTTTTTTGCGGATATCCTTGTGTTTGAAGAAATCTATGAATGTTTTAAACATTAGATCACCTCTACTTTGCCGCCTGCCTTTTCAATTGCAGCCTGAGCTGTCTTGGATATCTTGTTGCAGGTCACGTTGACCTTCTTTTCCAGTTTGCCGTTACCGAGGACCTTGATACCGTCGAGCTGTTTCTTGACGATACCGGCCTGCTTCAGTAAAGCCGGAGTTACGGTTGTGCCATCTTCGAATCTGTTGAGATCACTCAGATTGACTACAGCGTATTCCACACGGTTGAAATTGGTGAAGCCTCTTTTCGGCATGGATTTGAAGAACGGAGTCTGGCCGCCTTCGAAACCGATAGCGACACCGCCGCCGCTTCTGGCGTTCTGGCCTTTATGACCTTTACCGGCAGTCTTGCCCTGGCCTGAGCCCTGGCCTCTGCCTAATCTTTTTGTGGTGTGTCTGGCACCTTTGTTGTATTTAAGTTCATTTAAGTTCATAACACACCTCCTATCGTACTTCTTCAACCTTCAGACCACGTAACTTGGCGACGGAGTTGACAGTCTTTAATTCTGTCAAAGCCTTCATTGTTGCGTGAACCTGGTTGATAGGTGTACGTGAACCGACACACTTACTGATGACGTCGGTTGCCCCTGCGAGTTCAAGAACGGCACGGACGACACCGCCGGCAACGATACCTGTACCAGGTGCAGCCGGTCTTAAGACGACTTCACCGGCACCGAATGTACCTGTGGTTGCGTGCGGTATTGTACGGTAACCGTCAACAAGTGGAATTCTCTGAACGTTTTTCTTTGCGGTTTCGGATGCTTTTCTGATAGCATCTGGAACTTCGTTTGCCTTGCCAAGGCCATAGCCTACACGACCCTTCTTATCTCCAACAACGACGATGGCTGCGAATCTCATCTTACGGCCACCTTTAACGGTCTTGGAAATACGGTTGATCTGAACTACTCTCTCTTCGAATTCCTTGACTTCCTTGTTGAATCTTCTCGGTCTTCTGTTATCTCTTTTGTTATCTTTATTTGTATTTTCCATTGAATAACTCCTTAGAATTTAAGGCCAGCTTCTCTAGCTGCTTCGGCAAGTGCTTTGACACGGCCATGGTAGATATAACCGCCACGGTCGAAGCAAACGTTCTCGATTCCCTTTGCGATAGCTCTTTCAGCGATCTTGGTTCCAACGGTCTTGGCAGCTTCCACATTACCGCCATTGGCCAGTTTGAGTTCAACTGATGAACATGAAACCAGGGTATTGCCCTTTACATCGTCGATGATCTGGGCATGAATATTGGCATTTGAACGGAACACATTAAGACGTGGGCATTCGGCAGTACCGATAACTTTGTTTCTAATACGTTCATGACGTCTCTGACGTGATTTGTTTTTATCCTGTTTAGAATACATATCTCTACTCCTTTCCCACTATGAGCCTGATACGGCTGTCTTACCTTCCTTATGGATGACATGTTCACCCTGGTATCTGATACCCTTACCTTTGTAAGGTTCAGGCTTACGGAAGGCTCTGATCTGAGCGGCGATCTCGCCGACTCTCTGTTTGTCGATTCCTGAAACAACGATGGTCGTCGGATTCGGTACTTCGACAGTTACACCGTCTTCGATGTCCATATTGATTTCATGAGAATAACCCAGGTTAAGATTTAAGGTTTTGCCGTTCATGGCTGCCTTGTAACCGATACCGATGATTTCAAGAGTCTTCTTGAAACCTTCAGTTGTGCCTACGATCATGTTATGAATCAAGGCTCTGGTCGTACCATGCAACTGCTTGGTGTGCTTTTCTTCATTTGCGCGAACACAATTGACTTCAGCACCTTCCACTTTGATCTGAATAAGTGGACTAAACTGACGTGATAAAGTTCCCTTCGGACCCTTTACCGTCACCTCATTACTGTCAGATACGCTGATTTCGCATCCGGCAGGAATGGTAATCGTTTTATTACCGATACGTGACATTGTTTTCTCCTCTTGTTTTTACCAAACATAGGCTACGACTTCACCGCCGAGATTCTGTTTTCTCGCGTCACGGTCAGTCATCAGACCTTTTGATGTAGATATAATTGCAATACCTAAGCCGTTGAGTACTCGTGGTACATCATTACCCTTGGCATAAACTCTTAAGCCCGGCTTGGATATTCTCTTGAGACCGGTAATGACCTTCTGTTTTTCCGGTCCGTATTTCAGTTCGATGGTGATCATCTTGTCTTTAGCTGTTTCACCTTCGATGCTGTAACCGTTGATATAGCCTTCCTGTTTGAGGATACGGGCAATTTCAACTTTCATTTTGCTAGATGGAATGGCTACGGTATCATGTTCGGCGCTTAAACCGTTTCTGATTCTCGTAAGCATATCAGCAATAGGATCTGTCATACTCATTTAAATTACCCTCCTTTACCAGCTGGCCTTCTTGACTCCCGGAATCTGACCTTTGTAAGCCAGTTCACGGAAGCAGATACGGCATAATTTGTATTTTCTTAATACGGAATGCGGACGTCCGCATCTTTCACATCTTGTGTAAGCTCTGGTCGAGAACTTAGCAGGATGATGTGCTCTAACTTTCATTGATGTCTTTGCCATAAGTTCTCCTTTCTTACTTCGCAAATGGCATGCCAAGTTCGGTTAAGAGTTCCTTGGCTTCTTCATTTGTTCTGGCAGTGGTTACGATAACGATATCCATACCACGGACCTTGCTTACCTTGTCATATTCGATTTCCGGGAAGATGATCTGTTCCTTGATACCCAGAGTATAGTTGCCTCTGCCGTCGAAAGCGGTATTGCTTACACCACGGAAGTCTCTTACTCGCGGTAAGGAAACGTTGACCAGCTTGTCTAAGAAATCGTACATTCTTTCGCCTCTGAGCGTAACTTTACAGCCGATCGGCGTATCTTCTCTCAGTTTGAAGTTGGCGATTGATTTCTTGGCCTTGGTGATAACCGGTTTCTGACCGGAGATCATAGTCATATCAGCTACGGCATCCTCAAGCTGCTTAGGTTCGGAAACTGCTTCACCGACACCCATATTGATAACGATCTTGGCAACCTTTGGGCATTCCATGGTCGAAGTATAGTTATGCTTCTTGATCAATGCTGGTCTGATTTCTTTAACATATTTTTCCTGTAAACGGTTCATTATTTCTTAGCCCCCTTTACATTTTTCTTGGCACTCTTCTTTTTCTTGTCGTCGATAAGTTTTACGTTAGAAACGGAAATAGGAAGTTCCTTGTTGATGATACCGCCGTCCGGGTTGGCGTTGTTAGGCTTGGTGTGTCTTTTGACAACGTTTACGCCTTCAACAATTACACGGTTGGATCTAGGAAGAGCAGCTACTACTTCGGCTACGACGCCCTTGTCGTCACCGGCGATAACTTTTACTTTGTCACCTTTTTTAATCTTCATAGCTTCCTCCTATAATACTTCCGGAGCCAGGGACACGATCTTCATGTAGTCCTTGTCACGGAGTTCTCTTGCCACCGGCCCGAAGATACGGGTTCCGAGCGGTGTTTTGTCTTCCTTGATAATAACAGCTGCATTGTCATCAAACTTGATGAAAGAGCCGTTTTCTCTTCTTAAACCGTATTTTGTTCTTACGATGACAGCCTTAACGACCTGACCTTTCTTGGCCGTGCCGCCAGGTGTAGCGTCTTTAACGGAACATACGACAACATCACCGATGTTGGCATATTTTCTTCTTGAACCGCCTAAGCAGCGGATAACCAGTAATTCCTTGGCACCGGTGTTGTCAGCAACTCTTAATCTAGTCTCACTACTAATCATTTTGGTACCTCCTAGAGAATTACAGCCTTTTCGACGACTCTGACCAGACGGAAGTGAACATCCTTACTGATCTTTCTGGTTTCCATGATTTCAACAGTGTCGCCTACCTGAGCTTCATTGTTTTCATCACGGACTTTGAATTTTCTTGTGAATTTTGTGCCTTTACCATATAAAGGATGGTTTTTCTTTTCGTTGATGGCAACGACGATGGTCTTGTCCATCTTGTCGGATGTAACGACACCGGTTAAGGTTCTGCGTGTTGTTCTTTCCATTTATTAACCCTCCTTTACTTCACTTTCTCTCTCGTGCAGGACGGTTAAGATCCTGGCGATTGATTTCTTTAACTCTCTGATACGCATTGGGTTTTCGATTGAACCAGTAGCTCTGGCAAATCTGAGGTCGAATAGTTCGACTTTCATTTCGTCTAAAGTCTTTTGCAGATCTGCAGAAGATTTTTCTCTAACTTCCTTGATATTCATGACTATTCACCTTTCTTGACAAATTTAGCTTTGACAGGCAGTTTGTTCTGGCCGAGTCTTAAAGCTTCTCTGGCGGTAGCTTCATCAACACCACCGATTTCGAACATGACTCTGCCTTTCTGAACAACGGCGACCCATCCTTCCGGGGCACCTTTACCTGATCCCATACGTACTTCCAGAGGTTTTTTGGTGATTGCTAACTGCGGGAAGATCTTGATCCAGACCTGGCCACCACGGTTCATGTATCTGGTCATGGCAACACGGGCTGCTTCGATCTGATTTGATGATACATATCCGCCCTGGGTAGCTACTAAGCCGTAATCACCGAAGACGACTTCTCTACCCGCTTTTGACTTACCTTCGTAACTCAAACGATGAGGACGACGATACTTAGTTCTTTTTGGCATTAACATAATTATTCAGCATCCTCCTTTACAACTTCTTCAACGGCAGCAGCTTCTACCGGAGCTTCAGCCTCAGCAGGCTTAGCTTCATTAGCAGGTCTTCCACCGTCTCTTCTTGGTCTGCGCTCGCGCTGCGGACGACCCATAGTCTTAGGTCTTTCCGGCTCTTTGACCATTTCACCCGGCAGTACTTCTCCTCTGCAGATCCATACTTTGACACCGAGTTTGCCATAAGCAGTCATGGCTTCTTCCCAGGCATAGTCGATATCGGAACGTAAGGTATGTAACGATACTGAACCTTCGGAATAACCTTCGCTTCTGGCGATGTCGGCACCGCCTAAACGGCCGCCGATACTTGTTTTGATACCCTTGGCTCCGGCTCTCATAGTCTGCTGGATAGCACGCTTCTGAGCGGTACGGAAAGACTGTCTTTCTTCAAGCATCTTGACGATCTTTAAAGCGACAAGGCGGGCATCGAGATCCGGGTTGGCAACTTCAACGATGTTGATGTTGATGTCTTTGCCACCGGTCATTTTGTTTAATGTCTTTTTGAGTTCTTCGATCTTGGAACCATCTGATCCCACGAACATGCCAGGACGGGCAGTTCTGATGATAAGGTTGACGCGATTCTTGCTTCTTTCGATCTCAACGCGTGAGACGAGACAATCAGCACAGTCTTTAAGAATGTATTCACGAATCTTGACGTCTTCTAACAATAAATCGCCATATTCTTTTTCAGCGTACCATCTGGATTCCCAATCACGGATGACGCCGACTCTTAATCCTATTGGACTTACTTTCTGACCCATTGTTTTCCCCCTTATCTTTCTGCTACGACCACAGTGATGTGGCTGGTCCTTTTCATGATCGATGAAGCCGAACCCTTGGCTCTAGGCATATATCTCTTTAAGGTAATGCCTTCATTTGCATAACATTCTTTTACATAGAGTTTACTCTCGTCCATCTGGAAGTTATGAGTGGCGTTGGCACACGCGCTCTTAACGACCTTTAAAGTAACTCTGGCAGCCTTGTTGGGTAAGAATTTTAAGATACCCATGGCTTCTTTAACGTCCTTACCTCTGATCAGGTCCAAGACAAGCTTGGCCTTTCTGGTAGTGACTCTGACAGTCTTAGCTGTCGCTTTCACGTCACGAGGTTCAGGCTTTTTAACTTCTTCGACTTTTTTCTTAGCCATGTTTTACCTCCTACGCTTTCTTGTCGGCATTGGCGCCGTGGCCGCCGAACTTTCTGGTTGTGACAAACTCACCGAGTTTGTGGCCTACCATGTCTTCCGTAACATATACAGGGACATGTTCCTTACCGTTGTGAACGGCAAATGTGTGTTCAACGAAGGCAGGGAAGATGGTAGATCTTCTTGACCAAGTCTTGATAACTTCTTTTTTGCCGGATGCATTCAGTGCTTCAACCTTCTTAAGCAGGTATTCATCAACGAACGGACCCTTCTTTAAACTTCTACTCATTTTTCTTCCCCTTTCTACTTATCGTTTCTTCTTCTGATGATCAGATCATTAGAAGCCTTCTTGTGTTTTCTGGTCTTGACACCCATGGCTTTCTTGCCCCAAGGAGTCATTGGTGACTTACGGCCGATCGGCGTTCTGCCTTCACCACCACCGTGAGGGTGATCGACAGGGTTCATAACGGAACCACGGGACTGCGGTCTGATACCTTTCCAGCGGTTACGACCGGCTTTACCCCAGTTGACCAGCGTGTAGTCTTCATTACCGACTGAACCGATAGTCGCACGGCAGTTAGCCAGCACTTTTCTCATTTCGGTCGAAGCCAGTCTGATCGTTACATACTTGTCTTCAACAGCCAGGATCTGTGCGCTTGCACCGGCTGCTCTGGCCAGCTGTCCGCCTTTACCAGGCTTTAATTCAATGTTGTGTACGACTGTACCTTCAGGCATGTTTCTCATTTCACAGCAGTTGCCTACTTTGATATCGGCTTTTTCGCCGGAGATAACTGTCATACCGACATTTAAGTCTTTAGGTGCCAGGATGTATCTCTTTTCGCCATCGGCATAGAACAGTAATGCGATATTGGCATTTCTGTTTGGATCGTATTCGATCGCCTTGACGGTAGCCGGGATATTATCCTTGTTTCTTTTGAAGTCGACGATTCTGTATAACTGCTTATGACCGCCGCCCTGATGCCTACTGGTGATTCTACCTGTATTGTTACGACCGCCGTTGGACTTCTGTGAGACTGTCAGACTTCTTTCAGGAGTTGTCTTGGTAATCTCTTCAAAGGTCAGGGTGGTCATACCACGTCTGCCAGGAGTAGTAGGCTTATATTTTTTAATAGCCATTATTTAAATTCTCCTTTTCATGCAATTATCCGGAAATAGCATTTTTCTTCCGATAGTTTTAGATCGTTTACTTATCCGCGAGGATATCGATCTTGTAACCTTCTTTAAGCTTTACGTAAGCTTTCTTAAGATGGTTAGTCTTGCCAACGTATCTTCCCATACGCTTGGTTTTAGGCTTCTGGTTGACGACGTTTACGTAATCAACCTTGACGTTGAATATTTCTTCAACAGCCTGTTTGATCTGAATCTTGTTTGTACCCTTCTTGACTTCGAATACGACGGTATTCTGATTGTCCTGAGTACTCATGGTTTTTTCTGTTACAAGAGGACGAACAATAATGTCTCTGGCGTTACTCATTACCTAATACCTCCCCTATCTTGGTCGCAGCCGCTTTGGTTAAGACCAGCTTATTGGCGTTCTGGATATCATAGATGTTCAATCCTTCGACAGTTGACATTGTGATATTGCCCAGATTTCTTAAGCTCATATAAGCATTGTCGAATGCTTCCTCAACGTCTACAACGAAATATGCTTTGCGATCAATACCTAAGTTCTTTAAGACATTGACGAATTCCTTGGTCTTGATCTCTTTCATTTCCATGTTTTCAACACAGATAATGTTCTTGTCATTGGCCTTCAGGGTTAAGCCTGATCTTAAGGCCAGTCTTCTGACTTTTCTGTTCAGTTTGAACGTGTGGCTTCTCGGAGTTGGACCGAATGGCACACCACCGTGTCTGAACTGTGTGGCACGGGTGCTACCCTGTCTGGCACGACCTGTACCCTTCTGTCTGAACGGTTTCTTACCGCCGCCTGATACTTCGGATCTGCCCTTGGTATCATGAGTTCCCTGTCTCCATGAACTCTGCTGTCTCAATAAGGCATCGAATATAGCCTGATTGTTGACCTCGCACTGGAACACTGAATCGCTTAGTTCAACGTCACCGGTTTTCTTGCCGGATAAATCCAATACGTCTAACTTCATATTTATTCAGCCTCCTTACTTAATAAAACCTTAGGTTCTACATGTTTGATCTTCTTACTGGTGGTCTTTACCATAACCAGACCCTTCTTAGGACCCGGTACGTTGCCCTTGACCAGCATGTAATTCTTTTCAGCATCAACCTTGATAACTTCCAGATTCTGGTTGGTAGTCTTGAAACCACCGTCCTGACCTGGCATCGGTGTATTCTTTTCGATACGACCGTTGTTTCTGCCGGTTGTAGCCAGGGAACCTACGTGTCTGTGCACTGGACCGGCACCGTGAGATTCCAATAACATGTGTGCGTGATAACGCTTGATTGTTCCTGTATATCCTTTACCCTTAGAGATACCAGTAACGTCTACCATATCACCAGCGGAAAAGATATCAACTTTTACTTCTTGTCCTACTTCATAGTTCATTTCGTCACTTCTGACTTCCTTGATGAACTGTTTCGGAGCACTGCCTGCCTTCTTGGCATGGCCGATTTCAGGCTTGGTTGCACGAGCTTCTTTCTTATCGATGTAACCTAACTGTAATGCTTCATAACCGTCTGTCTCATTATTCTTCTTCTGTAAGACAACGTTCGGTTCTACTTCGATTACGGTTACAGGAATCAGATCACCTGCATCGGTGAAGACTTGTGTCATACCAAGTTTTCTTCCAAGTATTCCTTTCATGATGTCACCTTTCTTTATAATTTGATTTCAATATCTACACCACTAGGCAGTTCCAGACGGCTGAGGGCATCAATTGTCTTAGCACTAGGCCCGATGATTTCGATTAAACGCTTATGCGTTCTGATTTCGAACTGTTCTCTTGAATCCTTGTTTACATGTACGGATCTTAAGACAGTTACGATCTGCTTCTCTGTAGGAAGCGGGATAGGTCCGATGACCTTCTTTACACCACCATCTTCAGCGGCTTTCACGATCTTCTGTGTTGCAGCATCCAATGATCTGTGTTCGTAAGCTTTTAATTTGATTCTTACGTTGTTTTTTGCCATAGAATTTTCCTCCTATATTCCATTAATCCTTACGGATAACTCGCTCCATGTAAGTTCCCTGGTTATCACACTATCACACAGGTATCAGTGTGCCAGCAATCTTCCACCTCTCCGCGAGCGCTCGTATATTATATGATTTTATTTCTGACTTTTCAACACATTTTTATCAAAAAATCCCTATTTTATCGACTTTTTTAAACATCTCTTATTCAACTGTTATCGGTGTTTCTAAATGATACCGTTTTCATTCAAAAAGAAAGGGTATAAATGCTTATTTATACCCTATTTTCTAGATTATTGACTGAAATTATTTCCTGGAAATATAATATCTGATTCGAATACCTGATACTCTATTTTTTTACTTATTCCGAATTAGAACCAGTAGAACAGGCACTGCCAGAAACTATATCATCTAGTGTTCTTGTTTCAAGTTCTGCTCCGCAGACAGTACATACTTTATGCTGCATTGTTCCATGGCTACAATCAGCATCAGCAGTTGTTATCCAGTCAGAAGGAGTATGCGCTAACTGATCATCTGCTGTTCTAGTTTCAAGTTCTGTTCCGCAGACAGTACATACTTTATGCTGATACGAACCGTGGGTGCATGTTGACCCTTCGGTTGTTTCCCAATCGCCAGGAGTATGTGCTTTCTTATCGTCTGCTTCTCTTTCTTCTACGTAATCACAGTTCTTACATTTACGCTTCTGATAAGTTCCGTGGGTGCATGTTGCAGCACCACCTTCAACATCTGTCCACTTGTCCATGTCATGAGTGTCGCATGTTTTTACCCAATGAGCATATACCGTGGTATCACCTACTTCTCCAGTATTAGTTACTTTACTTCCGCCTTCTTTAGACGTATACCAACCGCTAAACGTATATTTAAATCCGCCTTCAACATATTCTTTCGGACTCATATCAGGGAAAGAAACATCGTCATCACCTGTTTTTACGGTAATAGAACTTGGAGGAGTGCCATGACCGTTAGAATCAAATTTAACTTCTTGTTTACCTGCCTTAATATATACAGTTAATGTTGTAACCTTGTCAATTGAAGTTCCTGCTTCAGGTGACTGAGAAATAACATCTCCAACCTTGCCGCTGAGGCTAGTATCAAATATCGGATTAAACCTAATTCCGTATTCCTTGCACCATTCTTTAGCTTTACTGTAGTTATGTTCGACAAAGTCCGGAACCTGTTTGCTTTCATCAATCTTAGCAGGGCCCATAACGGTTATCGTTCCTGATTTATATTCGGAAACAAGCGAACCATATCTAGGGGACTGGCTATACACTAAGCCTTCGTAAGAGGAATCATAACCTGCATCTCCGGATTTAATAGTCTGAATACTTAAACTAACTCCGTTTGCTGATGCCCATGCCTGAGCCTCCTTCTGTGTCATGCCTTCCAGATTTGCCCAATATGCAGGCATCGGATCAGGTTCGTATAGGAATTTGTGTTCATATTCAGTTGAGAATAATTGTGGTCTTTCATATTCATCATCCAGATTGAATGAGAAATTTCTTGATTGATTATAGGTTTTGTAATTTCCCATAACGTTGTTGATGTGTTCAACAGATTCGTTATAAGATCCCTCATAAATCAGATACACCCATAAAGGAAGTCTCATGGAATAACTATAATACATTATTCCACCATAACCGGTAATTCTTGAATTCTGGAAGTCAACCAGATCAAAAGTATCAAGACCGGTATAATTTTTTGTATTAAGTAATAAATTAAATATGTTAGTTAACTGGCTTAATGTCAGGTCGGTAGACATCCACTCAGATGCTTCCTGCATAGCCTTTAACGGTAGAGTTACACTTCCGGAATTCACAAACGCTTTAGCAATCTCAATAATAACTTCCTTCTGATGCTGCTGTCGGTCAAAGTCACCGTTTGGCATATGATGTCTTTCACGGCAGAACTGTAAAGCCATCTGACCGTCCGCAAAAACATGCTCACCTGCAGGGACATAAATACCGTCAAGTGTAAATGAAACAGGGTTATTTATAAAGATACCACCAATAACATTGACAATCTGAACAAGTCCGAGATAGTCAAGCTCCATGTAGTAGTCAATATCCATATTCATGAATTTTTCTACAGTTTCAATAAAACATGCACGGGAAGTAGAACGGCCTGAATTAATTTTGTCATACTCGTTTCCGTAACAAGGAATTGGCACAAAAGAGTCTCTGGCTATAGATGTCATTGAAACTTCATAAGTATTCGGGTTAATAGTAGTCAAAATTATGGAATCGGCAAGTCCTACTGATGATCCTATATCGGTTCTGGAATAGCCAATAAGAAGAACATTAAAAGGATCTGTACTAAGGTTCTTGTTTGTTCTTTGTTTATCTGATTTGAGTTCTTCTTCAAAACTGTAGAAATCAACCAGATAAGGTAAGTATTTGGTAAACGGTGATTCTTCAGTTGTGCTTTCAGGAATTGCATCCCCTGTTTCATCGTTTTCTTCTGTTGACTCTATCTCTGTTGTTACAGTATCAACTTCAGTTTCATCTTCTGATTCAACAGTATCAGTTTCAACCGTCTCTTCTTCACCAGGTGTGTTTTCTACACCTTTATAAATAGATCTGTAGGCAGATGTAATAACAATTGCATCAACGTCACCATCTAAAAGACCTTGCATCATTTCAGCATTTGTTTTGTAATCAACGGTTGCATAGTCGATTTTTTCTTTTGATAAAAGATTAGTTGCTATATAAGATAACCCGTTAGTGGTTTCTACCAGCATACCGACTTTTTTGCCTGCCAAATCTTTTAATGAAGTGAATTTATTGTATCTGTCATAGCAGACAAATACACCGGAGAAGGTTTCATATTTATCTGATTTACCATCGTCAAGAACGTTGTTGACAATGACATTCGCCTTATTCAGATAATAAGCACCGACCGTGCCTCCTATCAGTAACAGGACAGCCATTACAGATGAAATAATCTTTAATGCCAGATCCTGATGATTGAAGCCAACAAAGAATATGATATCGACAATTATCATTGCACATAAAACGATGCCGACAATACTGCCAAATAAAGCCGGTTGAATAGAATAATATCTCCATGACCAGAGTATTGCCAGAAGGACTGCAACATGTGCCAATACCAAAACAACAGCTGCTCCAATTGTCACAGCCTTATCAGAGGAAATATTACGTCTGATCTTTTCAGATTTATCCTGATTAATCCGACGCTGACGACGATCCAGTAACTTCTGACGTTTCAGTTGATGAATTCGCTTCTGATCCTTTTCTTGCATTTATAGTATTCTCACTTGCTTCTACTATTTCAAATCTATTGTCTTTCTTAATCACTGCCAGATTGATTGAAGTGGCAAACTGACTGAGATTAAGTTTTGTAGTATCTTTGTATGTCCATTTACATTTGACAACATAGCAGTCATATGAACGGTTTTCCCGATAATCATACCATTCACCATTAGCATCCTGCCTGTTTTCTATATGTTCGTTAATCACATATTGGGTGTTGGTTTTTTCACAGCTTACTATTGTAACATCTGCAACTTCCAACAGATTTTCCTTACCGTATTGTGCTGCGTATGAACTTATATATTTATAAAAACCGTCTCTGGCTTTTTGGAATGCGTTTTCTTTGAAATGGTCACCATTTTCAAATTCGCCATCATAAATATAATAAAAACCACCGATATCATATTGACCGCGTTTATTGGTCCATGTATAAAAATCAGCAATATAATTCTTCGCAACTAATTGGGCAATCATAGCATCATTAGCTGTTTCTTCGCCAATAACACCTTCTTCAATGGCTGATTTAAGTTGAGCAAAATACTCTTTTTGAAGATCTGTAGGATTGTCTCGAAGAATATAGTCCATTGATTCAATTATATTCTCAGCCTTGGTCTCCGCCTTAGTATCGCCCTGAGCCAAATTAATAATGCTATTGACCTGTTTAACAGTAATTACACTGAAAACTATTATGCCGATAATAAAAGGCAACATAAAAAGAAACATAAACAGATAACGTCTTTTTTTATCGGCAAACAGGCTGTCCAAGCCTTTTTTATTCTTCTTTGTTTTTAATTGAATATTTGTTCTTTCCATAACAAAAGAGGATTTTTGAACCCTCCTTAATTATAATAAATCGAATTTTATATTTCAAACAAGCACACAAGTTCACATAAAGCGTTATTCAAAACCATAAAGAATGTGATTGTCGTAATAAATTGAATGTTCCTTAACCATCTGAAAGAAACTTGCTGTTCCGTATTTTTCACATAGAGTTTCTTCATCTGAAAACAAATTTGTTCCTAAACCTAGTTTATTACCATCAAAACCGATGCCTAAAGAAGCAACTGTTGTCGGATAGAAATCAAATGTACATAGTGTTCTGTTTTCGCTTGGAACACAGCCATCGGCCGGGTTGATGATAACATAATACGGCTTGCGATCGTAGTCACCTATCACTTCAGAAAAGTCAACACTCATACTGCAATGGTCGCCGACAAGAATAATTGTTGTATTTTCATAGAAATCCTGCTGTTTACACCATTCAATAAAGTCGCTTACTCTTCTGCTACTGCAAGCATATACGTTTGCCAACTGATCAGGAAATTCATCCAAGCAGTCTTCACATACCCATCCATCCATATGATGAGTATCTACCGTAAGCATCGTCAGATTGAACGGTTTATCATGGCTTGCAAGCTCAAGCACATCGTCCTTGGCATATTCAAATAGATATCTATCAACTATTCCCCACCACACCCTTGTGTCATAATCAAACAAATCATTTTCTACAAAATAAGTGAAATCATGTATTACATAATTGCCATGCATCTCATAGTAATACTTTCTGCCACTGAAAACGGCTTCCGAACCTATCAGCAATTCGTTGTTGTATCCACCTTTTTCCAGAATTTCACCAAGACTGTACGCTCCCGGAAGAAATTTATTGCTGGTAACAAAATCGTTTTCTTCAATCGGAATATTTAAAGGAATGCCGCTGCTTTCAGCAATCATAGAAGCTACTGTCCAGCTGGCACCAGGAGCAACCTCATAACCTTTGTTATTATTAAATGTGATGTTTTCTTCTGCAATCTGATAGAGCTCAGGAATACAGTTATAATCTAGTGCTCCGCCTTCTGCTTTTGAATAATCGCTGACTTCTACTGATTCAAGAAATATATATATCAGATTCCTTTTCTTTTCGGGAAAAACGAATTCAACCTGTGCAGGATCCACATATTCTTCTTCATACAAAGTTGATGTACTTGTATACTCTTTGATATATTCGCCTAATCGCAGTTCGTGGCTTATCAACAAAAAAGAGCAGATAAAACAAATAAACGATATCAATACCCCATATTTTCTTATCAGAGATACAAAACCAATATTGTATATTTTTTCAAACTGTTGGATATTTCCGAAAACCAATGTCGTAACAAACAGAGCAGCCAGAAACGGTAATAAAACGCATCTTAAAGCGATACCTTTAATGAAAGTTGGATCAGCCCCATCAATCTGAACAATGCAATGAAATAATATCTGAGCTATCGGGTTTGTTCCTATCAGTACAAAATTGCGTCTGATATAAATAATAACGCATATTAATGTAAAGCTCAGAAATAAAAAAAAGAACGTCAAAAGTATATTCAATATGCTATTCTTCTTCATCTTCAACCCCTTCAGTAGCCTCCTTATTAAATACAATCTTCAAAGTAAGAAGCAGGAATTTAATATCGTCAATGAAGTTATAATTTTCAATATAATAAAGGTCTAATAACAGTTTATCCCTTAATGAAGTATTATATTTTCCATATACCTGAGCATAACCGGTTAATCCTGCCTTAACAACAAGTCTATATCTAAATTCAGGCATCGTCTTGCAGATCTCATCATAAATCTCCGGTCTTTCCGGTCTTGGGCCGACAAAAGACATGTCACCATTCAAAATATTAATCAACTGAGGAAGTTCATCAAATCTTGTTTTTCTGGTAAACTTTCCAACCGGTGTAATACGGTCGTCGTTCTGCTTTGCCAATACAGCCCCCGTATGTTTTTCAGCATTCATAACCATCGATCTGAATTTAATAATCTTGAATTCTTTCTCATTTTTGGTTAATCTTGTCTGTTTATAGAAGATATCTCCGCCATCCTGAATCTTAATAGCAATAGCCGTAAGCAACATAATCGGGCTGGTAAGAATTATCAATACTAAAGAACCTACAACATCAACCAATCTCTTAAAAACCTTTTCAAGTTGTGAAGGACCGAATTTGTTTATCTTCAGGATCGGTGTGTCAACAATATGCAATATATTGCTACTTGCAAGCAACATATCTGTAATGCTTGGCACATCATAAATCAGCATCTTTCTTTCATAACACGCTTTAAATATCTTCTTTTTATTCTCGTGATGAACATCCAATGTAACTACCCCATCGGTACCTTCTAGTAATTCATCGATCTTGTCATAATCAATATCCATAAGATCTATCGTTTTAACTACACTCATCGAAAGATCTCTAATGTTGTTCAGTTTCCCTATAAGATTGTAATGTGACTCACCATAGATAGCTACGACTTTAACCGGTGGAAAATTGATTCTGATATACCTGTTCTCAAGAAAGAGCAGTAACGCACTTAATGCGGTCTGAATCAGAAACATAAGAATTATCGGCCATACCGGAATCATTCTCAAAGTAATCAGACACAAAATAAAATAGATCATTAATCCCGAAAACAGTAAAGTCAATGAGCACGATAAAAACAAATCGGTTGTCGTTGTATCACCTAATTCAAATGTATTAAACAGTCTCCCGAAAAGAATAAACAAAACCAGATAAATCAGAAAGAAAACCAGATAACCGTTGGAATAATAGAAAAAATAATTTATGTAGCTCATCATCAGCGTAGCCAAAAAAATAATTTCATAAAGAAACAGATTGGCTAAACTTAATGCGATTTTCCCATTTTCTTTGGTATTCAGTTTTTCAAACATTTTATTTTATTTTTGTCAGATTTCTTTTATTTGATTCAGAAATAATGTAGTGAGGTCTGTTCTTAACCTCCATATATGTTTTCCCGACATACTGTCCGATTATGCCTAATGCAAACAGCTGCATTCCGCCCATAACAAGAATTACACATACGAGTGTTGGCCAGCCGGCAACCGGATCACCATATAAAATGTATTTAATGACTATGAACAGCAAATAAACAAAGGCAAGCATAGTTGTAGCCAAACCGAAAAACGACGCCAAATCTAGAGGAGCATTGGAAAAGTTTACAATGCCATCTATCGCATATTTAACAAGACCCCAGAAACTCCAGGAAGTTGTTCCGGCTACTCTTTCAACATTTTCATATTCGATCCAATAGGTATTAAAACCAACCCAGGAGAAAATGCCTTTTGAAAAACGGTTGTATTCAGACATCGAAATCACCGCTTCGGCCATTTCTCTGGTCATGATTCTGAAATCTCCAGCACCATCAATCATTCTGGCATCCGATATTATATTTATCAGTTTATAGAATTTTCTTGCAAACCAGGTCCTGATCTTGGAATCGCCTTTTCGGTCAACTCTCCTGCAGGCTGCACAATCATATTTTCCGCTTTCAAGTGCAGTAATCATATCCTTTATAAGAACCGGGGGATGTTGCAAGTCAGCATCAATTAAACCAATGTAATCTCCCGAAGCATTGCATATACCGGCATACATTGCTGACTCTTTACCAAAGTTCCGGGAAAAAGATAAATAAACAATGTGTTTATCCTTCTTGGATAGATCTTTCATCACTTTTAATGTATTATCACCAGATCCATCATTCACAAGAATGATTTCATAATCTTCTTTCAATTCCGATAATACTTTTACAGTTTCGTTATAGAAAAAAGGAAGAGCCTCTTCTTCGTTAAAACACGGTACTATAAGTGATAATTTGTTCTTCTTCTTAGTATTTGCCATCTCTCAATCCTTTTATTTCGTCAATATTCATCACTGTGTTTTTTTCAATATGTCTGTTTTCAGACAGATTTGCATCTTTGAAATAATCAGAATTCATTTCTTTACTATATTCATCTTTTTTAGCCCGACCAGGATGGAATAAGAGTTCAAGTTTCCTGTTTTTCTTTTTCGCTTCCTTCATCATTTCAGGAAACACCTTTTCTACTCTTTGATAATCCATATGTCCTGACATGCATAAACCCCACATATACATTTTAGCAAGATTATGTTCATCACAGTATCTATCTACTTTTCCCGAATACAGCATTAATATCCGATTTTTAAGAATATTTGCTAAACCATATGAATGGATCAGGCTGATATTCTTTAGAAAAGGCATTAACGGTTCCTTTGGATTACGAATGTATTCTATATCATATTTCTCTTCTTCAATTACTTCAATCAGCGCATCCCATACTACCGGAATAAGATGTGTATGAATATGAGAATCAAGTCTGATGCCTTTCTGTTTGCATTCAATGCCATTTTCTTCAGCAATCGTTATACACTTTCTGATTGCTTCCTGCGTTTTATCAATCTGTTTTTTCAGATCGTTCTTCAGTTCTTCTTTAACTCTTTTTCTTTTTAAACTGTATGAAGAAATAAACAGCTTACCCCATGACATCGGAATAATATCGCTGTCACTGGCACCTTCGGGAATATTAAGATGTATGGATATCAGCGGCAGAAAAGGAAGTGATGGTATTTCCTTATATAACAGATCCATACTTTCATCAAACCATTTTGTATTACAGATAATCGAAAAACTGTCCAGTTTCCCTGCTTTCATACATTCCAGAATATCAAGCGAGGTATTTATAGAATAGCCATAATCATCGGCATGGATATCAACATAGTCTTTCATCGTTCAAACTCCGCCCGATAGAAAGCAATAAGATAAACATACAGCGTAACATAAATGCTGTATTTATTCACAACGATACAAAGCATTGTCAGAGCAAACACTCCTAAGAATTCCAGTTTATAATTGGATATTTCAATCATATCCTTTTTCTTCCTGTTGAATACAAGACCGACAGTAATCATAAATAAATATAAGACTGTATTATTGACCAAAAAAAGATAGTATGGAATTCCTGATAATGCCCCATAATAATTGGCTAATTCCATCGGATAGTGGACACCACTCCATAATATATAAAACTTGTGTACTATCAAACGGATAAGATTAAGCGGATGTGTAAGCAGATAGATATATAGATTCAAAAGAACATGCTTAGCAGCATCAATGAACCCTTCATGAGAAAAATCCAATGTATTCTCATAAATATACATTCTCATCTGTTTTAACGGATACCCGTCAACCTGCTCACCTAAAGCTTCCGGATTAGCGCCATGAATCAGAATGGTAAATGTATTCATGGTTGTCCGATATTTATTTACATCCAGATATGACGAAATCATATTAGATCCCAGAACACATAATATTAGTGCGAATAGTATTAATGCTTTTTTCTTTAAAGTAACATTGCTTAAAGCTACGGTTAAACACATTATGATATAGATGATATAACCGCCTGGGTTAACAAAACAGGTCATGACTGTACTTAAAACAATCATGGTAAAATATAGAATTGTTTTTACTAAGCTGTTTTCCTTTAGTATTCTGTTATAAAAAAACAGAAAGATCGATACATACATATACACAAAAATCTCATGTGTTGTACAGAAAGAGATTAAAGCGGATGATGGCATCAACAGATAAATAAGCACGATCAGAAAAGCTTTGTTTTTACCGATTATTTCTTTAAATGACAGAAAATTAACTATTGTTCCGATGTAAAAAACAATGAACATTCCTATATGTAAAGGAATGTGCAGTATTTCAAATATCACAAAATGTAAAGCTAAACCATACAGATGAGATATTGCATTTGAATGAAGATTGCCTGTCTCAACAATCTGTCTGGCAATATCATAATAGATCTGAATATCTCCGCCTACAGTAGCATCATAATTGAAAAAGAAAGTAAATATTATCTTGATAGCAACAGCGATAACACTAAGTACTACGACCATGGTCTTAACATCAAATCTGTCGATATAAGATAACAGCTTTGTAAGGATTTCTTTTATTTTATTTTTGAAGAAATATATCACCGCTGCATACACTGCAACAGCAACGATAAAAAGCGAAATTCTGATGATTCCGTTGAACGCGCTTGTTAATACATATAATGACGCTAATGGTGCAGCAACAAAAAAGATGTCTATAAAGATAGACATTACTTTTTGAAACCAGTTGTAATAATGAAAGTTATGCTCCATAATTTATTTCTTTAAGGTATCTGGCTAAAGCGTCCTTCCATTCAGGCAACCTTTCAAAACCATTTTCACTCAGTTTGGATTTATCCAGTCTTGAATTGAATGGTCTCTTTGCTTTACTCAGACCATACTCTAATGTCGATACAGGAATAACTTTTGTTTTCAATCCTGCCTGTTTATAAATCTCAACGCAGAAATCATACCACGAAATAAATCCGCCCTCATTAGTTGCATGATAATAACCGTACTTCTCCGTCTCAATCATATCAACCAGTAATCTGGCCAAATCATATGTGTAAGTTGGTGTCCCAATCTGATCATTTACAACTCTTACTTCATCATGGTTCTTTCCGACATTGATCATCGTCTTGATGAAATTCTTTCCGTTCAAGCCAAATACCCAGGCAATTCTGACGATAAAGAATTTCTCAAGCTTTTTAACTTCTTTCTCACCTCTCAGTTTGGTTTCGCCATAATAACATAACGGTGCATATGACTTGTCATCAGGTTTCCACGGCTCAGTTCCTTCGCCATCAAAAACATAATCGGTGCTCAAATACAAAAGCTTACAATCGATTTTATCAGCTGCTTCAACCAGATTCTTTGTCCCGGTAACATTGATCGCATATACTCTATCTCTGTTTTCTTCATCTTCCGCAGCATCAACAGCAGTCCAGGCGGCACAGTGAATGATTGCGTCGGGATTGATCTGTTTAACAGCGTCAATCACCTCTGAATTTGTGA
The DNA here is from genome assembly GCA_017550145.1 of Erysipelotrichaceae bacterium. GTDB lineage: Bacteria > Bacillota_I > Bacilli_A > Erysipelotrichales > Erysipelotrichaceae > Colivicinus. The sequence continues at coordinate 1,342 of JAFZQG010000031.1, read as the reverse complement.
TATCCAAAAGATAATCCATATCTCCGGCTATATCAGTAGTAACAGCCTCATGGTTTCTTTTTCTCAATTCATTCACAACATCATGGCCCAGCTGGCCATTCGCACCGGTTACCAGAACTCTCATTTTATCTGTTAGAGTACATTTCCTCGTAATACTTCATATAATCCCCGGAAGTGACATCATCCATCCACTCCTGATTATTCATATACCATTCGATGGTTTCCTTAATTCCGGTTTCAAAATTGTACTTTGGTTTCCAACCCAATTCATTTTCAATCTTAGTAGGATCGATTGCATATCTTAAATCATGGCCTTTTCTGTCTGTTACATATGTAATCAGAGTTTCAGGTTTATCTAACTCTTTTAATATCGTCTTTACAACATCGATATTATGTTTTTCATTATGACCACCGATATTGTAAACTTCGCCGTTCTTGCCATATCTCATAACAAGATCAATACCGGCACAGTGGTCATAAACATGTAACCAGTCTCTGACATTCAAACCTTCACCGTATACCGGTAATGATTTATCGTGTCTGGCATTATTGATCATCAGAGGAATGAGTTTTTCCGGGAACTGATATGGACCATAGTTATTTGAACATCTGGTAATTGTCATATTAAGTCCGAATGTTCTGTGATAAGCCATTACCAGTAAATCAGCTGATGCTTTAGATGCAGAATAAGGTGAACTTGTATGTAATGGAGTTGACTCAGTAAAGAAGGAATCAGTTGCTTCTAATGGCAAATCACCGTATACTTCATCGGTTGAAACCTGATGGTATCTCTTTACACCATATTTCAAAGAAGCATCCATTAATACTTCTGTACCGATAATGTTGGTTCTAAGGAATACTTCAGGATCTTCGATAGATCTGTCAACATGGCTTTCAGCTGCAAAATTGACAACAATATCGAACTTCTCTTCTTCAAAGAGTTTATTGATGTTTTCTCTGTCTCTGATATCCATCTTCACAAATTTGAACTTAGGATTATCTTTACAGCCATCCAGATTCTTCAGATTCCCTGCATAAGTTAACAAATCCAAAGCTACTATTTGATCTTCAGGATATTTTTCCAGTTCATAATAGACGAAATTTGATCCGATAAATCCTGCTGCACCTGTTACTAAAATCTTCATTACTTTTTCTTTCCCTTCTTCTGTTCTTTCTTAACTTCTTCTCTTATTACATATTGAGGAATATGGTTACTAATTAAATAGCCTCTGCCAACATACTCACCTATTAAACCAAGGAAGATCATAATAAATCCCCCGATAAAAAGCATTGTAGCAAACATCGATGTCCATCCTGCCGAAACATTTGGGTGAATCATCTT
>JAFZQG010000030.1 GCA_017550145.1 Erysipelotrichaceae bacterium | reverse complement strand
CAAAGCTACAAAAACATTAGATACAGGTACGCATTCACGATCTCAATTCTACTCGGTGCTCCGGACCGATACAAACCCGGAAGAGAAAGGAGATGTATACAGATTACACTCAGCTGGATGAGCCTAATTTGTATATACCAAAATATCATGAGTTATTATATCGGAATTGATTTAGGCGGTACTAATGTTCGTATCGCCAAGGTAGACGAAGAAGGCAAAATCGTTCAGGATGTCATCGCTCCATCTCATGGACTGGAAGGCCCGGAAAAGATCGAAGAAAACATTCTCGAACTGCTTTCCAAGTTTGATCTCAATGATGTCAAATCAATCGGTTTAGCTATTCCTGGTCCGGTTGACGGCGTCAGAAACGTCATTACGATGGCTACCAATATTCCGGGTTGCGAAGGTTATCCGTTTGCCCAGAATATGGAAAAAGTAACCGGTATTCCGGTCTTCCTGGATAACGATGCCAATGCGGCAGGTCTGGCAGAAGCGGTACTTGGCGCCGGCAAAGGCTATAAGGAAGTTTACTTCCTGACTCATTCGACCGGTATCGGCGGAGCGCTGGTAATAGACGGTAAAGTTATTTCCGGACATAAAGGCTATGCAGGCGAAGTTGCCAACGTCATCGTTGATCCTGATGCCAAACAGTATCCGGTCTACGCTCATTTAAACAGAGGCGGTGTTGAAACGGTTGCTTCAGGTACGGCTATCGGTTTAAAAGGCAAGGAACTGATCGGTGAAGAAGCCAACAGCGCCAGAAAAGTATTTATCTTAGCTTCTGAGGGAAACGAAATCGCCCAGGCGATCATCGATAAGATGGCCAAGGATTTCGCAACCTGTCTGGCAGCAATTTCCGCAATCTGTGCTCCGGACTGCTTCGTTATCGGCGGAGGCTGCTCACATTCTGCTGCTTTATATTTCGATAAACTCAGAGAATACTTCCGTTCCATGGCTCATGAAAATATGAGAGATGTACCGATCCTGAAGGCCAGCCTTGAAGAACCGGGTGTTATCGGTGCAGCCATGATCGGTAAATCACACTTAGGTTAATAAAATGAACTATTCCGAATTAAAACAATATATCAATTCCTCACAGATAGATGAGATCCTTTCAAAGATTATCTGTTCAGATGATCTGACGAAGGAAAAAGAGCGTTATAACAGACTTCTGGATGATGCGTATGCTTTATATGGTGAAGGTGATTACCATTTCATTTCTTCACCGGGCAGATCGGAAATCGGCGGTAACCATACCGATCACCAGCATGGCAATGTCGTAGCTGCCGGTTTAAGCATCGATAATCTGGCTGTTGTTAAGGCCAACGGTACGGATATAGTCAATTATGCGGACCGTGAATTCAAGGTTAAACCTGTCGATCTGTCCGATCTTTCATTACACAAAGATGAATACAATACATCCGAGTCATTGATCAGAGGTATCGCCTTCAGATTAAAGGAACTGGGCTATACCTGCGGCGGGTTTGATGCCTTATGCGAATCAAGAGTCTTGGTCGGTTCAGGTATTTCTTCTTCAGCGTGCTTTGAAGTATTGCTTGTTGAAATATTCAATGCCTTATTCAACGATGATAAGGTCGATCCGGTAAGCAGAGCCAAGATCGGCCAGTTTGCGGAAAATGTCTATTTCGGCAAGCCTAGCGGATTGCTGGATCAGATGGCTATTTCGGTCGGCGGTTTTGTGACGATCGACTTCAAGAATCCGGAAGATCCGAAGATCGAGAACTTTGAATTCTCTTTCTCCGATTACGGTTATGAACTGGTACTAGTCAATACCAAAGGTGATCATTCTGATCTGTCTCATGAATATGCGGCTGTACCAAACGAGATCAAGGAAGTCGCTCATGAACTTGGCGTAGAGTATTTAGCTGATTCTTCTTTGGAAGCTTTATTAGGAAATCTTAAGAAAATCAGAGAAAACGTTAAGAATGACAGAGGCGTATTAAGAGCCATTCATTTCTATAACGAAAATGAAAGGGCAGTCTTACAGAAAGAAGCAATCCGAAATAAGGATATCGAAGGATTACTGAAACTCATGAAGGAATCCGGAAGATCTTCATTCGAATATCTCCAGAATGTCTATCCGGCTTCCCGTCCTAATTCACAGTCTCTGGCTATAGGCTTAGCTTTGGCTGATATGTATCTGAAAGATGAAGGTGCATACCGTGTCCATGGCGGAGGCTTTGAAGGAACCATTCAGTGCATCGTTCCAAAAGAGAAACTTGAAGGTTTCAAGGAAATGATGAAAGCTGTCTTCGGTGATGACTGCTTACTGGAAGTAAAAGTCAGACCGTTTGGCACAAAACTTGTAATCTAAAACAAATCCCCGGATCATTCCGGGGATTGTCTTTACAGTAACAACATTCTGTCATTGTCGAGTTCCATCTCGGCATTTTTTCTGAAGAGGTCTCTTAAATCATCGACACTCATCTTTTCTTTTTCTTCCTTATTCAGATCGAGGATTATCTTGCCGTTATTCATCATGATCAGACGGTTTCCCATATCGATAGCCGTCTGCATATTATGTGTGATCATGACGCAGGTCAGATTCTTTTCTTCGATCGTTTCAGCGGTGATCTCCAAGACTTTTTCGGCTGTCTGCGGATCCAGGGCAGCTGTATGTTCGTCCAGAAGCAGGATCTTCGGTGTATTGATCGTAGCCATGATCAGTGTTAAGGCCTGACGCATACCTCCGGATAGGACTCCGACTTCCATCTTAAGTTTACTTTCAAGATCCATATCCAGTTTTTTCAGTTTTTCTTTGAAGTAGGCACGATCTTTATCATTGATCCTCGCTAACCAGCCTCCGGTCTTGGCCGCAAGAGCAAGGTTTTCTTCCATGGTCATATGCGGAGCCGTACCGGCTAACGGATCCTGGAAAAGATGGCCTATTTCATGGGCTCTGTCATGCTGGGAGAGCAGGGTGATATCTTTGCCGTCCATAATGATGTTTCCTGATTCCGGAATCAGTGAACCCGATAAACAGTTTAATAATGTCGATTTACCTGAACCATTGGCTCCGATCATACAGATGAAGTCACCGTCATTTATGGTCAATGAGAGATTATCGATAGCGATCTTTTCGTTAACGGTCCCTTCATTGAACAGTTTCGTAATATTTCTGATTTCGATCATGCTCTGTTACCTCTGGCAATCGCCATTCTCCTTTTAAACATCGGCAACTGTTTCTTAATGTAAGGAACGGAAATAGTTAACGCAACGATTACAGCCGATACCAGTTTAAGCAGATAGGCCGGCATATTGAATCTTAAGGCTATGGCATAGATACTGCGGAAGATAAATGATCCAAGTACCGCACAGATCAGTCTGACCAGAGTATTATTCTTGCGATAAAGAATACTGCCGATCAGTAAGGATGCTAAGGCGATCGTGACCATGCCTGAGCCGATATCGATATTGACCGATTTCTGTGATAAAGCCAGTAAAGCGCCGGATAAGGCCGTAAAGCTGTTGGATATGCATAAACCGATAATCGTTGTGATATTCGGATTGATCGAAGAAGCCTCGACCATGATCGGATTATCACCTGTGGCTTTGATGGCCAGACCGATCCTTGTTTTTAGGAAGTAGTTTAAGAACAGCAGCACCATCAGTGTAAATACCAAAGCGATGATGATCGGCACAAAACTCTTTAGCGGTGTATCCATAAACAGTTCCTTAACGATCGTATAGATGGTTCTGGTCTTATTCAGATTAAGCAGGGAAGAATTGCCCATGATCGCGATATTGACCGAATACAGAGCTGTATTGACGATAATACCGGACAAGAGGGAATTGATTCCCAGATATGTCTGTAATAAAGATACGATCAGTCCCGAACTCATTCCCGCAAGCATCGCACCGATAATAGCTAGATACGGATGTCCGCTTAAAGCTATGACAGCTGCCGTAGAGGCTCCTAAGGTGAAACAGCCATCTGTTGAAAGATCACATACATTCAATGTGAAATAACTCAAATATAGTCCTAAGACTGTCAATGAACCGATCAGAGCAAGTTCGATTGTGGTATTGATAAGCGAGATCATATTTGTTATTCAGAGAATTCTTCAGCGGTTTTAATAGTCTGGATCTTGGTACAGAACGGACCAAAGGCAGTTTCAAGATCTTCAAGCTTTAAGCCTAATTGAGCAATTATATCTTCATTAATGGTAGCTGTACCGTTATCGAAGGTCTTTACACCATATGAAGAGATTTCTTTATTGTTGAACAGTACATCATAGATCATATCGGCTGTCTCTCTGCCCAGGTTTGCATAATCAACACCAAAACCTAAGAAAGCACCGTTTAACGCAAAGGAATCGGCACCGCAGTAGTGTAAGATACCGGCTTGGGCAATCTGTTCATAGATCGATAATTCAGCTGTCATGACGGTATTGTCGGTAGGAGTGAAGATCGCTTCGACACCTTCGGCAACCAATGAACTGACTGCCAGTTTGATTTCATCGACATTGGTGCCGGTCTTTTCGACATAGGCTATATTTTTGCTTTCCAGGAAAGCTTTGGCATCCTTGATCGGATTTGTTGAAGCATCCTGTCCGGCGTCATATAGTAAACCGACTTTCTTGATTTCCGGATTCTGGGCTACGATCAGATTCATGATAGCGGCGGTATTGAGATAATCGGAAGTACCGGTAATGTTGTGTCCAGGATTTTCTAAAGTATCAACTAAACCGACAGCCAAAGGATCTGATACGGCGGCAAAGATAACCGGAATCTCATTGTCTTCGGTAGCTGCCTGCATATCCATGGCGACAGGGGTAGCGATACCGACCATCAGATCGACATCTTTGGAAATGAAGTTGGCAATGATCTGTCTCATGACATTGGCATCGGCATTGGCATTGTCATATAAGACTTCGATTTCGGTATTGTTCTGTTTATTTAATTCATCAAGACGTTTATTGATATTGTCGACGATCTGGTTTAAAGATGCGTCATCGACATAATTGCAGATACCGATCTTAACAGTATCGGTTTCACTGTTTTCCTGATTATTGTTTCCCGAGCAGCCTGCAAGCAGTAAGCATAATGTTAAAGAGATAATAAATATTAATGTTTTTTTCATGTTTTTTTCGTCCTTTCTTAGTTTTTTTAATCAATACGTTGTTTCTGCTAAAGAAAGACGCCATCGTTTATCCATTTTCATCTCAATTCCTCCAAACAAATAAAAGTCCTGTCCCTAAACTGCTGGGACAGGACTGTATTGTTATCCTGCGGTGCCACCCGGCTTGATGCAGTTTTCTGCATCCTCTTAGCGCATACTTACATATGCCGGAGTTTTTTACGAAGATCCGCTTCGTCTCCCATACTCTGTTGCCATTTCTGTTCGCCCTTAGAAGTCCATTCGGAATCTGTACTCTTGGTCATTTTTCACCATACAATGACTCTCTTTGCAAGGTAGGCAGTTCTTACTTACTCTTCCTCAACGGTTTAACTATTTATACTACACATCTTATTTGTTTGTCAAAAAACAATTGTGAAAGAATTGTGAATAAATGTAATTGTAATCGTTTACATTTCTTACTATAATAAATTGTAAGGACAAAAAGTCCTAGGAGGAAAAAATGAAAAAGCTTTTAAGTGTTTTACTGGCTGTATTAATGGTTTTCGCTCTTGTTGGTTGTTCCAAGAAGGAAGAGGGCGGAGAAGCTGCTGATACAGTCAAAATCGGTGTAGCTATCTATCAGTTTGATGATAACTTCATGACTCTTTACCGTCAGAACATCCAGAAGTATTTCGATGACCTGAACGCTAAAGGCGGCACTCAGTACGAAATTACTATCGTTGATGGTAAGAACGACGTTGCCGAACAGACAGAACAGGTTAACACCTTCATTTCTCAGGGTGTTGATGCTATGATCGTAAACCTGGTTCAGACTTCTTCTCCTGCATTAGCTCAGGCTGTTGAAGATTCTGGTATTCCTACTGTATTCATCAACCGTGAAATCGCTGATTACAAGTATGGCACAAAGACTTGTTACGTTGGTGCTGATGCTAGAGACTCTGGTACTTATCAGGGCCAGATCATTTTCGATCAGCCTAACCATGGCGACCTGAATGGTGATGGTGTTGTTAAATACATCATGATCATGGGTGACCCAGAAAACTCAGATGCTAAATTCAGAACTGAATACTCAATCAAGTACTTAACTGACAACGGTGTTGCAGTTGAATGCTTATATCAGGAAACTGGTATGTGGGATCAGGCTAAGGGCCAGGAATTAGTTGCTTCTGCATTAAACGCTTACGGTGATGACATCGAAGTAGTATTCTGCAACAACGATGGTATGGCTTTAGGTGCTGCTCAGGCTATTAACGCTGCAGGCAGAACTGTTGGTACTGACATTTACCTCGTAGGTGTCGATGCTTTAACAGAGTGCTGCGAAATGGTTAAGGCTGGCACAATGACTGGTACAGTATTGAACGATGACCAGGGTCAGGCAACTGCTGCTTGCGAATCAGTTCTCCAGTTATTAGCTGGTAACGAAATTACCACAAAAGTTAATTACGTTCCTTACGTAATGGTAACTGCTGAAAACGCTGATCAGTACATTAAATAGTATTAATTAGTCTTTTTCGAAGAGTTACATGTTTAGGCATGTAACTCTTCTTTATTTATTTGAAGGAGAAAAACCTATGTCAGAATATATTCTGGAAATGAAAGATATCTGTAAATCCTTCCCTGGTGTAAAAGCTTTAGACCATGTTTCTTTACAGTTAAAACCGGGACATGTTCATTCACTGATGGGTGAAAACGGTGCCGGCAAATCAACTCTTATGAAATGCCTTTTCGGTATTTATAAGAAGGATGAAGGAACGGTAATCTATGATGGTGAGGAAGTCACGATCACTGACCCGTTTGACGCCTTGACTAAAGGTATCGCGATGGTTCATCAGGAACTGATGCCTATCCGCGACAGATCTATTGCTGAGAACATTTACTGTGGAAGATATCCGGTCAAGAAATTCGGTCCGATCCCGGTAGTTGATCATAAGACCATGAATGAGAGTGCACAGGCACTGCTTGATGATCTTGGTCTGGATTTTAATGCCACAGAAAAACTCGGCACTTTAACCGCTTCACAGATGCAGCTGGTTGAAATCGCCAAAGCTGTAAGTGCGAATGCAAAGATTATCATTTTGGACGAGCCTACTTCATCATTAACCTTAAAGGAAGTTGATAAGCTCTTTGAAATCATCAAGAGATTAACAGCTAAAGGTTGTGGTGTTATTTATATTTCTCATAAGATGGATGAGATCCTTCAGATTTCTGATGAAGTCACCATCATGAGAGACGGTCAGTACATCGGTACCTGGCCGGCAAGTGAACTTACTACCGATTTCATTATCGCGAAAGAAGTCGGACGTGAGCTGAAAGACCTCTATCCGCCTAAGATCAATACGCCGGGTGAGACCATCTTTGAAGTCAAGGACTTTGATTCCGTAATCGAAGGTTCATTCAAAGACTGCTCATTCTCCGTAAGAAAAGGCGAGATCTACGGTGTTGCCGGACTGGTCGGTGCGCAAAGAACCGAATTAATGGAAGCGATCTACGGTTTACGTGGCATCACTTCCGGAACAGTCTTCTATAACGGACAGACCTTAAAGATCAAATGTCCGGAAGATGCGATCAAGAACGGTATTGCACTGATTACAGAAGATCGAAGAGGTAACGGTATCTTCGGTGTTCTATCCGTAAGCGATAACGTTGCGGTAGCTTCTTTGAACGATTATCTGAAATTCAGAGTGATGCTCGATCATAAGAAGATCAAAGAAGTTGTCGATAAATCAATCAGTGAATTATCTATCAAGACACCTAGCAGTAAGACCCAGATCAAGAATTTGTCAGGTGGTAACCAGCAGAAAGTCATCATTTCCAGATGGCTGGCTAAGGAACCTGATGTTCTGATCATGGATGAACCGACCAGAGGTATCGACGTCGGTGCAAAATATGAAATCTATTCGATTATCGGCCAGCTGGCTGCTGAAGGAAAGACTATCATCGTCGTATCTTCGGAAATGCCGGAACTGATCGGTATCTGCGATAGAATCATGGTTATGTGTGAAGGCAGAATTACTGGAGTTGTTGAAGGCGCTGACATGAATCAGGAAAAGATCATGGAACTCTCAACAAAATTCAGAAGCTAAAGGGGGAAAATTATGTCTGAAAAAGTTGCAAAAGAAAAAAGATTTGATATCGTTCAATTCTTAGTAAACAATGCATTGATCATCCTGATCGTTGCTTCGGCTATCTTTGTCGGTTTGCAGAACCCTCGTTTCTTCTCGATGGCTAACATCAAGAACCTGTTGGCAAATACTTCTGTACGTATGGTTATTGCCCTCGGTATCTCCGGTGTTCTGATCATGAGAAACAACGACCTTTCTGCAGGACGTCAGGTCGGTCTGGCTGGCTGTATCTGTGCTACACTCTTACAGAGAATGGATTATGCCGGTAAGGTATATCCGAATATGGAACCGATGAATATGTGGCTGGTATGTCTCTTGGTTATGGTGGCATTTGCCGTAACGATCGGCTTAATCAACGGTTTAGTAGTTTCCAAACTCCATGTTCCGGCTTTCATCGGATCATACGGTATGCAGACTATCGTTTATGGTATTGCCTTGATTTATACAGGTGCTCAGCCAATCGGCGGTCTTATTCCTGAATATACCGACTGGGCAGCAGGATCATTCATGGGCATTCAGCTGATTCCTAATCTGGCAATCGTTACAGCTGTCGTCATGATCGTTATGTACTTCTTATACAACCATACTCCTTATGGCAAGAAGATGTACGCCATCGGCGGTAACCCTGATGCTGCTGAAGTTTCCGGTATCAATACTACCAGAATGACTATCGTTTCCTACATGATCGCTGCTTCACTGTTTGCTCTGGCAGGCTTCATGCTCGGTGCTAAAGCCGGTGGTACTTCATCTAACCTGGCTAACGGTTATGAACTGTTCGCCATCGCCGGATGTACAATCGGTGGCGTTTCCGTTAACGGTGGTACAGGTAAGGTTTCCGGTATCCTGATGGGTGTTCTGGTCTTCGAAATTCTGAAGATCGAGATGACCTTCTTAGGCATCGATACTGCCTGGACTTATATCGTACAGGGTATCGTTATTGTCGTTGCTATTGCGCTGGATATCAGAAAGTATATCGCTAAGAAATAGTAATAATAAAAATAAGTATTCAAAAAGCCATTCTTTCAATGAATGGCTTTTTTCTTTATGAGTTCTTTTCGTTTCTTAACTGTAAGAAGAATTTTACGAAGGTAAGTATTGCCGCTATCGGCATGGCAATTAAGAAGAAGAGTTTGCCTTCATCAATCGTTATATAAGAGATCGTTATTGCGAAGAATAACATGAACTGCCAGCTGATATTTCTTTGAACGGCGGTCTTATCTTCCTTGAAGACTTTATTCTTGATTTCACTCTTGAAGAAAGCTTTCTCATATATAGCTGAAGATAAGGCTTTGGAACCGATAAATGAAGCAACGATGACCGTAATCAGAATCAGGATGGTTTCAAAACTGATGCCGACTTTCTTGAAGAGGAACTCCATCAGTAGACTCATCAGGATGTATGCTACTTCACAGACACCGAAATATAAGAGAAGATCAGCTTCGGATATATAACGTTTCTGTTCGTAGTGGCAATGTGGACAGATGACTCTTCCGACCGTATAGTTTTCAATATTCCTGTTGCATTCACCCGTGATTTCCTGATGGCATTTTTCACAGTATATTTTCATAGTTCTCATTATAAGGAGTACTTATTTTTTCTTCAAACAATACAGTTTTTTGATAAGAAAATAAGTTATAATTAAATCAGAGGTAGATATGTATCATATCAGTGATCTTAAGAAGTTCTTACGTTGTGAACGGCTTTACTTTTATAGTAAGGATGAGAATAACGTTTTTAAACCATATGTACGATCAGATGAAAACATAATCGACCTGCTTATCAGATATTTCGGAATAAAAGAGTACTACGAAGGAGTCAGAAATGATCCTAATGAGAAATTCTTTTCCCAGATAAATAATTATGAATGGTTCATTCATCCCCGTTTCGCCGATGGCGACATGCGTATGAATGTTCCTTTAATGCACAAAAACAATGATGGCTTCGATCTGTATTTCTTTTATTACGGTATAACCATAAAAGAACTGGATCTGCTGGGTTACAGGGTTTCCCTGAAGATATTGAATAAGCTTGGCATAAAGACCAATGAAATATATCTGATCTATCTTAATGGTGAATATGTGAACGAGGGACAGCTGGATGTTGATAAGCTGTTTATCTGTACCAGTGAGTATAAAGGAAAGAGATTAAAATCACTGATTGAAGAAGGCGAGATCAATTACGATTGTCTGATCAGAAGGATCGACAGATATAATCCTGATGATACGCCGCCTAAAAAATCACGTTATTGCAAGCTGTATGGCTTATGTGACTATTACAGTCGCTGTTTCCCTGATGAAGATGAAACTGCTGATGATTCGATTCTGACGCTGGTTTCCAGCCGTTATAAGAACGAGATGTATGAAGAGGGCATTGAATTACTGAAGGATGCCGATATCAAAAGACTCGAAGGCAGCAGGATTCAGTATGCCCAGGTCATGGCTTCCCGTAACGGCGGATTATTTATTGACCGTTATCCGCTGATCGAATGGCTTAACAGCGTTTCGGATCGTCCTATTTCGTTTATTGATTTCGAATGGGACCGTTACCTGATTCCTATCTATCCGAAGATGAAACCGATGGATGTGGTCTGTTTCGAATTTGCTTTATATTACATCGATGAAACAGGCAAGATGGAACATCGCACTTTTGTGGGAACCGGTGACTGCCGCAGAGAATTCGTGGAAGCCTTGTTTGAGTATCTTCCTGAAGAGGGACCGATACTGGCGTATAATGCCGATGGAGCTGAGTGCTTAAGACTTGCGGAACTGGGAGAAGTATTCACTGAATACAAAGAAAAACTTGATAAGATAATTGACCGCTTCCATGATCTGGCCATGCCGTTCCTGGAAGGACTTGTATATGACATAAGAATGCAGGGTAACTATACCCTGAAGAAACTGGTGGATATCTGTTCCGATTATTCATATAAGGATCTGGATATCTTTGACGGTATGGAAGCCGTCTTTAACTGGCGCAATATGGAAAAGAGTGAAGAGAGTAAAGAAGAAATCGAAGAGAATCTCAAGGAATACTGTTCACTCGATGCGTACGGATTATTTCTGGTTTATCGATGGCTGATTGAACTCATAGTTGAGAGTAAATAGAAAAACAGGAGGAAAAGACTTATGAAATTCGCTATTTACGGTGAAAATGTAACAGTTAATGACAGAATGCGGGAGAAGATCGAAGGACGCCTTTCCGATCTCAACAAGTATGTCGTCATTGATGAGGCACAGAGTGCCAAGGTTACGGTAAAAGTGTACGGTGAGGAGGGTCTTAAAGTAGAAGTAAATGTTCCTACGAAAGTAGGACTGATGAGATCGGAAGTCGTTCATGAAGACTTCTCGACAGCTGTTGATCTGGCTATCGACAAACTGGAAGATCAGATCAGAAGACAGAAGGGCAGACTTTCAAGAAGACACAAAGATTCCCTGGCGGAAAACTTCTATGAAGAGGCCGATGAGGATAACGATACTCCGGTAAGAACCAAGATGGTTTTTGCGGAAGAAATGATTCTTGATGAAGCGATTATGAGAATGGAAATGCTGTCACATTCATTCTTCATCTACAGAGATGCAGACAGTGACAAGCTGGCAGTTGTATATAAGAGAAATGACGGAGGTTACGGACTGATCGAAATAAACGAATAAGACTTTATTTTAGAAGATAAAGGAAAAGCGGTATTTCACAATTTCAATTAAGTATATGAGCATATGAGAGCAGATAAAAAAACAGAAATTGAAATACAGTTATTAAACGAAGTATATATCAGAAGCAAGAAAATGGTAGAAGATACGGACAGAGGTCTCTTGATCTTCCGCCCTGATCGAATCGAAGCCCAAAGAAAGATCATCCAGCATATGGAGGCAGCAGCTGATGTGCTGGATGATCATGAAAAGCTGATTATCGAACATGAAGTACTACGCGAAAAGAGAAAAAACTGGTATAAGGATTATTTCTCCCGATCGTATTACTATGATGTCAGAAAAAAGGCTTTCAGAAACTATCTCGATTGTTTGTAAGTGTTATAAAGAAGTATAATTTATGTATTAATAGAGAGGACAAAAAACCTAATGTTAAAAGGAATAGCAACATCTAGCGGTATTGCGATCGGAAAGGTTTATAAACTGGAACAGCCGGTCGTTAATATCAGCGAGGGCAAGGGAGTTCCTGAAGAAGGACTCAAAATCTTTGAGAATGCGTTAAACAAGACGATCAAAGATATCGAACAGATCAAAGAAAGAGCGAAAAAGAATCTTTCAGAGAATGAACTTGCGGTATTTGATGCACATCTGATGATGGCACAGGATCCTGAGTATAAGGATCAGATCGTTAATATGATCAAGGACGGTTCAAGAGCCGATCAGGCAACGAAGAGCGTTTCGGATATGATGATCGGTATGTTTGAAGCGATGGATAATGCTTATTTCAAGGAAAGAGCTGCCGATATCAAGGATGTGTCATTCAGGCTCTTATGTAATATCCTTGGTTTAACTATTCCTGATTTAACAGCAATCGATGAGGAAGTCGTTATCGTAGCGGAAGAAATGACACCTTCCGATACAGCTCAGCTCAACAAGAAATATTCACTGGGTTTTGTAACGGAGATCGGTGGCAAGACTTCTCATGCTGCAATTATGGCTGTAGCCTTGGGTTTACCGGCTGTTGTCGGCTGTACAGGTGTTATGGCTGCCTGCAAGAACGGCGATACCATTATTCTTGATGCCAAGGAAGGCGATGTCATAATCAATCCTAGTGAGGAAGTATTAAAGGAATACGAAGACAAACGTCAGAGATTCTTGGAAGAAAAGGCAGCTTTACAGGTATTGATGGATAAGCCTTCAATTACCTTGGATGGCCATCAGGTTGAACTGGTTGCCAATATCGGTTCACCGAAGGATATGGACAATGTTATTGCCAATGGCGCCGAAGGTGTTGGCTTATACCGTACGGAATTCCTTTACATGGAATCAACCGAAGACTTCCCAAGCGAAGATGCACAGTTTGAAGCATATAAGGTCGTTCTGGAAAGAGCTGAAGGCAAGAGAGTTGTTGTCAGAACACTGGATATCGGTGGTGACAAGAAACTTCCTTACTTCGAATTCGATCCGGAAATGAACCCATTCTTAGGCTATCGTGCGATCAGACTCTGTCTTGACCGTAAAGATATCTTCAAGACGCAGGTTAGAGCATTACTCAGAGCATCCACATATGGCAAACTGGCCATTATGTTCCCGATGATCGCTACGATCGATGAATTCAGAGCTGCCAAGGATTTCGTCATGCAAACCAAGGAAGAACTCAAAGCTGAAGGTGTTGAAGTATCTGACAGTATCGAAATCGGCATGATGGTCGAGATTCCTGCTTCAGCAGTTCTGGCTGATGAATTCGCCAAATACGCTGACTTCTTCTCAATCGGAACCAATGACCTGATTCAGTATTCAATGGCTGCCGATAGAATGTCAGAGAAGGTTGCTTACTTATATCAGCCGCTTAACCCATCTATCTTACGTCTGATCAAGATGACGATCGACGGTGCCCATTCTCAGGGCAGATGGTGCGGTATGTGCGGTGAAATGGGCGGTGACCCGATGGCTGCACCGGTCTTACTCGGACTCGGACTTGATGAATTCTCAATGTCCGCTTCCAAAGTCCTTCCTACCAGAAAGATCATTACTTCACTGAACAAGAAAGATATGGAAGAGCTGGCCGCCAAGGCAGTTAAATGCCATACGGAATCCGAAGTTACCGCATTAGTAAAAGAGGTCTTAAAAGCATAATCACTAGAGGGCTGAAAAGCCCTCTATTTTTTTTGCAAGATCGTATATTTTAGTATTAAAATAGAAAAGTAAAATATAGTTTTAGAGGTGAATTTATGGGAAGAGCGCATGAAGTAAGAGCTGCGGCAATGGCTAAAACAGCCGCAATGAAATCAAAGGTTTATTCCAGATACGGCAAGGAAATCTATATCGCTGCCAAGTCCGGTGTGGCTGATCCGGATATGAACCTGGCTTTAAGATCCAAGATCAAGGAAGCCAAGGCCAATCAGGTTCCGGCCGATGTCATTAAGCGAGCAATCGAAAAAGTCAAAGGCGGTTCAGCAGAATCTTATGATGCTTTAAGATATGAAGGCTTCGGTCCGGGTAATGCGACCATTATCATTGACTGTCTGACTGACAATTCCAACAGAACAGTTGCGGCTATGAACTCATGTTTCAACAAGTCACACTGCAAGATGGGTGTCAAAGGTTCCGTTTCATTCAACTATGATAACCTGGGTGTTCTTTCATTCAAATATGAAGATGAAGATACCATGCTGGATACACTGATCAATGCGGATGTCGATGTCGATGATATCGAAGTTGAAGACGGTGAAATGACTGTCTACGTACAGCCAGCCGATCTGCATAAGGCACAGGAAGCTATCGATACACTGATTCCTGATTGTGAATATCAGGTATGTGCGATCAAGATGTTACCGCAGGAATATGTAACTCTTACCGATCAGCACGACAAAGATATGTGGCAGAGACTCTTGGATAATCTCGATGAAGTCGATGATGTTCAGGAAGTATTCCATAACGTTCAAATGTAATAACAATACAGAAAATGACAGTAATACAGGAGAGCCAAGGCTCTCCTGTTTATCTAAATATAGAAATGTATAACAGGAAAAAACTGAAAGAGTTTATCGAAGTACTCATTGAGAATAATACTTTAGATAATGTAAGAATCAATCGATATGAATCTGATGAAGAACTCGTGGATTTTCTTTTTTCGTTGCTGACAAACAGAGAAAGAAATATCTTAGCCAAAATATACGGACTGACAGACGGAATAGAGAAGAGTCATGAAGAAATAGCTGAAGAATATAAAGTCACTAGTGTTAGAATCAGGCAGATCGAGCAGAAGGCTTTCAGAAAAATGAGATTTCCGATCAAAAAACAGGCATAAGAAAGGTTTTAAGTTAAAATATAGCTATGGAATACATTTATACAGCAATTATTTCTTATCTGTTAGGCAGCATCAATACAGCATATATACTTGCGAAATCAAAGGGTTTTGATATCCGCGAAAGAGGAAGCAATAATGCCGGTGCCAGTAACGTCAAACTTAATCTTGGCTGGGGCGCTGCAGTTGTAACAGGATTATGCGATATGCTTAAAGCGATTATTGCCATTAAACTCTCATCATATCTGTTCCCAGACAATGAAGTTATTCCGTTCTTGGCCGGAGCTATGGCTATCGTCGGACATATCTTCCCGTTCTATATGGGCTTCAGAGGCGGAAAAGGTTTTGCAAGCTATTTAGGTATGCTTCTGGCGCTCAACTGGAAACTGGCTCTGGTCATGATGGCCTTGACCGTAATCGTTACCTTTATAACAAACTATATTGCTTTAGCCACATTATGTACCGTCACGATTGTTCCGCTTTACTATATCTACATGAAAGCCAATCCGATCTGTATAGCGATTCTTCTTGCGGTTACAGTATTGATCTATTATAAACATCGCATCAATATTCAACGGATTATAAGACATGAAGAGATCGGTTTCAGAGATAAGAAGAAAAAAGAAACAGAACAGCAGAAAGAAGAAGATAATAAATAAAGAAGACTCTGATTTGAGTTTTCTTTTTTATTTGAGGTAAAAGACATGGATGAAATAATTATCGAACTGAAGAAAAGAATCAATGCCCTGGCCGAAGGAATAAGACAGGGAATAATCAAGGAAGAAGATGTTGATGCAGAAGTACTTAAAATCATCGAAGTGGCAGTTGAACTGTATAAGAGAGATGATATCAATTTGATAATGCCTTTAAATAACGGCGGTCCTTTATTATTCCAGGAATATGGCAAGTATTATGTTCCGGTATATACGTGTAAAGAAGAAATAAAAGAGTGTACAGCCACCGAATATAAGAAAGCATCTTTCTCAGATGTCTGTGATTATGTTGATTTCAACATAACAAGTTTTGAACTTCTCGATAATCCTGAAGAAGCGAGAAATAAAGGTATCGATATAAACGAAATCAGAAATTATGCCGCTGATCATCCAAGGCTGACAGGGGTAATGCTGGATCCGGAAAGTGATGATCTGTTCAGCTTTGACGGCTGGATTCTGAAGGCTGTGATATATAAAGGCATGGGTGCGGATACTTTTGAAGCATTTGATGCCAAGACGGGTGAAAGCAAACATAAAGTTTAGTTTGTATTTTTTTTGCATATTCTGATAATTGCTGTATCATATAAGTACATCAGAGGGCAGTATGCCGTAGCATAGGGGATCGTAAGTCATAAGATTTGCAGGCCGCCTGTTGGATAAGATGTCGGGTGAGCCCGGTAATGAAGAGTTTTTCATGCCGGGCTTTTAGTTTCCGGCAATGCAGGAGGTTGGTTTATGACACAGATTAAATTAATTCCGTTACAGGAAGAAGACAGAGAACAGTTTATCAAAGATAATCAATGGGCATTCAAATATGGAGCTACTGAGGAATTTGGAATGAGAGATGATCACTATGAAGAAGATGATCAGATCATTTCCAGAGAGACGATCGAAAGATGTATCGATGAAGGAGATGCTTACCGGATTATGGCCGATGATAAGAAAGCCGGCGGAGTAATCGTTCATACAAATGGAAATGAAGGTGAACTGGATCTGCTATTCACTTTACCGGAATGTCACAGTAAAGGTATAGGCTATGGCGCATGGTGCGAGATTGAGAGAATGTATCCCGATATTGAAGTATGGGAGACGGTAACACCGTATTTTGAAACCAGAAATATACACTTTTATGTGAACAGATGCGGATTCCATATCGTGGAGTTCTATAATTCCCATCATCCCGATCCAAATGATCCAGAAATGGCTCAGGAAATGGATGAGCAGTTTCCTGATGGAATGTTCAGATTCGAGAAGAGAATGAAGTAATCAAAATTTTGAATATTGATTTAAAAAATGGTATTTTTTAAGTAGTAATTATTGTTTTTACCATGAATATCCGTTTAGCATTTTCAATCATATTTGTATTGCTTTCAATTGCTCTGATGATCTGTGCTTTTGTGGCATACAGATCTAAGAAAGATATCGGAAAGCCGCTGTGCAATATGCTGGTGGCGATCATTCCTCCGATTGTAGGAAACTTCCTGATTGTTGGTTCAACGTCAAAGACTTTGGCGACAGTAGGCTGTTATCTCTATTATGTAGGCATTGACTTTACAGTTTTTCAGGCGCTTCGTTTTGCGATGTCGTACTGCAAACTGACATATAAAAATGAAAAATTAAGATTGCTGATTCTTTCGCTGCTGGGCATTGATGTAATTCAGATTCTGGCCAACACGGTTTTTCATCATTGTTTCGGTATGGAAGAAACAGAATTATATGGCAGTGTCTATTACAGGATGATTCCTTATCTGCCGCAGAATCTTCATCGTGTCCTGGTTTATCTGCTTTTAGCCGGAATACTGGGAATTTACCTCAATAAAATGTTTTTTTCACCGAGAATGCATTCGTGGCGTTATGCAACGATCTTTTTCACGTTGCTTGGAGTAATAACCTGGTGTACATTCTATGTCATTTCAAGAACTCCGCTTGATCGTTCAATGATCGGCTACGGCGTCTTCGGCTTACTGACTTTCTATTTCTCGCTTTACTATAAACCGACTCGTCTGATCGACCGTTTATTGCTGGATATCTCATCAGAGCTTCCTGATGCCATATATTTTTTCAACGATAATGATGAATGCATCTGGGCAAATAAGAAAGGTCTTAACCTCTTAGGAATCAATGAGGGAGAACTGGAGAACGTCAGAAAGAAACTTGAACCGTTTTTCTCATCGGAAAATGTGAATAACAATGATAACTGGTCATCATGTCTGATCATGAATGACAATGATGATAAGAAATACTATTCACTGGAAAGACGCGTGATCCGTGATAATAAAGGCCGGGTAGGGGCTTCCTTCCTGAATATCCGTGATGATACGGAAATGCAGATAAATCTGCATCGTGAAAGCTATAATGCCAGACATGATAACCTGACTGATCTCTATACAAAAGATCATCTGTATGAGCGTATAGAGGAACTGTTAGAAAAGAATCCTGATCAGAAATACAGTCTGGTCTTTATGAATATCTGTAACTTCAAACTGATCAATGATATCTTCGGCAAGGATTTCGGTGATGAGGTTCTTAAGCAGGTTGCGAGCTTACTTAGAAAATATGTTCCGCATACGGGTGTATACGGACGTATAGGCGGAGATACTTTCGGTGTATTCGTTCCTAAAGGAGCGATCGATATGGAACTGGTTAAAAAGCTTCTTTCCGGATACGAAGTCAGTAACGGTGATATGACATATAAGGTTCAGATCCATCTTGGTATCTATGAGACCGAAAATCAGAGGATGGACGTTTCATCCATGTTTGACAGAGCCAGGATCGCCGAAGCAAGCATCGATAATAACTTTACCAATCATATTGCCTATTATGGCGAAGATATGCGAAAGAAAATGTTGTGGGAGCAGGAGATCAGTTCCGAGCTAAAGCGTGCTCTTGAAGAGAAACAGATCAGGCCTTATCTGCAGCCGTTAGTCGATACCGAAGGAAAGATCGTCGGTGCCGAAGCGCTGGTTCGCTGGATCCATCCGGACCGCGGTTTCCTTTCGCCGGCTTCATTTATTCCGCTGTTTGAAAGAAACGGCATGATTGCCGAACTGGATAAGTATATGTGGCGCTGTGCCTGTGAGCTTCTGGATAAATGGAAAGACAGGGATCTGTTTATTTCGGTTAATATTTCACCTAAGGATTTCTATTTTACCGATGTATATAAAGATATCAGTTCCCTGGTTAAGGAATACAATATCAAACCATCCAGATTGAGAATCGAGATTACGGAATCGGTTATGATTTCCGATGTCGAAAACAAGATCGAACTGGTACGGAATCTGCAGAAAGACGGATTTATTGTGGAAATGGATGACTTCGGTTCAGGATATTCTTCCTTGAATATGCTGAAGAATATGCCTATCGATGTTATAAAGATCGATATGGCTTTCTTACAGAATGCCAAAGATGTTAAACGTACAAAGAGTATCTTACGCAGCATAATCAATATGTCGGAAGATCTGGGTATCGTTCCTTTGACGGAAGGTGTTGAAACCAAGGAACAGTATGAAGCCTTGCTTTCCATGGGCTGCAAGATGTTCCAGGGATACTATTTTGCCAAACCGATGCCGGTTGAAGAATTTGAAAACGATTATCTTAAATAAAGGAGTGTGAACATGAATATTCTATATGAATTCGAACATCGCTTATTGCCTACCTGGTCTTACCGTTCCGATCAGTTTTATAACGATCTGATTAATATCGGAGAGAAAAAGACCTTATATACTGCGGCTAAAAATGTCTATGATTCGCAAAAGATGGAATTTCCTTTTACGGAAGAGGATTTCGGCGGTTTTCATGTGAGACTGGACGTCGATACGGTCGTGGCATTATTGAGACTTCCTCAGCCTCAGGAAACGCCATTATGTTACTGTGCGTTCATCTACATGGATGTCAATACCAACAGGATCGCATATTACACACTGGAAAAGGGCACTGATCCAGTCGACGGCAGAGATATGCAGTTCTTATGCGGCTGGGATAGCGAAGGAAATCATAAACAGTACCACAACTTCCATACTGATAATTTCAGACTTGGTGATCTTTTCCTGATCCGTTATTTCTATGCGGTTTTCAGAGATCTGAAGGGAATCAAATTACCGGACGAATTCAAGGAAGAAAAAGAAAATACGAGAGTTCTTAAATGTCCGGCCTGCCAGAAAGAGATCATTTTTGACGGATCCGATATCAACGAAGGTGACAGAGTCCTGGTTTTATGTGATTACTGTTTAAGAATCTATCAGCTTAAATATGAGAATGGCGAATTCCTGATCGAAAACAAGATCCAGGAAGATAAAGCGCAGGGATAATTAAATAATCCTTTTCTGATATGATGGATAAATTACCACCGAAAGAAAAGATCTATGAGGCATACAGTGCTTTAGCCGATAAGAGGGTTACTTTGAAAGACGACCATGGTGAAGTGCTGTCTTCCGACAGATCGAAGTCATATACGATTGCGTTTGAAGATAATGTTTATTCTTCGAATGATAATTCGACATACTGGCAGGGTTATGCCGGTTATCCGGTTATAGCCGTACTGTTCTTACAGGGAAAACTTCCGTTTAAAAAGGAAACTGCCGATAAATTTAAAGATATTAACTGGAATTCACTGAATAAGCAGTTCAAAAGAGACTATAAAGCGGCAGCTGAATACATCATGAAAGAACGCCAACTGGATTATCAGTCCATCGAAGAAGAGACTGATAGAGTATATGAAGATTTGAAGAATCTGGATATCGTAATCAAACGAGGCAAACTGCGTCCTGTTAAATAAATATACTTATTATTTAACTGAAAAAAATGTAAAATAGGAATTTGCGGAATAATATTATTTCAGCAAAAGTGTAAAGAATATGAAGAATAAAGAGAATAAGAATAAAATCGGCGGTGTCAAAGCTAATACGCTGATGATACCTATTGTGACGACGGTATCGATATTGCATATCGTAATTATTTTGGTAATACTGCATATCAATATCAGCAGCAGCAATCTTTCAGAAATCATGCGTAATTCTGGAATATATACACAGAAGGCTACCTCATTGATAGGAGGATCATCACTGCTTGCTGATACTTCCAATAGTTTTGTCATGATGCCTGTAACTCCGGATGGTGAAATAAATGTCGGTCCGTTAATGGCTTATGCCAATGAACTTTCTGTTCCCCGTCGAGCTGAACAGGTAATGGCGGAATTCAGAGAATATAATGTTTCTGATGAAGCGATGTCGCTTATGGAAGAAGCAGCGGAAAGTGCCGATTATCTGTTGAATACGCAACTCCATGCGATCTCACTTGTCCGTGCCGTATATCCGATACCGGAGATTGCTCCACTTACCGATATTCCTGTCGTCAAATTAAGTGCGGAAGAAATGGAAATGAGCGATGAAGAAAAACTCGAAACGGCACGTCTGCTGATTCTAAGTTCCGAATATGGCGAGAATAAACAGGCTGTATCCAATAAAACAAACAGTTGTGTTGAAATGATACAGGCAAATTCAGCAAGCAGAGCTGCCAAAACAGGTCGTGTTCTTGCGATGCATAGAACCATCATGTGGGTTCTGACTATGGTTATTATTGCCATCCTCATTACCACATTCATCACGCTTTACAGTCAGATCCTTAAACCTCTGGGAAAATTCGTTAAGCTGATACCGGTAAACGAGAAACTTGATGAGGAATCAGGCATACATGAAGTGCGCATGGTGGCTTCATCCTATAACAGTGCCACAAAGAAACGTGATGCCTTAGACGATATTCTCCGTTCAGCAGCGGAAAAAGATGCTCTGACCAATCTTCCTAACCGTTACCGCTTTGAACAGTATGTACTCGAATCGGAAGAAAGCGGATATCCTGTAGCTGTATTACTGTTTGATATCAACTATCTTAAACGTACCAATGATACCGAAGGACATCTGGCCGGAGATAAGCTTATCCGTTCGGCAGCAGATTGCATAGCAAACTGTTTTGGCGATGAAGATGAAAACAACTGTTTCCGTTTCGGTGGTGATGAATTTGCGGCTGTCGTAAAGAACTGTACACCGGAATCGATCAATGAAATGGTAAAGAACTTTGAAGAACTGGAGAAAAAATATGGTATAAGCGTTTCTTTAGGTTATGCATATACCGATGAGATCAGCAAGACAACGATCAAGAAACTGCTTAACGAAGCCGATCAGAAGATGTATGACAATAAGAAAGCAGCTCATCTGGCTGCCTGATATAAAGAGCATAGTTTTCAGAAAACATACTTCATAAAGTATAATGTAATTAAGAAGTATGTTTTCTTTTTAAATATGATTAATAAACAGAAATCAGCACAGCATATCAAACTGCCTGACAACAGAACACTGATGGCTTTTTTCTGTACGATCGTTGTCTTACTTTGTGCATTTGCACCTTCAGCAATACTTTGCGAAGAAAACAATAATGATACATTAACTGTAGGCGTGCCGATCGATCGCTGTCCGGTCTTTTATCTGGATGAAAGTACCAATGAAGTAGCAGGTATCGGTGTCGACCTGATGAAAGAAGCTGCCAAAGAGGCAGGTTATTCCGTTACTTTCAAGATAATCGAAGAAGCAACCCTGAAAGAAGCTCTTGATAATAAAGAGTATGATTTAATAATGCCTTTCGGCAGTGCGATTTCCAGTGCCGAGGGAAAAGAAAGCATCGTTTCGGAAAACCTTATTCAGACTCCGTTTACACTTGTCACAAAGAATAATGTCGAGCTGCCTCCTTTGAATAATCTCAGAGTAGGTATGCTGAAATCACTGGCCGGAGCAGCCGAAAGTGTAACTCAATTGTTCCCGGGCATTGAGATAACGATGTATGATACGATGTCCGACAGTGTTAAGGCACTTCGTTCAGACAAAGTTGATGCTTTATTACATAATTCGTATGTCTGGAGTTATGTCTTACAGAAACCTTCCTACAGTGATCTGAAAGTCCAGCCTTCATCGATGTTTTCGATGGACTTCAGAGCCGGAACTCTCGATAGTGAAAAGGGCAGAGCCATTATCGAAAGATTAAACGGCGGAATTGAAAAAATTCCTGATACAAAACGTCAGGCAATCGTTCTGGATTATACGACAAGAAAACTGTATAAATATGATCTCTCCGATTATCTGTATCAGTATGGTGTTGCGATCGTTCTGGGAACACTGCTGCTGATTTCTATTGTTACGGCTGTTTTGCTCAGATTACGCAATATCAAGATGGAGCAGGAAGAAAAGATCCGCTTACTGATCGACCACGATTCATTAACCGGTACATACAATTACCATGGTTTCAAGAAAAGGGTTGAGGAGCTCTTAAGGAATAATCCGGATGTTCCTTATCTTCTTTCCTACAACAATATAAAAGACTTCAAATACATCAACGACAACATGGGCAGATCGGCAGGAGATGAATTGCTGAAGTACTGGGTTAATACTTCTGTCAATTCCATGAGCGATGAGGAAGCCATGGGCCGTATTGACAGTGACCGCTTTGTGGTTTTACGCCGCTATGATAAGCAGGAACAGATAAGCAAAGATGATGTGGATGTTCTGGAACCAGTCCGCAATTATTTCATCAATAAAGGCAAAGGCAACAGAATTCAGATCTGTACCGGCATTTATGTTCTGACCCCGCGTGATTACAGACAGATAGATGTTGACCGCATGCTGGATGGAGCACGTGTTGCGGAAGAAAAAGTAAGACTGAACAGAAAAGAAGGCTATGAATTCTATAACCCTGAACAGTGGAGAAAGGGTAAACGTGATGCTGAGATCATCAGCCATCTTACGACAGCAATCGAAACCGGTGAGATACAGGTATGGTATCAGCCTCAGGTCAATATCAGGAAAAACGAAATAATCGGTGCCGAAGCATTATGCCGCTGGAATCACTCAAAACTTGGCTGGCTTCAGCCTTCGGAATTCATTCCGGTGCTTGAAGAAACCGATGCGATCTATCAGCTGGACCAGTATGTCTGGGAAACGGTATGCAGTGATCTGAAGAGATGGAATGAAGAAGGCCATAACTGGACCGTTTCGGTAAACCTTTCCCGCAGAGATATCAAAGATGACAGAAATATACCTGGACATTTCTTTGATCTGATTAATAAATATAATATCAATTCCAATCAGTTAAGAATCGAAATAACCGAATCGGCTTATGTCGAAAATCCGGAACTGCTTATATCTACAACTTCCAAACTGCGTAAATACGGTTTCCAGGTTGAAATGGATGATTTCGGAAGTGGTTATTCTTCCTTGCACATGCTTAAGGAGGTTCCGGTAGACCGCATTAAACTTGATCTGCACTTCTTAAGCGGAGGAGGAGATCCGGAAAGAAGCCGCATCATCGTCAGTCATATGATCCAGATGATGAAATCACTGGATATGAATATGATCGTTGAAGGCGTTGAAAACAAGAGTCAGGCTGAATTCCTTAAGACTAAAGGCTGTGAAGAGATGCAGGGCTTCTACTTCTATAAACCGATGAGTGTCGAAGAATTTGAGAAAATCGGTGACAAGATTAAAAGTGTTCCGGTTAAAAAGAGAACCAGGAAGAAACAATAAATAATGATTAACGGTATACAGATGTATGCCGTTTTTTTGAGATAATAGATAAAGATGATAGAAGTAAGAAAAATAACAGATCAGGATCTCGAAGATATAAGACTGATAAATCAGCTTAATTCTTCCAATCCGAATAAACCTCAGAACGAAAAAGAATTCTGTTTATATTTTTATGTTGAATACTATGCAAAATTCGAAAAAGAAAACAGCTTTATAGCAATCGATACAGATAAAAATGAGACTGTAGGATATATACTTGCTTCAAAGGATTATAGACAGTATATTTCCAATATCGAAAATGATTTTAAGGAAAGAGCCAGTGAATTGGGCTTTGAAGAAAGATTCTTTCTGGAAACACATTGTTTTGAATTATATGGAAAGGATTATCCGGCTCATTTCCATATTGATGTTAAACCGGGATATCAGCACGAAGGTATCGGAACCATATTACTGAAAACCGAAATAAAGCATATGAAAGATAACGGTGTAAAAGGGTTAATGCTGATAGTAGGGAAAAATAAAGAATCAGGAAATAAGTTCTATGAGAAGAACGGATTTAAGGTTATAGATTCAAATGATCTCTGTTATGTAAGAGGGATCAGACTTTAGATAATAACCGGTCCCTGTAATTCTCTTTTAATATAGGAATTGGAATCTTTCAGTAAGGATGCATAAAGAAGATTAGTTTTCCATTCGATTTCTTTGAATGGTTCAGGAATATTCTTGAAGAGGGTAATGATATTTATTTCTTCTTTCATCTCTTTAAGCAGTTTCTGGCCTTTTTCATTAAAGCCCAATACTCGGACATAGTTCATTTCCGGAAGATGTTCAACATCTTCTTTTTTTATCTGATTGGCGATATGTAAAAGAATCCTCTGAATTCTGGATCTGGTATATCTTCTGGATATAGAGGCATTGATAAAGTCATCGTAGTTGGCATATTTAACCGCATTTTCTTTTAATAGGTTTTCAATACCTTCATCAACCATGACGATGGATGAGAGATCTTTTTTATCCATAGTGAAAAGCAATCTTCTGATATACGGATAAAGATCTTCATTGAATACCGGTTCATTTATGGTTATTGGTGTGGCTTTGGATATGTCTTTATTTTCTTTTACAGCCTTTCTGATGGCTGTAGCAGAAGATATTAGATCTAAGTCTTCTGAGAGATAATCGTTAGTTCTTTGAACGGATACAGGGTTTATATCAGTTCCTCTTAAGGCTTTTAGATATGTTACCGCCAGCATGTCATTAGGATATAACGAGCCGCTTAATAAACCATATGATTTGGGATATGAATTGCCGTCATGCATGAGCTGCTTGAGTCTGGTGACATCGACTTCCAGTTCAGCGTATTTTTTAAGTTCTTCCAGATTATTGGTTTCAGAACCGAAGACAAGATCATCGATATTGAAGCGATTCAGTATTTCAACTGCTTTTGATCCGAAGACATAGGCGTTCTGAACGGTATAGATATAAGGCAGTTCAAGAACGAGGTCGACACCATTAGATAATGCAGCTTTTGTTTTCTCATATTTATTGATGATCGAAAGATCACCGCGCTGGTTATAGTTACCGCTCATGCAGGCAATAAGGACATCCGGTTGAGTGATTTCTCTGGCTTGTTCGATATGATATTTATGTCCGTTATGGAACGGGTTGTACTCGACTATTATTCCTGTCTTTTTCACAAGATTATTATATAATTTCTGTATGAAAATATATCTTAAAGATCTTGCCAACATCGCCAATGAAAAGGTCTATCCGGTACATATTGAAAGATATGAGATTTCAGATAATGTTTTCTTAAGAAGACTGGAAGCAGTGGAAGGTGATATTTCTTTCTATTATGATGCTTCTGATGAGCTCAGGATCAACTATCATATCACCGGTCAGATGGTATGTCCGTGTGCCATTTCTTTAGAGGATGTTTATGTACCATTCGATCTGAGCGAAGATGAGAAAGTTGTGCATAAATTAGATGAAGAAGGTTTCTTCATTGATGAGAGCAAAGAGATCGAAGATATGGTATTATATATAGTGCTTCCGGAAGTTCCGATAAAAGTTGTAAAAAAAGAAAAAATAGAGTATTCTAGAGGGGACGGTTGGGCTTTCGTATCCGAAGAAGACTATGAATCATCTTCTAAAGATGAAATAGATCCGCGGTTACAGAAGCTTAAAGAATGGAAGGTTGAGGAGGAAAATTAGCAATGGCTGTTCAGCAGAGAAGAAATTCGAAGACACGTAAAGCAAAAAGAAGAACTCATTATAAATTAATGGCACCGACAATGGTAAAATGCCCATCTTGCGGTGAATACAAACTGGCTCATCGTGCCTGCCCTAACTGTGGCGCAAAATAGAAGAAGTGATTCTTCTTTTTTTATGCCGTTTTAAGTAAAAAACAGTAAAAATCTATAAAAAAGCGATAAAAGTGCAGAAAATTCTGCACTTTTTTCTTTACATTTACCCTGCAAAATGGAATAATAGTGGTAGAAAGTGGCTGATTGTGGGTAAAAGTGGGAAATGTTCATAGGTGAATATCAACATAACCTTGACGCAAAAGGGCGTATTATCGTTCCCAGCAAGTTCCGTGATGAACTGCATACGACTTTTATCCTGACCAGAGGTTTGGATGGCTGTTTGACCATTTATTCGCTCGAACAGTGGGATAAGCTCTTCGAAGAAATAAACAAACTTCCGACAACCAAAAAATCAGCCAGACAGTACATCAGAATGCTGACAAGTACGGCAACCGAATGTACGCTGGACAATCAGGGAAGAATTCAGATCCCGTCCTTCCTGTCTAAACCGGTGAATATCGTCAAAGAGTGTGTCGTGATCGGCGCCAATGACC
This sequence comes from Erysipelotrichaceae bacterium, assembly GCA_017550145.1. Lineage (GTDB taxonomy): Bacteria > Bacillota_I > Bacilli_A > Erysipelotrichales > Erysipelotrichaceae > Colivicinus. Next base: position 5,191 of record JAFZQG010000030.1, on the reverse strand, counting down.
ATATCGAAATCTGGGATAAGACAACCTGGGACAACTACTATCTCGAAGCTTCCGATAACTTTGAAGATGTAGCGGAAAATCTGAGTGAGCTGTTGAAAAATGACTAAGCACATTTCGGTCATGCCGGATAAGGCCATCGAATTGCTCGATGTCAAGGAAGACGGCATCTATGTGGACGGAACACTCGGAAGAGGCGGCCATTCCAGACTGATTCTGGAGAAACTTAAAAAAGGTAAACTGTATTGCTTCGATTTGGATGAAGAGGCAATCGAAGAATCAAAAGAGCTGCTGAAAGAATATGACAATGTCGTATTCATTCATGACAACTATATGAATATGAAGAATTACGTTGATCAGGTTGATGGTATTCTGCTTGATCTGGGTGTTTCTTCGCCGCAGTTTGATGAAGCGGAAAGAGGTTTTTCCTACCGCTATGATGGACCGCTGGATATGCGCATGAATAAGGAAGATGAACTAAGCGCATATGATGTCGTAAACAGATACAGCGAAGAAAGATTGGCTGATGTCTTATGGGAGTATGGTGAGGAAAAATTCGCCAGAAAGATTGCAAAGAAGATCGTTGAAAACAGGCCGATCGAAAGCACTTTAAAACTCGTTGAAGTAATCAAAAGTGCTTTACCGAACAAGGTTCTTTCCAAGAAAGGACATCCGGCCAAACAGAGTTTCCAGGCTATCAGGATCGAAGTCAACCATGAACTCAATTCACTAAAAACATTCCTGGAAGAAATGGATGGAATTCTAAAGGTGAATGGAAGGGTAGTTATCATTACTTTCCACTCACTTGAAGATAAGCTCGTCAAAAGACACTTTAAGAAACTGACAAGTGTCGAAGATGACAAGCGCATTGCTTTAAGACCCGAACAGGTCAAAGAAGCGGATTATGTCCTGCTTAATCACGGTGATAAACCCGATGAAGCAGAGATCGCCAAGAACACCCGTGCCAAAAGCGCGATTATCAGAGGAGTAAAGAAGGTACATGGCAAAGTTAGTTAAGAAGAAAAGAAGAAGATTAAGTCTTAATGGTATAGCTATCATCCTTTTTACTTTTGCGCTTTTCTCCTGGCTCGTAAGTTCTTTGCTGGTTAATACCGCCAATACCAGACTTACCATGAAGATTCAGACCATGAATGAAGAACTGGCGATCTTAAAGGCTCAGAACCAGACACTTAATTACGAAATATCCAATCTCGAGAGTAAGGAAAGAATATATGCGGCAGCTGCCGAAGCCAACCTCGATCAGTACACCGACAATATAATTTCCATCGCGGGAGAATAAACAATGAAACGAAGTAATAATCGACTTCGTTTTCTGTATTCTGTGATGTTGGGGATATCGTTAATCGTTATCGTCAACGTTTTTTTGGTTACGGTCGGAAAGATCCATATCCGTTCCAATACCTCATTGATCAATTATGTGCAGTCTGTATCCAATGTCGATGAGACGATCTTTGCGTCAAGAGGCGTCATTTATGACAATGAAGGATCGATCGTTGCTCAGGATGTACAGACTTATGACATTATCTGTTTCCTTGATCCTGACAGATTATCTTCTTCTGATGAGATCGCTTATGTCGATAACCCGCAGTTAACTGCGGATGCTTTGGCTCCGATTCTGGAAATGGCTCCGGGTGATATATACAATATCCTGGTTTCCAATTCCAATCTTTATCAGGTCGAACTGGGTGCAGCGGGAAGAAATCTTTCCGAGGAACAGAAGAATCAGATCGAAGCTCTGAACCTTCATGGCATCGAATTCCGCAACTCCTATAAGCGTTATTATCCGTATGGTGAATCATTTTCACCGCAGTTAGTCGGTTTTGCCCAATCCGATAATACTGGTAAGCTTGTAGGAAAACTCGGAGTTGAATCATATCTGAATGATGAACTATCCGGTACGGATGGTTATCATTCATATCAGCGTGACAAATACGGATATATCCTTCCGGGAATGTATGAAGAAACTAAAGAGGCGATAAACGGTTATGATGTTTATCTTACTTTGGATGTTTCCATACAGGAAGCTTTGAATACTGCCCTAAGTACCACGATGGAAGCTAAAGACGCAAGCCGAGCATGGGGAGCTGTAGTTGAAGTCAAAACAGGCAAGATCCTTGCCTGGGGTCAGACTCCTTCTTACAATCCAAATCAACTTTCTTCTGACGATGTTCAGGTAAACTACGGCTCTCAGCTTGCGTATGAACCGGGTTCGGTTATGAAAGCGGTCATCTATTCGGCAGCTATGGACTTGGGTGTCTATGACGGCGATAGAGGTTTTGATTCATCACCTTACTGTTATACGGCTTCAACTGCCAGGACCTATTCCGGTAATCAGCTAGGCTGTATCTATAATGTCGATAAGCTGGACTGGGGAACCATTCCATTGGATTACGGATTTATCTATTCCAGTAACGTCGCTACAGCGACCTTACTGTCACAATATGTCGGTATCGACAATTTTGAGGACTATCTGAATAAATATCATTTATATCAGACGGTAAACAGCGACGGTATCGATGAGGTATCGGGTTATACCAACTATGGATTATCGCCGGTCGATGATATTACGGCCACCTACGGCCAGGGTTCTTCGACGACGATGCTGCAGCTGTTACAGACTTATACCGCTATTTTCGGCAACGGTGAAATGATCAAACCGTATTTTGTCGATAAGATAGTTGATCCGAATACGAATAAAGTCGTCTATCAGGGATCAAGAAAAGTTGTTTCCAATCCTATAAGCAAGGATACTGCAAAGCAGATGCAGGATCTTTTAAGAAGAGTTGTAGCCGAACCTGACGGAACCTGCCGTCACTATGCAGCCAAGACCGTGGAAGTCATGGGCAAGACCGGTACTTCAGAAATTCCTGAAGATGGCGGCTATGCGGAAGATCAGAATATCATTTCCTGCATGCTGGGATTCCCATATGAGGATCCGCAGTATATGGTTTATTTTGCCTATGTTTCACCAAGGACTGTTTACTACAATTACGACATTAAACCGATTCCTGATCTGATCGATAGGATCGCTTTATTAGAAGGATTAAGTATCAATGATGAAACAGTCGAAGGGGAGAAACATATCTACCGTTATGAGATGCCTAATCTGCTTTCAAAGAGTGTCAATAATGCGAAAGATATCCTTGAAGAAATGGATGTGAATATCTATGAGATCTCTGATGGAAACAATGTCATCGATCAGTATCCTAAAGCTTATGAGAACGTCTATACAAACCAGAGAGTATTCTTATTAACTGACGGCAACAGTATGACATTGCCTGATTTCACTAACTGGACCAGAAAGGAAGTCATCAGTTACTGGACACTGTCAAAGCTCTCATTTAAGTTAGATGGTTACGGTATAGCTTATGAACAGTCTGTTTCGCCGGGAAGCAGTGTTGATTCTTCAACGGAAATAACGATCCGTTTCCGTGATATCAACTATACGGAAAAGGAAGAAAATCCTGCAGTCGAGGAAAGTTCGACAGTTGAAGAATAATCATAATATTGGTGTATAATAACGGATATGATACTTTTAAGTGCTTTATTGGGTTTTGTTTTAAGTGTAGCGGCAATGTTTGTGGCAATGCCACGCTTTATCGCATACCTTAAAAGAAGAGACATCAATCAGGTAACTTCGGAATATGCCTTGGAGGAATTCAAAAGCAAGGGTAAGACGCCGATCATGGGCGGCTTACTGTTTGTCGTTATTCCGATCATTGTTTTTGTCTTGGTCGATCATAGATGTCTTAGTGACAGACGAGCATTGTTTGTCTTATTATCATATGTCTTATACTGTTCCGTCGGTTTTATCGACGATACATTAATAATCAAATCTCATTCCAATGAAGGATTGTCCGCCAAGACCAGACTGATCATGGAGTTTGTCTATACGGCTGTCTTATTCCTGGCTTTCAGAGATATTATTCCTACCCAGGTTACGATCCCGTTTATCCATTACACGGTTCATATCAAGTGGTATCTCTTCCTTGGTTTCATGACGCTTTTATATATGGCTGAAGCCAATGCGGTAAACTTCACCGATGGTATGGATGGCCTTTGTGCCGGTGTTTCCTTTATTGCCTTACTGCCTTTTGTCTATCTGGCTTACAGATTGTCTTATATTCATATCTTTGTTTTCCTTATCTGCATTTTAGGCGGATTAAGCGGCTATCTGCGCTTTAATTTCCATCCGGCTAAGATCTTCATGGGAGACAGCGGATCGCTCGCCTTAGGCGCTCTATTTGCTTCTCTGGGAATTGTCATGGATGTGAATATTGCTTTATTCTTTATCGGCGGTGTCTTTGTGGTAGAAATGTTCTGTGTATGTTTACAGCAGATTTCCGTCAGACTTTTTCATAAACGGGTCTTCTCCTATACACCGATCCATTATGCTTTTGTGATCAAGGGACATAAGGAAGAGAATATCGTTTTATCTTTCTATCTCGTTGAACTGGTTTTAGCTATTATCGGTCTGTTTATAGCTCTTAATACTATATGAAATATGTCTTCAATACCGATGATCTTCCCTTGAAAGAAAGGATCTGCAGGATCAACGGCATAAATGAAAGTGAACTCGATACCGATAAGTTCACGATCGATTATGATCTCGACATCATAAACAAATTCAGAGAAAAGCTTTTATCTTACAGTGATAAAAGATTTTTTATTGTGGGCGATTATGACTGTGATGGTATCTGTGCCACCACGATCATGAAGAAGCTTTTTGATGATCTTGGCATTTCCAGTAATTACTATATTCCATCCCGTACCAGAGAAGGTTACGGTATTTCCAAGAAGATCGTCGATACCGCAAATGATAACGGTTTTGATGTTATCGTCTGTGTCGATAACGGGATCATCGCAAGCGAAGAACTGGAATACGCTAAAGAAAAAGGCTTAAAGACTTTTATAATCGACCATCATGAATATGAAAATGAGCCTTTATGTGATTGTTATCTTCATCCTGATCTGTTTCCCGATAAATATGAGGATATGTGTGCGGGAGGCTTATGCGCTTTATTATCAAATTCGATCAGATATGATGAGTTAAGTACTGTCTATGGCGGTCTGGCTACTTTAGCGGATATGGTTAAGGTCTTCAATTATAACCGTTATCTGCTTAAAAAAATGCTGGAACTGTTGAATAATACCGATATCTATCCTTTGAAGT
>JAFZQG010000029.1 GCA_017550145.1 Erysipelotrichaceae bacterium | reverse complement strand
CGTGCCGGCTTAGTTGATCCCTTGGATTACTACATGACTAGACACAATCTTAAACTGAATTTGATTTAACTGAACCGCCCACTGCCGAACGGCACGGTGTGGTGGTGTGAGAGGGGCTAGAAATTAGCCTCTACTCGATTTGGTATAATTTAATTAGCGAAATAACCAGCTGATATGAGCAAAGAATTTGATGTCAATTACGGAAAAGAAGAATTTAAGACAGTTGAATCCGGAATAGATGCTATTGAAGCGGTCTTAACGGGTAAAGATATCCATGCCAAAGAAAGACTGCTCTTTTATCTTGACTGGTATATGGATCCCTACTACCAGAAGGATCTCTCTGTTATAGGAGAACCTCTGAAAGAACTGTTACAGAAAGTTGCCGTAACCGATAAAGATTCAGGTATTGTCGAAGAAGCTCTCTACCTGTTAGAAGCATATACTGAAGGGCCATATGAGATAATTGAAAAGAATATTGACGTTTTTAATGAAGAGTTAAAACCGACAGTTTTATATATACTGAATGAGAATTAAAGGAAAGATATGCAATTTAAGAATACATACTTCATAAACGGTACAGCATATGCCGGAAAATCCACGATGGTCAGATTGCTGGCAGAAAAATATGATGGTGTCGAATGCGGTGAAAATTATCACGACGCATTGTTACCGCAACTAGACAAGAAGGAGTTTCCGAATCTTTGTTATACCAGAGATCTTGAAGACTGGCATGATTTTATCCGTCGCAGTCCCGAAGAATATGAGAAATGGATAGATGATGTCACAAAGGAATGTGAGATCCTGGAACTGCAGATACTGGAAGGATTATCTAAACAGGATAAACCGATATTTGTCGATACCAATATCTCACTTGAAACATTAAGAAAAATAAGCGATAAGGATCATGTACTGATCATGCTGGCAGATCCGATGATTTCCGTAAACAGATTCTTTGAAAGAGAAGATAAAGAGAAACAGTTCTTGTATCAGCTGATCATGGAAGAAGAAGATCCTGAAAAAGCTCTGAATAATTACCGTGAAGGGCTGATGAGGATCAACTCCAGAGATAAGTATGAGGCTTTTCTTAATTCAGGATTCAACATAATCTTGAGAGATGAAAACAGAAGCATCGAGGAAACGTTTGCTTTAGTTGAACAGGCTTTTGGTTTAAAAAAATCATGAATAATGAAACTATTAAAAAACAGTACGGTACAGCTGATAAGCTGGATATTCGTATTTCTTTTCATAATAAGTATTCTGTGAATAAACAGGGTTTCGGTAACTGGATCTTTTCCAATTATCAGATTTCGGAAGGAATGTCTGTTCTGGAACTGGGATGCGGAAACGGAAGAATGTGGCTGGGGGAAGATGAGATTATTAATCGCTGTTCCAGGCTTATACTTTCGGATGTTTCGGAGAGCATGTTAAAAAGTGCAGAAGATAATTTAAAGAATTATAGCGGAATAGAATACTGTGTTATCGATATTGAGAATATTCCTTTTCCTGATAAGGAATTTGATATTGTTATTGCCAATATGATGCTCTACCATGTTTCGGATCTTTCCAAAGGACTCGAAGAAGTAAAAAGAGTCCTTAAGGATGATGGAACATTCTATTGTGCCACATATGGGGAAAACGGTATGATGGAGCACATCGTACTCATGTTTGATGATTTTCCTATCTCCAGCGTATACAACTACAATTTCACCTTGCAGAACGGTGAAAGCAAACTGCTTAGATATTTCAAAGATATTCAGAAACTTCAGTATGAAGACGCTTTAGAAATAACAGATATAGATGATCTGGTCGATTATATCTATTCTCTGCCGTCTTTTTCCGATATTCAGGATTACGATAGAGATACCCTTAAAGATGTGTTAATCAAGAATATGCATAACGGCATTCTGCATGTCCCTAAGGATTACGGCATGTTTATTGCCCGAAAGCAGATTTTCCGATATCTTTAATATATATAGGAGTAGTACAAAATAATATGAAACGCGCAGCCAAAACAGAAAAGACCAAAAAAGATGAAATCAAGATAACTCAGAACGACAAAGGCGGTCTGACTTTTGATGTTCCGGAAGGAACGACAGTTAGCATCTCCGATCCTGCAAAAGACAAAAAGAAAAAGGATAAGAGTTCAAAAGGCGGTTTCACGAAATTTCTGATTCTGATTCTGGTAGCGGTAATCGCTTTTACCGGTTTTGTTAAACCGGGATTCTTTCTGAAAAAGAAAAAACCTAGTGAAAACTGGTATGTACCGACAGGTGGCAATTCAGGCAATACAGCTAACAATACTACAAATAATTATCAAGAACTGCCCGAATACAGCGGCAATTCCAAACCGTTTGAAGTATCACCATTGGATGGCATAACTGTCAGAGCCGAAGAGAATGCGTTCAATAAAGATACGACTGTCAGTTTCACAGTATTGGATGATTTACCTGATCAGTATGCACAGCTGGAGAAAGAACTTGAAGACGAATGGTTGCTTCCGGTTTGTGCTTGGGAAGTTGATGCAGGTTTGGCAGATGATGAGGTCATTCCGGGTGTTTTTGAAGTGGAAATCGATCTGGAAAAGCTGGATATCGATCCTGCGTATTATCCATGTCTGAGTGTAGCCAGAGTCGGCGATGACGGCAGTTTCTATGAATATGCCGTCAGCATCAATGACAACAAGCTGACTTATCAGAGCCGTCAGAACAGCGCGACACTGTTACTGATCGGTGGGGTAGTCATCGTGTACAGAGGGGCCCAAGCTTTCGATTACGTCAATGAAAGCAAGTATTTCTGGAGCCGCAAAGATTATCTGAAGCGGTTTGTTGAAGTCAAGAAGTATCAGACGCCTTACGGTTCATATGAAATGCAATGGATAACAAAGGATATCGACCCATCGGTATCCGACAAGATCGACAGGATACATGAGATTGAAGATCAGTGCACGAAAGAGGCAAAAGAATACGGGGATACTCTTGAATATACGAAGAAACTGGATAAAAACAAGCAGATGATGGATTACTACAAATATCTGCTTGAAAGCAACGAAGAATATAAAACACTGAAAGAACAGATCAAGATTCCTGAGGCTATTTCGGAAACAAAGAAACTCATCGATATTGCCTATCAGTATCTGGCAAAGGAAGCGCATGTACGCATGCCTTCGGGAAAGGTCATCTATTTAGCCCGTACCGATTCCAATGCGCCTGAAAACAAAGACAAATTAGGTCTGGCCGAAAAGCTGAATTTTTCAACGATCGTCAGTCTGTGGCCGGTAAAGGGCTTAAGAGAAGACAGGGATAATTTCCTGCTGACAATTACGCATGAAACTTTTCATGTCTGTCAGGAAAGATACAGATTATCACCTCCGGTTGCCGGACTGCTTACTGATGATCAGCGTTATGATGAAATGGTCACGATGGTTCTGGAACGGGATGCCAGACAGCATTATATGAACCAGGGCATAATGACTTCCGAACCTCCTCTAACCGATAAACTCGGATGGGATACACTCAGATTGCCTATCGACAAAGAACCAAGCAGCGATGGTACAGCTGATAAAAAAACACTCAAGATGAAGGAAGGCTATCAACTTGGTGATTTTGTCATGTATCTGCAGGAACAGTATAAAGACCATTATGTTTCCCCACATCAGCTGATGAAAGCCCGCAGCTATATTTCACAGGCCGGTGTTTCCGAACCGCTGATGAAAGCTTTCGGAATTCTTAAAGAAGATGAATTTGATCTGTATTTCCGTAAGTGGCTGATCTCCTGCAGAGGCAGGATCACCGAAATAAGTACACAGTGTTTCAATGAAGGATCATACTTTCCGAAAAACTGGATAAAGGTTAAGAAAGGCGAATCCTATCATATACCTCTGGAAAAGGATGGCAGCTACTTATTGTCACTGCGCGGATTCCAGAAGGGTGATCTAGGTGCTGTGAAGGGTTTCTTACTTTTTGATGATGATTTCAGGAAAAACCATCCGTCCATCAATCTGGTTCCGTTGACCAACGGTTATGTGAATATCAAGAACGGTGCATATTTTGATGATATATCTTTCCTGATTATAGGAGAGATCTACGGACAAATCGACAGCGGTGAAAACATGGATGTCGGCTACACCATGTGGATCTTCCAGAAGACACCGTCAGTGACGCTCTCCGAACAGGAAGAAACGCTCTCTGTCCAGCTGCCGAAAACAGATGGAGCAGCCAAAGCCGGCGTGATCGAAGGATATGTCCTGAAGATCTGTGAAGGAAGCAAAGTACTTGTCGAAGATACAATAACAAAAGATAAATTTGAACAGGCTGTTAGTTATGCAAAGTCTGACTTATATAAGGGTAAAGACTTAAATGAACAGCTGGAAGTAACAGTGACTATCTGTGAATATGTCGCTGATAACGATGGTAAAAAGTATCTGGGTGTGGAATCCGATCCGGTAACGATAACACTGGGTAAAGAAAACAAAAATGAAAAAGTATATTCCAATCTGTATCTGTATAAGGACAGACTGTCTGAATTTGATGGTGACGTCATTGATAGCATAGCCGGTAAATCGAACTACACAGTCGGTGCATGGCCGAAAAACAATGAAGTAAAAATCAATGGAAAACAGGTTCAGGTAACTTTGGGAGCATTAGACTGGTCAGCCTCCGGCTATGATGAGCAAGACAGCAATATCAAGAGCGGCTTACAGTGCATAAGAGATTCCGTTACCTTAATCGGTGAGTATTCCGGAGACTATGGCGATGATTTCATTTACTACAAGATCACTCAGGTCATTCCTTCTACAATCAGAGCTGCGGCTATCGAGTCAGGAACAGAGCGAGAAACGACTTATGCAAGCGGTGAGACGAAATATGTATATATCGACTATAAGACCACACATGATGTGACTTATACCAGTATAGGCAGTGACAGCTCGATCGATCTGCATTTCAAGAACGGCGATATCTCTTCAGTCGATATAAATCTATACGGTAAATACTCATATAAGGATACTTACTGGGATGAAGAAAACGGTGAACGTATCAGTACGAACGAACGTGAATTCTCTCAGAAGATCCAATTATTGAAATAATACAGAGGCAGGTTAAAAATGAAATCATATGTGGAGGAAAGCGGTTTTTTCGGTAAAGAAAATCCTGAAGAACTTGCTGAAAAATACGGAACTCCTCTTTACGTTTATAACGAAGATAATATTAGACAGCACATGAAGAAGGTTGCGGGTGTAATAAATAAATATCCTTACCGTGCAAACTACTCCATGAAAGCAAACAGTAACTTAAGCATTCTGAAGATGGCTCTTGAAGAGGGCCTGAATGCCGATGCGATGAGTATCGGTGAGATGATATTGTTACTGAAAGCAGGTTTTCCGGCAGACCGTATTTTCTTCGTGCCCAACAATGTAGCGCAAGAAGAACTGCAGTTTGCCATCAATCATAACATCATGACAAGCCTTGACAGTCTGGAACAGCTCGAACTTTTCGGCAGTCTTAATCCGGGCGGCAAGTGTTCTGTCCGCATCAATCCGGGCATCGGCGCAGGCCATCATGAAAAGGTGATTACAGCCGGAAAGAAGACCAAGTTTGGAATTGAGGAACATGACGTAGATGCGATTTTTGAGATCGCAAGGGAATATGATCTTCACATTGTCGAGATCAACCAGCATGTCGGTAGTCAGTATCTGGATCCTCAGCCGTTCCTTGAGGCCGTAGAAAACTTCCTTCGTATTGCCGAGAAATTTGATGAACTGGAATATATCGATTTCGGCGGCGGATATGGCATACCTTATCACAAACTTGAAGATGAAGCGGAATTCGATATGGAAGATTTCTCAAAACGCTTTACGGCACTTCTGGATGCTTACGTAGAGAAGCATCCAGATAACATTCCTCTGTTTAAAAGTGAACCGGGAAGATACTGTGTGGCAGAAGGCGGTGTAATATTAGGACGTGTGCATGCAGTAAAACAGAATTACGGAAACAAATATATTGGTACTGATATCGGTATGAATGTTCTGGCAAGACCGACACTATATGACTCCTGGCATGATCTGGAAGTCTTAAGAGATGGCAAGGCCGTTACTGAGGGAGAGCGTGAAAACGTATATGTGACCGGAAACATCTGTGAATCCGGTGATCTGCTTTGTAAAGATAGAAACCTGCCTGTCATTAAACGTGGCGATCTGATCTGCGTACTTGATGCCGGCGCATACGGTTTCTCCATGAGCTCTTCCCATAATTCAAGACCGCGACCAGCCGAAGTCCTGATCACAAAAGAAGGAACTGCGAAACTGATCCGCAAGAGAGAAACTTATGAGTATATATTCTCTAATCTTGTTGAGGATTGAATTGACAGAGAAGATAGTAAATTGATTTATTCTTTTATAAATAAGACCCGCAATAAGCGGGTCTTTATCGTTAATGAACTGAGTCATGATCATTTCTGATCTTTCTTCTTTTTCTTTTCTTCTTTTGCGACTTTTTCTTTCTTTCTGGCGATATATTTATCAAACTGCAGTTTCAGTAATGCCGCACACGGTACAGCTACCAGCATGCCGACGAGACCGCCGATATTGCCTCCGGCCAGTAATGCAACAACGACCAGAACCGGATGGATCTCGACGTTGTTTGAAAGCAATTTAGGATTGATGATATTACCATCGATTGCCATGACCAGAGCCAAGACGATACCGCCTAACACAAGATGCATAAGTGATCCTTCAGAGAGACAGATGATCACCAGTGAACCGAAACCGATTACTGGTCCGACATAAGGGATCAGATTGCCAAAACCGGTTAACAGACCGATAACGACAGCATAAGGAACACGGATTATCAGCAAGGATATGGCTACCATGACTCCAACCAGAAGAGCATCAATTGACTGACCGCGGATATAGCCGGAGAAGACTTTATCGGCATCTTGAGCCAGTTCAGCCAGTTTCTTTCTTGTGCTTTCCTTAACGAACAATCCTAAAATATCTGACCAGTATTCTCTGATCTTGAAATCCAGCAGGAAATAGATCGCAAAGATGTTGGCAAACAGCAGTGTTGAAGCTCCGGAACTGATGTTGTTGAAGATCTTGGAGATCTTGGAACCGATACTGCCTAAGGAGATATTGTAATCAGCGAGTTTACTTTCGACGACAGCCCAGAATTTCGCAAAATCAGTCTGTATTGATTCAAGATAAGCCAGAAGATTATTGAAATCGATGTTAGATACGCTGCTGGTTACAGTTAAGACTAGGATCGACAGGACAAGCAGAATGACGGTTACGATTATGACGTAAGTGAGTCCTACTGCCAGCGGCCTTCTTTTATTCTCGTTGACATTAGCGAACAGTTTTCTTTCAAACGTTTCTACTAACGGTGTTAACAGATAAGCTATCGCGATACCAAGGATCAAAGGTGTCAGAAATGAACCGATAAAGGTAAAGGCTGAGTAACTTTTGATCGAAAGCTGATAGATGATCAGTCCGAAAAAGAACGTCATTAGCAGCGTCTTGATCACATACAGCGATATCTTCGAATACTTACTGTCATAGAATTTACTGAATAATTTCATTTTGCCATCCTCCTCATGCTTACTGTCGGATTATTTATTACATTATATCAGCATTGCTTATTATTCTATTAAGATGACAATTCTACAGGTTATGATCACCAGTTTTTTTGTCTGATGATAAAAGATATTTATATCGATAAAAGCATATGTAAAACTGTCTAAAAATTCATCTATTTCAGAAAAAAGTACTCATCATCTTAAATAGGGTGGTGAGTGTCTTTTGAGTACCCGCTTATATAAGAATTTGCAATAATCTGAGATGTAATACTGAAATACAATTCTCACACGATAGGATAGAAAAACAATATCTAATATAATACATCAAATAATGCGTAATACAACTCTATTTATATGATTTTTATGCGCCAATATAACACATCATATTGATGCATCTTTAGAGTTTGATGTTATTCATTTTAGAGACAAAATCCTTCAACAAATGATTCTATTGAGTCATTTGCAAGCCAACAAACATAATTCACATACAAAAACGGACTCTTTAGATGGAAAAACAGATCATTTGGATGGTTTGCTCCTTGTTAAGGAAACGATACAAAATATATAATTTATTGTAAGAGAAGTTAACATTTTTTGGGGAATAAAGAACAAAAGGGCTAAACATATATGAAACACAACATAAAAAGAATTCTAAATCTGTTGCTTGCAGCATTGATGATCATTACTTTACCGGGTTTTAGCAAGACCATTGAAGCAGCAGATACGAAGGAATTGGAATTATATGGCATTTATTTGGTTGGCGATGTGATTAAAAGTCCAGAAAACAATTTCTGGATTATCTGGGATGATTCTGACGGCTCTGATGCTGAAATAAAAGCCAGAGATTATACTGTTCCAGTTCCTTCATATTCCGAAGCATGCGGACAGTGGAAATTTGAGATTTTTGAAGATACGGAAGTAGAGGCCGAAGAACTGTTTCTTGGATATTGGGCAACAGGAAACGAGAATGTCATCGGCTTTAAATGTGTCAGAGGAAACGGCAGTAAAGAGAGTCCGTTTGCTTTTGAGCTTGTGTATTCAACAACTGTAGTTTTAGAAGTAGGAGAAGGTCATAGCACTCTAGCCAACAACCTTAAAACACAATACGGAGAAAAAGCTGTATCTATAAACGGAACAAAAATCACCCTTTCTTATCCTTCAAGCGCAACATATGAAGATGTGGTAACTGAATTAGCAACAACATTATATGGTTTAATAGATCAGTTAAATCCTATCGATAATAATGAACTGTTTTTGTGTTTTGGCACTAAACCTCTTAGCGGATATGAAAGTTATTCAGATGCGGCAAAAGAGATAAGTGATTATATGGAAAACAAGACCGAAATTGGAAGCAATGGAGCTACACTTTATTTTCTCTGGAATGATAAGTCTATTAACGAAGTCAAATTAACAATCGATATCCCCGAAGCCGGAACTAAGGTAACAAAGCCCGCACCGGCTAGTGCAAACGATTTAGTAAATAGTTATTTTAATCAATCACCTAGACCGGTTGTTTACTCATCTGGCGAAAATTACAGCATTAAAGTTCCTTATCAAGATGTCGATATTTTCGGTGCGTTCTGGTATAAAGACATAAAAGAATGGAATACCGAAGGTGAAACAAACTTCATAATAATGGAGAAAGGCAAATCGTATTTAATACATATCATACTAGCAGCTGATGAGAATTATTTTTTTGCGAATCCAGTTAAGCTTACTATAAACGGAAAAGTTATTATATCAACAGAAGCAGAAGTTAATTATGCAACATCTGATATTATGCTAGTTAACTACTCTGTAGAAGCGGCAGAAGATGGATTCAATGTAGTAAGTGGAAATAATCAGACTTGGACTAAAGGCTCAACCACTCCGTTAAGTTTTACCTTCAAACGTGCAGTAGGTGATAGCCTAACATTTAACTGGTTTTATGGTATCAGAATAGACAACGATGATACGATCTTAAGAAAAGATGAACATCCAGAAATCTTTTCATGTGACAGTGGCTCCGTTATTATAGATCTTGAACCTAAATACCTGGAAAAAATGTCTGTTGGAAATCATACTCTTACCGCAGTGCTACGAGTACCTGAGGTCGATGAAAAATACATGACAGCTGATGCAAGTTTCACAATAGCTGAAAAAACCAGCAACGATACTAATAGCAGCTCTTTTTCCGATACTACATCAAGATTCCCTAATACTGGTGTTGAATAATTTATCAATATATCTATAATTATTTCATGAGGCTTAATTCTTTGAGCCTCTTTTTCTTTCATGAGATTGAATTCTAATGGAAATAATCAATTTAAACAGAAACGTAATTATATATAAATTATTGGATATAAATATATAGTGTAAAATGATTAATGAAAACCTAATATTATAAATACCGGAGAAAATGTATGGCAAAGATTTTTAAAAATGTTTTATTTCTGATAGTAATGATTCTTGTTCTGTTAAGTGGTTGTAATAAGAGTACAGCAGCTCAAGAGAGTCCGGATGCTGATTGGAATCTTCCGGAAACAATAGAAATATCTGATGACATTACTGCTGTTTTTAATAAAGCTATGGAAGGTCTTACCGGTGTTGATTATGAACCGTTAGGATATCTGGGAGAAAAAGACGGAGTATATTGTATTCTCTGTCGGGCAACTGTAGTTTATCCGGATGCCAAACCATATTATGCACTTGTATATGTCGGCAATGACGGTGTTCACAATATTTGGGATATATGGATGGGAGCTCATTCCGAGAAAAAGGAATAGGTGATAAAAACCTATTCTTTTTGTTAATTATGATAAGTGATCTTTTATAGTTTAAGCACAACGGCGGCGTTTTCTGACAATACTGATACGTTGTAGTAGAAAGTTGTATGATCTATCACATGAAACAGTAGGGCAATGTTATCGATAAGTTCTTCTTTGCCTTTAATAAAACAGCCGATACAGATAAGTCTTAATAGTCCATAACAGAAACACAAACCTTTGTATACTGCGGTTTTATCCGCTCTTTCATCAACGAACGGGAAGCACTCATAGATCATGGAATTGTTTATCAGCCTTTCGAGGAACTTCATCCAATCAGGATATTCTTTTGCAAAAGTATTCCTGTCTTTGACAAACATATCCATATTGTGTGCATAACGATTTTCAATATCATGCGCAACAGCTGATAGTCTTTCATCAGCGGCAGCTATTCTTTTAAGCAGATCGATAGCGATTGTCAAACCTGTATCCTGATCAGCCTTAAAGTCCTTATCAAATTCATCTTTATTGATTATTTGACATATTTCAGCAATGCTTTCCGCCAGGGTGGTGCTTTGATCTTTAATCAGACTATTGAAAAGTTTTATCTGTTTCATATCATCATCACTTACGGAATATGTAAGTTGTGGTTGTTCATCCAGTTTTATTTCTTCTAGGTTCAGATCGCTTTCTTCATATAGCATTTCAACAACTCTTTCGCATGAACATGAACAGTTGGCGACATTGACTCCTTCAATAGATTTAAGACTGCGCGGGAAAAGACGGCAGGTTTTAGGAATAAAGGATTCACCTTTCTCTAAATACAATCTGCATAAGCCCTTATCCTGAATCGGACAAGAACCTAACCAGTTGAAAGATACATACCTGTAACATTCATCGGATACATATTCAGGCGTAATGAAAGCACTCTGAAGACGTCTGTCGAGATCATTTGAGCAGTTCGTTGTCATAAGCTTGAGATACTCTTCTTTACTGATCGGTATCCGCCAGCAGCTGCAGCAGGTATGACGGCATCTGTCTGCTTTGCAGCTGAATTCCTTATAATATGCGGGTGCCAGGTATGTGATGTTTTTCATAATAACGAATAAATTATATATCTGAGTGATACCGGCTTCAATATCTGACTATAAATGAAATATGATAAATGAAAAAGGTCTGCCGACAGTAAACCGACAGACCTTTATTGGTGATTATTCTGAATATGAACTTTGATTTTAATCTATATGGCTTTCGACCAGTTCTGTTGCAAAGATCCTCTGGTAGGCATCAGTCATGACCAGACCGTATTTGAGATCGCATGTGCTTAAAGGTTTATCTTCAACTTTAAGATCTGACATTGTTGTGACCCTGATCTTCTTTCCGTAAGGTTCACTCTTAATCAGCTTTCCTTCTTCATCATAGTAATCGAAGATGAAGGTGATGGTTTCACCAGGCTTGAGTTCCTGTTTGCCTTTTTCCATGAAGAAGCTATCGTTATTCACAAACTTATATCCGGTAACTCTTCCGGTGATATTCTGATCGCTGTCATCGGTAACAGGATTCCATTCGATATCCAGTATTATTTCTTTTTCATCGTTAAGCAGAGCTTTGCTCGTTCCTTTATAGATCGTTCCTGAATCATCTGTTAAGACATCATCTGCTTCATATGAGATTACCTGGTTGTTGATGTGGATCCAGTAACCGTCTGTTGAAAGCAATGGTCTGTCGTTTTCATCCAGCATGCCTGCAACATCAATGCCCAGATATCTCCATCCTTCATCTGCTTTCTGATAGTAGACTTCTTTGCAATCAATGATAATGTCCCAGACGCTTTGTGGAAGATCAGGAGCGTAGACGTTATCTTTTTCGATCAGTGGAATATCAATGATAGCCGGGATATCCACATAATTCTCAAATCCTTCCACATACCATTCTTCCTGGGTGTAATCATTATTTACCGGTAATTCCACACCGAAGACCTCTGTCTTTTTATCCTTGTTCTGATAAGCCATGATACTGAAATAGTCATCATAGAAGTTCATGGCTCTGTCCATCGATAAGGCTTTGTATTGAGTATGTTCATCACCATAAGAACTGATGGATTCGTAAGGGAAGGTCATGGCAATACCGTTTATACCGGAATTGGATACATGATTACGATAGACAACAGCTGCTCTGAAATAGTTCTTGATATTTTCGATCTCTTCTTTTGAAATGATCGAGTCGTCATAATCGGAACCGGCCAGTTTATCAAGATAACTGATCAGGTCTATCTGTTCGTTGCCGGAGAAGGAATAGGATGTATTAGCTGCCACGGCAATATCCTTATAGTCGTTGGCATCAGCCTTGATAGCTTCATCCTGTCTGTCATAAAGATCCATAAGCAGTTTGAAAGCTGGATCGATTCTGCTCAGATCGACCAGTGAAAGGGTGGTATCGCCCTGTTCCTTTCCTTTATTCATCGTGGTGTTGTATACATCAAATGCTGAAATGATTTCTTTACCGAAATCTTCAGTAGAAATACCAGGGTCTTTACCCAGCAGTTCAAATGCTGAAGTATAGAACCAGCCGTCACCGTTTTCTGTTTCTTCAGAAGCCAGGAAGTAGTCGGCATAAGGCTCCATAGATTTGGCTATTTCGGCATTCTGCATCAGACAGGCATCATAACCGATCAGGTCAAACTTCATGTCCAGCTTTTCCAGAACTTCAGCAATTTCGTTAGGAAGCAAAGTTCCGGAACTGTTATCTTTACGCTTGTTTATATCATCCTGACCGTATCCTGAGCTTAATCCTCCGCCATGATCCCAGAAGATCAGCATGTATCTGTCAGCCTGATAGTTGTCTTTAGCCCATTTGAGGAATTCATAAAGATGATCAGGCATAGACATTGAAATAGTATTATCCAGTGTTTCAACTTTATTCAGTTTTCCATCGGCGATCACATAACGGCCAAGCGATGAATCATCTATTCCGTCCTCAAACCAGCGCTTACTGCCGCCGGCTTCCACGACAAACTTCAGAGCAGAACCTTCTTCGGTAGCCTTGATCATCTGATTGATGTTGAATGAGGCAAGACCAAGTCTGTCTTCCAGATTGGAACCGATGATATATTCGATTACGACGACACTCTTATCGTTTGAATGATCAGGGAAGTATTTATCTCTTCCTGTAATGTATTCGCTGTCGAGTCTTGCATATTCTTCGCCCATGGTGGCCTGTCTGTCTATGATCTGATCGTCACCACGTATTTCTTTTACCTGTTCGTTTTTATCCTGCAGAATAACCTCTACCAGAGGTCTTGGCATATAGGCAGCAATCGAAAGATATGTGACACCCAGTAAAAGAGATGCTGCAATTGACAGGAAACCGATCTCGGTCAGGATATAGTAAGCTACCCTCATCGGTTTTGTGATGAAACGGCTTCTTCTGAAAGAAGGGCCTCCGTAGAATGTCTGTTTTCTTAATGTAAGAATAAAAAGGAATACCAGCGGGAATAAAACTGTCAGCAGGCAGAAGAAGAATTTCTTATTGAAAGATCTGGCGATCTTCCAGTACAGGGAAATAAGAAAACCGCTGTAGTTTAAAAGAGCCAGCACGATGAAGACAAAGCCGAAGATGCCAGCCATTGCACCGCGGCCGTAGTATCTCAGATAAAATCCACCCAGTAAGAAGATACCGGTATAGATCAGGGTATGAAAGAAGTATCTTCTGTTTTTGTAGTAGATCCTGGATAGTCTTCCTTCAGCCACAAAAGGAATCAGAGCATATTTTCCGTTCTGTCCAATCTTGCGAAGCAGTCTGAAATAGACAAAAGCCTGAATGATCCATGGAATGATCCAGGATGACGGTTTAGAAAAATAGTATATCAGCAGCATTATCTTTATCCCCCTGAGTATTTTGTTAAGAATTAAATCTATATTCTCATAATAACAAAAATCACTTCTGAAGAGATTATTAAAAGCAAATGATACATTGACATATATATCTGAAAGAAAAAAAGCAGGTGATGTCCAACTAAAGGACATACCTGCTTTATTAACTTCAAAATATGATTTATCTGTTATGCTGATTGAAGAGTTGTGGCGTGAGAAGGCAAAGGAATGTTTATCTGTTTATTGCCTGTTCTGCTAAGCTTTTCTAACATTTCTTTTCTCTATATACAAGTACTTGGTGCCTGATCCCTGAAAGAAATCATCCCTTAATTTAATGAAAGAACCATAATTGCCATCATCAGGAAGCTTATACCAGCTATCGTTTGCAACTGTGACTCCATGTAAAACAGCGTCCTTTTGAGCCTGGGCTACCGGATTATTATCAAAACCAGAATTCGACGCTTTTTTAAACATAAGGCATTCTTTCTTCACTATATAATTGATGTTATCATTTTCTTCGCCTACACCTCCCGATACAGTCTCAAGGAAGCTATCGTCAAGTTTTCGTGCACTGTTGTTTTTCATTATTAAGTTGTCTCCTTTCAGATTATTCTGGAAAATGATATTTCTATCTCTATAACTATTTATACGAACAAATAAAAGATTATGTCAATTATTTGTATTACTGTTCAGTTACGAAATCGAAATTGATCAGCGCCTGCTCAGGATAATAGTCGATTCCTACATATGAAGTCAGGTCATCGTTGCTGATTGCGATCGCTTTAAGTGATCCGACGTTTTCTGGATTGACCCTGTCAAAACCGGCATTATTCAGAGCTTCTTCATAGTCGCTCAAGAATTCTTCTGCTGCTTCTGCGCTTTCAAACTCCTGGCTGACGGTAATGAACTTCATATCTCTGCCGTATTGAGTCTTCTGGAAGAGTTTCAGATCACGACATGAAATCGGCTCTTTGAAGTCAACAGCAGGGAATCCGGCATCTTTGACCAGTTTTTCTGCTTCGTCTGTACTGATATATTTCTCTGACTTGAACAGTAGAGTTACTGTATCGTTATCGGTCATGTTGTATCTGAAATTGTAGAAGCCGTTTTCCGATTCATAGTAGTCTGTCTCTTCTTCGCTGCTGACAGGTTTGAAGCCGTTTTCAACCAGCATATTTTCATAATTCTCCAGATAAGCCATTGTTTCTTCACTGGATTTATAATCGATATCGACATATAGACCCAGATCATAAGTAAAGAAATACAGCCATGATTCTGTCATTTCATTGGCTTTGTCGGTTCCTTTATAGGAAAGGAAATTATCGGAATCTTCAAGAGCCGGATAACCGATCTTTGTGATCACTTCATTGATCTGTTCGAGCGTATCATATTCCGGACAGTCGTAGTATTTCCTGGCCGTAATATTGACGCCATTATCATAATCAAGAGCAATCGAAGAATAGCAGTTGAACTCATCTCTCAGCAGCTTGCGGTATACGGTCCTGACGCTGCCGTCTTCTTGCGTTTCGCTTTCTTCACTGAAACCTTCCGTAAGCAGTTTGGCGGCATAATCGGCCATATCTTTTTCACTTGCATGAGAATCACGGATTCTGACAGCGTCTTCCCAGACGAAGTTTTCTCCATCAACGCTCAGCGCATAGCTGGCGAAAGACGGAAATGGAACAGCTTCTAGGCCGTATCCCGGAAGGAACACGGAATTGAAGACAAATTCATCTGTCTCGTTCCATTTATCTCTAGCTGACGGATATACAGGAGCTTTCATCCAGGCATCTGCGAGCTCATTGCTTGTGGCATTACCAAACTGGATCTCAATATCGACATCTTCCGGGAAGATACGGGCGACCATATCTTCATCCATTTCAGCCTGTATCCTGGCAGAAGACGGATCTTCTTTATCCAGTACAAGATAGACTTCATGCATCAGTCGCAATGTGTTTTCGCCATATCCGACAAAAGACAGTACGCTTTGTTTCAAGGCGTCATCATAAGAAACGAATTTCAAAGGTTCTTCCTGGATATTGTAGAAAAGATTCCAGATGTTTCCTTCAGAAAAGCTTTCATCCATCCAGCAGTTTGGCAGACGGTTACTTGCGGCATCGATCGCCTGTCCTTCAGAAAGGAATGTCGTTTCTTTCAGTTTGCCATCTTCTATGTAAGCCTGGAACGTTTCGTTGTTGACACTCATGGCTACGAAGTCAACGTAGATATCTTCAACATAGTCGAAAGAGATCTGATCTCTTGAATATACGGTAGTTTTCAGATAATCCTTGGCATTCATGGTGTAGTTTCCTTCTTCGATCTTTCTGAGGAAGTTCTCCATGGCTTTTTCGCTGTCGACCTTTTTCGGACTAGCCTGACATCCATTAAGAATGCAACACAGTATCAACACCAATACCGGAACATAACGTTTGAATTTCATTATAAGTTACCTCGCTTTTCTGCCTGTATGACAGATATGATGTACATAATATAAGGATATCATAGGCATATGATCCATCATACTTTTTGAATCCCTCACACCGATAATCAGAATCGATTATAAACATTTTTTATGAAACGATGATCATGTCTTCACAACAAAAAAACGTTCACAAAATATGAACGTTTCGAATTCCCTGTCTTTTACATCTACCAGGTGACTATCACTTCATTAGCTCTGATGATGAGCCATCTATTATTATGACATGCCCAGTAAAAATCATAACCTTCATGGTTCCAACAGCCTTCCTTTGTCTGTCTTGCGGGATCCACTTTCATTTTTGTGCCGTTAGGAACTGTCCAGAAAGGTTCTTTCGGGAAACCTGGATTCCACATTTTTATCGGACCACCGTCGATAGTTTTTACTATCTGCTCTTCAGCGCCATCATGTGATCCGCCACCGGATACTTCTTCCAGCCGTTCATCTTCGATATACATCTTTTTTTCTTCTGTCATCTTTTTTCCTTCCTTTGTTTTTTACTGATCACTGGCTGATGATCTTTAAATATCAGCTCTCCTCATCTCTTTATATCATGATTTTATACGTAAAATATAGACATTGTGGCAAAAATACAGTCTGAATACAATCTTTTACTATCTGTAACAAGGCGGTGAGTAATGACGAAAACTTATATTTTTCAGAAGAAAAATGAGATAATATCGATAATGGATTATCAGAAAAACAGAATAACTGCGGTTTTAAAGAAGATCGAAAAGACAATATTGGTTAGAGTCGTCAGAGAGGCTCTGGCATCTATGATACCGGTTGTGATGATCGGTGCTTTTGCACTGATAATCAAGACTCTCCCGATTGAAGCATATCAGAGATTCATTACGTCTTTCGCCTCCGGTTTTATTTTTGATCTGGTAGACATCATATTTAATGCTACTTTTGGCGTGCTGTCGGTATATATGACCTATTTCGTCAGCCGCTGCTATATGAGAATGAAGGCTGATACGGAAAGTGTCTATAATGGTGCCGTCATTGCTTCACTTGTTTCTTTCTTTATTCTTGCAGGCATTGATCTTGTCGATTTCTCAACAGAATGCACTAATGCCAAATCAATGTTTCTGGCAATTGTTGCCGGATTTGGAGCATCGTCTTTATATATAAAAGCAGAGAAATTTTTCCGTAACAGGAAAAACAACCTGTATTCATCAGGTGCTGACTATGACTTCAACAGGACTATGAGCACACTGTTTCCGATCATGACGACCGTAACGGTATTTGCTTTGATAGATCTTGTCATAATAAGGATTTTCAATGTTGGTTCCTTCAGGATGCTGATAATAGAAATCTTCAATTCAATCTTTGCAATCGGTTCAAACTATTTTGTTAAGGGATTCTGTTTTGTTCTGCTTTCTTCTTTGCTTTGGTTCTTTGGGATTCACGGAAGTGACATTCTGGAGAACGTCATGCAGACATATTTTGCTCCGGGACTTGCAGCTAATCAGGCAGCTGTTGCTTCGGGTCTTACAGCAACAAATGTACTTACCAAGAGCTTCTTTGACTGTTTTGTCTTGATGGGCGGTTGCGGTTCTACTATTTGTTTATTAATCGCAATATTGTTGTTTTCAAAAAACAGTGCAAGAAAAGGCTTAGCCTATGTTGCATCCTTTCCGATGCTGTTTAATATCAATGAACTGATGGTCTTCGGTTTACCTATTATCTATAATCCGACCATGCTGATGCCGTTTATCTGTGTTCCGCTGATTAATTATACGATCAGTTATTATGCGATCTCATCAGGCATTGTGCCGATGATCATTAATGAGGCAGAATGGACAACACCGATCATCCTGGGTGGTTATAAAATAACGGGTTCAGTTACCGGAAGTGTTCTTCAACTGGTCAATCTGGTAATCGGTGTAGCGATATACATGGTGTTTATTAAGGCATTGGATGAACAGTCTATAAGAAATGCTCAGGAAAATTTCAATGATTTCATTGATTATTTCAAGAAAAACGAAAGTGATTTTGTAAATAGACCTCTGACACAAAGACACGACAAGTACGGCGAATTCGCCAAGAATCTCTGCGCCGAAGTAAAGAACGACATGGACAGCCAGATCATTCTGGCTTATCAGCCGCAGTACGGTTATGATGGCAAATGTATGGGTGCTGAAGCGCTATTGAGATGGAAACATCCGGTTCATGGAATGCTGTATCCTCCTTTAGTAATAAGGCTGGCCGAAGAAGGGGGATTCCTGCCGGAGCTTGAAGAGGAGATCCTGAAAAAGGCTCTTTCAGACCGCGACAAGGTTCTGGAAAAGTTCGGTAAGGAGATCAAACTGTCGGTTAACGTCACCGGTACCACTGTCGTAACTTCACGCTACATGAACTTCATAAAATCACTCAATGAGAAAAGACCGTTTGAAGGCATGCACATGTGTATCGAGGTAACAGAACAGGCTGCTTTGAATTTTGATGAAAACACACATAAGGCCCTGAAAACACTTAAAGATATGGGACTGATGCTGGCAATAGATGATTTTTCGATGGGTCAGACTTCAATCAACTATATGAAGGACAATCTCTTTGATATCGTTAAATTAGACGGATCTCTGGTAAAAGGTTTGTTTGAACATCAGAATACCAGAGAAATCATTTCATCAATTGTGTCTCTGGCATCATCAATTGATATGCTGGTGTTGGCTGAATATGTTGAAACCGAAGAACAGAAAGAAGAACTGCACAAGTTGGGCTGTGACTGCTATCAGGGATATTTATATTCTCCGGCAGTAAAGGTATAATCAAAAATTTGTTCTAGATACTAACAGCAGACTAATTTTAGTATGGAATGATCTGAAAGATACAATCAAGATCATGAATGAAATGATGTATAGAAACAGGTAATGAGTACCAGAAGAATAGATATTTTAGCTCATGCCGATTTTCACGGGCAGTTTCGTGAGGATGATGAGAATCCGGGACTGTCCCGTTTTTTTAGTGCCATTGAATCCGTACGTTCTGATAATGCAGAAGCCACGCTGCTTCTTGATGCCGGCGATGAATCAAAGTGTCTCTGGAAGGGCAGAAGCGTTTATGACGGACTTGCTTTGCTGAAGACGGACGCAATGGTTCTTGGCAATCACGAATTTGATGGCGGAAGAGAAAACCTTGAGGAATGCATCGGTTATGGAAATATACACTTTCCAATGCTTTGTGCAAATGTTGTATATAAAGACAGCGGACAGTATATAAAAGGTACAGAACCGTATGTTATTCTGAAGAAGGCCGGGATCAACATAGGAATTCTCGGACTTACAAGTTCATATACACCGAATATTGTCGAAAAGAGTTCTTTCATCGATTTTGAAATGAAAGACAGTGTTGAAACAATCAGGAGATACGTTCCTTTAATGCGTGAACAGGGGGCAGAAATAATTATCCTTCTGACTCATTTTCCATTTTATCTGAATGAGACAGGGGAATTATTTGATGTATATGACCAGATCAGGGATCTGAACATCGATGTTTTCATCGGCGGACATATACCGGGTGACTATGCAACGGTAAAAGATAACTGTGCCATCGTAAAAGGCGGCTTCCATGGTGCATCACTAGGCCATGTGAGCATCATGTTTGATGAAAACAGAAGAGAAACCGTTTCAAAAGAAACAGAGATCATTGATGTGCTGAATGGACCGTTTGGACATGTTGATAGGATCGATTCTTTTACAGAAGAAGTTTGCAGAGATTATGAATCATACTTTACAGATGTAATAGGAGAAGCGAAAGAGGATATAATCATGCATCTGTCAAAAGAATCACCGATGGGCGACCTTTTAAGCGATGCGTTAAGAGAGACTTCAAAAGCTGATTTCGCATATTTCAACTGCACCAGCTGTAACCGCATAATCCCAAAAGGCAATCTTACCCGTTATTCGATTCAGAAGGCTATGGCTTTTAATGAATTTATATATATCACACTGATGAAAGGTTCGGATCTCTATGATCTGTTCGAACTCGTCCATGAACCTCATATCTTCGGAAATAATGCAGACCTTATGTTTTCCGGCCTGAAAGTCAAGATCGATCACACGAAACCATCAGGAAACAAGGTCGTATGGCTAAAAGATTATAACGGCAGAGATATAGACCCTAACCGGATATTCACAGTCGCTACAAGCAACTATATGGCAACAGGCGGAAATGAAACGACTTATTTTACGGACAGATTCTGCTGGAAGAAAACGGATATTCTTATGCATGATGCCATAGCCGAATACTTTATAGGAAAAGGAACAGTAAAGGCTGAAATGGATAATCGGTATATAT
Organism: Erysipelotrichaceae bacterium; assembly: GCA_017550145.1. Lineage (GTDB taxonomy): Bacteria > Bacillota_I > Bacilli_A > Erysipelotrichales > Erysipelotrichaceae > Colivicinus. The sequence continues at coordinate 11,125 of JAFZQG010000029.1, read as the reverse complement.
TTATCGGTAAACCGGAAAATGACAACAGCCCGTGGTAATAATCATAGACATAATATAATGCTTGTTTAAATCTGTTGTGCTTTTAATATACTCTTTCTTTCATACATTCTGGCATCTGCTCTTTCAAAAACCTGACGATAGGTTTTATCTTCAGATGATCTGAACGTATCCAGTCCGCTGGCAACAACAGTAGTTCCGTTCTGTAAGTTCATCTCTATCTGTGAATCAAAGTCGTGCAGAAGAGATTCTCTGTTTTCATAATCCTGTCCTTCAAGTAAGACAACAAACTCATCTCCACCGATTCTGAATACCGGAGAATGTTTAAATGTTTTGCAGATCATACGGCAGGCATCCTGAAGAAGACGGTCTCCCGCTTCGTGTCCATAAGTATCATTCATGGTCTTTAAACCGTTCACATCGAATACGAGCACACCAAACTCTTTCAATTCGCCATTTTCGATGCGTTCATTGATATCCTGTTCAGCTTCGAAATAAGCATTATAGTTTTTTACACCGGTCAGAGTATCTTTATAGGCAAGTTTTCTGGCTGAACCGAGCTGCTGTTTTTGTTCCTCATCTCTTTGGATCATTTTTTCAAGTTCCAGTCTGTTTTCTTCTTTCATATCTTCAAGGACAAAGGTATGAAGGATACATGTTCCTAAAAGCCAGCCGGCAGCATACAGCGGCAGCAAAGGATAAGTGACCTGAATGATAACCAGAACTGCCATGGCAAGACCGAACATTCCTATTGCACGATGACGACGTTTTGAGCTGTCGTTCTTTCCTTCTGATATAAGTAATACATAACAGGCAGAAGACATAAACATGATAACCTGAATTATCAGAATGGCATATCTGAGATTAGCTGAATGATAAACCCCGTTTTCATCAAACCAGAACATAACCGGTACAAATAAGTTCATAATCAGCACAAGGCTTATGGAAGCAAGAAAGACCCAGCCGGTATAATAAAGCGCTTTGATGAACCGGGAGTTCTCTTGCAGATAATCGCTCACATAGCAGGTCCATAAAAAGATAGTAGCAGCCATCAAAGCAAAATACAGTATCGTATCAGCAAACACGAGGGCTATCAGATGTGCATCATAGAGAATACCCCATAAAGCATCAGAAATGTAAAATGCCGCAACAGCAAAAATAAGCTGTCGATAAGACTTTCCGGCTTTTGTTGTGTTTTTATAATGTCTGTTTCTCAAAACATCATGATTTATTATGCAATGTACAAGAAATGCCAATATTGCTGTACTTGAATAGTTCATATAATCTTGTTATCTCCTCTTACTTCCGAGTGGTTTGTTCATCTTTAATTAACAGGCAACAAATAAGATAAAAAATAATCTGCTTTGATTATTACTTTACGTTTATTTATTAACTTTTCAAGGGGTGTTTCCATATTGTCAAAGCAGATTTGGCGAGCATTTTTCTGTTTCCTTTATGCTGTTGGACATTTGTTTGACAGCACTTGCTAGAATAATAATAATTTCAACATATCAGCAAATAATCTATTTCATTTATAGCAGGGATTCTTCAGACAGGAAGAAGTCAATGTTAACATGAACATAGCCAGATGGTTCACGGAAGTAACCGGCAGGCCCATTCAACTGCAACCGGTTGTGCTTAATCCGAAAGGAATTAAAACATGTGATTTCATTTTGACTGACGATATGACTAAAGTTGAACTGAAAACATTTAATATTAAGCAATTTCACGAGAATAAGAATTATATAGATATGAAATTAGGCGAAGGATATGGACAAGCCAATGATTTCATTGTTGATATAACGGATACAGAAATGACTCCTGAAAAAGCAATGAAGGATATAGAATCATCTTTGCAAAGAGAAAACAGAAGATTTGTCAGAAGAATCTATTTGAAATCAAACGATACATTGGTTGGTATATTTGAAAGAGAATAAGAAAAGCAGGTGGTGCCCCGAACCAGCGCGACATACCTGCCTTACACTTATATATTATCATTTTTGTCTGTTTTATCAATAGACAGGATCATACTATATAACGAAAGGCTCTATCAGCGGTAATGTGGCTATGTAAACACAGTTAAGGTGAAATTCCTGTCAATACAAGATTGTATGAAGACTTTTAAACAACAAATTAATGTATCTAAAAACAGAATCACCCACTGGTCTAGAAGAAATGGTATCAGAAGAAAAGTGGGTGATTCTATGTCTATTATTTTTCTTTAACAAAATCAATCCACTTGTCCAGTTTTTCTTCGTTTTCCTTCAGGATGATGCAGTAATAGTTCATGACAGCTTCTTTATCATTGAAAGGAATGAAGATCCTTGAAGGATTTTCCTCAGCACGGAATAGTCTTATGGTCAAATCCGAGGCAAAAGAAGCCAATGATGATGAATTGACGACCTCACTCAGAGAATCAAGATCGTTCTGTAGAAGAAACTTTGAATCAGGCATTTTCTTTCTGACGATCTCTTCCCAGACTCCGACTTTGGCTGACATCAGGAAGGTTTCGCCGTTGACGTCTTTAAAGTACAATCCCTGATCCTTGTATGCAACAGCCGGATGAGCCGGAACCAGTGAGATATAGAGTCTTTCCGAATCATAAGGAATAGAGATAAGATCAATATCTTTGATGTCTTTGGTCGAAATGATCATGTTGTATTTCTTGTTTCTCAAACTTTTTAAGATCGTTTCCTCATCCTGCATATCTGAAGATACGGCCATATCGGGATACAGCCTGTTAATTAGGGACGGAACTTCCATCATCGGACCGGGTGTGCTGTAGCCGATGGAAATGGTGTGCAGAGAACTGTCAAAGTTCCTTACCAGCTGTACCATCTCATTTTCCTGATCAAGGATCCTTTCTGCTAAAGATGCCGCAAGCTTACCTGTATCATTTAATGTGATCTTATTCTTGCTTCGATCAAACAGGGAAACGCCCAGGATATCTTCCAGCTTCTGCATCGATCTGCTTAAGGCAGGCTGGGAGATATGGATCTCTTCGGCAGCGGAAGATAATGTTTTATATTTATTGAAGGCAACCAGGGCTTCCAGAAGGTAGGTTTCGATCATAATTCGTTCCTCACTATGCGTTTCAATTATAGCATATATGTTTCATCGGCATTGTACATATCGATAAATAAAAGATATTCTTAAGGTGTAGATAGAAAATGAAATGCCTGAAACGCAAGGCAGGGAGGAAAAACATGGAATACTTGGCATTAAACAATGGAAATAAAATGCCGATGGATGGGATCGGCGTGTTCTTACTGAAACCTGAAGAAGCGGAAGCTTCTGTCTTAAGTGCACTGAATGACGGTGTCAGACTGATCGATACGGCCAACGCCTATATGAATGAAAAAGCAGTTGGCAGAGCGATTAGAAGAAGCGGCGTGAATAGAGAAGAGATCTTTTTAGTTACCAAACTCTGGCCCACCGTCTATGAAGATGAGAATGCGATCGATGAAACGCTCAAGAGACTGGATACGGATTATATCGATCTGCTCTTCCTGCATCAGCCTGCAGGCAACTGGAGAAAAGGCTATGAGCTGATGGAGAGAGCCTATAAGGAAGGAAAAGTGAAAGCTTTGGGCGTATCCAACTTCCCGGAAGAGTATCTGAAGGAGATCATTGATAATGCGGAGATCAAACCGCAGATGGTCCAGGTCGAAGCTCATCCTTACTATCCGCAGACTGAATTAAAGAAGCTGTTAAAAGAGACCGGAATGGGTCTGATGGCCTGGTATCCATTGGGGCATGGCGACAAGAGTCTGATCAACGAGAAAGTCTTCACAAGACTCGCCAAGAAATATGGAAAGACCAACGCCCAGATCATCTTAAGATGGCATGTACAGAGCGGCAACATCATCTTCCCGGGATCCAAGAATCCCGCTCATATTAGAGACAACTTCAATATCTTCGATTTTGAACTGAGTGATGAGGAAATGGCTGAGATCGCAAAAGTCAACAAAAACGTCAGATACTACAATGCAACAGTCGAAGAAGCGCAGAGATATGCTCATATGGAACTGGATTTTAACAGCCAGCCATAAATACGGAGAATGAATTGATCTATGAAGAAATTTGTGATTATCTCCTCAAGCCCGAGGAAAAACGGCAACAGTGATCTGCTGGCTCAGGAGTTCTTAAAAGGTGCACTTGAAGCAGGAAATGAAGGTGAACTGATTTCCTTAAGAGACAAAAAGATCGGCTATTGTCTTGCTTGCAACTACTGTCATTCTCATGACAATACCTGTGTATTGAAAGACAATATGACAGAGATACTGAACAAAATGAAAGAAGCTGATATCCTGGTTTTGGCTACACCGGTCTACTATTACAATATCAGTGCCCAGATGAAGACCTTTATCGATCGTACTTTTGCCTGTTTCATGGATCTGAAGGATAAGGAACTCTATTATCTTTGTTCCTGCACGGATGAAGAAAGAGAATCGATCGATGGGGCTTTGAGAGCATTCCATGGGTTTGCAATATGTCTGCCGAATTCAAAGGAAAGCGGCGTTGTTTACGGAACGGGAAATCCCAATCATGGCGATATCAAAGAAAAACCGCAGATGATGGAAGCTTATGAGATGGGAAAGAAAATATAAAACTTAAGAAAGGGAAAAAATGGAAGAAAAGAAAAATCTGATCATTTATTTCAGCCGTTCTGATGAGAATTATGCAGTAGGTTATATAGATAAAGGTAATACCGAGATTGTAGCTGAATATGTACAGAAGTATACTAATGCCGATATGTTTAAAGCCGAACCATTAGTTCCTTATGCCAAGGACTATAATACCTGCATCAAGGAAGCCAAAGAAAGAATAGGAAATGCTCCGGTAAAAGAAATATTAAAGGATATTTCTGCATACAACACAGTCTACATCATGTCTCCGATCTACTGGGGAACCTATGCTCCGGAACTGGAAACAGTACTTAAAGATTTAGACTTTACCGGTAAAACAGTCAGAGTGATCTCAACCCATGAAGGTTCGGGATTAGGCTCAATGATCTCTGATGTGAAGAGAATCTGCAAAGGCGCAACTATTGATACAAACGGATTAGCAATTAAAGGTTCCAAAGCAAAGCAGTCAGAAGCTGCAATCAAGAGTTGGCTATAAAAATCTGATACAATAACTAAAAACGAGGAGAAAACAGAATATGAAGGTATTACTGATCAATGGCAGCCCTGATCCAAAAGGATGCATCGCCATGGCTCTAAGTCTGGCATCAGAAGTATTGAATAAAGAAGGTGTCGAAACCGAAATCATCCATATCGGAAACAAGGATATCCGTGGCTGTATCGCTTGCCGCACCTGCAAGAAGACAGGAAAGTGTGTCTTTAATGATCTGGTCAATGAGGTTTCGCCAAAACTTGCTGAAGCCGACGGCATCATCGTAGGATCTCCTGTTTATTTCGGAACGCCAAACGGAACGGTTCTTTCCTTTATGCAGAGACTGTTCTATTCCTGCGGATGTGATCTCCACATGAAAGTCGGAGCTTCCATCGTATCCTGCAGAAGAGGCGGAAACAGTGCAACCTTTGAAACACTGAACCAGTTCTATGGAATAAGCGGCATGCCTACCGTTCCCAGCACTTACTGGAACGATATCCATGGCTATACAGGCGAAGATGTCTTAGCCGACAGCGAAGGCGTTGAGACTATCCGTAATATGGCCACCAACATGGTATTCCTGATGAAGTCCATTCAATCAGGCAAGGAACAGTTCGGCAAGCCGGATGTGAAACATACCCAGTTTACGAATTTTATCCGCTGAATACAGCTTGAATTAAAGAATTAAAATAAAACATCTCAATTAAGAGATGTTTTCTACACTAATGGGGGGGGGACCACTGGTTATAACTCGAACCCGCTCGAATTACATTCAAGCAGAAATACTGATAATTCAAGGAAAAAAGGTATCTTACAAAAACCTTGTTCCTTGAAAACTGAATAACAGTTGGATTACAAAGAAGTTATATTATCTTGAGCGAGTGAGAACGCTTAAAAAGTATTAAGATCGCTATATGCGATTCCAGTCCCGATACTTAATACATGTGCGATGGAGTCAAAATTCCTGCGATGACAGATATATAATGAAAGGCACCATCAGCGGTACTGTGCTATGTAAACACAGCTAAGGTTAAATTCCTGCCAATACAAACTTGTAAGACAACTATAAAAAACAAACAAGATAAAAGAATCAAATTATTTAAAAGATATAAGTGAGAATACGCCTTCTGCTGACGTGAGTATATATCGGCAGTAGGCGTATTATGGTTATCTTGCCACATTTATATATATAATTGGAAATGAAAAAAGAGATATTGATCGATCAAAAGAAAAGGACGGTATGGAATTATAATCTCGGTTGCAATTTGCAACCGATTTTCAGAGGATTATAGAAAAATATGAACATTACACAAAGAAGCAATCATATACAAAATAAAAATTTTATATTTTTTTAGGTAGTAAATCAATTCTTATTATGCTTATCAGTTTATGTGAACCCCCGTTGACTAAAGATCAATGGGTTTTCTGCCTAGGATTATATAAAATGTCTGAATTTCTATGAAATACGGATATCGGTAATAGCGCACTGGTCACCGGTCAGAGCGACATAGACCTTTTCAATATCGTCCTTGATATCTGTAATACATCTGATAGAGATGCCGATATTTTCTGTTGTTACTGTTATGACATTGCCTTCACGTTTAATGACGGCTTCACAATCCATACCCTGAAGATTGGCTTCCCGCCATCTGTTCCAGCCATCAAACTGTGAAGTCTGGCTGACGATAACCTTGTTTTCCGCGTGAGCATCAGATTCCCAGTTTTCTCCATCCAGACGGATCAATACGAATTCACGGAAACCTTTTCCTTTTACTGTGCCATCATCCGAAGTAAAGACTGAGATGAACGGACAATGCCAGACAAGTCTGGCAGTAGGCAGACTTCTGGTGTGGAAACGGATATGTGTTTCGTCTTTTATCGGCACCCCGATGGTGCTCGCAGTTCTCCAGCCATCGACCTGGATGTTGGGAATATCTCCTGTTGGAGCATCTTTTATATAGCTGATCTCTTCTGCGATACGTCTGATCGAGCCTTCACTTATGATCTCTTCGCTCTGAACGATCTGGATATTGCTGATGATGCAATGTTCTCCGGTTAATGACAGATAGGCAAAGCGGGTATTATCCGGAAGAGCCAGGATCGTCTGAACAGTCTTTTCTCCATCAGAGATACGGATCCGGGCATGATCCTTGTATCGTACAGCTTCGATATCATAGCGGCTGAAGTTTGTTCCCGACAGATCGATATTATCAGAAATGGTGATAGCCTCTGGTAAGATCTCTGTCTCATATTTTCTGGCCCCTTCACATAAGACATTACCATCAAAGCGGATCCGGGCATATTCAAAATAGAACAGTTCCCTGCGGTTTTTCTCGTCCTCGTGTATCCTTCCATCAAGAGCATCAAAAACGACGAGGGTCGGAAGACTTTCGCTGATCGGAAAGCCTTTATTACCTCTGTGAAACAGGCGGATCTTAGTGACCTTCTCTGAAAGAAGGACACCGGTAGAACACTCATGGTAGATGCTTTCGCAGATCAGTCTGGTCTTTAAGGATGGATCGCTGCCCGACATCTCTTCACGAAGCTTGTATTCAAGATCAAGATCCATCATGTGCAGCATGATCTTGGCGTAACGGGGATCGAACTGTGTTCCCATTCCTTTGACCAGTTCTTCACGGACTTTCTGCTGAGGAATGACATCCCGATAGCTGCGCTTGGAAGTCATGGCATCATATGAATCAGCTACAGCAATGATACGGGCAATCTCCGGAATATCATCGCCGATCAGCCCGTCAGGATAACCCTTTCCATCATAGCGCTCGTGGTGATAATGAGCACCGATGCTCAGATAAGGAGACTGCTGAATAGTGGAAAGGATCTGGTTTCCGTAAACAGGGTGCATTTTTATCTGCTGGAATTCTTCATCCGTCAGCTTGCCTTCCTTGTTGATTATAGATTCGTCAACGCCGATCTTTCCAACATCATGGAGAAGAGCCGCAAAGTAGACCTTTTCACATTCTTCTTCAGACATTCCTGCTTCTCTGGCTATCTGCTCGGAGTAGTCGGCAACACGGGATGAGTGACCGTGAGTGTACTCGTCTTTGGCATCGATGGCACTGGCAAGAGCTTCTGCTGTTTCCTCAAACAGGACGTGTTCTCTTTTCTGTGCTTCCCTGATTGTTCTGATCTCGTTTTCCTGTGATTTCTTCAATGACCTGTTGAGATCAAGAAGCGCAAAGACATAGATCATTATCGCAAAGCCGACGGTTGTCATATTGGTCAATGATATGCCATAGGCAAAAAGCTGAATGATGGAAGCGACGACCGGAGCGATGGTATTGAGTACCAGCAAAACTGACATAAGGCGGCTCAGACGGTTCCGGTATTGAATAATGACCGACTGCTGCAGGAAAACAATCAGCAGCGGCATTATGTAACAGATGATATTTCCTGAAGCCCGCTGGTAGCGGTTCTGTTCATCAAACGTATAATACAGTCCGGTAAACTGGGAGATCACAAGTAAAGCAACTCCCATATAGAACAGAATCTCACAGATCTTTAAACGTTTCGGTAATACAGTCATCTTTCCTTCGTTTGTATACAGATCATTGAGATAAAGCGTGATCTCGTGAGGGATCCACAGACTCAGAAGATAGACCATGAAATTGGTAATCCTGACCATCCAGAACCCCGTAGGAGAGGTATCGCCGCGATAGATATATGCCATGCGGTCAAAAAGCAACAACAGCATGGAAGCGAATTCCAAAGCCGCCAGTATGCGTCGGCGTTTAGGCGATAATGCACCTGTAACGATCGTCAGCAACACCAGAACAAAGCAGATTCCGCTCATAAAAAGCATGAAATTCAACTGGTGTGCTTTAATGAATTCCAGAATAGGCATTATCTTTCCTCCCTTTCGTGCATTCAGAATGTCTGTGCCATTAATTATACTATACCAATTATTTTTTATTTATTATTTATTCAAAAGAGAAAGATATTTATAGATAGAAAAATTGTATGATTTATTGCATTCAAGTCCATCAAAATCAGACGCTTCTGTCGCTTTGATAGAAGATGATATTAGCAACTCTATCACAGACCTAAATCATTTAGTTGATAATGGAGAAACTGATAATATATCAGAGAACATTGAAGTGATAACAAATTTGATTAACGAAAGAAACAACGAATTAAAGAGGCGCTTCTAATGAGCACCTCTTTATTCTTCTCATTTAATGTTATCTGTTTTTAATGGGTTGTAACAAAAACATCTGGTATCATAGACACCAAAAGTCGAACAAAAACAGGCGTTTAAATGCCTGTTTTCTTTTGTTTTATGTATAAGAAATATAACCAATCATTTTGCGACAGTCAGCATTTGTTTCTGTCGTGTATCTCTTGGAAGCGGAAGAAGGCAAGATGCTCTTGCTCTTCTTCATCTTCTCTTATCTTTTCAATAGCTTCTTTTTCAGAATGTTTATTTTTTCTCCTTTTCATTTAAATAATTATTCAGTAATCATTCTCTTCTGTAGCCAAGCTTAGCCTTTCTGCCAGCTATAAAGTTATAGAATTTCATATTAATTAAGTTAAAAATGATTAGTATTTATTAGGTTTTATTAACAATGATTAAAAATAAAACACCTTCTTTCGAAGATGTTCAATAATCAAATGGGGGGACCACTGGTTATAACTCGAACCCGCTCGAATTACATTCAAGCAGAAATACTGATAATTCAAGGAAAAAAGTATCTTACAAAAACCTTGTTCCTTGAAAACTGAATAACAGTTGGATTACAAAGATGTTATATGATCAGAGCGGGTGAGAACGCTTAAAAAGTATTAAGATCGCTATATATGCGATTCCAGTCCCGATACTTAATACATGTGCGATGGAGTCGAAACTCTTGCGAAGACGGATATATAACGGAAGGCACTATCAGCGGTACTGTGGCTATGTAAACACAGCTAAGGTGAAATTCCTGCCAATACATGATTGTAAGACAACTATAAAAACAAACAAGATAAAAGAATCAGCAGGTTAAAAGTTTAAACACATATCACTCACCATCTGAAATATGGTGGTGAGTGATGCTGTGTTTGTCATTTTATTACATTCAGAAAATGATAGAAGTGTTTATAATGAAAGAGTATGATTCAAGATATTACTGATAAATGGAAAAAAGAATCAAAACCCAAAAAAGGGAATATCAAATTTCTTAATTATGTCATATCTTCAGATGGTGAGAGATTTGATTCTTCTAATTCAATTCTTGATTTCAATGTCGATGATGACATTAATGTTGGGACATGGTTTAGAAACATTTTTTGGGGAAACTGCAGATTCCAAGCTGCTGTTGTTTATCCTCAAGGTAAAAGAAGTGCTGATATAAGAGTTTTTGGTAATTGTCCATTTATAAATGGAGACACTATCGAAATCAAAACCATAAAATCAAAAAGAAAAGACGGATTAGTTAAGAGACTAAGAGAAGCACAGGGACAATCAGAAAATGTTATCATTGATATTTCGAGTTTTCCATATGATGAGAAACAAGTCAGACATGAACTGATGCGTTATCTGGAAAAACATAAGTGGTTGAAAGTGCTTGCAGTCAAAAAGGACAATCAATTATTGTTTGCCTGGAAATTCAATTAACAAAAAAAGAAAAGGTCTGCCGACACACAAGGCCCACACACCTTTTACACTTATATATTAGCATTTTTAAGAAATATTGCAATCAGTTTTATGAAATTGGTTTGGCGAAATATAGTTAAACAAATCGGGATTTGGGAGGAGCATTGGGATGAAAGAAAACATCGTACAGAAGCTTACATCAAAAGATGATAAATATGCCTGTGCCTTTACTGATAGAATTGTTGCAGAAAGCCATGATACAGATGAATGGTATGGATACTTTGAGGATGTTGCTTCGTTGCTCGACCATCCAAAGTCATTGGTAAGAAATCGAGCTTTGTATATCCTTGCGGCAAACGCACAGTGGGATGAAGAAAACCGGTTCGATCTCATCCTTCCGGATTATCTGAAACACAT
>JAFZQG010000006.1 GCA_017550145.1 Erysipelotrichaceae bacterium | reverse complement strand
GGTACTTTTCCTGTACCGTGAAGCTTACTATAACCGTGAAGAAAACGCACCGGATGAAAGAGAAGATGTCGAACTGTTACTGTCCAAACACCGTAACGGTCCGACCGGCAAGGTCCTTTTGGCCTTTGAAAAAGAGATCAATGCCTTCTATGGCATAAAGAACTCTGCTCAGGAGAACTATTGATTTGAAAAGAATATTAGCCGTCATCGCAGGCCTATTGCTGTCCCTAGTAATCGTATTAGGGATGCCGTTAATACGCGATGAGAAAATGACGGTAAATGCCAACGTTGAAAATGAAAAATCTCTTGTTAAACAAGAGATTATTTCGTATGACAATGAAGAAAAAACTTATACGAAACTATATACCGAAGGAAAACTGATCGGTGTAGTTTCGGATTTCGAATATCTGCAGAAACTGATCAAAGCCAAATATCAGGATTATGAAAAAGACTTCCCTAATACTGAATTAGGTTTAGGTGAAGATATTTATCAAGCAGAAGAAAAATCCTACGCGAATTTCGCCAACGTCGATAATTCGATCATGTCCTATCTCGTGGAAAACGATCTGTTGGGCGTTAAGACTACTTCGGTCGAATTCTCTACCGAGGAAGGTGTTTTCGATATCATCTATGTCAGAGACTATGATGATTTTACCAATGCCTTATCGGAATTCTATAAGAACTTCGTTTCCGAAGAAACTATGCAGAAACTGATGCGCGGAGAAGTTATCGAATCACCGAAGGATTACGGTAGTGTCGAGACCAACGTCAAAATGGCAGAAACGATCAGAACCAACGAAACCATCGTTTCACCGGGCAAGATCTTCAGAAATGCGGAAGAGATCTATGAATATCTCTGCTATGGCCGTAACGAAGACCGTGAATATTACACCGTTCGAGAAGGCGATACTCTGCAGGGTGTCGGTTACTATTTCGGTGATATGAGCCCGCGTCAGCTGGTCATGCTGAATCCGGATAAACTCACATCCGAAAACCAGATCGTTACGCCGGGTATGCAGTTAAATGTCACATACTATAAATCACCGCTGACGATCGAAGTAACCAAGGAACGTCTTTCTCAGCAGTATGTCGCTCCGGATGTTCCGGAATACATCGAAGATGAAGATCTGGAAATCGGTGTCTATGAAGTAAGGGTTCAGGAAGAGTCCGGTATCAAAAACGTTCTCTATGAAGAGAAGTGGGTCAACGGCGTGCTGGAATCAGGTGAACTTTTATCCGAACAGTACATCAAACAGCCTAAACAGGGTGTTATCGCTGTGGGAACCAAACAGGTCTATCTCGTCGGTACCGGCAACTATATCTGGCCGGTCGATAACCCTGGTATTTCCTGCCACTGGGGCTGTTACTACGGCCATACCGGAACCGACTTCGTCAATATTTACCAGAAGTATGCGCCGATCTATGCGGTCGACTCCGGTACAGTCGACGCGACGGGTTACAGCTATGATATGGGTAACTTTGTCATCATTAACCACAATAACGGTGTTCGTACCATGTATATGCACCTTAATACTCCGGCTTATGTCGATGTCGGACAGAACGTATCCAGAGGACAGGTCATCGGTCAGATGGGCAATACGGGTTATTCCGAAGGTGTCCACCTGCATCTGACTTTTGAAGTAAACGGTGTCCGTGTCAACTCGTGCAACTATTTGCCTTGTTCGATGCTCAATTGATAAAATTAGGGAAAATATGAAAAACAATCGTCTGGCTTATATTCTTATCGTCATTCTGATGGCCTGGATGGCCATTCTTTCCAATGACTTAAAGAATACAAAGAAAGCCAATACCAGCAATATCATCAATGAATATGAAGTAAACGGTATTTCAACCGATTTTACAAAAGTGATCGATCAGGTCAAACCTGGTGTCGTAACTGTCAATGCGGATGGTACGATCCTTTCGGGTTTTGTCTATCGTCAGAATGATGATGAAGTATATATTGTTACTGCCTATCATGGTGTCAGCAATTCCAATACGATAAGTGTTATTTTCGGTTCATCTTATTCCGCTGTTGCAGAATTACTGGGCCATGATCTGTATACGGATCTGGCCGTTTTAAGAGTCAATTCTCCATATATCATTGAACCGATGAAACTGGGCGATACGACTCTACTGAAGCAGGGTGAATTTGTTTTCAGTATCGGAACACCCGTTTCTCTGGATTATGCAGGCAGTGTCGAATTAGGTATGGTAAGTTCTGCCAATCTGGTTTTAGAGAATACGATCAGTGCCGAAGAAGAAAGATACAATTACTATCTGAATGTCATTCAGTTAAGTTCGCAGCTGGCAGCCGGTTATTCCGGTTCACCTGTGATAAATATGAACGGTGAAGTTATCGGCATCAATACGATGGCACTAAACAGTAATACCTCTTTTGCGATAACAGTCAACGAAGTCCGCAGAGTAGCGGATACGATCATCAATAATGAAGAACTGACTCATAATTATCTGGGTATTAAGGGTAAATTCATTAAGGATATGTATAACTATGAGAAGAGCAATCTCAATGTTTCTCTGGATACGATTGACGGTTTATATGCAGCCAGAGTCAGAGATAATTCGATAGCCTATGCCGCGGGAATCAGAAGCGGGGACATTATTTCTTCAGTAAACGGTATTGAGATCAGAAGTCTGAATGACTATCTGGATATCTTATATATGAAAGCAGACACTTTTACTTTCGAATATATCCGCAACGGTGAAAGCGCAACTGCGGAAGTCACGAATAATGATTAAAATCGTCTGTGTAGGTAAGATTAAGGATAAGCATCTTTCCGCTCTGATTGATGACTATGTGAAGAAAATCAATCGCTATCATAAATTAGAAATCGTCGAAGTTAAAGATGAACCGATAAATGACAATGAAAAGATCGTACTGGATCGGGAAGCCGAAAGGGTTTTAAATCGCATTAACGATGATGAATATGTGATTCTATTGGACCTGCATGGCAAGAGCATCGATTCGCTATCTCTTTCAGAAAAACTTGATAAACTGTTTATTTCATATCCGAAGATATGTTTTGTGATCGGTGGATCTTTAGGCTTAGGCGATAAACTACGCGATAGAGCCGATGAAAAAATCAAACTTTCAGATCTTACTTTTCTGCATCAGATGACCAGACTGATCATTGTGGAACAGATATATCGGAGCTTTAAAATACTCAATCACGAAACATACCACAAATAGCAAAAAAATCCTTTATATATCTTGAATTAAAGCGCTTACATTTATATAATTATTCTATAGAAATGAAGGAATTCACTTCGAAAGAAATGGAGGGAAGGTCATGAAAGAAATCAAGGTTTTAGTTGTTGACCCTGTAGGTTTGCATGCTCGTCCTGCTACAGTTGCTGTAAACGCTGCAAGTAAATTCAAATGTGATGTCAAGGTTTCATTTAAAGAGAGATCTGTAAACATGAAATCAATCATGGGTGTTATGTCATTAGGCATCCCTACTCAGTCTGAAATCACTATTACTTGTGAAGGTGAAGATGAAGATGCAGCTATTGCGGCAATCGAAGACATCTTAAGAACACAGAAGGTAATTCAGTAAAACAACAAAAGGGAAGATCAGTCTTCCCTTATTTTAATTAAGGAGAAAAAATGGACTATAGAGAAAATTACGAAAAATGGTTGAATCATCCTAATCTTTCCGCTGAACAGAAAGAAGAGCTGAAGGCTTTAAGCGATCAGGAGATCAAGGATGCCTTCTATACGGATATTTCTTTCGGCACAGCCGGTATGAGAGGCCTGATGGGCTTGGGTCCTAACAGACTTAATATCTTTACCATCAGAAAAGCTACCCAGGGTTTTGCGAATTATCTGAACAAGAATAACCTGCATTCCGTGGCTATCGCTTATGATAACCGCTACAATTCCAAGGAATTTGCGTTTGACTGTGCCAAACTATTAGCCGGAAACGGCATCAAGACCTATGTCTTCGATTCATTAAGACCAACTCCGGAACTTTCCTATACCGTCAGATACTATAAATGTGATGGTGGCATCATGATCACCGCTTCCCACAACCCTAAAGAGTATAATGGTTATAAATTATATGATGAGACCGGCTGCCAGCTGATTCCTGAACTGGCTCAGCAGGTCATTGATGAGATCAATAAACTCGGTGATATCCTCGATATCGTTCCGAAAGAGGATTATGATGAAAGCCTGATCCAGGTAGTTAACGAAGAAGTCGATAAGGCTTACTATGATGACTGTCTGTCGATCCAGTTAAGAAAAGATGTCGACAAGAACTTCAAGATCGCTTTCTCTCCTGAACATGGTGCATCTTACCATGCGGTCATGGATACTTTGAAGATTGCCGGCTATGACGTTGTGGAGGTTGCCTCGCAATCAACTCCGGATCCATCATTCTCCGGAACCAAGACTCCGAACCCTGAAGAACCTGGTGCTTATGAAGAAGTATTGAAACTGGCTAAAGAGATCGATGCGAAACTGTTACTGGTTTGTGACCCTGATGGCGATAGAATGGGTGTCGGTATCAGACAGGGTGATGACTACATCGTCTTAAACGGCAACCAGACCGGTGCTTTATTGCTGGAATACATCCTTTCAACTTATGAGGATCTTGGCATTAAAGTTGATAATCCGTGCATGTTCAATACGGTCGTAACCAGCGATATCGGTGAAGCGATTGCCAGATACCACGGTTGCGATAACGAAAGAACCCTGACCGGTTTCAAGTATATCGGCAATAAGGTCAGACAGTATGAAAAGGATCATGCGAAGAATTATGTCTTCGGTTATGAGGAATCATACGGTTCTCTGATCAAACCGTTTGTCAGAGATAAGGATGCAACTCAGGCCTGTCTCTTACTGGCTGAAGCATGTGCCTATTATCTCTCACAAGGCAAGACTTTAATGGATGTCATGAACGAAGCCTATGAGAAGGTCGGTTACTACTATGACACCCAGTTCTCGATCATGCTTCCGGGTGCTGATGGTGCTGTCAAGCTGCAGGAAATCATGGGCAACATCAGAAACAATCCGCTGGAAGTTCCTGGATTCAAGACCTTAAAGATCGAAGACTACAAACTGCAGAAACGCTATGAAGATGGCAAAGCAGAGGATTTTGCTGAACATGATGTATCCGATGTATTAAAATATTATCTGGAAGACGGTTCTTTCATTGCGATCAGACCTTCCGGTACTGAACCTAAGTGCAAGTGCTATCTTTCCGTAAAGGATACAAGCATGGATAAGGCCAAGGCTAAATGCGACGGCTTTATCGATTATGTCAAGCAGATTCTGAAATGATCGAAGAAATCAAAAACAAAGCTTTAGAGGAAGGCGTGCCCATCATCAAGGATGAAGGGCTTGCCTTTCTTTTAAATTACATTAAAGAACATAACTGTAAACAGATCCTAGAACTTGGTACGGCAGTCGGATATTCGGCTATGGAGATGGCTAAACTGGATAAGGATATTCATATCGATACGATCGAAAAGAACGAAGAGATGTATCATCAGGCAGTAAAGAATATCGAAGATAATAATCTCACCGATCAGATCGATGTGCATTTCATGCCGATCGAAGAGTATAAAACCGATAAAATATATGATCTGATCTTTGTCGATGCGGCCAAGGCTCAGTATGGAAAATACCTGGAAATGTTTATTGATAATCTGAGTGAAAACGGGGCGATGATCTTTGATAATATGATCTTCCACGGGCTGATTTATGACATCGAATCGATCACTTCCCGCAACCTCAGAAACCTCGTTAAAAAGATCGTCAAATTCAGGGAAATGGTGTACAATGATAGGCGTTTTGATATAATTATGTTTGATAACATTGGGGATGGAATACTCGTTCTGACCAGGAGGAAATGTGGAACCTAAAAACGTCATGTTACTGGGTTTTGTGAATAAAGCGGTCGAATATCTTGATAAACATATCGATGACGAAAAGATGAGCGCTTCATTGACGGAACTGAAAAATACGGATCTGGCTTCTTTGAAGAAAGAACTGAATAAAGAAATAGATTCATCATTAGGTACAATGCAGTCGACGATAGACAAGCTTTTAAAAGCCGGCGGCGACGCTTTTGATGATTTTGTCGAAAATGAAGTAAAAGAAGAAGAAATAACTGACGATATCGACAAGATTTTTGACATTGATCTGAAAAATGTGACCACTTCCGGCAAGAGCGACACGAGTATCAAGGATCTTTTTGCTTTATAT
This sequence comes from Erysipelotrichaceae bacterium, assembly GCA_017550145.1. Classification (GTDB taxonomy): domain Bacteria; phylum Bacillota_I; class Bacilli_A; order Erysipelotrichales; family Erysipelotrichaceae; genus Colivicinus. Next base: position 72,130 of record JAFZQG010000006.1, on the reverse strand, counting down.
GAAAAAGATAATAAAGAAGTCGAAAAAACAGAGGATACAGCTAAGGAAGAACCTGAAGAAGAGACTGCTGAAGAAGAGACTGCTGAAGAAGAGACCCCATATGTATTAAGTGCCGAAGAGAATGAACTCTTCAACCGCATCATCAAAAACGTCAGCAGACGCAGTGATGAGGAAGCAAAGAATGAGAAAATCGGTGTTACCGATAAGGAACTCGATCTGATCTTCAGTGAGGTCATGTCCAATAAAGACGAACTGAGTGAGATAAAAGATATCATCGATGAGCCGGTACCTAAGAAAGTGGAAGAGCCGGTAGTTGAAGAAAAACCGGTCAAGGAAGAACTTCAGAATAAAGATGTCATGAACGGACCGGAAAATATCCTGATCGAACCGGCCAGCGGTAATATGGAAGATTTCATCACGGATAATCCTCTGGTCGGTATGAATACCGATGATGATCTTGCGGGCCTGATGGACGAACTGGATGCCAATCTGAACAAGAACGGCAATACCGTCAAGGAACCGGAACAGGTCGATAAGGACGATATCATCAAACTGGTTGAAGATATCCAGTCCAAGAGCGATGTCTACTATAACCGTGTAAGTTTTGATGACGAAGATGATTCCGATGATCAGCTGATCAATCTCAAGGACAGCCAGAAACAGGATCTCAGCGTCAATACACTGATCGATGATCTGCGTGATCAGATGCTGAAGGAAGATCGCCGTAAGCAGCAGATCGAAGATGAATACCGTCAGGTCTATGAAAGAATCCATAAGAGCTATCCGTATCTTTCAAGTTCATTCATCAAGAGTGTTTATGAACTGAAAGAATCAATCAACTGGGAGTATCCGAATAATGCCAGAATCATTATTCTCCATCGTACCGTATTCAAGAATGTGGAGAATCTCAGACAGTTTGTGGAAATAGCTCTCAATCACGGTTATTCGATAAATGCCGATGAGAAGAAGATGATCGTTGATGTCTTCAAGCAGCACGTCAATACCGATGGCAAGATCGTCACTTCGATCTTTGAAGTGGCCAATCAGAGTGCCTTATTGAACGGTGAATATGAAGGCTATCGCGTCATGTTCGAAGACAAGGCTTATTAGGAGGGTGAGGAAAAATGACAAGGAAGAATCCTTATGAAAAGGGTACCCAGGAACTGGATATCCCTGATTTCGTTGAAGATAAAACAAGTACGAGTACTGATTCGACCAGTATCGATATGTCTATCTTCAAAATGAGTGATGATGAATTATATGATGATGTCGAGGCTGAAGATTATGCTGAAGACTACGATGAAAAACCAAAGAAGAAAAGAAAAGCCAATTCTTCAATGGTTCTCGCACTGATCATTATCTTCTTACTTTTAGGAGCATGTGTAGGTGCCATCATCTATGCATATAAGCAGCATCAGGAATATGTAAAGGTCAATACCGCATATATGCAGGTTCAGGCCAACGAAGAAAACTACAAGCAGCAGATCGCCGAAAAGGATGCGACGATCCAGAATCTGACGCAGCAGATCGAAGCGCTTCAGAACCAGGGTGCACAGGGCGAAGGCAATATGATCTATGTGATCGTCGATGGCGGTATGCGTTTCAGAAAAGCACCTACTTCCGATGCGGAACTCACCGAATACAACGGTGCTTCGCAGGTTGAAAACGGTGAAAAATACAGGGTCATTGAAGTCGTGAACGACAAGGATCTGGGTGATCAGTACACCTGGGCCAAGGTGGCCGATGAAGTTTATTTCTGTCTGGGCACAAAAGACGAAGTCTGGGCAAAGAAAGTTGACTAATAAGCAGGTTTGAAAACCTGCTTTATTCTCCAAAGATATGGAAGACGTAATCAGAATAAGAGGCGGCCGTAAACTCAAAGGCGAAGTAACCGTTTCTTCATGCAAGAATTCGGTTGTAGCTATTCTGCCTTCAGTTGTCATGGCTTCTGAAATCGTAAAATTATATGATGTTCCGGAAATCAAGGATGTACAGATCCTGATCAAACTTCTGGAACTTTTGAACGTTTCGGTCCGTGCCGATGATGATGAACTGACGATTGACCCGACCGATATTGCCAATATTGATCTGCTGGATGAAGATGTCATGAAATTAAGGGCTTCCTATTATTTCATGGGAGCACTTCTCGGACGTTTCAAACACGTCAAGATGTATTCACCAGGCGGCTGTAACCTGGGTCCCAGACCAATAGATCTGCACCTTAAAGGTTTTGAGGCCTTAGGTGCCAGAATCAAGCAGGAAGGCAATATCATCGAGATCGATGCGGATGAACTGTTAGGTGATGACATCTATCTGGATTTCGCTTCGGTTGGTGCGACGATCAATATAATGCTGGCGGCATGTTTTGCCAGAGGTAGAACGACGATCGAGAATGCAGCGAAGGAACCGGAAATCATTGACCTGTCTTCCATGTTAAATAAAATGGGAGCCCAGATCAGAGGTGCGGGAACTTCCGAGATCACGATCAACGGTGTCTCAAGATTAAAAGGCTGTATCCATGATATTATTCCGGACCGCATTGAAGCCGGTACGTATATCATTGCGGCTGCCGCCTGCGGTGAAGATGTCACGGTCAACAATGTCATTCCTCAGCATATCGAAGCCTTAACTTCCAAACTGGAAGAAATGGGCGTTAAACTGGAACAGGGATCAGACTATATCAGAGTTTTTGAAGCCAATGATCTCAAGGCTGTCGATATTATTACGCAGCCGTTCCCGGGTTTTGCGACCGACTTGCAGCAGCCTTTGACTGCTTTAATGACTAAAGCAGAGGGTGACAGTCATATCGAAGAGACCATCTATATGGAACGCTTCAAGCACTGCAAGGAACTCAATCAGATGGGTGCCAATATCGAATACAGGACCGGCAACAGCGTGATCCATGGCGGAACCGCCTTACATGGTGCCGATATCTTTGCGACCGATCTGCGTTGTGGCGCAGCCCTTGTTATAGCGGGTCTAATGGCTGATGGCGAGACGGTTATTCACAACGCTTATCATATCTACAGAGGCTATGATTCGATCGTCGATAAGCTTAAGGCGATCGGTGCGGATATCGAATAAAATATAGTTTACTTTCAGATAAATATCTGTTAGAATAACAAAGCATGAAAACTTACTTTGGGTTGACATGATACTCAAGGCGGAAGGGAGAGAAAAGATGAAAAAAGGTATTCATCCTGATTATTACAGAGTTACTGTTACCTGCGCTGGTTGCGGAACAACCTTCGAAACAGGCTCTACCAAGAAGGAAGGCATCAAGGTCGATACTTGTTCAAACTGCCATCCATTCTATACCGGTAGACAGAGATTCGCGGCTTCAGCAGGCAGAATTGAAAAATTCAATAAGAAGTACGGTTTGGAAAACAAATAGAGGAAATATCCTCTATTTTTTTCGATATAATTAAATGGACGAGAGGTGAATGTTATGTATCAGAGTTATCGTGACGGATGGATCGAGACCATCAGCGGTTGCATGTTTGCGGGAAAAACCGAAGAACTGATCAGAAGGATCAAGGTTCTGGAATTTGCGAAAAAAGAAATCATGGTCTTCAAACCGAAGATCGATAACCGTTATTCGGATACAAAGGTCGTTTCTCATGCCGGTTCGGCAGTAGAATCACATGTCATCAGTGATGCTTCCGAGATCCTTGATATCATCAAAGATACGACGCAGGTCATCGCCATCGATGAAGCACAGTTCTTTGACGACAATATCTGTGATGTCTGCAATGAACTGGCTGATCGCGGAATCAGAGTCATGGTAGCCGGTCTTGATACCGACTTCCGTGGTGAACCTTTCGGACCGATGCCGTTATTAATCACCGAGGCGGAGTTTGTCACTAAACTTGCCGCCGTCTGCAATAAGTGCGGAGCTCCGGCTACGAGAACACAGCGTATCATCAATGGCCATCCGGCTTCCTACAATGATCCGATCATTCTGGTCGGCGCATCGGAAAGCTATGAGGCCAGATGCCGTCACTGTCACGAAGTACCGGATAAACCACAGGTTAAATTAGGAAAAAAATAATATGGACGCAAAAATCATAAAACTGCAGGAAATCGAAAAGCGCTATCTGGAAATAGGCGAGCTCATGTTACAGGATGAGAATGTTTCGGATGTCAAGAAGTACACCAAACTCTCCAAGGAACAGGCCCGACTCAAAGGCGCTTACGAAGCCTATCAGGACTACAAGAAATACACCGATATCATTAATGACGGACAGGAAATGCTGAAGGATTCCGATCCGGAGATCAGAGAGATGGCTTCCATGGAAATCGAAGATGCCAAGGCCAATCTCGAAAAACTCGATAAACATATCGAAGAGCTGCTTTTACCGCGTGATCCGGAAGACAGCTATGATGCTTTAGTCGAGATCAGAGGTGCAGCCGGTGGTGATGAAGGAAACATTTTTGCGGGTGATCTTTTCCGTATGTATTCCTACTATGCCGATTCGCTCGGTTATAAGGTAGAAGTCATGGAATCATCCGAATCCGAAGCCGGAGGCTATGCTTTGATCAGTTTCATGGTCAAAGGCAATGATGCCTACCGTCATTTCAAATTCGAATCCGGAGCCCATCGTGTTCAGCGTGTACCGAAGACCGAAACACAGGGAAGAGTTCATACTTCGACCGCAACCGTCATCGTTTTCCCGGATGTTGAAGACGAAGATATCGAAATTCCTGATTCCGATCTGGAAATCGAGACCCACCGTGCTTCCGGTGCCGGTGGTCAGCACATCAATAAGACTGACTCGGCCGTCAGAATCGTGCATAAGCCTACAGGTATAACTGTTAACTGTCAGGATGGCCGTAACCAGATCGCCAACAAGGAAACGGCTTTGCGTATCATCAGAGCCAGAGTCTACGACTACTATAAACAGAAGAAAGAAGAGGAAGCGGGTGCCATAAGACGCTCCAAGATCGGCACGGGCGATCGTTCCGAAAAGATCAGGACCTATAACTATCCGCAGAACAGAGTCTCCGACCACCGTATCGGTTTAACCATCAATCAGCTGGACCGTATTATGGAAGGTAAGCTCGATGACATCGTCAATGCGCTTCTGGAAAATGACGATAAAGAAAAACTTTTGAATGAGCACGTATAACGAATTAATACACAGCTATCGCAAACAGTTTAAGGAAAAAGGTCTTCCACCGGAAACGGTGAAGGCTTTTCTTTTTGAGCTCTGTAATGACTATGAAGTGAATCTGTATCTCGATATCGATAAACAAGTCGACAAGAGAATTGAAGATAAATTCATGAAGGGCATTGAAAGACTATTGAACAATGAACCGATGAATTATGTATTAGGTTATTCCTATTTCTACGGTTACCGTTTTATCGTCAATAAAGATGTCCTGATACCGCGTCCCGAGACCGAAGAACTCGTAGGATTAATATTAAGTCAGTATGATGAATACTACAAAGGCAGGAAAATAAAAGTCTGTGATGTCGGAACGGGATCAGGCGCGATCGCGATCGCTTTGAAGAAGGAAGAAGACAATTTGGAAGTGTATGCTTCGGACATCTCGAGTGAAGCCTTAACAGTCGCAAAACAGAACGCCTTAAACAATAACTGCGAGATTACGTTTCTGGAAGGATCGATGCTGGAACCGTATATCGACAATGATATTAAAGTTGATATCTTAGTTTCCAATCCTCCATATATCAAGACCGTTGAAACGATCGAATCATCAGTCTATGATTTCGAGCCTCATGTGGCGCTTTTCGGAGGTTCTGACGGCTTGAAATTCTATCGTGAGATACTGGAGAATGCCCATAAGATAATCGCTCCAGACGGCCTGATTTTCTTTGAAATGGGCTATGATCTGAAGGAACAGCTGACTGATTTGGCTAAGCAGTATCTGCCGGAAAGTGAAGTGAAGGTCTTTAAGGATATAAACAATAAAGACAGAATGCTGATGATTAAGTTATAGTTTTCACATACTTTTCACAATAGAATGTTATAAAGATAGTGTAATAATTTTTTCATTAAACAATCTTCCAATAATAAGTAGAACAGAATAAGCCCGCAAGGGCTTTTCTGTTTGACGAGGTTGTATAATTAAATATGACTTAAGGAGCATGAACTATGTTTGGACTCGAAGGCTTCAAAACCAAGAAACAGAGAGAAAAAGAGAAGGAAGAATATAACCGAAAGATCTTTCCTTATGGTGAAAAACAGAGCGAAAAGCTAAAAGAGCTGGTCCAGGAACTGTTCCCCGAAGAGAAGGATAGCCGCATGGCCATGTATAATTTCGTGATCTCCTCTCAGAGAATGATCGAAAATGATATCAAAAATCTGGATGAGGAAGCGTTGGATGAATTCTCACGTTTTCTGAAGAAAAGGATCAGAAAAAAAGATCATGATCAGATCTGCCGTTACATTGCGCTGGCTGAAGCCGACAGAAATATAGGTGAAGAACTGAATTATCCGAGTATTGAAGAACTTAAAAACAGAGCTGAAGAAATAAGACGGATCCTGAATTAGGATCCGTTTACTTTATATTCCATGATATAGTCATCCATCACATAGCCGTTGCCGATATCATTGACGACCGCATCGATGACTTTGAAACCCAGATGAAGATAAATATTGTAGGAAGGGGTATTACCTTTATTGACAGTCAGATAGATACTATCGAGACTGTTTTCTTTGGCGTAGTTTACGACATCTTCAAACATGATCCTTCCCAGTCCCATACCGCGCCTACTTTCAGCGGCGTAGAGTTTCGATAAGAAGACTCTGTTATCTTCTTTCTGATATTCAAAGAAACCGATGATTTTATCATCTTCTTTCACGATCTTGAAGATAGCACCTTTATCGATAAGTTCCTTGATCGCATCCTTTGAAAGAAACAGATCAGCCATATAGACAGCCTGGGCATTACCGATCAGATCATTGTAATAATTGATGAAAGTATCCTGGGCAAAAGCGCTGGTTTCATCAATAAGATTTTCATCAACTCTGATAATTTCCATAAATGCATTTTAGCATGTTTTGGTGATAAACTAGAAAAGAGGTATCTGAATATGAGTTTAACTGCGGGAATCGTCGGACTGCCTAATGTCGGCAAGTCCACACTGTTTAATGCCATCACCAATTCCAGAGTCGAAGCGGCCAATTATCCTTTTGCGACCATCGAACCGAATGTCGGCGTTGTGGAAGTCAAGGATGAAAGACTGATCAATCTGTCTAAGTTATTCGAGCCGGAAAGAACGATCTTTACAACTTTTGAATTTACCGATATTGCGGGATTGGTTAAAGGTGCTTCCACAGGTGAAGGTTTAGGAAACAAGTTCCTGGCCAATATCCGTGAAGTCGATGCGATATGCCATGTCGTAAGATGTTTTGAAGATAACAGTATCACTCATGTCTATGATCGAATCGATCCGGTCGATGATATCGAGATAATCAACTATGAATTACAGATGGCCGACATCAATACCTGTGAGAACCGTATCAGTAAGGTCGAAAAGAAAGCTCAGAATACCAAAGAAAAAGAAGCTGTTTTTGAATACAATCTTCTGAAGAAAATCAATGAAGCATTAAACAGAAATACGAATATCCGTTACTTATCTTTCAGTAAGGAAGAAAGCGAATATCTCAAGCAGTTCCATTTCCTGACAGCCAAACCGGTCATTTATGTCTGCAATATCAAGGAAGAGGAAATAAATGATCCTGACAGCAATAAATACTATCAGGCCGTCAAGGAATATGCAGCTAAGGAAGGTTCGGAGACTGTAGCCATTTCTGCCAAGATCGAAGAAGAATTGTCCGATCTCTCCAAGGAAGAGAAAATGGAGTTCTTAAAAGAACTCGATATCGAAAGAAGCGGTCTTGATGAACTGATCGTCAAAGCTTATAAGACCTTAGGTCTGGAAACTTTCTTTACGGTCGGAAAGGATGAATGCCGTGGCTGGACATTCCGCAGCGGTTATACCGCTCCGCAGTGTGCCGGAATCATTCATACCGATTTCGAAAAAGGTTTCATCAAAGCTGAAGTCTATACCTATGATGACATCATGGAATACAAGACGGAAGCCAAATTAAAGGAAGCCGGCAAATTAAGACTGGAAGGCCGTGATTACCATCCGAAAGACGGAGATATCATGTTCTTCCGCTTCAATAACTGAAAATGAAAAAACTTACGGACTTAAAGGATAAAAGATATCTTATTGCCGTATCGGGAGGGCCAGATTCAATGGCTCTTTTAGATATGGCGAGAAAGAAGGGCGTTTATCTGGAAGTGGCACATATGAACTATCACAAAAGAGAAACCGCCGATCGTGATGAAAAGATCGTCCGTAAGTACTGTAAAGAATACAAGATCAGATTTCATAAGAAAGATTTTGATGAAAATGAATATCAGGGAAACTTTCAGGATGCGGCCAGAAAAGCCCGCTATGATTTCTTTAATGAATTATGCACTAAGAATAAATTAGACTGTGTACTGATCGCTCATCAGAAAGATGATCTGATTGAGACTTATTTGATGCAGAAGGAAAAGAAACTGGGCGTGTCATATTATGGTATCCGCAAGGAAAATACGATTTACGGAGTAAAGGTTTTAAGACCTTTACTGTCTTTCTATAAAGATGAATTAACGAAATACTGTATCAAGAATAATATCGAATACGGAATCGATGAATCCAACCTGAGAGATGATTATACCCGTAACAGTATCAGACATCATAAACTGGATAAACTCGATAAGGATAAAAAAGATAAGATCGTTGAAGAGATCAATAAAAAGAACGAGATTAAACAGAAACAGCTTAACAGAGCTCAAAACTGTCTGAATAAGGATTCATATACGGTCAATGAATTTCTTCAGATTCCTTATCTGAAAGTCTATCTGAGCAATATCATCAAACCGGCTTCAAAAGGAAATGTCGAAGAGGTTTTGAGACAGTTAAAAGAGAGTAAGAAATGTGAATTCCATTTTGAAGGAATGGATATCTATAAGGAATACGGCAAGATCTGGATCAGTGAACCTGTGAAAGAATATGAATATGTGTTTGATTCATTGAAACAGATGAAGAAACAGAAATATGATTATTTCCTGATCAGTGATACGGGAACTTCCTTTGAAGGTGTTACCTTAAGTGAAGATGATTTTCCGGTTATGATCAGAAACTTCAATAAAGGCGATCAGATCATGATGAATTACGGAAATAAAAAGGTCAGCCGATATTTCATTGACCATAAGATTCCCACCAAGGACAGAAGGATCTGGCCGGTAATGTTGAATAAAAAATGCGAGGTAATACTGGTTCCGGGCCTTGGGTGCGAGCGCAATCATTATTCTGAAAAACACAGTATCTTTGTGATAAAATTATGAAATATACGGAGGACTTTGCGATGTTGGCAGATAATGTTGAAAAGATTCTGATCTCTGAAGAAGAAATCGTTGAGCGTTGTAAGGAGCTGGGGAAAGAGATTTCCACTGATTATGAAGGAAAAGATCCGATCATCATCGGTCTTTTGAAGGGTTCCGTTCCTTTCATGGCTGAACTGATCAAATATATAACTATTGATTGCGAAATGGAGTTCATGGCCGTTTCCAGTTATTCCGGCACCGAATCGATGGGCGATGTCAGAATTCTGAAAGACCTGGACCGTTCGATCAAAGGTGAGAACGTTCTGGTCGTTGAGGATATCGTCGATACAGGTAAGACTTTGGAAAAAGTCAAAGAACTGCTTTATTCCAAGGGTGCCGATTCCGTAAAAGTCGTATCCTTACTGGATAAGCCGGATCGCAGGATCGTAGATATCGAAGCCGAATATGTAGGCTTTACGATCCCTAACGAATTCGTTATCGGTTTCGGTCTGGATTTCGACCAGAAATACCGTAATCTGCCTTATGTCGGCGTATTGAAAGAGGAGTGTTACAAATAACAGATGAACAATAACAATAATAAAAGACCGTTATTGAATTTCCTGCCATACATCTTTGTGTCGCTGTTTTTACTGGTGATGGCATTTTCCAATCCGGTCAAAACGTCAAGCACCAGCCTGACATATAAACAGTTTGATGAACTGCTAAATGCGGACAAGATCGCTTCCGCCAAGGTTTCCGTTGACTACAACACCATGAGTATCAGCGGTACCTATAAGGACAAAGATGGCAATCATCAGTATACGGTCATCATTCCGAATACCGAAAAAGCTGCCGATGAGCTGGTTGAAGAACTCAAGAAACATGACAATGTGACATTTGTGGATGCCAATGCGTCCAACTATCTGCTTGAACTTGCCGGTTCGATATTACCGCTGGTATTATTCCTGATCGGCGGCGTCTTCATTATGAACCGGATGGGTGCGATGAATTCCAATAAACAGGCCTTTGACTTCTCCAAGTCAAGAGCCCGTCTTGAAGATAATGTCAACAAGCGTTTCTCCGATGTCGCAGGCTGCGATGAAGAAAAGGAAGAGATGCAGGAGATCATCGAATATCTGAAGAATCCGAAGAAGTTTGCGAAGATGGGTGCCAGAATTCCTAAAGGCATCATCATGGTCGGTGCACCTGGTACAGGTAAGACCTTGCTTGCCAAGGCTGTAGCCGGTGAAGCTAACGTACCGTTCTATTCGATCTCCGGTTCGGATTTCGTGGAAATGTTTGTCGGTGTCGGTGCAAGCCGAGTCCGTGATATGTTTGCGAAAGCGAAGAAGACTGCTCCGTGCATGATCTTTATCGATGAGATCGATGCAGTCGGCCGTCAGCGTGGAGCCGGTTTAGGCGGCGGCCACGATGAAAGAGAACAGACTTTAAACCAGCTGCTGGTCGAACTGGATGGTATGGCTGATAATGCAGGTGTTATCGTTATCGCCGCAACCAACCGTCCGGATGTTCTGGATTCAGCTTTATTGAGGCCGGGCAGATTTGACCGTCAGATCACCGTTTCTTTACCTGATGTTAAGGGAAGAGAAGCGATCCTGAAGGTTCATGCCCGTAATAAGAAACTGGCTGATGACGTCAGTCTTGAGAATCTGGCCAAGAGAACACCTGGCTATTCGGGTGCCGATCTGGAAAACGTTTTGAACGAAGCGGCAATTCTGACTGTCAGAGAAGACCAGGAAGTCATCGGTACCAAACAGCTTGATGAAGCGATCGACAGAGTTATGATGGGTCCGGCCAAGAAGTCCCGTACCTATGATGAATATACCAAGAAGCTTGTGGCTTACCATGAAGCAGGCCACGCCATCGTCGGTCTCAATCTTCCGGATGGTGCGATCGTACAGAAGGTTACGATCATTCCGCGTGGCAATGCGGGCGGTTATAACCTGCTTACTCCGCGTAAGGAAAAGATCCTCAATTCCCGCAAGGAACTGCTCGATACGATTACCAGCTATATGGGCGGCCGTTCGGCTGAAGAATTATTCTTCGGTGATATCACGACCGGTGCTTCCAGCGATATCCAGCAGGCGACCAGAATCGCCAAGGATATGGTCACAACTTACGGTATGTCGGATCTTGGTCCGATCCAGTATAATTCGGGCAATGAATCCGTCTTCTTAGGCAGAGACTATGCGTCTCCATCCAATGCTTCGGCACAGGTAGCTTATGAGATCGATACCGAAGTCAGAAAGATCATCGAAAGCTGTCATGAAAAGGCAAAGAAGATCATTAAGGAAAACCGTGATGATCTGATCAAGATTGCGGAGACTCTGATGGAGAAAGAGACTCTGACAGCAGAAGAGATCGATGAACTGCTGAAGAAGGATGAGAAGCCAAAGAAAGCTCCGGCAAAAAAGAAAGAAACAATAAAGAAAGAGAGTAAGAAAGCGGCGAAAAAATAACCGCTTTCTTTTACAATAATATCTATGGAAAATAATGTACTGATCGCAACAGCTTTAAATGAACACGCCCGTATCTATCTTTTCAATTCCAAAGAAGTAGTGGAAGAAGCCAGAAAGCTTCATGGCTTATGGCCGACTTCCTGTGCAGCTCTAGGAAGGACACTTTCGGTTACCGCTCTGATGGGTTTGATGCAGAAGGATGAAAACGAGGTCGTTACCGTAACGATTAACGGTGGAGGACCTATCGGTACCATTCTCTGTGTTTCGACTTCTGATGGCGTGGTTAAAGGCTTCTGCGGCGATCCTGAGATCTATCAGACCTATGAGAATACCCATAAGCTGGCTGTCGGTCTGGCAGTAGGCAATGAAGGTTATCTTAAAGTCACAAAGAATCTCAAACTGAAACAGAATTATACTTCCCAGGTCAAGATACAGTCCGGTGAAATCGGTGAAGATTTTGCGTACTATTTTGCGGTTTCCGAACAGATCCCGGCCATCGTTTCGGTAGGTGTTCTGGTCGATACGGATGATTCCGTCAAATCAGCCGGTGCGATGATCATCGAATTATTACCTAATCATACGGAAGAAGATATCGCTTATCTTGAATCTCTTAATCTCAAACCGATATCTTCCGTTTTACTGGAAGATCCTGATATACATCATTATCTTAATAGTCTTTTTAAGGATGCCGAGATCCTGGAAGAAAGGTATGTCCGTTACCATTGTGACTGTTCAAAGGAAAGGTTCATGAGGAACCTGCTTACCTTGCCAAAGAAGGACCTTGAAGAGATCGCCAAAGACGGACAGATCGATATCAAATGCGAATTCTGCAGCAAGAACTATCACTTTGATGAGAACGATATTAAGACTGTAATGAAATATGTTCCGCATAAGAGAGAAGGAAATCAAATCTGATATCGTTGTGGCGCCGATGGCCGGTATCAGTAATGATGCTTTCCGCCAGCTCTGTTTCGAGTTCAATGCGGGACTGGTCTATACCGAAATGGTTTCGGATAAAGCCATCTACTACAACAATCAGAAGACAATGGAAATGCTGAAAGTATCGGATGAACACCATCCGGTTTCTTTACAGTTATTCGGCTGTGATATTCAGACAATGGTCTATGCAGCTAAAATACTGGATAAACAGACAAACTGTGATTTTATTGACATCAACATGGGCTGTCCCGTAAATAAGGTCGTTAAAACAGGATCTGGTTCAGCCATGATGAAGAAAGAAGATGAAACGGTGATCATCGTCAAACAGATCATCGAGAATGTTGAAAAACCGGTCACAGTCAAAATGAGATTAGGCTGGGACATTAATCATATGAATTATGTTTCACTGTCAAAGAAACTCGAAGCGGTCGGAGTCAGCGCCATTGCCTTACATGCGAGAACCAGATCGCAGATGTATGAAGGGCACAGCGACTGGAGTCATATTAAGACATTAAAAGAAAATGTCGGCATTCCAATTATCGGTAATGGCGATGTGAAAAGCGTTGATGATTTCATCAGAATGAAAGAAGAAACTCTCTGTGACGGCGTCATGATCGGCAGGGGATTAGTCGGTAATCCGTTTCTGATCAAAGAGATCGATAATTATCTTAAAGGTGAAGAAAAAGTCGAAGTGACTGTGGAAGACCGTTTCCGTTACTGTTTACTGCATTTTGAGAAACTGAGTAAATTAAAAGGCGAGAAACTCGCCGTATCGGAAATGAGAGGTCTGGCTCCGCATTACCTTACAGGATTATATGGTGCCAGTGTCTTTAAAGAAAAGATGAATCATATGACTTCTTACGAAGATCTCAAGAGTATTCTTAATGAGTATCTTGAGACCTATGGCAACTAGTCTTCGAATAACAGTTTCCTTAACTCCTTCAATGGCTGATGCTTGGAAGAGGAAGCTGTTTTTTTATGTTTTTTCTGCAGATTTTCGTATCTGTGCATGAACTCCTGGGAAGACATTCTAAGACAGCTGCTGGAGAAGATCTTGAGCTGTTCCAGACCATCGGAAGTGACCACAAATATCTTATGCGTATCAGATAATTCTTCGCTTTTCTGTTCGATATACATATCGGCTGTCTGTCCCATCTTGGTGTAGACGATCGTGATATTGTATGACTTTGAAACAATCGGTATTGAGACATCGTTCTTATAGGCATCAAAGACCAGCACACATTCATGGCCCGTGTAACCCTGAAAGTCACAGACGATATCGATGACTTTATCTCTGGCGGATAAAAGATCAGTTGCGGCGATCTGTTTGATCTCATCGACCGCATACATCAGATTGTATCCGTCTACCAGATATATGACAGGTTTGGAAGATCTGATCTGGGTAACCGAATCGATTCTTTTGGGTGCTTTCTGATTCGCAGGCAAAACTCTCTCTTTCGGTTTATAAAGAGAGTTATAGACTCTATCCAGTTCGTCTTTTTTTATTCTAGGCATATGGATTAATGGATCTGCCAGTCGATCGGTTTAAAACCGTTATTAGACAGAAAAGCGTTTGTTTTGGAGAACGGTCTTGAACCGAAAAAACCGTTATAGGCACTGAGCGGTGATGGGTGGACCGATTCAATGATCAGATGTTTAGGATTGGTAATGTAGACCTTCTTACTGCGGGCATTGGAACCCCATAAGATAAAGACAACTGGATCATTTTTCTCATTGAGTTTTCTGATGATCGTATCAGTAAGCTGTTCCCAGCCCTTGCCTTTATGAGAATTGGCTTTATGCGCTTCAACGGTCAGGACAGCATTTAATAAAAGTACACCCTGTTTAGCCCATTCGATCAGAAAACCATGATTGGGAATAGAACAGCCCAGATCATCATGAAGTTCCTTATAGATGTTCTGTAATGAAGGAGGAACTTCCACACCCTTGTTTACGGAAAAGGCCAGCCCGTGAGCCTGATTTGGTTCATGATAGGGATCCTGACCCAGAATGACGACTCTGGTATCTGAATATGAAGTAAGCCTTAAGGCTGTATAAATATATTTCGGAATAGGGTAGATCGTCTTATGTGAATACTCCTCATCAAGAAAAGATCTCAGCTTCTGATAGTACTCGGAATCGAACTCCTCACCCAGTATCTCGTCCCAATCATTACCGATGATTTTCATGAATTCATTATATAATATTAATGATGTTCACAAGGATCGAAGATGCCATTGACTGGATAATCTCCAGAAGAAATAATAACTGTTCGTTTGATCATTTTAAGGAAGTCTGCCATAAGGCTGACGATCCTCAGAATGATTTTTATACTGTCCACATTGCCGGTACGGATGGCAAGGGTTCAACGGTCACTTATCTGTGTGATCTTTTGATGTCACAGGGCTATAAAGTCGGTACGCTTACTTCTCCGCATCTGGTGACTCATCTTGACCGCATCCGTGTAAACGGGCAGAATATTCCGGAAAACACCTTCCTGAATATCCTCAATGAGAACTATGAATTCTATACCGAGAATGAACTCTCGATGTTTGAAATGGATTTCCTGATCATGTGCGAATACTTCTCTCAGGAAAGAGTTGATTTTGCCCTGGTGGAAGTCGGAATGGGCGGAAGACTTGATTCTACCAATGTCATCGATAATACGAAATTGTCGATCATCACGACGATCGGCTATGATCACATGGACCGCTTAGGCAATACCTTAAAAGAGATCTGCACCGAGAAGTGCGGCATCATAAAAAATCATTCCAAAGTTCTGATCGGCCATCTTGATGAAGAGTGTAAGGAAACGGTAAAAGATTTCTGTGAAGAAAGAAACTGTGAACTCTATGAGCTGGGTGAATATGAGGATCTGGGAAACAGAAGATTCAGATTCCATAATTATGAATATGAATTAAGTTCTTATGCCGCTTATCAGCTGCATAATGCTTCTTTGTCTTTATATGCCTTTGAAATCATCAGCGAAGATTACGGCTTTACGATCGATTATGAAGAAGCAGCTAAAGCATTATTTATGTCGAAATGGCGCTGCCGCTTTGAGATTGTCAGAGATAATCCTAGAGTAATACTGGATGGCGCGCATAATATCCACGGTATTGAAGCCTTATGCGATTCCTTTGACAGGTTTACCGGAAGCAAATGCATAATCTTTTCCGCTTTGAAACGGAAAGAATATCAGAAAATGGCTCAGATGTTGAAGGAACATTGCGATAAATTGGTTATAACTGATTTCCCGGATAGCGGAGTAATTGATCTGAGTGAGTTCAACGAATATGATACTGATCCCGATTATAAACACGCGATCGATGAGGCTATAAAAAACTATGACAATATCCTGATCTGCGGGTCACTTTATTTCATGAGCGATGTTGTACTTAATTATAAATTTGCATAAAATAAAATTATAATCTAGAGGAGAAAAATAATATGATTGACTACAGTGAAGGCTCAGGCAAGCAGTACCATATCGGTGTAGGACCGGAAGATGTCGGTAAATACGTTATCCTGCCGGGCGATCCGGGCAGATGTGAAAAAATAGCTCAGTATTTTGATAATCCGGTTAAAGTAGGGCAGAACCGTGAATATACAACCTATACCGGTTATCTCAATGGCGAAAAAGTATCGGTATGTTCGACCGGTATCGGTGGACCTAGTGCTTCGATCGCTCTGGAGGAACTGGTAGCAATCGGTGCTCATACATTCATCAGAATCGGCACCTGCGGCGGTATGCAGCTGGAAGTCCATTCCGGTGATGTTGTAGTATCGACAGGTTCCATCCGTATGGAAGGAACGACCAGAGAATATGCGCCGATCGAATTCCCGGCTGTCGCAAACTTCGATATTACTACAGCCCTGGTCAATGCGTGCAAACGTTTGGGTACACCATACCATATCGGTGTAACGCAATCCAAGGACGCTTTCTATGGCCAGCACCGTCCGGAAACACTGCCGAATGGTGATGAACTGCTCAGAAAATGGAAAGCCTGGCTGATGTTAGACTGCAAGGCTTCAGAAATGGAATCGGCTGCTTTGTTCATCGTCGGCCAATATCTGCATGTCAGAGTTGGTTCATGCTTCTTGGTTGTCGCTAACCAGGTCAGAGCCTTGGCTGGTTTAGAGAATCCGCAGGTTCATGATACTGATGGCGCGATCAGAGTTACTATCGAAGCTTTGAAGAGCCTGATTGATGAGGACAAGAAATAAACTTGTACTGATATTGAATCCGCTGGTTTATCTGCTGTTTATCCTGCCGGTAAGACAGCTGGATCTGTTTAAAGAAAACTATTCGACCCTTAGTTTAAATACTAGGGGTTATTTGTATCTGCTTTTTCTGGGAATCATAACCGGTGGCTTGATGGGTTATGAAACTTCCTGTTTTGCACAAAAGAAAAGAGGATTATCATTGTTTGCATCAATGTTGATCGGAACAATAATTCCTCATCATGTGCCATATGATATTCAGGGTAATCTGCATCTTATTTTCGGTTATCTGGGTTTCTTCGGTTTACTGTCCATTACTTATCTCAATGTCTTTGAATACGGAAACAGGAAACTGATGAATCTGTATATGATCGGTATACTGGTTTCGATTCTGCTGTATGTACGTTACCAGATGGTCACGACCTTGTTTGAAGTGATCATCATGGCTGACTGTATGTTTGTGAACATGTATCTGTATCTGAAAAGAGAGGCTTAATAGCCTCTCTTGCATGCTTCTACGACATGGCTGACCATGACCGAAGTGGTAACCGATCCCACACCTCCCGGGACCGGAGTGATCGCCTTGACTAAAGGCTCAACTTCATCAAATAAGACATCACCGCAGATTTTCTGTTTTTCAACGTTCCAGTTGATCCCGACATCAACGATGATCTGATGCGGATTGGTATAGTTCTTATTGACCATTTCAGGCTCGCCGGCTGCACAGACCAGAATATCGGCTTTGGATGCGATCAGCGGAGTATCAACTGTTTTACGATGACAGATCGTAATGGTCGCATTTCTGTTTAACAGTAACATCGATAATGGTTTACCGATGACCAGTGATCTGCCGATTATCACCACATTCTTTCCGCTTACTTCGATTCCGTAATGATCGAGTATTTCAACGGCAGCCTGAGCTGTACAAGGCGCAAAGCCGGTTTTTTTATTGGTGAACAGACCGGCTAAAGAAAGATCCGAACAGCCATCCACATCTTTGTATGGATTGATACTGTTGCGTAACAGTTCATCATCGAATCTCTTCGGTAAAGGTCTGAACACGAGAATACCGTGAATTGTCGGATCGTTGTTGGCATCAAGAAGTTTGTCATAGAAATCTTCGATTTCAACGTCTTCGTCAAAGACATATTTCACTACTTTGACGCCGACTTCTTCGCACCTTTTCTCAGCTCCTCTTTCATAGGAAAGATCGGATTCCTTGTTGCCTACTCTGAAGATAGCCAGGGCAGGGGTAATGCCTTTTTCTTTGAGTTCGTTTACGGTTTCAATGCTTCTTTTGTTGATTGCGTCCGCAACCTCTTTACCTTTTAACAGTTCGCTCATTAATTACTTATCCTCTTACAGATATCATCATAGATATTCAAAGCTTTAATGGAATATTCATCAAGCAGTTTAACCGCTTCATCATTCATTTTTTCGGCATAATCCCGATTTTTCATCAATTCTGTATTGACCAGAATATTGACATAGGCACCATATAATACACCATGTGCCAGCATCACACTTGTGGCCGCATCACTTACCGAGATCTTTGATCCGATAACAGCAAGTCTTTCATCAAGTTCGATGATCCTGCAGCAGTACTTCAGAATAAGCAAAGGTGAATCAGCCGCTGTTCTTAAACACTGTTCCATCTTTTCTTCATAACCCGGTGTATCTTTTGGCAAGGAATAGGCTTCAGCTAACGGCTTAAAAGCTTCCGCATCCTTATTGATGCATGACAACAGATTATTTCTTAAGATTTCCAGTTCCTTGCGGATATCGGTCAACTCAAAAGTATACTCCAGATATTTATTCTTACCGATGGTAAGATTGGTAACCATCTGCCCTAAGGCAGCAGAAAGCGAACCCACCAGAGCACAGACACCTCCGCCTCCCGGAATCGGATCTTTAGATGAAGTTAATTCTGTAAATTCTTTTAATGTCTTGTTTTCCATATCTAGAACAGTCCTGTAATCACACCGTTTTCGTCGACATCGATCTTCTCGGCTGATGGTACTTTCGGTAAGCCAGGCATCGTCATGATATCACCGGTCAAAGCAACGATGAAGCCTGCACCGGCCGATACTTTGATATTGCGGATGGTGATCTTGAAATCCTTTGGTGCACCTAGTTTATTCTGATCATCCGAGAAGGAATACTGTGTTTTGGCCATACAGATCGGTAAGTTGCCGAAACCAAGTTCTTCAAGCTGCTGGATCTGCTTAGGGACATTGCCCGGAAGATGAATGCCATCGGCGTGGTAGATCCTTTTAGCGATCGTTTCCAGTTTTTCTCTGATCGGCAAATCAAGATCATAGGCGAAAGAGAAATCATTTAGCTGTTCACAGAGTCTGACGACTTCTTCGGCCAATGCGACTCCGCCTTCACCGCCTTTAGCCCAGACTTCACTTAACGCAACATTTACACCCAGTTCTTTACACTTTTCTTCTACGAGTTTAAGCTCTGCTGCAGTATCGGTAGGGAAAGCATTGATTGCGACAACGCAAGGCAGTTTAAAGACTTTGGTGATATTCTCGACGTGCTGTAAGAGGTTAGGCAGACCTTTTTCCAGTGCTTCGAGATTTTCCTTATTCAGATCGGTTTTAGCTACACCGCCGTGATGTTTCAGAGCTCTGACTGTCGCGACGATGACAACCGCATCCGGTTTCAAACCGGCTTTGCGGCATTTTATGTCGATGAATTTCTCGGCACCGAGATCAGCACCGAATCCGGCTTCCGTTACGGCATAATCGCCAAGTTTGAGTGCCATCCTGGTGGCAGTTACGGAGTTACAGCCATGGGCAATATTCGCAAACGGTCCGCCATGAATGAAAGCAGGTGTTCCTTCCAGTGTCTGAACAAGATTCGGTTTTAAGGCATCCTTAAGTAAAGCAGCCATCGCACCCTGAGCTTTCAGCTGACCGGCTGTGACAGGTTCATTATTATACGTATATCCGACGACTATTCTGGATAATCTTTCCTTGAGATCGGTTATATCGGAAGCCAGACATAAGACAGCCATTACTTCCGAAGCGACCGTGATATCAAAACCGTCCTGACGCGGTGTGCCATCGGTTCGATTACCCAATCCGTCAATGATATTTCTTAACTGCCTGTCGTTCATATCGACGGCTCTTCTCCAGGTGATCCTTCTTGGGTCGATATTTAAGGCATTGCCCTGTTGGATATGGTTGTCTAGCATTGCGGCCAGAAGGTTATTGGCTGCACCGATCGCATGGAAGTCACCGGTAAAATGAAGATTGATGTCTTCCATCGGCACGACTTGCGCATATCCTCCTCCGGCTGCACCGCCTTTGATACCGAAGACCGGGCCCAATGAAGGCTCTCTCAAGGCAACGATGGATTTCTTTCCAATCTTTCTTAAGCCATCGGAAAGTCCGACGGTAGTGGTCGTCTTGCCTTCTCCGGCCGGAGTAGGAGTGATAGCTGTTACCAGCACAAGCTTACCGTTTGGTTTATTTTCCAGATCTTTTAAAAGCTTATAATCGACTTTTGCTTTATAGTTTCCGTAAAGTTCAAGATATTCTTCGGGAATATTGATTTTTGCGGCTATCTGAGTGATCTTTTCTTTCTTGCAGGCCTGTGCGATTTCAATATCTGTATACATATTATTCTTCTCCGATTCTCTCAATAATAGTTTACTAGAATTGGGGATAAAAGTAAGCACATCATTGCATATTTGTGATAATAAAAAAACACCACCTTGCCCGAATACACGGTTGGAGTGGTTCCCTGATATCAGTCTAAAAATTTAAATGATTTATGAAATTATTTGTTTATTTTTTTCTTAAGAAAATCAAGCAGTTTCGGTAATACTCCCGCATAGATTATCGAAAGAATAATACCGGTAATTATTTTGATTAGAATATTGCCGAAAACCAGAGTTTTGGAATAGTAACCGTAAATCTTGGAGTCGACATATAAAGCCAGAATATTCAAAGCCGTGACACAGAAAGCGCAGATAATCGCAATAAAAATAGTCTGTCTGTAATCAAGAGTATAATTCTTCTTTTTGGCATATAAACCGGCAACTAAACCGCTGAGCGCATGAGGAAGTATCCATAACGGTGTTGTAACGGTAATACCGTATCCTGAAAAGAATAACTGGTAGATAAAAGATCCCAAAGCTCCGACGATCAGACCGTCTATCGGTCCCAGCAGTAAACCCGCAACAAGAATCGGAAAAGCTTCAAATGTGAATTTGAAGTTAGCGATCTTGACCGGCGTCAGAATAGCTAAAACAGTATAGACTGCTGTCAGCATCGCCAGAGTAGTCAGTCGACGGGTATTCATAGATTAAATTATAGTATTTTTAAAAAGATCTTGCGATCTTTTTAATCAGTAATCAAGTTTTGGACCTTTGACACAGTATTTGTATACCCAGTCCTTGATGTCATAATCCTTGGACTCCTTATATTCCTTTAGTTTCTCACGGAAGACATCTTTTTTATCGACCGGTACGGTGATGATACCGCAGCCGTTATCGACCATGAACTTATTCGCAAACAGCATGGCTGCTCTGACATCGCCATCCACAAACAGACGCTTGTCCAGGATATATAGTAAGACATCAATAGCCACTTCCAGATTGGCCTTGGTCGGCTGATTGATCATTTCATTGAGTTCCTTGATCTGAGTCTCATTCAGTTCGGATTTGATTCCGCTGTCTAAGTCCTTCATCAGCATCGCATGCAGTTCAACAAGGCACTTATAATCATTTTCCACTTCGGGATTGTTCAGGATGAATTCAAAAGCATCATAGAAATTTCTTTCCGCAACCGCTTTTAAAGGATCATCTTCGCTGTACCTTGAAAGGGCGACACTGTTGGAAACCAGTGTATCAAGATTTTCTCTTACGTATTTGAGTTCCTGAGCTCTGCTTAATGTGTACTTATTGATCATAGACTTATTTTCCTTTACTCATATTATAAACCATAGATTCTGTTTAAATGGTTATTATGTGTGTTTGTTGGCGAATATAAGACTAATTAAGTATAATTAATTTAATACAAAACCAAGTTATGGATTTTTTTAAAGATGAAAAAAAGCGTTTGATATCGATTGCCCTGATTGCAGTTGCTGCGATTGGGCTTTTATTTTATGAGCTGGACTACAAACGTCCGGCTTCTCTGATCGATATGCATCGTGAAGGAGAGAGAGTCATCGTCGAACTCAGTGATAAGGGCAGCTGTGCTTTCGGCAAGGAATACAGCACAGATCTACACTGGGTAAGTGCCGATGAGAATCATGCGTGCACTTTGGATATTGAAGACTATCAGACCAATCTTTATGTCGTAAACAGATATAATCAGTTGTCTTTCACAAAAGAGAATCTGGATTTTTCGCATGTGGAAAGTATCACGATCACTTCCGGAGATGTCTATCTGGCAGTTGGCGGAAAAGAACAGCTTACATATGAAACGACACATAAGGGTGTCGTTGATGGCAAGGTCATCTTAAAAAGTGAAAACGAGGATATCGCAACTATTGATGAGAATAACGTGATCCATGCCGTTGCGCTTGGTACGACCAATATCATAGCTTCTTATGAGGATCTGAATGATTCGATCAAAGTTACGGTTACCGATCTGATCGTACTGGCACCAAGGGAATTCGATATGCAGAAACCGTTCTTGCCTTGCGGAGCCTACTCCAAGGAAGAAAACGATCTGATTGATGAAATACTGGCTTCAAGAGTCGATAAGGCCGGACGTCATACCCGTGCGGGAGTTGTGGAGGCCGCCAGATTCCTGGCCCTGGAATTCCCATACAGAATAAATTATTTCACGGAAAACGGCAGAGTTGATTCCTATGTGAATAAATACTGTGACGGTGAAGGAAGATACTACCATCTCGGTCTATACCTTGATCCTTCGCGTTATGAAGGTATCAATAAAAATATGACAGTAGCCGGTCCGACGTGCTGGGGCTGTCTGCTTAATGAATATTCCTATGACCGTGTCAGAGCGAATGGTCTCGACTGCAGCGGTTTTGTCTCATGGGCAATTTATAACGGCGGTTTTGACTGCCGTGACTTAGGTGCAGGTATTGCTTCAGACTGGCCTGATCTGACCGATCTGGGTAAAAAGCTTGTGCTGTCTGAAGAATTAAAGGCAGACAGATTAAGAGTCGGTGATCTGCTTTCCGGTCCGTTTGGCGGAACCGTGTATGAGGGCGGTCATATTGCTATCGTTGCGGGTATCGATCCGGATGGCTATATCTATATTGCCGAAGAGCTGGGCTATCGTGATTACTGGGGCTATTTCATCAAAAAGTATGATAAGCAGTCCCTTTTGAGATATTTCTTCTATCGTGTTGATATGGAAGAATACTATGCCGGAGAAGACGGCAATCTGACTGATTTCTGGATCAATGAATAAACATGAATAAGGAAAATATTAAAAGTTCATTACTGATAGGTTCTTTAGCCAGTTCTTTCGGAATTTTCATTTCCAAGTTTTTGGGCTTGCTTTACTATTCACCTCTATCAGCTATAGCCGGTGAGTCCAATATGGCTTTCTATTCGATCGTTTATACCTATTACGATCTTTTATTACAGATATCACAGGCTGGCATACCTTTTGCGATTGCGGCAATGGTTGCCCGCTATATGGCCAACAACGATTATAAGACTGTACTGATGATCAGAAAGCTCGGTACTTCGATCGTCATGGCTTTATCAGTCGGTGTCGCTTTTGTTTTGCTTTTGCTGACGGAGGGATTATCGAGACAGTCACTCGGTTATTCAGCTCCGCTTACTGACATCAATAACCTGAAAGCAATGTTCAATATCCTTACTATATCGGTTATTACCGTGCCTTTATTAAGTTCAACCAGAGGTTATATTCAGGGTTTAAAGAGACTGGATATATTTGCTTCTTCACAGGTTCTGGAACAGCTGGTCAGAGTCTTATCAATCCTGGCTTTCTCATATCTGTTTGTTAAGATCATGAACTTTGAAAGTATCTGGGCGATCTTTGTGGCAATTGCCGCAGCAGCACTAGGTGCTATCGTTGCTTATATCTTCACTGTCAGATTAAGCAAGGAAGATGCAAAGCACGTGGAAGAACTTGCTGCTCAGCAGGACTACGATGCGACCAGAACCAAGAAGGAACTGTTTATCGAGATCTTAACTTTAGGTATTCCATATCTGTTTATATCTTTCCTGGGTGCTGCCGGACCTTTGGTCAATACCACATTCTTCTTGGATTATATGACCAAGGTCAACGGTCCTGAG
Organism: Erysipelotrichaceae bacterium; assembly: GCA_017550145.1. Lineage (GTDB taxonomy): Bacteria > Bacillota_I > Bacilli_A > Erysipelotrichales > Erysipelotrichaceae > Colivicinus. The sequence continues at coordinate 47,878 of JAFZQG010000006.1, read as the reverse complement.
ATCTATGATTCCGCCAAGTTATCAGTCGGTATCTTACAGTCCAATATCGCCAAGATCGCCAATATTCCATCAGTCTTTGCGATGGGCTTTTCTTCAGGCATGGTCCCTTATCTTTCGGAATCACTGGAGAACCATGACAATAAGAAGATCAATGAACAGATCACGCAGATCATGGATGCGTCATTATATATTCTCATTCCGATCGTTGTGGTCTTTATCTTCTTTGCGAGAGATATCTATTTTATCTTCTACGGTAACTATAATCTGACACTTGGCGCTTCTTTACTCTGTGTAAGCAATATCCAGCTGTTTTTAGGCTGTGTGGCGCCGATTCTTTCTTCGGTATTAATGTCCTTAAAGATGCGTAAAGATGCGATCATCGCTTTAATAGTCAGCTTCCTGATCAAACTGATAACTTTCTTCCCGTTAGTCAGATTATTCGGGGCCTACGGCATGATCTATTCTTCGGGTCTGTATTATCTCGTACAGATCGTTATGTATCTGTATTATCTGAAGAAGACGTTCGGAGTAGATATCAGAGGTACCTATGGCAATATGTTTATGATCACTCTTTCTTCTTTGGCCATGGTTATACCGGCGATCGTTATCCATAATCTGATCGGTTTTGACTATCAGAGCCGATTGATCGATATCGGTATCATGGGCGGAGTAGGAATCCTGATGGTTATCATTTACTATGTTGTGACCGTTCATTTCTCCATTCCGCAGAAGATCTTACAGATGGATGATGTTTCCATTAAACAGCTGATTTCAAAATTAAAGGTGTAAAGATGAAGAAAATAAAATATCTGATCAGAAGAGTCTTCGCCATGGATTATAAATCCATGTGGAATACGATCAAAAAAGTTCATAAAAGAAGCGGTAAAGGTTATCTTTCAATTATTATCGATATGTTTTCCTGTGCTATTAAATATCAGGCCGGATATACCGATTACTTCCTTTTCAATTTCGAAGCTCTAAATGACAAGCAGCGTTCCACCTTCATCACCAGAGGCATCAATAATGCCTATCTCTTAAAGATGAATGACTCCTCCTACTATCACTGTTTTTCCGATAAGGTCGAATTCAACAAGATCTTTAAGGATTATCTGATGAGAGATTTTCTTGATCTCAAGGAAGCGAATGTTGATGAATTCATCTGTTTCATGAAGAAACATCCGAAAGTCATGGCTAAGCCGGTCGATGAATCGGGCGGTAAGGGTGTAACCAAGATCGAAGTAAATGAAGATACCGATCTGAAATCTTTATATGAACAGTTAAAAGCAGAGAATAAAACTCTGGTCGAAGAATATGTTAAGCAGCATCCTAAGATGAATGAACTGTGTCCTTCTTCAGTCAATACCTTGAGAATCGTTACGGCTACCAAGAATAATCAGACAGCCATCCTGGTTAGAGTCATCAGAATGGGTAACGGCATCAATGATGTGGATAACCTGCATAAGGGCGGACTGTTTACCTTCTTTAATGAAGAGGGTGTAATCAATAAACCGGCCATCGACCGCGAAGGCAATGTCTTTATGGTTCATCCGACCAGCGGGGTTAAGATCGAAGGCTTCGAGATCCCTTACTACAAGGAAGCGATCGCGATGGCCAAGAAAGCTGCCAAAGTCATTCCGCAGGTCGGTCTGATCGGTTTTGATGTAGCAATCACCGAAAACGGACCTTGTCTGATCGAAGGCAATGAACTGCCTGGTTATGATCTGTATCAGTCCAAGATCCATCTTTCCGAAAACAACGAAGGATTAAAACCTTTATTTGATAAAGTGATCTATGGAGAGATTCATGAAGATTAGATTCTATCTGGCCAAGGCTGCCGGCAACTTAAGCAAGCTCGGTCTGAAACTGTTAAAAAGAAATATTCCGTACTATCCGGGTTATATAGCTCTAAGGATCTGCCCGGATTTTCTGCATTATGTCAGAAAGCCTGATCTTTTCATTGCGGTAACCGGCACCAACGGCAAGTCTACGGTCTGCGGTCTTTTAAAGGATTTCTTTGAGAGTCAGGGTAATACCGTAATATACAACAACGGTTTCAATCTTGAGACCGGGGTTGCGACGATGTTTCTTGCCCAGAAAAGAAAATGCGATGTCGGAATCATGGAGATCGATGAGAAACTTTCGGGTGAGATCTTTAAAATCATTCCTCCTGATTATTTCCTGTGTACGAACCTTTTCAGGGATTCGATGCGCACCAATTCTTCAGTTGAATACATCGCTTCCAAGATCAGAGAGGGTATACCTCAGTCAACAAAACTACTACTAAATGCGGATGATCTGATCGTCACATCTTTAGCCGACAACAGAGATTTCATCAGCTACGGTATCTCCCAGAAACTGAGTAAGGAAATACCGGAGCACCGCTTCTCTGATCTGGTATACTGTCCTAAATGCGGCGGAAAACTCGAATACAAAGACGTCAAATATTTCCAGATCGGCAATGTTGTATGTCCAAATTGTGGTTTAAAAAATCCGAAAAGAGATTATGACGGCAAGCTCGACAGAAAGAATAATACCATTACCATTAAACATCATAAAAAAGAAAGTACTTTCCCTTTGAAGGTCGAAAGTATCTTCAATATCTATAACTATCTTTCATTCATTTCATTATTGCTGGAACTGGGATATTCAGATGAAATAATCAATAAGTATCTGAATGAAATGAAACTGATCAGTTCCCGTTTTGAATCTAAGGAGATAAACGGTATCTCACTGATCAACCATCTGGCAAAGGGTCAGAATCCGGTTGCCTGTTCATCGGTATTCGAATATGTGAGGAAAGATGAAGGGAAGAAGTGTGTGATCCTGATGCTGGATGACGTCATGGATGCACGTAATTCTTCGGAAACGATCGGCTGGTATTATGATACCGATTTTGAACAGCTGAATGATAGGAGTATCACCAAGATCATCATCTCCGGATGGAGAAGAGCGGATGTATATCTGCGCTGTCTTTTAGCCGGAATCAATAAGGATATTATCGAAACCGTGGAAAGTGATTCATTAATTGCCGGACATATTCCGCATGAAGGAATCGATAAGATCTTCCTCTTGCATGATATAACTTCCTACGATCAGTCCAAGGAAGTCAGCGATGCCATCGCAAGGAGTTTAGCGCAATGACGATAGAGATCCTGTTCCCTGAATTAGCCAATCTTTACGGTGACAACGGCAATGTCCTGTATCTGGAGAAATCTTTCCCTAAAGGAAAGATCATTAAGACATCTCTTAACGATGAGCCGTATTTCCTTAAACATAAGGTCGATCTCATCTATATGGGAACTTTAAGTCCGAATAATGAGGTTAAAGTAATAAATAAACTTTTACCATACAAGAAAAAGATCAAAGAAAAGATCGATAAAGGAACTGTCTTTCTTTTTACCGGTAATGCCACAGAAGTATTAGGAAAATCGTTGACTCTGAATAACTCAACAACAGTTGAAGGATTGGGTATCTTTTCAATCGAAAGTAAGATCGATGAGAATAACAGATATAATTCCTTATTCTTAGGAACTATCGATGATATTAAAGTTGTCGGATATAAGAGCCAGAGCAGCTTCATGAAATCTGATGAACCCGGTTTATTCAAAGTCATCAGAGAAAATAATAACGAGGCCTTTGAAGGCGTTCATGTAAACAACTTCTTCGGCACAAATCTCCTTGGTCCGATACTGGTACTTAATCCGTATTTCACCAGGTATCTTTATTCCTTGATTGGTTATAACGGACCGTTATATCTGGAAGAAGAGCTGATTGATGCCTATGATAAACGTCTTGAAGAATACAGCAGGGCAGACCTGAAATTCTGATAAATAATTACACTGATCAATTTATGAATAATCCGATTGTGAATGAAAATCGGATTATTTTATAATAATGATGTTTCAAAATACAGTTAATAAATGTGCTTATGGGAGGTATTATTTTGAAAAAGCTTATAGTTTTATTTCTGACAGTATTAATGGTTATGACGATGTCTGGCTGTTCCGGTTCTTCTAATGGAAACGGTGGTTCTGATGAACCCGAAAAAATCAAGAGGATCGCGGATGATACCAGTACAAATCTGCTCAGTTTCTCTGCTCCGGAAAAGTTTGATAAAGCAGAACGTTTCATTGAACAGAGCGTAGATGGAGAGATTATCGAAAAGGACATTACTTTCTATTTCAACGATGGAACCGAACTGACATACGCTTACGCCAAGGACCAGAGCCTTGAAGGACTTATCGATCTGGATTCATTAGAGAAGATCGAAAACGGAGATGATGTATTCTACGTTTATGTTTCAGGCAGCAGTTATGTCGCTTTTGCGATGAAGGATAATGATCTCTACGCCGTTAAATATGCTTTACTTGATGGACAAAGCAGAGATCCGTTTGATGAAGCTGTAAAGGCTGTTTCATTCAAAGACAACGGTCCGATGATCACTAATGATCTGGATCTTGGTGGTATCAGCTACACGATCGATCCTTCTTTGAATGTCTATAAACTGGTAACTAATATGACAGAAGATCCTGATGGCAATCAGTTAGAAAAGTACGTCCTGTGGAAGTACGGCCAGAGCGATGATGAAATGGATTTCCGTTTCCTGATCAGAGTATTCAGAAATTCAACTGTTGAAGATCAGAAGAAACAGGACAAGGAATATGAAGAGAGAACCGTTAACGGTATCAGCTATACGGTATTATGTGATGAAGGCAATCCGTATATCTACTACACGCAGCACGGTGACGATGTCTATGAGATCCGCAACAGCGGCAAATCGAATGGCTGGTTCACAAGCAGAAGTGAAGAATCATATACCGCTTTTGAAGCATTTGTGAACAGCATTTCTTTCAATTAAGTTATTTGTGCAAGACCCTTTATATCTGAATGAGATAAAGGGTTTTTTAATACGTTTTTGTGAAAAACGGTACTTAAAGATGATAAAATTTAGACAAAGGGTATGACCTTATCTTTTTTCGTGTGTTGAGGAATAACAGATGAAAGATAATAAATCTTTATCTAAATTAACAAGAGCCGAACTGCTGGATCTTCTTTATAAACAGGAGAAGAGAATTGAAAGTCTGGAAGAAGAGAATGAGACGCTGAAGAAACAGGTCGCAGACAAGAAAATCCGGATCAGTAAAGTCGGTTCGATTGCGGAAGCTTCACTGGCATTGAGTGATATCTTTTTGGAGGCACAGAAAGCTGCAGATCTCTATGTTAAGAATGTTAAGCACATTGTTGAAAGAGATGATCCGAGCAGATATACTTTTCCGGCTGAAGTACAGGAGCACGTTCAGAAAAAAGAGCCTGAGGTCAGGCCTGTTGTGGAAGCTCCAACCAAGGAAGTCGTCAAAGAAGTCGTCAAGTACGTTATTCCTGAGCCTTCATACAAGGGCAGACATTCAGCTAAAACGAAAGATGGCGGAGATAAGAAATGAGTTCCTATTCATCTGAAGACTATAAGGCGGAATTAGACAGGATAAAATCAAAAAGCAGATTCAGCAGGAATATCCTGCCTTTTGTTTATATACCGGTAGCGGTAATCGCACTTCTTATTCTGATCATAACTTTATTCTTCCCGATTACCAGGATCTATGGAACATCAATGTCTCCGACTCTGGAAGAGGGCAACTATGTGCTGACCAGAAAAGGTTCAAAATGCAAGAGCGGAGACGTGATCGCTTTTTATTACAATAATAAGACACTGGTCAAAAGAGTCATCGCCAATGAGGGCGACTGGGTTAATATCGATGAGACGGGAAATGTCTTTGTGAATAACGTCTTTATCGAGGAACCTTATATTGAAGATAAGGCTTTCGGCGAATGTAATATCGTATTGCCTTACCAGGTTCCGGAAAACAGAGTATTTGTGATGGGTGATCTGAGATCTTCATCGATCGATTCAAGAAATACGGCTATCGGCTGTATCGCCGAAGAACAGATCGTCGGCAAAGTTCTGTTTACGCTCTGGCCTTTAAATCGTTTCGGGAAAGTTAACTGATATAAAAGCGTTGTGATAAAATATTGCTGGTAAAGAATTATGGAGAAATACAGAAGACCTATACAGAGAGTAATACTTACGGGATGCATCCTGTTTATTTTTGCTATGGTTATACTTTTCTCTATTCAGGCCCAGTATTCAATCCATAAGGCTTTATATGAAAGATATGATGCTAAACTGACCGAAGTTCTGACTTTCATTGAATCACAGACCGATAACGATGATCTGATGGAATGTCTAAAGACCGGTGTTCATTCGGAGAAATACGACCGTCTGCAGGCAATGCTCAATGACATGGTTGATGACATGGATCTGTTCTATCTGTATCTGGTCATTCCTGATTCCGAAAACGGTCTGATGCATAACGCCTGTTCGGCTACTTCCGATGCGGAGAGAGCTGAAGGAGCGGTAGATCTTGAAATACATGAAACATCGGATGCCTATGAGATCGAGACACTGAAGAAATATGAAAACTGTATTGATTATGATGGTGTTTCCTTCTTTGAAGAAATATCCGAATGGGGAGACTGCTATACGGCCTGTAAGCCGATGCGTGATTCCAAAGGCAATTTTATCTGTCTGGCCTGTGCGGATATCGAAGCCAGTGTCATTAAACATACCATCAGACGTTATGCGATGATGAATGTCGTTCTGGCACTTGTCTTGGGTTCGATGTTCTCATTATTCATTATTCTCTGGTTAAACAGAAATATCGTTAATCCGGTCAAGAAGCTGGAAGAGAGTGCCCGAGCTTATATTAAAACCGTCAGAGGTAAAAGCGATCCGGAATCAATGGTTTTCCATGCGCCTGAGATCAATACGGATAACGAGATCCAGTCACTGTCCAATACGATCAATCAGATGTCGATCGTTATGAAGAATAACGTTGAAGCGATTATTTCGGCTGAAGAGAAAGTCAAGAATTCCAAACAGGAAGTCAGCAATATGACATCACTGGCTTATATCGATAAGCTTACAGGCGTCAAGAACGCAACGGCACTGGATAAAGAAAAAGAAAAACTGGCTAAGAATATCGAAGAAGGAAAACCTTTTGCACTGGTCATGATCGACTTGAATGATCTGAAAGGTATCAATGATACCTATGGCCATGAAGCCGGCAATGAGTTTATTGTCGGTTCCTGCCAGATCATCTGTCAGGTCTTTAAGCATTCACCGGTCTACAGGATCGGCGGTGATGAATTCCTGACTGTTTTAAGAGGTGAAGATTTCAATAACAGGGAACAGCTCTTGCTGGATCTGGCGGATGAATATAAGGCTGCCTGCGAGGCTGAAACCGATGAACCATGGAAGAGATATTCCGCTGCTGCGGGTATTGCGGTATATGGTGAAAAGGAAAACGACACCATGGAGGCGGTCTTCAAACGGGCCGATGAAGATATGTACAAAAACAAGGAACTGCTTAAGAAAGAGATGTCAGGTAAATAAGACATCTTTTTTGGATATAATAGTAGCTAAAGGTAAAAAAAGAGTAATCTCTTAAGGAGGTTTGGATTATGAGCATAGATTTCAGAAATGAAGCGGAAGAAGCTCTGGATGCGGCTGAAGAAGCATTGGATTGCTTATACGATGCGAAAGACTGTCTGGACTCTGCCAAGAACTGGGGTGTTTTTGATATCCTGGCCGGCGGTATAGTTTCGACTATGGTCAAAAGAAAGAAGATGGCTGATGCGAAAAAACTGATGGTAGCGGCAGCCGACTCTCTGGAGAAACTGCAGGATGAACTTGATGATATCGATGATGTGATCGACATGAATCTGAATATGGATGATTTTCTTTCTTTTGCGGATTATTTCTTTGATAACTTTATAACCGATGTCATGGTTCAGCAGAGGATCAATGATGCCAGAAGCAGAATAAGAAGAATAATCGAAGATGTCGAATATATCAGAGATGATTTAAGAAACAGATTGGGTCTTGATGATTAAGAAATATAACCTAAACAGCTACATTCTAAAATGGGATAATGATCCGTTTAAGACGAATAATCTTTATATCGATGAAGTATGGAATATGAAAGATACAGTAGGGTATGAAGACTCATGTGTCTTAGTCAACATCATAGACGGGAATACATTCAGGTTTACTGCTTTTAACGGCTTATCCTTTCTGATGAAAGTAAATGATAATGAAGTTATATGCATTGAGAAAAAGGAAACGAAATAATGGAAATCAATGAGTATCAGAAACTGGCTTTAAAAACACTAAATCCGAAACTGGATGATAAAGAAATATTAATAAATGGTGTCATGGGCTTATGCGGTGAATCGGGAGAAGCCATCGATATCGTCAAGAAACATCTCCATCAGGGTCATGAACTGGATAAAGAAAAGCTGGCCAATGAGCTGGGAGATATTGCCTGGTATCTGGCGGAAACAGCTTATATTCTGGGCTATGATCTTGAGGATATTCTGAAGATGAATATCGGAAAATTACAGAAGAGATTCCCGGAAGGTTTTAAAAGCGAAGATTCTATAAATAATCGTTGAAAATATTTTCATGAAAAAAATGCTTGACATTGTGTAAAATTTTCAATAAGATAGTTTTAGTTCTATGAATGGAAGAGTATCTTGAAGTGCCCAATAGCGAGCCGGAACAGAGTGAAAGTCCGGCGGCAACGCTGATAGAGAAGCGCATCCGGGAGATTTACAGCTGAATCAAATAGGCTGTAACGCTGATCGGCGTTAAAGATGAGAGGGATCATATCTTCAGGATATGATAATCAGTGTGGTACCGCGATAATTATGTCGTCTCTGAAACAGAGACGATTTTTTATTTTAAGAGTTAAGGAGGTTCATAAAATGAAAGTCCGACGAAGATGTAAGAAGAATATGAGGTTTAGTTTGAATAATTAGAAAAAAAAGAAAGGAAAAAGAAAAATGAAAAAATTATTAACTGTTTTATTAGCAATATTAATGGTAACAATGCTTAGTGCATGTTCCTCCAACAAAGAAGAATCCGGAAAGACCGAGCTTGAACTGGTCACCAGTCTTGATCAGGCGATCCTGACTTTATCGACCGGAAAATGTGATGCGATAGCTCTGGATGGCACAACGGCCGAGAACTATGTCGCTCAGTCTGACGGTCAGTTTGCCATGTCAGGTGTAAACTTTGACTTATCGATCTACGGTGATTATGAAGGCAATGTTGCCGCAGCCAAGAAAGGTGAAACCACTTTGATGAGCGTCGTCAATGAATGCATCAACACCGCCACGGCAAATAACTACTACACTCTCTGGACAGCTATTGCCAAGGTCCAGTCAGGAACGGAAGATGAAGATGCTTTAGCTATCGTCGGAGATACTCCTATCTATAACGGTATCGCTGTTGATGATACTTATAACTATCTTCTGGATACAACTGATCTTGTAAAACCTAATCTTGACTTAAGCAATGCCACTGGCGTTTTGGCCAATATCTTAAAGAAGGGCGTCATGTCTATCGCTACATCTCCGGATTACCCTGCTGCTGAATTTATTACTGAAGATGGTACGGTATATGGCTGCGAAATGATGCTGGCAAAATATGTTGCCGACTGTCTGGGTGTCGCTTTAAAAATCGAAACTATGGATTTCAATGCGGTCCTGACTGCTGTTGATACCGGCAAGGTCGATATCGCATTCTCGGGTTTTGGCTGGAAAGCAGACAGAGCTGAAGCATTTGAATTATCAGTCGGTTATGTCGGCGATGATTCCGTCACTTACCACACACTGATCGTTCCGGCTGACCAGGCTGACAACTATCACTCCTTAAGCGACTTCGTAGGCAAGCACATCGTTGCGCAGGCTTCTTCCTTACAGCAGATGTATGTTGAAGATCAGATCATTGCTCTGGAGAACTAGTTAAATATGGGACCAAGTATACTTGATGTCTTTATCCAATACTGGCCGCTGTTTCTTAAGGGAACACTCGGAACACTCAGATATGCTTTTATTGCCGTAGGACTGGGAAGTATACTGGGAACATTCGTAGCCTTTATGCATCTGTCCAAAAACAAGATCCTCTCTTCGATCGCCTCAGTCTATGCGAATATCTTGAGAGGAACACCGTTGCTGGTCCAGATGTATATTGCCTACTTCTTTATACCGATCGTTTTACCGATTTTAAACAGCGTCGACAAGGAAGTCTTTGTCCTGATCGCCTTGATCTTGAACTCCAGCGCATATGTTTCGGAGATCATCAGAGGCGGTATCAATTCGGTCGATTCCGGTCAGAGTGAAGCAGCCCGTTCCCTAGGCATGAGTGCTTCACATACCATGACCAAGATCATCCTGCCGCAGGCTATCAAGAATATCCTGCCGGCTCTGGCTAACGAATACATCGCCATGATCAAGGAAACATCGATGGCCGGAACCTTCATGCTGTATGAACTGATGTACACCAGAACGATCCTCGCCAATAAGTACCTATCCTGGCAGCCGTTATTCATCATTGCCGGAATCTATCTCTTACTGACGATGGTTTTGACGACTCTGGTTAAGAAACTGGAAGAGAGGTTTAGCGTAAGTGACTGATATGACAACACCGTTGATTGAAACGAAAGACCTCAGAAAGAACTTCAATGATCTGGAAGTACTGAAGGGTATCAGCGAAAAGATTTATAAAGGTGAAGTCGTCTGTATCATCGGACCTTCCGGTGGCGGCAAATCGACTTTCCTAAGATGTCTCAATATGTTAGAAGAACCGACGGGTGGAGAAGTCTATTTTGAAGGCGAAAAACTCGATCCGAAAAGTACCAATATTGATCTGCACCGTCAGAAGATCGGCATGGTCTTCCAGCAGTTCAATGTCTTCCCGCATCTGACGGTTTTGCAGAATATAACTCTGGCTCCGACGCTTGAAAAGAAGATGCCGGAAGCCGAAGCTAAGGAAATGGCCCTGAAACTGCTCGAACAGGTCGGTTTACTTGATAAGGCCAATGAATATCCGCGTAAATTATCCGGCGGTCAGAAACAGCGTCTGGCCATCGTCAGAGCCATGGCGATGGAACCGGATGTAATGCTGTTTGACGAACCGACTTCCGCTCTGGACCCGGAAATGGTCAAGGGCGTTCTGGAAGTCATCAGAAAACTGGCTGATTCGGGCATGACCTGTGTGATCGTTACTCATGAAATGGGCTTTGCTAAAGAAGTCTCCGACAGAGTTCTTTTTATCGATGACGGTATGATCATCGAAAAGGGAACACCGGAAGAACTCTTTGACAATCCGCAGAATGAAAGGACCAGAGAATTCCTGTCTCAGGTACTCTAGGAGGAAAGATGAAGACCAGCTTTACATATGATCATTACTTTAAATATGACGAATTAAGCGAATGTCTTACGACACTGAAAAACAGCTATCCCGATCTCATGGACCTGGAAGTAAACTGCGTCAGTGAAGAAGGACGTAATCAGTATGCGGTCATCCTCACCAACAAGAAGACCGGAGATATGCTGGATAAACCGGGCTGGTATCTTGATGGCAATATCCATGCGGGTGAAGTCACATCTTCAATGTGTGCCTTATATACGATCGATTATCTTTTAAGCAATTATGACCGTGATCCGGAAATAAAACAGATCCTTGATGAAATGACAGTCTACGTCATTCCAAGAGTCACACCGGATGGTGCCGAGACCTACCTGAATACTCCTTACACTTTACGTTCCGTTAACAGGGAATACATGAGTGAAAAGGGTGGGATCAAGGAAGAAGATCTTGATAATGACGGCGTCATCAGGATGATGAGGATCAAGACACCGTACGGTGCCTGGAAGAAGGATGAAAACGATCCTTCGACCATGAAACTGCGTGATCCTTCCGATATGAACGGTGAGTTCTATGATATCTATCCGGAAGGAATCATGGAAGAATACGAGGGAAGCGAGAATCTCAAATCCCGTAAGGAAGAATGGGGACTCGATTTCAACCGTAACTTCCCATATGGCTGGTTCCCTGAAGGCAGACAGGAAGGGGCTGGCAAATATCCTTTAAGCAATATCGAAACCAAGGCTATCGCCGATTTTGTCTTGGCTCATCCGAATATCGGCGGAGCGGCGATCGGTCATACCAGCGGTGGTATAATTCTCTATCCGCCTGGCACAAAGCCTTCCGATAAAGCTCCGAAAAGCGATATCGATATCTTAAAAGCCATCGCCGAAATGGGCGAAGAAGAACTGTCCTATAAGCCTTTGAACATCTTTGATTCATTCTTAAGTTCACAGGAAAACTATGATTCCGGAGCACTGGATGACTGGATGTATGAAACGCAAGGCATTCCATCCTATACGATGGAATTCTGGGATCTGGCAACCAAGGTCGGTGTACCTATCAACTGGGGCGAGAAGCGCAAAGATGATCTGAAAGAAGATCTCAAACGCTTCAATGCCGCCATGAAATGGGTCAAAGAAAATGCTCCGGAATACTACAGCGACTGGAAGGAATATGATCATCCGTATTTCGGCAAGGTCGAACTGGGCGGTTTCAACTATAAGTTCACCCATCAGAACCCGCCGGAGAAGATGCTGCTGAAGGAATTGGAGAATGACTGCCGATTCAATATCCGTTTCATCAAAGCTATGCCTAAACTGGCGATAGATGAAGCGAATATCGAGAAAATAGGCGAAGGCATCTATAAACTGAGTGTCATTGTCGGAAACAGAGGTTATCTCTCTACCGCTTTGACTCAGACTGCCAAGAACATCAAAGCTACCAAACCGGTAAAAGTAATCATCGATAATGTCGAACTGATAGAAGGATTAAAAGAGACCAAGATCGAAGAACTCTCCGGATACAGTGCAACGAAAACCGGTGTATACTTCTATGGCAATATCACCACGGCTGAAAATGCCTTATCCAGAAAGAAACTTAGCTATGTCTTTAAGGCCAAAAAGGGTGATGCGGTAAATATTTCCGCTATATCAGAAAAGGCCGGAAAAGTCTCTAAAACGCTTTATATCGAAGAATGAAGGTATCACTTAAGATACCTTTTTCTATAGTATAATGTTAAAGATGGTTGAGACTTATTATCTGGTAATATTTATCATTTCATTACTGCTGGCGCTGGCCTACATGTTTATCTGGCACAGGCATTTTGATACGCATATCACGATCATTTTTGTCATGGTGCCGATCGTCAATCTGAGCTATTATCTTTTATCCAGAGCCCAGTCAGCAGAGGCAGCACTGGCAATCGATAAGTTCACCTTTGTCGGAGGATGCTACCTTCTGCCGTTTATTACGCTGGCGATCTTTTCACTGTGTGAAATAAAACTTAATAAGTTTTTCCGCTCGCTGATAATTCTGATCAATACAGTTATTTTCTCATCAGCTCTGACTATCGGTAAAACAGAACTGTTCTATAAGAGCGTAACGATCGAAAGGATCAATGACGTCGTGGTTTTCCATAAGGTATACGGTCCAATGCATAAGGCTTTTACCATTATGAATATCGTTTATTTTACTCTGGATCTTATAGCGATCGGCTATACCTATTTCTGGAAAAAACAGGTCTCAAGAAAAACGATCCTTTTACTGTTTCTGCCGGTCCTGGTATCGATGTTTTCCTTCTATGGAACCAGAATCCTGCACTGGAATATTGAATATATCTCCTTGGCTTATGTCTTTGCGTTAGCCAACTATCTGATCATTGCCCACAATATCTGTCTGTATAATGTCGACGATATCGCCATCGACTCACTGGTTGAAACAGGTGATACGGGCTTTATATCCTTTGACTTTAAATTCAGATATCTCGGCAGTAACGAGACCGCCCGCAAGATCTTCCCGGAACTCAATGAACTCGTTGTTGACCGTTCGGTCGAAAAGAATGAGTTCGTCAATAATACGATGTTAAATTGGGTCAAGGGCATTATCGGCAAGGATGACTATAAGACCCATTTTGAAAGAGACGGCAAGAGCTATCTGATCGATGTGAACTATCTGTTTGACGGCATGCATACCAGAGGCTATCAGTTACTTATCACCGATGATACCAAGAACCAGCAGTATATTAAGCTGTTGAACAACTTTAACAATGAACTTCAGGAAAAGGTCGAAGAAAAGACCTTACATATCACTCAGATGCATGACAACCTGATCATGTCGATGGCGACGATGGTTGAAAGCCGTGATAATTCTACCGGCGGTCATATCAAGAGGACCAGCCAGGGTGTAAAGATCCTGGTTGATGAGATCAATAATCAGGGTACTTTCTCCTTAAGTCCCGAATTCTGTCATAAACTGATCAAGGCAGCGCCGATGCATGATTTGGGCAAGATCGCGGTCGATGATGACATCTTGCGTAAACCTGGTCGTTTCACACCGGAAGAATACGAGGAAATGAAAAAACATGCGGCCGAAGGCGCCAGAATCGTTCACGAGATCCTTAAGGAAACCGATGACGAAGAGTTCAAGGTCATTGCGGAAAATGTTGCGCACTACCACCACGAAAGATATGACGGTTCGGGTTATCCGGATGGCTTAAAAGGCAATAAGATACCTTTAGAAGCCAGGATCATGGCGATCGCCGATGTCTATGATGCGCTTGTAAGCAAGAGAGTATACAAGGAAAGCATATCTTTTGAGAAGGCCGATCAGATCATCCAGGAAGGTATGGGAACCCAGTTTGATAAGAAGCTTAAGAAAGTATATCTGGCAGCCAGGCCAAAACTTGAGGAATACTATTCTTCAATGGACCAGTAATTATTATGAAAAGAATAATTGTATTGTTTCTTTTGGGAATGATCATCTTTGGCGGCTGTAAGAAGAAGGAAGAAGAAGCCGTTTCTTCTTATATACATATCTCGCAGGAAGAAGCTAAAAGAATCATGGATGAGGAAGATGATATCGTTATACTCGATGTCAGAACCAAAGAGGAATATGATGGCGGTCATATCAAGGATGCTATCTGTATTCCTAATGAGACAATCGACGAAAAAGTATCTGAGACTTTGAAAGATAAGAACCAGAAAATACTGGTTTACTGCCGCAGCGGCAGAAGAAGTGTCCAGGCTGCGGAAAAACTGGTGGCTTTAGGTTATACGAAGATCTATGAATTCGGTGGCATCATCGACTGGATCTATGGAGTTGAATAATGGAAAAAGGACTTTTTAAACAGGGAATAATCAAATTCACTGCAGGAGTGATCCTTCTGGGATTACTGATCTTTGTGCCGGCCGGTACTATACATTTTCCTAACGGCTGGCTGTTTATGGGCATACTGTTTATCCCGATGTTTATCGCGGGACTCATCATGTATAAGTATGATCCTGAGCTCTTAAAGAAAAGGCTCAATGCCAAGGAAGAGGAAAGCGAACAGAAGGAAGTCATTGCCTGGAGCGGTATGATGTTTCTATCAGCATTCATCATTGCCGGACTTAATTACCGTTTCAGCTGGTTTGTCATGCCGCAATGGTCCGTTTATCTTGCGGCCGTGATCTTTCTTCTTTCTTATGCGCTTTATGGGGAAGTCTTGAGAGAAAACACCTATCTGTCAAGAACAATCGAAGTTCAGGAAAACCAGAAAGTCATCGATACCGGTTTATATGGCATTGTCAGACATCCGATGTATATGGCGACTATCTTCCTGTTTCTGTCCATGCCGTTGGTTCTGGGATCACCACTGTCTTTTCTGATCATGTTAGGATATATCCCTTTAATCGCCAAAAGGATAAGAAATGAAGAAGAAGTCCTGGAGAATGGACTTGAAGGATATAAAGAATACAAAGAAAAAGTCAGATATAAGATGATCCCTTATATCTGGTAGGGAGGCAATATGGAACTTAAAATCAATCCGTTTGAGAAGTTCAACAATGAGTGGGCAATCTTAACTGCCGGAAACAAAGATGATTTCAATGGTATGACGATCTCCTGGGGTTCAATGGGAACCATCTGGGGCAAAGATGTCATCACCGTTTATGTCAGACCGGACCGTTACACTTATGAATTCATCAAGAAATACGATGAGTTTTCCGTATCTTTCTTCCCGGCCAAGTATCATGAATCCCTGGGCGTCATGGGTTCACTTTCCGGAAGAGATCAGGACAAAGTAAAGATCGCAAAACTGGAAGCTGAAGAAATTGACGGAACTGTCGCTTACAAGGAAGCAAGCGAAGTTTTTGTCTGCAAGAAGATCTATATGAATCAGCTCAATTATGATGAGGTTCCTGAAGAGGGAAAGAAGATCTATCAGAACGGTATTAAACCTCATTATCTGGTAATGGGTGAAGTAAAGAGGTATATCAGCCGCTAAATGATCGAAACCGCAAGACTGATTCTGGATAAGGGAAAACTTTCTGATTATAAGGACATGTATGAGAATGTCTGGCGTCATGAGAAATGTGCCCGCTATATGTACTGGAGCGTTACGCAAAGCGAAGAAGATGCTTTGGCCAGAATGGAAAGAACGATCGAGTTTCAGAAGAAACACGATACTTTCACCGTCTATGATAAAGCCAGTATGAAAGCTATCGGTTTTGCGGGTTTTGAGAAAGTATCTGATGATACTTATGAAGAATGCGGGATCTGTATAAGCCCTTCATATCAGAATAAAGGATATGGTAAAGAGATCCTGAATTCGCTTATTGATTACTGCAAGAACAGCTACAACATAAAACATTTTATCTATACATCACGTGAAGAAAATACGGCTTCGATCAGACTTGCTGAGTCCTGCGGATTCAGGTATTTTTCATCCGAAAAGAAGATCGATACGCGTGATAATAAAGAGTATAAGATGCTTAAATTTATAAGGGATGTTTAATAATATGGATTATCAGGAAATAAATGCCAGGACAATAGATAAATGGGTAGAGGAAGGCTGGGAATGGGGAAAACCCATCGATCATGAGACATATCTCAAAACCTTAAACGGTGAATGGGATGTCAAACTGACACCGGTCAAATATGTACCTCATGAATGGTTCGGCGAATTAAAAAACAGAAAAGTTCTGGGACTGGCCAGTGGCGGAGCTCAGCAGATGCCTATCTTTGCTGCTTTAGGTGCTAAATGTACGGTTCTGGATTATTCCGATACCCAGCTAGAGAGTGAAAGAATCACAGCTCAAAGAGAAGGTTATGATATCGAGATAATCAAGGCTGATATGAGTAAGCCTTTACCGTTTGAAGATGAATGTTTCGATCTGATCTTTCATCCGGTAGCCAACTGTTATATCGAAGAAGTAAAACCGTTATGGAAAGAGTGTTTCCGGATTCTGAAACACGGAGGCATACTATTAAGCGGACTTGATAACGGAATAAATTATCTCTTTAATGAGAATGAAAAAGAAGTAGTCAATTCTTTACCTTTCAATCCATTAAAGAATCCTGAACAGATGAAACAGCTGGAAGACGGTGACAGCGGTATTCAGTTCTCACATACTCTTGATGAACAGATCAACGGACAGCTGGAAGCCGGCTTCATTCTTAAAGCCCTATATGAAGATACCAACGGCGAAGGCTATCTTCATGAAATGAATATTCCGTGTTTTATTGCCACAAAATCAGTAAAGGAATAAAAAAATATGAGAGACTTTTATAACGAATTCTTCAGAAGAAAATCTTTCCATCTTTTTAGAGATACGGGATCCATAAGTGAAAAAGATCTTGAAGAACTGAATGATTTTCTGAAAGAAGTAAAACCTTTGGATGAAACGATCAGATATACCTGCAGGATCGTAAAGGAAAGTGAAACGACCTGCAAGAGGGGAGCGGAATACTGTATTCTTTTCTACAGTGAAAAGAAGAATGAATATCTGCGCAATATCGGTTATATCGGCGAACAGATCGATCTGTATCTGACTTCGAAGAATATCGGTACGCTGTGGTTTGGGATCGGCAAACCTGATGAGAAAGAATATGACGGTCTTGATTATATAATCATGATCGCTTTCTCAAGAATGGCAGAAGACCGTTTCCGTAAGGACATGTTCAAATCAAAAAGGAAGTCCTTGGAAGAAACATGGAGTGGTGAAGAGCTGCCTTTCAGCAATATCGTCCGTTTTACGCCATCAGCCTGCAATACACAGCCGTGGATAACAGAACACATCGATAATAAACTGTATGTCTACAGATATAAAAAAGCCGGTAAAAGAGGCATTATGCCGGTCAAAGCGGTAATGTATTATAACCGGATCGATATCGGCATCTATCTCTATATTCTGGAAATGTGTCTCAATCACGAAAATATTACTTTTGAAAGAGAACTGTATGAAGATCTTTCCGACGATACGGTAGAAAAGACACTGAGTG
The DNA here is from genome assembly GCA_017550145.1 of Erysipelotrichaceae bacterium. Lineage (GTDB taxonomy): Bacteria > Bacillota_I > Bacilli_A > Erysipelotrichales > Erysipelotrichaceae > Colivicinus. The sequence continues at coordinate 29,628 of JAFZQG010000006.1, read as the reverse complement.
CTGTATATACACTCAAATAAACAGCTGTTCACATTTGATCTGGAGGAAATTATGGAAAGAAAAGATGAAATTAAGAATGCCTATAAGAATCTGGGCAAGATGCACAATTATTATGACGGAATGATGACAGGTACGACGCTTATCGGCCGTTTTGTGGATAAGACTGTCTGGCAAATGGATAAGAACGATATCGTTGAATACCAGAGCAGAAGCCTGGAGAATATCCCTAAGGATTTCAAAGGAAACCTCCTGGAAGTTCCGGTAGGAACGGGTGTCTTTTCTTTACCGGTATGGAAGACTCTGCCGGATGCCAGGATTACGTGTCTGGATTATTCGGAAAAGATGCTGGAAGGAGCAAGAAACAGGGCTGAAGAACTGGATATCAGAAATGTCACATTCATGCAGGGCGATGTCGGAAAGCTACCATTTGAGGATCGCTCATTTGATATCGTTGTATCTTTGAATGGTTTCCATGCTTTCCCGGATAAGGAAGCTGCTTATTCTGAAACATACAGAGTTCTGAAGGATGATGGTCTGTTTATGGGCTGTTTCTATGTCAAAGATGCGAACAGTCATACCGATATGATCATCAGAGATCTCTATGTTAAGAAAGGTTTCTTTACGCCTCCGTTTGAAACGGTAGAAACCTTAAAAAAGAGACTGGAAGAAAACTATACCGATGTACAGGTCAGCAATGTCCAGAGTATTGCCTGCTTCTGTGCCAGAAAGAAGAAATAAGGACGGAAGTGTTTTTCAGTAAGAAGAAAAGCGAAAAGACTGCATATGATCCAACAGTAAAGAAACCGGCAATCCGGGTAAGCATCTGTACCGGGGAACAGGTTGCGGGTTTTAAGGATCTCAAAACAGGCAAATTCGAAGAAGTTACGCTGATCAGAAACACAAAAGATCTCTCGGATTTCAAGAAACGTTATTCAATAGAAGGTGAAATCGAGAAAATATACTGAATAAGGCAGAAAATATCTGCTTTTATTCAATTTCCTTACATGAATCAATTTCATGTATTATATAATGTAGTTAGTAATTTATCTGAAAGGATCAATTTATGGAATATATCAGAGTCACAAAAGAAAATCTAGAAAAAGAGCACATCTGCTGTGCTATTTCGAATAATAATGATGTTCAGGTTTCCTCCAAGAAAGCTTGGCTTAAAGATATGTTTGATGAAGGACTGGTATTCTTAAAGAGCGCCGAACGAGGCAAATGCTTTATCGAATATGTACCGGCAGAGAATGCCTGGAATCCGATCGATGCCAAGGGATATATGTATATCGACTGCCTCTGGGTATCAGGTTCATTCAAGGGACATGGTTATTCCAATGATCTGCTTAATGAGTGTATAAAAGACAGCAAGGAGAAAGGCAAGAAAGGTTTATGTGTTCTATCTTCAGCTAAGAAGAAGCCGTTTCTTTCCGACCCGAAATTCCTGAAATACAAAGGATTTGAAGTATGTGACGAAGCGGATAACGGTATTCAGTTGTGGTATCTTCCTTTTGATAAAAAAGCCGATAAACCACAATTCAAAGAATGTGCCAGACATCCGCATATCAAAGAAAAGGGTTATGTGCTCTATTACACCAGTCAGTGTCCTTTTAACGGGAAGTATGTTCCGATCTTAGAAGAAACAGCCAAAAAAGAAAAAGTGGATTTTAAGGCTATTCAGATCAAAAACAAAAAAGATGCCCAGAATGCTCCGACGCCGATTACGACTTATGCATTATTCTGCGATGGCGAGTATCTGAGTAATGAACAGATGAATGATAAACGTTTCCTGAAACTGATTGCCGAAAGAAAGTAAGATATGAATGTTCCGATCGATATAAGTGATGTAACACTTAAAACAGAAAGACTGGTTCTGCGTCCTTTCAGATACAAAGATCTTGAGGATTTTTATGAATATGCCAGAGTGGACGGCGTAGGTCAGATGGCCGGCTGGCAACCGCACGAAAATATCGAAGTCTCAAAACAGATCCTTGACAGATTTGTCAAACACAAAAAGACATTTGCGCTGGAATATGATGGAAAAGTCATAGGATCACTGGGAATCGAAGAATATGATGAAGGTGTCATGCCGGAATTTAATGAAATGAAAAACAGAGAATTGGGTTTCGTTTTATCCAAAGACTACTGGGGGATGGGCCTGATGCCTGAAGCGGTAAACGAAGTAATCCGTTATCTGTTCGAGGATGTCGGCCTGGATCTGATCGTTTGTAAACACTTTACATGGAATACTCAATCAGAAAAGGTCCAGAAGAAATGCGGATTCAGACCCTATAGTTCCTATGAACATAAGATCGAATCCGGTGGAATGGAAACAAGCATCGTAAACATTCTGACTAGAGTTGAATGGCTCGAAAGAAAGGAAGAAGAAAATGCCATCGAGTAAAGAATACCTGGATTATGTACTGGAACAGCTCAATATGGAAGATCTGTCCTATCGGATGATGATGGGTGAATTTGTCTTATATTATCAGGACAAAGTCATCGGCGGTATCTATGATGACCGTTTTCTTCTAAAGCCGACCAAAGGTGCTATTAAACTGATGGAAGAGACATATGGCGATGTACAGATGGATTTACCGTATGAAGGAGCTAAAGAAATGTTGGCGGCGGATATTGATGATAAACGGTTATGCCGCAAACTGATAGAGATTATTGCGGAAGAAGTTCCGGCTAAAAAGAAAAAGAAACGATATGGAAATAAAATGGGAAGAAGGATTTAAGATCTCTGCGGATATCGAAAATAATACTGTTCATATTTCAGCCAATAAAGAAGGATTAAAATCACTGTCAAATATACTCTTAAGCTTATCCGAAGAGAAAAACGGATCTCATATTCATCTGGATGAGTATAATTCTCTGGAAGATGGCTCAACAGAACTGATTATTGAAAAGGTTGATGATTAAGGAACTGAGAGACTTTTATATTTTATGGATTACACAGAGTCTGTCACAGCTGGGAAGTGCTGTGACAGGTTTTGCTTTGACTTTGTGGCTATATGAAAAGACCGGTTCGGCCTTAAGCACGGCAGCCTTAACGATCTTTACCTATGCACCGTATGTGCTTATCAGTTTTTTCGCCGGTGCAATAAGCGACAGAGTGGAAAAGAAGAAAACAATGCTGATATGCGATGCCATGACGGCACTAAGTACGATCGTGGTTTTCTTTCTGTATAAATCGGATCTCTTATCCATCTGGCACCTTTATGTCATAAATATCTTAAGTGGACTGATGAACACCATCCAGCAGCCTGCTTCGGAAGTTGCCTATACACTGGTGATTCCCAAGGAGTATTACCAGCAGACCGGTGGTTTACAGTCATTATCAAGATCACTTATTTCGATCGGAAGCCCGCTGATCGCATCAATGCTGTATGGATTTAAAGGGCTGGATATTGTAGTTGCGTTTGATCTGCTTACTTTTGCAACTGCTTTTCTTTCACTACTTTTCTTCATCAGACTTCCTGATAAGGAACTGAGAGAAAAAAACGAAGAAAACTATTTAAGTCTTGTTAAAGAGGGACTGAAGTTTCTTAAAGATAATCCGCTGGTTCTGAATGTCATTCTTTTCATGTCCGGAGTTAATCTGATCGCTTCAGCCTTTGATGCAGTCTTGCCGGCTCTGGTTATACCTAATCCCCACGGAGGAAACAGTATGCTTGGCATCGTGACTTCCTGTTCGGGTATCGCAATGGTTTTAGGCAGTGTAATTGCCACATTATTGCCGGAACCTGAAGACAGAGTAAAAGTAATATACTGGACGATGCTGTTTTCTCTGGGCACAGAAAATTTCTTTCTGGCCTTTTCCCGTAATCCGCTGGTCTGGTGTTTCGGACAGATCTTAGGTTGGATCTTTGTTCCGGTCATGAGTTCAAATGAGAATGTAATAATGCGTACTAACGTTCCTGTTGAACTGCAGGGTAGAATCTATGCCTGCCGTAATACCTTACAGTTCTTCACGATTCCGATCGGCCTTTTCTTAGGCGGATTCATGGTCGATGAAATCTGTGAACCTTTTATGGCAAATAATATCGCCAATCCTTTTCTGACAGCACTTTTCGGAACAGGGAAAGGATCGGGTGCAGCTTTGATGATGTTTATTCTGGGCGTAGCCGGAATAGTGATGGTTCTTGTTTTGGGAAGAAAACTGACGAAATATAACGTAAGCAGATCTTAGAAAGGATACAGAAAATGCATTTTGTGGAAGCCAAAGGAATACTCACCTCAAATAACGGCCTAAACGGCATGAATATTTATCGTGGCTGTTCACATGGCTGTATCTACTGTGACAGCCGCAGTACGTGCTATCAGTTTACTCATCCTTTCGAAGATATCGAAGTCAAGAAGAATGCGCCTGAACTGCTAGAAAAAGCACTTCGTTCAAAGCAGAAGAAATGTATGATCGGAACTGGCGCCATGTCGGATCCTTATATGCATTGTGAAGAAACGCTGTGCCTGACCAGAAGATGCTTGGAAATAATTCTGCAGTACGGATTCGGTGTAACCGTTCTGACCAAATCGGATCGGATAATGCGCGATATCGATCTCTTTGATGAAATAAATAAGAAAGCCAAGAGCGTCGTGCAGATGACTCTAACGACCTATGATGATGATTTATGCAAGATCATCGAACCGAATGTCTGCAATACAAAACGCAGGATCGAAGTACTCGAAGAAATGAATAAGAGAGGTATTCCGACTATTGTCTGGCTGACACCGATCCTGCCATATATCAATGACAACGAGGAAAACATCATGGCAATCCTTAGGGAATGTGCCAGAGTAAAAGTTAAAGGCATCATCTGTTTTGATATGGGTCTGACATTAAGAGAAGGCGACAGAGAATACTATTATGCCGCCTTGGATAAATACTTCCCGGGTATGAAAAACAAGTATATCCGCATCTATGGAAACTCGTATAATGTGCCAAGTCCCGATTCGGATAAACTGATGTCGATATTCAGACGATTCTGTAATAAACACCACATTATGTATACACCGGAAGACTGTTTTGCGTATCTGGCTGAATTTCCGAAAACTTATGAACAGCTGAATATCTTCGAAGTATAATCAGGTTATGAGCATGCTGAAAATAAGGCCATATAAAGAAAGTGATGCCGAAACGATCGTTTCCTGGATCAAGGATGAAGTTTCATTACGCAAATGGAGCGCCGATCGTTACGGATCTTATCCGATAAATGCGAAAGACATGAACAGATATTATGCCGATTTTCCAGATACGGAATATTTTCATAAACTGACAGCTTATGATGAAAACGGAATCATCGGTCATATGATTATCCGTTTTGTGGATATCGAAAACAGAATCTGCCGCTTCGGTTTTGTGATCGTTGATGACAGTAAAAGAGGTAAAGGTTACGGTAAAAGAATGCTGGAGCTGGCGATAGACCATGCCTTTGAAGTCATGAAAGCTAAGAAGATCGATCTGGTCGTTTTCGATAATAATGAAAGTGCTCTTAACTGTTATAAAGCTGCCGGATTTAAGGAAGTAGCAACAGACGAAGAAGAATACTTCCATGTTTTAGATGAAGACTGGAAACGTCTCAAGTTAGAATATATAGGCAATTAATATGATAAGTTACAGACCATACCCGTTTTATATCGCATATATATTCAAGAAGTATCTGCGCAAAGAATATTCAAAAGCTGAAGCAAAACGCCGCTGGAACTTAACGCTGGAAAACTACCGTAAACTGATGGAAAAGGGTGAAGATATCGGCGGTAAAGAAAACAGGATGAGCTCCAATCTGTATATGGCTCTGGCAGTATTCGCTTTTTATGATGCGACAGACAGAAAGATTACCAAGGAAGAACTGAAAGATTATATAAACGGTTTTATGCCTAAAAGTATTCCTGTTTTAAGTAAGCTCGCTGATTTCAATAAAATTGAAAATCAGAACAGATTAAGAAAACGTTTTGAGAATTATAAAGTACTGTCTGATCAGAAACTGGCTAATGGTGAATGGGGCAACAGCTGGAGAGTTGAAATCAATCCGCATAACAGAGAAAAAGGACTGGCTTTTGATTTTACTTCCTGCCCGTTAGCTGATTTTGCAAGGAAGAACGGATATATGGAAATAATGCCGGTATTATGTGAGTTCGATTATCAGACAGCTGCGCTTATGCATGCGGAACTGATCAGAGAACATACCATCGCAGTCAATGGTGATTATTGTGATTACTGGTATATCGGCGATAAGGATACAGATGAACGAGATAGTGAAAATGAATAAAAACGGAACAGACAGAATCAGTGAAAACTTCTATCAGATCAGGTATTACTATCTGGGCGTGGCTGATGTATATATGTATCTGCTTATCGGCGAAGAGAAAGCCTTACTGATCGATACAGGCTATGCTTCAACGATGGTCATAAACTATGTTGATGAACTGACCGATCTGCCGATAAAGGTTGTAAATACACATGGACATCCTGATCATATCGGAGGAAACAGATATTTTGATGAAGTCTATATTTCAAAGAACGATCTCAATACCGCTAGAGAATACTCAGATCCGTTCTTCTTAAAGAAAATCAATGATATGATCATTCACAATATCAGTTTAAACAATGATATAGCAATAGAAGAATATCAGAAAGATATCGAACTTAACAACAGTGGGATGAATGTGAAATATCTCGATCTGCCTGAAAAGGGATATTTTGATCTGGGCAACAGAAAGATCTATTTCTTGGAAACGCCAGGTCATACCTTCGGAAGCATCTGTCTCTATGATGAAAGATCCGGCGTTCTGATAAGCGGTGATACGCTTTGTGATAAAGCTGTTTTACTTACTTTTGAAGAATCGACCAGTGTCAGAAGATACAGAGATTCGCTTCTGAAACTGAAAGAATTCTGTAAAGAGAACTACATAAACGTCATATATCCTGCCCATCATGATGCACCGATCGGGCCGGAACTGACCGACAGATATATCAGTTTATGTGACGGAATAATCAAAGGGGAGATAAAGGGAATTGTCAGAGATGGCGTAATGTATGCCGATGATGGAAAGATATGTCTTGTATATAAGAATATCTGATTAAAACAGATAAACTCAGCTATAAAAGCAGCTGAGTTTTTATTATTGACAGGCTAATATATATTAGCTAAAATAAGGCTAACAGGTATTAGCTAAAGGAGGATTTGTATGTCTACAAAAGATCGGATTCTGGATGCATCACTGACGCTGTTTGCGAAAAACGGCTATGACGGCACGAGTGTGGAACAGATTGCCTCAAGCGTGGGTATTAAAGCACCTTCGCTGTATAAACATTTCAAAGGCAAAGAAGATATCCTCAATTCACTGATCGATGCTGCTGAGCAGCGTTATGAAGAGAATTTCGGTTCGGCTGATCATATCGGAAATCTTCCTGCCAATATGGAAGAATTCATCAGATCATCCATAAAAAGAACCAGTTTCACCATGAGTGATCCGATGATCAGAAAGATCAGAATGTTTCTGGTTCAGGAACAGTTCCGCAGTGAAAGGCTGGCAGATATTACCACCAGACATCAGATAGACGGTTTACAGAAAATGTATACCAGAATCATGGATGAACTGATTAAGAAAGGTTTATTCAGAAAAGATGATCCTTCTTTGATGGCGTTGGAATTCGTTTCTCCGGTTGTGCTCTTTGTTTCGGAAGTTGACCGTAAACCGGAATATGAAGAGGAAGCCATGAAGCTGATCGAGAAACATATCAGGCACTTCTGCGATACCTATAAGAAATAAAGAACTGATTATTTGAAAGAAGGTAGATGAATATGAATGTTACAAACAATACAATCTGGACAGATGAATCATTAAAAGTGTTTTTTATACTGGTTATTGTTCTTTCACTGATATTTGAAATAGCTTATATTCGGACCGGTATTGCATATTTCGTTCTGATTATGATGTGGATGCCGGCTGTTTCGGCTATAGTTGCCAATTATGTATCAGCCAGACAGAAAAAGGAAAAGCTGTCTCTAAAAGAGTTTTTTGCACGTATCGGTTTCAGAAGATGCAAGATCAGATATATGATCCTGGGTTTTCTGATTACGCTGGTTTATCTTTTGATTCCATATATGATCTACTGGAAGATCTATCCTGAAGATTTCGCTTATAACGGTGTTCCTTTGAATTTGATACTGGCGGATCTGGTTCCGGCTATGATCATCAATAATTTCATCAATCTTATATCTGCAACTGGTGAAGAAATCGGCTGGCGCGGTTTTCTGGTCCCGGCTTTAAAAGAAAGAATCGGTCTAAAGAAAACCTTGATATATACCGGATTATTCTGGTCCTGCTGGCATCTTCCTATACTGATATTCGGTAACTATATGGCTGAGACATCTCTGTGGTACAGGATACCAGCATTCATTCTCTGCATTACGGGAGCCGGCATAATATTCGGTTATTTAGCTGACGTAAGCGGCAGTATGTGGCCTGCGGCATTCCTTCATGCATCTCATAACAATTACGATCAGGGTATCTTTCAGCTGATCACCAGAGGAGACAAGATGATGTATCTGGTTTCCGAAACCGGAATTCTGACCATAATCTGTATATGGATAATTGTTCTGATTATTGTGTTAATCAGTAAGAAAAAGAATATTCAGAATTAAACAAAGATAGAAAGAGTATGTGTACAAGCATAATCGTAAATAAAAATAAGACTATCGTAGGCTGGAACCTGGATCTTCTGGATATGGAATACAGAGTAATGCCTGATGATAATGGTGTCTTCATTGAAATAAATGATGCCAAAGAAGGCTGGATGCCTTTATTCGGAGGAAATAAAAAGGGAGACTTCGTCGGGATGCCGACCTGCTGGCCTTTTGATTCAAGAAGTGATCCGAAAACAGGAAAAGAGAATAATGTGATCAATCTGGATATCGATCTTTTGACGATGAAAAAGTCCTTCGAAGAAATCAAGGATATCGCAGAAAACGAAGATGCCTGCAGTGTTCCGGGACTGACATTCATGTCTGCCTTGTCGGATAAAGACGGCAATGTCTTATATATCATTCCGGGACAGGGAACTCAGTATTTCGAGAAACCGAAATATAAAGTCATGACCAATTTCTCGCCATACAAGATGGATTCTGAACAACACCCCTGGATGGGCTATGACCGTTACCAGAAAGTTCAGCTGATGTTAGAGAAGACAGATGATGAATTTGATGTCGAAGACTGTTTCTGCATTCTTAAGGAAGTATCCCAGACAGTCTGCCCGACGGTTGTTTCAATGGTCTATGATGTGAGTGATAAAGTCATTTACTGGTGCGAAAACAGAAACTGGGAAGAAATAAAGAGAAAAGAATTCTAAAGATGAAAAAGACAGTGATCGAAACAGACAGACTTTATCTCAGGGAAATGGACACTGATGATTTTGAGGCGCTATATGCTGTTTTAGCCGATAGAGAAAATATGCGTTACTATAAAAATCAGTTTGCCGAGGAAAATGTTAAAGGCTGGATCGAATGGTGCATGAACTGTTACAGAGATTACGGATTCGGACTCTGGGCTGTATGTCTAAAAGAAAATGATGAAATGATCGGTGACTGCGGTTTAAGCATGCAGGACATCGATGGCAAGTTGTTACCTGAAATAGGCTTTCACATCCGCAGAGATCTTCATCATAAAGGATACGCTAAAGAAGCAGCTGCGGCAGTAAGAGACTGGACATTTAATAAACGTGATTTCCAGGCATTATATTCCTACTGTTCAAGCGATAATATCGCTTCTTATAAAACGGCAGAAGCGATAGGCATGCATTTTGAAAAAGAATATACAGACAAATACGGCAGTCTGCATCATGTTTCGATGATAAGCAGGGAAGATTGGAGAAAGAATTATGGATAATGAAAAACTGATAAAAAGATTATGCAATTGGACAATGTTAAGCGGTATCCTTTGTGTAGTCTTTTATCTGTTACACGATATTATCGGCGGAATGTATTATCCGGGATATGACCGGTTGACTCAGGCAGTAAGTGATCTCACGGCCGTCGGGGCGCCGTCATACTATATTGCCAGCGGATATACTTCCATATACGGAATCTTCAGCTGTCTGTGCTGCGCATTTCTTTTCATTCTGGCTTATGATCTGAATAAAACACTGAAACTGGGAATATATCTGTTTTCGCTGATGAATTATGTTTCAGCGATCGGTTATTCACTGTTTCCTCTGACCGGAAGCGGATATGATGGCAGTTTTCAGTCTTTCGTACATGTATACGTCATTACAGCATTGGTTGTGATTCTTTCGATCATTTCGCTGATCATGATCTCTATCGGAAGTTTCGGAATTAAAGAGAAACTACTCGGAACACTTTCTTTGATTGCTTTAGGATGCATGTTCTTCGGAGCGATAGGTACAAATGTCTTTCCTAAAGATGTCTTTGGCATAATAGAGAGATTTTCCACTTACAGTGCAGTAATCTTTACCGGAATATTGGGTGTCTATATAAATAAACTTATAGTCAAAAAACAGGAGGACTAAAATGGCTTTTGATTTCAAAAAAGAATATAAAGAGTTTTATCTGCCTAAAAACAAACCGGAGATCGTAATGGTTCCTAAAGCTAATTATTTAGCCGTGAAAGGAAAGGGAGATCCAAACGAAGCTGATGGAGCTTATCAGAAAGCGATCGGTGTGCTTTATGCTCTGGCATATACACTGAAAATGAGCTATAAAACAGACTATAAGATCAAAGGATTCTATGAATATGTCGTACCGCCGCTCGAAGGTTTCTGGTGGCAGGATGGAGTAGATGGTGTCGATTATTCAAACAAGTCTTCTTTTAACTGGATCTCGGTTATCCGTCTGCCTGATTTCATTACTAAGAAAGACTTTGACTGGGCCGTTAAAACAGCGACTGCGAAAAAGAAGATCGACTGCTCGATTGCTGAATTCATGACGATCGATGAAGGACTTTGTGTTCAGATCATGCATATAGGGCCTTATGATGATGAACCCGCAACTGTCGCTGTGATGGATGAATATCTTAAAGATAACGGTTATGAGAATGATTTCAATAACGGACGTCTTCATCACGAGATTTATTTGACCGATGCCAGAAAAGTCGATCCAGCAAAATGGAAGACCGTTATCAGACATCAGATCAGGAAGGAAAAGTAATAGATGAAAAGAGAACTGGGAATAGGAAGATGCGGACTGGCCTGCTGTCTGTGCAGTGAAAATGAGCACTGCAGAGGCTGCAATTCAGAAGACTGTCCGGATAGAGAATGGTGTGAAAACAGAAGATGTTCTATTGAGAATGGACTGAATCACTGCTATGAATGCGATCTTGAATGCCATAAAGGTTTATTGTCAAAAATAAAACCTTACGGATTCAATGAGTTTGTGAGACGTTATGGTGAAGAAGAACTTCTTGATTGCCTTGAAAGAAATGAGAAAGCCGGGGTTGTCTATCACGTTGATGATATAAACGGCGACTATGATGATTTTAATGATGTTGAAGAACTGATAAGTTTTATTAAAACGGGGAATAGAAAATGAAAGATTATATAGGAATGTGCGGACTGGATTGTGAAACATGTGAAGCCCGTATTGCGACAGAAAACAATGATGATGAATTAAGAAAGAAAGTTGCGAAATTATGGAGCGAACTGAATAATGCCGAGATCACACCGGAAATGATCAACTGTACAGGCTGTCGAATCGTCGGAGTAAAAACACCGTTCTGTGCTTCATACTGTCAGATCAGGCAGTGTGTTGTTGAGAAAAGATTTATTACCTGTGCCGACTGCAAGGAACTCGAAACCTGTGAGAAACTCAAGATGATCACTTCCGGTAATCCACAGGCTTTAGAGAACCTTAAAAACGGATAAAACATGAAGGCAGTATATTGATGAATGATATCTGCCTTTTTCAATGCAAGGTATCGATTGTGATGACTATCCGGTCCCTGATAGAATAGGTTTAAGAGAATAAAGCAGCAATCATTTTTGGAGAAAAATATGGATACTTCATTACTTAAATATATAGAATCATCATTAGTCAACGGAGAATTACCCCGTGATTTTTCCTTGCCGAAAGAAGCAGATAATGACGAAGAAATAATCTGGGCTGATGGAGCCATGGATGGCGTTGCCGTCTATCATATGGGTTATTCTGATCTGGATGATGAAGATAAATCTTTAATGATTGAGGCACTTAAATATGTTTCGGATGGAAATTATGAAAAGGCTGATGAACTGTTTATAAAGCTTACTTCAAGGAAACACGCTTTACAGATCATCGATCCTTTGCAGTCATATATCAACAGTCACAGAAATGATCTGGATGCGGTAAATCTGAATAAATACGGTCTGTATCTGTTAATCAATGCATCCAGAAGAGAAATGGTTAAACTGGGACTGTCTTTTCTGGAACTGTTTGTGACTGATAAAAATGAAGAAATAAAAAGAGCTACAAGAATAATCGGCTTAAGTGATGAATTTACACTGTTTGCGATTTATGTCATGGCAAAATGGAAAGACGGCAATAACGAAATCTGGCAGCTGGCTAAAAAGGTTCATAGCTGGGGCAGGATCCATGCGATTGAAATAATCGAACCGGTTAACGAAGAAATCAGAAAGTGGTTCTTAATGGACGGAGTTCATAATGATGTCATGGACTCATATTCGGCTTTAATCTGCTGGAATAAAGCAGGATGCAATGAATTAATACACAATATTCAATCCAAGGAAGAATATACCAGTATCAGAGATATCATCAGAGGAATGCTGAATGAATCTGCGGTGGCCGGATTATCGAAAATAGAGAATAAAGAAGAAGTGATTCTTGTATTTCTTAGTTATGCCAGAAATTATGCGGATGAAATTGAAGACTTTGAAACAGTTCTGGAAATAAAAGAGTATTTTGAACAGGAAAATGAAGAAATAGTTTCTTTATGCAACGAGATCATTAATACGGATAAATGCCGTGAACTGGTAAAAGAAGCTGTTAAGAAAGGTCATAATATCGAACTGGCAGAAGAACTGAATATTGATTACAGGAACGATCTTTATGAGCTGATGGAATCTTCATTCAAAGATAAGCATTTTCTGTGTTCCTATCTGATGGATGATCCGGAATATAAAGATAAAGTGATAGATCTTTTTCATACAAATCTTCCTTTGAATGAAATGAAAACTTCTCCATCAACAACGCTCGGCCTGGGTGAGAATTACTGGAAACAGAGAGCTCTGGAGTGCCTGCTTCAGGAATTAAACAGATACCCTTTAGAAGGAGTCGATTTTGTGGAAACAGGATTGCAGTCTGAGCCGATCAGGACAAGAAATCTTGCTTTATCTACTATCGAAGCATGGGTATCGCAATTGAATAAACCTTTATCAGAACTTCTTCCTGAACTGGACATTTTATTGAATATGTTTTCAGTACTGGAACCTGATGAGAAAGTGAAAAAGAGGATGGAGGATCTGCTTAAGGGAAATACTTCATTTGATGATATAAGTATTGAATTCTAAAACTGATGATTACCGGATATAAATACAAAGAAAAAGCACCATTTCGGAGATATCGTATATGAAACAGATGAATGACATTGGAAAGAAAATCATCATATTAGGCTGCCCCGGAAGCGGAAAGAGCACCTTTGCGAAACGTCTTCATGACCGTACAGATATTCCATTGATTCATCTTGATAATATCTGGTGGAAAGAAGATCGAAGCCACATCAGCAGAGATGAATTTGATACTAAACTGGAAGCTGTGCTGAATGAAGATGAATGGATCATTGACGGCGATTACAGCCGAACTTATGAAGTTAGAATCAGAAACTGCGATACGATCATCTTCCTTGATTATGATCTTGATACCTGTATGGAAGGAATAACTAATCGTACGGGACAGAAAAGGGAAGATATACCCTGGGTTGAAGAAGAACTTGATGAAGAACTGGTGGAAGATGTCAGAAACTACCATCAGGTAAAGTATCCGATCCTGATGGAACTGTTTATGAAGTATCAGGATAAACAATTGATCATATTCAAAAACAGAACAGAAGCCGATAATTGGATTAAAGAAAGGTGCGGACACAGAATGGATAAATATACAGATGAAAGAGATCTGAAGATACTGGAAAAAGACAGATATACATTTTTTGTCTTGCGTAAGATCATCGGTGGAAACTGTAACTTACTGTTAAGTGATCACGAAAGAATGATCATCTGCTTTACCTGTGATCCGTTTCCGGTCTGGATCTGGACAGAAGATGGTGCTTCTGAAGAAGAGATGGAATATGTTTACCAGCTGACAAAAGAAAATAACTTGTTTGATGGCAATCACCGTTTCAATGTCAAATATGAACTGGCGCAGTACTTTATAAACAGATCCGAAAAAGAAGGCAGAAAGATGTCTGTTTTTACGAATATGTTTGCGTATGAATGCCTTAATCCTATAAAGCCAACTGATAAAACGGATGGCGAATTGTATCAGTGCAAAGAAAGCGACATTGAACAGCTAGTGGAATTCACGGACCTCTTCCATAAGGAATTAGGCGTCGATCAGAAAGACAGAGAAAGTTATTTTGAAGATGCGAAATTAACGATTGAAACAGGAAACATGTATTTCTGGAAAGATAAAAATGGCAAGCCTGTTGCGTGCTGCAAGTACGCACCGGATGGAGATATGGCATCAATTTCTCTGGTCTATACCTATCCGCAGTATCGCCGTAAACACTATGCGGAAAATATGGTATATCAGGTAACGATGATAGTCAAAGATAAAGGACTTATACCGATGTTATATACCGATGCGGATTATGTGGCATCCAATGCCTGTTATGAAAAGATCGGATATGAACTGAAAGGAAAACTCTGTACGATCGGATAAAAATGGATTATATAAACGAAAAGAATTTTGTGAATTCATTTATCAGAAAAGAAAGAAGAGAAAGACTTCTTCATGAATTCACAAATCCCTCAAAAAGAAATGCAGCCTTAAACAGATTCTGTCACAATGCCGATGATCTGCTGGATAAGAAAAGGATTATCATGCAGGGTGATGATATGGACAGGCGTAAAGAATTCATGGATTTTATATCTGAACATGAAGAGATCTGTTTTGTCATGTCTGACGATTATCTTGGTGAAGGTTTTATGCCATTAAATGAAGCAGTCAAACTTGCATCTTGTGGCAGCGAAGCTGTACTGATCATGGGAAACAATTTCGCTGTTGTATTTACCGAAGCAATGAAAGGCGGAAGGAACAAATATCTGTTATTTCATGATTGAAATAATGATTGTTTTTATATATGAAAATAGGTTTAGTTTCTTATGAATGTCGAAATAGAGACGTTCCATTTAACTTAAAACAGATTGAAAGAGCTTTAAAGGAAACAGAAGGTAAAGCTGATCTTTTATGTTTCGGTGAAGCATACCTTCAGGGCTTTGATTCTTTGTGCTGGGATTATGAAACAGATAAGAATATGGCAACAGATCTGAATTCAGAAATCGTTTCTCAATTATGCAGATGGTCGGTTGAGTATAATACCGCCATATTAACCGGTTATATTGAAAAAGATCAGGAAGAATTGTTCTCATCCTGTATGGCTATTTCACAAGGGAAAGTAATTCATAACTACAGAAGGATATCCAAAGGCTGGAAAGAATACGATAAGACCGATAATCACTATAAAGAAGGATCAGAAGTAAATACGTTTAACTGTAATGGTAAAGAAATAATGATCTCATTATGCGGAGATCTATGGGATTATCCGGAAAGATTCAAAACAGATGGCTTATTGATCTGGCCGGTTTATCTGAGCATATCTGTTGATGAATGGCAAAAATGGGGGCTTGAAGAATATGCGAAACAGGCTGGGACAGTTGCTTCAGAAGCACTGATGATTAATCCGATTGACCATGATCCGCAAAATCATGGCGGTTCATGTTACTTCCGTGAGGGAGAACTGATAGAGAAGACAGAATATGATGAAGAAGAGATTCTGTTAGTAGAAATATAAAAATTAGAAAGCGCAAGTATGGTAATAGAAAGAATCATAAAAGAATCATTCGCTGTTGTCGGTAAGGAAGGTTCTACTTCTGATGGTGAAGGTTTTATTCAGAAACTGTGGAAGGACGCCAACAGCAATTTCAAAGAGATTGTTCAATTGGCTAAGAAAGATCAAAACGGCAAGCTTGCAGGCATCTGGGGAGCAATGTCGGATTTCAGCCGTAGTTTTAAACCATGGGATGATTTTAATAAAGGACTTTATCTTGCGGGTGTCGAATGCAATAAAGATGTCCAAGCTCCTGAAGGATGGACCAAATGGATAATTCCGGGATACGAGTATCTCCGTGTTCAATGCGAAGATAATAATACATTTAGAGATATGCTGAAATACATGAAAGAAAACAATATAGAATTAACTGGTGCAGTCCATGATTTTACCGATCCTGAAACAGGAAATAATTATATGTGTTTCCCGATCCGGAAGCTGTAATAATATGGCGATTTAAACGATAATATAATCATGATTGAATACAAAGCGTTCGGTTCGGAAAGAATCGAAGAAATATATAAGATCTATGAAGAAAATGAGTGGTCGAGTTATCTGGGAGATAAAGAAAAACTGGTCCGCGCTTTTGATAATTCTTTATATATTCTCGGTGCCTTCGATAAAGATCGCCTGATTGGCTTTGTAAGATGCGTCGGAGATGATGAATACATCGTATATGTGCAGGATCTTGTAGTATTATCTTCTTATCACAGAAAGGGTATTGGAAGGGAACTGATGAGAAGAGTATCCGAAAGATATCCATCGATTCACCAGTTTGTGCTGATCACCGATCAGGATGATGAGGTATCCAATGCTTTCTACAGATCGATAGGCATGTCTGAGAACTGTAACGGTTATCCGATCAATCATTATTTCCAGAATAAAAATAAAGAGTAATTAAAAAATGGATAACGAAATACAGAAAAGAAATGTCAGACTGGTAAAAGTTGACAGAAAGAATTTTGACAGCCTGGTCGATCTTACTCCTGATGAAGCGGGAAGGCACTATGTAGCAGATAATATCTACAGTCTCGCTGAAGCATATGCCAATCTGGCTGATGGCAATAAGGTACAACCTTTCGGCATCTATGACGGTGATACTCCCGTTGGTTTTGTAATGATAGGTTATGACATCATAGATGAGAATGATGATCTTGATAAGCAGTATTTCATAAAAGACTGTTATCTTGTCTGGCGCTTTATGATCGATGAAAAATATCAGCATAAAGGCTATGGCAAAGAAGGTCTAAAACTTGCCTTAGACTACATTAGAACGTTTCCGTTCGGTAAAGCAGAATACTGCTGGCTTTCCTATGAACCGGAAAACGACAGAGCCAGGAAACTGTATCAGTCATTCGGTTTTGTTGAAGAGAAGGAAATGCCTGAAGGCTGGGATGAGATTCCTGCCGTACTGAAGCTTTAAAAATATCTTGGTGTTCTATGAATAAAATCGAAATGAAATTACAAGAGTTGCAGCCATCTCGGTTTTATATTTCAGAAAAGAAACTTAAAGATATAGAATGAAATACATATGAGAAAAGGGTTTTTGGCATTATTCAGCGGATTTCCGGATCATCATTTTTCTGAAGAAATAACGAAAAGACTGCGTGAAGAACTTAAACAGCGAAAGAGCATCGTGTTTATTACGGCTTGTCCGCTGGAGTACGAACAGAATGACGATGATTGTGAAGGTATGTACGAAATGTTTGCAGAACAGAATCTGCCTTTTGAAGAACACTGTGTGATAGACAAACGGAGCGCACCTTCCAAGACCAGAGTATGTGTGGAGAATGCCGACTGTGTATTCCTTATGGGTGGCGGAGCATGTAAAGACCAGCTTGGTCTGATTCGGGAAAAAGACTGTTACGAGGCACTTCTTAATTGCCATGCGGCGATCTTCGGTGTCAGTGCCGGATCAATGAATATGGCTAAGAATACTGTAGATTTTTCTGAATCACTGGAGCCCTTCGACGGGCTTGGATTTACAAACATTACCGTGAGCTGCCACCACGATATAAAAGATAAATGGCGCTATGAACAGACACTCAGAATGTCGAAAGATCGCGTAGTATATGCCATGGAAGACATGAGTGCGTTCTTCATAAAGGATGGAAAGATAGATATTGTCGGAAGAATCTACCGTGTAGAAGACGGAAATTTTCGATTGCTTACTGAAAGTGATATAAAAGAATTAGAGAAATAAACTATGATTTAGAAGGGAATAAATAGTATGAAAAACAAAAACTATTCAAAGGCTAAAACACTGACAATGATCCCGCTTATTGTCCTGGCACTCATCTTGATCTGTGCGGCACTCGCATCAGTACTTGCAGTTCCTACCAGCAAAGGCATTCTTTATACCGTCTTTGCCATTGGAGCTCTGGTAGGTGCGTTTATTTCACCGTTTCCTTGTCTGGTGTTATCCATTATCGGGACTGTTTGTGCTGCAAAGGCAAAAAAGGAAGGTGTTTCCAAAGCCTCAAAATATTTCATACTGGGCATCATTGAGATCGTCGTCTGTGCTATAGGTGCGTTCCTGGCAATCATAATGTTTATAGCCGGACAGGGTGTGTAAATTAAAATAATAAATATATCTATTGACTCGTCCCTTAGGGTATAGCTTAGTGTATCAGATGTGGAAAGGAGATTTATGAAAAATGCTTAAAATCGGTGACTTTTCAAAACTCTCACATCTGACTATCAAGGCATTAAGGTTTTATGAGAGAGAAGGTCTTCTGAAACCTGCTTCCGTTGACGAATGGAATAATTACAGGTTTTATGAAACTTCACAACTTGACACTGCTGCCAAAATCAGATCATACAGGCAGCTCGGTCTGTCTATTGAAGAAATAAAAGCAGTCTTTGCCGGAGCGGATGTGAAAGAGATCCTGCAGGAGAAAATCTCATCACTTACAAGTGAAAAGCATCTGATCGAATCCCGTCTTTCCATAATCAGATCAATTATGGAGGAAAATGAAATGAAGTATCAGGTAACGGAGAAAGTGATCCCGGAGAAGATCGTATATTCTGCGGAAACAGTATTGAAGGTATATTCGGACATCATGCAATGGATCCCTTCTGTGGGGGAAGAGTGTCTCAAACTGAACCCGGAAATGAATTGTTCTGAGACGGCTTACAGTTTCTGCGAATATCTCGATGGAGAGTACAAAGAAACAGACATCAGGATCAGATACAGTGAAGAGTGTGCGCAAATCGGAAAAGAAGATAACCAAATAAAATTCAGGACATTGCCGGAAGCAAAAGTGCTGAGCATATACCATAAAGGTTCATATGCAAATATCAATGAAGCATATGCATTCATGATGAAATACGCAGAGCAGAACGGTTATACAGTTGCCGGTCTTGCCCGCGAGTGTTACATTGACGGCATCTGGAATAAGGAATCAGAAGAAGACTGGCTGACTGAGATCCAGCTGCCGATTGAGTAACAGATCCGGATTATCTATCGGAAGTATTAAATCATTAAAAAAGTACGGAATCAACCGTACTTTTTATATACTCTTGTCCCCTGACCACCAAAAAAAGAACCGCTTTGAAAGCAAAGAATCAGCCTTTAGACAAGATATGTTCTTTGAAAAACATCAGTCTAAAGTCTGATTTTTACTGATCATAACACATGATTATCAATAACTTAATCAGATATAAGTCTTTATCATTGAGCGACTGCATGCGCATAAGTTACAGCGATCAATGTAAAAGTGCTGCGATGACATGATGAAGATACTGTTCTGTGATAATGATACTTGCGAGGGAATGCGTACAGCCAGAATGTACCGGTGAAAGTCCGATGAGTATGATACCGATTCATACAGTAATCATGTATAAAGAACATAAAATAATGAACTGTTTTGACATGGTTTATGTCGATAAAAGGCATCCCGCTATCTATAAAATGATGGCGGGATATCTAGTATAATAGTGTTAGTTGAGGTTAAAGATGAATAGAATTAAAAAAGATAAAATCTATGCAAAAGGTTTTGAGATTGGAATCTATACAGAAGATTTCAGGAATGAATTCATTTCTTTAACAGATATTGCAAAGTATAAGAGCGACGATCCGAATGATTCTATAAGAAATTGGATGCGAAGCAAAGATACGATTTAGTTTTTGGGACTCTGGTAACAGCTACATAATCCAAATTTTAAATCCGTCGAATTCGATGGGTTTAGGAAACAAGCAGGACTCCACGCTTTTACAATGTCTCCGAATAAATGGATAAATGGGGTTAATGCGATAGGCATCGTCAGCAAGTCAGGAAGATACGGCGGAACATATGCTCATTCAGATATCGCCTTGGAATTTGCATCCTGGATCTCTCCTGAATTCAAGTTGTATATTGTTAAGGATTATCAGAGATTGAAATTTGATGAGAATTCCCATCTTTCTTTATCTTGGAATCTGAATCGTGAGCTGACAAAACTGAATTATCGTGTACATACGGATGCGATAAAAAAGAATCTGCTGCCCGCGGATCTGACCCCGGAACAGATTGCATATAAATACGCAGATGAAGCAGATCTGTTGAATGTTGTTCTGTTTGGAATGACTGCGAAAGAATGGCGGAATGCAAATAGTGATAAAAAAGGAAACATCAGAGACTATGCAACCATTCAACAGCTGCTTGTATTGGCAAATCTTGAAAGTTATAACGCTATATTGATAAATCAGAATCTCGATCAAAGGAACAGAATGCCTCTTTTAAGAGAGCTTGTAGTTCAACAGTTAAGTACGATGGAATCATTGGATATCAGTTCGCTGCCTCTGATAGAGACTGTTGAATGATAGACTAATTGACAAATCGAAGTTTACAGAGGAGGAAAATATACATTTGGCCTTAGAAAACATGAAGTGGATAAGAAAACCCGCTGACTTTACCATTAGCCCAGAACGGATAGAAATAATTACAGAGCCGCATACCGATCTTTGGCAGCGGACATATTATCATTTCCGTAATGACAATGCTCCGATCCTTCAGATGGAGACGGAAGAGAAGTATTTTTCTTTCATCGTAAGAACGGATTTCACAGAAAGCAATCACCGTTTTGACCAGTGCGGAATTGTGATGTATCTGGACAGTGAAAACTGGCTGAAAGGTTCTGTTGAGTACGAGAATGAATCATTCCAGCACCTTGGTTCGGTTGTGACCAATCGTGGTTATTCTGATTGGGCAACAACTGCGATCCCTGCTGAAGTAAAAATAATGTGGTATCGGTTCAGCCGGCGTGAGGATGATTATTGCATTGAGTGCTCACAGGATGGTGAGCATTTCACCCAGATACGTATTTGTCATATGTGGGAAGGATCAGGAAAAATTCGATTCGGCATATATGCCTGCAGTCCAGAAGATTCAAATTTTAAGGCAGTATTCACTGATATGAAGATCACGGAATGTGCATGGAAAGCGCATGACGGTCAGCAACCAGACTGACGAAATTACGGTTTGCACAGATGGTTTATTAAAATCTATTCTTATAAACGTTATTCGGAAATGAACAACGTTTTTATTGAGTGTCATATTTTTTGCATGGAGAAAATCGAAGGATAAGAACTTTTGGTGAGATGAAAACTATAAATGATAAAAAAGTACCTGATAAAAAAAGATTTCAAGAAAATTGATTTCGGTA
Source organism: Erysipelotrichaceae bacterium (assembly GCA_017550145.1). GTDB lineage: Bacteria > Bacillota_I > Bacilli_A > Erysipelotrichales > Erysipelotrichaceae > Colivicinus. The sequence continues at coordinate 7,926 of JAFZQG010000006.1, read as the reverse complement.
AGGCGCCACTACCTCTTGAAGAACTTGAGGCAGTAGCCGGTGGCAAACAGAATAGAGACCCTGAGACAGGACAATTTGACAGAAACCGTGACAATATGATCAAGTGGTATGACTCGGTAGTCAATTATTTCTGGTATAAGCGATGTCCTCAATGCGGTTGCTACTGGGGACAGTCTATGAATAAATACAGCTCTGATACCTGGTGGTATTGTTTCTGGTACAACAGATTGTACTGTTACGACTGCATGAGATGAACAGACGAACTGTATTAAGAACCGATGGGAAGAGATGCCAAAGTTGAAATGATCTTTCTGGCAGCTGACAGATAAATTCTGGTATGAGATGACAAACAGAAAGAAAAACTGTCTGATGCCTTGAGGGATATTTAATTCAAGCACTAATATGTTTATGTAAAAAACCGCCTGCTTATCGTGAACAGACGGTTTTAATACTGAAGTGATTTACAGATACTTATTTGTTGCCGTTGACTCTGGCATTAAGTTCTCTCATTGCAGCGATCGCTTCCTCTTTATAGGTGTTTAAAGCTTTGATGACGCCTTGAGCACTAAGATCAGCGCGCATGGAAGCGGCGAAATGTTCAGCTGCCGGACGCAAGGTATCTTCAAGTCTCTGGCTATGGCCGCCTTTAGTCACGTGATCGGCGTCACTGGCGTAATAGTCGACGTGTTCAGGAATGAAGTCATTGCCGTGATCGGTCAGATACAGATCGAATTCGCCATCGCTGGTCAGATCAATACCCAGGGTATCAATGTTGTTGTCGTGATCGGTGTCAGCTAAAGCGAAGTCTGCAATGCCGTCACCGTTGAGGTCGAAGAAGAGCTCGTTCTTCGGTGAGGTCATGAGCAGCTTGGCTGCTTCCGGATCGGAAAGCAGGCGGTTGCGTAAACCGGACAGCGTGCCTTGTCTGACATAGACCTTGGTCTTGTCGGTGATCGTCTGTTTGATACCGTTCAGCGCCTCGACAAGAGCTTTGGCATCATTGGCGCGGAAGGCTGGGCCGATATCCTTGCACAGTTCCTGAATATTAGTCTCGTTATTCTTGTCGATCTTGGTGTAAGAAGGCTGATAAACGCCATCTGGATAGTATTCAATTGTATCTGCTATGCCGTTACCGTCTCTATCACTGTAATAAAGATCCAGAGAGCCATCGCCCGTCATATCGATCGCGAAGGTATCCGGGGTACCGTCGGCAGTAGTGTCGATGAAAGCGAAATCAAGCTTGCCGTCAGCATTGAGGTCCAAAAGAACCTCGTTCTTCATACTCGGCATCATCATCTTCTTCATTTCGGGATTGCTTTTAAGGTGTGCTCTTAAATCTTGAACTAAACTCATCATTTCTCCTTTAAGGCCTAAGCCATTTATAGAAATAGTCTATTATAATTCTATGCGGATGCAAAGCATTTTGATACAGGAATCCGTGATTGTACAGATTAACGAATACTTTTCAATAATGGGTTTCGGTTTATATGCCGAGACCTTTTATTATTACCAATGTTCCTTTGAAGTATAGCCTATTTTGATATTGTTTTTTATGTTTCACAGAGATGGTGGCAGGGAAATGTTTTCGTAACAGAAGTGTTTCGTTTGGATCTTTGCTTCAAAAGCTCTAAAAATATAAAAAAACTAAGAATATCATTTTATATAAGACAGATAATATCCCTTACATTTCAGATTAATTGATACAAAAACAGGGATTGTACAAATATAATCTAAAAACAGTGAAAATGATGATGTTTTCTATGGATTCTATGATCTTTTACAGGTATATGTCATAGTGATTGATACAGAATAACGGAATCAAAACGAACTTAAAACATCTTTTCAGAAAGAAAGATTTCACAGTTATTGATACAGACCCGTATTTAGCTATAAGAAGGATCTATTAATTGTCTGAATGACAGCTTCTGGCAGCGTACCGAGCCCGGTACATTGCTGCCAGAACAGAATGAGTGATAAGAGCTTTTTTGTCTTTCTCTTACAGTTTCATTATTATCATAAGTATCCTGATTCATCAACAATAAGCGTATCTATCCTGATAAGTGTAAAAACAGAAGGTTTCATGGTAATTAAAACATAATGTAGCAATTAGGTTGGAATGTAAGGAGACAGATAATATCGCTTGCAAAAAAAGAATAATGATGTAAACTTAATAATAATTTGTGACGACGAAAGGAGACGGGATATGAATACATTCACGAATAACATCATGTGTTGCTGTTGCTGTGATACGAATGATCATGCCCGGATAAATCGTCGGGGATTGTTTTAAACGGTCCGCAACAAGTAGATTATTTAAGAAAACTAACCGGGATGATATTTATGTCCCGGTTTTTATTTTGTCGCCATAAAAGAGAAAGAAGAGGAAAACTATATGTCAAATATTAAAACATCTGCACTTGAACTGATTGGAAATACACCATTATTGGAATTGATTCATCTGGAAAAGAAACACGGTTTAAAGGCAAAGCTTTTAGGTAAACTGGAATATCTCAATGTAACCGGATCAGTAAAAGATCGAATTGCCAAATCGATGATTGAGGATGCAGAAGAAAAAGGCATTCTTAAGGAAGGCTCTGTAATCATTGAACCGACTTCGGGTAATACCGGTATCGGTCTGGCGGCTGTCGGAACGGCTAAAGGCTATAGGGTAATCATTGTCATGCCGGAAACTTTTTCTGTAGAAAGAAGAAAACTGATTAAAGCTTACGGAGCAGAAATAGTTCTCAGCGAAGGTTCCAAAGGCATGAAGGGAGCAATCGCCAAAGCGGAAGAATTAGCGAAAGAAATTCCTGATTCCTTTATTCCGGGACAGTTTGATAACCCGGCAAATCCGAAAGTTCATTATGAAACTACCGGACCGGAAATCTGGAACGATACAGATGGAAAAGCTGATCTGCTTGTATCGGGTGTAGGAACCGGTGGAACGATCACAGGAGCAGGAAAGTATCTGAAAGAGAAAAATCCGAATATCAAAGTGATTGCCGTAGAGCCTGATGCATCTCCTGTCCTTTCCGGCGGTAATGCGGGAGCACATAAGATCCAGGGTATCGGTCCTGGTTTTGTGGCTTCTGTACTGGATACGGATATCTATGATGAGATCATAAGAGTTAAAAACGAAGATGCATTGGCAACCGGAGCAGAGTTTGGAAAAAGCGAAGGAATACTGGTAGGTATTTCAGCCGGAGCTGCTGTCTGGGCTGCTATAGAATTGGCAAAGCGTCCTGAAAACGAAGGCAAGAATATTGTCATAATACTTCCGGATTCCGGAGACAGGTATCTTTCCACAGCTTTATTTGGAGAGGAATAAGAAATCATGGATAAGAAAGGAATTGCCCTAAGTGTTCAGAATAATTACGAATCATTCGTTGAAACGGATTATACGCTGGATGTCGATAAAATCGAAGAGGCATTGAAGAAACTTCGTCTGTTGTTTTTTGGACGTTACTTTTCCCAAGAGGAACAGGATCAGGAAAAACTGCTGGATGAAATAAGCCAAGATCTCGGAAACGAGATTGTAAAATTAAGCGATGATGCAACGATCATCATGCGTTTTCTTAACGTGTTACCGGAAATCCAGCGAAAACTGTACAAGGATATTGAAGCTATCTATTATGGCGACCCAGCTTGTAAAGCTTATACAGAGGTTATTCTTTCTTATCCAGGTTTTTATGCGATTTTCCATTATCGTATCGCTCATGAATTGTATGAATTAGGTGTTCCGATCCTGGCCAGGATCATCGGCGAGCTGGGACGGGAAAAGACCGCAATAGACATCCACCCGGGTGCACAGATCGGAGAATCATTCTGTATCGACCATGGTCAGGGAATCGTTATTGGCGAAACAGCGGTTGTTGGCGATCATGTGCGAATGTATCATGGTGTCACTTTGGGTGTCAAACGTTTCAAGGAAGATGAACATGGGCATCTGCAGAAAGGCTGGAAACGTCATCCCAACATTGGAAACAATGTCACATTGTATGCAAACGCGACGATTCTGGGCGGAGATACGTTTATCGCTGATGGATCAACGATTCACGCAGATGCATTAATTACTTCCAGTTCGAAAGGAGATAATAAGAGAAATGAACAGTAAAACAAAGAAACTTGCATATACCGCTATCTTTGCAGTGGTCAATTATATAGCTTTCACATACGGAAAGATAACAATTCCGATTACAGAAGGAACTTCTACGGCAATACATATCGCCAACGCTATTGTTGTTCTATCCTCCTGGTTTTTGGGGCCTGTATACGGTGGTCTGGCAGGAGCAATCGGTCTTTCAATCGCTGATGTTTTCGATCCCAGATATATTGCTTCTGCTCCGAAAACATTTATCCTGAAATTTCTCATTGGCTTAATAGCAGGACATGTTGCCAATCTTTTGAAGCTTGATGAACATACAGAGCGTAACGATGTCATCAAAATAACTACAGTTTCGGCTTTTGCAGGGCTTGCCTTCAATGTGATCGCTGATCCTATTGTTGGTTATTTATACCGCAACTATATTCTTGGTATACCGCAGGAAGCAGCGAAGATCATCGCTACCTGGGTTGCCGGTGCTACAGCAATCAACGCGGTTATCTGCGTATTTGTTTCTGTCATCTTGTATCAGACACTGTATAAAACGTTTCGTTCAAGAATCTGAGTAAGGACGAAGAATACTTAATGGAAATCTTTATGCATAACATGACGATGATGAGATTATCAAAGTTTTTAAACTTTTTAAAAAGTCTTAGAAGAAAGAACAGGAGCTGTGATCGATGAACAGAAAAATATATCTGTATACGATAATTGTTGTGCTGTTGATTCTTTGTGGTTGTAAGAGTGAGAAAAAAACAGATAGCAAGCCAAGTCAGGCTTGCGATCTGGTCGAGGAATGCGGAGATGAAAACAATATAGTTCAAGGCAGTTTAAAGGAAAAATACGAATCATTAAACGGTAAGACAAACAAATCGGGTGTGGAGTATAGAACCGTTATTGTTTCTGCTGATATCGAATATATTGAAACAGATCTTAAAACCATCATCTCAATGATCGAACAGAAACAGACTTTCTACCTTTATGCCGGTGATGAGATGTGCCCATGGTGCAGAAGTGTCATTGAAATGGCTGAAACTGTCGCAAAAGAAAATGGAATAGATCAGATGTACAGTATTGAAATCTGGGATAATGAAATGAACGAGGTTTTCAGAGATAAATACAAGTACGAAAACGGTGTATTGGAAAAAACTGTCGAAGCAGATCCTTTATATATTAAACTGTTGGAACTTTTTGATGAATTCCTGGATGATTATACTTTGGAAGATGAAAACGATAACGAGATTGAAGTCGGTGAGAAGAGAATCTATGCGCCAAATTACTTCTATGTTGAAAATGGAGTTTTAAAAAGGTTTGCAACAGGAATATCACCCTTACAGGAAGAATCCGGAGAAGAACTGAGTCCTGAGATACTGAAAGATGAAAGAATGATATTCACTGAATTCTTTGAAGGGTAATATTCATAAATCAGGAATGAGATTTATTGCAGATATTATTATAAAACCGACAGAAGCGGCTTCTTATATGGTGAATAAAGCGAAGAGAAGCCCTATATGCGCTTAAATGAGTAAAAATTATACGAATAGGAGGCAACGGTCATGAGTAGCGTTAATGAAATCCGATTTACAGTTGAGCAGGCAGTTAAAGACATTGGCGTTAAGATCGTTTTTCCGGTGATCGAAGGAATAGACAATACCCGTACATCCCCGGAGTGGATGGAAAGGAGAAAAGAGATCATTGATAGTCTTATAAATGAATATAAAGATATTGATTATCATGCCGATCCGATTCTGGAGGGTTTTCATATTTTGCAAGACCGCTCCGGTGTGAAACGTCGGAAAAATATACCAGCCAGCGAAAATCTGATCAGGCTTCTGAATAAGCACGGTGATGTGTTCTTCATCAACCAGGTAGTGGATATTTATAATATCATTTCCATGGAGAGCAAGCTTGCCCTGGGGGCACACGACATTGATCGTGTGGATGGGAATGTTACGCTTCGCTTCACAAACGGAACGGAACTCTTTATTCCGATTGGACAGGAAGAACCGATCCCGGTAAATGCCCATGAATACAGTTACTGTGATGATGCAAACGAGATCCTGTGTCGCATGGAGATCAGACAGGTTGAGAAAACAAAAGTAAATGCCAGCAGCCGGAACATTTTCTATATTGTACAGGGAAACGAAGCAACAGATGATGTACTGCTCTTGAAAACTGCAAAGAAAATCATTGATGAAACTGTGAAATATTGTGGAGGAAAAGGAAAAATTATTGTTCCTGAAGTGGTAGGGCGAAAACATGTATACTGTTGATTAGTTACCTGTAAGTATTTTTGTTGTGTTTTCAATACAAAAGTTTTTATGCAAAAGATCTGATATTACAATCTCAGTTTATAGGACTGCTTATTGAAGTACAGGCTTACGAACGCATTGAGAATGGTTTTCTTTTATCGTTGCTATGTTCCTTTGAAGTATACTCTGTGATACATCCAATTTTTATGTTTCATAGATGCTTTTTCAGGGATCTGTATAAAACAAATATGACTCAAATAAATTATTAAGCCATTTGATACAAACAAGCATCATGGTTTCATAGATAATGATAAAGCTAGTCGATACTAATGGTAGAATATAAGTAATAAATGATAAATAATCAAATAATCAGCAGAAAGGAAATGTGTATTATTGTTGGATATTGTTATATGAATCAACGAGAATACACCAGGAAATTGTAATGGAATTAAAAGAAAAATTGAAAGAGAGACTACTTGATCTTGATGAACTCAAGGATGTAAATGGTGGAACATATTATCAATCATGGGAGATTGTTGAAGCGATTGATTCTAATCCTAATCTATGGGATTTATGGGATGCTGCTCTAGATGAGTGCTGCCAATATGAATTTGAAAGTGAAGATCAATACCTTTTTGTATCAGCTTTGACTGTTCTAGATAGAATTGGAATTGATTCAACTTTCTATGGAGATAATGGTTCTGGTTTTAGTAATAGATATACAAATAAAACTACTTTTTTAAATATGAGTCATGCACAGGTATTACACATCCTTAGAACTTATAAATAATTAAGACTATTGAATTTATGAATCATAGATATAATTATTCTTTATATTTAAAAGGACCAATTACGAATTAGTTTTATAATCTGAAGCCTTTTTTATTTCAATGAAAACGAGGCCAAAAACCCTATTTCGGTTTTGAACTGAAGTGGGGTTTTATAATTTATTGAACAGGATGGCCGTTCACTGTTGTAGTACTTTCTATACGATAATTCTATTTCAACCTTTTTTGAAAATTTTAGTTAGGATAAGACAATCCTTGCTATTCCCACTCGAAGGCGCTGGCTGCAACAAAGCAATCGCTTTCCTTTTGGAAAAGAAGAAATACATGAAATATGTGACGGTCCTTGCCGGCATCATCATGTTGCTCTCGGGCGGGTACATGATCCGTGATGCGTCGCATACGATCATTGCCGGAAAGAACCTTGAGCAGGATACGATTGACAGCCAGGAAGGTTCTGAGGATATCATGGAACGTCTGTTTACTACGGATTCCAACAGGCAGATCGTTTTGTCTGATTATCAGGGACAGTATATCTTCCATCACATGATAGAAGCTCTATTTCTTTTCTTCAGGAAGGAATTCAAGAATATCGTTAGGAGTGCATCCAATGATATTGCATAGTTTCTCAATGGTGACTGTGTTAATGTTCTTGTTCTTTCTTAAGGAATCCAGAGTCTTTGTATCAATTCCGGATTTAAGCAGCCTATATTGAGATACATTCTTTTCTTTCATTGTTTTCCATAACGGTTCATAGCTGATCATAACTTCATTTTAGATTTTATTG
>JAFZQG010000028.1 GCA_017550145.1 Erysipelotrichaceae bacterium | reverse complement strand
AGGTAAACCTGTAGGAATCTCTGCACATATCATCGATATCGTATTGTGCTTTGAAACCTAATAATTTCTCGGCTTTTTCCGTGTCGGCATAGCAGACAGCGATATCACCAGGCCTTCTTTCCATGATTTCGTATGGAATTGGTTTACCACAGGCCTTTTCATAGGCTTTAAGTACTTCCAGAACGGAATAGCCCTTCCCTGTTCCGATATTTATTACTTCCGTTCCTTTATGGCTGGCAGCGTATTCAATCGCCTTTACATGGGCCTTAGCAAGGTCAACGACGTGAATATAGTCTCTGACACCTGTTCCATCTATCGTATCGTAATCGTTGCCCCAGACTCTTAAAAACTCTCTCTGGCCGGCCACTACCTGTGCAATATAAGGAACTAAGTTATTAGGAATACCATTAGGTATCTCACCGATCAGTCCTGAACTGTGAGCTCCGATCGGATTGAAATAACGTAATAATACAGATGAATTCTCCGGATCGGCCTTATCCATATCCGTAATGATCATTTCGTTCATCTTCTTGGTAGTGCCATACGGATTGGTGGTCGTTCCTAAACCGTATTCTTCCTTGAAAGGAACTTCAAAATTATCACCGTAAACAGTCGCACTGGAAGAGAATACCAGATTTCTGACTTTAAACTCTTTCATCAGCTGATACAGATTGATAGAACCGGCAATATTATTCTCGTAATAAGTTAAAGGGATCTCTACGGATTCACCTACGGCCTTATATCCCGCAAAGTGAATTACCGCATCAAAATCATTCTCTTCAAATACTTTTCTTAATCCGTCCTTATCCAGAATATCGACTTCATAAAACTTCGGTTTTACACCGGTAATAGTCTCGATCTTATCTAAGACATTGATTGAAGAATTATACAGATTATCAAGAATAACTACTTCATGACCTGATTCGATCAGTTCAACACAGGTATGAGAACCGATATAGCCTGTACCGCCGGTTACGAGAATTTTCATTTTCAGCCTCCGATTATTTTAGAAATATCATTATATGTCGTAAACAGAAGAAGCATCATCAGCAAAGCGACCGAAGCTGTCATAATGATATTTTCGGCTTTCTTACTGAGCTCTTTTCCTCTGATCATTTCAATAAGCAATAAGAATACTCTGCCTCCGTCAAAAATCGGCAAAGGTAAAGCATTGGCGATGCCGGCATTGAGCGAAATCATCGCTACCAGCTGAATATAAACACCAAATCCCATATCTGCGGTCTGGGAAACCGTAGAATAGATTCCTACAGGACCGGAAACGGTATCCAGGTTCTTTCCTCTGAATAAAGACAATAAGGCTCCCCAGATCAGTTTGACCATAAAGAACGAATATTTGAAACCGTAGTACCAGCAGTTAAAGATATTTACTTCCACGAGCTCCGAAGCAGCATTCGCAAAGGAAATGCCTATATAATATCGACCATCACTGTATTCCGGAGTAACTTCAAAACGGATCTTTTCACCATCTCTGTTTACCACCAGAGTCCATGGGCCTTCACCCTGATAAGCTCCGGTAAAGGAAACGATCTCATAATAGTCTTCAGGAACGATATTGATATCGTTAAAGCCTATTTCCGTAACGATATCCCCTTTTTTGATTCCAACAGTTTCTGCCGGTGAACCGCTGACGACACCGCTTATTACCGGTTTGGTTGATTTGACATAGACACCGTTATGAAGGATTACCAGTGAGAAAATGATATAACCTAAAAGAATATTCACGAATATTCCCGCCAGCATAATGATTACTCTCTTCCATCTGGCGATACCCTTTAAGGTTCTTTCATAAGGAATATCCGAATCATCTACTTCTGTTTCCAGTGAATTATCATTATCGCCGGCCATAGCCACAAAGCCGCCTATCGGGAAGGCTCTGATCGAATATTCTGTTTCTTTGCCCTGATATGACCAGAGTTTTGGCCCCATTCCGAAAGAAAACTCTTTGCAATAGACACCGAAAAACTTGGCCGCCAGAAGATGGCCAAGTTCATGAAGTGATACTATTACCAGCAACATAAAGATAAACAGAAACAGATCTCTTAAAGTTGTCATCTTTAAAATTATAACATTCCTAAAAGAAAAACTCCTCTTCAGGAGTTTGCCCATAATTTATCAACGTATTCCTTCGCCCAGCGGTGAGAATCGATGATCTGATCCGCTGTCGGTTCTTTAATGAAATGCGCGGCCTTAAGTGTTTTGAAGATGTATGATTCGATATCCACAAAGTTGATTCTTTCCTTCAGGAATAAAGCTACCGCTTCATCATTGGCACCGATCAGTACGGCTCCGAAGTTTCCTTCAAATGATCCGACCTGTTTAGCCAGTTTGACTAAAGGATAACGCGAATAATCCATCTTCATAAAATTCAAAGAAGTGATCTTATCAAAATCCAGATAATTGGCGATCTTATCCCATTTGTGATGCGGATACAATAAGGCGTATTTGATCATCAGACGCATATCCGGACAGCCCAGCTGGGCAATGATCGATCCGTCATTATATTCGACCATCGAATGCACAGTAGCCTCTTTATGCAAGATGACATCGATCTTATCGTAAGGCAGATCAAACAGATAATGAGCTTCGATTACTTCAAAGCCCTTATTCATCATCGTTGCGGAATCGATAGTTATTTTAGCACCCATATTCCAGACCGGATGATTCAAGGCCTGCGATAATGACGCATCCAGCAGTTCATCTCTGTTGAGATCTCTGAAAGCACCGCCTGAAGCAGTTAAGATCAGTCTTCTGATATCGCCCTTCTCATGGCCCTGAAGACATTGCCAGATCGCGACATGTTCGGAATCGATCGGATAGAGATTAACTCCGTATTCTTCTAGTGCTTCATTGATGATCTTGCCACCGGCAACCAATGTTTCCTTGTTGGCTAATGCGATATCCTTATGATTCTTGATGGCTTCAAGTGTCGGCTTAAAACCTACAAATCCGACTAAGGCATTTACCAGCATGTCATAATCAGGCAGTTTAGCCATCTGCTGTAAGCCTTCTTCACCGAAATAGAATCTGGTCTTCGGATAAGAGTCAGCCAGATAATCGTACTTCTCGATTGTATAGGCGTATTTGATATCAAATTCTTTAAGCAGTTCTTTCAGATAATCGACATTATGACCAACGGAAACACCGACGAGTGTTAACTCGTCGTTGTGCTGTTTTATTACATCTATTGTCTGGGTCCCGATCGAACCGGAAGCACCCATCAGAATAAGTCTTTTCATTTAAAGATAGTCAGTAAAACTCCAAAAAGTATTATACAGAATATATGGGAATCAAGTCTATCCAGGATTCCGCCATGACCAGGGATCAGATTGGAGAAATCCTTAACGCCGTAATGTCTCTTTACCAGCGAGAAAACCAGGTCACCTATCTCACTTACGATCGGTAAGCATAACGATGCTACAACGAACTGGTAAACCGGTCTGCCGAAGAATGAGAAAATAGCTGCCCAGATAAATGATGTTACACAGCCGAAGAACCATCCGCCTAAAGAGCCTTCGATCGTCTTCTTTGGAGAAACACGGGTATTGAGTTTATGTTTGCCGAATTTGATCCCGACAAAAAACGCAAAGACATCCGTCAGATAGGAAATGATCAGAACATATCCGAACATCCATTTATTCTGCTGCTGGATATGCAACATGAAATACATGGCATAGCCGATCATGACAGTCATCAGGAATGTTGCAGCGATATCGTCAAACGGTTCTTTTTCATCAAAGACCGAAATGGTCAGTAAGAAGATCAGTTCCAGTAAGACAAATACCGTGGCGTAATCATGAAGATACATTATGCCTAAGCACGTTAAGGCCATGATCGCATAGACCAGATAATTGAATTCCTCTCTTCTGATCTTAACGAATTCGTATGAACCGTATAATGCTACAAAAGTCAAAACGGCAGCCAGTAATAATCCACCGACATAGGCGGAAATAATGGTTATAGCTGCTATAATTGCACCGCTAATTACTCTTTGTTTCATCACGGCCTCCAAAATTACGTTTACGGCTCTGATATTCGGCTATACATTCATCGAGCACTTCATTACTGAAATCAGGCCATAAAGTATCGACAACCACAAATTCCGAATAAGCTAACTGGTATAAAAGGAAATTCGATAAACGCATTTCCGAACCTGTACGTATCAGAAGATCGACTTCCGGTAAACCGGCTGTATATAAATAGTTAGAGAATGATTCTTCATCAAGATCGTTTACTATACCGTTCTTATAGTCTTCCGCATATTTCTTTGCGGCTTTGACTATTTCATCTCTGGCACCGTAATTGAACGCAAAGTTTAAGATCAGTCCGGTATTATTTTTAGTCGTATCGATCGCATCATCGATTACTTTCATCGTTTCAGCCGGAATCTTATCCCGATCACCGATAATCATGACTTTGACATTGTTTTCCATAAGTTCTTTTATATATGACGAAAAGAAGATCTTAGGCAAAGACATGATATAGTTGACTTCTTCAGCGGATCTCTTCCAGTTTTCGGTCGAGAACGCATAAACAGTCAGGCATTTGATACCTAACTTGTTTGCGTAGATGGTGATACTCCGTAGAACCTCGACACCTTTATAGTGTCCGGCGGTACGGGGAAGCTTATTCAATTTAGCCCAACGGCCATTGCCATCCATAATGATCGCCAGGTGATTCAGCGTATTCATTTAGATAGTCATTATTTCTTTTTGCTTGTTTTTGGCAAGTTCTTCGATCTTGGCGATCGCCTTGTCCGTAGCATCCTGAATATCCTCAAGATAAGATTTGGAAATATCTTCCGGAATAGTCTTATCCTTCTTTATATCTTCATTGACTTCTCTTCTGGCATTTCTGACATGGACCTTAGCCTCTTCAGCCATCTTGTCTACATCCTTGCAGAAACCTTTTCTGGTCTCTTCGGTTAAAGCCGGAACAGTAACTCTCAATACATCACCGTTATTCTGTACTGGCAGACCTAAGTCGGATGTATTGATGGCTCTTTCCGCATCCTTTACGGAGTTGCGGTCAAAAGGCTTGATGACCAGCGTTTTACCTTCCTGGATCGAAATGGAAGCGATCTGATTAAGCGGAGTCGGAGATCCGTAATAATCCACCATGATGCCATCCAGCATCGTCGGATTGGCTCTGCCTGTTCTTACTTTGAGCAGATTGCCTTCAAAAGCCTTGATAGCTCCTTCCATCTTTTCATTGGCAATTTCTAAAAACAAATTATCCATAAAAACCCTTGTATGATAAATCCGTACCTTGTCTGTACATGATTTACCACTTTTCCTTTCCAGCCTTTGTGTTGGATAGAATGTAGATGAAACCTTGATGTGTTCTTATAAATCGTTGCGGTCCATCTGCTTAATGGAGAGTGAATCTATGGTGTCTTACCACTTCTGTTCATAGCTGGATAGGTCAAGTAAGTATCTTCATGTCTCGCAAGTTTACACGATAAGATCGCCATAGAACAGACGAGGTTTCTAGAAAGGCGGTCTTTTTTAATATGGCCCATTACTTCATCGGCATAGATATTGCCAAGTATGAACATGTGGTCAGTATATATGACTCCTTTACAGGAGAGTATACACTTGACTCACTCCATTTCGCCAATGACTCAAAAGGCTATAAGAGTCTTATGGCGCATCTATCAAAGTTAAACAGAGATGAAACGGTGATCGGCTTTGAATCAACAGCCCACTATCATCAGAATCTGTTTAACTATCTGACGGAAAAGAAATATAAGTGTTATCTCATCAACCCTTATATGACTTCCCGGTTCAGATCTGTTTCACTTCGCGACGCCAAGAACGATGATATCGATTCAAGAGCGATCGCAACTTTTCTGTCGTTTGAATATAAGAAACTAAAGGAAGAGGAATTTCTGGCCAATGAACTCAAGGAACTGTGTGTTCAAAGAGACTATCTCATAAAGCAGTTAAGCAAAGACAAGATCAAACTCCTATCCTATCTGGACAAGGTCTTTCCAGAACTGGAAGCCGTCGTAACCAAAGCAGGGATATATTCCAGGGCCATAAAAGCCATATTAAGGGAATATCCGAGTGCCAGAGATATCTCTGCAGTCAGGATCAATCATTTGATAAGTCTCTCCGATAAGGCATCCAAGGGCAAATATCCTTCTGCCAAGATCAGGAAACTCAAGGAAGCAGCCAAGATCTCGGTGGGATATTATTCTCAAGCCATAGGTCTCAAGATCAGACACAGCATAGAGTCACAGGAGTCAGAAGAAAAGCAGATAGATGAAATCGAAGCTATGATCAAACAACACCCAATTGTTTCTAATTCCCCGTTATATAAGCTCAAGGGAATCAACGCCACAGAGATCGGTTACATCATGTCTGCCATCATCAGTATAGACCGATTTGACTCTCCTGATAAGATAGTAGCTTTGGCGGGTCTCGATCCAAAGATCAGACAATCCGGTACATGGAGCGCTTCTAAGACCAGAATGTCCAAAAGAGGCAACAGGCTTTTAAGATACGCTTTAATCTGGACGGCCTACAATATGACCAGATGCGACTCAAAGATGAAGATCTATTATGAGAAGAAAAGAGCAGAAGGCAAGTCTCACTACAACGCCTT
>JAFZQG010000027.1 GCA_017550145.1 Erysipelotrichaceae bacterium | reverse complement strand
CTGAAAGCTGACATCTTCCAGGAACAAGTTCTTCGACTTCCTTGGTCTCACCGCAGATATCACAGGTATAGATGGCTGTTCCCCAATAGTGATCTTTGTCAACCTTGTTGACATCGCTCTTGTAGGAGGTAAAGGACCATTCGTGTTCTGATGGATCGTGTAACTTATATGTTATAGCAAAAGTTGAATAACAATCTGAAGCAAAGTTAATATTACCATTGCTTACTTTTGATTCTAATGTTTCTACTTTTCCATCATGATATCTTTCTACTGAATATACGACTATATTTCCTTCAGGAATAGCTTCTTTTATTTCCGGAAGTTCAATTGAATATTCTAATGGACTAGCCAGTTCCTTTACACCTTCTGTTATTGTTGTCGTTTCTCCGATAATACTCTTCTTTGTTAAGACAACGCTTAAATCAATAGCCTCCAGTATTTCTTTATCATCATCAATATTGCTTGCTATTGTGGCAATTTCTGTTTCATCAGATTCTTCCGCAATAATCGATGCCGATATTTTATCAGAACTAGTGGAATTAAGAATAAACTGTACCGCTTCATCTGATAAACTGTTTCCGTTTGTATCACCATTGAAAGCATCAGTTACTACTTTAGAAGCAACCGCCATAAAATCATTGCCGTTGTTTGTCGTCGTAATTGATATACCAGAACTAGAGCTAATCAATTCTGTAGGTGCTACAACTTTTGGAGTTATATTAATTCGATCCAAATTTCTTCCTTCAGTTGCGATTGAATCCATCCAGGTAAAGCCTTCCGAACTCATCTGTGTTTCATATGATCCAACAGTTAAATTCTTAATTAAGGCTCTGCCATTGTTATTTGTTTCGTATTCAGAAAAATATGCTACTCCATTGCTGACTGATTCACAGTAAACATAAGACCAATTATTATTATTTTCTGTTTTATCTAATTCAATAAATAAACCGATATTTTCAAGATAGGTATCTGCCAGTTCGCTGTTATCAATACATCTTACTTCTACTTTTCCTGTTTCCGGATTATACTTGATCGAAGTCTTTGGTGCTTCATATACCTGATGTTTAAAAGTATATGTTCCAATTGAAACACTCTTCATCATGCCTTCTTCAGGATATCTCAGCACCAATGTATACTCACTATTCGTTATTTCCGGATTTGTATTTACTAGGAAAGAATTAGCTCCGTCAGTAAATACCATATTTGGATCCCATTCCGGATGATCAGGGTATTGCCGAGAAGAATAATGTCTTGTATGCTCGCCATTTGTCTTTTCGAATATTACACCACCATATTCGTTATGATCTCCAAATACCAAACTCGATTTAATCTTCTCGATTATTTCTAACCCTTTACTGCCAGATAAGGTAATCTTTACAGCAGGATGATTATTCCTGTTAACGGTTTCCTCTACCGTGTAAGTATAGCCCAAATCAAATTCGTCGTTTGGAACTGTTATCGCCATCTTTTTCAAACAATAGCCAGGAGCGTAAATCTTAACAATATTCATTCCGTTTTCGAGTTCACACTCTGATAATGGTATTAATACTGTCTTACCATCTTCGCTTACAATCGAACTGTAATCAAAATGTTCGTTACCATTATAATAATGATAGCGATAGTTTTTTGTATAATGGAAAACTGATTCGTTATTCCATCCTTCTGCACCTATTACAAACTCAAATTTGTTTATAAAATCAGCAGAATTTGCGCTAAGCGATAGATACTTAATGTCACCTTGTTTTACGATAGTAAATTGTGGTTCAGCATCAGGAAAATCTAATTCAAATGTTGTTGAAACATCATAATATCCCTCAACACGAACAGTCAGATTATAAATATCATTAGTAAGCATATGATTTTTAATATCGTATTCTACTGTATTATTGGTTGAATTGTAACTGAAACCATATTCAGCATTGTATTTGTATCCTCTGTTTCCGACAAAGACGAGTGCGTGGCTTAATCCGTATGTATGATCATGTTCCTGATTAGCAAGCCTCGTTAATTCTTTTAACCAGGCAAGATTTTCTGCTGTTGGATTATCCACAGATACTATAACTTTTCCGTTTTGAGCATCAGTAGAAACAGTAAACTTTGGCGCAACCTTTTTATCATTTGCCTGATTATTACTGTTTTCAATTTTTGCTTTAGAGATCTCGAATGGTGAAAAACCATCAGAATTATAGAACTCTACATAAGCTCCCGTACTATCTGATTTAACAGACAATCCCGTTTCACCACCGAATACTTTCCCTTTGTGGCTAACCCAGGCCTTATCTTCCGTTGTAAATGAAGATGGTAGATAAACCCTCATTAAAACAGCATCATCAACAATAAGTTCTTTTTCTTTCTGCAAAGTGACGGTTTTAGTATTGTCATTGTTTACAGCTTTGATTGTATAAACTGGTGTAATATCGATAACAAAGTCGCTTACATTATCGTTTGCATCTACCGTTGTACTCGTAACCTCCATATTAAGACGGGTTTCCATTACGATCTTTTCGTTATCGATAGTTGTTCCAAGCTGTGTTAATGTCTCTTCTGAAACAGCTCTTTCTGACATTCTTTCGCTGAAATAATCATTAACATCAACGCTAATTCCAACTGTTGAATTTACACCATTTTCTGCAACATCCTTTTTTGCATCGCCATCATTATATTCCGGGATATAATTATCAACTGATGTTGTCATACTAGGTATCCATTTTGCAGTTAAATTCAATTCAGAAGTAACCGGCATACTGAAAAAGAATCTGCTTCCATCTGGTTTATACCATCCAGCAAGCGAATAACCTTCTTTTTCTGGATTGACCGGTTTGCTGATAGTTCTTCCTTCAAATGCTGTTAATGAACTAGTTGAAGAACCATTATTCGGATTAAATGTCACTGTGTAATGATTAAGTTCATTACTCCATTTCGCATAAAAATGTGTATCAGTTGTATACCCATCCTCATCAAAGATATTTACCGGATTGTTTTCTAATTCCTCATCATAAAACCACTGAACAGTGTCATAACCGTCTTTATATGCTCCACCAAACCATCCAAAAATCGGATATATATACTCTGTAATATAGTCAAGATTCCAACCATTTGGTGATTTGATCGTTACTGTTTCCGGTCCTTGTGGTGATCCAAGATGTCCTCCATTAGAATGGAAAGTCAAAAGAACCTGATCATCATCCAAATCTTCATATACCGCATAAACAGTGGTATCTCTATCTAATTCGATATTCCAAAGAGTCTTTGTAAATATATATTTTCCATCTCTTTGGTAAACCCAGTTTTCAAATGATTTTCCAGACTGATAAGCAAATGCCAAAATCTGTATCTCTTCGCCAACGTTGCCTGTCACTTTAGCATAAGTAGTATCAAAAAGCTGGCCTTCACCTGCATCAAAAGTTATCGTTACTTCATTGTTATTATCAATCCATTGTGCATACGCAGTTATGCTGGAACCGACATAAGTGTTTTCTTCATATTTATCATTTCTATAGATATAATTGCCATCATTTCCTGGCCTTTCATAAACTGCTTCCGGTCCATAATACCATCCTTTAAAAGTATATCCATCCCTTTCAGGAGCATTTATTCCCTGAATTAACAGATTAAATTTGCTGTTTTCATCAAAACCTGCTGATTCGATATCTACATATTTTTGTAGACTATCATCAGCAAAAGCACCACCATTTGCATCTAACGTGATTCTGAATGTGCACACATCATGAAAAACAACATCCTCATTTACGGTAATAGTATCATTAGGATCCAAATGAATTGTTTCTTCACCGATAGTTGCTTCCCAATAAAGGAAAGTAATACCTTCATATGGAACGAAAGAAGGCATTGTTATTTCCGTCCCTCGTGCTACTTGTAAAAATGAACTCTGGTTTTCATCCAAATAACCATGATTTAATGTAAAGCTTACCCAGACATTATCTTCAAAATCTTTATTCCATAAAACAAGATCTGAAACATCATATAAGCCTATTGTAACGTCGTCGTAAACATAACCAACATTATCGGTACCAATTGTAACTGTATAGCTATATATATCTGCACCTCTGGTAGCGCCAGCTAAAAACAATTTGTCATCTGCACCAACAGTACCTTCATCACAATTCGTCACATCAACGATATAATTATTTCCGTTATTCATCTTGACAACATTCCACATGTGAAGACCTGCTCCTGTTCCTCCACTCATGGTTCCTGTTACAATCGATGATTTAACAGTGTTATTTTTAAATGTGCTTTTATCACATAAATACTGGAAAGCTTTGGAATAACCTTCGCAAACGACATTTGTATTTGTATTATTATCAAATACCCAGATTAGCTGCCATGGATTGCCGTATGAATAATTCTGTTGTACTGCAACACTATTATAAGAAACCTCTCCACAGATAAAATCTTTGTATGAAATCAGTTTTTCTAAGTCGTTTTCATTTTTATGAGTTTCTACAACTCCTTCTGCACGCGCAACAGCATTACTGATGATCACACCAGTTGAATTAACCGTATAATCTCCGGTTCCCTTGTATTCGTTCGCTACTATAAAACTGTAACTGATTTCATTTATGCAGATATATTCATTTTGTTCGCCATCGACTCCACCACCAAAATAAATCACTTGATTGACTCCTCTGGTTTTGTCATACCAGTATAGTTCGTATGGCTTGTTAAAAAGAAGTGTTCTGATAATCGTTACAAGATCATATCCCGAAACTTCATAAAACTTATTCTTAGCTTCTTCCGTTATAGTGCAGGAGTTATTCTCATCGCAATTAAAAAGTGAGCCCTCAATTTCTAATTCAGCAGCAGTATATGATATTTTAACATCTGTTAAAGAAGTTGAATCGAACGAAATAATCGTTGAATTCTCAGTACCCGAAGCTATATCAGAGATACTATCTTCCAGAATTTCATATATTTTTGCATTTAAACCTGTTAAAGGTTTTGTATATGAGGCCTCAACAGCTGTTGGATTCTGGTTAACAACAGGTTGTTCTGTATCCCCATAAAACATTTTATTTACATATGCTTCAAACAGTTCGTCATTATCTATACCGTCGTCATAAACAATTGTCTCTTGTTCGCAGTCTGAATCAACAATAATTTCATCTTCTTCTGCCAAAACACCTTTAGATAAAACAAAAAAAGACAACAAAACCAAGATTGCCAATAGATTGATACGTAAATATTTCATAATATATTCCCCTTATGTTTATTTTTATTATAAATAATATTTGCCAAATCAAAAAGTATCAAATAAATGGAGTTCGTGTAAAATGGGTGCGGAATAAAAAAAGCGATAATCCTTTATGATTTGTATGCACCAACAATAGAAAGGAACTATCTCAAACACATTATATATAATAAGGTTATAAAGGAACTTTCATTACTGGAAATGAGAACTTCTTTCTTCAAATATTTATTTTGGATAAATGATCCCCTTACATTTCAATTGAAGCAAAGAAAACTAACTGTTATATTATAAGTGAGAGCCTATTGCAAACAGGCGAAAGGGAGTGCTACCAACACTCCCTTTCGTTTGGTCTGTTTACTTTAGGATCTTGCTTATTCGCTTAAATAATTGCCTATTATAAAAACGCCTTGCGGCGTGATCATTAAATAATGGCGTCCATAGAGAGACTCGAACTCCCGACCGTCCGCTTAGAAGGCGGATGCTCTATCCAGCTGAGCTACATGGACAGTACAACTATACTAACATGTTTATCAGGCAAATTCAAATGCCGGAATTTGATAAGCGCTATAATTTATTTGGGGGACTTACATTTATGAAAACAATCTTTACCTTAATCGGAATATTGCTGCTGATACTCTTGTTTTTACTGTTGATCACCATAGTCAGAACGCTGTTGCTGAAACAGAAAACCTCTGTATATCACGGTTCTGATGATGATAAAAGATCCAATGATTATGCTCTGAAACTGCAGAAGATGATCAAGGTCGATACGGTTTCAATCAAGAACCAGCCGGATCCTGACAAGTTCCGTAAACTTCATAAGGTCATGGAGAAGCTTTTCCCAAATGTCTTTAAGACTTGCGAGAAACACGATATCGACGGAAACCTCTTAGTCAGATGGCCAGGCAGGAATTCTAAAATGCAGCCGATCGTCCTGACATCTCATCTGGATGTCGTGGCAGCTGAAGGTGATTGGACCTATCCGCCATTTGAAGGAAAGATTGTTGACGGAAAGATCTATGGCCGTGGCAGTTTTGATGTGAAATGCGGAGTCTTCTCTTTCTATCAGGCCGTTGAAGAACTGATCAAGGATGGTTATGTTCCGGAATGCGATATCTATCTCGCATCAAGCTGTACCGAAGAAGTCGGCGGTGACGGTGCTCCAAAAATGTCCAAGTGGTTTGAAGACCATAAGATCCGTCCGTTCATGTTGTGTGATGAAGGCGGATGCATAACCGAAGATCCGTTTGTCGGCGTCAAAGGAAACTTTGCGGCTGTCGGTATCTTTGAAAAAGGCTATGGCGACATCAAGATCATCGCCAAAGGAAATGGCGGACATTCTTCCGCTCCGGGCAAGAATACCCCGATCGCCAGACTCGCAAAATTCGAAGCTGAGATTGAAAAGAAATCACCGTTCAAAGTTGAATTCACTCCGGCAGTCGATAGCTTATTACTGACGATGGCCGAATACTGTTCGAACTTCTGGATCAAGATGATCCTGCATAATCTATGGTTATTCAAACCTTTATTGAAGATCGTCATGCCGGCAATCTCTCCGCAGGGTGCCGCGATGTTACAGACGACGATGTGTTTCACGATGCAGAAAGGCTCCAACGGTTACAACGTCATTCCGCAGGAAGCCTATGTCACCGCCAATATGCGCTATATTCCTTTCCAGGGTAAAGACGAAAGTATACAGCTTGTAAAAGACATCGCAAAGAAATATGATCTCGAAGTTGAGGAACTCGGCTGTTCCGAACCGAGCAGCTCACTTGATCTGAATGGTCCTCAATATAAGATGGTCAAAGACACCATCAATAAGATCTTCCCTAGTGTTGAAGTCATTCCCTATATCGTGACCGGCGGAACCGATTCGAGATTCTACGACAGGAGCGTTGATGCCTGTGTCAGATTCGAACCGATCAACTCCACTAAAGACCAGCTTTCAAGAATGCATGGCATCGATGAAAACATCGATATCAATACCCTGCCTTTAGCTGTCGATTTCTATAAGGAGATCATCAGAAAACAGGAAGAAAGATAATGTATTCCTTTGGATGTGAAAATAAGAAAATCGAAATAGAAATAAATGATCCTCATGATCATAGATCTTTACCGGTCATATTGATCAACTGTGATTATGAGGAATCCAAATTAATAAGTGAAAGATTATCAGAACTTAATTGTCCGGATCATATTCTGGTTATTATATCAGGCATGAACTGGAATGATGATCTTACACCCTGGAGAGCCGATCCGATCTTCAAAAAGAGTGATCCGTTTAGCGGAAAAGCTGATGAATATTTGAAATTCATTACCGACAGATTATTACCGGAAATAAACAGTTATCTTAATTCAATCGGTAAGGAAATTGAATATTATGCCTTAGGTGGTTATTCTTTAGCAGGATTATTTGCTTTATATGCTGCCTATAAATGTGATACCTTCAGAAGAATCGCTTCTTCATCGGGATCATTATGGTATCCGGGTATAAAGGACTTTGTACTAAATAATGAGATCAGTTCAAATGTCGATAAGATCTGTTTCTCTTTAGGAGATAAAGAGAGTCAGACCAGAAATGAGATGATGTCCAAAGTTGAAAACAATACGATAGAGATCTGTAATCATCTTAAAAACAAAATAAAGGCAGCCTATTTCGTCAATGAAGGAAACCATTTCAAGGATCCCGACTTAAGGACTGCCAAAGATATTAAATATATACTTGAAGACTAATAATTTATCGAATCCAGTCTGGTGAATCTTCTGCCCAGATGATTCGCCCATTTTTCAGGATAAAAGGAAGAGTATCTGTATCTTCCTTTTCTTCTGCGCTCGATCAGAAACGGTGTGCTCGCCCAGGTCAAAGAAGGAATACCGATCACAAGCAGATAGAAAGGTCCTAAGATACAGGATTGAATAGAGTGTCCGTATTCATGGACTACGATCCGCATATCATCACTTCCCAGAAACAGAAACATGCCCATGGACATCGAAGATTTCAGATTCCATCTGGTGACTAAAGCACCATGGAAAAGCCATCTGGTCTCTTTGGGACCGGTCATGATCACATAGAGCCATATTAAAAAACCCAAGGCATTCTGAATAATGCCCCAGGTCATCTGTAAGAAATAATATAGGAAATAACGGCAGAACCTTTTCATTTATTTGAACTGACTAGGATGTTTATAGTAGAAATCTTCCTTTTCCTTTAACTCTTTCAGCTGATGATTTTCCTTATCCTCAACAAGTTCATAAAGATCCTTGAAGATATTGTCCCAGTTAAAGAACTTATCTCTGTCGATACCAAGATAATCACAGGTCTTCTCTGCACCATCCGGTACGACCGGATGAGAAAGGACCGTTGCCACTCTCACCATATAGAAGGCATCGATCAGGGTCTGTCTGATATTCTCTTCATTGGTCGAATTCTTTGACCAGAACTTGGACGCATTACGGATATAGGAATCCAGATCATTGATGATCTGATGGAGTTCGAATCTGTACATATGATTCTCATAGTTGAGGATCGTTCTTTCGGCCTGCTGCTTGAATTCAGGAGTAACTTCACCATAAGGCAGAACACCGTTGAAATACTTCTGAGTCGAATAGAAACAGCCTCTCACCATTCTGTTCAAGACATTGGTGAAAAGATTGCCCTGCGATAAAACAGGATCTGGTTCATTCAGATTAGCTTCAGGATTCAAAGGCTGAGGCATGAAACTGACAGACTTGTTTCCTAAAGCCAGCGACAGGAAGTGTGCTCTTAACTGTTCGGCTGTATAGTAGTTCAATAGATCGGCAGCCATCGGCGGTTTGATTTCGCCTGATGAAGAAGCTTTCTTATCTAAGAACAGGATATGATGATTAGCTACCAGTGTCGTTAACTGCAGCTGTCCGTTTTCCGGATGGATAGTTAAATTTTCTTTGCCCTGCTGAGCCATCCACAACGGCATCTGCGCAACACCATAGAAATAGATATTATCCTGACCGATGAACTGATAAACTGTCGCATCCTTATCGCACCAGTATTTCTTCCATTCATCATCACTCATGCCTTTACGTTTGAAGTAAGCCTTGGTGAAAGAAATCGGGGCCCATAAGCTTTCCGGCCAGACCCAGACCGTCAGATCTTCCTCGTCTTCAAGTTTCGGTGCCTTGACACCCCACTCAATATTACCGGTCAGTCTTAAAGGAACCAGCGTCTTGCCGGTACGGTATCTGATACCCGCATTGGATAAGATCGGACAGGCCTTTTCTCTTTTCTCGAGTTTATCAAAAGTTACGGTGAAACTGCCCTTGATGTTCTCAAGATCGGAATTCTCGTGATCAGGCAGATCCTTTTCAATAGCCTTATAATGATCAAGGAACTTCTCCTGAATATAGATAACCGGAGCACCCAATGATTCTTCCATTGTCTCCGCAACGATCCTTCTGACATTCTTCTTCGTCTTGATGTCATCAACATATTCCTTAAGCAGATCATTGAACTCAGTCAGTTTGAAATACCAGTTGGTGACATCTCTCATTTCCGGAGTTTCGCCTGATAAAGTTGATTTCGGATCAATGAGTTCTTCCGGCATATACTGATGACCTAAATCACATTCATCCGCATAACCCTTTTCCGACTGACAGTTTTCGATCGGACATTTTCCCACGACCTGTCTTCCGTTAAGGAAACAGTGATATTTAGGATCGTAGAACTGCTTGGTCACCAGTTTCTCCAGCCAGCCGTTCTTATACAGCGTTCTGATGAATTCATCAGTCTCTTCCTGATGAACTTCCTTGGTATCTCCCAGTCCCGAAGCACCGAAAAGATCCAGAGAGATCTTATAGTCATTGAGGGTCTTTAACTGATTATTATGGTTTTCCATGACATAGTCTTCGATCATTCCTTCATAACCTTCGCTTTCGACTTTCTTACGATAACCTTCAGCAATCGGTGAACCGTAGCAGTCGGTTCCGGAAACAAAGACGACATTATCCTTACCGATGCGGTCTCTTAAAAAACGCGCAAAGACATCGGCGTGCACAAACATGCCTCCGACATGACCGAAATGCAAGGTCTTATTGCCGTAAGGCATACCTCCGGTAATTACCGCTCTTTTAGGAAATACAGGACGTTCCATAAATCAAATCCCCCTTAAAACTATCTTTATTCATTTAATAATGTTTTTTGTAAATATACAAGATATACTTCTATATAAACATGATCATGTAATGAGGCAAAGTCATTTTACCATCACTGAATCCTATATTGCCTCTGATCAGCTTATAAGCAATATCAGGCTTATACTCTTTTATAAATCTGTTGAGCGAAACGGTCGAAGTGTTTCCGGCCTTGACTTCTAGCGGAACAGCCTGGCCGTTTTTTTCAATGATGAATTCCAGTTCCTGATTATCATCCGGTTTGTAGTAATACAGTTTGTAACCGTTCTTGATCAGTGCTTCGCTTATGGCGTTCTCATAGATACCGCCTTTGGCACTACCTTTCAGAGTATTATTCAGTAAGGCTCTCTTGGTTTCAAAACCGTAGATCGCACATAATAATCCGGTATCATTGAAATACAGTTTAAACTGATTTTCGAAGGCGTTTGCCATCAGAGGTATGTAAGCCTCATGAACATTATAGGAAGCATTCACCAGTGAAGAATCGATCAGCCATCTGACACTGTCTCCGTATTTCTTTGAAGTCTGTCCTTTTTCAACGGTTGAATACTGGAATTTCTTCAGTTCCTTTGTAAGCTGAACAGGCACCGCATCGTAACATCTTTTAACCTTGACCTTCTCTGCACCTTTGGCGTGTTTGGAGATATCGAAATTGTAGTCTTCCAGGATCCTGTTCTGGATCACGGCGACTTTATTGAAGTCATGATTCCTGATGAAATCATCAACTACTTCCGGCATACCGCCCACAACCATATATTCTCTGAAGAGTGCTTCATACTTACTGTTGATGGAAGCAGGTATAGTTTCTTTCTTATCAAAATACTCTTTCAGAATACCTACAGCATCCTTATAGCCGTTAGCCCATAAGTATTCTTCGAAATCCAGAGAATACATCGTGATGAAATCCTCATAACCGGTCGGAACCGATTCAGGCTCTTCACTCTCCGCATCCCCATCTTCACCATACGTTAATCCTAAAAGCGATCCCGAACTTATCACATCATATCTTCCATCTTCAGCCAGGAATTTGATGGCTGTTCTGGCATTGCCGCAGGCCTGGATCTCATCTAAGAAGATCAGGGTATTTCCTTTGATCAGTTTGATATTTCTGATCTGGGCTGTCAGTCTTTTATAAATGTTTTCAGCCGAAAGATCATCGGAAAAGATGCTTTTCAGATCTTTCTGTTTCAGAAAGTTGATTTCAATAAACGATTCATACTCATTTCTGCCGAATTCGCGGACAATATAAGTCTTGCCTACCTGACGTGCTCCTTTGACCATCAGACACGTTTTACCGTGGCTTTCCTTCCATTTCAGCAGTTCTTTATATACTTTTCTCTCTAACATCAACATCATTTTACTATAAAAGGAATAAAATCGGATATTGATTTGTTCAAAAAAGGAATAAAAACGGATATTAATAACGAAAAATAAGGAATAAATACTATAATTAAAGTATGGAAAACCGTTTACTCACAATTATGGGCAGCTGTGTCGACCAGTTCTATGAATCCGACACTTATCCTGCTGAAGGAGATTTCTCCCATGCCCGCTTTATAAAGACCTCGGCCGGAGGCTGTCCTTTGAATGTCGGAGCCATCTGTGCTGCCAAAGGTAATAATGTCTATGCCTTGGATATGCTAGGTAAGGAAGATGAAACGACAGACTTTCTAATGAATGAATTAAAAAGACTCAACTTCAATACCGACTATATCCAGTTCAAAGAAGGCGTAACCAACGGCAAGGTTCTGATCATCCTGACCGGAGATCAGCGAACCATGTATGTGGTGGATCCTATCAGGCCGACATACATAGTTGATGAAAAGATGCAGGATCTCTTGAATAATTCAAGGTATATATATTCACTCATGCATATGATAAACAGATCCTTTGATTCGATCGAGCCTTTGCTTGAAGCCAAAAGACACGGAGCCAGGATCATCTTAGACGGTTCCAGTAAATATGATGATCCAAGCAGAGTAAAAATCTTATACTCATTAGCTGATGGATTATTCATCAACGAAATCGATTATGAAAGATTAAAAGAGAACTCCGAAGGAGAACCAAAAGATATTATTTTAAGTAACGGTGAATTCGTCGTAATCACTCACGGATCTAAAGGTTCTACTCTATATCTTAAAGACGGAGTAATCGAAAAATCGGCCTTAGAGAATCTGACTGTCCTTGATTCCACAGGTGCAGGAGATGCCTTTGCGGGCTGTTTCATCGCCGCATTGATGCAGAATATGGATTATGAAAAAGCCCTGTCACTGGCCACGGTAAACGGTGCCTATGCCTGCACAGTCTTCGGAGGACTAGGCGGTGTGGCCTCATTTGATACATTAATTCACTTCGCAAAGGAGCATAACTATGAACTATGATAAAATGGCTGACTGTTTCGCAACCCTAAACGAAAAAGTCGAATATGCCTTAGACAACAGCAATCTAAAAGATATCTTCACAAAATTAGATTCCATTGAAGGGCCAACCCTGGTAACAGGTGTAGGCGGATCAAGTGTGGTTGGTGTCTTTCTCGCCAAAGTATTGAGAGAAAAGAAACATATTATTTCCACCTTTGTCTATCCTCGTGATCTGGTTTATATGGACTTAGGTTCATATAAGAATGTGATTGCGGTTTCCTATTCGGGAAAGAATATCGGTGTGGATGTGATCTTTGACTGTGATCTGAATAAGTATCTTTTAACCGGTCATGAAAGAGAAAATGTCGAGAATATCGTCTATACGATGAAAAAGGAAGAATCCTATGTTTCCGTATCAGCTACGATCGTACCGCTAAGTATCTTACTGATGTATTACTGCAATGACAGAGAACTGTTAAGAGAAATACTTAATGAAGATATAGAAACTGATTCCAATAATACCTTCTATGAAGTGATGTCAGGATACGAGACCAAGACGGCCGATACGATCCTGGAATCATCGATCATCGAATCAGGAATGGCCGCCTGTGTCGTTCATGACAAATACAATTTCTGCCATGGCCGTATCAATCTTAGCCGTCAGCACAAAAACGATCTGATCTTCTTCAAGATGGATAATGATCTTGATGATGTCTTATATGAAACCTTACATAAGCACTACAATAAAGTCATTACTATTAATCGTAAATACGAAGATGATGTGATCAATGATTTCTATTCCACGCTAATATCATTGAAACTTACCAGAAGGATCGCCGAAAACATAGGCATTGATTTCTCTGATATGAAGGAACTTGAAGACAATGATGTCTTCTACCTGTTCAAAGGAAAGATGAGATAATACATAACACAAAATATGTCCCGGAAATCCGGGACATATCTTTTTAATGTGGATAAGTAATCGAATGATTATCTGATCAATCTTGCGATCATACCTTCAATAATACCGAAGAGTGAGAAGTCCTGGCCGCCATAGACGAGCATCCAAGGCTGAATGGTATTGTTGAAGAAGTAAGCACCGAAGCCAACCAGTAAGACCATAACGACACCGTTGATAGCGCACGCAATGATCGTACCTCTGACACCACCCTTGGCATTAGCTATGATAGCAGCACAGCCGTTCTCGAAGAAGCAGGTGAAGATCAAAGGAATAATAACCGTCGGGAACATGCCTCTGGTCGCAAGGATTGCTGCAGTTGAAGTAATGACTGCAACGATGAAACCGATGATCAGAGAGTTAGGACCATAACCGAATAATACCGGGCAGTCGAGAGCCGGAATAGCACCCGGAACGACCTTTTCCGCAATACCTTTGAAAGCCGGAACGATTTCAGCAATCAGCATACGGACACCCTGAAGCATTACGGTAACACCAACACCGAAGTATACAGAATGGATGAACCAGTATGAGAAGAAGCTTCCGCTGTAGCCGAAGACCTCAGCAGGAGAAAGACCGTTTGCGGATACGACGAAGTACATGATGATGTAGACGATCGAAATCGCAATTGAACCGGTAATTGATACTTCTCTCAAGAAGCCCAGTGATTTAGGAAGTTTGAAGTCTTCGCAGCTCTTGGACTTGTCACCAACTAACGGTGCGATAATGCCAGCCAGAACAGAAAGTGTAGTGGTCGGGTGACCGATAGTGAAGTCATCCTTGCCTGTAACATCCTTTACCAGCGGTCTCATCAGGTTTGGCGCAACGATCATGTACAGAGCTGTAAAGACAGCAGCCAGACCGATCAGCTTGCCACCGGTTAAGCCGGCATCAACACCGGCAGCGATGAAGACGTATGGGAACCAGTACAGCATATGCCCTGTTAAGAAGACTGATTTCCAAGGTGTGAAACGGGCTACCAGCAGGTTGATCGCAAAGGCGATGATCATAACGATACCGATCTGGGTACCGTACTGACCGCCGATATCGATGGAAGCCGGAGCAGACGCATTACCAGGCATCAGAATATTGAATGCCGTGATGATGCCATCGATGGAATTGCCGGTAATCAGACCTGTACCGGTGTTCAGTACGAAGAAACCGATAGCGGTCATGATTGTACCTCTGATGACCTCTGAAACAGGTTTCTTCTGCAGGATCAGGCCGATCATTGCGACTAACGCAAGGAAAATCGAACCCTGACCAAAGATTTCATTAATAATAAAGTTGAGAATTGCCATTAGTTTGCCTCCTTTTCAATTAGTACTAATATTTTTCCCACTTTTTTAATCTTCTTTATTCATGTACGCAAGAACTTTCTCTTCGACTTCACTGCTGTCCATGAAATTCTCAATTACGACGACCGGAACCTCCGCTCTGTCGACAATCCTTTCTGCCAGTTCCCGGGAAATAAAAATCACATCACAGGGATTACTCAGGCAGGTTCCGACATCACCACAGAAAGTATTCGCCTCAAGGCTGTGCTTTCTTAAAATGTCATCGATAGCCATCCTTAACATCAGTGAAGATCCGCAGCCGAAACCGCAGACACATTGGATTTTAGGTTCTATCATCAAGCTTCCTCCTTTACCGCATTGATTGTTTTATATAATTCCTCTTTACTGTCGCAGTTAGCGAGTTTTTCAATCATATCCTTTTCCATCAGCTTCATCGCAATCTTCGAAAGCTTGCCGATATGCGATTCCTTATCGACACAAGCCAGACACATCACGACTCTGACCGGATCGTTCTGACTGCCGAAATTGATCTCATTCTTCAGATTGATCAGAGAAACCGCATTATTCTTTACAGCCTCACAAGGTGCCGCATGAGCCAGGGCAAAACCTTTCGTAATAACGATATATGGACCTAAAGTTTCAATACTGGCGATCATATCTTCGATATAAGCACTTTCGATATCGCCTTTATCCAGTAAAAGCTGACCGGCTTTACGGATCGCATCCTTCCAGTCTTCAGCTTCAACTCTGACGTCTATATTATCTATTGAAACAAGTTCTTCCCAACCGTTTTTCATACTGTTTATTCCTACTACTTTTATTTTACTCTTAATGGAAACGGGTAGACATATTTTATTCGTGATAATTCCTATAATGGTACAAATAAAGAGAATATGTCATACAATACATTTAAAAAACTTGTTTGTACAAGTTGTACAAACAAGTTTAATAACTAGATTAAAGGGATGCGTTTGCACCCCTCTATATAAAGCATATTTCTAATTCTTTAATATCTCTTCAAATAGTTCATTCAGTGTATCTTCATCGAAGGAAGTTCCCATATAGTAACACTTACCCTCTCCATATTCATTAACTACGGCTGCCGCATAATCACCGAACGGATTTTCTTTCCAGCTGATCAGTTCCTTGCCTCCCTGAAGACTTAACAGTTCTTCAAAGACATAGCCTTGTCCTTCTCTTCCATTGAACACGCATGGACTGGATTGACCGTCTAAGAGAGATTCATGTTCATCAATGGCTGCTCCGCACAGATCGATCAGATCGACAGGCAGACGTTTCTTAAACACCAGGTTATTATCTGTATCCTTCCAGGCTGTTCTCGGTGTCATCAGGACTTTACCGCCTTTGGATACATATCTTTTCAGTCTGTCTTTAAACTCATCGGGCATGATGATCATATATGGCAATATGACCAGTTTATAATCCGAGAAATCGACTGATGAATCAATGATGTCACAGTTCATCTTACGGATGTATAACTGCCTGTAGAGTTTCTGACATTCCTTCTCATAATCAAACATATTGGACTGTCTCTGAATCTCCATTGATGATTTGGAATCATAATCATAAACGATACAGACAGTAGATTTCGGATAAGTGACTTCCTTTTCCTTGGCTTCCTTAAAGAAAGCCATGGTCTCATAATACTTTCTTCTCTTCACATTATCCGCATCCAGGATTCCGAAACAGAACTGTTCGGCACCTTTAGTGAAACCACGGTAACGGAAGAAGATCAGACTTTCAACACCCTGGTCTAAGGAATTGAGAGCCCACTTCTTTGCTTCATCTGGTTTCGGCGCATAACCGATATCGTTATGTCCCTGCTGTCCCATGATCGATTCTGTTACCCAGAATTTCTCTCTTCTGAAACCTCGCGCAAAATCGACTGAGAAAGCCAGATCGCTGTCGGATAGAGGCGCTTTCTGTCCACCCCAGACCGGATAGTTGTTGTAGGAAACAAAGTCGAGACATTTTGCGACATCAAACGGCGAAAACATCTTATTGATCGTTCCGCCCTCAAAGTCATGAGTTACGGGATGTTTATGATCGTGTTTCTTGACTGCTTCGACTAAACCTTTTATGTAGTTAACTGTTGAGATATTACGGAAACGCGCATACTCAAGTCTCAAAGATGGATTCTGGGCTGTGAAAGAAGGCTTAGGTAAAGGTATCTCAGCAAAGTCACCATAGGTATGTGTCCAGAAAGATGTTCCCCAGCGGTAATTGAGATCATTGATATCTTTATACTTTTCTCTTAAGTATTCCTGGAATTTCTTCTCACAGGTCTTGCAGTAGCACTTATCGGAACCTTCATGTCCGATCTCGTTATCAACCTGCCAGGCAACAATAGTCTCTTCATCCTTATAATGTTCAGCCATCGCTTCAGCTAAAGCTCTTGCCTTGGCAATATAAACATCGCTGTTTACGCAATATCCTCTTCTCGCTCCGAATGGTTGCGCATAGCCTCTTTCATCCACATTCATGATCTCGGGATACTTATGATATAGCCAGGAAGGCATTGTCGCCGTCGGGACACACATCATGACCTTCAGATCATGTTTCTTCGCTTTTTCGATCACTTCATCAAAAAAGGAAAAATCATATTTTCCTTCTTCTGGTTCGAATCTGTCCCAGGCAAAATCAGCGATCCTGATCAGATTCGCACCGAGTTCTTTTATATTGTCGAGATCCTCATCAACCAGATCCATGCCCCACTGTTCGGGATAATAGTCTACACCGAGGTATCTCATTTCACTTCACCATCCAGCAAGCGGTTGACCGCTTTTGTATATTCTTCGCTTGCCATCATATAAGCAGCCGCATGGCCACACTTGTCGATCAGATGCAGTTCCTTTGGAGATCTGCATGCTTCATACATTCTTTCTGACATGAAACAAGGCACGAAGTGATCTTCCTTGCCATGGAAAAACAGGATCGGAATATCCGTATTTCTGACACAGTCTTCACCCAAAGATGTATTGAAACTTATACCGGTAATAATAACTGACCAGAACCACGCAAAATCACCGAACGGGAAATATGGCATATGGTAGATATCCTTGATCAGATACTTGCTGATACCGACGATCGAATTGAAGCCGCAGTCATCAATGATACCGCAGACATTCTTTAATCCGGAATTGGCACAATGAATGACTGTCGCTCCGCCCATCGATACGCCATGGAGATAGATCTTCGGATTATCATACAGTTTATTGACCAGATCGACCCATCTGGCTACATCACGCTTATCATTCTCCGAGAAACCCAGATAGATACCTTCGGACTTGCCATGAGCACGGTCATTTAACAGAAGCACAGTAGAACCGCGATCCTGATATATTTTGATCTTGTCGCAGAAATCATTCTGCATCGAAGACTTATAGCCATGAACGCAGATCACCACTTCTTCGGGATTACCTTCCAATAAATAGCCATATAACTTCAGACCATCAAAAGAAATAATGCTCAGTTCCCTGAATTCAAGTTTATTGAAAGCTTCGATCAAAGGCTTCTGATAGTCATATAAAGCCCTAGCGGTCGGACGCATCAGGTCCTTATCCGAATCGATGAAAGCAGGATCTACATCATTGGTCTTATTTTTGTCTTTATAGAGAAAAACCGAGTTGAAGATATTATATCCGACAGCCATCGAAAGGACTATAAGAATCAGTAATACAATCAGTACATAAAGCATCACTAGTCTACCTTAATATTATCGAGATCGACACCCTTGGTTTCCTTGACCTTGAGTATCATTATAATGAGCGAAATAGCCATTAAAGGCAGATAGGCAACCGTCAGAACGATCGGAAGATTGGTAGAACCTGCCAACATCGTTACGACATTGTTGTAGATCATATTGAAACCGGTACCGAACATACCGATCAGCTGCATGGAACCGACAACGGAAGCACGCATTTCGGTAGGAGTTGATTCGGAAGTAATGACGAAATAGATCATATCGGAAATCGACCAGAGACCCGCAATCGAAATACCGTAAGCCAGACCGATGAGATAAGGATTAAGCGGTCTGATACAGCCGTACGCAAAGACAGCTAAGCCTAAAGATGCCCATAAGCCCAAGATAAGTGCAGATTTCTTACGGCCTAAAGAGTCGGTAATGAAACCACCAATCATCGTGAAGATGCCGTTGATGACCGGATAGAACATTAAGATAATATTTACCGCATCGGCAGTCATGACTCCGTTATACTTACCGGCTGTGATCATCGGCTGATACTTGCCTGTATAACCGGTAGAGAAAGCCATCAGTAAAGCCACGATCGCAATCGCTCTGGTCTGCTTATTCGTAAAGATGAACTTGAACGCATCAAGGACAGAAACGTTTTTCTTCTTGGCTTCTTCTTCGTTTTCTTTTTCAGCCTCCAGCGCTGCCTGTCTTTCTTCTTCTGAAGCTCTCAGATACTGCAATCTCTTCTGCGTATAGACCGGAGTCTCTCTGACAAAATAGATCGCCGCAATACCGATAACAAAAGCTAAGATAATAGGAATAATGAAGACATTACGCCAGGTCGAAGGAACCGCATCATTCACAAAGAACTTCACAAACAGTCCCAGCAAAGAAACGGAAATCAGAGCCAGACCCTTGGTTATCGAACACAACTTGGCACGATGCTCTTTCGGTGCACATTCCATGATATAGATGACCTGCATATCATTAGGGGTAAAGAAAGTCATGATGACTGAACCGATGATGTAAACAGGAACACTCTTGGAGATGATGCATACCAGCATACCTACACCCATACCGATGGTATTGATGATCAAGAACAGTCTGCGGCCGAAACGGTCAGCCAGTGATTTATAGAACGGCGAGATCAGATAGGACAGATAACCTGCCATTGTCGCAAAACCCAGAGTTGCCGAAGCATTGTCATACTCGCTTGACGGATAGACGACATTGAAAAGGTCTCTGACCGTCTGAACTTCCACGATACCCTTAACATTCGATGCCAGTTCGTCAACGATATAGACGATACTTAAGACAACGATCAGGATCGCAAAATAGTGCTGGTGGCCATGAAAAGACTCGGCCTTTTCCAGTTTAGCCAGCTCGCGCTGTTCTCTTTCTTTTTTAGTCATTATTGATTAACTCCTTAAATATGAAACACTTTAATTATAGCTTAAAAAAGTCTGAGTTTCAGGCTCAGACTTCATCAGGTACAGGATCAGAGATCTTTTCCATCAGCATCTCCGGATGCTCGATCATATATTTAGCCAGTTTCAGTGACTTGGCAAAATAGAAACCATCCGCAATTCTTTCATCCAGGGTGACTGTAACATCGACGGTATCCTTTTTAGTTGTTTCATCATGAGCGATCGTACCGATCGTGATCATCATCGAATTGGTACCGAAATTGCTCAAATGATGGTAACAGGAATCAGCCTTGATCGAACCCAGATTGGAAAGAAGACAAGTGGTGTAGTTAGGATCGCCCTTCTTGAGATCCTCAGGATAGATGCCATGGTATTCCATTCGGCTTAAGATCCAGAAGAAGATCTCCAAGACAAAGCGTGGCAGTTTTCCGATAAAATCCATCGTCTTATCAAGAGAATTATTGCCGGCTGAACGGGCTTTCTGTACATCTCCGAGAATGATCTTGGAGATGGAATCAAGGTTCATATCATCCTTAACGGTCAAAGTCATTAAGGTCTCAACCGCTTCATCTTCAAACTTCTGCTTGGCAACAAATGACAGCGTGATATCGTTTCTCATCCAGTATTTTCTGCCAGCCACAAAGATATTCAGCTTCGGACGGTGATAGATCATCTTGGCTACGGCCGTACAGATACAATGGAAGAGTTTATAATTGGTGCCTTCTTTCTTGTTGTGCTTATTGATGAACTTGAGAAGTTTGGTTATGTCTAAGGTCGCTGTTGTGGAAACTTCCGCTTCCGTACGTTTAGGCATGACATAAGGAACTATGGAATGAAATGGATCGGGATCATTGATCAGTACTGCATCTTTTCTCTTCAACATTATCCTACGTACGCCTTAATCCTTTCTTCCGCATTATATACATCGACACCTCTGATGGCCAGACCATCGGAAATGTTCGCACCCTTTAAAGATCCCTGCATCTCCAGTAAAGAAATGCCGAAAGTTCCTTCATCATTGGTACAGAACGGTCTGATATTCTTGCCCGCAAAATCATAGTTGTCTAAGAAGGTCGCCACAACTCTTGGGTATGTACGATACCAGATCGGGAAACCGATATAGACCGTATCATATTCATCCATATTCAGACGTGCACCGCCCTTGATGGCAGGATGTTCATTATTCTCATCTTCTCTTCTGGAACGTCTCAGGCAGTCATCATACTTGAAAGGATACGGTTCTTCCTCTTCGATTTTATAAAGATCACCACCGGTCAGTTCGGCGATTTTTTCCGCTACTACCTCGGTATTGCCTTTCTTCAGTTCAACGATCTCGTTGTTCTGAAGATTCTCACCGATATGCGAAAAATAAACGACTAAAGTTTTCATAGCTGGTCTCCTCTTAACACTATTTATTATAACGGATAATGTATTATTCGTATGATCTGAACAGATCCTTAATGATCTTTACAGTTCTATCTCTGTCCGCCTGTAACATAATCATCACCTTATTTTCAGGCAGACGGTAATCACTTCTGGTAAAGATATCGGAAACCGTCTTGCCGGCCGTCAGTGTACTTCTGGTCTCGGCATAGACCGAACCGTATTTACCATTGAACAGATCAGGGTATTGCATATAAACGACCGGACACAGATCATGCAGGGTATAGTCTTCGATTCCGGCATTAATTCTATTCGTATTTCTTGCAATCTGCGTTGATTTGATGATGAAATCAGAGACTTTTGTATTGAACGATTCGATCTCTTTCAGATCATCGACACTCAATCTAACCTGTTCCGTTACATCTAACGCAAATAAGGTAAGTTTCATTCCCGAACGGAAAACACATTGAGCCGCTTCGGGATCGCGGTAGATATTAGCCTCTGCTGCCGCCGTTGTATTTCCGCCTACGATCGCTCCGCCCATGATCGCAACCTCTTTTACTTTATCTTTGAAATCAGGATACTTAATGATCGTATTGGCCAGGTTTGTCATCTGACCGATCGTAACGATACTTAATTCGCCATTGTATTTATCAGCTGCCTCATACATCGCATCCCAGGCATACTTGCTTTCAACAGGTGCAGGAGAACTCTCCAGCACATATTCACCCAGACCGTTTTCTCCGTGGTAAGCCGGAGCCGGAGCATATTCCCTAATCCAGGAACTCTCAGCACCCGGATAGACTTTAATATCATCGCGCTTAGCCAGATGTAAGACATCACGGGTATTGCGGAAAGTGTTCTGCAAAGTCGTCGTACCGACACCAGCCGACATACCCATGATCTCCAGTTTGTCCAAAGCACAGGCACACAGCAATGCTAAAGCATCATCGACACCGCAGTCGGTATCAATCCATACAGGTCTTCTATCCATGGTGCACCTCCTTGGAATACTTCTCACAGGCTTTGATTATCAGCTCCACAAACTTTTCTCTATCCACATCCATGACCGCTTTACAGTTGGTCTTATTGAAGCCTCTGAAATCCGCCAGGGTCATACCTCTTGTGTATTCACCAGAAAGATCGATATCCACATTCATTTCTCTGATCGTAAAGATCTCCGGATAAGCCAAAGATAAAACAGCACAAGGATCATACATATTTGCACCCTTCCAACCCAGATCCTTTAAATGAATGAAATAGAAATCCAACCACTTGGATACCGCTTCCGCAACCGGTCCCTCCATCTGTCTGATCTTCTCCCATTCTTCAGGAGTGATATAGGCTTTTTCACACACATCCAGTCCGCTCATCTGGATCGGTACACCGGAATGATAGACGATATAAGCCGCTTCCGGATCGACCGCAATATTGAACTCGGCTAAAGCTGTTCTGTTTCCGTTCACGAGACCGCCACCCATCGTAGCGATCAGAGCGATCTTATCTTTGAGTTCAGGATGACATAACAGCAATGCCGCCACATTAGTCTGCGGACCGGTAGCTACGATCGTAACTTTCTCATCACTTTCACTCAATACTTTCGCCATCACCTCGACAGCCGAAAGCTTACTCTCTTCTTTAACGGGTTCAGGCAAATCAGCACCGTCTAATCCACTCTCTCCATGAAAAGCCGGAGCAGTGATCAGTTCGCTGCATAAAGGCAGTTCTCTGCCCTTGGCAACCTCCACATCCAGATCAAGCAGTGCCGCAATACTGCGGGCATTGTAAGTGACCTTGTCCAGTGTCTGGTTTCCGGCAACAGTCGTGATCGCTCTGATGTCAAAACATTCCTGAGCAGCCGCTATAATCCAGGCAATCGCATCGTCATGACCGGGATCACCATCCAGAATCACGGGTATCTTTTTATTATCCATATCTTTCACCTTTTCTTATCCCCATTATAACAAAACCGCCTCTCCCTTCTGTTATACTGAAGAAAAGGAGATATCCTCATGGATAAAAGAAAGATAATATTCGACTGCGATATCGGCTGCGATGATGCGGTGGCCTTAATCGGCTTACTCTTATGCGATAAACTTGATGTAATCGCGATAACCTGCGTTCATGGCAATTTGCCAGTAAATGACGTTGTCGGAAATGCCTTAAAAGTGGCTGCCTTATGTAAGAAAGATGTGCCAGTCTATAAAGGCTGCAGCGAACCTATGGTCAGAAATCTGCTTAAGGGCAGAGAATACAATTCCTCATTACAGAACGTCGAGGTCTCAAAGGATGGTGAAGAGATCCTTATTCATCAGCGTTCTTTCGATCTGCCTGAACCTTCAAGAAAAGCTGAAGCTAAACATGCCTGTACCTATCTGATCGAAACCCTAATGAACGCTGAAGAAAAGATCGATATCTGTGCCGTCGGTCCGCTTACCAATATCGCGATGGCCATCAGACTGGAACCGGAAATCGTTAAACATATCGGTACTCTTTATATCATGGGTGGCGGTCTCTATATCGGTAACCGTACGCCTTTAGCCGAAGCCAATTTCTATGATGATCCCGAAGCAGCGGAGATCGTCTTAACTTCAGGCGTTAAGTGTCTGATCTGTCCGATCGAGACCTGTGAAGAAGGCGGCACCTATGATCAGGAAGATCTCAAAGCTATCAGAACCATCGATAATGAAGTCTCCGACTTCCTCTATGAAGAATTACAGGCCTATATTGAAAGATGCAACTTCCTGTTTAATGAGAATATGCCTTCATGCTGCGCGTATGACTATGCGGCTGTCGCACCGCTGATCGATGAATCGGTGATTCTTGAAAAACACAAGGACATCGTTAATGTAGACATATCCGGCGGTATAGCCGATGGACAGATGGTGGTGGATCGAAGAGGCTATATGAAAAATGACCTCGATACGGAAGTCATCTATCATATGGACGCCAGAAAGATCCATGACATACTGCTTAAAGAAATTAGGGAATTCAGCTGAATTCCCTAATTTATTAACCCTTGAAACCGTAACCGTCGTTTTCGATTACGAAGTTGCACTCAGGCATCATTTCCCTGAGCGTAAACTCCTTATACTCAGTCTCCGATTTGGCACAGATCACCTTAAACTTATCCGGTGAACAGAATTCACTCATGACCTGTCTGCAGACACCGCATGGTGCACAATAGCCTTCCGGTCCTCTGACTTCATCACCGCCGATGATCGCGATCTTTTCAAAATCATAAATACCTTCGGAGATAGCCTTGAAGAAAGCCGTTCTCTCCGCACAGTTTGTAGCGGTAAAACCGCTGTTTTCGATGTTGCAGCCCTTATAGACCGTGCCGTCTTTACATAACAGTGCCGCACCTACTTTCCAGTGTGAATAAGGTGCATAAGCAGTTTCTCTGGCTTCAAATGCAAACTTGATCAGTTCCTCATTGCTCATTATCTGTACCACCTGAAGAATTCATTTACTAAATCTACATAATCACCCTTGATGATCATATGGTGATTACCGATCGATTCCGTCAGGAAATAGTTGACGGATTTATCCAGTTTAAGTCTGATCTGTGTACGGCACAGATTAAACAGACTAAGGTTCTCCAACAGTTCACCGCCTGTCACAAAGTATTCATTCAGTAAACCGTTGCACTTGAAGACCGTGATCGGACCTTCGGCAATATGACCGCGGAAAGCGACACCGATCTGCGACTCGAAGTGAGTCATGATTGAGAAGTCATCAGGCATATTGATCGGTAAGGTGCAGTGCGCAAAGATGATCTCATTCTTGCTGGTATCGATCTTGCTAGGGTTAGCCATGAAGACCGGTTCGCCTGTCAGTTCGCCTAACACCGCCATTGACAGTAAGGCTGGCGTATCACCTTCACATGAGGCATAGATGCCTTCGGCATTTAATATTGCCAGAGCTGAACAGCCGGTAGAATGTACGGTATCCAGTAAGTCAAAACATCTTACCGTTACACCGTTTAAGTTATACTTATCGACGATCCTTCTTAAAGCACCGTAGATGTATAAAGCTTCCTTGATTTCCTTCTCATCATAGCCCTTGGATTCAATCAGTTTTGTATATTCATTTTCCTGATATTCTCTGCGGGCGATCTCTTCCATGAATTCTTCCATGGTGACATCGATGATCTCGATGTTGTTTAATTCCTTGGACTGCTTCGCATCAACATCTGAAGAGATCAGCCAGTCTGAAGGATGCCCTACTCTGGCAATTCTGAAACCGTCAAGTCTCTTTTTAGCCTTGAAGACCTTAGCCAGATTCTTGATTCTCTCCGCAACAAATTCATCCGTACCATGTAAGATCTCACCAGGAATATTATGTTGTCTCAGGTAGGAAAGGATCTCCATCGAAGCAGCTAAAGAGTTATTGGCTCCGGTCGTTAACAGGAAACAAGGCTTAGGAAGTTTATCGAGATTCTTTAAAAAGATACCTTCTGTTCCGCCTCCGCCGATAAAGTCAAAGACCATGTCATAGTCATTAATGTGCTCGATATCCGTTACTTCAAATTCAAAGCCGGTCATTTCAGCGAGCTTGTCCAACCACGGGAAGTTTCCGTCATTGGCGATCTCTGCTGCGGCCGTCCTTGAAACCATATAGAATACGCCTATTTTCATATTATTTTTTATCTCCTTCTCTACCCTCATTTTAACATTTAAGCCAAAAGAAAATGCGTTGAATAACGCATCTTCCTTATTTAACGGTAATGATCTTCATGAAGTTCGCTGAACCCTCACCCGCTGGATAACCGGCAGACAGAATGATCTGCGAACCAGGTTTGATACCATATGATTTAACGACACTCGAAGCCAGTTCGTCGTCGTTGGTCATATTGTTCTGAACATAGGAGAAGATCGGCTTGACACCCCAGTATACTTCCAGTTTGCCCTGGGTCGACTTGGTGAAAGTGACCGCAAAGATAGGAACCGGTGGACGATACTTGGAGATCCTTCTGGCTGTTGTGCCACCTTGAGTGAAGACAACGATAGCCGCAATATCCAATGTTAGAGTCGCATCCGCGATTGCAATACCGATCGCATCCTGGATCGTCTTGTCGTTGGTCATCTTGGCATGTTCAAGGTTCTCACGGTAAGGA
This sequence comes from Erysipelotrichaceae bacterium, assembly GCA_017550145.1. Classification (GTDB taxonomy): domain Bacteria; phylum Bacillota_I; class Bacilli_A; order Erysipelotrichales; family Erysipelotrichaceae; genus Colivicinus. The sequence continues at coordinate 71,815 of JAFZQG010000027.1, read as the reverse complement.
ATGATCTTTTCCGTAGCGGCAGCGATCTTGGCCATTGTTTCAACAGCTTCGACTGGATATTCACCGGCTGCTGTTTCCGCTGAAAGCATGACCGCATCCGAACCGTCAAGGACGGCATTGGAAACATCCGAAGCTTCGGCTCTGGTACAGCGCGGATTGTTGGTCATTGAATCCAGCATGTGCGTAGCGGTAATGACTGCTTTGCCTTTCTTGTTGGCCATCTCGATGATCTTCTTCTGATAGATAGGAACGAAAGCTGTTTCTACTTCGACACCCAGATCGCCTCTGGCAACCATGACACCGTCTGCCACATCCAGGATCTCTTCCAGATTATCGAAACCTTCCTGGTTCTCGATCTTGGCAATGATCTGGATCTTAGGTTTGCCCATCTCGGTAATGATCTTTCTGATCGACATGACATCTTCGGCCCTTCTGACAAATGAAGCGGCGATGAAGTCCACATCATTCTGACAGCCGAAACGGATATCTTCATCATCCTTCAAAGAGATGAAATTCATGGACAGTTTGACACCCGGAACATTACAGCCTTTGCGCGAAGCTAAAGGACCTGTTACCTCAACACGGGCTTTCATTTCATTGCCGTCATTTTCCAAGATAGTCAGACGCTGTTTGCCGTCATTGACTAAGATAAAGTCACCTTCCTTGACATCATCGAAGAGTTCCTTGCACTGGATCGTGAAACGGTCGTGCGTACCCTTGATATCTTCTTTCTGGATGGTAACGATCTCTCCTTTCTGGTAATTCTCTACATCATTCTCGAAAACACCCAGTCTGATTTCCGGACCTTTTGTGTCCAGCATGATACCAAGATTTACGGCATTCTCTTTTTCAACTTTTCTTACGGTATTGATACGGGCAAGATGTTCATCATAAGTACCATGAGAGAAATTAAGTCTGACAATATTCATACCGGCCTGAGCCATCTTGAGAATAGTATCGTATGACTCCGAAGCGGGACCGATGGTACAGATGATCTTTGTCTGTTTACTGATCATATTTCTGCCTCCTATATAAAAAATCCACTTTAAATTTTACACTAAAAAAGTGGTACATTTACCACTTTTCAAGTCTTATTTTCCGGAAATACTTCTTTCCTGTTCCAGTAAAGCGCTTACGGTCGCTACCGTCGCCTCCAGTTCATCAAACTGCTGTTCATCAGCGTTGGCTGTCAATGAGTTGAAGGCTCCTTCGATCAGTCTGAATGTTTCCATCAGTTTAACTCTGGCCGCTTCGATCTTATCCTTCTCCAGATCATGTGCTTCCAGCGTCAGATAGTTCTGGGTGATCTCCCTCAACATCGGCAGGTAGTGTTCATAGAGTTTTCTGATCTTATCATTGGTACCGGTAACATTGATCAGTACTTCGGTCCTGTTTATATCGGCAATGATCAGATCAATCTGTTCCTTAACTTCCGGATCCTTGACGCTCTTTTTGAGTACTTTGAGATCATAAGCCTCATCCTTACCCAGATTGATCATGTTCTCTCTGGCTACAAGTCTCTTCAGACTGGCAGCCATATCGGTAACACTCTTGTCAGAAATCTTGTACAGGAAAGCCGCAATCCGATCATACAGCATCGGTTTCTCATTGTTGAGATCTCTCATTGAAAGCTTTTTGCCGTCAGGCAGTTCAGCATAAAGAGTATTGGCATTCAATCTGTCTTTTTTATTTTCCTTATATAATGTCACATCATTGATCACAAACATCTTCTGATATGCAGCCAGATAGTCATCGATATTCTTAATAGAGAAGGTTCTCTTCTTCTTGCGGTTATTCTCATCGGTATATTCATAACGTAAGGAATAATCCTTGACCAAGGTACTGCGTCCGCTTAATACCGTCTTGCTTGGCATCAGTAAGGCAATCGTAAACGGGATCAGGAACAGTACACCCAGAATAATTAAAGATAATACAAAGATCGTTCTGAGTCCTCTCATAATCTCCCAGTTGAAGAAAGATACGCCGCTGATTGCGGAAGCGGTAAACGATAAAGCCAGAAGCAGTATCAGCATGAATCCCGCCGCCTTCATGATGTAGTATAAGGCGCTGTGTGAATAGTTGTTTTCTTCTTCTCTCATAATACTAATCCTCTACAGATTTCTGATCCGTTCGATATATTCCTTGGCCTTCGTGTAGCCATGATAGTAAGACATCAGCAGTTCATCTTCATCCGATTCCAGACGTCCGACTTCCTGTAATGTCGGTCTGATGATTATCGCTTTACCTTGCGCTTCCAGTTGTTCCGCCTTTTCGACCTGACTCTTGTACAGATCATTACGGTTCAACAGTGCTTCGACAAAGTTAGGATAATCACTGTAGATCCTTTTGAAGAACTGCTTGCCAGCTTCATTGATCCTGGAGAAATTGCCTTTCTTTCTGGTCAAGACGATAACAAGTTTATCGCAGCCTTTCTCCAAAGCTCTTTCCAGTGGAATCGAATCACAGATCCCTCCATCCAGATACTTCTTGCCGTCAATTTCCACGATCGGTGTAAGACCCGGCATCGAACAGGAAGCGATACCTATAAGTTTAGCCTTTTCGACATCATGGGTATTCATATATTCAGGTTTACCGGTCTCCACATTCGAAACGACCATTTCCCATTCCTGATCGCTTCTGACGAAGTTCTCATAATCAAAACCGTATTTTTCCGCATAATCATTGAAGACCTTATCCAGATCGACAAGCTTATGCGATCCAACCATCTGCGGAACGCCAAAGAAAGAATTCATCGGATTCTTCTGGATCATGCATGATCTGACATAACCGCGCTGTTTTCCGACAAATTCAAAAGCGTTACATGAACCGGCGCTGACACCGATCACGTAATCAAAGCTGATATCTTTATCCAGGAAGCAGTCGATGACGCCGCTGGTGAATACACCTCTTAAGCCACCGCCTTCCAGAACCAGTCCTGTTTTTGACATATTATTTTCTTTCCTCATTTATTGTAACAAAATAACAGGTTTCCCTGTTATTTGTGTATTAATCAAGTTCAGCCTTGCCTGTATAGAGCTGATAGTAACGGCCCTTGAGAGCGATCAGATCCTCGTGGTTGCCTCTTTCGATGATCTCGCCATGTTCGAGAACCATGATCGCATTCGCATTTCTGACAGTCGAAAGTCGATGGGCAATGACGAAAGTCGTACGTCCTTTCATCAGTTCATCCATGCCCTTTTCGATCAGCTTCTCGGTATGGGTATCGATCGAAGAAGTAGCTTCATCCAATACCATGACCGGAGGATCGGCTACGGCACATCTTGCGATATTTAATAACTGTCTCTGGCCCTGTGATAAGTTGGATCCGTTGGCGCTCAACATCGTCTGATAGCCATGAGGCAGTCTTTCGATGAATGATGAGGCATTACACATCTTGGCTGCTGCAATACATTCCTCGTCAGTCGCATCAAGTCTTCCATAACGGATATTATCCATGATCGTTCCGGAGAACAGGTTGGTATCCTGTAAGACCATACCGATGGATCTTCTTAAGTCATCCTTCTTGATCTCTTTGATTGGAATACCATCGAAGGTGATCATACCTTCCTGGTCCTCAATATCATAGAAACGGTTGATAAGATTGGTGATCGTTGTCTTGCCTGCACCGGTACTGCCGACAAAGGCGATCTTCTGACCCGGTTTGGCAAACAGCGAAACATTCTTAAGAACGGTCTTGCCTTCGACATATCTGAACGTGACATCATTGAGCCTGATATCACCTTTTAATTCGGTATACATTGGCGGATCAACAGGGATCTTCCACGCCCAGCGTTCCGTTTTCTTATCGGTTTCAACAAGTTCATCCTTGCCTTCTTCGACATTGACCAGCTCGATGATTCCATAGTCAAGTTCCGGTTCCATCTCCATCAGATCGAAGACTCTTTCCGCACCGGCTAAAGACATCATGATGCCATTGAACTGTTGCGAAAGATTGGAAATCGGAGCCGCAAACTGTCGAACAAAGAGCAGGAATGAAGCCAGATCACCGATCCTCATCGTGCCGTTAATGCACATCTTGCCGCCGACCACGGCGACGATCGCATAAGCGATGTAAGCCAGGTTGGCATTGATCGGCATCAGCATCGACGCATAGGCATTGGTCCTTAAGGAATAATCATAGAGTTTATTGTTGAACGCAAGGAAACCGTCCATCGTTTCCTTTTCGTGATTGAAGACTTTAATGACCTTCTGACCCGAGAACATTTCCTGTGCATAGCCGTTGATGTTGGAGATCTGCTTCTGTAATCCCGCAAAAGTCTTACGGGAACTTTTGGCCAGGAAGAAAGTCACCATGAACATCATGATCAGTACTCCCAGCATGATCAGCGAGAGTCTTACATTCAGTGAGAACATAAACCCGAAACATCCGACGATCGTGATCATCGTAGTGATCATCGTCGGGAAGGCATCGGCAAGCATCGGTCTGATCGTATCGATATCATTGGTGTAGTAGTTCATCACTTCACCATGTGTTCTGCGGTCAAAGAATTTTAACGGCAGCTTCTCCATGACCCTGAAAAGATCCTGGCGCATATGATTAAGCGTACCGGTCGAAACGATCGAAATCAGCTTAGAGAAAGCGTATGAGGACAATAATCCGCTCACATAGATGAACACCATCAGATACAGCATTCTCACAAAACCGCTCATATCCGGATTTTCCTGTCCGATATAAGGAACGATATAGTTATTAATGATCGGCGTAAACAGATATGAACTGATTACACCGGCTAAAGATGACAGCATCGTAAAGACGATCGCCAAAACAAAACGGAAACTGTAGTGTTTTCTGATATAGGAAAAAGTCCTGGCAATGGTGCCTGTTACGTCATTGGCTCTGGAGGTTCTTAACTGTCTGTATCCGGTATCTGCCATTATTCCAGAGCTCCTTCCATCTGTGTATTGTAAAGATCACGATAGACTTCGTTTCTCTTCAAGAGTTCTTCATGATTGCCGATATCCTCGATCTTGCCGTCATTCATGATGATGATACGGTCGGCTTCCTTGACCGAGTTGACACGCTGAGCGATGATGATGGTCGTCATATTACCCAGTTTTTCCTTCAAAGCCAGCTGGATACGATGGTCGGTATCGGTATCGACCGCACTGGTCGAGTCATCAAGAATGATTATCTTAGGCTGTTTAAGCAAGGCTCTGGCGATACATAAACGCTGTTTCTGACCGCCTGAAACATTGACGCCGCCCTGACCCAGATCGGTCTCATACTGTTTAGGCATCTGCATAATGAAATCATCGGCTTGCGCATACTTGCAGGCTTCGACGATCTCTTCATGGGTCGCATCAGGTTTGCCCCACTTCATATTCTCTTCAATGGTTCCGGAGAACAGAGTATTCTTCTGCAAGACCATCGCTACGGCATCACGCAGATTATTAAGTTTATATTCCTTGACGTTATGTCCGCCGACATAGACATCACCCTTGGTCGCATCATAAAGACGCGGGATCAGCTGAACTAAAGTCGTCTTACTTGAACCGGTCGGACCTAAGATTCCGATTACTTCACCGGACTTTATCTTGAGATCGACATCACTTAAGACATCCTTCTCCGCATCAGCGGAATATTTAAACGAAACATTACGGAATTCGATCGAACCTTCTTCGACTTTCAGATCAGGATCACAATCCTTATCAGTGATGCTCGGCTCTTCATTCAAAATCTCATTGGCACGATCGACCGAAGCCTGAGCCATGACGACCTGTAAGAAGACATTGGAGATCATCAGTAAAGAGAACAGGATCGCTCTGATGTAGGAAAGATAAGCCATGAAGTTACCGGTACTCATCGTTCCGGCGATGACATCATTACCGCCGATCCATGATACGGCGATCATGCAGGAATACATGACAAACTCAAAGAACGGACGGTTGATGATAACGACATTTTCCGCATGACGTTGAGCCTTGGTTACGCTTGAAGAGGAATTGACGAATTTCTCATTCTCATAAGATTCCCTGACAAAAGTCTTGACGACTCTGATACCGTCGATATTCTCTTCGAGGTCGGCATCCATCGCATCGAACTTCAGCATCATCTGTCTGAAACGCGGATGAGCTTTGATATAGATCATAATTAAACCGATACCCAGGATCGGAATGGCGATCGCAAAAATACCGGCCAGTTTCTTGTTCAGGGTAAAGACAAAATACGCACTGATCATCAGGTTGAATGGTGCTCTAATAAGCATTCTGACGATACTTACATACGCCATTCTCAACATTCTCATATCCGTCGTCAGACGCATGACAACGGTCGGAACCGGATATTTCTCGATATTCTCGAAACTGTATTCCTGGATCTTTGAGAACATTGCGGTTCTGATATTACGGATGAATCTGGTCGAAGCGATCGATGAGAAAAGGCCTGAAGCCGCACCGAAAAATGCGCCGGCCAATGCTAAAAGGACCATCTGTACGCCCTTAGTGAAGATATAATTCATATCTCCGCCCAGAGCATAGATGCCTTCATCGATGATATCCGACATGATCAAAGGAATTAACGCATCAACAATAACTTCCGCAACCGTAAAAAGCGGCCCCAACAGGGCTGCCCACCAGCCGTCTTTTGTGAATTTCTTCAGTAATGTGAACATCTACCTTAAATCTTATCATATTTTCGTAGTCTGGCAGCCCCAATGACTCCGTAAATTTCTTATCATTTTGTATAGCGGGTAGACAAAAAAGCGGTAAAATATAATTAAAGATTAGGAGAACACAATATGAATCTATTACAACTTTTATTGGGCTCATTAACCACTAATGATTCCGTAAATTCCGTTTCCAAGAAAACCGGCGTCAATTCCAGCGCTATTTCCAAACTGCTGATGATCGCCGTACCTCTCTTGATCAGCTACATGACCAAGAATGCTTCCAAGAAAGACGGAGCTACTTCCTTACTGAGCGCTTTAACACAGCACCAGAGCACCGCTACTGTTTCTCAACAGATCAACAATGCGGACTCCGATGATGGTGCCAAGATCATTGCCCACATCTTAGGCAAAGACAAGAACTCCATCGTCAGCACACTGGCCAGCGAAGCAGGCTTAACAGCCGCTCAGGTCAACAGCGTCTTAAACAACATCGCTCCGGCTTTACTCAACAGCTTATCAACTGCTACAACCGCAGCAGCTCAGCAGCAAGCTGCTAAACCTAAAGTAGACCTTTCCGATGGTATCGATCTTTCCGACATCGCCGGTTTACTCGGTGGCGCAACCATGTCCAATGCCAACCAGAATGCCGCAGCAGGTCTGCTCGGATCATTACTCGGTGGCGGCAGCAGCACAACAACTCAGCAGACAAATAACTACGCCAGCCTGTTAACCTCATTACTTGGCGGTTCACAGACTTCTGCTAAACAGGCTGATGGTACTCAACTGTTAGGTCTGCTTACTCAGTTAATGAAATAATTTATTCAGCTGAAAACAATACGACGAAAGCACGGTTCCCCGTGCTTTTTTTCTGTTTCTTAATTCTTTTCCTAATTTATTAAGCGACGTTGTATACGTCTTCCTCAGCAATGTTAAAATTCAAAAACTCCGGTATCAGATTCTTTCTCATTTCTTTTTCTGACATACCATTTATTTTTGATTTAAGCATCATACCAACAGGATAAACTATTGATTTGAATCTCTTTTCTCTTAGTTCAGAATAATGTTCTATTATTGGGATTCCATATTTATTGCATAAATAATCAATAAGTGCCAGAGTATATAGTGCTTCAAATATTTCATCATTATCAATAGCGTTTTCGATTCGATCATCTTTAATTACTTTTTCCATAAAACCGAAATCGCCAAGTTCCTTTAACTCATGGCATATCTCGCTTCTGATATATTCCTGAGTTCTTTCTTCTTCCAATAACTGTTCCATCGGAATACCCAGCACTTTTGAAATTCTATAAAGTAAACCAGATGAAAGATTCTGAATCTTAATAATCCCACTGCACAAATCATGAATCGTTGAATATGAAATACCACTTCTTTTAGAAAGTGCATATTTACTCATATTTTTCTTTTTTAAAGCTATATTTAAGTTCATAAAATATCAATTATATATCGGTATACCGATACATTATTATTGTATATTCTTTCTTCATTCATTGTAAAAAAGCACTCAGGCAATGATCCTGAGTGCTTTATTTATAATACTTATTTCTGCTTTATTCTTATCCATTTTGGCCTCTTCACCATCCAGGGTCCAGACCACATCATCCTCGAATTCCAGAGAGATCTTATCCGTCTGATAACGGTGGATGAAACGTTTCTGCTGCAAGATCGTGGAAAGGATATCCGGGGCATTAAAGACCGTCGGAACATAGTCAACGATCAGTACATTAAACAGACCGTCATCGATCCTGGAATGTTTCTTGTCTTCCAGTTCCATGCCCGCAACTCTGTTACCCGAATAGATCAGACCGAACAGCACATCCTTTTTATATTCACGGCCATTGACCGTATATTTAACCTTATGCATCTTGATTTCCGGCAGTTTACCGATTCCTTCCATGATATAGGCGATATTGCCAAAAGTCTCCTTCGCATCTCTCCTGGTTGTAAAAGGCACATCGCACATGGCGCCGAAAGCTGCTACATAATTGAAATATCTGCCGTTGAAACATCCGACATCGAATTCTCTGATCTTGCCTTCACAGATCCTTTCTGCAATCTGCTTAAAATCACTGCCCAGATCAAAATTGGAACCGAAGTCGTTCATCGTGCCGCTTGGGAAGTAACCTAAAACCGGTTTCTCATCCTTGCGCATCAGAGCATCGGTAACTTCGTTCATCGTACCGTCGCCGCCGAAAACACAGACCACATCATATTTGATCCTGTTTTTCATCAGGTAGTCATGCGCATCATTCTGTTTCTGGGTAACATAGACCGTTACCGTATAATCCTTACGGCAGAAGATATCGATCACATTCAGAAGATTCGCCTTGGAATTCTTCAGACCCGAACGGGCATTTACCAGCAGTAACATTTTCATTTCATTTTTTATTGTAATGTTATTTGGTCTAATCGTCTATAATAAAATCATGATGGAAATAAGTGCCGGTGCAATCATATATACGATTAAAGACAATAAGATATACTATCTGCTGCAGAAGGATTTTCATGGCAACTACGGTTTTGCCAAAGGGCATCTTGAAGAAGGCGAAACCGAACTCATGGCTGCGAAAAGAGAGATAAAGGAAGAAGTCGGACTTGATGTAAAGATCGATAAGGATTTCTGTGAAGTCACGGAATACGTCATGCCTAACGGGATCGAAAAGAGGGTCTATTATTATCTGGCCTATTATGAGAATCAGGAACCGGTCCTTCAGGAAGAAGAAGTTGAAGAGGTCGTTCTGTTGCCATATGAGGAAGCTTTGAATACTCTGACTTTCGACAATATGAAGGAGTTCTTGACCAAGGCCGATAATTATCTTAATAATCAATCTAAAAAACAGGTCAATAAGGATTTATTGCAGACCATCAAGTTTACCTTATTCTCCATCTCGGCCGGTGTTATTCAGATAATCAGTTTTACGTTATTCAATGAAATACTGAAACTGGGCTGGTGGCCAAGCTATCTGATCTCCCTGATCCTTTCGGTATTATGGAACTTTACACTGAACAGAAACTACACCTTCAAATCGGCTTCCAATGTGCCGGTAGCGATGGCCAAGGTCTTCGCCTACTACTGTGTCTTTACACCTTTATCAACCATATTCGGCAATTACCTGACCGGGACCCTGGGCTGGAACGACTATGTGGTAACGGGTATCGATATGTTTCTGAATCTGGTAACGGAATTCCTGTATCAGAAGTATTACGTATTCAGAGATACTTTAAACAAAGATTAAACCGAAATAAAACATCTGTACCGAAATAAATGATACAGATGTTTTTGTTTGCTTATAAGTGATAACCGTCGAAGACACTCGGATCAGCTTCGGTCTTGCCGTTATTCAGTTTTTCGACTGCTTCTTCCAGAACCTTTGTTCCGAGCAGGACCGTCTTGAGACAGGAATCTTCCTTGGTGTAGTATTTAGGTCTTAATTCCTTGCAGGAGAGTCCTTCAAGCTCCTGGTTGAAGGATCTAACCATCCCGTTGATTACCGGTCTGACCGTTTCGCCTTCCTGTCTGGCACTTTCCTTAACGACCATCTTGGACAATACCGCTACGGCCGCTACCAGTACGCCGCACACCACTCCCGCATACATGCCGCCGCCGAATCCTCCTAACATCCGCATATCATCTTTGGTGATATCCAGATCGTAGTAATCATTGGCCGCATGGATCACGGCTTCCGCACAGTTGTAATGCAGATCGATATAGTAATATCTGACTTTATCTTCCAGTGTCATTTTAGAATATGCCCTGCTCCATCATGGCTTCTGCCACTTTTTCAAAACCGGCGATATTGCCTCCGGCGATCAGATCATAACCAAGCCCGTATTTCTCGGCTGCTTCAACTGACTTGTCATAGATATTTTTCATCATCGTTTTGAGTCTGGCATCGACTTCTTCAGCCGTCCAGACCAGTCGCTCGGAGTTCTGTGACATTTCTAATGCCGAGACACCGACACCGCCCGCATTGACAGCCTTGGATGGCGCAATGATCACGCCGTGTTCCTTAAGATATCTGACCGCCTCATTGGTGGTAGGCATATTGGATACTTCCAGATAATACTTGACACCTGACTCAACGATCTTCTTGGCTTCCTCAAGATCGACCTCATTCTGGGTAGCTGCCGGCATATAGATATCCACATCATTGACACCCCAGAATTTCTTATTCGGCACAAATTCACAGCCGAACTTATCCGCATAGGATTTGAGATTCTTGGAGTTGGCTGCACGCAAGTCCAGAATGAACTGCAGCTTCTCTTCGGTATCGATACCTTCTTCATCATGGATATAACCGGTCGAACCTGACATATAGGTGACCTTGGCACCCAGCTGAGCAGCTTTCTTCATGATACCCCAGGAAACATTGCCATAACCCGAAACTGCAATCTTCTTACCCATAAGAGTATCACCTTCATGTCTTAATACTTCTTCCAGATAATAGATGGCTCCATAGCCTGTAGCTTCCGGTCTGATCAGAGATCCGCCATAACTCATACCCTTACCGGTCAGAACACCGTTTTCAAATGTTCCTTTTAAACGGCGGTACTGGCCATAGAGGAAACCGATCTCTCTGCCGCCTACACCGATATCACCGGCCGGGACATCGATATCCGGTCCGATATATCTGTATAAGGCTGTCATGAAACTCTGACAGAAACGCATGATCTCCGCATCGGATTTTCCTGCCGGATCAAAATCGCTTCCGCCCTTGGCTCCGCCGATCGGCTGACCGGTCAGTGAGTTCTTGAAAGTCTGTTCAAAGCCTAAGAACTTAATGACACTTTCATTGACATTATTCTTGAAACGCAGACCGCCTTTATACGGACCGATCGCACCGTTGAACTGGCAGCGGTATCCCACATTGGTCTGAACCTTATTATTATCATCTGTCCAGACTACTCTGAATCTAAATAGTCTTTCCGGTTCGACCATTCTCTTTAAAAGATCTGCCTCCACATATTCCGGATGACGATCCACGACCGGAGCGATCGAAGTAAAGACCTCTTCGACAGTCTGAACGAATTCCGGCTGATTCGCATATTTGTCTTTTACATAAGCTATTACATCTTCAACATATCTGTTCATACCAATAGCCTCCAATAGAATTTTAATATGTTTAATTATATCGCAATTGGTATAATGATGGCATCGAGGTTAAGTAAAAAATGGAAAATATCAAGATCAGAATCATCATGGAAAACGGTAAGGAAATGGAAGCGGAATTATATCCCGATGTCGCACCGCTTACCGTCAATAACTTTGTGGAATTGATCAAGGAAAACTTCTTTGACGGCATCATCTTCCACCGCGTCATCAAAGGTTTCATGATCCAGGGTGGCGATCCTAGCGGTACGGGAATGGGTGGCAGTGAGAAGACGATCAAAGGCGAATTCCTGTCCAACGGTTTCGTGAACGAACTCAAACATACCAGAGGTGTTCTCTCCATGGCCAGGACCATGGATCCTAACTCCGCTTCATCACAGTTCTTCATCATGCATCAGGATGCCCCGCATCTGGATGGCCAGTATGCCGCTTTCGGCAAGATCACAAAAGGCATTGAAGTAGTGGATGAGATCGCGGATGTAGAAACGGATTACCGTGATAAACCGCTTGAACCGCAGAGAATAAAGACGATCGAAATAGTTGAAAAATGCGCTTAACAGCGCATTTCGTTTTTATCGTCCGGTATAGACATTGACTTCTTCAATACCTATTTCCGTATATTCAGGTCCTATCTCTTCAGGAAAAGCAGAAGGATTAAAGTCTGTTCCTCTGTCATCCTTATAGTAGATATGACCGTTATTGATGTAGTTTTCGTTGCTGAGGAAGATACCAGGACCGTAATCACCTAAGTTCCAGATGATCTCACCGTTATTGGTGAAAAGACCGTTATTGAAATGGAATTCGCCTCCGCCTCTTAACATCAGCTTTCCATTATTGGTATATTCACCGTCTTCGATATTGAATACCTGTCCTCTTTCTAAGATCTGTCTGCCACCTTTTTCAATAGTGAAAGTGCCATAAGTAATAGAATCGCACATGCCTCCGGTATAGGCACCACCGTCTTTGACGATGATGGTACCATAGTTATTACGTCTGCACATGCCCATTTCAAAACCGCCGTAAATGATGATCGTTCCATAGTTGTCCACAACGATTTCCGGATCATCTTTTAAAGGTGAACCTCTTAACAGAACATTACTGTTTATCGTAATGGTTTCACCTTCCGGAATCGTGAGATCAGCCATGATTCTGGCGCTGTGAACTTCACTGTTATTTAAAGCATTCTTCAGTTCTTCGTATGAATAGACAGCCACATCGATCGATTTAACTTCGAAAGCAAATTCCTTAATCATCTCTGCCTGCATGGACAGATAATCGGCACTCACATATAAAGTCTTCAGATTCTTCAGTTGTTTCAGTTCCGAAATATCTTCGATCTCCGTTTCGGCGATATTCAGTACTTCCAGATTCTCTAAAGCTGAAATACCGGTAATATCGATGCCGTAGTTATGGGAAATATCCAAAAGTCTCAGTTTCTTCAAACCCAATATCGGTTCAATGGTGCGGATACTGTTTCCGGAAATACAGAGTTCCTGAAGATTACTCATCTTCGCGAAATCACTGATATCTTCGATCGAACCGATATCATATGCCATGGAATTAAGAAGGATCTTATCATTCAGGCCATCGGCAGTCAGAATGAACTGGGCTATTTCATATTTATCATTGACGTTCTCACCATAGACATAGACCTTTTCGATCGAATTCAGATTGCCTGAAATACCCAACTGATCAAGTAAAGCCGAAGAAGATGAGAAAGGTTTTAATACGATAAACAGTATGGCAGCTAATACTGCTAAACCGATCGCAATACCGGTAAAGAGTGACTGTTTCTTGGCGGCTTCCTTCTGTTTATCCGTTACCTGCATATGAGCCAGTGACGGCGAAGAATAGAGTTTCTCTTTAAACTGTTCCTCACCCTGATACTTCATGATGCCCTGCGTCTGTCCTAACATCATCGATAGACCCGGAGTAAGCTTGGTATCTTCCAGGAAAATGGAAATGATAGTCTTATTTATTTTTGAAGCGAAAGAAACCTCTTCATAGACTTTCTTATCTTCGATCATCTTCTGTGAGACAAAAAGTAAGACAGCCGCTGCTCTCTCGATACAGTTTTCACTCTTCTTCTCATCATAGGTAAGTTTATAGCCTCTGGAAGAGAGATCTTCCAGAACCTTTAAGGCTTCACTTTCGTCTTCCTTAGTGAATAAACCGTAAAGGAAAGGTTCACTGTTTCCGTTATACTTCTGCATACTTCACCTCTTTATTTCTTTACCACCAGATCGACTTTTGAAGTATCGATATAATTCAATACCTCATCGATCACATCGTATGTGACATAGAGATATTTCAGATTACTCAAATCTTTTAAGAACGAATAATCATTTATATTCACATCGATCAGTTTCAGATACTGAAGATCCTTCAGTTCACTTAAAACTGATAAGTCATTAATCGGATTAGAACTCAGATCAAGATATACCAGCTGGTTCATTTTTTTCAGTTCACTGATATCGCTGATGTTTTCATCTACTAAAGACAGGTAAGTAATGCTGTCTTTGGAAGAAACGATACTGAGATCACTGAAGTCACCTTCTGTTACTTCATCTTCACCGACATACCATTTCCCTTCCTTATACCTGATGGCTCCCGCATCAGAGACCATATAATCTCCGCACAGATATAAAGATGAACCGTCATAAGCTTTTAATAGGACATTGCGGCTGACGCTGTCTTTGAATTTAGTCACTTCAAGTTGCTGACCAGTCTGATCGGATATCGTATTACTTTCGATTCCCGCAAAGCTGAACCAGTTATTGAAGTATCCGAAGATAAAGAACAATGATACAAGTAATAATCCCGCAAAGATCAGTGACAGTACTCTCCAGATATTTAACGGAGCTTTTTCCTTTTCGATCTTTTCATAACCTGTTACACCGTCACCCAGATAATCTTCGCCGATGAATTCAATGATACTGTCACCAATTTCATCTGCGCTTAAACCATCACTTGGCAACCTCACTACAGTCGATAACTGCATTGCCAGATCCTGCGGAAGCTTTACATCATCCAGTAAGACATAGCACATCTTCTTCTTTTCACTGACCGCATAGTTTACTTCACGCATGCAGTTCTGCGATCTGATGAATTTCTCCGACACAAAAAACAGGACTGTTCCGGAATTTAGAAGATGAGAAGCTACCACTTCCGGCCAGTTGGCACCGGCTTCAATGCCTGCGTCATACCAGAGACGGTATTTCTTTTCATCAAGCCTGCGGATGACCGGTAAAACTTTAGCCATATCCGCATGGGCATAGGAGAAGAACACATATGGTTCCTTTCCGCTGTAGATTTTGATTATTTCACTGTCAGCCATATTTACCAACCTCTATTAATTGAAAAAGCAGATCTCATAACAGTGTTCCTCAGGCAAGTCAAGCGGGAAACAGTTGTAATGAAGATAAACTTTATTAAGATATGCACAGTCTTTAAGTGATTCCAGAGAAGTGATCCTGTCTGAATTAATCCTTAATACTTCAAGCTGCGGTAGATACTTAAGTAATTCAAGGCAATTATCACTGCAGTTGTATAAATGCAGATCTTCCAGATGCGTATTCGTCAGATCATAGTAGGTAAGCTTTTCGTCATGTGGGATTCCAAGCGCATCATGGATCGCTATCTTGTCCTCTTCGCTTTCAAATTCGATTTCCTTGAAAAGTTCCTCCTGACCTAACTGCGTCAGAATGGCCTGAGCCAGTGTATCATTATTTACTTCGACGCCTCCCGGTACTGGATTAGTTTCTGTATTGATTTCTTCGATCGTTCTTCTTCCCGGCAGGTATTCATCAAAGTAACCTTTATTTATGCCGTAGATTCCGCCGATTAAAGCGACTATCAGGATCAGTGCCAGTCCCAGCAGCAGATTCCAGATACTGAAATGATGCTTATTGTTTAATTCGTTATCGTAACCAGAACCGTCGCCGATCAGATCACTGGTCACTTCATCAAGAAGTTCTTCATCACTTCTGATGACTTTGTATTCCTTGAGTAAAGGATGAATGGAACCATCGAGCGAATACTGAATGATGCGTTTCTTATTATTTATGGCGTTGATTACTTCGTTCTCACAGTATGGTGAAGCTAAAGAGTTTTCGGAAATATACAGTAAAGCGGTTGAAGAGTTCTTCAGATGGATCTCGATATTGTGCGGCCATTCGCTTCCCGGCACGATACCTTCGTCATACCAGACACGGTATTTGCGATCAAACAGTTTTTTGATCGCAGGTAAAACCTTTCCCGTATCCTTATGGGAGTAGCTCACAAACATATAACTGTTCTTGCCTTCGTAAGCCGGTATTCTT
Source organism: Erysipelotrichaceae bacterium (assembly GCA_017550145.1). Taxonomy (GTDB): domain Bacteria; phylum Bacillota_I; class Bacilli_A; order Erysipelotrichales; family Erysipelotrichaceae; genus Colivicinus. The sequence goes on along the minus strand of JAFZQG010000027.1, from coordinate 55,736 downwards.
TCCATATCTACCTCGTGATGATGACCTCAAGACCGCTATTGTATAAGACTTCCGCATAGCCCAGCATATCCTGCGAAAGATAGACTTTTTCAAGAGTTTTACTGTTCTTTAATGCTTCGACATCTATCAGTGACGGATTACCGCTGATATCGATTTCTTTCAATTCAATCTTTTCAACGCCGGAAAGATCTCTGAGCTTCATGTCGGCACAGGAAAGCTTTGTGATCTTCTTACCTTCAAGATAAATAAGATCCTCCTGCTTGAAAGAAGAGAAATCCAGGTACTCTGTTTCGCCGATCCTTCCTAACAGGTATTCAGCTGAATTATAGTAAGCGATCCTGTTTCTGATCACAAAGACTGAAGCGATCAGAATTAACAAAGCAACCCCAAATGTAATTAAGGCAATGTTTCTTCTTGAATGATCGGAATTATTGAAAAGCTGACCTTCGCCTTTGCAGGAAGAAAGTTTCTCCTCATTCAATAAATAGTTATACAGCTCTTCACGATTCTTATAGATCGGTGTGCTTGCCAGCTGCATATCCAGACCATGGCCCAGCTCAAAATCCTTTTCCTTAAGACAGACAGTATCCCTTCTGATCGACTTCGCATAGTTTACGCTGTTACGGAAATCCAGATTTTCCACCGCATCTTTAGACAGGATGAAAACACACATCTTCGCATTAAGTATTCCACCCGAAACTTCATCAGGAATGTGCTCATACGGAGAGTCACACAGATCAAAAAAGACTCTGACTTTATTCGCAATCAGTTTTTCTGAGAGATCATATAAGAGTTTTTCATCTTTCCTGATGGCTCTGATGAAGATGAAATCTTCAGGTCCGCCATAGGTCAGATACTTTTCTTCCTTTAAACGCAGATTCATATCTAGAAATTGTAGTTGTATTCCTTTATCTCATAACCGTTATCACGGTCGATATAGTAAACGGTGATGCCCTTCTTCCTGAACCAGGTGCTGATCTGCGGAAGCAGTTCTTTCTCTATGGTGAGCTCTCTGATATTGCTATCTAACAGTAATTCCAGATCTTCCACGTTATAGACATCTTCCAGTGTCAGTGAATCAAGATACGGACACTCTTCCAGACCTTTAACACTGACGATACCAGGACAGTTTCGCAGATTGAGTTCCTTCAGAAAACGCAGTTCCTTTAAAGGACTCAGATCATGAAGATTGCTGGCAACAAGTATATTCAGCGTACGGATATCTTTGAACTTCGAAATATTCTCTAAAGACTCAAGATTTTCTGCCCAGATATTTAAACTGTCAGATATAAAGAAATCCAGTTCATCGATCGCTTTTAATTCATGACTGGTGAGATTCATGAACTCGATCGTGGCATTACTCAGATAATCGTTCAGTTCATACGGTTCGGCAGCAAGGGAAAGAGCACAATAAAACTTGCAGTCTTTAAAAAAGGAATAGTCATCAATATCCAGGCCGTTAAAATTATAGGAACAGAAGAAAGTTTTTCTTAAGTGTGGTATTTCATTTACTGCGGTATTACTTATATCCAGATTATCGATATTACTGCGTTCAAAGCCCTCAATGCTACGCAGATTATGGCAATCCTGCGCAAAGATACTCTTGAGATTGTTCAGGCTGAAAACAGGTGAAAGATCTTCCGTACCGGTATACCGGATATCAAGTCTCGTTAAAGCCTTGCAGTTTGAAAGAGGAGACAGATCGGTAAATGGATTATAACAGATATTCAGATACTCTAATTTACTTAGTTCACCGATCGGAGTCAGATCTTCGATATTCTCGCCGACAATGATCAGTTTAACCAGATTAGGCATTTTATACAGGATCGAAAGATCACTGATCGTACCTTTATTGATCACACCCTGGTCACTGATCTCAGTATTCGGTCCGCCGATGCTTCGCCATATTTCATAGAAATATTCTTCACCGTTGCCCATGATATCGACACGATCAAGATTCTTGGTTCCGAAGACCTGATCACCGATGATACATAAATAAAGAACTTTATGTAAATCTTCATCCGAAAGGCCGTCCAGACCAAACAGACTCAGGTTTTCATCGACCTGCGGTTCTTCGACAGGTGTTTTCAGTAACGGTTTAACGACTGTAACGAATAAAAGCAGTAATGCCATTAAAGCAGCTGCCGATAATAACAATGCCCTCGTGCGCTGACTTTTTTTCTGCTCGGTAGTGATCTTCATATCATGGAAGATCTGAGCCTTAAGTACCTCTTCAAGATAATCTTTCTTATCCTGATACTTTGATCTGAAGATGGCCTGTTGAGAATTCAGTTGCATGGCTAATGATGATTCAAGAGGCAGATCTTCAGGATAGATACATAGAATATTCTTCTCGTATTTCACAGCCGTTTCCACGATCTTGCGAAATGATTTATTCCTTAACAGTTCATCCGTAATAAAAAACAGAACACCATAGGCCTTAGCTATGCGCTCTGTTTCTTTACTGTTAAAATCATTGCTTATACAGCAGGCAATATTTCTTTCTTCCAGTGCACTTAAAACCTCATTTACGCTTTCATCTTCCTTGCCGTAACAGATGTAAACATATGGTTTTTCATTACCGAAATATGACTGCATTCTTTAATACAATTATAGCCTAATCATCAAACTGCAGCTGATAGAGCTTATAGTAGTAACCGCGGTTCTTGAGCAGCTGCTGGTGATTGCCTCTTTCAACGATCGAACCATTCTGTAAGACAATGATCTGATCGGCGTGCTGGATGGTTGAAAGTCTATGTGCCACCACCAGCATCGTACCGATACTCTTCATTTTTTCTAATGACTGCTGTATGAGCACTTCGGTCTCGGTATCGATATTGGCTGTCGCTTCATCCAGGATCAGAATCTGCGGTTTATGGATAACGGTTCTGGCAAAAGAGAGTAACTGTCTCTGACCCTGAGAGAGGTTCTCACCTTTTTCAATGATCTCTTCATCGATCTTCTTCGGCAGACGTTCGATGAAACTGTCCGCATTCACATAACGGCAGGCTTCATAGATCTCTTCTTCAGAGAATGAATCATCATGAAGGGTGATATTGTCTCTGATCGTACCTGAGAACAGGAACACATCCTGCAGCATCTGTCCGATAGCTCTTCTTAAGGAAGATATCTTGATGTCGTTGATATTGATGTCATCGATCAGGATCTCACCTTTCTGCACTTCATAGTTTCTTACCAGTAATGACAGGATCGTTGTCTTGCCCGCACCGGTAGCTCCTACAAAGGCACAGGTTTCTTTCGGCTGGATCACAAAGGAAACATCTTTTAAGATCCAGTTTTCATCCTTGTACGCAAACCAGACATTGCGGAATTCGATCTTGCCTTTGAAGTGTTCGATCTCCAAGGCGTCTTCCTTATCCAGCACATCCGGTTTGACATCCAGCAGATTAAAGATCCTTTCCGAAGCCGTCAGTGCTTTCTGTAAGGCATTGAGCTGATCAGCCAGATTCTGGATCGGGTTGAAGAACTTCGACAGATACAGATAGAAAGCGACGACCTCACCGGCTGAAAGATGATATCTGACACCCTGCATGAAGCATAATGCGATCGAGCAGTTATAGATAAAGGAAATCAGCGGTCTGTAGACACCGAAAGCCTTTATGACATTGAAACGCTGTTTACGCAGATTCTCATTCTTCTCAATGAACTGTTCATCCTTGGTTTCTTCCTGATTGAAGACCTGCGTCAGTTTCATACCGGCCAGGTTCTCGGACAGGAAGGTATTGATATCGGAGATACAGGCTCTTTCCTTACGGAAGATCTCTCTGACCGTCTTGGAGAAGATATAGGATACGATGAAGACGATTACCACTACACCGATCAAGGATACAGACAGCTGCATCGAAATAAAGAACATGATCACATAGACACCGATCAGGGTCGTAAAGTCTCTCAAGATTCTGACCAGGACCCCGGTAAAGAGATCCGACATACTTGCGGTATATGATGTAACTCTGGTAACAAGCGAACCTACCGGCATCTCATTGAACTGATTCAGTGACATGTTTTCGATATGTTCGAAGATCTCTTTACGTAAACGGTAAATGATCCTCTGCCCGCAGTTTTGTAAGATCATCGATTCGATATACAGGAAGAGCTGGTTGATGCACATGATCGCAAAAGACAATAAAGACAGATTGATGATCAGTTTCAGATTGATATTATTCTTAACCAGTTCATCGGTGATCCAGCTGGTGAATAACGGTGAAATAGAATCCAGTCCGACGTTCGCCAAAAGCAATATCAAAGACAGGATGAAACCACCCTTTTCGGAATCGATATACTTCAGTGTTCTCCTGATGATTACACCGAAGGGTAACTTATGGTCACCTTTGAGTTTTTCCAGTTCTTCGTTCATTCTAGAGTTCACTCTCCAGTTTCTGCAGATAGACCATCTTCTGGTAAGTAGGCGAAATCTTCAGAAGGTTCTCCGGCGTATCAAAAGCCTCGACACTGCCGTCCTTGAGAACCAGGATCTTATCAAGATGTGAAACCGTTGAAACACGGGAAGCGATGATGATCGTCGTCATGCCTTTACGGTTTTCATTGATATTGTTTAAAATGGTTTCTTCCGTCTTCATATCGACAGCGGAGACTGCGTCATCCATGATCATGATCGGCGCATTCTTCAGATACGCTCTGGCAATCGAAATACGCTGTTTCTGACCGCCCGAAAGAGTCACTCCTCTTTCACCGGTCAAAGTCTCATAACCATCGGAGAAACCTAAAATATTGTCATCCACATCCGCAAACTTGGCCGCATTTCTGATCTCGGACATATCGGCCTTATTCTTGGCAAAGGAAATATTGTTTCTGATATTATCGGAAAACAGGAAGTTATCCTGCGGTACATAGGCGATCGCTTCTCTCAGACTCTGGATATCGATATCCATGATGTCGATATCATCGATGAAGATCTTGCCTTTTTCGACGTTATATAAATGGAATAAGGAATTCACTAAGGTGGTCTTGCCCGAACCGATCTTGCCTACCACACCGACCATTTCCCCGGCTTCGATCGTAAAGGAGACATTCTTTAAAGAGTGCGTATCACCATCGGGATAGGCAAAAGAGAAATCATTAAAGGTGATCTTGCCTTTGCAGTTCTCCAGCTTGACCGTGTTCTCCGCATTATGGATCTCCTCTTCCTGATCAAGGAAGGCATAGATCCTTTCCGAAGAAGTCTTGAAACGGGAATGCATCTGCAGGATCTGACCCATCGCGATCATCGGCCAGATCAGAGTATCCACATAACCGACGAAAGTGGTAAGTGTAGCGGCCGTCAGAGTGATCGTATGATTGAATAAGACAAACGGCGTACCGATACTGGTCAGATAGACAAAATATGCACCAAGTCCCATCAGCAGACAGAACGTCACACCGATGATCATTTCGATATAGACATCAAAACGGATCGAAAGCTTGGCAAATTCCAGATTCTTCTCACTGTTTTCTTTCGCTACCTTGGAGAAGGCTTTTAGTTCCTGTGCTTCCTTTACGAAAGCCTTGATGACTCTGATACCGGTAAAGGTCTCCTGGGTAAAGTCATACAGTTTATCAAACTGCTTCTGCCTGTCTTCCCATTTTTCGGACATGACCTTTTCTACCCGGTTGCCCCAGATGACCAGGGCCAGCAAAGGAATGATCGCAATAAAACTTAAGACCGGATCCAGTCTGATCATCTTATAGATCGCAATCACTGAAAGGAACAGCGCATCGACCATCATTATGGTACCCCAGCCGATGAATTCCTCTACAGCCTCCACATCCGAAGAGAACCACGACATGATCGTACCGATCTTGTTTTCATGGTAGTAACGCTGAGAAAGTCTTTCGGCCTTCCTGAACATATCATGACGGATATTGGCTTCGATCCTTCCCGAAGCCGAGATAATACCGAAACGCAGGACCGCTCTGCCGATCATCAGGATCGTAGCGATCAGGATAATATTCTTTAAAAGATACGTGATATCAGCTACCACGACATTCTGATTATTCGAAACGATATCAACGATCGCACCCAAAAATTCAGGCACATAGGTCTGAACGACATCGACGATGACATCCGCAATTATTCCGATCAGGAATAAATGGGCGTATTTGAGATAATACTTACCGATCGTGTTTCTTTTCATGTGTACAAAAAGCCAACAGCAGTTGGCTTTAGCTTATCTAGATTATACATCATCAGACCCGATTTATGCCTGATAATGATTCAGATATATCGATTATTCCAGTTCAAAGGCACCGGTATACAGCTGATAGTATGTACCCTTCATGTCTAAAAGCTGATCATGTGTACCTCTTTCGATAATGTGACCGTGGTCGAGAACCATGATCGCATCGGAGTTTCTGACGGTTGATAGTCTGTGGGCGATGACAAAGACTGTTCTGCCCTTCATCAGGTTATCCATGCCCTTCTGAACCAGTGCTTCGGTTCTGGTATCGATCGAAGAAGTAGCTTCATCAAGGATCATGACCGGAGGATTGGCGACAGCGGCTCTGGCAATCGAGAGTAATTGTCTCTGACCCTGCGATAACTGCGCACCGTTGTTTGTCAGCATCGTATTGTAGCCATCCGGAAGTCTCGTAATAAAGTCATCCGCATTGGCCAGTTTGGCTGCTTCGATACATTCCTCGTCTGTGGCGTCAAGTTTGCCGTAACGGATATTATCCATGACCGTACCGGTAAACAGATTGACATCCTGCAAGACCATACCTAATGATCTTCTTAAATCAGGTTTCTTGATCTTATTGATATTGATACCGTCATAACGGATCTTGCCATCAGGGATATCATAGAATCTGTTGATCAGGTTCGTGATGGTAGTCTTACCTGCACCGGTCGCACCGACAAAGGCGATCTTCTGACCAGGATGGGCATATAAAGATATATCATAGAGGACCTGTTTATCCGGATTGTACGCAAAGTCGACATCCACCATCTGGATATCACCCTTTAATTCAACATAAGTTGTCGAATGATCGCTTTGCGCGTGGTAATGTTTCCAGGCCCACTTACCGGTATATTCATCAGTCTCGGTAATATTTCCTTCATCATCGATATTGGCTCTGACTAAGGTTACATAACCTTCATCTTCTTCCGATTTCTCATCGATCAGCGCAAAGACTCTGTCACTTCCGGCTAAGGCCATCGCAACAGTCGAGACCTGCTGAGACATCTGAGATACCGTCATTGATAATGAACGGGACAGACTTAAGAATGAAACGATCACACCGATACTGACGGTATTGATTCCCCGAAGCGAAAGGTTAGGTGTTTTGGTGACGACCAGTAAACCGCCGATGATCGCCAGTACGACATAAGCGATATTGCCGATATTGGCCAGTATAGGCATCAGCGCATTGGCATTCTCGTTGGCCTGTCTGGTATCGTTGTATAACTTCTCATTCAGGATATCGAAATCCTTCTTGGCTTCTTCTTCATGAGTGAAGACCTTGACGACTTTCATACCTTCCATCATCTCTTCAACGAAACCTTCCTCTTTAGCTAAGGAGGACTGCTGATCGACCATGAAACGGGCCGAACGTCCGCCGAACTTGCCGGTGATCTTGGTCATCGTAAAGATAACTATAAACACTACGATCGTCAGCCAGATCGAATAGTTCAGCATCGTAATGACTACGACCGATAATGATAAGACACTCTGGAACAGGGACGGAATACTCTGTCCCACCAGCATTCTTAACGTATCGACGTCGTTTGTGTAAGTGGACATGATCTCGCCATGGGCATGCGTATCGAAATACCTGATTGGCAAAGTTTCCATATTGTCGAACATATCATCACGTAAGGACTTGATGGTTCCCTGTCCGACAAAAGCCATGATCTGGTTATAGAGCGTATTGGCCAGTAAACCCATCAGATAGATGGAAGCCATCGTTTTTATGATTTTCATCAGATCATTTCCGACTGCGCTCATACCACTGTCAATTCCCGGGAGGATAACTTCATCGATCAGTCTTTGCATGAATGTAGCCGCAATAACTGAAGCGACGGAGCTGATCATGATACAGATCGCTACGATTACCAGCTGGAATTTATATTTCTTGAATACATATTTCAGTAATCTCAACAGACTTTTTGGATCGATCTTCTTGTCTGTAACAAATCCTCTTCTAGGTGGCATTTAGTCTTCCTCCTTTCCTTTAACCTGTGTATTATAGATCTCGGCATAGATACCGTTTAATTTCATCAGTTCTTCATGGTTGCCGTGTTCGACGATCTTGCCGCCGTCCATGACAATGATCTGATCGGCATCCTCGACTGAAGCTACACGCTGAGCGATGATGATTTTGGTGGTATCAGGAATCTCCTGTTTGAAAGCCTTACGGATCAGGGCGTCGGTCTTGGTATCGACAGCCGAAGTGGAGTCATCCAGAATAAGAACCTTCGGTTTCTTAAGCAGAGCTCTCGCGATACATAAACGCTGCTTCTGACCGCCCGAAACGTTTGTTCCACCCTGGGATATCATCGTGTCATATTTATCAGGGAACTGCTGAATGAATTCATCAGCCTGAGCCAGTTTGCATACTCTTTCGATCTCTTCATCACTGGCTTCCTTGTTGCCCCAGCGCAGATTGTCTTTAATGGTTCCCGCAAATAAGACGTTCTTCTGTAAAACGACTGCAACTTCGTTTCTCAAAGCATCGAGGTCATACTTTCTGACATCCTCTCCGCCCACATATAGTGTTCCCTCTGTAACATCATACAGACGCGGAATCAGCTGGATCAAAGTAGTCTTACCTGTACCGGTACCGCCGATAATACCGATCGTCTGACCGCTCTTGATGTCGAGATTTATCTCAGCCAGAGCTCTTCTCTTACTCTTGGCATTGTATTTAAATGTTACGTTGTCGAATTTAATGGAACCGTCTTTTACCTCAGTCAATCCGTTTTCCGGAGAAGTCAGACTGCTTTCTCTTAAGATAACTTCACCGATACGATTGGCTGCTTCAGCCGAGAAAGTGATCATCATGAATACCATCGAAAGCATCATCAGTGAAGACAGTATCTGAATACCATAGCTGGTCAAGGATGAAAGTTCTCCGGTCGTTAAAGATGTAGCACCGCTTTCGACGATCATTCTGGCACCGATATACGATACCAGCAGCATCGCTGTATACATGCATGCCATCATCAACGGGTTGTTCAAAGCGACGATCCTTTCAGCTTTGACGAAATTGCTTCTGACATCTTCCGAAGCTTTATTGAATTTCTCTATTTCGTAGTTCTCTCTGACGAATGATTTGACGACTCTGATACCGGAAACATTTTCCTGTACCGAATTATTCAGAGCATCATACTTCTTGAAGATGCGTCTGAAGATCGGATGAGCTACTCTGAAGATGGTAAACAGACCCAGACCCAATACCGGAATGATCGCGAAGAAGATCAGAGCCATTTCGCTGTTGATCCTGACTGCCATAATAACGGAGAAGATGACCATTAAAGGTGCTCTGACCGCCATTCTGATGATCATCATAAAGGCATTCTGTACGCTTGAGACATCACTGGTCAGTCTGGTGACAAGTGAAGAGGAAGAGAAATCATCGATGTCCTTGAAAGAGAATTCCTGAACATGGTAGAAAAGATCTTTTCTCAAGTTCTTCGCAAATCCCGCACCGGCTCTGGCACCGGCTCTGGCCGAGCTGGCTCCGCAATACAGAGATATTATGGCCAGAACGATCAGGATAGCACCGTACTTCATGACCATCGTGATACTTTCGGTATACATATGATCGATCAGGATCGCCATGATGGCCGGGATCATACATTCCATCGCCACTTCGCCGATCATGAATAACGGCGTCATGATCGTATCTTTTTTATACTCGCCTATTTCCTTGGCAAGGAGCTTTATTACATTCATATCTACTTCATCTCCTGTTCTGTGATATTTTCATTCATTTTATTCAGCAGTCTTTCCAGTTCGATCATCTCTTCTTTGGAAAAACTCTTCATCAGTTTCTTATTGTTTTCATCGTGCTGCTTTTTCAGTTCTTTATGCAGCTGTTCGGTAAGTTCGGTCGTATAGATGATCTTATTGCGTTTATCATTCTCATCCTTCTCGGTCTTTACAAAACCGTTTTTCTCCAGCCTCTGGACCAGACCGACCACCGTCGGATGTGATACCTTCAGTTTCTCCTGCAGCTCCTTCTGTGAAATACAGCCATTATTCCTGAAGATATGGAAGATCAGCTGTGACTGCGAAAAAGTCAGATCGTAGCTTTTAAACTTCGCATCGATACCTGTCTTGATCGTATAGTTTATATGTCTGAGCAGAAACATTATATTATCGGCTCTATCCAAAAGAATCACTTCCTTTCTGTAGCATACTACATGTAGCATGCTACATAATTTTAACATATCTGCCGTTTTTGTCAACCACGCAAAAAAGAGCCTTGAATATATATTGTTTTATCTATTCGGTAATGATCCTTACTTCCTTACCGCTGAAAGCTACACCGTATCTGATGATATTCTTTACTCCGGTTTTCTTTAATTCGGTCTCATATTCTTTTTCATTGATCTGACCGATAGCTTCTTTAGCCATTTCATCCAATCTATCACCCGGAACATCTTTCTCATTTTTAAGTTCGATCAGAACGCCCGGCATCAGCTTATTCCTTGGCATCATTTGAATATCATAACGGCCGTAACCGGCTTCTCTGTTTGAACTGATCGAATACTGATCCGATACGACCGTACACAACACCAGAACCAGTCCATGGTAAAAGTTCTCACCGATCGTATCATAATAACTGACGCTTTCTTTAAGAAAGCGACGGATATGTTTAGCCAAAGAATAAGTATCTCTTGTAAACAGTGCTTCCTTGAACGCAACAGTCAGTGACTGCGGAACCAGCGTTTCCAGCTGAGCGAGGATCTCCTTACGGTAAACGATCGCAATTTCCTTATTAGGCAAAGACAGTTCCAGATATTCACCGTCACTGTATAAAGGCTTATCGATTGAAGGTTTCAGATAACCCGCCATCAGCAGGAAACTGTATACCGAAGAAGGATTCTTCCTGATTGAAGGATAAGCCACATCCAGATCAATCAGAGCTGTTATCCTGTTCCCTTCCATGATCTTATGGAGGCCTTCATAGATTTCACTTCCCGCTTGCGAAAGTACTTCCCTGATGATTTCGTTGTTTCCGGTTGCTTCCCAATACGAAGCAGCTTTAAAGCCATTGCGGAAATAAGAGATCAGAGACCAAGGATTAAAAATCTCTGACTTACCGAAGAGATATCCATCATACCATTCACAGATCTCTGTAAATTTATCTTCGGCTTTGTAGTACTTACACATTTCCTTAACTTCTTGCGTTGTAAAACCGAAATACTCACTGTACTTTTCATCCAGCAAGGAATTGACAGTCAGATTATTTAATCCGGAAAAGATACTTTCCTTAGCGATCTTAAGAATACCGGTCAGAAAACCGAAAGACAGATGTGAATTATCCTTTAAACCTCCCGAAAACAGATTGCGCATAAAACGGATCACTTCATCATAGTAACCGCAGTTATAGCCCTGTTCGATCGGAGTATCATATTCATCAATGATTATGATCGGAGCGATATGGTGATGCTCATGAAGAAGCTTCGTCAGTAACAGTAAGGAATCGGACAGTTCACTGACTGAGGATTTTCTTTCAACTATTCTTCTGTAAACTTCCTTATCATATTTATTGATCTTCTTTGAATCATTCAATTCTCTATGTCTAGAGTATTCATCGCCGATCAGATTGGAAAGCTTTTCTAGAGTATCCTTCCAGTTATCATACTTAACATCTTTAAACGACAGAAAAATAACCGGATACTTTCCCTGGTAATCACGATACTTCTGTCCTTGTTTCCAGATCTTCTTATCTCTGAAATAGACAGATGTATCCTCATCACTCTTCTCAAAGAAAGTTTTGATCATATTCATATTCAGAGTCTTACCGAAACAGCGCGGTCTCAGAAACAGTGAAACCATTACTCTTTCATCAATGAAATCTTTTAATAATAAGGTCTTATCAATATAGTAATAATTGCTGGAGGCCAGAATATAATCGGAAATACCCACAGGCAAAGGTAAAAGTTCTTTACTCTTTATATATGCTCCGGAGGTAATTCTGTTATCTTCAGGTTTTACAGAGTCTTCAGGAATAAGCCAGACATGGCCCTGTTTAAAAGCTCCGGGAATCTTCCCTTCCTTGCACATGGCGGCCACTGTTCTCTCACTTAACCCCCACTCTAAAGCCTTTTCTTTTACCGATGATATCTGTTTCATTTTGTATATTCATTATATGCGTTTATCCGCATATTATCAATATAATCTGATATTCTGCGGTTATACGCATTTACCTCTGACCTTATAAAATAAAGGATATCTATATTATTCAGATATCCTATTCTTTTACATCTTTTCTATTGGACAGTTGTTCAGTCTTGCCCATCTCAGTACTTTGTTGAGTCTGGGCTGATAACCTCTTCCGGCTTTTTTCAGTCATTCAAGATTGTCATCATCGATCAGGCAATGAATACCGGTTTTTGGCATTTTGAGTGAATCAACATAATACAGATGTCCTGAAGCAAGCATTTCTTCGCTTGCTTCCGGAATATCAGAAGTGTCGATCTGTTCATCACTCATTGATTTGAGAGCTTCAATCTCTTTGAGCTGTTCCTCGCTTAATGAAGGAAGATTAATATTTTTGTAACTTTTTGACGTTCTCATAATACTTGCTCCTTTCTGACTTGGTCGCCTTTCTGGCGCTTATTATTCTGGTTTTATGATGATAAAAGCGATCCCTAAGGATCGCTCATTAAGTTTACTGTTTTAAGATTATTTCTTCAGCTTTCTGTAAAGGAAGATTACTACACAGGCGCCGATGATTGAAACGATAGCGTCAGAAATAAGTGAACGACTTTCGAAACCGATTAAGCCGAACAACAGGCTTCCGACAAAACCGCCTGCCAGTCCGAGTAATACATAAACGTACCATTGGCCCTCAAGACCCATCAGTTTTCCTGCAACATAACCGAACAGTGCACTTAATGCCAAAGCAATAATAAGTTCCATAGAATCTACCTCCTATTCAATTAACAATTATACACCAGATAAAATCTCAATTGTAAACTAGTGAATCATCGTGGCAATGCCCGCAATCAGCGTTAATCCACCGCTCAGGATATTGGCGATCAGTGTATAAAGGATAGTCTTGCCTTTCTTATGATTCTTGCTGAAAGCGATCAGATAGATGATCAGTTCGGTAATAAACACAAATAATTCACCGATCGGTAAGAGGAAGACTCCCACCATTCCTCCGGTATAGTAATCAAAGAAGATCAGGAAGACATTTAATAATGTCTGGGTAATGATGTTGACGATGATGATCGTCTTGATTTCTTTTCTGGCACGATAGCCCATCAGATATGCGATAAACAGTTCCACCAGAAGGGTAGCTACCATTCTGATAACGAAGTTGATGATATAAGGCATTACGCGGGCTTCTTCTTTTAAAGTCAGAGTCTTGCCTGAAAATTCCGCATTGAAGTAACTGTAGAAAGCCTCACGCTTTGTCGCTTCACTTAAATAGAATGAACCGTCTTCCGGACAATACACAGCAAGCTTGAATTCCTCAGGCGGATAATAGGACCAGCTGTATTCGCCGCTGCCCTTCATCTCCTTAGACATATTATGGATAAAACAATAGCCGTCTTTATCCTTATAAGTCGCGAAGAAAACAAAGGCTTGGTTCTCAAGACTCTGATCATTCGTGTCGATCTCGCTTTCATCGACGACGCTCCACGGTCCGTAATGATCAGTCTTGCTTAACAAGGCCATATAGTAGGTCTTCTCCGGTGCATTCTTTAATATAATGGTTACTGATGGTTTAGGACCCATATCGGCAGATACCGGTACGGTAAACAGCGACAGCATTACCGCTACAACAATCAATCCTCTAAAAAACTTTTTCATAGTACTAACCCTTATAGAAATAATATATCAGCGACATCAGAAAAGAGCCTGTCAGATAAGCCAGAGCACAGCAGATCACAAAATACAGGACCATCGCCTGCGCAATCTTACCCTGCTTAATGAATCTGTTGAAATCCAGTCCGCTCATTCCAAACATCGCCAGAACGAAACAGATGAAATAAACAGCTACTCTTACATAGAAATCAAACATTCAGGAATTCTCCTCTGACCATAACATCCTTGATATTCAGCTCGTCATCCATAATGACCAGATCACTGTACTTGCCCTTCTCCAGAGTACCAAACTGCTTATCCAGATCATAGAATCTGAACGCATTGAGTGAAGTATACACTAACAGATCCGTATACTTGGCGCCCAGTTCATATAATACTTTCATTTCATCATTAAGTGAAACAACACTGCCCGCAAAGTGACCGTCATGGCTCATGAAGACCGTGCCCTTTTTCGTACACTTCTTGGAGACGAATTCATATTCACCATCCGGAAGATTTCTGGCACTGCTGGAGTCTGTTACCAGCATGATCCTGTCCCTGTCGATATTATTCAATACCAGTTTCAGGACATTCGCTTTGATGTGATTGCCATCGGCGATCAGTTCGACGTTCCATCTGTTCATGAAAGCGCAGTTGACCAGAGTTATATCTCTGTGATGCAAAGAACGCATCGCATTAAACAGATGCGTGAACCCGTCCACATATTCATCAAGATCCTCATATACCGCATCGGAATGACCGCACATGACCTTCACATTGTGTTCATGAAGAAGTCTGCCTATTTCTTTCGCGCCATCCAGTTCATAGGCGATCGTCATCTGTCTGATCCTTGAACTCTTGTTTAGGAAGTCCTTAACAGTCTTGATATCCGGATCCAGGAAGAGTTCGGGATTGCCGACACCGAGATGTTTCTTGGAAAGGAAAGGCCCTTCCAGATGTATGCCTTCGAATCTGGCATACTTGCCATAGTAGTTCTCCAGATTATTTAACTGCTTATCGAAACCTTCGGGACTCAGATCATAAGATAATGAACCCAGAAAACTCGTCGTGCCGTCCTTCGCAAACTCATAGGAGATCTTATCCATCTGTTCAAGATCAGCGGTATCGAAAGTCATATTATCGATGCCATGGGTATGCGTATCGAAAAATCCGGGCATGATCAGCGACCCGCCCAGATCGATCGTCTTACACTCTTCAGGAATTTCTTTGATCCTTCCGGTCTGAGGATAGACTTCCATTATTCTTTCGCCCTCGACCAGCAAGGCTCCATCGAGGAACTCTCTGTTTCCATCGATCACCAGATGGCCATGGGTAAGCAGATACTTCATTTATTTCGCTCCTAAAGCGCTGATAAGACCAGGCAGCAGCTGTTTCTTACGGGAAACCAGACCGCTCACAAAACCATCCTTATCGATCGTGAAGGCCTCATTGACAACTCTTCTACGGGAACCGGCCGCCAATACAAACGAACCTGTACCGTTTGGATTTGTCAGCATCGAAACCATCAGATCATAACCGCCGGTCTTGCAGGAATCTTCAAGGTATTTGCCCAGATTGACCTTGAGCGCATCATATTCACTCTTGGACTTGCAGACAGCCTGGGTAAGACCGACCTTGTTGCCTTCGATATTGAATTCCTTGAAGTCATTATAGACAATCTCAATGAAACGCTTATTGAGCAAGGACTCGGAATGATCGATAAGACCCTTGGATAATTCTTCGGCTTTGCATCCGCAGATCTTCTCAAGTTTCTTAGCGGTTTCGATATCCAAAGCTGTGGTGGTAGGTGATTTGAAATTCATCGTATCGGAAACGATGGCACCCAGCAAAATACCGGCAAGTTTCTTGTCCGGCTTGACATTGTCATTAAAGAACTTATTGGAAACGATCGTTGCGGTAGCGCCTACCGGCATCGTCGTGATCGAAATCGGATTATCCGACTCAAAGTCACCGAAACGGTGATGGTCAACTATTTCTAATACAACACCTTCATCGATATCATCGATAGCCTGTTTCTTTTCATTATGGTCGACCAGGATCAGCTGTTTACGCTGATAGTTGAACAAATGGTAACGTGAGACTGCACCGACGACCTTCCCCTCCGAATCAAGAACCGGATAAGATCTGTGACGGGATTTGGCGATCTTCTTGCTGGCCTCATCGACTGTATCATTGATACTGAAGTAATCGATCTTGTCCTTCTGGATCATGATCGATTTGATGGCCGGAGTCTGATAGATCAGACGTGTGATCGATAACGGAGTCAGTTCGGTCGTAACGATCGTTGCTTCCGCGTCCTTTGCCAGATTATAGACAGCCTTGGAGATCGGCGATGATGTGCATATTACCAGCATCGTCGCACCCAGTTCCAGACAGTATCTGAGTTTGTCATCCTCATTACGCAATAAGACGATCGAATCATCTTCGACATTTGATTTCAGGTTCGGGAACATATGCATCTTCCCCGACAGTGCATGAGTTCCTCTTAAGACCAGAGTACCATTCAGGATCTTTACGATATCATCCACTTCGATCGTTCTGATGATTGAAGCCAGCTCATCATCGCTCTTGGTCCACATGTATGTCAGATCATCCAGAGTAACGATGCCCTCCAGATGTTTCTTCTTATCGACAACGATCAGACCTCTGTTTTTCAGTTTGATGACCTTATCCAGAGCCTCTTTCATCGTCATATCGCTCTCGACAGTGGCTGCCTTATCCATATCGATCTCTTTCAGAGTCGATTTGGCCGTATATAATCTTTCCGGATCCTCAAAACCGAACTTCTCTAAAAGATATTCGGTCTCGGAACTAACCGAACCGATCCTTCCGGCTACCGCATTTACACCTTTGAGTTTCTTGTATTCCGCATAGGCGATCGCCGAAACGATCGCATCCGTATCGGGATTCTTGTGTCCTACGACATATACGGGCTGTTTCTTCATTATTTAATAGCCTCCCTGATTTCTTTAAGACTTATCGGTCCTTTTCTCAATACTTTTATTTCACCACGCACATCAATGATAGTGCTGGCTTTTTCTCCTCTGGCATCTTCACAAACGATCGCATCGATCTTGCCTTTCAGACATTCATAGACATCTTCCCACTTCAGTAATGATCCCTCATTGGAAAGGTTGGCACTGGTCACCATTAAAGGCTTCTTCAGTTCCTTAATAATATTAAGGATAAACTCATCATCGGGAACTCTGATCCCGATACTGTCCTTACCCATCGTTACCCAGTCAGCCACATTACTCTTCTTTTCAAAAATAAGCGTCAATGCTCCGGGCATAAACTTCTCATAGATCTTTTCCGCATCTTCGGATACAACCGCTATCTTTTTGATCATCTTCAAGGAATCGCACATTACAGGTAAAGGTTTATCAAAACTGCGGCCTTTGACCTCATAGACCTTATCTATAGCCTTTTTATCCATGATACAGGCCAGACCGAAAACCGTATCGGTCGGAAATGCCACCAGTCCGCCCGCTTTTAAAACAGCGAAAACACGCTCAGTATCATTCTTTTTACAGCGGATCGTTCTCACACCTTCATTATAGCGTATAAGTACAGGGTGTTTTGCCTTAAAATAGAATTGAAGAAACGGAGAACAGATAATATGACTACTCGCCTTTTAAGTATCAGTCCGAGTGAATTAAGAAAACTAAGCAGTAAGCAGATCCTGGAAGCGATCGCCCTAAGTGAAGGAAGAGTTCTGGCAGCCGAGACCGTCTGTATAAGCCAGCCTTTGCTGACCGATGTCACCAATGCAGAACTGGCCGCTTCATTATCAGCTGATATCCTGATCCTGAATATCTTTGATGTCGATAAGCCTGTGATCATAGGCTTGCCGAAATGCCAGCCGAAGGATACGATCCGCAAACTCAAGGAACTTACCGGCAGACTGATTGCGATCAATCTCGAACCGGTCGACCCGGGTGCGGGTGAAGAAGAAATATGGCAGATGAGCAAAGGCAGAGTAGCCAATGCGGCCAATGCCCTAAAAGCAAAGAAGATGGGTGTTGATATGATCGTCATTACCGGCAATCCGGGTAATCATGTCAGTAATGAAGGAATTACTAAAGCCATCAGACAGATCAGAAAGAAACTGGGCGATGACATCATCCTCATCACCGGCAAGATGCATGCGTCAGGTTCATTGACCGAAGCCGGTACAAATATCATAACCAAAAAAGACGTCGAAGAATTTGCGCAAGCCGGAGCGGATATCGTCTTATTCCCGGCTCCCGGAACCGTTCCCGGTATAACAACGGAATATATCAGAGAACTGGTAAATTATGCCCATGAACTGGGCTGTCTGACGCTGACCGCCATCGGTACATCGCAGGAAGGCAGCTCCAAGGAAACGATCAGAGAGATCGCCTTAATGGCCAAGATGACCGGAACCGATATTCATCACATCGGTGATTCCGGCTATGTGGGTATCGCCTTACCGGAAAACATCATGGAATACTCCATGACGATCAGAGGAGCCAGACATACCTACCGCAAGATGGCTCAGTCCGTAAACAGATAGGAGAAAGACATGCAGATAAAACTTGAAGAAGTAATCAAAGCCATCGATGAGACCGATGTGAATACGCAATACTATTACTACATTCCCGAAGAAAGGATCATTATCAGAGATGATGATTCGATCAAAGATAAAGAAGTAATTGCCTTACCAAGTCATAAACAGATCGATGACTATGGTACGATGTGCAACTTCATCGAAGAAAAGACCGACGGTGAAGCGCATGACTGGCTGGAAGAATGCATCAGAGGTGCCGGTGCCTTCCGCCGTTTCCGTTCCACCTTGGACAGATTCGGACTGACCGATCAGTGGTATGAGTATCTTGAAGAAGCACATGAAGCGATCGCGATCGACTGGTGTGAATACTACGGTATCGAATATCTGGATGATGAACCATTTCAGAAATACGAAACATCACAGCCTTCAACTCAACCTACAATCACAAATAAACACAATTACCGCTTCATCACCATCAATTCAGACAATGTCTACGGATTAGTCTATCTGGTCATCGATTTCCGTAAAGTACTGGCTTCATTCCGCAATGAAAAATGTGAAGTCGATGTGGATGATGCCCTGGATGAACTGAACTACTATCTGAGCAAGAACTATCCGATCTATGCGATTTCCGATAATGGCAAGAATATCGGCTACATGGTCTGCCGTATCGATGATGATGTCGTCTGGCTTGAATCGATCTATGTCAGACCGGAATACCGCCGTAAAGGTGTCGGAAAGATGCTGTTTGAAAAAGCAGAAGCGATCGCCAAGGAATACGGTAACGATACCTTATACAACTACGTTCATCCGAACAACGATAGAATGCTGAACTTCTTAAAGGATAACGGCTACGATGTCCTCAATCTCATTGAGATCCGTAAAGCCTACAAGAACGAAGAAAACCAAACTGAATATTCAATCGGTGATCATAAATACCGCTACTAAAGAAAGGGAAAAGAAATGTTAATAAGCGAAGTAATACAAAGTGTAAAAGACTATTGCCAGGGCTCATGGATGGGCATGAAGATCGATGACAGTAAAACCAGAGACAAAGTATTGTATGGCGATACCGACAAGGAATGCACAGGCATCGTCACAACGATCTATGCTTCCGTTGATGTTATCAGAAAAGCCCATGAACTTGGTGCCAATCTGATCATCGCCCATGAAGCTCTGTTATGGAACCATGGCGATCATCGTGAGTGGCTTGAAGAATCACAGAATAAAACCTATCTGGCCAAAAAGAAGCTCATGGATGACTACGGCATTACTGTCTGGCGTTTCCATGACTACATCCATTCCGGCATTCCGCATAACGGAGGATATATCGATGGTATCTTCTACGGTTTAGCTGTGGAAACCGGCTGGGATAATGCCAAGATCAGTGCCGATATTTCCGGTGCGGTATATCTTGAATGTGATCCGCCTACTACTCCAAAAGAAGTCGGTAAACTGATCAAAGAAAAATGGAATCTTACCGGTATAAAGTGTATCGGCAATATGGATGCGGAAGTAAGAAAGATTATGGTCTGCGGACACGTCAGTGAAGGCGGAGATTCCAACAGTCTGATCAAGAGAGTAGATGCGGAAGATATCAATCTCCTTTTACCGCTGGAACTGATCGATTTCACTTTGACCGAATACATCAAAGATTCAGCACAACTCGGATACAACAGAGCCATCCTGGCACCGGGTCACTTCAATCTAGAAGAACCGGGTATGAAGTATATGGAGAAATGGATCGATGATGCATTAAAGACACATATCCCGACAACCTTCGTTCAGGCTGGTGATATGTATACATTCATGTGAAATAATAATAAACATCTAAAAGCAAACGAAAACAAGTTTGCTTTTATTGTTGCAGATTTTGTCCCAATTATTATATAATAAATGGGACATATGACAAATACATCTAAACTGAATGAAGCAATCGATATATATGGTGCAGGTATTCCTTTCGGTGCAAAGGATTTTCTTGATTGTGGCAATTATGACGCAATCAGAAAACAACTTATAAGGAAATCATTGCAAGGAGAGATAATAAGGATTCTTAATGGTGTATACTGCAAACCCGAATATTCAAAACTCACAGGGGAATTAATTCCTGCCGATATGGAAAAAGTAGCAGAATATCTTGCCAGAAGATACGGCTGGCAAGTTGTTCCATCAACACAGCTTGCATTAAACTATCTGGGTCTTTCCTCTCAGGTTCCTGTAAAATTCGAATTCCTTTCTTCCGGACCTTATCGTGACTTTAATATTCAGAACAAACTGCTTTCATTCAAACATACTGCAAATAAAAATTTATTCAATATCACACCCGAGAGCGCATTACTGATACAAGCACTCAATGGTTTAGGAAAAAACGGAATAAATGAAGATGATCTGAGAAAGATCAGCCGCTGTTTCTCCAGAAAACAACTTGAAACAGCTCTGAAAGAATCCAGCAACAATAAAGTCTGGATCTATCAGACAATAAAGAAACTTCTGGAGGAGAAGGATGATTGATTTCTTAAAGAACGATATAAACGAAATAAATGAAATTGTCAGACTGACTGCTGATAAAAGAAAGCTTATTCCAATGATCGTTGAAAAGGATCTGTGGGTCTGTTATATCCTAGACTATCTTTTTAACAGATGCCAATATAAAGATTATTTTGAGTTCAAAGGAGGTACATCTTTATCGAAACCCTACGGACTGATAGAAAGATTCTCCGAGGATATAGATATCGTAATGAATTCATCTGCGTTAGGAATAAACCTTCAGGATGTTATCAATATGGATAGCAGTAACCAGAAGACAAAAGCAGCAGAAGAACTGAACAGACGGGCAATTGATTTTTTTAATAAGGACCTGATTCCACTATTGGAATCCGATTTAAACAATGAAACGGACAAATACTTCAGAATCACACTGAATAAAGAAGATATGGCAATCTATATTGAATATCCTGCCAGTTATGAAGCTACATACATTCTAAACAGAATCAAACTGGAAATCGGTCCGTTGGCAGCATGGACACCTTTTGAAGAAAAACCGATTTCATGTTTTATAGCCGAAGATTATCCAAATTTATTCCGCGATACTTCTTTCAAAGTTAGGATAACAAAACCAGTAAGGACTTTCTGGGAAAAAGCTATAATCCTTCATCAAGAAGCACATCGGGATAATGGCAAGGTTCCAAGAAGATATTCGAGACATTACTATGACATCTATAAAATGTACGATACTGGCGTCAGAAAAGATGCATTAAATGATATTCCCTTGTTGGATGAAGTCAGAGAATTTACAAAAACATTTTATAACCGAAACTGGGCCAGATTTGATGAAGCGAAACCAGGGACTTTCAAAGTTGTTCCTAATCCATCATCGCTTAAAAATCTGAAAGAAGATTACAGGAGTATGGAAATAATGATCTATGGAAATGTTCCGTCTTTTGAAGAAATCTTCATCACAATGGAAAAGCTTGAGGAAAAAATCAACGCAATTAAAATCTAGGTACGAAAAAAGCTGTTGATGAACAGCTTTTTAAGATAGAACGTCTTTCGCAAACTCTCTTGCTTCTGCTTCGGTCTTGAAGTTTGCGATAAACATATAATTGGCCATAGCTCCTGAGAGAGCTTCCTCAACACGACCTTCCTGTTTGAGTTCGTATTTTTCTCTGACCTCTTCAGGTGTAAGTCTGAATTCGATACCATCTCTTCTTGACGCAAAGATACAGACTTCTTCAATTGTTCTGCCGCGGTCGGTCTTGTCAAAGGCGACCATGTCAGCCCACATCTCATAGACATCGGTGCCGTTGGCCCAGTTCATCATCGTCGGAGCGATTCCTCCAGGAGGACGCATGTTTACTTCCAGGGCTACGATATCGCCCTTATTACCGATGTGCTGGTCACGATCCAGACGGAAGAATTCCATATGGACGAATCTGCTTTTTACGCCAAAGGCTTTGACGGTTCTTCTGCCCGCATCCAGAAGGTCGGCAGGAAGTTTCGCTCTTTCATAGAAACAGGAGTTCTTGTTTTCGGAAACTGTTTCCATCAGGTTGCATACCGTGACATTGCCGTTCTCGAAGATCGGTTCACTCTTTGAATTGATGATCGCATCATAGGTCTCAACTTCACCATAGATGTATTCTTCCATGATGTAGAGCACATCAGGTTTGATTTCAAAGAATTTCTTAAGATCAGCTTCGTTCTTGATCTTGTAGGTATCGTTGGCACCGACACCATTATCAGGCTTAGCGACAACCGGGAAACCTACTTCATTGATGAAGTTCATACAGCCCTCATAGTTATCAACCATATGATATCTGGCAACCGGAATGCCGGCTTTGAGATAATTAACTTTCATTCTTGATTTGAACTTCACCAGTTCCATATCCTCAGAATGAAGACCGGTCGTAATATTGAACTCGTTTCTTAATTTCGCATCTCTTTCGAGCCAGTATTCGTTATTGCTTTCGAGCCAGTCGATCTTGCCGTATTTGAAGGTAAAGAAAGCGACGGCTCTGAATACTTCATCGTAGTTCTCTAAAGAACTGACCTTGTAGTATTCATTGAGCGAACCCTTAAGTTCATAGCTGAGACTGTCATATTCCGCATCACCGATACCCAGGACATTGATCCCGTTGTTCAGTAACTGCCGGCAGAAATTCCAGTGATTGGCCGGAAAATTCGGCGAGATGTAGATAAAATTGCTCATGTAGACCTCCTTTAACCCAGTAAGTACGGTAAGAAATATTCAACCTGTTTGTACCACCAAGGCCAGTCATGATTCACATCATTGCCCCAGTAGTCGACCCAGATATTGATGCCCAGTTCATGGAAACGCTGATCAAGATATTGTGTGCTCCATGGTTCTTCCCAGGCACCCATGCCGACACAGACGACGGCTTTATTGTTGTTGTAACGTTCGATGAAAGGATGATCAGGACTCATGCCGCGCATATAATCGGTCGGTGAATTCCTGTAGACCACTTCATCCATATAGCTGCCCATGAAGAATGACGCATGGTAGATTCCGGATAAAGCCAGACAGCGGTCAAAGAGATCCGGGAATCTCAGATAAAGATTCAAGGCATGCGTAGCACCCATTGAACAGCCGAAAGTCATGATACCAGGATAGCCTTCCCAGCCGTTTTTCTCATTGACATACTGTCTGATGAAAGGCACAACTTCTCTGGTGATATAGTTGATCCATTCCTCATGACGGCGGATACGGGAATACGGATTGCCGTTCTTGTCGCTCCAGGTTTCTAAATCGATCGTATCGATCGCAAAAACCATGCAGTCACCGTTCTCGATCCACGGACCGAAAGTATCGGTCATATGGAAGTTCTCGAAATCAAAGAATCTTCCATCCTGGCAAGGTATGAATAATATCGGCCTGCCATGATGACCGTAAACCTTGATTGGCATATTACGGTTCAGTTCATTACTGTAGTAATCAATATAGTTTGTTTCCATAAGTTATTCTCCCAGATTGTAGAACAGTGTTTCTATAAAGAACGGGATCTGTTTCTCCCAGCTGCTTTCGTTGTGTTCACCGGCAGGTACGATCCTGCTTTCCAGCATGACTTTCTTTTTGATCAGAGCTGCACTCACATCCGCAAAATCCTTACGGGTATGACGGTAGCCTATTTCCTTCTCGCCGTAATCCATATAGAGTACGGTGTCCTTCATCCTGGCTTTTTCGATCATATTCAGGACCTTATCCGGAGCGAAGACCACCGATGGCGATAAGGCT
Organism: Erysipelotrichaceae bacterium; assembly: GCA_017550145.1. Lineage (GTDB taxonomy): Bacteria > Bacillota_I > Bacilli_A > Erysipelotrichales > Erysipelotrichaceae > Colivicinus. The sequence continues at coordinate 31,423 of JAFZQG010000027.1, read as the reverse complement.
GCACCTCTCGAGAAGATGTGGTTGTACTTGCAGATGGCATAAAGTGTCATCAGACCGCCCATTGAACTTCCGCAGATAAAGGTAAAGTCACGGTCCGGTATCGTCGGATAGTTATCATCGATGTAGGGTTTAAGTTCCTTGGTGATCCAGTTCATCGTGATCTTGCCTCGACCCTTGATGTCACCCCACCACGGATCATGGAAATCAAACGGTGAATACTCAGATAATCTGCCACCGCATTTTTCCTTCTCGTCGTGATGATTGCATTCAACACCTACAACGATCAGAGGCATTTCGCTTTCTTCCAGATATTCCAGCATGCCCCAGCTCTTGCCGTAGCTGGCATCTTCATCATAGAAGACGTTCTGGCCGTCAAACATATACAGAACCGGGAAGCAGCCTTTCTGATCCGGCACATATACGTATACTCTTCTTAATTCATCTCCCGTCAGCTGCGGGATCTCGGTTTCAAATATCTCTAACATAATCTCTTCTTTCAATCTTCCTTATATTTTACCCAATTATAGGGAATTAAAAAAGCCAGATAAAATGATCAGACCTCAGCCTGATCATTTTCACCGCTGTTTTCGATTACTTTTTCCGCCCACTTCTCATTGATGATGACTTCATCCGGATTCTCTTTTTCAAAGAATCCTCTCAGTGTTTCCTTCATTTCTCCTTCGACCGGAATAGTGATCATCTTATTATTAGGATCGATATATTCGAAACGGCAGCTGCCGTCCTCGAGTTTATTGAAGTAGACTCTTTTAATCACAAAGTCGGGATAGTTCTGTTTCACATTCAGACGGTTAAGGAATTTGGATACTTCGACACCTCTATCATCAAGTCCTTCGTCAAAGATCATGATCTTTTCTTTGAGTTCGTAACAGTCCTTAACGATCCTGAATCTGTATCTGACTTCACTCGGATCAAGATCTCTGAGCTCTTCCTTGAACTGAGTGAACAGCTTTAAGCCTTCCTTCTCATCCTTACAGTCAATGATCATTAAGCGCTTCTCCATGTCGTGATAGACCGGACCGTAATCGACCTGTCCCTTCTTGTGACAGTGCGGGCACTCATACATGAACAGTTCTCCGGAGATGACTTTCTTCTTCATTTCCGGATCCTTTGTGACATTGATATTGGGATAGATCGTGAATTCGCCCGTTGTCTGACACAACGGACATTTGATTTTCATTACTGCGCTGTCAGCCATATTATTTACTGAAGATCTCTCCGTCAATATAGGTTGCGACATTATTGAAACTGTCATCAAAGACTGCCAGATCAGCCTTATAGTTTTCTTTGATCAGACCGCGATCGTTGATTCCTAACATCCTCATCGGGTTGATCGTCACGGCATTCATGGCTGTCACGAAATCGATATTAGCCTCATGGATCGCAAAATCCAGGATATGATTCAGTTTATGACATGAGCCGGCTAAGGTATCCGTTCCGGTAATATAACCGACACCATCTTCGGTGATGGTCGTGGTACGTCCCTTATCTTCAAAAGTATATGTGCCAGGCTTTAAACCCTTGATGTTTACGGAATCGGTGATCAGGATCAGTTTATCCTTGCCTTTGGTCTTAGCCAGGATATTGGCCGCATACTTATTCACATGGATGCCGTCACAGATGCATTCGGCATAACATTCATTAAAATACATCGCTGCCCCTACCACACCAGGTTCGCGGTGATGGAGACCCTTCATACCGTTATAGGTGTGAGTGAATGAAGAAGCACCATGTTCGATCGCTTCCTTACAGATCTCAAAGGTAGCACCGGTATGGCCTAACGCTACTTTCATGCCCTTGGAGATACAGTAATCGATCACGCTGTAATCACCTTTCAGCATTTCCGGAGCGATCATCACATAGATGAGATGATTGTTGCAGGCCTTATTGAATTCATCGATGACTTTCTTATTCGGAATGATCTGGAAATCCAGGTTCTGTGCTCCTCTTTCCTTGCCTGAAGAGATAAAAGGTCCTTCCTCATAGACACCGAGGATATGAGTCCCTTTTTTATTATCCTTATCTATATATTCACCGATATTCTTTAAAGCTTTTAATAAACCGGCTTTCGGGAAAGATGAGATCGAAGCCAGGGTACTCGTAACACCTTCACTAGGAAGATAAGATGTCCATTCCTTCAGCCATTTACGGGTGGCCATATTCGACTCGCAGCCGTTATAGCCGTGGTTGTGCACATCGCACAGACCCGGCATGATTATCAGCTCTCCATAATCCTTATCGACTTTAAACAGACCGTAAGGATATACACCGACTATCTTATCTTTCTTGATTTCGATCTGCTTAGGCTGCAGTCTCTCCTCATAATAAACACATTTACTCTGAATGATCATAAAGTTCTCTCCTTTATTCCGTTATCTTCAAGATATTATCCGATGACTTCTTAGACATTATTGGTGATTCCTTGATTCCCTGATCTACCAGATCCGCAAAATGTTTGAGCTCATAATAGAAGTCTGAAATGCACTCTTCATCGATCTCAAATCTTTCACCATCAATTTCGTAATAACCCTTACCGGTCTTCCAGAAATTATCGGCCCTGATCATACCTTTACTTCCCTTAACAACCAGAGTCGTATCTCCATCCAGTAGATTGGATACGGAAGCCTTACCGGTAATTCCGTCATAATCAAGTTCCACATAGGCTGTCGTATCAGCCCTGTTTTCGGTTTCATCGCTCTTCTTATAAAGTAATACCGGTTCCTTATCCAGCAGGAAATTCATCGTACCGATGCAATAGGAACCAAGGTCCTTTAAAGCTCCACCGGTTGGTAAAGTATTGATCCAGTGATCTTCACCATGGTGGCCGGCCCTCATGAACGAGGCATATACCTCTTGAGTTTCTCCTACGACCTTATCTTTGATCATTTCTTTGATTTTTATATCCAGAGGCAGGAATACCGACTTGAGTGCTTCCATTAGTAAAACATCATTCTTTCTTGCCAGTTCAAACATCTCTTCATTATCTTTTAATGACGACAGCATCGGCTTCTCACAAATAACGTTCTTGTGATGTTCAAGACAGGTCTTTATCAGTTCATAGTGGGATGGATTATAAGTGGCGATATATACCGCATCGACATCGCTGTTAAGGAAGTATTCATAGTTTCCGTATTCCCTGCAGTTATACTTTTCCGCATATTCTCTGGCCTTCTCGATATCCTTTGATGCAAAACCCAAAAGATCGATCTCTTTGACCAGAGCACACGATTTGGCGATCCGATTAGCTATATTACCGCATCCGAAGATTACAAGTTTCATACTACTTTAATTGTAAACTAAAAAATCCCGTCAATGACGGGATTGGCTTTTATTCTTTGCTTAAAATCTTTTACTGCAAATATCATCGCCAGCGCAAAGACGATCAGAATGATCAGGCAATATCCAGTAATTCCTGAACTTTGTTTCTGAGTCTTTCGTTTTCTTTGTCCAGATCAGCATCCTTATCGATCGTATAGGCTTCACCGATCACGACCTTATAGGAACTGATAAACGGTATGCCCTTACTCTTCAAAGCGATCGGAACCAGAGGTGCACCGGTATCTCTGGCCATCGCGACGGCTCCATATTTGAATGGCAGTAAACCGCCCGGTATCTTTCTGTTTCTTGTGCCTTCCGGGAAGATACCGATGATATGGCCTTCTCTTAAAACTTCTTCCGCTGCCACTAATGCATTATGAGCTCCGCCCGTCCGATCGACCGGAATCGTATGCATAGTTCTGAAGAAAGAAGCGAACTTCGATTCAAACAGTTCCTTCTTGGCCAGATAACGGACTACTCTTTTTGTCGCAATACACACAAAAGTCGGATCAGGCAGATGACAGTGATTGGAAGCTAATATTGCGGCACCCTCAGTCGGTATATTCTCCTTGCCTTTAAAAGAAGGATGATAAACCAGATAGGCCAAAGGTACAGCTACCTTGATCCAGTTGTGATAGGCTTTCGTATTTCTTCTGACATATTCTTTTAAAAACTCTTTTGTCTTATCTGTTTCTGACATATTCTCTCCACACAATAAAGCATTATAACAGAAAAGCCGCTTGTGCGGCTTTCAGAAACATCAGAAGTGCTTTACTCTTCCTTTGAAATGTTCGTAAATGGCGTTGTTATCGAAGCCATCGACATTCTGTGACTGGAAGACATACGGACGCTTGCCGTGGCTCGTAACGATCTTGATCGCTTCGGTCACGACCGTATTGATCAAAAACATCGTAACGATCGAAGAAGCCGGACCGGTCTTGATGCCATCAATATCCATCGAAGCATCACCTGAAGGTACACAGGTATCGATAACAATATCAGCACACTCATAGAGCTTCTTGCCGCTCGGATGACGGGAAGTCGTATTTCTGGACTGTTCAAGGTTAGTCATAGCTACGACATAGACGCCTTCCTTCTGGCAGCGCATGGCCATTTCGATCGGCATCGCATTTCTTCCGGAATTAGAAGTGATGATCATGATGTCACCCTCCTCGATATTATAGGAATCATAGATGACATCGGAAACACCTGAGGTCTTTTCCATGGCACCCGATCTCTGAGCACCAAAAGAAGTCAGAGTATCCGGATCCAGCATCGCATCGACGTTGCCTAAGCCGCCGGCTCTGGCAAACAGTTCGATACCCAGCATATGTGAATGTCCCGTACCGAAGGTATGGATCATCTTATCGTTTTCGATGTTTTCCGCAACCTTTTCAGCCAGTTCCTTAATGACATCCTTGTTCTTCTCTTCCGCTATCTTCATTACTTCCAGGATCTTGTCCCCGTATTCAAATAACATTTTTAAGCTCTCCCTTCGTATTTCTTTTTCAAAGCTTCATCATGGGCTTTATCACCGTTTAAGACCGGCAGTTCATAGTTATCGTTCTGTAACAGTTCGATTATTCTGGCAGCCATGGACTGGGCTATGCAGTTGTTACAGATGGAACTGACGGAACATACTTTTGCCACACCATCAGTCTCTAATAAGGCATCTCCATGCGGACCGCAGTTATCGATGACGATATCACCAAACTCATAGAGCTTCTTGCCACTAGGATGTCTTGGCTCTTCAGCCAGAGTATGTTTCATTGAAGTGATGATTATTACCTTATGACCGTTTCTCTTGGCCAGATCCGCGATATCGATGACGATACCGTTGATACCGGAGTTGGAGATGACGATGAAGACATCCTGAGGTTTGATGTCATAGAGATCATACAATTTACCGGCCACATTAGGTTTTCTCTCGAAGATATCATGTCTGTCCATGAAGACTTCGACCGGTACACCGCCCTTAGTCACAAAGTCGGACATCTCCATGATGTGGATCGGAACCAGAGCACCCAGTCGGTCCTTGATATCAATACCCAGACCAACGGAATGGCCCGAACCGAAGACATGAACGACACCTTCTTTTTCTATACAGTCTTTTATCGCCTGAGCCGCTGCTTCAATATTTTCCTTCTGTGAATCATATAAGGTATTTAACAGATCGTATAATTCATCCTTGAATCGCTTAGCGTCTATCATTATCTGATCCTCCTTCCATACGGATCGGTCAGGGAATTGTTATGGACATCGGCGCCCTTGATGTTTGCTGATAAGAGGATCGGAGCTTCCTTACCGCCATCCACATAATACTTGTATATTTCTGCCGTCAGCATCTGCGCAATTACGTTACTTACCGTTGAAGATAACTGACCGACTTTAACACCGTTTAATTCCAGTGCGGTATCAGGTTCATCCGCATCCATATCGATACATAAATCGCAATAATCAAGCAGACTTCCTCTGTATGATTTCTTATTGACGACACCGACTACCTTCTGGCCTTTTTCCTTGGCTCTTCTGGCGATCTCGATAATTAACGGCTCATCGCCATAGAAGCTTACCAGGCAATACATGTCTCTGTCATCAAGTTCATAGAACTGTTCGAGCTTATCCGCAACACTCAGATCCTCATAGATCTTACCCGAATCGATATCTTCCTGAGAGATCAGACCGTTTAAGACCAGATCCTTAAGTTTCAGACCGTGGAAAATCGCGATTCCTCCGGCTCTGTAGTTCATCTCGTTGACGAATTCTTCGCCGTGCTTAAAACCGCACAGCTGTACGACACCGCCGCTTTCCATGCATTCACCAAACATAGCGGCAACCTTTTCAATGGTATCTTTCTGTTTTGTGTAAGCATCATCGACGCGCTGCTTGATCAGGTCGAAATACTGCTTCATTATGTCCATTCTGCCTTCCTTCTTTCTATTCTATCCTTATTATAACCCTCATATTTGTCCTTGAGAGATGGTATACTAATAAATAAGAAGGGATATACAAATAATGAAAGGTATAGTTATAACAAGCCATGGTCCGATGGCTCAGGGAATCTTAGAAACTTCCAAACTTTTTTTCGGTGAGCAGCCTCAGATGCAGGCCTGCTGCCTGTCAGCTGAAGACAATCCTGATGATTTCGTTGAAGTCTTAAAAAAAGCCATCAGCGAAGTTGATACGGGTGATGGCGTCTTTGTATTCTGCGATATGCTGTTTGGTTCACCATGCAACTGCATGGCCAGAGTCATAGCCGAAGACCTCGACAGCGACAAGATCCAGGTCGTAACCGGTGTTAACCTGGCGATGATCTTACAGATCCTCTCCGTCAGAGAAAACTCCGATCCGACTGTTGAAGAACTGGTCAATGCCGGTAAAGATGGCGTCGCCGATCTCAAGGCAATGCTGAAGGCAAACCTCTAATCTTTATATCAGATCAAATTTTCTAAGCAGGGCATCGATATCGTTGCAGACGATAAATCCGGTGTCCTTTTTCTTTACCACAAAATGATGAGTCACTTTCGGTAATGCTTCATCTCCAAGTGATAACAGCTGCGGTTCAACTGTAAACTGTAAATCATCAGTAAATTCCCAGTCAGCTGACGCATTCAAGAATCTTCTTGAAGAACTTAAATGATCGATCTCTTCTTCACTCAGCTTATCAGAGCCGCTGATCTTTTCAAGACAGGTAAATGTATGGCCCAGATTGCTTGGCATATTATCGGTACGGCTGATCACATTGCTTCTAAGATTTCTTTTTTCAAACGCCTTTAAAGAATAGTCATACAATTCAGCCGGACCACTTGATTCTTCAAGATGTTCAAAGATATCCTGAGCTGCTTTACGGCAGTTACGGAAATGTTCCTTTATCTTTTCATCTTCACCGAAATAAAGAGTAACCGACATATCACCGATATAACCACTTACCTTATCGACCGGTGAACAGTAGGCATAAAGAAAACCGTTTTTCCAGTCGATAGCTTTTTCACTTGGCCAGAATTCTCTGTTTCTTAAGGAATCGAAATTGAGTCTTTCTCCGCTTAAGACTGCCAGTCCAAAAGGAGGAGGACAGTACCAGCCTCGTGCAAAGACTGTCTTATCCTGAGACATCAGTTCCAGCCATCTTGAAGCGAACTCTATCTCACTGACGTCATCGATCCCGTACATCTCTTCAATCGTCCGTTCAAGACACTTCACGGCATTCTGTCTTGCCGCGTTGAAGATGAAATCCTTGTTTTCCAGAGTATAATTGATCATTTTTATCACCTTTTTCTCATCATAACATATGGGGCACCATTGGTGCCCCATCATTTTCTATAATGTTTCTCTTAATTCAAAGACCTTGTCCATGAATTCCTTAACGTGTTTCGCACAGACATCACCGCTGTCTTTGCGGGTATCTTTGAATGTGCTGCCCACGATCGCCGCATCGGCTAAAGACAGTTTTTCAAATACTGTGTCTGTCGTCATACCGGCTGCAACCACTAACGGAAAGTCACCGACGATCTTGCGGAAATCGATGATCTTCTGGGTCGGGGAATCCATACCGGTTCCTTCGCCCGTTACTGCTAAGGCATGACAGCGTTTCATACCGATCTTAAGATCAGTCTCAAGATCATTACCGGAAAGGACAGGTTTGTATTTGAAGCGGACTCCGCCGATCACATACATACCGCCTTCCTTCATATACCTGTCGATCATTTCACCATACGGGATATCATCTTCAGGTGTAAGATGTCCGGCTACCGAGTCGACCTGGATAAAGGAAGCTCCGTATTTCTTGGCATACTCCCAGCTTAATTCCCAGTTATCCAGAACGTTGACACCGATCGTATATCCGCCTTTTTCCGACAGTAATTTCAATCCCGCTTCGACATCGTCTGCATCGCCGAAGTAATCTTCAACGATAACCGCATCGACGCCATTAGCTTTATATATTTCAGCTTCTCTTAAGCAGCGCTCCAGTTTTTCTTCCCTGGTCTCGCCTTTGAAGTGCAGCATCGCCAATACCGGCTTTTTAACGGGAAACAGATCCAGAAATGCCATTACATATCCTCCAGTGTTTTCTTGTATAGTTCTTCAGCCTGATCTTTCATCCAGGCTTTGATTTCCGGTGTATATTCAGGGAACGGTCCGTACTGTCTGGCGTTCACTCCAGCTGCCACATTGGCGTAACAGGCTGTCTTCAGAGGATGGAAACCTTCACAGAAACCGTAGAGTGAGGCACCGGTTGAACAGTTGCCGCAGCCCGTGGAATCAACACTTGTCGTACTTTCGATCGACGGCGCAAACCAGGCCTTGCCATCCTGAATCATAGCTGAACCTTTCTTTCCCATTCTGAAGAAACAAGGTTTTCCAAGTTTAATGATAGCCGTGATCGATTCTTCTTCGTTATCTGTTCCGAAGAGATCCATAGCCTCCGTTCTGTTTAAGGAATAGATATCGATCTTACTGATCAGATCAAAGATCTTGTCCCTTAATTCCGGAGTCTTCGTATCGACTGTTCCTATTTCGGACATAAATGCCGCATTAGGACAGGCCTTACGCATGGCATCCAGATCCTTCCAGACTTCTTCTTCGACTCTTGATTCAAAGTAGATGCCCCTCACATCCTCACCGCCGTGCCTGATCACATATTCGGACTTGGCTAACGGATAAGGACCGTAGAGCTTTTCGAATTCTTCGCCATAGATCGATTTCTCATACCATTCACCATTCGGAGAATACTGTAAGACCGTATAGTGGGTCTTCGGGAAGCAGAGATCTATGCCCTCCATAGACAATCCGTTTCTTCTGAAGTAATCTCCGAAGATCGAATCAAAATCAGGGCCTGCCGCTGAGAGGAAAAGGAGATCCTCCGTATAAGGAAGGATCCCGTTTACCGTATAGATGGATCCACCGAGAAACCCTTTGACTTCACTGCCGTCGGGATAGCGCATATCATTGACGATCACGCTTCCCGTGACTAAATATCTGGCCATATCCTTCTAAAGTCTCTTTACCAGTTCGTCACAGAAAAGGATCTTGCCATCCATTTCGAGTCTCTTGGCCAGCTCGCCGATAGCGGGCTTCTTGATTTTCGCATCGGTAACGACTTTCTCGTTCCAGAAAACATCCTGGGCCGTGCCGTCACAGATGATGTTCTTATGTGCCATGGCGATAACGCGGTCAAAGTTTCTGACAGCGAACTCCATGTCATGTGTAATAGTGATAACGGTGATACCGTCTTTGGTCAGTCTGTCGACCATGTTGCCAAGAACTTCCGTACCATGGAGATCCTGACCGGCTGTCGGTTCATCCAGGACGATGTACTTAGGTCTTGAAGCGATAACTGCCGCAATGGCTACGAACTTACGGATCGGATAAGGGATCTCGTAAGGGTTGGTATCCATATACTTGGCGATATCACAGATCTCGACCGCATAATCCACACGTTCCTTGACTTCCTTTTCGGAAAGTTTGTAGTAACGAGGCATGAATTCGATTTCCTTACGGGCAGTCGAGTTGAAGATCTGCTCATCAGGGTTCTGGAAAACATAACCGACGATACGGGCAACAGTCGCGACTGTAACTTCTTTGGTGTTGATGCCATCGATGATGACATCGCCTTCAAACGGACGGTTGAGTCCGTTCATCATTTTGACACAGGTAGTCTTGCCGGCACCGTTCTGGCCGACGATCGCTACCTTCTCACCTTCTTTAATGGTGAGGTTGATATTCTCAAGGGCTGTAAAGCCGTTGGGATATTTAAAACTTGCGTTTTTGATCTCGATCATCTTAACGGCCCCTTTCCTTAATCAGTTTATATGCTTCATCAAGTGTTACCGGAACTCTCTCCAATGGTTTTCCGGCATCTTCCATGGCCAGACCGAATCTTGCCACTTCAGGAATCGAAGCCTTGTGCTCCAGCAGTTCTCTCTTGGTCAGAACTTCATGAGCCGGTCCGCTGAATGCCACGGTGCCGTTCTCCATGACCAGGATCTCATCACAGAATTCCGCAATGAGGTCGATCTTGTGTTCGACCAGGATAATGGTCTTGTTGGAATGCTTGAGCGTATTGATGATCTTGAAGACATTTTCGGTACCTTCAGGGTCAAGCTGTGATGTAGGTTCATCGATGACCAGTGTGTCGGTATCCATCGCAATAATGGAAGCGAACGCAACACGCTGACGCTGACCGCCGGAAAGTTCGTTAGGATTGTTCTTGATCAGATGACCGATATCCAGCTGATTGCAGACATCGATTACTCTTTCGATCATTTCATCTTTAGGAACGCCTAGATTCTCTAAACCGATCGCCACTTCTTCAAAAACCGTTGATTTGATACCGGAGATCTGTGTAAACGGATTCTGGAATACATAACCGATCTTCGATGACAGTTCGGCTGTATCCCATTCTCTGATATCCTTGCCTTCGATCAGACATTCGCCTGTCAGTTTTCCTAAATAGAAGTGCGGGATCAGACCACGGATCAGGTTACATAAAGTGGTCTTGCCACCGCCGTTTTCACCGATGATGCCGTAGAACTTGCCTTTTTCAAAAGAACAGCTCAGATCATGTAAGGCGAAATCTTTTGTATAAGGATATTTGTAGGAAACATTCTTTAATTCTATAAATGCCATCTTGATTTCCTCCTTACAGTGCACCGACAGTCTTCATGACCTGGTAAACGATCGAACCGACCAGGACCAGGATCGCAATAGCGTCCAGTATATACTCCCACCAAGGGATCGGACGTAATACTCTAAGATATGTATGACCGCCTTCATGAGAGAAAGCACGCGCATCCATCGCAATAGCCTTTTCTTCCGTACCGGACATCGCACTCAAAAGGATCGGCCCCAGCGTCGGGAAGAATGCTTTCATTCTGACGATGATGTTTCCGTCTGTTTCGATACCGCGGGCCTTCTGGCTTTCCAGGATCGTATCTGCTGATTTCTTCATATCGATGATACTCTGAATCGAACTCAGCATGATATAACTTGCCACATGGGTAACACCTCTGTTTTCTAGAGCCAGCATCAGGTCTTTCATTTCCGTATTCATGAAGTAGACCAGCAAGACACTGGAGAAACCGATGATGTACCAGGCGATATCCATTGAAGCGATAAACGGCTGATCATACCACTGCCAGCCCAGGATCTTGAAGATCGGCTGGTTGCCTTCCAGATGAGCGTACTGCAGCTGTCTGATGCATGAGGTTAAAAGCAGCAATGGAACAGCGATGACCAGCAGTGATTTGATGTATTTCTTGAAAATACGGGTATAGATAGCCGCAAGGGTACCGATAATGCACAGTGCCACACCGAACTGCCAGCGATGGACAATACAGGAAGCGATGCCCAGACAGACCGAAATGGTCAGCTTGGAAATCGGGTTCATGTCCTTATAGCCGTTACCGTATTTTACATAGTCGTTGTAAGAGTAAGCAAACTCTCTATCCATAAATAATCCTCCAGACAAGTACGGCAGGAACTTAGAAAACTCCTGCCGTCTTAAAATTTAAATTTTCAGTACTTCTGAAACAGAGGATTATTCCTCTTCCAGAGCCTTCTCTTCGTCGCTGATGTATACAGGTCCCAGAGGGAGCTTTGACAGGAAACGAGTAGGGAATGCCTTCAGGATGAAGTAGCATACGATGATCGTAATGGACTTATCAAGCAGGTCACACATGAATTCACCGATGATCTGGATGAAGAACTTGAGTGACTGTACTTCAGGTGAGCCGAATGCCTTCCACAGAGGAAGAACGACAACAGCAGTTGTACCGGAACCGAAGTCGAAGCCATAGAGTGTCCAGGTAATCAGAGCACCGATAACGCCGCCGATGAAAGCGAAGACCAGTGAGCTTAACAGAGTCGGAACGAACTTCTTGAAGACGCCCTTCTTTGACAGGTATGCAGCAGCAACACCGAATGCCATGTTAAGAGGTGCATAGAAGAGGTTGTTCGGAGCTGTGATGGATGTCAGGATGTTGGTAACTAAGCCAACGATGACACCTGGCCAAGCGCCACAGAGAGCACCGACGATGATTGTTCCTATGGAATCCAGGTAAATAGGCAACTTGAGCAGCAGAATGATTGTGCCGCCGATGAAGTTAACTGCAACACCGATTGGAACCAGGAACCAAGTAAGTTTGTTAGCATTTTCTTTTGCCATAAAATTTAATTCCTCCAAATAATTATTTTTGCCACCAATGTGGTATTTCGTTATTCTTAATATAACACATTTTTCACATAATGTTTCTATATTTCGCAAGCGTTTTCACATATTTTCGTGCGCTATAATAAAAATATGGAAAACAGTAAAAGAAATTATGCCGTCTACATCGGTGATGTGGCCCTGGATGAGTATTACAGAGCCCCAAGATGGCCGGGTATTGCGGATAAAGAAAACGTCATCGCAATCAAGAATGTTCCGGGCGGAATGATCGCCAATGCCGCCTGTATCAGGGCTTCACTAGGTGAAAAAACGCTGTTCTGGACCTGTATGAACTCCGGAGCAGTCTCTCAATTCCTGCTTAAAGATCTGGAAAACAGAGGCATCGATACATCATTATCTCTTGTCGATGAATCACTTCCTGACTCCAAGGCCATGATCTTTTTGGTCAATGACGAACATACTGTTCTTATCCCTGATCTTAAGATCGAACACTTCGATATCAGCGAAGAAATGATGGAAGTCATGAAGAATGCTTCCTATATATATTCAACTGCCGGAACACTCAAAGTCATGAGATATCAAGGCAGACCATGGCTCGATTTCTCAAAAGATCTTCGAGCTGCCGGAACCAGAGTCGTCGTTGACTTTGATGTCGACTATGAACGTGACGGCGACGACAACAGATTCGTAACTGTCGATATCGGCTTCTTCAACGAAACAGGATATGACTCCGTCAGAGAAAACAGAACCTATGAGGAACAGGCTGCCAAGCTTCACTCCTTAGGTATGAAACTGGTCGTTGTGACCTTAGCCGAAAAAGGCTGCGTCATATACCAGGAAGGCAAAGAAGAAATCAGAGTCCCTGCCCGTCAGGTCGAAGTCGTGGATGTGACCGGTGCCGGTGATACCTTCTGCAGCAGTTTCTGTACGATGATGGATGAACTGGGCATAGAAAAAGCGGCTGAATTTGGAAATGCCGCTGCTTCCATCTGTATTTCAAATCTTGGTGCCAGATGCGAATCTGTAACGAGAGATAACATCAATAAAATATTGAACTCATAATAATTCGAATCTATTATTCTCTATATAGTAGATATTCTCTCTTTTATATCCGTATTTGGTTCCATCAATACAGATATGAGGTTCTAAGGTAAAAGGCTTTCCATATTCTCGGAAGGTCTTTTTATTACCCATCTCAAGACATATTCTTTTCTTCTCATCAGTCTCGATCGAATGGCCGAGATTGCCATGGAAATCAAGATTGATGAAACCGAGTTCTTTTATTCTTTCACTTAATCTCAGATAGACTTCCTCATAAGTCATATCCGGATTCATTTCTTCCTTTAATGATCTGTGTAACTCGAGTTCGGCGTCTAATCCTTTTCGGAATTCAGGTAAAGAGACTTCATCTTCACTTACAGCTTTACCGTTCTCTAAAAAGATCGTTCTTGCGTAATCGCCCCATTCGCCATTGAAGGTAGGACTGCAATCGACAGTCAGTATATCCGTATCCTTCAGACAGTTATCTCTAACAGCTGTATAGTTTCTAGCGCTTAATGATTCGATCGAACGATCGCCCAGTAAGACTAAAGCACCGACACCGTGATACCAGAAAGGACCGGATCCCTTCTCTATCATCAGTTCGCAGACGATCTTTTCGATCTCTGCCTCACTCATGCCCGGTTTAACGATCTTGACTAATTCATCTAATGTTTCGGAAGCGATCCTTTGAGCTTTCCGATTATTTTCCAACTGTTCTGAAGGATAAAACAAATAAGTCTCCTTAAGGTCTTAAACCATGTTCCTTCGTCCACTTGGAAGTATAGAAATAAGTGGTAGCCGCAATACCGGCTAAAGTATAACCGAAAGCTGTTCCCAGGTATAAAATATGGACATCATAATAGATCTTTAATCCAATGTATACAAAGAGATACTTTGAAACGACCTGGCTCAGTATCGCAATGATCATCGGGATCTTTACATTACCCGCACCGCGGCAGGCAGCGTTATAGATGTGTGACAGATTGATAAAGAACATTCCGAAGATCGACCATCTGATCATTGAAGTCCCGTAGAAGATGACCTGCGGATCAGAATTGAATCGGGAAACCAAAAACGGAGCCGAAGCATCGATCAGGATGATCAGTACGATCGTGGCGATCGAAGAGATCCTTGCGCATTCTCTGATCGATTCCTGAACACGGTCATATTTTTTGGCTCCGAGGTTCTGGGCAACCAGACTCATGGTCGAAGCCGAGATGGCAACTGAAGCCATCTGAGCCCAGCTGCCGACTTTTTCCGCAACACCGATTCCCGCAATTACTTCATTCGGGAAGAGGTTGATATGTGACTGCACCATCAGTGAACTCAGTGCTATAAGCATATTCTGGAAACCGGCCGGAATACCAAGTTCGCAGATCTCACCGACAACTCTGAAGGAGAAGTCGATATTGCGGATATCGAAATTGATCCCCTCGTAGTTCAACATCAGTCTCAGTGCCAGGAAATCCATCGTAAACTGCGAGATGATCGTAGCTAAAGCCGTACCGATGATACTCATATTCATGAAGCGCACAAAGATGACACCCAGGATGATGTTTACGAAAGAAGAAATGATCGAATAATACAGCTGATGTTTCGTCTCACCGAAACTTCTTAAGATGAAGAAACAGACCTGTGAGATCAGGACCGCTGTCGAGCCGTAGATATAGACTCTCAGATAACTGAAAGTATTGTCATAGATATCCGGACCGATATTGCTCAAAGCCAATATCTGCGGTAAAAGTAATTCCGCAATGATCGTGACGATGATTCCGCCAACGACCGCAAATACGACGGAAGTATCCAGTGTCTTCTTTAAGTTCACTTTGTCCTTGGCGCCATAGTAGCGCGCAACCAGAATACCTGCACCCATACCGATACCATAGAAAGTGTAGTTGAAGATATTGCAGATCCAGGTGCTCGCACTGACGGCACTGAGAGCTTCCAGGGAAACATAGTTTCCGACGATCATGGAGTTGGTTATGTTGTATAACTCCGTAAAGATCCACGACACAAAAACCGGCCAGGTGAATTCCAGGATCAGTTTTGTGATATTGCCTTCAGTCAGGGAAATGGCTTTGTTCTGTTTCATTTAGAGGTTCCTTATCCTATAGAAGTATTTATCCACCAGTCGGTCATTATGATCGGCACAGTCTTCATCCATGAAAGCCAGATGCCCGTTATAATAGACGTCAGGTTCAATACCCTTTTTCACCAGATTCTCTACCATCTGGGTCAGGATCGCATTCTGTAAGTAAATGTTAGGGATCGTGGAAGTCGAACCGACTTTCATCTTGAATCCCTCGATCTCCACGGCCGCATCCCCGATCAAAGAACAGTTGTCGAGGACCACATCGGCCACATCTTTTAATTTAACGTTGTCTTTATGTTTACACTTAAGATAATCTGAATACTCCACGGCTGTGATCGCAATGACCGGAATACCCTTCTCCTTGGCTCTTAATGCCGCATCGACCGGTGCGATATTGTTGCCGCTGTTGGAGATGATGATCATGCAGTCATTAGGCGTAATACGGTGATAATCGACGACCAGTTTGCCGATACCGTAGGTATTTTCCACAAAGTAAGACTTGGTGATCTCCTGATTACCGGTAGCGCTTGGTTCCAGTAAAGCACAGTAGTTGGCAGGTGTAGCTGCTCTCCAGAACGCATCATCGGCTACCAGATGGGAATGTCCCGTTCCGAAACCGTAAATGATGCCGCCGTTTTCCGTCGTCTTGGTCAGGATCTCAGCCGCTTTCAGAATATTCTCACCCTGCGTTTCTTCGATCTTCTTAATGATCTCATCTATCTGCGCAAAATACTTTTCCCAGGCTTTCATATTGTTTCCTTATTAATAATTATTCCAGTCGTAAACGATACAGTTCTTCTCGTTACGCTTATACATCAGATCATAATAAGCTTTCTCACAGTCCTTCGGATCAATGACTTCACTTATCAGTCTGTCTATTTCGATATCTTTATTCTTGATCAAATCAACGGCGATCTTGAAGTTCCTCTCCATCGAATCGATCGAACCGTCAACCGGATAGACCGGAACGGTCTTATTGAAAGCGCCGATGACCTTCAGATTCTTCATATGGATCTTTGACAGTAACGGTGTCACATCGCATTCATATGACTGACGCGGTGATCCCAGTAAAACGGTCTGACCGTAGTTTCTGGTGTACTCAACGCAATCCATAATGACCTGTGAAAGTCCTGTCACATCAACGCTTATATCAAGACCCTCTTCGCTAATCTTTTCGATCTCTTCTTTATAATTCTCACTTACCGTATATTCAAGACCCATTTTCTTGGCGACATCGCATCTTTCCCTGATCGGATCAAAGCCGATGACCTTCATACCTAATTTCTTATACAGTAAAGCGGTCAGGATACCGATATTGCCTAGACCGAACACACCTACGGTATAACCCAGTTTTACTTCACTGAGATTCACACCCTGCAAAGCTACCAGTAAAAGATTGATAGCGGTAGCTGATTTAGGATCGACATCTTCATCAAGTTTCATGATCAGCGGTCCCTGGACCTTATCGGAAGATCTCCATCTGACTAAAGACGCATGCGGTGCATTCACAAAGACCCGATCACCTTTCTCAGCCCTGATGTCCTTGCCTTTTTCAATGATCCTGCCGACCATGCAGTAACCCGGTCTGACCGGATATTTAAAACCTTTCTTTAGAGCATAGGCTCTTGAAAGTTCCGTACCGGCCGAGATCATCGAATACTCAGCCTTGATTATCGCCTCGTTATCCTCAAGATTCTCGATACTGATCTCTTCTTCTCTCAGGTGCGATTTCCCGACATCCGTCAGTTCCACAAAATAACTCTTCATAATTAATCCTCGATAAATCCGAAATGCACAAGCGCTTTATATAAACCGTCTTCCGTAATATCATCTGCCACATAGTCTGCCGCAATACGGCATTCCAAAGAACCGTTGCCCATCGCAATACCCAGGCCTGCTTTCTTCATCATATCCGTATCATTATTACTGTCGCCAAAGGCACAGATATGTTCACGGGCAATACCGAAGTGTCTGCCTACTTCAATCATCGATAGACCTTTAGTCTTACCGGAAGGAGAGATCTCCGCTGCATTGAATAAGATAAAGTTTTCTTCGTTCTTTGCGATCTCCAGGACCTTATCCAGTATTTCATCCGCTGCATAGTAGATTATCTGACAGACTCTTTCCCCTTCATATTCCTTGACCGGCGGGACAAAGTCATACAGTTTACGGAATAATCCTTCCTTTTCTTCGTCGTGTTTATTTATATAACCCTTGCCCGAATCCAAAGCATAACGGTAGGCTATATCGTTTTCCTTAAAACATTCGATTATCTTTTTAAGATCCTCATCATCGATATATGAGACCTCTTTCTTATCCTTATATATAATATAGGCCCCATCCAGTAAGATGATCACATCCATCATGTCGATCAGCCTTTGAGGGATATTCTTCATCTCCTCATAGGAACGGGATGTATTCATGCACAGGATCTTGCCTTTTTCCTTGAGTTTCCTCAAGCCTTCATATGTGCTTTCACTGACACCTTTGAAACTGTGATCGAAGAGTGTTCCGTCATTGTCGAACACAAACATATCCATATCATAGTGATCTTCTTCGATTATCCCCAGATCCACAAACGCATCATATAAGCCGCCGTTTTCAATCGACTTCTTACAGATATAATCAGCCTTGGCCTTTGTATTGTCTTTGGCATCATCGACCGCAATACCGATCCCCGCCATTTCCAGCATCACATCGTCATTGCCGCCGTCACCCGCTGCCACGACCTCATCAGTCGTAAACGAAAACATCTGACAGAATTTCATTAAACCGAAGCTTTTATCGACTAACGGAGTATTAATGTTGCCGTAGTTACCCCACTTGGAGATCATAGCCTCAGGATCTATCTTATCGATATTTATTACATCTTCATCACTTGCGTCATAGTAGAAAAGATTACTTATCTCTTCATCCTCATACGGCTTGAATTTCACATTGCCTTCCGCAAATCTCAACCAGCGGCCGTTATTGACCTTATCCAGATCGCCCCAGTAGTAAAGATCACCGTTGATATCGGTATAGTGATAACTGATATTATGGGCATGGAAATAATCGGTATACTTCTTCGCATCCTCCATCGGCAAGGCATAGGTCTTGAGATATCTGTCCTTCACATAAGTTACTGATCCTGTACCCATGATCTTGCAGTCGATCCTTCTGTCCAGTTCCTCAGGGAAGGCAGCCATTTCCGCTACGATCCTGCTGGTACAGATACCGATCTTTATACCCTTTTCTCTTAACTTATCCAGCATCCTCAAAGTTGCTTTGGGAACGGCCTTAATGTCGTGGGAAAAGAGTGTATCATCGATGTCAAACAGTGCGCCCTTTATCATACCTTCATCTTAACATAAAGTATAATAAGGATATGATAAATGACATCACGATAGAAATATGTATCGGCAATGTTTCCGATGCAATAAAAGCTTCAAGCTTTCCGATCGATCGGATCGAATTGAACAGTGCCCTGGAACTGGGCGGTCTTACTCCATCTTTAGAAACTCTTAAGTATCTAAAGGAAAAAATCGATACGAAGATCTGCTGCATGGTCAGACCGCGAGGCGGAAACTTTCTTTATGATGAGAATGAGTTTAAAGTGATGCTGAAGGATGCGGAAAACCTGCTCAAAGCCAAGGCTGACGGTATCGTCTTCGGTTTCCTGAATGAAGACAATACCATAAATATAGATAGAACCAAAACGATGTCTTCACTGATCCATTCCTATAACGCCGAAGCTATCTTCCATAAAGCCTTCGATGATACACCTGATCCATATAAGGCAAGTGAAACTTTGATTGAATGCAAGATAAACAGGATCCTCACGAGCGGTCAGGCTGTCTATCCCGACATCTTAAAAGGCTGTGAACTCATAAATGATTTAAATAATAAATATGGCGACAGTATCATCTTCTTACCGGGAGGCGGCGTCAGGATCGAAAACGTCAAAGATGTCTTAAAAGTCTCCGGATCAAAACAGATCCATATGACCTCAAAGAAACAGAATCCGGGCAACTATGTCGAATTCGATGAGGAACAGCTCAAACAGATCCTCAAGGAAATCAGTTCTTTATAGTATATGAAAAGAAAAAAGTTCAGGATCAGCCGTAAACTGAAAAACACTTTTCTGATCATTATCGCAACGATCATACTGACCGGTGTTTTACGTAATGTCTACTTTAAACCCGAATACGTGATCAAGCCGGCTCCCTATACGGAGAAATATACAGCCTTATATCAGTATATCCATGACGGTGATACCGCCGTCTTCTTTCTGGAAAACGGTGAAAAAGTGATCTGCCGCTTTCTGGCAGTAGATACACCGGAAATCGAAGAAGAAGGCTATGAAGAAGCCAAAAGATATACCGATCGGGTATTGTCCAATGCCCGACAGATCGTTATAGAATTAGATCCCTATTCGGAGAAATACGACAAATATGACCGTCTTTTAGCCTGGGTCTGGGTCGATGGTGAACTGTTACAGGCTAAACTGTTAGAGAATAACTACGCGACTTTACGTTACCTTTACCATGATTATCTCTATCTTGATTATCTGGAAAGTATCAAACCAAGTGTGACCTCGGAATAATAAAACGTTAGATGATAGTTGAAAGGGGGAAGAAAATGGAAGATTCAAAGATTATTGAACTCTACTGGAACAGAGACGAAAGCGCGATCGCTCAGACAAAAGAGAAGTATGAAAGTTACTGTTTTTCCATTGCGCGCAATATCCTGCATAACCAGGAAGATGCGGAAGAAACAGTCAACGATACCTATCTGGCGACCTGGAATGCCATTCCGCCTCATCATCCTCTGATTCTTTCAACCTTCATCGGAAAGATCTGCCGTAATCTTTCCCTGAACAGATGGCGCTCTCTGTCAGCGGAAAAACGCGGCGGAGGACAGATCGCTGTGTCGATCGATGAACTGGAAGAATGCATTCCCGATGAGAGTTCGATCAGTAAAAATCTGGAAACCAGATATCTGGCCGAAACGATCGATGAGTTTCTGGCCGGCTTAAAAGAAAGTGAAAGAAAAGTCTTTGTCTGCCGCTACTGGTATTTCGATTCGATCGATGCGATCGCGAAACGCTTCGGCTTTACTGAAAGTAAAACGAAAATGATGCTGAAGCGGACCAGAGACAGACTCAGAGATTACCTTATAAAGGAGGGATTAATATCATGAAGAAAAAGAACACGGAAAAACTGGTAGATGCGATCGGTATGATCAATGATGAATATGTCGAAGAAGCTCACGCTAAAAAGAAATTCAGTTTCAGATTCAGCTGGGCTTTGATGGGCAAGATAATGACCGCAGCCTGCGCAGTCTTACTGACCATCACGATCCTGCCTAACTTCTTCCACAGCTATAAAGGAAGCAACTATGCAGCCGAATACAAGACGGATGGAAGCTACAGCGATGAAGCTATTTCCGGATATGCGTTTGACAGCTATAGCGGTTATGATGTAGAAGAATCAATGGCTTCTACAAATGGCCCTGCTGAACTAAACAACGATATGCGTGCCAACAAGAAGCTCATCCTGACTGCCAATATGTCTTTAGAGTCACAGGCTCTTGATGAAACAACGGCTGCCATCACTGCCCTCGTAAATAAATACGGCGGCTATGTCCAGCGCTCATCTGTCTATACCAGAAGCGGATACCGCTACTATGAGGCGACCTTCAGGATCCCGGCTGACAAATATGCTGAATTCCTTGAAGAACTCAAAGTTGAAGGCAACACCACTTCCTATTCCGAAGAGACCAAGGACGTAACTGACAGCTACACTGATCTTCAAGCCCGTATCGCCTCCTTAAAGGCTCAGGAAGCCAAGGTCCTGGAATTCTACGACAAAGCTGAATCCATCGAAGATCTCATGAGCATCGAATCAAGATTATCCGACATCAGATATGAGATCGAATATCTCGAGGCTCAGATCAAGAACTACGATTTACTCACAGCCTACTCAACACTGAATCTTACCATCACCGAGACTAAAGCCTACACTCCTGTAAACACAAGTTTCTGGTCAAGACTGGCATCTTCCTTCACCAGCGGATGGACAGACTTCATTGATGGTATCGGCGATTTCGTTATCGATATTGTCTACAACATGTGGACGATCATCTTATTAGTCGCAATTGGCTACCTCGCTTACTTCTTATACAAGAAGTTCAGAAACAGAAAAAGATAATTCTTAACTAGGGACAACTCAGTTGTCCTTTTTAATATAATTAAATTAACTGAAACAAGGAGAAGAGACATGCTGCAGGTAAAGACCTATCTTGATAAGAATCCCAACGGCTTATTAAAAGCCCTATACTTTGCTTCCGAAGAAGACTTCGATAAGTATTTCTCAGATATCACTGATCAGATCCTTAAACTCTATACCAATGTAGCCTTCTATTATTCAAAGGATCCCGAAGATATTACCGAAGAAGTGCTGGATTCGATTACTTTAGCTGTCTGCCCTGTTACCCTCTCCTTTTTAAACGAAAACTGTAAAGCCCGTGATCTTCTCTTTTCAAAAATCCTAGATAAACATATTGCCCTTCTTCCGATCATGGAAGAAGAAGGGATCGACAGTATCTACTATCTGGTCTGCGGCAAGATCCAGTATCTTGATGCGGTAAAGAAAGATGAGACGGCTCTTGATTTCGAACACAAGCTTACGGCCTTTCTCGATAATATTCTCTTAGATACTGATACAGCCAATAAGATCAGAGATGCCTTTGATGCGTATATCTTCTTAAGCTATCGAAAGAAAGACAGAAAACACGCCAATGAAATCATGCGTCTTATTCATAAGAATGAATTCATGAGAGACGTCGCGATCTGGTATGACGAATATCTGGTTCCGGGTGAAAACTATTCCGATGCGATCGAAGATGCGATCCTAAAATCCGCATTAGTTACTTTAGTAGTTACACCTAATCTTGTTAATGAAGAAAACTACGTCAAGAGTATCGAATATCCTTTAGTCCATTCTCAGAATAAACCGGTCCTTCCTATCGAAGCTCAGGATACCGACCCCGAAGAACTGAAGATCAGTTTTTCAGAACTTCCTTATCCGATAAACATCGATGAACCTGATGAAATAAGCAAAGCCTTACTTGAAGTATTCAGCAAGGAAGGCATGAAAGAAAACGATGATCCGGATCACTTATTCTTTATCGCTTTAGCTTATCTTTATGGCATCGATGTGGAAACCGATTCCGCTAAAGCAATTGAATTACTGGACAGATCAAGTCTCAAAGGAAATGTCGAAGCTTCCAGAAAACTGGTTCAGCTATACACCGAAGGACAGTTCATCGAAGCTGATTACACCAAAGCATCCGAAATACTTAACCGTCTATTAGAACAGCTCGAAGCTCAAAGAACTTCATGGCAAAGACAGGACTATCTCGATGCGATCTCCTATCTTTTAGATCTCGACAGATTACTGGTCTCATGTGAGGAATACTATAAAGCCTTACCGGTATGTAAGAGAGCTTATGAGCTTGAAGAAGTCATGGATGTAGAATATCCGGATGAATGGAATGAACTTTTAAGAGGCCAGATCCTTGTTGAATATGCGAAAACACTGGAACCGTTGCTTGATAGAGAAAACGTCGGAGCCATGATCATGGATTACTATGAAACGGCCTTCGGTATCTATATGGATTATTTCGATAATTACGGATACGACAGAAGATGGGATACCTTAGGTTTCTTAAGACCGATGTCTTTAGCCAGCAATGAAAATCAGTTCCGTATGGGCTTAGACGCTAAGCAGGGCCTGGCTGCCATGTATTTTGAATCGTTAGGCGGCTTCGCGAAGAATGAAGAAAGTCCCGATCCAAGATTCCTCGATCTGTGCTGTTCGTTCGGACATCTGGTTAACGATTACTGCGAGATCACCACATCAGAACTTGATGAGTTGAATGATGGTGCCAGAGAAAGAAGAACAGAGGAACTGCTCGATTACGAAAAGACTCTTAAATTAGCTTCAATACTGCTTATAAGAAACGGCAGAGATCAGGATGGCATAAATCTGGCTCAGGAATATTATCGGTCCTTCGGCAAATTGTATCAGAAGATGGGCAGATACTCAGACGCAAAGAAGATGTTTGAAATGGCCTTCTCTCTCCTGTTTGACCGGTATGACAGTCCCGATATCATTTATGAACAGTTAGAAAATGCCAGAAACCTGATTAATCTGGGTGATGAAACCAATGATAAAGAGACATTGAAATATGCCCACTATGAATTAAGTGAACTCTTAGAGAGACTGTATGATGCCAGCGGGGTTGAAGACTTCAAAGTACATCTGGAAGAAAACGAAAAACTGATTAATCAGAAACTGGGATGACCGATTATATTACACGTTTCCAATTCTTTTATTTATCAAACTGAAGTTGATGATCAATTTTTAATTCAATAATCAAATTAGTATAAAGACTATATTAAAAGAGTTTGGAATGATTCCAAACTCTTAATTTCTCTCTAATACAGCTGTATTGCCGTTACTGTCTTCAATATAGAACTTATCCTTATCGATAGTTATATAAGCCAGATCATTTTCATCTTCCTTATTGACTAATACACAGTACCAGGAAGAATCAAGATCCCTGTAGTTCTCATGGATCTTTTCTTTTACCAGATATTCTCTTCTTTCGACATCACCCAGTCTGATGACCAGGATCTCTTCACCATAGTCGACATAGACTCTCTGTTCAGCTGCATTATTCCAGTAGCCCATAAGCAGCTTGTCGATCTCTTCATCACTGTTTTCAACATCTTTGCCGCAGCGGATGATGTTGTCTTCATAATCTCGAACATAGTGATCGATCAGATTATCTTCTATGGCCAGTGAACTCAGCATACTTACAAATTTATTCACGACCTCATAGCCGCCTTCCGGGAAGACCTTATCGTAGTTGATGGTCATGGAGCGTCTATACTTATCTCCTTCTTCGGGATAGAAAGTCAGATTGATGGAAGTACCTGGCGCATCCAGCACCTGCATGTCCTCATCAGGAAGTTCATCCCAGACCGAGAGATTGTATTGCTTCACATAGGCATCCAGTTTCTCCAGTTCACTCTCATCAACTTTATAGACATGACATATTTCAGGAAGGCCGTTTTCTTCCGCATATTCAGTCGTATAGGTAAGATTGCCTTCCTTATCAAACTCCAGTATCCTTCGATCAGATGAACCTTCCATACCGCCGCCGTGATAATAACTTGCACCGCAGAGTCTGGTATATTTAGGTTTCATCTGCTGAAGCTTTTCGATCGTCAGTAAATTCTTTCCTATTGTCTTATTGAACAGTTTTATTCCGCCAAAACCCATAGCCACTAAAAGAATTCCTCCTAAGAGTAACAGTGTTACTGTTTTCTTCTTCATTTTCTATAACTGTTCTTTACCAAGACAGTAAGTCTGTTTAACGGAATAGTCATCATTCAACACAACGATATCCGCATCGAATCCGGCTTTGATTCTGCCCTTATGATCATCAAGACCCAGATATCTCATCGGATTGATGCTGGCCGCATCAAGCGCTGTCTCAAATGGAACCAGAGCCTTTTCGACCAGGATCTTTATACCTTCATTTACCTTCAACGTAGAACCGGCCAGCTGTTTCTTGCCGGTCTGGATATGCGCTGATCCGTCCGGATAGATCTCGACATTCTGCCCGCCGAAATCAAAGACTGCGCCGACTTCATAGCCCTTGCACATCAGTGAGTCGGTAATCATGACACCGAAGCCCTGTTTCTCTCTGAAGAAGACATTCAAAGCGGCATAAGTCGAATGGTTGCCATCGCAGATACATTCCGCATAAGTATCGTGACAGCGGAACGCTGCACCGACAACACCGTTGGCACGATGACCATAGGCTGTCATGCCGTTATAGGTATGAGTGAAACCCTTAGCACCGTTGGCGATTGCCAATACAGCTGTTTCATAATCCGCATCGGTATGACCGATCGAAACGCATACTCCCGTTTCGGCACAGTATCTGGTCAGTTCGAAGTTATCGTCATGTTCAGGAGCCATCGTGATGATCTTGATCAGATTGCCGCAGGCTGCCTGATATTCCTTGAATTCTTCGACCGTACCCTTAACGATATATTCTTCCGGCTGAGCACCTTTATATTTCACATCGAGATAAGGACCCTCAAAGTGAATACCCAATATCTCAGCTCCCTCAGGATTCTCTTTCTTAACTTCCGCAACTTCCGCTACGGCCTTCATTAAAGTATCGTGAGACTGCGTCAGAGTCGTCGGACAGACACCGCAGACACCCTCCAAAGGAAGATCCTTCAGCCAGGCTCTTAAGCCATCCTTGCCGCCGGCTGTTGTATCATAGCCGTGGTAACCGTGAGTATGGACATCATAGAAACCCGGAACGATCCTTAAATCTCCATAGTCTCTGTCGACTTCTTTTTCACCGTATTCATAGACAGCTTTGATCTTTCCGTCTTCGATTTCGATCTGAGCCGGCATCAGTGTTGATGCAATATACACTCTTTTACTCTGAATTATCATATTTTAAAAGTCTCCTCTTCTATATAATGATAGCACAGGAAAATGTGTATAATAATTAGGTAGAGGTAAGTAAGACATGCCAAAAAGAAGAATCATCAAAGCCAGCGATCTTTCCGGGCTCTGGATCTATCAGGACCCCAAAAGAGGCACGATCTACTATGATATCCTGAGCAGGAAAGGTTATATCCTGACCACTTCCGATGTTCAGAAATATACGCTGTATACGGCATTACTTCCGTTAAGCGTGATCGTAGCGGTAATGTTCATGTCGCTGTTCAATCTGAACTATATAACAACCGCTCTTATCTTTGCGGCTGTCTATATCGTCGGAGCGATCTTCTTCAGATTCTGGTTCTTCTATAAACTGCCGGTTGCGGAAAAATGGAACCGGGCCAAAAAAGAAAACGTCTTTGTCTACATGGCCAGAGCCTACACCAAGACCCGTCTGATCATCCTGATCGTATTGTCCTTATTACTGACGATCACGATGCCGCTATACGGAATCATCGAACAGTATTCAGGCCTCAACCTCTATGCCAGCTATGCGGCCGGAGGTCTTGCCTTCGCCGGTATGGTCATCTGCCTGGTGGCACTCATTCTCAAAAACAAATACAACTATTAAAAATCTCAGTTCACCTGAGATTTTCTTTCGCATATTCATAATAGTCTTTCGCATACTGATACTGTCTCTTACCATATTCACCGAACCTGATTCCAAGATAATTTTTATATTCACTCCAGTTAGACCATAATAAACAGCAGATCGCAATATAGCAGTATATTTTTATTCTGGCCTGTTTATCACATTCACCTTCAAAATAGATGTCGATCAGTTTATCGACCTCTTCCTTATTATAAAGACTGTATATACAGAACATCGCAATATCCACATGTCTGTCCTGCATGCCCGCATATTCCCAGTCTGTCAGCTGTACATTATTCTTTGAATCAAAAAGGAAATTATCCGCTACGGAATCTATATGACATAACTGAAAAGGAAGTTTATGTTTATCGATATAAGTCTTGAGGCTCAGACAGTTTTCTTTGACTGTCTCATAATCCTTATTCACACTCTTGCCGATCCATAAACTGTCATAGAAATCGATCCTCTCATAGATATCGAATTTATGAGGAACCGTAAGAGGTTTGCCATCCTTAAGATATTCATGGAAACTCTTCAGTTTCTTCATGCATTGTCTTACATCATCCTCATTATGCGGATCACAGGATCTCACACCATCGATATAGTAAGCGATCTTATAACCTGTCACAGGATCAAAATAAACCGGATCATCACAGAAACCCAGACCTCTGATCGTCTTATAGACGATTGCTTCATTGTTACGATCGATCATATCGGAAGCTCCCTCACCGGGAACTCTTAAGATATATTTCTTATCCTTTACCTTGAAGCAAAAAGACCGGTTAGTCATACCGGATTCTATTCTTTCAATATGGTTTATATCTTTTTCTTCACAGTTCAGAGCTTTACATATAACTGCGCTGATCTGTGCTTCATTGATACCTGTGTTCATAGCGATACTGCCTACAAACTCTTGTTATTTTTAATTTTATCATGAGTAGAATATACTATTAAAAGCTCACTGCAGAGAAAAGTCCCTGGAAAAAGTCGTGGCTATGGAATAAAACTCCCTTGAAAAAATCCCGACAATGGAATAAAAGTCCCTGGGAAAAGTCTCTGCTAAGGAATAAAACTCCCTTGAAAAAGTCGTGAATATGGAATAAAAGCCCCTGGGAAAAGTCAGATATACTTTAATTGAAAAGAATATATATATATTTGTTATATTTTAGATGAGAGTAAGGTTTGTGAACCTAAAACGGAAAAGAGGATGCTGCTAACATCCTCTTTTTAAATAAATTCTCTTATTGTAGTACTTTTGGCATTTTTGCAGTAAAAATAATTAAAATGTTCCCTAAGAATTTCTGGTAATTAGAAAAAATAATGATGATGCTTCATAACATCCATTATTTCCATAATTAGTTAATCCTTTTAAAAATGACAAAAACACACTAATCACTCCAAATTTTGGGGAAAATACTAAAACTTTAGAACCATCAAATTTTCATGCAGACAGACACAAATATACGGAGCATTGATGAAAGATCCCTTCCATTTGAATAATGTAATACATTTTGTTATACTTTATGTGTGAAAACTATAGTAGATGAAATAGTTGTCGAATGGGATGATGCTAAGAACCAGATCAATATTCAAAAACATGGAATCAGTTTTGAAACAGCCGCTCTAGTCTTTGCTGATGAAGACAGAATTGAATATTATGACAAGGTTCACAGTATCGACGAAGACAGATGGGTTGCTTTAGGATGTGTTCATGGAATATTGTATGTTGTTTACACAATGCGAGGAGAAGTAACTAGGCTTATATCTGCACGTGTGGCTACGCCAACAGAAAGGAAAGTATACTATGGAGAATACTAAGAATATTCGTATGGTAATCAAGAAGGGACAAAAACCTACTGAAGAGCAGATAAGAGAAATAGAAGCTGCTTCCAAAAGGACAGTAACTCCTGATGAAGATGCCCCTATTCTAACACTTGAACAATATGCAGAAATGGCTGAATTAGCCAGACAAAAAAGAGCAAAAAACAATAAGCCTATCATTTCACTGAGAATATCTCCTAGAACATTGGAGAAAGCCAGAGCTACCGGAAAAGGATATACCGGTTTCTTAAGCAGACTGCTGGATAATGCGATCGATGATCCAGAGCTTGTTTCAAAGAGTCTGTAGTTTCGCCTTTTTAACAGACAATTGATTGCATAGTTTACATTAATGAACCATAATTATTCTTTAATTGAAAACAATATATCTATTTGTTATATTTTTAGTGATAGTGTGGTTTACGAACCGAAACGGAAAAGAGGATGCTTCCAACATCCTCTTTCTTTTAACTCCCTTGAAAAAGTCATCTCATACAATAGACATAATGATTACGGAGCACTGTTAATCAGTGCTCCGTTCTTTCTAAATGTTTAATCCAGATCTTCGCCGTTACTTTCAATGACTTTCTTGTACCAGTAGAAGGAATCTTTTCTGGATCTCTTCATCGTACCTGATCCGTCATCATGTTTATCGACATAGATGAAACCGTAACGTTTTCTCATTTCACCGGTTGATGCTGCAACAAGGTCGATCGGACCCCAGGTCGTATAAGCCAGTAAGTCGACACCGTTCTCAACCGCTTTCTTCATCGAAGCGATATGCTTACGGAAGTAATCGATACGGTAAGGGTCATGGATAGAACCGTCTTCTTCGACCTTATCATATGCACCGACACCGTTCTCTACCACCATCAGCGGTCTTTCATAACGGTTATAGATCATCTCCAGATAATACTGCAAGCCATCAGGGTCAAAGCCCCAGCCCCAGTCGGAATAAGTGATATATTCATTTCTTGTGCCCGTAGACATGTTGCCTTTAGTCACTTCTTCACCCTTATGAGTCGTAACAGACTGTGACATGTAATACGAGAAGGTATACATATCAACGGTTCCTTCCATTAGAGAATTGATGTCATCTTCCGTGATATCCAGTTTGACATTGTGTTCATTCCAGAGTTTCTGGGCATAGGTCGGATAATAGCCGAAGCACTGCACATCACCGCAGTAGAAGATACCCTTTTCCCATTTGTATCTGTTCAATAAGATATCCTTCGGATCATCGGTATGTGGATAGTAGGTAATGCCGCAGATCATGCAGCCGATCATATTGTCAGGATCGACTTCATGTCCGATTTTTACCGCTTTGGCTGATGCGACAAACTTGTTATGAAGATGCTGATAGGCATCCTGGAAATAGGAATCATCCATATTGTCAGGCAGGAAGTTGATCGTATTGTTTATTTCGTTGAAAGTCAGCCAGTATTTGACCAGTCCCTTGAACTCCGTGAAACAGGTCTTCGCAAACTTCACAAACAGCGGGATCAGTTCTCTGTTTTTCCAGTCACCCAGTTTCTCTTCCAGATATAACGGTGTATCGAAATGCCAGATGGTAACCAATGGTTCGATATTGTATTTCTTTAATTCGGTGAAGACATTCCTGTAGAATTCGATACCCTTCTGATTAGGCTCTTCTTCCAGTCCCGTAGGATATATTCTTGACCAGGAGATCGACATTCTGAAGACCTTGAAGCCCATTTCCGCAAATAAGGCAATGTCTTCCTTGTAGGTATGATAGAAATCGATGCCGTCATGGTTAGGATAGTAGTAACCGTCCAGACACGCATAATGAGCACCCTCAGGCAGTCTTTCAAGTCTTGTGTGAGTTCCCGGTTTGCCGTCCTTATCAATATAAGTAATGATCCTTGGATGATCGACATCAGCACCGGTCGTCACATCGGTCAAAGCCGGGCCTCTTCCGTCAACGTCCCAGGCTCCTTCGATCTGATTGGCAGCGGTCGCCCCGCCCCATAAGAAATCTTTTCTGAATGACATTTTTTCTCCTTATTTGAAAGTTATCTTTGCACTCTTAAGTGCTTTATCTAAAACCTTTACGGTCTTTAGTGTCATCTCATTGAATTCCTGAGCCTTCTTGAGATCCTTATTATTGAAGATCTTCTTGAAAGTCACATATTCATCATAGTGAGGAATATCAGGATATTTATTCAAAGTGTATTCCTTGGTATTGCCCGCATTGTCCACATGTCTGACTTTGGCGATAACGCTTGATGCGTCATCTGATGCGATATAACCCTTGTCGCCCTGGATGCAGACCTTAAGCGGAGCACGGCAGTCTTTGGCACTGATCGCATTGACTTTGAACTTGCCGTAATCCAATACCAGCACACCCGAAGTATCGACTTTTTTATGCATATTCGGGAAATAGGAAACACCCTTAGGTTCGCCAAACAAGCCGACCACAAAGTTGATATTGTATATACCCAGGTCCATCAGAGCTCCACCGGCCAGTTTGTAATCGAATGCCGGTAAGACGATGCCCTTCTTGAACTTGTCATAACGGGATGAGTATTGCGAGAAGTTGATGTCGACCATCTTGATGTCACCCAGTTCAGGCAGTAACTTCTTTATATTCCTGTAGTTAGGCATATGTAATAAGGTTACCGCATCAAAGATGATCAGATCCTTCTTCTTAGCCAGATCGATCAGCTCTTTAGCTTCCTTATAGGAAGGCACAAACGGTTTCTCCAGAATGACGTGCTTACCGTTATTCAGAGCCTTCTTCGCGATCTCATAGTGCAAGCCGTTAGGTACGCCGATAT
>JAFZQG010000026.1 GCA_017550145.1 Erysipelotrichaceae bacterium | reverse complement strand
GCTTAAAGAATTCTTTGATGAATTTGCGGATGAAGATCTGAATATCGAGTATATCGAGGAAAGACTTTATACATATTCGAAACTTAAGAGAAAACATAATCTCGATACTGAAGGATTGATCAGAAAGAAAGACGAACTGAAAGAGAAGATCCGTTTCTTTGAAGATCGTGATTTTGTCTTGGGTGAAAAGAAAAAAGCTGTTGATGAATTAAGAAATAAAGCAATTGATACCGCTAAAGAAATCCATAAGATCAGATCCGAAAAAGCATTGCAGCTAGAAGAAGAAATAATCAGACAGACCGACGATCTGATGTTGAATAACGTTAATTTCAAAGTCAGAATCGAAGAAAATGAACTTAACTCTAAAGGCATGGATGATGTGGAATTCTATATTTCACTCAATAAAGGTGAAGATCTCAAACCATTGAAGAATGTAGCGTCCGGCGGTGAAATAAGCAGACTGATGCTTGCGCTAAAGACGGTATTCTCATCATTAAGTGATACTTCATTACTGATTTTTGATGAAATCGATACCGGTGTATCCGGCAGAGTTGCTTTGGCAATCGGACAGAAGATGCATGATATTTCTACGAATATTCAGGTATTGACGATAACTCATCTGGCTGCGGTTGCGGCCTGTGCCGATAAACATTATTTCATCTTCAAAAATGATAATAACGGCTACTCGAATACTTCCGTAAAACAGCTGAACAGACAAGAGATCATTAAAGAACTGGCGATGATATCCTCATCGGATAATTCCGATACGGCTTTAAAAGCTGCAGAAGAGCTTTATAATAGCGCTCAGGAAAGCATCGGTAAATGAAGCTGGATCTTGCGATAAAAGAATACATAATTGCTCTGTCGACTTCGGAAGGCAGAGCTAAAAATACCATTGAATCATATACCAGAGATCTGAATACCTACAGAGCTTTTCTTAATGAGAAGGGGATCGATGATACCAAAAACATCAAAGATACTGTAATTGCGGAATATGTTGAAAAACTGAATAAGAAATATTCGAATGCTACTGTAAACAGAGCAAAGGTATCGATCAGAAATTTCCATCGTTTCCTTAATTTCAGATACAACTTCAAGGATCCTTCTTTGAATCTGACTGTTTCAAAAGGGGAGAAGAGGCTTCCGATTTACGGTACAAAAGACGAAATCGAAAGACTGATGAGTATCTTTGATGATCAAGATCCTGAACAGCTGTTTGAACATTGCATTCTCGAAACCATATACGGATTAGGGCTGAGAGTCAGCGAATGTTGCGATCTTAGAATAAATCAGATCAATCTGGAAAGCGGTTTTGTGAATGTGATAGGAAAGGGCAACAAAGAAAGACTTGTACCTATTCCCGAAGGAACACTGATGATAATGAGACAGTATTTCAGCAATGTCAGACCATTATGGTACAAAAAGAGCAATAACCGTTTTTTCATCAACCATTTAGGTAAACCTATCTATTCTGAATATGTCGAAAAACTTTTGAGGAATAGTATAATTAAAGCAGATATCGATAAGCATCTTACCCCTCATAAACTGCGGCATTCCTATGCTACGCATTTACTGGAAGGGGGTGCCGATCTGCGTGTAATTCAGGAGCTTTTAGGGCATTCCGATATCTCTACAACAGAGATTTATACGCACGTCGAAACCGAAAGACTTAAAGATTCATATATGAAATCTCATCCAGGACGTAATTTAGGAGGTTTGAAACGAAATGGAAAATAAAAGAGTTTTTGTAGTAGTAATAGATTCGCTTGGCTGCGGATGGGAAGAAAATTCACATCTTTATGGTGATGAAGGTGCCAATACCATCAGCCACATTTTTGAAGCAACAGATGGAAAATACAAGATCCCTAATCTGCAGGCACTGGGCTTATGCAACATCACCGAAGCAAAGGGGAATCCTCCAGTAGAAAATCCAAAGGCCTATTATGGCAAGCTTAAAGAAAAATCAGTCGGCAAAGATACGATGACCGGCCACTGGGAGATCATGGGTGTTCATACCACAAGACCTGCTGTTACCTTTACCGATACAGGTTTCCCTCAAGATCTGCTTGATGAACTTGAAGCTCAGACTGGTCATAAATTTATCGGTAACTATGCCGCATCGGGAACCGAAATAATCAAACAACTTGGCGAAAGACAGCTTGAAACCAAGGAAATGATCATTTATACATCTGCTGACTCCGTTTTACAGATAGCTGCTCATGAAGAATTATTCGGTATCGATGAGATTTACCGTGTCTGTTCAATAGCAAGAGAGATCTGTTCATCAAAACCTGAATGGATGGTCGGCAGA
The DNA here is from genome assembly GCA_017550145.1 of Erysipelotrichaceae bacterium. GTDB lineage: Bacteria > Bacillota_I > Bacilli_A > Erysipelotrichales > Erysipelotrichaceae > Colivicinus. The sequence continues at coordinate 15,206 of JAFZQG010000026.1, read as the reverse complement.
ATCATTGCCAGACCGTTTGTCGGTACGTGTAAGGAAGATTTCAAGAGAACACCAAACCGTCATGACTATGCATTATCTCCAAGTGATGAAACCGTTCTGGATGTCATGAAACAGGAAGGCTATGATGTCATTTCCGTCGGTAAGATCAATGATATTTTCAATACCTGCGGTATAACCAAAGCAGTTAAATCAAGATCTTCACACGAAGGCTTACAGCAGACAATTCAATTCGCCAAGGAAGACTTCAATGGTATGGTATTCACTAATCTGGTAGATTTCGACGCTCTGTGGGGCCACAGAAGAGATCCGAAAGGGTATGCTAAAGAACTGGTCGATTTCGATAACAATCTTCCTGATCTGCTTGCAAATATGAGAGAAAGCGATATTCTCTACATTACAGCCGATCACGGAAATGATCCGACCTGGACAGGAAGCGATCATACAAGAGAAATGATTCCGGTATTAGTCTATTCAAAATCATTCAAAGAGCCAAAAGAACTACCTTTAAGAACATCTTTTGCGGATATCGGAGCTACAATTGCCGAACAGTTTGATATAAGAAGACCAAATATCGGCGAATCATTCAACTATTTGTTGAAATAGTTTAGATATTTTAAAGAACTACTTATACGAAGGGGAGAGACAGTCTATGATGATATCAGAGATTACTCTCCTTTATTTTGTTAAGATTAATTATGTTTATTTATTTGTTACTAAAGAAAATTTACATTTATTAAATAAAATCAGAACTACTTTTTCTTATATACAAATGGTTATAGAATAGTGGTAAATCAAACACTAAAAATCTATATATAAAAATCGCATAACATACATTATGCGAAATAGCTTATATATACGCAGATAATAATAAAAACGCTATGGATCAACTTCCATAACGTTTTTTAATGATAAATTGATTTCAATCCGATCAGATTATTTGATGGAATCTTTTAAAGCTTTTGCAGCTTTGAATGCTGGAGCTTTGCTGGCAGCAATTGTAATCTGTTCCTTAGTAGCTGGATTGATACCGGTTCTTGATTTTCTTGTCTTGACAACAAATTTGCCGAATCCGGAAATATCAGTGATATCTTCTTTAACTAAATTTTCTGTAATTACATCAAAGATTGTTGTAACTACTTCATTAGCTTCCTTCTTGGTATAACCATACTTTTCAACTAATTTTTCAGCTAAATCTTTCTTCGTAAACTTTGTATTCATAATTTCAACCTCCTGGTAATATTATAGTACTTTATATGCTTTAAATCAAATAAAAAGCCTTATTTTAAAGGCTTTTTAAGATATTTTAGGTTTTTTGGTTGACAGTTCAACTAATTCAGAAATCAACCATTTCAGATCATTTTTACTGATCTGTTTGATACCGGCGGCATTGGCATGACCACCGCCACCAAGTTTGGCACAGAATCCGTTAATGATATATCCCCTCTTTGATCTTACTGAAACATCATACTTGCCGTTAACATCAACAGCGAATAGCCAGATCTTCAGATCTTTTATTTTTCCTATTTCATCAATCTGATTCTTAGCATCCCAGCCATCCATATCAAGTTTAATCAGATCTTTTTTATCTAAAACTATAAATCCGCATTTCTGATCGATTTTAAGATAATTCCTGATTTTAGATATCTTCTGGAATGTATCTATATCCTTATCTGTCAGCATTTCGACCAGATCAGATACTCTTAATTCTCCTTTTTTTGCCAGTAAAGCTGCAATTTCCAGTGTTTTGTATGTAGTATTGGCTGTTCTGAAGTTAATTGTATCTGTTATCAGGCCACAATAAAGGTATTCACAGACCTTTTTTGACACAAAATAAGGCTTAAATGGCTCTGACATCAGTATTACTGCCAGTAATTCGGCACAGGCGGCTGCTTTTTCATCAACAAAATTGAGATTCCCATAATTATCAACAACCGGATGATGATCTATTTTAATCATAAATGGAGCCTGAGTTGCTCTTATATCATCGATTCTGTTGACACTTGATGTATCTACAACGATTGCGAGTGACTTTCTGGCAAAAGAATCAGAGATTTTATGTTTCTTAGTAATGATCTCGTATGTATCTTCACCGGCTATTTTTATCTGTTTTTCTTTGAAATTGTCCTTCAGGAACTCATAAAGAGCCAATGCTGAAAACATACAGTCGCCATCCGGTCTCTGATGCCTGTATATTGTTATATAATCATATTCCTTGATTTTATCTAATATAGGTTTATACATCCTATAATCCTAAAATACGAACGGTATCGTTAACGATCGCCAATTCTTCGTTTGTTGGAACGACATATACCTTAACCTTAGAATCAGGTAATGATAATTCAGCTTCGGAATGGCATTTAGCGTTGAGTTCGTAATCAATCTTTATTCCAAGGCCTTCTTCAAGCTTCTTGCAGATCATTTCTCTGACCTTAGTCGCATGTTCGCCAAGACCTGCTGTGAATGTCAAAGCATCAACATGACCTAACTGCATGACATAGCCACCTACCATATTGATAACTCTGTTTACATAAAGATCATATGTCAGCTGAGCTCTTTCATTGCCCTGATTGATGGCATTTTCAACATCACGAGAATCTGAAGAGATTCCGGAAATACCGGCCATACCGGATTTCTTATTGAGATATGTTTCCATTTCATCAGGTGTGCAACCCAGTTTCTTCATCATGAAATAAACAACTGTCGGGTCAATATCACCGCATCTTGTGCCCATCATGATACCGCCTAATGGCGAAAGACCCATAGATGTATTGATACATTTACCGCCTTTAATAGCTGTAATAGATGCTCCGGATCCTAAATGCAATGTTATGAGGTTAAGATCTTTGATATCTTTGCCCATAATTTCAGCTGTTTTATTGGCTACATACTTATGAGATGTGCCATGAGCACCGTATTTTCTTACTTTATAGTCGGTATACCACTCATAAGGAACCGGGAACATGTAAGAATCAGCTTTCATTGTCTGATGGAATGCTGTATCAAAAACGAACACGTGTTCAATATTAGGTAAAGCCTTCTTGAAAGCCTCATAACAGGTCAAATGTGCAGCATTATGTAAAGGAGCGATATCAATAAGCTCTCTTACCTTATCTACGACATATTCATCAACTTTTACGGAATCAGAGAAATACGGACCACCCTGGACTATACGGTGTCCGGCAGCTTTGATTTCATCTAATGACTCGACAATTCCGAATCTGATTAAAGCATCCAGCAGAAGATCGACTGCAACCTGATGATTAGGTACAGGAACTTCCTTGGATATTCTTTTGTCGTTTACATTCATACCGAAAATGCCCATCGGCAAGCCGATTCTTTCAACATTACCGCTTGTGAGCACCTTCCCTTCCGGCATTTCAAATAACTGGAATTTCAGTGATGAACTGCCTGAGTTTACTGCCATAATTTTTGTCATGATTTTTTCTCCTTCAGATGACTTTCTCTATTTTTTTGATATATGAATCAATCAATTCATTGTTTTCATTCTTCATATCTTCAAGAATTTTATTCAGTTTTTTGTCTTTTTCGATCAGTTTGAGCCTTTTTTCATAATCATTCATCTGTACCAGTGATCTTTTGATCAGATCCTGGACAGCGCTTTTTGAGATCATGAAGTTATCGGCTATCTCATTCATCGAAAGATCCTCATTGTAATATTCATCTAGGATATTACGTTGATGCTGAGTTAATAATGCTCCGTAATAATCGAGCAGCAGAATATTCTTTTCACGATCAGGAAGCATGTTTGAGTTCTCCTATGATGGAATCAAGATACATATCGAAATCAAAATCCTGTATATCATCCAATGATTCACCGACGGTGATATATCTTACAGGTAAACCGGTTATATGTTTAATGGCAATTATCACTCCGCCTTTGGATGTTCCATCCATTTTAGTCAGAATAATGCCGTTTAAATCCGTTATTTCATTGAATAATTCAGCCTGAGATAAGCCATTCTGACCTGTATTTGCATCTAATACCAGCCAGCTGTTATGCGGAGCACCTTCGATCTCTTTAGCGAGAACGCGGTTCATCTTCTCCAGTTCGCTCATCAGATTGATCTTATTCTGCAATCTTCCGGCTGTATCACAGATCAGAATATCGATATCGTTTTCCTTTGCATAACGACATCCCTTAACGAGCACAGAACTTGGATCTTCGTTTTCCTTACCGGTTATACAAGGAATATTAAGTTTATCAGCCCATTGCTTTAACTGTTCTGTAGCTCCGGCTCTGAAGGTATCGGCTGCCACTAAAGCAACCTTTTTATCCTCATTGAGATAGAGATTTGCCAGTTTGGCGCAGGTTGAAGTTTTTCCTGAACCGTTAACACCGACCATCAAGATAACTGTCGGGCCATTTTCATTATAGACTATATCGGTATCAGGTTTTTCGTAGTATACTTCTCTGAACGTCTGACCCAGAAAATTCATGATATCTTTGGCAAAAAGATAATAATAGTTCTGACAGGTTTCAAAGAATTTATCACAGATCAGTTCTGATGTCCTATATCCTATATCAGCTTCGATCAGTGTAACCATCAGCTGTTCCATGAAATCTTCTTTATTCTGTTTCTTATTTTCGGTAACAAAACGCAGTTTCTTACCTAAGGAATCATTGGTTTTCGCAAAACCGTGGAGATATTTGTTTTTATCTTTCGAAAAGAAGCCCATTAAGCCTCGGCTCCTTTATTTTCTTCCGGTTCAGCCATTTCGATAGCATCGACCAGTTTTACTCTTAACATCTGCGAAACACCACGTTTCTGCATAGTTACACCGAACAATGAATCACACTGTTCCATCGTACCTGGTCTGTGGGTAATGATGATGAACTGGGATTTATCAGCAAATTCCTTGACATATTTCGCAAATCTTTCGACATTGGCAACATCCAGCGCCGATTCGATTTCATCAAAGACGATCAATGGTTCAGGTCTTACTTTAAGGATCGTAAACAGAACACAGATAGCAATCAGTGATTTTTCACCGCCTGAGAAAAGTCTTATTGATTTAACGGCCTTTCCAGGAGGCTGAACATCGATATCGATACCGGTATTGAGTATATCTTCAGGATCTTCAAGAACAAGACGTGCTTTACCGCCACCGAATAATTTGGCGAAGACATTAGGAAGCTCTGTATTTATTGCATTGAATGTAGCTTCAAACTGTGTCTTCATGATCTCGTCCATTTCATCGATTGCAGCTAAGATCTTATCTCTGGAAGCGATCAGATCATCATAGTTTTTCTTGAGGAATTCATATCTTTCATTTACTTCGTTAAATTCTTCCGGTGCCGCCATATTGATGTTGCCGAGATCCTGAATATCTCTTCTTAAATTCATAACTTCTTCTTTGGCATCATCGGAAATATCCAGATCACAGTTTTCCAATGCATATTCAAAAGTCATCTGATATTCGGATGCCAGACGGTTAAGATTGTTTTCCAATTTAGTCTCTAATACAGCTTTATTGGTATTGACCTGTGAAATACCATTTTTGGCTTCATCAAGCTGTCTTCTGATCTGACGGATCTGCTGTTCCTTACGGTCGATTTCCGCCGAAAGTTTCATTCTTTCATCACGGCGAAGTTTTAAGGAAGTAGATAATTCATCCTTTTTTGCATAGTTCTGTGATAACTGTGTAATGACACTATCAGAAATGGATTCTTCCCCTTCTTTAGGAACGATCATTTCATAATCAGCTTTAAGTTTTTCATATTTGGCACGCTTGGAATCAACGATCGGTTCCAGCTGCGCTATCGCAATACGTTTCTCGGTAATCTGGGTATCCATATTCTCTTTCTGAGAAATAAGCGAATTATATTTCTTTACAGCCAGTTCGTTTTCGGCTTTATAGGAAACCAGATCACTTTCAATTCTGGATAATTCTGATTTGGCAGTGATTAGTGATACTTCATTTTTGACTTTACCACCGGTCATTGAACCGCCTTTATGAACAACATCCCCTTCTAATGTTACAATCTTATAGCCGTAATTTAGCATATAAGAAAGATAGTTGGCATTTTCCAGATTATCGGCAACTAAAACATTGCCTAATAAGGAAGCTTTAACCGGTTCATATTCTTCATCACAGTCACAGAAATCATAGGCTGTGCCTAAATAGCCCTTGGTGTTATTGCAGATGATCTCGTCTTCATATTTGACATTATGAGGTTTGCATACCGTAAGCGGTAAGAATGTAGCACGTCCGGAACGGTTCTTCTTTAAGAATTCAATAGGCTTTCTGGCTGCTTCCTCATCCTTGGTTACGATATGATAAACACTTCCTGCCAGAGCTGTTGCTATAGCTTCTTCATAACCTTCGGCAGGTTTTATCTCCTGTCCTATGACACCCATAATGCCGTAGAATGAGGATTTATTGCTCATGATAGCCTGAACACCGGCCTGATTGACTGAAGAGAACGGATCAGCTATCACATTCTTCAATACTTCCACTCTGTTATTCATTCTGTTGAGAATGCTGGAAGTCTCATCTTTCTTTAAAGACGCTTCTGCCAGCTCTGCTGCGGTGTTTTCCAGATTGGTATTAAGTAATTCGATATCACTCTTTAATCTGTTTAAACGGTCTAATCTGTCGTCATATTCGAATTTGGCTTCCTTGATATAGGATTCCATTTCTTTGATCTTTTCTTCGGAAGAACCCATTTCGATCGCATACTTACGTTTTTCATCGATCTCGATACGACGGGCTTCCAGAGTCTGGATCTCATTGATGACCATCATCAGTTTTTCCTGAATACTGTTGATCTCTTTATCATATTCCTTTAATCTATTCTTATTCTCGAAATTGGAATTCTCATGAACCTGAATAGTCGTTTCATGCATCGCCTGATTTGTTTCCAGATCAAATAAAGACTTCTGGAGCTCGCTCTTGGCCATATTCAGATTCTGGATATCGTTAACTAGAACAGCCACTTCGATCTGTTCGAGTCTGGCTTTCTTTTCTCTGTAGATTTCCGCTTTCTTAGCCTGTCTCTTTAATGGCGAAACCTGTCTTTCAAGTTCACTGAGGATATCAAAAGTACGATCAAGATTCTCCTTGGTTCTTTCCAGTTTATTTAATGATTCGATTTTTCTTTTCTTATACTTTGATACACCGGCAGCATCTTCAAAGATCTCACGGCGATCATAAGGTTTGGCTTCGGCAAAACTAAGGACATTACCCTGCGAAATCATGGACAATGAGTTCTTACCTAAACCTGTATCCATGATCAGATCGAGGATATCTTTATATCTTACATTCTTTTTATTGATCAGATATTCTGCATCCTGTTCGGTATTATAGATTCTTCTGGTCAATTCAATCTCATCCAATTCCGAGTTAAGCATATGCTGGGAATTATCAAAAACCAGAGTTACTTCCGCCATATTTGTCGGTTTTCTTTCTTCGGTTCCGGCAAAAATGATGTCGGTCATTTTTTCACCACGCAGTGATTTAACCGACTGTTCACCTAAAACCCATCTGATCGCGTCAGAAATGTTGGATTTGCCGCATCCGTTAGGACCGACAATACCGGTGACGGGATCTTCAAAGTTGATCGTTATATTATCAGCAAAGGATTTAAATCCCTGCATTTCAATCCGTTTTAAAAACATCAAAGCTCCTTTTAGTTACCAAAATATTATAACAAATTTACTATCTCAAAAAAACCCATTAATTATCTTTTGTATAAGTTACGGAAAATGGCAAAAATGGCTTATTTTCAGGGCTTTTAAAGACTTTTTCTTCTTCGATCAGTTCGGTTATCCGATGATTATGTCTGATCCTGTAGAGATATTTTCCGTCTTTGAGATAATACTGTTTATTTTCAACCATATATTTATCGAAAGGATTGGTCCTGATATACATCAAAACCCTATCACCATAAGCAAAAACATATGGCTTAATAGTATGTTTATTTCGTTGAGAATAAGCTTCGATCAGATCATTTATTTCGTTTTCCTGAAGTTCACTGGAAAGAATGATATAGTCAAAACCGATCTTTTTCAGAAATTCATAACAATAGGAATTTACACAGTTTAATGTATAATAGGCAATCTTTTCTTTATAAGGTTTGAGTAATCCTCCGAATTCGGATATGGCTGCCCTCTCGTTATCAGAATAAACGGATTCTTTATTTATGACGTAATTCAGATCAAAAATCTTATCATCAAGGAATATCTGATCATCTATCTGTTTCATCTCATGATCAGTGTCATCATATTTGATTTGTTTAAATTCATATTCCGGATATAAAGGGAATCTTCTGAACTGAGAAAGACGATACTCGTTGAATTTCTCTATAGCGTTTCTTCTTATTTCATTGAGATCTTTTACCGGTAAGAAGGCATTATCAGTATCGACAGACATATTATTCAGATAATAAATCGTATCATTCAGTTTACTGAACTGTTTAATGATGCTGTCTTCATTTAAAGGAGCTTTTAAAGCCTTCTGAGCGATGATATCGGATTTATAAACAAATGATACATCTGAAGAATAAAGAGTTACAGAAACGTTTAAATCAGGATGTACAGAGACACTTATATCCAAAGGTAGTTTCTTATCATCTCTTGTATTGATTTCTTTTTCCAGCAGATAATCCTGTGTCTTATATACTTTTCCTTTCAGATTTTCATCAGTTTCGATCGCAACTGTTTCACCTGCTTTTCCTTCGCTTACTAATAAATCATTCTTATAAAGCATATTCACATTACACCCAAAATCATTGATTCTGATACCGTCAAACTGATGCAGATCTCTAATCAGATGGATATATGTTTTACCGTTATGATTGGAAGTGACCTCCCCTATTTCAATGCCAAGATGATTTGGACTCTTCTGATTGAACAGATCATTCTTTCCATATAAGAGATCATTGGTAAAGTTACGGTTAAAAAGAACTCTCAGATTATCCATCTCTTCATCTGTGGCAGTATATTTCTTTCCATCCAGATACTGATCGATCGCTTTTCTGTATAAAGAAGTCACATATCCGACATAAGCCGAAGATTTCATTCTGCCTTCGATCTTGAATGAAGATACACCTGCATCGATTAAAGTCGGAATATCATTTAACAGATACATATCTTTAGGAGATAACAGATAATCAGTATCGGTCTTTATCTTGCTATCGTGATCATCATAAAGCTCATATCTTAATCGGCAGCATTGTGCGCACATTCCCTTATTAGCTGAACGGTTCTTGGTGGAAGATGACATCAGACACTGTCCGGAATAGGAAACGCAGATGGCACCATGGACAAAGACTTCGACTTCAATATCTTCCTTACAAGCCCGTTTTATGAAATCAAGATCCGATTCTCTGGCAATTACGACTCTCTTGAAGCCTAGTTTTTTAGCGGTTCTTACCCCTTCCAGGTTATGGACATGCATCTGCGTGGAACAGTGAAGTTCAAAATCGGGATATTTTTCCTTCAAAACATAATAAAGACCCAGATCCTGGATCAGCAAGGCATCGACATTGATTCTATAGTAGTAATCTGCCATCTTGATCGCATTGGCAAATTCTTTTTCGTTTAATAAAGTATTTAATGTTACGAAGATTCTGACGTTTCTTAAATGAGCGTACTTTACCGCCTCTTCAAGTTCTTCAGATGAAAAGTTATTCGCAAAAGCTCGTGCCGAAAAATTCTTTCCACCCAGATATACGGCATCAGCTCCATTATTGATGGCAGCTTTGAGGCAATCAAAATTACCTGCCGGAGAAAGCAGTTCAATTTTTCGCATATTTATACTCCAGCGATAATCCGCCTAAGGATGTCTCTTTCAATTCGATGGCTAGTTTATTTCCTGTATAGTTCATTGCATGAACGACTGAATCAAAACTGATCGCATTTCCTTTGACGTTATTTAACTGTTCGGCCAGATAAGCGCAATCATAAGCTCTTAAAATACTTATGGCATTACGTTCTATGCAAGGAATTATCACATAACCTAAAACAGGATCACAAGTCAAGCCCAGAAAATGTTCAATACCCATTTCTGCCGCATATTCTATAGTATTCAAACCGAATCCTTCTTTATAGGCAATGGCTGCCGAAGCCATGGCACAGGCTGTACCCACTTCCGACTGACATCCGCCTGTAGATCCGGCAATCGAAGCATTCTTCTTGATGCAGTTACCGAATACACCTGCTATAGCTAAAAGATCACAGAGTTTGTCATCATCGATATTTTCATTGAAATGAAGATAATACATTAAAGAAGTAAGAATACCGCAGGCACCCAATGTCGGAGCTGTACACATTAATCCACCACCCGCATTTTCTTCAGCTGCCGCATATGAATAAGCAACCAGATAGTCTTTCCTTACTTCAGCTTTTTCATAAAGCTTCTTGGCAACCCGATAATAATTCAGATCGGCATTCAGTAATCCCTCAGTATTTAATCCCTTTATTACAGTTTCATACATAACCTTAAGACATTTCTTGAGGTATTCTTTTAAATCAGGCTCATGTGCATAAACATAAGAAAGCAGATCTGTATTATTCTCATTCAGATACTTCTTGATTTCTTCAAAATTGTTTTCGACATATACTTCATCTTCATCGCCGGTATCATATTCTTCGATTTTGACAGCTCCGCCGCCCAGTGATAAACCATGCCATAAAGGAAATTCTTCATTATCATTAAATCCCTGAATAAACATATTATTCTTTACGGTTTCAAAATCATAGTTAAAATGAATATTCTTTGTACCTAAAGCCTGTGAAATGATATTGATCGTGCCATGACCTTTGGCGGTTAAAGCTAAAGATCCTCCTAATTCGATTTCATATCTCTTACATTCAGGAAATTCGTTTCTGTAATACTCAGCTATTCTGTATGGCGCAATAGTATGAGAACTTGAAGGTCCGTAGCCTATTTTGTATAACTGTTTAATTGCCTGCATAATTGCCTTTCTTCAGTAAATCAAGAATAAAGAGCTCAAAACGGGAACTGTCCGGAATCGAATTATCTGATTTACATGCGATATCAATTTCACTAAGTTTATTTAATAACTCAATGATCTGGTTCATTTTAAGATTCTTTAAAGTTTCCTGAGCTTTGTTGTAACGATATTCGTTGATATTGCATATCTCGATGATTTCGTTTTTCTTTTTACCAATTGATTGGTAGTAAGCTATCTGATATAAAAAGCGTAACTGTCCGGCCAACAGACCTATTACACTTAAGGCTGAATCATTTTCACTTAAAAGCTTTCTTTCAATAGAAATGGTTTTGGATATATCTCTGTTTGTTAAGGCATTGACCATATCAAAACTGTCATTTTCATCTGACGCCGTACAGAGTTTATTGATTACTTCAGGAGTGATTTTCTCCGGATACAGTTTAAGTATTTCGAGATTTCGATTGAATAATGTCGCATTTCTCTTACAGATATTATTTAAAAGAAATACAGCATCATTGGTGATATCGAGTTCAGCTTCACTTATTTTAGCTTTTACATATGCATTGAAGTTCTTATAATCATAGGAATTAAGATTCAGAACTCTGGCATTGGAACTGATCGATTTATAGGCTTTAAGACGTGAATTGAAATTATCATTGTATGTATAGAAAATTAGTTCAGTTTCAAAAACCGGATTATCGATATAATCTATCAGATCGGATAATTCATCATCATCACATTTTCTGATCAGGAAATAAGGCTGATCAACAAGTATTACCGAAGAACTGGAAAACAAGGAATTGCCCATACAGCTTTCGAGCATTTCATTTATTGAAAAATCCTTGTCAGAACCGTCAAAACGAAAGACATCGCCTTTGCTTTCTTTGACTATTTCATCGATCTTTTCTCTAATAAAAAACGGTTCCTGACCCTGAATTATGTATATCATCTAACTTATTATAACAAATTCATTTTTGCCGGTTTTAATAAAGTCCAGAGCTCTGGTAAAGTAAACACTGACATTGCCGGATTTGCTGGTAATAAAGTATTTTACGAGATATTTATCCAATGTTTTAAGAACACTTTTATGCGGATGATTATACTGTCCGGAAGTAGAAATAACCGCAAATTCAGGCAAGATCGAGCTTATCAGAAAACGGCTAGTCCCGGTATATGAACCATGGTGAGATACTTTCAGAATATCAATATCCAAAGGACCGAATTTCTGAATCAGAACTCTTTCTGCCTTCTCTGATATATCTCCGGTAAAAAGAAATGATATTCCATCAATATTCAGCATATATACAAGTGAATTATCATTGTCGTTATTAAATTCTCCCAGATCTAGATGATCAAAATAAAGCTTATTATAAGCAAAATCCTTCCCCTCAGTAACAATTTCCTTAACTAAATAATCTTTCTTTAGCTTATCTACATTACCGTTATGATCGCTGTCATCATGAGTGATTATCAGTTTATCGATAACATATATCCCCTCTTTATTTAGGAAAGTATTCAGTTTGTGATAGTTATATACAGATCCGGTATCAATCAGAACGCTTGATTTGCTTAAAGCATTCTTTACCATAATCGCATCACCTTGCCCTACGTCTATAAAAGTTACATGACAGAAAGGATTATTGATCGGTAGTAGGATCACAATTAATAAAGTTAATGATTTAATGATACTTCTTTTATCAGATATATATCTGTAGATTAAAAGATATATCAGCAATCCTACAACACTTATAGTCCCTCTGATCGGAAGATTGATATTATTTATCATTGAAAATAGATTGATGAATGGTTTATATAAAATCTTGATTTCGGGAATAATAAGCAATACGAACGAACCTAACACTGTAAACACTCTTATTTTCATCATTATTGAAAACAGAAATGTATTTATAAGATTAATTTCACCGAATAATAAAGAACTGATAATCATCAGATATGTCATGAAATCGATATTTAGAGAAAAAATCCGATATAAACTGAACAGCAGTGGTAAAAATATTGAATAACTTCTGAATAATTCAAAATTGATAAAACAGATAAGTAAAAGCTTTATCGCAAAACGGTTTTGAGGATCAATATTTCTTTTCTGTGCAATACAATCGATTAAAAGAAAAACGAATCTGAATTCATTCACGATAAAAACAGAATAAAGAAATATACAGATTATGCATCTGGATGGTGATCTTTTTCTGATTGAATTTAAGAAATAATAAGAAATCAGACCGTAACCGAAATTGTAATTAAAATCTTCGTAACTGTTGATGTTGTAGAATATCTTCTTCAATAAAGCAGATATATCATTATCCAGTAATTCGATTCTGTTTTGAATAAATCTACGTGGATAAAAATTGAACAGTTTCTTGTATTCAGATCCGTAAAAAAGAATGTTTTTCTTTACTTGATTTGAATTGTCGTTAAATTCATATTTATCAGTGAAATAAAGTATATCGCCTGCTTTCAGCTCTTCGTTATTAATTACTTTAACTTTATAAAAGATTTTATCGACGATACAGTATGAATTCTGAGCGTAATCAACGATCCCATATCTCATAAAATCAGATCGATTATTGATCAGAATGATCAAAAGAAAATAGAAACCGATCATAAAGATCGGTTCCAGAATATTTTCCAGCAATAGGAAAATCAAAGATATAAATAAAAGATAAATGTTTCTGTAATAAAGATTGAGACAAAGAATGATACTTATTCTAAAGAGTGATATATTCTTTAATCTTATTGAATTTCGCATATCCGATACCGCTGACATTAATTATTTCTTCAAGTGTCAGAAAAGATCCGTAATTCCTTCTGTAATCGATGATCCTCTGCGCAATTGATTTACCGATACCCGGTAAGGAAGATAATTCATCAAGACTTGCCGAATTGATAGATATCTTTTTTTCATTCTTAAGTTCAGGAATTACAATGACCTGCCTGTTATATAAAACATCCTGTAAAGCGTAATTGCCTATATCTGAATTATCATTTAATACGGCATTTTCAAAAAGATCTTCATAAGTAGAACCTAATTTCAGTTCATAGACACCAGGATTCTCTACACAACCCCGTATTTCGACTTCTATTGTTCTATCGTTATTTAAAGGCTCAGATTCTATTGAGAACGAATTAAATAGAACCGTGAGAATTATACCGGTAATGGGAATTATTCGCCTATACATGTCTTAGGAATCTTTCTTTTGTTATTTGGAACGATCTCAAAAGAATTAACTCTATAATTTTTAAATACTATTTCCGAGTAAGAGATATCTGGATCTAGTTCATATGTCGGTTCTTCGATATAGTATCCTTTAGGAGCTTCCAGTTCTTCGATTGTTAATGTTGAGGAATACGGCAGATCTTCAATCTCATATCCTCCATCAATGACGTTAACAGTTTTATTCAGCAAACTCTTATCGATTTCTGTATCATCTGAGAAACAATAATAATATTTGCCCGGGATCATATTCTTTTTGATGAAGTATTCACCATTTGTTTCTTCGACATTTATATTTTCGTTATTTTCATGTCGATAGAGCACATATTTTCTGTTGTGTTTATTTCTCAGATTTAAAGCACCTGTAACAAATATCATCTCTTTCTCATTGCCATCATCTGAATATGTAAGCCTGAATTTTGCGCCATTTAATACGATCGTATGATCAGGATTTTCTTTGATTAAACGCAGATTATAATCTCTTTTCTCATTAACGAAATCATATACTTTATTCTCATCAGAAGTATTGATCAGTTTACATGGATTATCGGTATATACATAACCTTTCTGTGGTTCAGATTCACATAGATAATAGTTTTTAGCTGATTCAAGATTGCTTATTGTATTTACTTGCGAATTTGAAGAATAATAATCACCGATTTTCCTTACTTTTCTTAAACAGTAGGAACCGTTTGTATCATCAATACCATCAGAGACATACATAATGCCTTCATCTATTAAATCGTTTCCGTTATAAAGTTTAAAAGGAAAATAGCCTTTTTCTTTGGCGTTAATAACCGTTTCATCCAGATATCTGTTAAATCTCTCTGATAAAGAGATACTCAAATTGTTTCTATCATATGAAGATATCTTATCTTCAAGAACATTTAGCAGATCAATACTCTTGTTCTGATGAATAAAATACAGATCAAAATCATTATTCTGGCTGTCTAATTCATATACAGTAAATCTGGTTCCGTTGATCGGATTGCCGTCTGTATCTTTCTTGGAATAATTAATAGATACTTTATTGCT
>JAFZQG010000025.1 GCA_017550145.1 Erysipelotrichaceae bacterium | reverse complement strand
TAAAGATGGTCGGGATGGCAGGATTCGAACCTGTGACACCTTGATCCCAAATCAAGTACTCTACCAAGCTGAGCTACATCCCGATCTGGAATATTTCTATCTGGCGCGCCCAGCAAGACTTGAACTCGCAACCTTTTGGTTCGTAGCCAAACACTCTATCCAGTTGAGCTATGGGCGCATTAAACGCCTTTAATTTAGAGAGTGGTGGGGATGGAGGGAGTTGAACCCTCACGGTATTGCTACCAAGGGATTTTAAGTCCCTCGCGTCTACCATTCCGCCACATCCCCATTTCTGGAGGTTCCTGCCAGATTCGAACCGGCGATCACAGAGTTGCAGTCTATTGCCTTACCACTTGGCTAAGGAACCGTGTGTGAAATATTCCGTGCACTATAATTCTAACAATAATGTTTTAAAATTGCAATAATAAAATTCCTTGCGGTATTTTTAATTTACAGCCTTCTCTGCTATAATTTTTTTATAGTGATAATTTGGAGGATTTCCAATGAATTTTTTTGGCGGAAAAAAGGATAGCAATCAATTTTCCGGTTCCTACAGCATTGAAGAACTGGAAAAACTGATCAGCGAAAAACAGAACGAAATAGAGGAACTTAACAGTTCACTCGATGATCTGAACAGACAGATCGCTAAGACAGATGAAGACTACCAGGAGAAGATAGCTGCTTTGAATGAGAAGCAGGATATTTTCTATCAGGAGCTCGAAAAGAAAAACAAGAAGACTGCCAAAGAACTTGAAAAACTCGAACAGAAGGAAGAAGAATACAAAGCTGAATTTGAAAACCAGAGATCCGACATTATCTCTAAGATCAATGCACTGAAGGCAAAGAAAAAGGAACTGCTCGATAAAGAGAATTCGATGGAAACCGATGCCTTCGACAGAAAGCGCAATCAGATCGAAAAACGTCTTAAGGATTTAAGAAAGAAAAAGAAAGATGAAGAAGATCAGTTCAATCTGCAGATGAATGAACTGAAGGAAAAATATGATAATACGCTGGCTAAGCAGAGCAAGGAAGGAAACGACCTTGAAGACAAACTGGCCAAGATTAAAGCCCAGGGTGAGAGTGAGATCGCCGATCTTAATACGGCTTTGAAAGAAGTCGAACAAGAACACAACGAAGCTTTACAACAGCTCAGTGATCTGCAGGAAGAAAGAATCAAAGCCATCAGAGCCAAAGAGGAAGCGACGATCGCCGAACGCAAGAATCAACTGAATGATCTCAATGCGGAAGTCAAATCTTTATTGAGTGAAAAGAACGAGCTTTCCCGCAAACTTGAACAGCATATCAGCAACTCTGACAGAGAGTTAAGCACAACCGAGAGCAATTATGAAGCCGAAAAGGAAAGACTGCTCAATGAAAATGAAACCCTGGCTAACGACATTGTCAGAAAAGACGCTGAATTAAATATTAGTATCGATAAGGCAAACAGTCAGTATAAGAGCGACAGTACAGTCTTAAACAAGCTGCTGGCTCTGCTCAATGATGAACGCAACACCAAGTTTGACAGACTCCAGACAGCTTTAGGCGGTCTTTCTCCGGAACTGAGCGATCGCTATAAAGAGTATCTGGGTGAAATGG
This sequence comes from Erysipelotrichaceae bacterium, assembly GCA_017550145.1. GTDB lineage: Bacteria > Bacillota_I > Bacilli_A > Erysipelotrichales > Erysipelotrichaceae > Colivicinus. The sequence goes on along the minus strand of JAFZQG010000025.1, from coordinate 14,550 downwards.
ATGAGAAGTTCGCCAGCGAACGTGCCAAGAGAGAAAAAGATCTGGAGGTCATGAGATATAATCTGACCCAGGAAGAAGAACTGCTCAACAGCCGTAACGAGTTTTTGAATACCCGTTTCAGAAACCGTGATGAACAGTACCGCGCCAGTGCCGAAAAGAGCATTGAAGCGATCAAGGCTCTTGAAGAAGATATCTTCGCCATCAACTCGGCGACAGCTGAAAAGGCCGATGCTCTAAGACAGAGAATCGAAGAAGCCAAGAACAGCAATGCCGAAGTCATCAGAAGCAGAAGCCAGGAATATGATCTGCAGATCGAAGATCTGAAGAAGGAATATGCCGGCAAGATCGCGGACATCAATTCCCAGATCGCCGAAGTCAAAGAGAATATCGGCAGCATCAATAAGGAAATCGGTGCCATTCAGAAAAATACCGAAGACTACAACAACAGTTTCGAAAGCCGCAAGCTGAATCTGGATGATGAACATGAAAAGACCATGATCGAGATCAATACGGAAAAGGCTAAACTCAATGACCGTTACAAGGCTTATGAAACCAGAAACGAAGAGAATAAACGTCTGATCGAAAGACGTAACAACGAAATAACTGCGAAGATCCAGAAACTGATCGACCGCAAGAAGGAACTTCTGGAAAACGAAGAAGACCGCGATATTTCCGATTTCGAAGAAAAGAAGACCGCGATCGAAGTCCGTCTGGAAGAACTGCGTGTCACCAAGAAAGATCAGGGTGATGATTTCAATAAGCGCATGAATGAGATGAAGCAGGGTTATGAAACGCTGCTGGCCGACAAGAACGGCGTCATCGAATCATTACAGCGCCAGAAACAGGAACTGATCGCCGAAGGTGAAGCAAAGATCAGCGGCCTGGAGAATACCTTAAGTGACATCAAAGCCCGTCACGAAGAAGAACTGCAGAAGATGGCAGATGAGCACAGTGCTCAGTTAAACGAACTTCGCGGTTTTGAAGATGCCAAGGTTGCGGAAATCACGACTGAACTTAACCGCAACAACAATGAAGCAGCAACTCTGGAAAATCAGAAGAATAAATTCATTGCGGATTTCGAAAAGAATCGCAATGACAGCGAGAAACAGTATGAAGATTCCATCAGAAGCTTTGACGTTGAAAGCAGACGCCTGAAGAAGGAAAATGCCGATCTGGAGAAAGAAGTCGAAGATAAGGAAAAACAGTTGGCTGATGATATCGATGATCAGAGAAGACATTTTGAAAAAGAGAATTCCGATCTGGACAGACTGACACAGGTCTTCTTTGACAACGAGAATGAGAAACAGGTCGAACTGAAGAAAGCGGTTGATCGACTCAACGTCGAATTAAGAAACAGATATGAAGCTTATGTCGGTGATCTCGACAGCAAGTTCACGGCTGACAAAGAGAGACGCCAGAAGGAACTCAGCGTTCTTAAGTACAATCTCGATGAAGAAGAGAAACAGCTCAAGAACCGTAACGACTTCCTCAATTCCCGTTATCAGAAACGTGAGGAACTCTACAAGAACAATGTCGCCGAAACCGAGAATGTCATTGCCGGTATCAACGATGAAGTAGCTGAATTGAATAAACAGCTCGAAGAAAAGGTTGCTTACCTCAATGACGAGATTGCCAAGACCAAGCAGAATAACGAACTGGCAATCGCCAACAAGGGCAAGGAAAACGAGAAGGAACTCGCTACGACCAGAAATGAATATACGATCAGGATGAACAACATCCGTAACAATATCTCCGATATCAAGAACAAGATCGGCGGTCTCAACAAGGACATTCAGCGTGCCCAGAAGGATGCCGAGATCTACAAGAATGATTATGAAGCCAGAAAGCTTAATCTGGAAAAGGATCAGGAAGCTTATCTCAAGGCTGTAGCTGAAAAGCGCAGTGAACTTGATGAGAAACTGCTTTCCGTTAAGCAGCGTATCGAAGAAAACGAGAAGAAGTATCAGAATAACGTAAGTATTCTTGAAAAGCGTAAAGCCGATGTCAACAGCGTTCATGAAAACAAGATGAAGGAAATCATCAACGCTTATGATGCCAAAGTACTGGAGATCAATCAGCGTCATGAGGAAGCTCTGGAAGATGCATTAAGTGTACATAACAACAAGATGGCTGAACTTGAGGCTGATTTCAACAAGCAGGTCAAGACAGCCAACGATACCTTCGAAGCCAAGAAGAATGAATATGAAGAGGCTAAGATGAATATCGACGGTGTACTTGATAAGATCAATAGCCAGACTAACGCCAAGATCAACGCGCTGTTTACCGAACGTTCCAACCTCTTGCAGACGATTTCCAATATCAAGGTGGAAATGGAAGACAAGCAGGTTGAATTCGATCAGCAGATCCAGCAGTTAGAAGAAGAAAGAAACAACAAACTTGAGGAAATGGCAAGAAAGCAGGAAGAAGATCTTGCTAAGATCACCGAAGATTATGAAACCATTCCTTCAAGACAGTTACAGGCTATCAGAGATGAATATGCCGCCAAGCAGCGTGAATACAACGAGAACGCTCAGACGATCGCTTCCAGAATAAGTCAGATCGATGAGACGGAAGCTGCTGAAATCAACAAGCACAATCAGGAAAAGGCCGAAGCCGATAAGAAACTGGAAGAAGCCAATAATGAACTGATCAGAGCCAAGGAAGAAGCAGCTAATCTCGAAGCCGAACTCAATTCACAGTTAAAGAAGAAGCAGCAGGAACTCGAAAGCTTCAAGGACGACCTGGCCAAGGAAGTTCAGGAGATCAGAGACAGCAATGCTGCAGAACTGGAAAAACTGACAGCCAAGCTGGAAGAAGAATACAACGAAGCTGAAAGACAGTATAAAGAGAAACTCTCTTCAACTGAAAATCAGTTTGATGAAAGAATCAAATCCTACAGGGATGAAATGCAGACCAAACACGATTCTCTTGATACTCTTATCAAAGAGATCGATGCCAGAAAACAGGCAACCGAAAAGGAATGCATTGCCCGTTATAACGTAGCCGCTGAAAAGACCAAGGTCATTCAGAAAGAACTCGATGAACTGGTCAAGGCCAACGAATTCAAGCGCAGCGAGCTCAGCACCTCCTTACAGCGTAAGCAGGATGCGATCAATGCGGAACTCGACAGCATCAGAGGCAGCTATAACAACATTCTCGATGAAAAGAAACGCGCTTATCAGAAGTACATCGATGAAGTCAGCGAAAAGTGCAACGGTCTTAAAGGTGAAATGGCTCAGCTTGAAGAAAAGAAGGCCATCGAATTATCCAAACTCGAGACTTACGGTAACGAGAAACAGACAGCTATGGCTGATATGTCCCGTGTAACCAATGACTATATCGACAGCATCAGTGAAAAGGTCAAGCAGATCGCCAAACAGATCAATGAACTTGAAGATGCTCATAACAAGCGCATCTACAATATCAAGACGGAAATCGCTTCAACGATGTCCGATTACGATACATTGCTTCGCAGCAAGCCTCAACTGATCGAAGATACGCACAGAGATGGCGAAAAAGCCCTGACCGACAGAACCAGACTCTTCAAAGAGAAACTCGATTCCTTAGACAGATCGCATAACGAGATCCTCAATGAACTGGCCAAGAAGCGTAATGATATCCTCAACGGTATTACCGATGAGATCAGCGAACTTGAAGTCGGCAGAGAAAACAGACTCGAACAGTACGAGAATGAAATCAAGGGTATCTCCAAAGCATATGACCTGATGCTGAAGGATGAAAACGACAAACAGCAGGCTCTTTCTGCTCAGATCAAGAAAGCCAGAGCCGAACAGGATAAGTTCATGGCCAACATGTATAACGATGAACTTACCGCCAGCTCGGATTTCGAATCCGAGAAGAAGCGTCTGGGTGTCATCCATCAGAACAGTCTGAACCAGAGTGCCAAGGAATTCAAGGAACTCTCCGATTCCATCAAGGAAGAATTCGAACAGCTGGTTGCTTCGCGTAAGGGTATTACCAGAGAGATCGCCGATCTGCATGAACGTTACAAGCTGATCGATGATGAGATCGCTCAGGATGAACTCAAGCTCAGATACGAATGCAACTCCAAGCTTCTCGAAGCAAGGAAGATGTTCGAAGAGGAACAGTCCAAGAAGAAAGAGAAACTCAATCTGTTGGATATGCTCAACGACAATGCAAGGAATCTGTTCAAATCCTAATCCGATTAAGTGCCCCATCTGGGGCACTTTTTATTTGCGATGAATTCATGATTGTTTTAAAATGATAAGAAAAACAGGGGATCTGTTACGCAAAGGAGACGCTGAAAATGAAAAAAGATAATGGGAATAAGGTATCGCTTCTGGAAAAACTCGGTTTCATGAGCTTTTCCGCTTCTACGAATATCGTTTTTAACTTCAAAAGTACCTACTACAAGTACTTCCTCACCAGTATTCTTCTGATCGATCCGATCGCCGCTTCGAATATGGCACTGATCGGCACGATCTGGGATATCGTCAATGACCCTTTGATCGGTGTCTGGGCCAACAATGTCAAATTCAAATCCGGTGAAAAAGTCAGACCGTGGTTACTGTATATCGCCGTTCCTTATGCTTTGGGTATGGTTTCACTGTTTACCGATTTCGGTGTCAGTGAAAGATGGGATATCATCCTGGGACTGGTTGTTTTCTTCCTGTATGAAATTGCCAATACCTTCAGAGGAATTCCGTATAACGGCATGGGAGCTTTGGCTTCAGGAGATGATTCCGAACGTAAGTCCATCAACGCCTTCAGATCATTAGGTGCCTGCATCGGTTCGGGTATCGGTGCTGTTGCCGTACCTCTGATCGTTAAAATGTTCGGCGGTCTTAAAGATCATAAAGTCATCAATTCTTCCGATGCGGGAGCTATTTTCCGTTCCGCTCTGTTTATGGGCTTACTGATCGCCATCGGCTGTCTTATTCACTACTTCACGAGTAAAGAAAGAATCAGACAGGCTGCAGAAACTGAAACCAAACTCGGTATTGTGGAAACATATAAAATGCTGTTTGGCTGCAAGTCCTGGGTCAAGAATATGTTCTATATCATGTGCTATGGTGTTTCAACATGTTTACTGACATCTTCAATAACCTATTACTGTGCCTATGTCTTGAATGACAGCAGCCAGTCAACACCGATCATGGCAGCTTATCTTCTGGTTTCCATCATCTTCTCGATCATCACACCGAAGATCGATACTTTATTGGGCAGAAGAAATACCATGGGTCTCGCTGCCTTAATACAGGTCGTCGGCAAGATTCCGTTTATCCTGGCTCCGGCTCATGTCATTAACGCCTACATCAATGCGGTTACTACCGGTATGGGATTGACCATGACTTTCATCCTGTTTAATACGAACCGTAATGCGATTTCCGATATCGTTGAATTGCAGAACGGCATCAGACTCGATACCGTCGTTTCTACAGCCGATTCTCTTGCCAGCAAGATTGCCGAAGCAGCTGTCGATAAACTCTTCCTGGTAGCTCTGGCTGCCGCAGGATTCTCGGCAAAACTGGCTGATGAGGGATTATTACAGAATATCGCTACCCAGAATACGATCAATGCCTTATTGGGCTGGATCCCGGCTCTGGTAGCTCTGGGAATGTTCTTTTTCGCTATCAGTATCAATACCGAAAAAGAATACAAGGAAGCACTTGAAGCTTCAAAGAAGGATTAAAGATGAATCCGCATGTATTGCTTAAAGATGAAAAACAGATTGAAGCCATAGAATCGATCAAAAGAGTCGATGAAAAAGGATATCTGTATCATATGAATGCCGCTTTCGATTACTATGATCTGCCTGAACAGATCAAAGGAGTGATCGATGCGGGATGTTCGACATTTGTTACGAAGAATCTGGAAGGGGATGTTCTGTTCTGCCGTAACTACGATTACACTCATCATAAGTTCAATGACGTCAGTAATCCGCGTACCGGATTGAATATGATCGTCGAAGGAAACAATCCCAAAGCCCGTTACCGTTCATTAGGTGTAGGTGATGCCTACTGGCTGGATTATGAAAAAGGTACTTATGCGGAAGGTGCGGCAGATGACGGCAAGACCGATCTTTCGGCTTTCGTTTTATGCCCTTATCTGTGCATGGACGGTATGAATGAAGCGGGGCTGGCTATCAGTATTCTCGCTTTATGTGTTAAAGCCAACTGGGTGGAAATACCTTTTGAATCATATAAGGAAAAACTGAATAAGAATAAAAAGAATCTGTTTCTGGAAAACAGCGGCGAAGAACCTGATCCTTACTGGTTAAGATCATCTCCCGGTTCGATCGCGGTAAATGAAAAAGATCAGAAAGCCTGGATCGCTGAAAAAGAACAGATCGAAACAAAGAATCTGGGTAAGAAGACTTATCTGCATCCTGTCTTAATGAGAATCGTTCTTGATAACTGCAGCAATGTCGATGAGGCGACTGCCTTTATCGCCAATGCGAATATCAAGGCGGCAATGCCCGGTGCTGATTATCATCTGATGATCGCGGACAGCAGCGGTAAATCCCGGCTGATCGAATGGCAGGGTGATCAGATGTATGCGACCGACATCAATCATGCGACCAATCATTACGTATCCAAGGAAGATCTGTTCTTCAAGAACGGATGCGGAAGAGATGAGGTATTAAAAGCCGGACTCTTCAGAACAGCCAAAGCTGGAATGAGAGAAGACTTTGTTGAAAATCTTCTGAGACTAGTCGTACAGGATCCGGAAAACGGTACCGATCAGGGCAAGACCCTATATACCTGTATCTATAACCTGAACAAAAAGACCCTTAAGGTCTTCTCGTTCGGTGATATGGATAAATCGTGGGATTATAAACTGTAAAAAATACTACGGCAATGCCGTAGTATTTATTTGATTATTTCAGAGCTTTCAGCATCAGTTCAGAAACCTTGATCGCATACTGGGCCGGATCATCAAGTTCAAGTCCTGCCATCAGTAAGGCCTGATCATACAGTAACATCGCATAATCACTGATATCGCCGTTGTCGTCATTAAGTTTCTTTAAGGCTTTGAACAGCTCATGATCCGGATTGATCTCCAGGATCTTGTTGGCTTTGACGCCTTCCTGGTTCATCTGTTTCAGGATCTTTTCCATTTCGATGGAAAGATTATCATCGGAAACCAGACATACCGGATAAGTCTTTAATCTGGTAGAGAGTCTGACATCACTGACTTTATCCTTGAGGATCTCTTTGATCTTTTCGATCAGATCCTTGCTTTCTTCACTCTTCTTTTCCAGTTCGTCTTTTTCTTCCTTGCTGTCTAAATCAAGATCGCCTTTGAGAATTGATTTGAACTGTTTGCCGTCATATTCCATGATGATGGAAGTAAGGAATTCATCGACGGAATCCGTGAAGAAGAGGACTTCATAGCCTTTATCCAGAACCTTTTCCATCTGCGGAAGCTGTCTGATCTTTTCGATCGATTCGCCAGCCGCATAGTAGATCTCTTTCTGGCCTTTTTTCATATTGGCGACATATTCTTTTAAGGTAACGTATTTATCTTCCTTGGAAGACTTGAACATGATCAGATCGATCAAGACATCCTTGTTGACACCGAAACCGTCGTAGCAGCCGTATTTGAGCTGTGAACCGAAGGCATCGAAGAATTTCTCATAATTCTCCCTGTCTTTTTCCAGCATGTTCTCCAGAGTAGATTTGATCTTCTTGTCGACCGACTTCTTTAAGGCGTTCATCTGATAATCCTGCTGGAGGATTTCACGGGAGATATTCAGACTCAGATCATCGGAATCAACGACACCTCTGATGAAACGGAAGTAATCGGATACGATTTCTTTGGCTTCATCTTTGATAAAGACACCGCGGGAGTATAACTTCAATCCCAGTTTGTAATCGTTGGTGTAATAATTGAACGGTCTTTGTGAAGGGATGAAGAGTAAAGCGGTATATGAGGTATTGCCTTCGACCTTGTAGTGAATGGTCTTAAGCGGTTTTGCGTAATCGTAGTATTCCTGCATATAGTAGTTTTCATAATCTTCCGCTTTGATATCTTTCTTATTCTTCTTCCAGATCGGCTGCATGGAGTTGACTGTTTCCAGCTTGTTGACTTTTTCGGATTTGCCGTCTTCCTTGTAGTCGTAGCTTTCAACCATCATCTCGATCGGATATCTGATGAAATCGGAATATTTCTTTACCAGCATCTGAATCTCATTTGATTCCAGATACTTATCGTATTTCTTTTCCTTGGTGTTCTTCTTGATATGAAGGGTAATGGTAGTTCCGTAATCATCTTTCTCGGCACTTGTGATCTCATAGCCGTTCATATCGGAAGTCCAGCGGGCAGCCTTGTTTTCGTTGACCTTGCGGGATACGACTTCGACATTGTCCGCAACCATGAAAGCTGAATAGAAACCGACACCGAACTGGCCGATGATATCAGCTTCGCTCTTTTCGTCGAGTTCCTGTTTGAATTCGAAAGATCCGGAACGGGCAATGGTGCCCAGGTTATCTTCGAGTTCTTTCTTGTCCATACCGATACCGTTATCGGAAATGGTTATGGTTCTATCGGCTTTATTGACGTCGATATGGATCTTCGGATCATCATTGGTGATGCTTGTATCGGTCAATGAGAGGATATGTCTCTTATCCAGTGCATCCGAAGCATTGGAAATCAGCTCCCTGAGGAAGATGTCGGTATTGGTATAAATGGAGTTGGCCATCATATCCAGCAATCGTTTTGATTCGGTTTTAAATTCTTTAATTGCCATAATTTATGCCTCCTTTAGCAACGTATTAGCACTCTATACTCTAGACTGCTAATTTAATATATCATTAATAAATGGATAAATCAAGTAATGTATAATTAAGGTATGGTCAACATCATTAACAGAACGAAATATAACGATTTTAAGAGCTTTTTTCCTTTAATTGAACATTATTACGAAAGGACGCTTAAAGTGCTTGAAATCGAGGATAATTACGTTCTGTCGCTGATTATCTGCGGTCCTGTAAGCATCAGAAAAATCAACCGTGAATACCGTAACATCGACAAAGAAACCGATGTTATTTCTTTTGCCCTGTTAGACAATGATGAGACGATCGAATACGAAGACAGAATTGAATTAGGCGATATTTTCATCAATCGGAACAGAGTTTTATCCCAGGCTGAAGAATACAATCATTCGATCAAAAGGGAATTCGTTTTCCTTTTTGTCCATGGTTTACTCCATCTTCTTGGTTATGACCACATGAACAAGGAAGATGAGAAGAAGATGTTTGCTTTACAGAAAAAGATCATAGGTGATCTCAAGTGAAGAAATTCACCGATTCCTTTAACGGCTTAAAGATCGCTCTAGGACATAAGGCTGTTCTGATTCAGATCATTCTGGGCCTTATGGCAATTATAGGCGGTCTGATAATACGATTGGATTACTATGAATGGCTGGCCTTTGTGATATGCATCACCTTAGTGATCTTATGTGAAGTGTTCAATACAGCCATCGAGAAGATCGGTGACTATCTTAGTGAAGAAAAAGATGAAAGGATCAGAGTCATCAAGGATCTTTCCAGTGCAGCCGTACTGGTGAGCTCGTTTGGTGCACTTGCGATCTGTTTGATATGTGTGATCAGGAGGATTTTATCGTGACAAATGAGGAACTCGTAAAAGAAGCATTTAAAGCAATGGATAATGCCTACGCTCCGTATTCAAACTACCATGTCGGAGCCTGTGTACTGTGCAAGGACGGAACGACCTTCTGGGGTGCCAATATCGAAAACGCATCCTATGGCGGAACTAACTGTGGTGAAAGAAGTGCTGTCTTTGCGGCCTATTCCAGAGGATACAGAAAAGATGATATCGAAGCTATCGCTATCGTTTCCGATGGCAAGAGAATCGGTGCTCCATGCGGCATCTGCCGTCAGGTCCTTTCGGAACTGCTTAACCAGGATACACCGATCGTTCTTTCCAATGGAAAAGAAACGGTTGTCACAAATATCAGGGAACTCTTACCGTTCCAGTTTTCAAGTGAGGATCTGGATTAAGTGAAGTCCGGTTTTATTGCGATCATCGGTAAACCCAATGCGGGCAAATCGACCCTGATCAATGCTTTACTGAAAGAGAAAATCGCCATTACGACCGAGAAAGCCCAGACGACGAGAAATGCGATCCTGGGCATTCTTAATGAGAAAGATACACAGATCGTCTTTATCGATACTCCGGGTATCCATAATGCCAAGACAGCTTTAGGTTCCTATATGAATAAAGAGGCAATGTCTCAGGCAGCCGGTGTCGATGTCATCTATTACATCGTCGATGGTCAGAAGGGCTTACAGAATGATGATCGGGAAATACTGGAAAGGCTCTTTACTTATGAGGCACCGGTATTCCTGCTGGTAAATAAAATCGATGAATTGAGTTCCGATCAGCTGATCAAGCGTCTTTCGTATGCGAATGAGAACTATGATTTTGCGGAGATCATTCCGATCAGTGCATTGAACAGTGAAAATCTCGATGAGCTATTGGAGACCAGCAAGAAGTATCTCAAAGATGATGTGCAGTACTTCCCTGAAAACATGAAGACCAATATGAACCGGGATTTCCAGATCGCCGAGATCATCAGAGAAAAGATCATCCTCAATATGCGTGAAGAAGTTCCGCATCTGGTTGCCTGCAAAGTTGAAGAAATCAAAGAGAAGACTTCCAAGGTATTTATTGAAGCAACTATAATCTGTAATAAAGATACCCATAAGGGCATCATTATCGGCAAGAACGGTTCGATGCTGAAAAAGATCAATGATCAGGCATCGACCGATATCGCCAAACTGTTTGACTATAAGAAGATCATTTTATCTCTGTATGTCAGAGTCGAAGAAGACTGGCTGAATTCACAGAAACAGCTCTTTGATCTGGGCTACTTCTCGGGAGACAGGGATGAATGATCGCTTTAACGGTTTCATCTTAAGCCAGAGTGATTACCGGGAAGCCGATGTGATGATGCAGGTGCTGTCCAAGGAATACGGCGTCATAACCCTGATCGGCAAGGCTTCCAAAAAGCTTACCAGCAAGAATCACTTCCTTCCTTTATGCCTCTATGAATTCATTATTGACTATAAGGAAGGTTCAACGATCTTTACGATCCATAATCAGAAACTGCTGGAGAATTATTTCGAATATGACAATATCGAAATGATGTCTTTCAAGAACGTTCTGTGTGAACTGGCTTTAAAGAATAAGGATATCGATTCCTTTGATGAATTGTGTTTCGTCTTCCGCAATCTGAATGAAAAGAACCGCTATTTATTAGGTTCGATGTATCTCTCATTTCTGATCAAACGTTTCGGCATCACACCGGTCGTGGACGGTTGTGTGATCTGCGGCAATCAGAAAGTCGTTGCCTTATCCAATAGACACGGCGGCTTTCTGTGCATGAACCATCTCAACGGTGAAGAGATACTGGCCGTCGATACCTTAAGAAAATTCCGTCTGATCATTAAAGGCGAATTCAGAAATTATGATGTCCTTAAGGACTTTGAATATGAATATAAGGATTTTGCATTGCTGATGGATTTCTATCTGGAAAACAGTGATATGCATCTTAAATCCTATGATTTCTACCGTACTGTTATATGATTAAAAAACTGTTTATTCTGATCTGTATTATGTTCACATTATGTTCCTGCCAGAAGGATCATCCTTTGAAAGTGGATACGGATCAGATAAATGTCATGAAAGATGTCAGAGAAGAGTTTTCTTTTCCTGTACATTCGGCTGAATATCTTTTAGTCGATCTTTCGGATTTCTATATCCTTAACGGATTAAATACCGATGTGAAAATGTATCCGGCTTCCATGACCAAGGTTCTGACGATGGATACCGTCTTGCATCTGGCGGATAATCTTGATGATACATCACACGTCACATACGAACAGGTCGAGGATCTGATCAGAGAAGATGCTTCTTTGGCATACATACAGAGAGATTATGAGTATTCCTTAAGAGATTTACTGTATGCCTTGGTTTTACCTTCAGGTGCAGATGGGGCAGTGGCTTTAGAAAACTATTTCGCCGATAGAGGAATCGATCTGGTCGAAGAGATGAATAAACTGGCTTCTGAACTGGGTTGCACAAACTCACATTTTGTCAATACTACCGGTCTTCATGATGATGATCACTATACCTGTCTTGATGATCTGTATCTTATCGTGATGGATGTCATGAAAAACGAAGAAGGCCGGAAGGTCATGGAATCACTGAAATATAAAATGGCAGATGACACGATCGTCTATACGACCATAGGCATTCAGTATCGTGATCCCGATGTACTGGTTCTGGGCGGCAAGACCGGATATACTCCGGAAGCCGGACAGAACATCATGACTTTCTTCAAGAACAGAAGCAAATCATATCTGCTTATTTTAGGCAATGCGTATGGCGATTATGCTTCACATCAGTACTGGCATTTTGAAGATGCACTGACGGTTTTTGAACAATTGTTCTGAAAATGGTTTTATAATGGTTATGTGGGGTGCCGCAAGGCTGAGATCATACCCGTAACCTGATCTGGATAATGCCAGCGTAGGGAAGGCACCTTTATATCTATGGAGGTGTTTTTTTATGAGCAGAACATCACAGACAACCAGAACCATGGTGTTTATCGCCTTATATGCGGCGATGACGATCGTCTTGAATTTCGTCAAGGATCTGATTCCTTTTACCAGTGTATGGGCCAATGGCGGTTCGATCAATATTTCTTTGATCCCGTTAGTCTTCGCTTCGATCCATCTGGGCTGCCGCTATGGCATCATAACCTGTCTTCTGGAGCTTCTGGTATCAGTAATTATAGGAACGACAAAACTCTACTTCGCTCCATATAATCCGGTATTAGGTATTCTTTGCGATTACATCATTCCGGTTGCGATCATGGGTCTGTCTTCAATGTTCATGAAAAAAGGCGGCGATGAGAAAAGAAATATCATCGCTCTGGAAGTCGGCATCTTCTTATGCACGGCTATCAGGATAATTTCCCAGATCGTTTCGGGTGTTTACTGCTGGAGTGATGCGGGTGAACTGGGATCTGTTGCTGCATGGATCTTCTCTTTGAAATACAATCTCGGTTACGGTTTACCGACACTGATCATGCTGATGCTGGTAATGCCTTTAATATATAAGATATTTAGAAACAGAATAGAGAAATGAACAGATGTGCGATCATCACGGGTGGCGAATATGCTCCGATCGTAAAGATTGAGGAATGTGATTTCATCATCGCCTGTGACAAAGGCTACAAGTACTGTAAAGAAAACAATATCAGAGCCGATCTTTTGATCGGTGATTTTGACTCTTATGACGGTGAGATTCCTGATGATCTCGAAGTTATCAGACTTCCGGTTATGAAAGATGATACCGATACGATGTACGCCTACCGTTATGCGGTAGAGAAAGGTTTTAAAGAAATATATCTTTATTGCGCATTAGGCGGACGCTTTGATCTTCTTTTGGCAAATCTGCAATGTGCGATCTATGGCGCTCATAATAATATATCTACTTATATATATTCATCCGAGGATGAAATTCTTATAACAAATGATGATCATGTAGTAATTCATAAGAAAGAAGGATATTCTTTATCTTTACTCGCAGCTGATATCTGTAAGGATGTAAAGATAACGGGTGCCTTATATGAAACAGACAATATCGATCTGACTAATTCTTTTCCGTTAGGTGTATCAAACGAATTTGTCAAAGATGAAGTGATCATCGAAAAGAAAAACGGAGTGATCATCATCGTCCAGTCGCTTTTGTAGTATAATAAAGCCCGTGGAAGAACTGAAGATAGGGGACAGCGTATTTGTCCAGTCGTATAAACATAACGGATCATTGCATCGTACCTGGTCAAAGGCACTGGTTGTTGATGTGCTGGAAGACTGCTATGTCGTGGCGACCGATCATACCTGGGTCGTTGAAGCGGATAACCGCCGCTGGCTGACCAGGGAACCGGCGATCTGCTTCTATTACAAGAACCGCTGGTTCAATATCATCTCGATGGTCAGGAAAGCCGGTATCTATTACTATTGCAATGTTGCGACGCCGAGCATCTATGACGGGGAGGCGATCAAGAACATCGATTATGATCTGGATGTGAAGGTTTTCCCTGATGGAACATATATGGTACTGGATGAAAATGAGTTTGATTATCACTGCCATAAAATGAATTATTCCGATGAAATAAAGAAGATCTGTATCGGTGCAAAAGATCAGCTCGTTGAAATGGTAGAAAAAAATGAGATCCCGTTTGATTTTTCTTACATAAATAACTATATAATGCGTTATTTTGAGCTAATTTTTGAGAAAAATAACAGCGAAAAAACCGAAGAATAAAGGCTTTTTTACACTTTTTAAAAAAAATTTAAAAAAAATGAAAAAAGTTGTTGACTTCGGTTTTTATTTTTGTTAGTATAAATGAGCACTGCCAAGGAACCAGTCAGCAAGACGGTTACCAAAACAGTTGCGATTCGATCTTTGAAAACTAAATAAGAAGCAATTAAACAAAACGTCAATTCATTTAAAACCAAGAACAAATTGTTC
>JAFZQG010000024.1 GCA_017550145.1 Erysipelotrichaceae bacterium | reverse complement strand
TCTTTTCGGTTTTCGGATGGTAAGAGAAGAACTAAACTTACTTCACCTAGCCTGTGTTTACGACTTACCGCTACAGGCTTTACGGTAAGAAGTGCTTAAGGCCTACGTCGGCCGTTCGATTAAGCGAATGCTAATTCAGTGTTAGCGTTTAATTTAGTTTGATGATTAGGTCATCACTCCACTGCCGTTCAAATCAAACTAGACCAGTCGAAACCAAATTCGACCCCGTGTGTTTCTATTTAATAATAGAAACATTTCAATGTCAATTACTTTTTGAAAAACTTTTTGATCAGCACAAATGCCACTACAACAACAGCTACGACCAGCACAAACGGAAGATAAGAAATCGTGTTATAGACAGGATCCGGTGCTACGTCTGCATAGACAGCTTTCGCAAAGCAGTTCACAAGAATAAATGCAGCCATTAATTTGATCAGAATATTTTTTGACATAAGAGACCTCCTATTACCGAAATGATATTAAGTGTCAGAGACAATGCAAAGCTGTTCTTCACCGACAGATAATTCTTATAAAGAAGATACTCGACATAGACAACCAGCGGTTCCAATACCGCATAGGTAATGATCGTACCTTTCTCTATACCTAAATGATACATCAAAAACAAAGAAAAACAGACAAGCGGCGGATTGGTTATGATGTTTACCAATACCGTAAACAGAAGTTCTTTTCTGGTTCTTAATCCGAGTATATATGCACCGATCCCTTCAAAGATGATCGTCAGAATCAACGGTTTAAGATATACAGTCAGTTCACTCATTTTTATCCTCGGCAACTTTCAGTGCAAAATACAGAATTATCAGAGACAGTAAAGAAGCGATAACACCGTAAGGTGATGGAGAAAGATTTTTTATAAAACCATAATGTACCGGAAGATAACCTAAAAAGAGCCCGAAAGTCAGAATGCCAAACGCATATCCTGGCATATCCGACATATTCTTTACCAAAAGATATAAAGTTAATGGCATGGTCATATTAAAGAACAGTAAAGCCAGAAGGCCTGCCCACATCTTATCCGCAAACATATAAGCCAAGGCTGCAGTGATAAGGGTTACAATGACGGTTTTCTTCATGCCTATTTCAGCCGCAATAAAGCCACCGATCGTTTTTCCCGCCGCCAATGCAATCACACTTATGATTGTGATAGCCTTTGTTGTTTTCCAGGGAAATATAATAGACATTCCCGTCAGTG
This sequence comes from Erysipelotrichaceae bacterium, assembly GCA_017550145.1. GTDB lineage: Bacteria > Bacillota_I > Bacilli_A > Erysipelotrichales > Erysipelotrichaceae > Colivicinus. The sequence goes on along the minus strand of JAFZQG010000024.1, from coordinate 36,913 downwards.
ATCTGATCACCACAACTGCAAAACAGGAAACAATCAGATATGTGAGTTTCCTGTCACCCTGGACATAGGGATGTATACTTTCTTTTAAGGTTCTTTCATCAATGCTCATACAAAGAATGAAACCGATAATGCCCATGATCACAGAAACAGCTAACTGAATGATCGTAAAGTATTGTGTTTCATAATACAGAATGCCCAGAATCAGTCCGATCGCTCCCGGAGCAACAAAAGTTCCCAGACCTCTGCCGTTAAAGCTGTTGTCATCATCTTCATGGATCGTTAATACACCTCCACCCACATGGAATAAGGCATTGCCTATACCCAATATGATTGGAGAAATAAACGATCCGCATACTGTTAAGACAATTCCCATGATCGTAAAGACCGTACCCGGTAAAAGCGTTTTACGGCTCTTTTTGGACCAGGCATCGATCATAATGCCCAGTGACATCTGTAAGGCAAAGGCACAGAAATTGTAAAGCAGGAAGGCTTCATAATGTCTCACAAAACTGTGATAAAGCGAAAAGGCACAAAGAAAATCAATACCCATATGGCATAAAGATAATAAAGCGATTCTTTGTACAGCCTTATTTTGAGACATGATTCTTTCCTAAAGAAAAAGCCGGATCATTCCGGCTGATCATTTCGTAAATGTAACCATCCAGTTCTTTCCGGTACCGATACCGTAGACTTTGGAGAAATCGCCCTGATTGATGGCCAGAGCCATATCATAAACGGAATTCATATAGATGATCGGTTCATTGATCTCCACATCCGCAAAAGACTTGCCATAGTTGATCCTTTGTGAGAAGACCTTCTTGTCCTGACAGAAGATCTCGACCAGAATATCATCGCCGATCTTGAAACCGCAGTCCTTGAAGTCTTCATAAGTTATCGAAGTCCATAAGGAACCGTATCTGACATCCAGAATATCCACATAGCCCATAATACCGTTATCGATCTTCTGGCAGCCATAGAGTTCCAGTTTTACGAGATCATCCACGTTCATTAATGGACCGACTTCTTCAAAGCTGATGACTCCTGCCGCAATTCTGGCACCGGTATAGGCATAGACATCACGGCCATAGAAAGTATATGATGTTTCGGAATCCACGAGACGGTTGGTTTTTTCTTCGATCTCTCTGACTTCAGAGATACCGATATGTTTGGCGATATGGGTCAGGGTCCCGTTGTCAGGTGTGACAATGTACTGATTGGTCCTGGTTTTGGCAACGATCGACTTTCTTTCCGAACCGACACCAGGGTCAATGACACAGACAAAAGTCGTACCCTCAGGCCAGTAATCAATTGCCTGATGCAGTCTGTATGATGCATCAAAGATATTGAAAGGCGGAATATTGTGTGTCAGATGTCTGATATTCAGATCATAACTCACACCAAAAGCCACACCTTCCATTGCGGCGATCGCACCGTCATCGAGACCGAAATCGGTCATAAATACCAGCAGTTTATTCATAATTACCGTTACCTCATAAAGACGACTTTATAATCTGTCCCATAACCTAAATTATAATTCCTGGCCATGTTTCCCACAACCTCAGCCAGGGCAATCTTGTTAAGCTCATTATGATAGATCATTAGGCTGTGATCTTGCGCATAAGAGAATGATTTGAAATAAGGAAGTTCCTGATTAAATACTTCTTCGCCTTTATAGGTGATAACTGTTTTTACTTTATCTCCGTATTTAAAACCGAAATCTTCAAACATCTTTTTAGGAATATTGGTCCAGAGATTTCCGAAGTTAGGGTCCATGATTTCGATCATGCCTTCGATGCTGTCTTCATAGACTACAGGTTCTTCAAACGGCAGTCTTCTGATTTCACTTAAATCATACTTCGGTCCTACCTCTTCATAAGAGATGATGCCGGCAGCCAGCCTGGCAGCACAATATCCGAACAGATCACGGCCATGGAAGACCGCTACTTCTTCGGTATCCTTGTTTCTTAATCTGTTTACCGTTTCATCGATCTGTCTTACTTCCTTGATACCGAAATACTTATCCAGATGACTTAAAGTACCGTTATCAGGAGTAACCACATAGGAACCGTTGCTTAAAAGAGCTACACAGGCTTTTCTTGAAGTACCGACACCCGGATCGACGACCGAAACAAAAACCGTATCGGCAGGCCAGAAAGGCACATACTGATAGAGACGATAGGAAGCCGAATAGATATCGTATTGCGGGATCTGATGAGTCGCATCGATGATCTCCAGATTGCGGTCAACACTTTTAACCACACCATACATCGAGGCTACAGCACCTTCCGCATAGGTAAAATCAGTCTGAAAAACCAGGATTTTAGACATCTTTCATTCCTCCCATAAGATCAGCTTTTCGATTGCTTCATAATATATTTTAAACATTTTAAGACAATCGCTTATTTTTACATATTCACCCTTCTGATGCGCTACAGCTTCCCCATCAGGAAAATTAGGGCCGAAGCCGACACAGTGTTTAAAGACTTTAGCATATGATACACCGCCTGAGACGACCGGTTTACTGTAATCATTCGTGTTTTCTCTATAGGTATCAAGCAGGATCTTCACATACGGATCATCTGCATCGCAAAGAGTCGGTTCATCGTTATAATCCAGAGAAACATTCATTCCCAGTTTATCTTTGATCTTCAAAGTCAGATCCTCAGCCTTGAAACCAAAAGGATAACGGCAGTCAACCATTGCAGATAAACTATTGTTTTCAATCTTCAGTATTCCCAGATTGACGCTCAGACATTCGCTCTGGTCTTCACTCACGAAACTGCCAAAACCCCTGCCATACGAATCGGAAAATATATCACAGAGTATCTTACAAGTTTCATCATCATAGACATCGGCAATGATCTTCAGCAGATCAACAGTCGCATTATGTCCCAATGAAGGCTTTGACGCATGTGCCGCAACACCTTTAGTTTCAATGAAGACTTTATTGTCTTTAAAAGAAACATTGGCATCCATTTTATTATTCTTCAGATACTCATTGATCTTATTCGGATCATCATCATTCAGCACACATGAAGCATATGGCGAAATGACATTGCACTGGCTACCGCCGTTTAATGAGCTGATGATGCCATTATATCCGGAAGAGAGTGTCCACATGATCGCACCTTTTTCGCCGATTCCTACCGGGAAATAACCGTCAGGTGTAAACGCAAAATCCGGATAACCTTCCTTAGCGACATAGTATTTCATGTCGTCCATGGTTCTTTCTTCATCTGAACCCAGAACGATCCTGATTTCCTTATTCATATCCGGATACTTTTCTTTCAATAAACGTAATGAAAGATAAGTAAGATACATCGGTACTTTCATATCCGAAGTACCTCTTCCGAACAACTTACCGTCTTCAATACGGATATTGAAATCCTCCTTATCAGCTGCCACCACATCCAGATGAGAAGGAATATCGATGCGCTTTCCTTTCTTTCCGGTTGAGATTGCCAGAGCCTGAGATTCATGATCCGTTACTTCAAAACCATCTCTGATGGCTTTTTCTTTCATATAGACAAAAGCCTTATAGACATTTTCTCCATAAGGCATTTTTTCACTTACACTATTTTCATCATAGACAGATTCGATCTTCAGAAGTTCGATCAGATCATTTAATTCTTCATTGAAGATCTTCTCGAAATCTACTGAATCCATGGTGCCCAGACCTCGAAAGGCGCTTTATATACGGCCTTATAAACAACCAAGGCAATATACAGCAGGATCAGGAAGATGATAAACGGAACCAGCATCTTATCACCTTTGGTATCTTCGTGTTCACAGTAGTAGGTCTTGTCTTTATTCTTGCCGAAACCACGCAGGTCCATCGCATTGGCAATATTGCCTACACGGTCAAATGAAGTAATGATCAGCGGGATCAGGATCAGAACATACTGTTTTAATCTGGTAAGGATCGAAGATTTACGCGAATCAAGTTCGAGACCTCTGGTCTGCATGGATATCTTGATATTGGTGAAATCTCTGGTGATATCCGGAATATAACGGAAAGCCAGGGATACGATCATGCAGATCTTGTACGGGATCTTGATCGAGTGTAAACCGGCTGCCAGTTCACTTGGTGTAATACTCTGAATGAAAGTCAGAGAAACCAGGAACGAAGCCAGGAATTTCAGCAGTCTGACCAGGAAATACCACATCGTTTCAGCTGTTACGATATAGAAGTCGGTAAACTTGAACAGGACTGTCGATCCGCCTACCATTTCAAGACCGTAATCAGGTTTGATGATCCAGGTCAGAAACAGATTAAACAGATTCATCAGAATGACAAAGATAATGATGGCGACATTCTTCTTGACATCAGGCTTGATCGAAATCAGCATGATTATCGACAGTAAGAGAATCGGCAGAATGACTCTGATATCCCAGGTCGCCGTCAGAATGATTATCAGCAAAAGGAAGATTCTGACTTTGGTTTTACCGGTCAGTTTGTCAATGAAAGTGTTGCCGGGAACCAGCGTAATAAAAAACTTATTATCCATCAGTTGGCCTCCCTTTCTTTCTTGATGAAGTAGTGAATGTACTGCTTCGGATCAAGTCCGGCTTTCTTGGCGATCGTGACCAGAGAAGTCTTCTTCAGGCTGGCTCTTTCAATGATGTCGTCATTGGAAAGGATCGAGTAAACCGCATCATCGCCGATCATTTCACCATCGGTGAAAACGATAGCCCGATCGGTATATTCGATAGCCAGATGCATATCATGAGTAACGAAAAGGATCGTGATACCGTACTTCTCATTCAGATCGGTAATGAAGTTCATGATCTCGGTATAGTGATTGTAGTCCTGACCGGCTGTCGGTTCATCCAGAATGATGACGTCCGGTCTGAGAGCCAGAATAGCCGCGATCGTGACACGCTTCTTCTGCCCGTAGCTTAAGACGGAAACCGGCCAGTTACGCATCGGATAAAGACCGGCCATCTTTAATGTGCTTTCAACTCTTTCTTCGATCAGCTCAGGAGAGAAATCATTCAGTTTAAGTGCCACTTCGATCTCATCCTTAATGATATCCTTTACCAGCATCTGATTCGGATTCTGCATGACATAGCCGACAAAGGCAGATAATTCCTTGATCGAATACTTGAGATAGTTTTCACCGTTGATCAGGATCTCGCCTTTTGTTGGTCTTAAGATACCGCATAAGAGCTGAGCCAGCGTGGATTTACCGGCACCGTTCTTACCGACAACGGCGATCTTTTCACCTTTACAGATATCAAAAGTGATATTCTTCAAAGCCGGAAAATCACCGTAGTAATAAGAGACATCCTTGAGTTCGATGAACTTCTCTTTCTTTTCGATATTCTCTTTAATATTTACTTTATGGAAATCGGATACGATCTTATCCTTATAACGATCGATATCCAGTTTTTCAACATTGCTTAAAATGTCGTTCTCATCAAAAACGACACCGGCATTCTTAAGTGCCGAAATATAAAGGGGTTCTCTGATACCGTTAACCTTGAGCACATCACTGCGAAGGAGCTCATCGGGAGTCGTATCCAGAATGATCCGTCCTTCATTGATCAGGATTATTCGATCGACATGACGGTATAATACATCTTCCAGACGGTGTTCAATGATCAGAACGGTCTTTTCTTTTTCACGGTAGACTTTATCGATCAGATCGACAGCACTCATGCCCATAGCCGGGTCAAGTGCAGCCAGTGGTTCATCAAAAAACAGGATCTCCACATCGTTATGCAGAATACCCGCCAAGGCGACCTTCTGTTTCTGACCGCCGGAGATGTTATATGGAACAGATAAAAGGAACTTCTCCATGCCGACGATCGTTGCGGATTCATCGACCTTCTGAAGCATGATATTGCGTGGCGTCATATCATTTTCCAGAGAGAAGGCAATATCTTCACCGACCGTTAATCCGACGAACTGGGCGTTGGTATCCTGCTGGACGGTTCCGACATGTTCGGAGATTTTAAAGATTGAAGCATCTCTCGTTTCCAGACCGCAGACCTTACACGAACCTTTGATCTCACCATTAAGCGAAAAAGGTATCAATCCGTTTATACAGTTTCCGAGGGTAGTTTTTCCACTACCACTTGGGCCGAGGATCAATACCTTTTCACCTTTGTTAATAGTTAGATTTATATCGTGTAATGTGAATTCTGACTGTTCTTTGTAACGAAAGCTGAAATCTTTGAATTCAATTACAGCCGACACGTTTAGTCTTCTTTGCTCAGATTAGTGCCACGGGCATTTCTCTTAGCCAGCGCAAACAGTAATGGAATACCGACAACGATCAGTACAGTCGCATCGGAAACGATTGCTGCCCAAGCCTGGATCCAGGTAATGGTTAATTCGCTGGAATACCACATATAAGTTAAGAATGGTGTAACAACACCGAAACCTAAAGCACAGCCGATGATGCATAAGATCGCATAGATGACTGCATGTTTAACAGTGAAGACGCCTTCTTCAACGTTGGCACCGAATAAACCAACGAGACCTGCGAAATAACCGGCTACAAAGTTACCTAATGACCAGTCAAACCAGAAGCCCCAGCCGCCTAAGAGGTCAGCTACAACGTTGCCCAGACCGGCTGCCAGACCGGCAGGAAGCGGACCGAACAGTGCACCGACGATTGCCGGAATAACATAAGCTGATGTGAGTGAAGTGTTGGTAGTAACTTTGATGCCACCATAGTTCATCAATACACCAAACAGTGCAGCACCGATCGCAACACCGACGATAGTCTTGGTATTCCAAGTACCAAGCAGTTTCTGACTTAAAGTCTTGTTCATATTTCTCCCCCTTTTATCCATAATGATTAAAGCCCATCAACAGACGGGCTTATTTGTTAAGATAATACCCATCGTTCAAGCTTTAGCACCTTATTTATGTCAGGTTGCTGAGGTTTCACAGAGCTTGTCTCTCCACCTCTCTTCATGGACTTAATAATATTAACACCATTACCTGACATATTCAACAGATCAGCCTAATGTAAACGTATACAGACTGATAATTACTGATTCTTGCGCTTATCCATGATCTTGGACAGCTTGTTTCCCGCAAACTGGAACAGCTGAACCAGTATAACAATAATTGCAACTGTTACCAGCATGATATTGGTCTGATAACGGTAATAGCCGTATCTGATCGCAATATCACCCAGTCCGCCGCCACCCACGGTTCCGGCCATAGCCGAATAACCGACGATCGTTCCTAGAGCGATCGTCGCTCCGTTTATTAACGAAGGTCTGGCTTCTTTTAATAATACCTTGGTGATGATCTGCAGATTCGAAGCACCCATGGACTGAGCCGCTTCGATAACGCCCTTATCAACTTCCTTTAAACTTGATTCGACCATTCTGCCGATAAACGGAATAGCACTTACGGTCAACGGAACGATTGTCGCGACCGTGCCATACGATTTCCCCACCAGCATTCTCGTAAACGGAATGATCAGGATCAGCAGGATGATAAACGGAATACTTCTTCCGATATTGACGATGATGTCCAGTATTCTGTAGACCGTCTTATTCGGTTTGATGCCATCCTGGTCGTTCATATATAAGGCGATACCCAAAGGCAGACCGAAGACATAACCGCACAGCGTTGAGACAAACACCATCAGTAAGGTCTCACCGATACCGGAAATGATCATCATGATTTCAGCTTTACTCATAATCACTCACCTCCGCTACATCGATGGACTCATTCTTCTTGAGATAAGCGATCATCTTGTCAGCCAGCTTGTCATCATCCGGCAGCTGTACCATCATCTGACCGCGGGACTTTCCGTTGATCGAACTGATATTCGATTCCAGGATATTGACCGGTTTCTTGAATTCCAGGATCAGATTCGCAATGACCGGTTCGGTCGTGTTGGCCTCCTGGAAGGCTATACGGATGACTCTGCCCGAAGACATCGATCTGACCTGATTGGTCGAATTGAAGATCAGTCTTCTGGCTGCACTGGTCTTCGGATGACGGAAGAGTTCTTCAACGGTATTCTCTTCCGCAAGCTTACCGTTTTCCAAGACGATACAGCGGTTACAGATTTCCTGAATGACCGCCATTTCATGGGTGATGACTACGACCGTTATATTGTACTTCTGATTGATATCCTTGATCAGATTGAGAATGGATTTGGTCGTTTCCGGATCCAGGGCACTGGTCGCCTCATCACAGAGCAGGATCTCCGGATTACTTGCCAGTACTCTGGCAATAGCTACTCTCTGCTTCTGTCCGCCTGATAACTGTGAAGGATAGGCCTTGGCCTTTTCTTCCAGACCGACAACTTTCAGATATTCCAGAGCTTTCTTCTTTGTCTCATTTCTGTTTATTCCCGCAATCTCCATCGGGAAACAGACATTGGCCAAGATCGTATCCTGCATCAGCAGGTTGAAAGACTGGAAGATCATACCGATCTTTCTTCTCTTGAGACGCAGTTTTTTTTCATCGAGGTCCATCATGTTTTCACCATCGATGATGACTTCGCCGCTGTTAGGTTTTTCTAACAGGTTCAGACATCTGACCAGTGTGGATTTACCCGCACCTGATAGACCGATGATACCGAATATTTCACCCTTATCAATTTCAAAGCTGACATCGTTCAGTGCTTCGACGATGCCAGCCTTGCTTTCAAAAGTTTTCGATAGATTTGATACTCTAATCAGTTCAGCCATAAATATTACTCAGCGAACGGTACAACAGCTCCTTCGTATTTCTTGGTAATGAAGTCCTGAATAGTCTGCGAAGTCAAGACATCAACTAAAGCTTTGATTGCTTCATTGTTTTCGTTTCCGGCTTTTACAGCTACGACGTTGACATAAGTCTTGGCAGCTGAAGAATCGGATTTTTCATAAGCAATCGCATCTTTTGCGACATTTAATCCGGCAGCTAAAGCATAGTTACCGTTTAAGATAACTAAGGCTGCATCCTGTCTTGATCTGGAGATCTGCGCAGCTTCAACTTCAACGATCTTTACTTTGACAGTGTAGTCAACAACATCATTGACCGTTACGATCGTATCAGCACCTGTTCCAGCCGGAAGAGTGATAATACCGTTGTCCTGTAACAGCAGTAAGGCTCTTGTTTCATTAGTTCCATCGTTAGGAATTAAGATTTCATCGCCGTCTTCCAGTTCAGCTAAAGAAGTCTTCTTGCCCGGATAGATTCCGAATGGTTCGTAGTGAACTTTGCCGACAACTGTCTGAGTAGTGCCGTGTTCAGCATTGTAGTTGTCAAGATATGGAACGTGTGCGAAGTAGTTGGCATCGATTTCACCTGATTCAACAACTTCGACCGGCTGTACGTAATCTTCAAATTCAACGATCTCGAGTTCGATACCCTGATCAGCTAAGATAGTTTTAGCTTCAGCCAGGATCTCAGCATGAGGTGTTGGTGAGCAGGCAACCGAAATCTTGGTTGTTTCAGTCGTTTCGCCGCCTGAATCCTTCTGACCGCCGCAGGCACATAATGTTAATAAAAACAGTAATAATGTAATAATTTTCTTCATAACTTTTTCTCCCTTCTTATTACAAAATTTCATTTGTATCCGGGTTTTAAACAAAAAAGCCGCCCCATAAGGACGACTTAATTATCGTGTTACCACCTTAATTCGTGTATTGCTACACCTCTTTTCAGATACAAACATATCCTAGCACTGTAACGTGTGCATTACGTCTGACCCTAATATCGGGTCAACAGCTCCAAGACCATGTTCACCTGAGTTCCGACATCTTCTTCCACCACCCGAAGACTCTCTGTGCTCTTCAATCAGGTTACTCTTCTTTTCCAAGCCTTTCCTAAATTCTATCTTATTGTTTTTGTTTATACAACACTTTTTTACTGTTTTTTCCAATAAATTTTCACTTTTTTACATTTTTATGAAAATTTTATGAAAATTATTTTAAGCATAATAAAGGTGTGGTTACCCACACCTTTAGTGCTTATTCAGCGATTTCTTCTTCAGTTTCGGAAACTTCTTCCTCAACTGTTTCTTCGGCAAGATCATCATCCTCATCAGCATCGCCGATCATTTCGCTTGGAAGTGCCGCTTCTTCTTGAGCAGCGAGAAGTTTTTCTTCTCTGATCTTATCAAGTTCTTCGGCACGTTCGTGAACCAGATTCGTCGTTTCTCTTTCGAACTTGGAACCGGTTCCGGCTGGGATCAGCTTACCGATAATGACGTTCTCTTTGATACCGAACAGGCTGTCAACTTTGCCGTTAACGGCAGCATCCGTCAGAACCTTGGTGGTTTCCTGGAAGGATGCGGCTGACAGGAAGGAATCGGTCTCAACGGAAGACTTGGAGATACCGAGCAGTAACGGTTCGAATTTGGCCGGAGCCTTACCGTTCATCAGGAGTTCGTTGTTGAGTTCGGTCAGTTTCTTTAAGGAAACGGTCTGACCGGCACACAGCTGTGAATCACCCGGATCAACGATGATTACCTTCTTAAGCATCTGTTTGATGATAACTTCAACGTGCTTATCAGAGATATCGATACCGGTAACGGCATATACCTTCTTGACTTCCTTCAAGATGTAGTTCTGAACAGCCTGGACACCGGCGATGTTCAACAGTTCCTTAGGATCAACGTTTCCTTCGGTCAGTTTCGCACCGGCTCTAACCTGTTCGCCTACCTTGATCAAGGCTCTGACAGTCTGAGAGATACCGATCTTATGGGCGATGGTTTCCTTTTCGTTGGAGATCTCAACGACCCATGAGTGGTCCTCCAGTTCTTCGAGTCTGGTTACTTCACCGGCGATCTTAGCCAGAATAGCCGGATGTTTAGGGCAACGTGCTTCGAACAGTTCTTCAACACGTGGTAAACCCTGAGTGATATCGTCGTTGGCATTGGCAACACCACCGGAGTGGAAGGTTCTCATGGTCAGCTGTGTACCAGGCTCACCGATTGACTGGGCAGCCATGATACCGATAGCTTCACCTGATTCGACCAGCTTACCGGTTGCCATGTTACGGCCATAACACTTACGGCAGATACCGTCTTTACACTTGCAGGTAAAGGAGTTTCTGATATGCATGCCTTTGAAGCCTGCCGCAACGATCTTTTCGGCAATCGCATCATCGATGAATTCATCTTCACTGACAATGATCTCACCGGTTTCCGGATCTGCGAGTTCTTCTTTGGCATATCTGCCGACGATACGATCATAGAATTTTTCGATGGTCGAATTATCCTTCTGATCGATGATATCTTCTACATAGTAGCCGCGGTCCGTATGACAGTCTTCTTCCATGACCATAACGTCCTGTGCTACGTCGACCAGTCTTCTGGTCAGATAGCCTGATTCGGCTGTCTTCAGAGCTGTGTCGGTTAATCCCTTACGGACACCATGGGTCGAAATGAAGAATTCCGATACGTTCAGACCTTCACGGAATGAAGAGTAGATAGGAACCTCAATGATCGACGGCTGGTATTCCTTCTTGGATTTGGACTGAGTCGGTCTACCCATCAGACCACGCATGCCGGCCAGCTGGGTAAAGTTAGACTTGTTACCACGGGCGCCGGATACGGATGACATGTTGATCGGAGACTTACGCGGTAAGTTGTTCATGACATCATCACCGATGGCGTTGGTGGCATCAGCCCACAGTTTAGAGAAGTGCTTTTCCCATTCAGGCAGGGTCAGCTGACCTCTCTTTAACAGGTTCTGTAATACTTCGGCTTTCGCCTTGGCATCATCAACGTATTTCTGCTTATGCGGAGCGACATTGATATCGGCCAGGGAGATCGTCATACCGGCAACGGTCGAGTATTCAAAACCCAGGTCCTTGATCGCATCCAGAATGTTGGATGAACCTTCAGTCTTGTATCTTGCGAAGACTTCCGCAATGACCTTGGACAGGTTCTTCTTGGTGAATTCCGGAGCAATCTTCTGTTCCTTGATGAACTTCTTGATATCAGTTCCGTAATCAACGAAACATCTGTCAGGTGTTCTCTTGAGCGAATCGCCCTGGACATCATTGATGTAAGGGAAATCAGCCGGGAACTTATCGTTGAAGATCAGTTTTCCGATCGTGGTGATCAGATACTTGCCTTCCTGTTCCTCACTGAAGCATGACTTTTTCAGAGCCTTGGCCGGTACGGCTACACGGGTGTGCAGATGTACTTCCTTGTTCTGATAAGCCATGATCGCTTCATTGAAGTCCTTGTAGACATGACCTTCATTATCACCGAACTTTCTCCACATCGCAGCTGCGTCCTTGTCGCCTAATGCTTCAAGAGCGTCAGCCTTCTCGTAGAATTCCTCAGCGGTCTCTTCCATATTGAGGTAGAAGTTACCGAGGACCATATCCTGCGAAGGAGTAACGATCGGTTTACCATCCTTAGGACCAAGGATGTTGTTGGATGCCATCATCAGTATTTCAGCTTCAGCTCTGGCTTCTTCGGACAGTGGAAGGTGAACTGCCATCTGGTCACCATCGAAGTCGGCATTGAATGCTGTACATACCAACGGATGTAATCTTATGGCTCTTCCTTCGACGAGTTTCGGCTTGAAGGCCTGAATACCCAGACGGTGAAGAGTCGGAGCACGGTTCAGGAAGACAGGATGATTATCCATGATCTCTTCCAGAATATCCCAGATCTGCGGATCGAATCTTTCGATCATCTTCTCCGCAAATTTGCTGGACTGTGCAATACGCTGATTGACCAGTTCATTGATCACGAACGGTTTGTATAACTGGATAGCCATTTCTCTAGGAATACCGCACTGATACATCTTGAGATCCGGTCCGACGGCAATAACCGAACGTCCGGAGAAGTCAACACGCTTACCTAAGAGGTTCTGTCTGAAACGACCCTGTTTACCCTTGAGGGAATGTGACAGTGATTTCAAAGGACGGTTAGCCGTACCCTTGACCGGATTGCCACGACGGCCGTTATCGATCAGAGCATCAACAGCTTCCTGTAACATACGTTTTTCGTTCTGAACGATGATACTAGGTGTACCGATTTCCAGCAGTTTCTTTAAACGGTTATTACGGGTGATAACTCTCCTGTAAAGATCGTTAAGATCGGAAGTGGCAAAACGCCCGCCATCCAGCTGCAGCATCGGTCTCAAATCTGGTGGGATAACCGGTAAGACGGTTAAGACCATCCACTCAGGTTTGTTGTCGGAATCAACGAAAGCGTTGATCGTTTCCAGTCTCTTGATCAGCTTCTTGCGCTTATCGCCCTGAGCCTTTTCAAGTTCCTTGGTGATCGCTTTCTTTTCCTTAATGACATCGACCTGCTCGAGCAATGTCTTGATTGCTTCAGCACCGGTCTGTGCCTTGAACGCATCTCTGCCGTATAACGCTTCGTAATTTCTTACTTCGAGTTCAGACAGAGGCTGCTTGTATTCGAGATCCGTAGAACCCGGATCCGTTACGATCCAGGTAACGAAGTATACTACTTCTTCCAGGATCTTCGGGGATACATTGAGGACTAAACCCATTCTGGAAGGGATACCCTTCAGATACCAGATATGAGCAACAGGAGCGGCCAGTGTGATGTGACCCATACGCTCTCTACGAACGGATGACTTGGTGATTTCAACACCGCAGCGGTCACAGACGACACCTTTATAACGTACTTTCTTGTACTTGCCGCAGTAACATTCCCAGTCCTTGGTCGGACCGAAAATTCTCTCACAGAACAGACCGTCACGTTCCGGCTTCTGCGAACGGTAGTTGATGGTTTCCGGTTTGGTAACCTCACCATGTGACCATTCGAGAATTCTTTCCGGAGAGGCTAAACCGACTTTAATAGCTTCAAATTTATTCTTTGCCATCGTTTATACCTCCTCCTCATCCAGACCCATGATAGCTTCCGGAGCTTCTTCCTCATCGATCGTATCTCTGACGTTGAGACCCGCTGTATCTTCGACAACTGTCGCATCAGCTGCCTTTTCGACTTCGCGGTCATCGTCATCGTTACGGGAAATGCTTACTTCATTTCCTTCGCTGTCAAGCATTCTGACATCGAGTGCCAGAGCCTGCAGTTCGTTCTTTAAGACGTTGAATGATTCAGGAATACCCGGTTCAGGGATTCTTCTGCCCTTGATGATGGCATCATAGGTCTTGGTACGACCATTGATATCATCGGACTTGACAGTCAGGATCTCTTCCAGAGTATGCGCTGCACCATAGGCTTCAAGTGCCCAGACTTCCATTTCACCGAAACGCTGGCCACCGTTCTGGGCTTTACCGCCTAACGGCTGCTGAGTTACTAGTGAGTAAGGACCTGTAGCACGCGCATGCAGTTTATCATCGACCATGTGGGCCAGCTTGATCATATACATGACGCCTACGGAGATTCTCTCATCATATGGTTCGCCGGTCTTACCATCACGTAAGACGATCTTGCCATCCATAGATGTCTGAGCTTCCTTCATGATTTCCGTCAGTTCCTCGTTGGTGATACCGTCGAAAACCGGAGTAGCGAACTTAACCGGCTGACCGGTCTTTTCGCTTAAGGCTTTGGCTGCCATACCTAAGTGGATTTCCAAAACCTGACCGATATTCATACGTGAAGGCACACCGAACGGGTTCAGCATGATGTCAACCGGGGTTCCATCCGGCATGAACGGCATATCCTCGATCGGTAAGATCTTGGAAATGACACCCTTGTTACCGTGACGTCCGGCCATCTTATCGCCTTCGGAAATCTTACGTTTCTGAACGACATAGACCTTAATGACTTCCGTAACGCCCGGACCCAGCTCGTAGCCTTCAGAACGTTTGAACACTCTGATCGACTGAACGATACCGGCACCGCCGTGCGGAACTCTTAAGGAGTTATCTCTGACTTCGTGTGATTTCTCACCGAAGATCGCCAATAACAGTTTTTCTTCCGGTGAAGCATCGGACTGTCCTTTAGGAGTGACTTTACCGACAAGGATATCGCCTTCCTTGACTTCCGCACCGACCATGACGATACCTCTGGCATCCAGGTTACGGCAAGCGCCTTCCTGAACGTTCGGGATATCTCTGGTGATTTCTTCTTCACCTAGTTTTGTCTTTCTCTTTTCAATCGAATATTCATCGATATGAATTGAGGTATAGACATCATCTTTTACCATTCTTTCGGACATGATGATGGCGTCCTCATAGTTGTAGCCATGCCATGTCATGAACGCGATGGTTACGTTCTGACCGAGAGCCAGTTCACCGTCATCCATACTCGGACCGTCGGCGATGATATCGCCCGGCTTGACCTGATCGCCGTTATTGACGATCGGACGATGGTTGATGCAGGTGCCGGCATTGGAACGGGCAAACTTCTCCAGACGGTAATCGTGATCGGTTCCGTCAGGTGAAGTAACGGTGATGGTGTTGGCATCAACGTAAGTTACCGTACCCTCATCATGACAGATGAGACCGGTTCCTGAGTCTCTCGCAATCTTCGGCTCGATTCCGGTACCGACATACGGAGCATGCGGTCTCAAGAGCGGAACGGCCTGTCTTTGCATGTTGGCACCCATCAGAGCACGTGATGCGTCATCGTTCTCGAGGAATGGGATACATGCAGCCGCAACAGATACGATCTGTTTCGGTGATACGTCGGCAAGCTCAACATCATTCTTGTCAGCCAGGATTGTTTCACCGGCCTTACGGGCAACGACCTGGTCATTGACCAGCTTGCCGTTGATGACTTCGTTTGCCTGAGCAATGATATAGTCGTTTTCATCATCTGCTGAGAGATAGATGTAATCATCCGATACATTGCCCTTCTTATCGACCTTACGGTAAGGAGTCTGGATGAAACCATACTCATTGATCTTCGCATAGGTCGTCAGGTAGGAAATCAGACCGATGTTCTGACCTTCCGGGGTCTCGATCGGACAGATCCTGCCATAGTGGGAGTTGTGTACGTCACGGACTTCAAATCCGGCTCTTTCTCTGGTCAGACCGCCAGGGCCCAAAGCAGAGATACGGCGCTTGTTGGTCAGTTCGGCTAACGGATTCTGCTGATCCATGAACTGTGAGAGCTGTGATGATGAGAAGAATTCTCTGATCGCTCCGGATAACGGACGGTTGTTGGTCAGAGTCTTAGGAGTAGCGTTTTCGATCTCCGTAATAGACATCTTTTCCTTGACCGCCTTTTCCATACGGGAAAGACCGATACGGAACTGATTCTGGATCAGTTCACCGACTGTTCTGATCCTTCTGTTGCCCAGCATATCGATATCATCGGTTGAACCGACACCATCGAGTAAGGTGAACATGTAGTTGTAGAAGGCCAGCATATCGGACATCGTAATGCATTTCTTCTTGTTGAGCGGATCGATACCGATCAGTCTGATCATTCTGCTCTCATCATTCGGATTGACGATCTTGACGACCTGACAAGCCGTACCGACGAGCCATGCCGTGATCTTCTCTCCGTTATCAACTCTTGTCTTGATTGCCTCTTCCTTGTCGGACATCAGCATGTAGCAGTCATGATCCGGCAGGTAGTAAGGCATAGCCTGTTCGTCATCGACCTTGACATCTTCCGAATTCTTATCGGTCAGTCGGCCTAAGACAAACATTCTCTGGCCGTAATCCATTACGGCGTTGTAGTTTTCAGAAGTAAGAGGAACTTCTCTGGCAGCAATACCGCTGTACACTCTTACCGTTGATACTTCCTTGGCGATCGTCTTGGCATCGGCCAGCGTTAATACTGTGCCCATGAAATAAGTCTTATCAGCCAGGTCAATATCATTAGCCAGAATCCTGCCCTTTAATGCCAGCTTGTCATTGGTTGACACTTCCGCGACATTCGGATGCGAGAAGACATGTCTGAAAGGGAATGCCTCGATATGAGAGCCCTTGACTAGCTGTTCTCTTAAGACATTTCTTTCGGCCTTCTCGATCAGTGTTCCGGCCTTAAACAGTACAGAACCGTCTGCTTTGTACAGATCTTCTGCCAAAACATGGTGTTCTATACGATCGATTACATTCAGTTTCTTTCCGAGTTTATATCTGCCCGCTGAGGTCAGATCATACTTCTTCTGGTCAAAGAACTTCGCATTCATCAGGTTGGCAGCACCTTCAACTGTCGGTACTTCATCCTGCTTCTGGTTCTTATGCATTTCCAGTAATGCGGCGTCCGTCGTCTTTGTCTTATCTGCCTGAAGAGTATTGGTTATTTCTTCATAGGCGCCCAGGAAAGATGTATAGATGGCTTCATAGATGTTCAGGAATTCACGATCATCGTTCTGATTGATCAGATCCTCATAGACATCCAGACCCATAGCTTTGAGGAAAGTCTTGACCTTTTCCACGTCAAAGCCATCTTCACCCTTTTCGAGATTGAGCGAGAAACCTATACACTTAAGTAAGATCGTCGATAAGATCTTACGCTTTCTGTCGACCGACATGTTCATGATGCGGCCTAAAGCGTTCTTCTTATCATCGGTCAGAAATTCCAGCCACGTTCCACGTGAAGGGATCAGTTCACCAGAGAATGCTTCCTTTCCGGTCTTGTCATCAGTCTCGGTATCAAAATAAGCACCCGGAGATCTGACGATCTGGGAAACGATAACACGCTCGGCACCGTTGATGATGAATGTTCCGGTCGGAGTCATCATCGGGAAGTCGCCCAGATAGACTTCTTCCTTCTTGGTGATAACTTCACCTGTCTCTTCGTCAACGATTTCCAACTCCATGTTGGCTTTTAATGGCGCACGATAATCTTCTTCACGATATTTTGTTTCGGCTACCGAGAACTTCGGCTCACCGAATTCAAAATCCAACAGTTTCAGCCGGATATTTCCGCTGTAGTTCTGGATCGGATAGATATCATCAAATACTTCTTTGATTCCTTCTTTGGTAAACCACTTGAAAGAATCGGTCTGTACTTCTACCAGGTTAGGCAGTTCAAGATTTCCGCTAACCTTGGAATAGTCACGGCGAGATGAATGTTTACCCGAATTTACGATTTTGTAAGTTTGTTTCATTGGCGCCGTCCTTTCAAATAATTTGTAGATAATCAGTTATGGCAGTCGATTACGAGATAACCCTTATCTCTTTCGATTACCGTAACCTCATCGAATAATGTTTCAAGTTTACTTTTGTGTGACAGAGCTCCCTGAGCTTTTCTGATCACGATATACAGATGACCGTTTTCCTTAAGGATCTTCTCTGCTTTTTCATACAGTGTGTAGATCACTTCCTTACCGGCCCTGATCGGCGGGTTGAAGGCGATCGTATCAAACTTTTGATCGAGCTTCAGGATGTCGTCACATAAGTGAACCTTAATATCTGCTCTGTTATTGGTACAGTTCAGGATCGAGAGTTCAACCGCCCGGGGATTGACTTCCACCATTTCCACTTCCATATCCGGATGGAAACGCTTGAGAATGATCCCGATCGGTCCGTAACCCGAACCCAGATCCAGCAGGCAACTACCCAGTTGTCGCTGATAGATACTTTTTAACAGAATATAGCTGCCGTAATCGACGTTACTCTTGGAGAATACGCCGTTATCGGTAGTGAAACTAAAAACCTCATTATCGAAATAGAATTTGAATTCCCTACGTAGAGAATCCAGATCGCTATTATCCGTATAATAATGGTTCATCTTAAATTATTTGATTTCGACGGTTGCTCCTGCATCCATTAATTTCTTCTTGATTTCTTCAGCTTCTTCAACGCTGATGTTTTCCTTGATTGGGCTTGGGCACTTGTCAACAACACCCTTAGCTTCAACTAAGCCTAAACCGGTAATTTCCTTAACGACCTTGATAACAGCAGTCTTTGCTTCACCAAATGAAGACAGAACAACAGTTACAACAGAAGGGCCGGCAGGAGCTTCGTCAACAGGAGTAGCAGCTACAGCAACAGGGGCAGCAGCAGTTACACCGAACTTGTCTTCGATTGCCTTTACTAAATCATTTAATTCCAGGATGCTTGCTTCTTCCAAGTAAGCTAAGATATCATCATGTGATAATTTTGCCATTTTAATTTTTCTCCTTTTTCTTTAATTAATTAACTTATGCAGCGGCTTCTTCTGCTTTTGGCTCTTCAGCAGGTGCTGCTTCAGCTGCAGGTGCAGCTGCTTCTGCTGCTTCGGCAGCAGGTGTCTCAGTACCCTTTGCATCAGCAACAGCCTTAACGACTCTCGCAAATGAGCTTACAGGTGACTGCAGACAGCTCAGTAACATCGACAGCATACCGTCACGGTTAGGTAATGATGATAATTCTTTGATTGTAGCTTCATCAACGACCTTGCCCTCAACGATACCTTTCTTCAGTACCAGAGCTTTGTGTTTCTTCGCGTACTTGGCGAGAACTCTTGCCGGAGCGGTTGCATCCTCAGAGAAAGCAAACGCGTTAGGACCGGCCAGGGCATCCTTGAGATCAGCGAATCCACATTCTTCACATGCTCTTTCGACCATGGTGTTCTTGTAGACCTTGAAGTCAACGCCCTCGCTTCTCAGGTTGCGTCTTAACTCAGTTACTTCGGCAACACTAAGTCCGCGGTACTCGCAAACAACGGTTGACTGAGAGTTCTTCATCTTTTCCGAAATCTCTTTTACCACTGCCTGCTTGTTACTTAATACAGCTTGATTCATATTTCCTCTTTCTAACACCCATATACTCATAAAAAATAAAACCTGTGCCCACAGACACAGGTTAAAAATCATCTAAAGATTAACCTCGGTAACATTATTAAGCATATAGCCGTTACTGTCTATGGTATATCGATGCCTAATTATGATACCTTATTTGCCAGACTATTACAAGGTTTTTTGCCTATTTTAAGCCTGTTTTTTAACTTTTTTCTACTTTTCCAACCATTCTTTCAAAGCTTTTACCTTTTCATGGTGGAAATGATCGTTATAGATCGGCGAAACCGTCACATATCCCGCATTTACGGCCGCAAAATCTTCCGCCATATCTTCAGGATCAGAATCGGTCGTTATGACACATTCATTGATCTTAACGTAATCAATGCCATCTTCCTTTTCTAAAGAAAGATTATTGTCGTAATACAGCATGGCCTCATGATCACAGATCTTTATGCCCTTGATCTCTTCAAGTTTGAGATCAGGCACATTGATGTTTAAGAAGAACTCATGTCTGTCTTCCCTTTTCAGATATTCTTCAGCAATCACTCTGCCGTAATACGCCGCATTCTCATAATAGCCGTTTACGACATTATTCAGACTCAAAGCCAGAGAAGGCACACCTTCGATATAAGCCTGTCTGGCTGCTGCTATCGTTCCCGAATAGACGATATCCGTTGAAACATTGCAGCCCTCATTGATTCCCGAAACGACCAGATCGATCTTTTCATCGATCAGGATATTCATGCCCAGATAGGCACAGTCGGCCGGTGAACCCCATAAGGCAAAGGCTTTCTTAGTGTAAGGCAAAGTCCTTTCTTCATAACGGACCTTACCGACGATCGTAAGATGATGGGAATAGGAACTTCTTTCACCTTCCGGAGCCACGACATAAACATCAGCCACCTTGGCGAATTCTTCACACAGTTTCTTTAAACCGATGGAGTCAATTCCATCGTCATTACAGATAAGCACATTCATAACGAAATTCTAACATAAAAAGCGGTTCAATCTAAACCGCTTTGTTTTCTTTATCGATGATCGCAAAGATCTGATCAAGTTTCTCGATGCGATATCCCTTATAGTAGTGTGCCGGTCTTTCCTTATCTTCGATGATCCAGACCGGAATCATATGACCATTGATGGCGCCCAAGATATCCGTCGAATAGACATCACCGACCATCAGACATTCTTCGCATTTTACGCCCAGCCTTTGAGCCATCAGTTCAAATATGGCAGCCTGTGGCTTATAGACATCGGTATCACCGCTGACGATGATCTCATCGAAATAATCGCTTATTCCGACATGATTGATCTTGTTGTGCTGAGATAAGGAATCGCCATTTGATAGTAAACCCAGTTTATACTTGCCCTTGAGTTTCTCCAATACTTCGATCGTTTCATCCTTTAATACACAGCCCGTCCACATCAGATCATAGAAATATCTGTTGAAGGCTTTCTCGAAATCAGCCGGCAGCTTATCGCCATATTTGACAGCGATCGGCTTTAATCTCAAATCGACTTCGATCGTACCGTTGCAGTCGCATGTCAGCATATCCTGGACTACCGCTTCATACTCGAGATCACTCATCTCAGGAAAATATTTCCGGAAGTACTGATCATAGATCCGATAGGCATTCTCCTGGCGGTTGGACATCGTGCCGTCAAAATCAAAGACAACGGCCTTAATCACTGTTTTCTTCCGCCTTCTGGATGATCTTCTTGCATTTGCGTTCAAATTCCGGTCTTTCCATCATGACGATGGCTCCGCATCCCTCGCATTTGATCTTGATATCGACACCCATTCTGACGATCTTCCAGTAATGGGATTTCTTGCAGGGATGATCCTTCTTCATCTGAACGATATCGTATAATCCGTAGTTTTCTACCATAAATCCTCGCTGTCCAAAATTATCGTAACCGGACCGTCATTAACTAAAGATATTTTCATATCCGCTCCGAAGATGCCCTCTTCTACTTTGAGATCAAGTTTCCTGAGGCATTCATTGAAATGCTGATAGAGCTCATTAGCTTTTTCTCCGCCTAAAGCATTTGTGAAACTCGGACGGTTACCTTTGGCACAGTCGGCATAAAGCGTAAACTGTGAGATCGAAAGGATTTTTCCGCCCACATCATGAATCGACAGATTGATCTTATCGTTTTCATCCGAGAAGATCCTGAGCTTACTCAGTTTCTCGGCCATCTTCTCAACGATTCTCTCATCATCATTTACTCCGATACCGACTAAAACCATATAACCGGTATTTATACTACCGGTTATACTGTTATCAACTTTACAATTTGCTTCTGTTACTCTCTGTACTACAAGTCTCATTATTTTGTATTCTTGACTTTGACCCAGAGTTCAGAAATAGTCTTGAGTACTTCTTCGTTATTGTGGAAGACTTCATCATTGGCGTTCTTGTTTCGTGGAATGTAGGCATCGTTGCCTTCAAAATCACCGCCTGAAGAAGCCAGATCATTAAGAGCCTGACGGTTGACGGAACTGTATCCGACAAAGGCAGAGTTTTCCATCTGAGCATCATAATCAATGATGTAGTTGATGAACTTGTAGGCATTCTCCACATTCTTGGCATCCTTATGGATTACCATGGCATCAACGAAGTAGTTTGTGCCTTCTTCTGGTGCCCAGAATGCCATGTTTTCATTTTCCGAAATGATATATGCGGCATCACCGGAATACATCATACCCATAGCCTTTTCACCGTTTGCCAGACCGTCGATCGCCTCATCGGTAACATAAGCAGGATCCATATTGGTGGCGATATCGATCAGCCATTCATAAGCGGCATTGAGCTCATCCGCATTATCAGTATTCATGGAATAACCTAAAGCCTTTTCAGCCATCATGAATGAATCGCGGATAGAGTCATACATGTAGATCATGCCTTTGTATTTGGTGTTTCTTAAAACATTCCAGCCTTCGGTTTCAACGTCTTTGCTGTCGATCAGTGTTGAATCATAGCAGATACCGACATTGCCCCAGAAATAAGGAACTGAATAATCGTTGTTCGGATCAAAGTCCATATTCAGGACCTGATCATAAAGCTGATCCATATTGGTGATCTGGCTCTTGTCGAGCTTCTGGATCATCTTTTCGGAAATCAGTCTTTCAATCATATAGTCACTTGGAATAATGATGTCATAAACCGTACCGCCCAGCAGCTTGGTATACATTGACTCATTTGATTCAAAAGTCGTGATACTGACTTTAATACCTGTTTCTTTTTCAAAGCTTCTGACTACTTCATCGGAAATGTATTCACCCGGTAAGAAGATCTGTACTTCGCCGGCTTCATACTTCTGGCCGCCACAGCCGGTCATCAGCATCAGTACAAATAATAAGCTAAGCAATTTTTTCATCATTTTTCCTCCTTGCCCTGATCATAGGTATTACATTTGTAATAATCAAGATAATTGTAATTGCTATGACGATTATTGTCGATAGTGCGTTGACACTAGGATTGATACGCTTGGTTGTCGCATAGACATAAGTGGAAATATTGTTTATGCCCGGACCGGTCGTAAAGTAAGAAATTACGAAATCGTCAAATGACATCGTAAAGGCAACAAGTGCACCGGATACGATTCCCTCCTTGATCTGCGGAATGATAACTTTATACAAAGCTTCAAACGGCGTACAGCCCAGATCCAGTGCTGCTTCAGCCAGATTGTCATCCAGCTGTCTTAACTTCGGCATGACCGACAAAATGACATAAGGTATACAGAATACGATATGTGCCAGCAGCAGTGTACCGAAACCAGTCGGAATATTCAATGTCGAGAAAAACAGCATGAAACCGATAGCGGTAACGATATCCGGATTGAGCATCGGCAGGTTATTTACCTGCGTAACGACTTCCTTGACCAGTCTGCTTGATTTGGACAGACCGATCGCCACGATCGTACCGGCAATCGTTGAAACAACGGTTGCGATGACGGCGATCAGCGTCGAATAGTATATCGATTCCATCATCTCTCTGGTCGCAAACATCTTCTGATACCACTGCAGAGAGAAGCCCGTGAAATTCGTCAATGAACGCGATGCATTAAACGAGAAGAAAATGACATACACGATCGGCAGATAAAAGAAAGCCATTATGAGGACCAGATAGAATCTGGAGAACCAGGATTTTTTCTTCATCAGATAGCCTCCTTGTCATAATCAAACTTTCTGGTCAGATACATTGAAAGCAGGATGATAACGGCCATGATCAGTGAAATGGCCGAACCGAAGTTCCAGTCACCGGTCGTGACAAAATAGTTTTCAATCAGATTACCGACCAGCACGTATGATCCGCCGCCCAGCAGTTTCGGAATAAAGAAACTTGAAACAGCAGGCAGGAAGACCAGCGTGATTCCCGAAATAATGCCCGGAACACTTAACGGCAGCGTAACTTTAAGGAAAGCCTTGCGGTCGTTGCAGCCCAGGTCATTGGCCGCTGTGATTAATGACGGATCCATCTTCGATAAAGAAGTATAGATCTGTAGGATCATAAACGGCAGGAAATTGTAGACCATGCCGATATAGACTTTGACTTCCGGAGAGAATGGCGATTCTAGCAGAATACCTCTCCAGGCATAGGTTCTTACCAGCATGTTTATTAACTGCGGCAGCGTTACCAGAAGTACGGCGATCGACTGATTATCCGGAGACATCTGCGCAATGAAATAGGCAGCCGGATAACCGATGAGGATGCAGATGATCGTGGTAATGACAGCCAGCTTGATACTGCGTAAAAGCACTTCCAGAAAAATCGAATCCGAGAAGAAACGGGCAAAATTATCAAATGTCATTTTTACCGGTATCATACTGTTGCCCTGAGTGGAGAAAGCATAGAATACGATTATCAGCATCGGCAGTACAATCAGTATTCCCGCCCACACAAGGTACGGATACACTAACCTTCTAAAACTCTTCATGGCTAGATACTCTTTCTCATGACATGAATGTCTTCAGGAGTGAAGTCGATGGATACGATATCGTCTTCTTCCTGCTTCTCGGTCGTATGGATCTTATAGGTACGGCCTTCGGTAACGAAGGTAACGTCATAGGTTCCTTCTTCGATCTCCATCGGATCGAAATCAAAACGGACATCGTCGATCTCTACTTCGTTTTCGGTTTCCAGATCCCATGCGTAAGCGTCGGCCCAGTTCTTTAAGTCGACGGAAATAGCCATTGATTCCTTGATTTCATCGATTGACTTGTAGACATCGAAAGCCTGAATACCGATCTTCTCTTCGGAGTCTTCATTGATCTTAGGCAGTACGACACTGACCTTGCAGTTGACGCTGGTGCCGTTGGCGGTCTTGAAGATGACCGGATAAGAACCGGCTTCCGGTTTGATGTCATAGACGACATCGCTGATGGAAACTTCTTCTTCGGTATCAGCTTTCCAGGCCTGAGCGTTGGCACGCAGGATCAGATCTTCCTGAGTCAGATCATTAACGTCTTCGATATCCATAGAGAAATCGGAAGCGGACATCTTTTCATTAGCTGCTTCGTTATAGACGTCTTCATTGCCTAAGACATGAAGCTTGATGGTCTTGGCTGCACCACGCTTGGTCTCCACGATCACTTCGTAGTGGACACCCTTGAACAGTACAGAAATGACCTGACCGTTCATCTTGCCACGGCCTTTCTTCTTGATACTGATATCTTCCGGTCTGATTACGACATCGACAGGTTCGTTTGCCTTGAAGTCGTGATCGACACATTCAAAGTCTTTATCATCAAAATTGACCAGATAGTCTTTCTTCATGATGCCATCCATAATATTGGACTGTCCGATGAAGTTCGCAACATATCTGTTGATTGGTTCATTATAGATTTCGGTAGGTGAGCCGATCTGTTCGATATTGCCGTCTTTCATGACGACGATCTTATCTGACATGGTCAGTGCTTCTTCCTGATCGTGAGTAACGAAAATGAAGGTGATACCAACTTCTTCCTGAATGCGCTTGAGTTCCTGCTGCATTTCCTTACGCAGTTTGGCATCAAGAGCACTTAACGGTTCATCGAGCAGAAGCACATCAGGTTCATTGACCAGCGCACGGGCAATCGCCACACGCTGCTGCTGACCGCCTGAAAGCAGGGTTACATCTTTCTTCTGATAGCCATCCAGGCCTACCAGTTCCAGCATTCTGTCTACCTTCGGTTTGATCAGGTCGTTGGACATCTTCTTGATTCTTAAGCCGAAAGCCACGTTCTCATAAACGTTCAGATGCGGGAACAGCGCGTACTTCTGGAATACCGTATTGATCGGGCGCTTGTATGCGGGCACATTCGAGATTTCTTCACCATTGAAAATCACCGAACCTTCGTCCTGCTCAAGGAATCCGCCAAGGATTCTTAATAGGGTTGTCTTACCGCAACCGGATGGTCCCAAAAGGGTTACAAACTCATTCTCATAGATATCAAGGTTGATCCCCTTCAATACCATTTGACCATCGAAATTCTTCACGATATTTCTGAATTCAATTAACTTTTCCACAGTCAAAGCCCTCCAAATAAACTCATTATACGTTATTTTTCTTCTTTTATTATATATTTCGGGAAAAAGAAAAGGAGGAATAAATCCTCCCTGTTAGAATTTAAAGTCTGACAGTATCGTCAATGAATCTTCTGATACCGTCCTTATCGTGGTATCCGCCGATCTTTCCGATGACTTTTCCGTCTCTGAACATGAAGACCTGCGGTATGGACATGATGCCGTACTCTTCGGCCAGATCCATATTCTCATCGACATTTACTTTGACAAATTCTATATCCGGATAGTCAGCTGCAACTTCTTCCAGAACCGGTCCCAGCATCTTGCATGGACCGCACCATTCCGCAAAGAAATCGACAAAACTGGTTCCGCTTTTGATCAGTTCTCTGAATTCAGCTGTTTTTATTACTTTCATATTCTTCACATCCTCCTTGCCTTAATTATCTATTAGCGGACTATGAATTGAAAGCGAAATGCTTCTTATTTGAGTAAAGCCGCAGCTGCCTCATCAACGATGACCGTTACATTAGGATGTCTCTGTAAGACAGAAGCCGGGCAGGCCTCATCGATCGGGCCTTCGATCATATCCTTGACAGCCTGAGCCTTATTGGCACCGGTAGCGATCAAAAGGATATTTCTGGCTTTCATAATGGTACCGATACCCTGCGTAACAGCCTGGGTCGGAACCTTGGAAATATCATTGTCGAAGAAACGGCAGTTATCCTTGATGGTGGATTCCGCCAGGTCAGTTACATGTGTTCCTGAATTAAACGGTGTACCCGGTTCGTTGAAAGCGATATGGCCATCGGAACCGATACCCAGTAACTGAATATCGACCGGACTTTCATCGATCATTGCGTCATATTTCTTTGCCTGAGCTTCCAGATCATCGCCCAGTCCTGAAGGCACATGCGCATTCTCTTCCTTGATGTCGATCTTGTCGAACAGATTTCTGTGCATGAACGCATAATAGCTCTCCGGATGGCTGATCGGTAAACCGACATATTCATCCAGATTGAACGAACGGATGTCCGCATAGGAAGTCTTGTTTTCCTCATGATCCTTTACCATCCGCGCATAAAGACCTAACGGTGTCGAACCGGTAGCCAGACCTAAAACCTTGCCGGGCTTGAGAAAATCTTTCATCACTTCAAAAGCTTTATCTGAAGCCTCTTCGTAATCCTTAACTCTAATTATATTAATCATTTTCCATTTCCTTCCTTAATAAAATTATACTCCTAGATGATTTCAAAACCGTAGCTGATCAGATACTTTTCACCCTTTTCAAGCACCTCGACATTCTTCTTCTCGAAAGGCGTTGAACCATCATCATAATCAAGCGTATTTACCCAAGGTTCCAGACACACAAAAGGCGCATGCGGTGTCCAGATTGCAAAGAGTTTATACTTCTCGTCGGTATACATTCTGACCTTGTTTTCGCCATCGCTTAAAGTATAGATACGGCTCTTCGGATCTTTGACAACATAGGTAGGATACTTCTCAAACAGTTCATAGCTCAAAGGCAGTTTTCCGCCTTCGACATCCTCTTTCTCAAATTCGATCCAGTAATCAGAGAACTGTTTATCACTGACTAACGGACAGTTGAAAGGAGGATGCTGGCCGAAACCGAAATAAAGATTGCCGTCTTCCTTATTGACAATTTCGTAATTGATATCGACACGGTTTTCCGTTAATTTATAAACCACATTGAGTTCAAACTGATAAGGATATTCCTTTAATGTTTCCTCATTGGCACTTAAACGGAAATGTAAGAAATCTTCACCCTGCTCTACAAACTCGAATTCACTCTTGCGGCAGAAACCGTGATTGTTTACCTTATAGTCCTGTCCCTTGAAATTAAGGATCTTGTCTTTAGGTGAACTCACATGCGGAAAAAGAGTCGGATTTCTTCCTGACCAGTATTTCGGATCACCGTTCCACATGTATTCGATATCCTTGTCTTTTCTGCGGAATGAAGCTATTTCACAGGCATAGGTATCGACCTTTAAAACAGCAATATTGTTTTCTAATGTATAGATCATGGAATATAAAAATAGTGAATTACTTCACTATTTCTCCTAAAGCACTGCCTTTAATACCGGCTGCATTGCCCTCATCGGTATCGATATGCATAGCCAAAGCAAAATCATCTCTTACTCTGACAACTGTATCACCGAAGACCAGGCTTCTGTTTTCAGTCTCGACTTTGACATTGACGATCTCACCATTGCTGACGCCGTATTTTTCCGCATCAGCCGGAGTCATATGGACATGTCTCTTGGCCGCAATAACACCTTTTTCCAGTTCGATCTCACCGTTAGGACCGACAAGCTTGATGCCCTGTGTTCCTTCGATGTCTCCGGACTCTCTGATCAGAGCTTCAACGCCTAATGTTCTGGCATCGGTAAGTGAAAGTTCAACCTGAGCTTCCTTTCTTTCCGGACCCAGGATCGAAGCCTTGAGTTCACCACGCGGACCGACGATCGTCAGTTTTTCTTCACAGGCGAACTGACCCGGCTGTGAGAGCTCTTTCTTAGGTGTCAAGGCATGGCCTTCACCGAAGAGAATCGCAACCTGTTCCTTGGTTACGTGGATGTGACGAGCACTTATTTCAACTATAAATTTTTCCATTCAGATACCCCATCTTTCTATATTTATTATAATATGATTTTCTATCTTCTTAGGAGCTGTTTTGCCTGACGTTCCATGGTTTTCTTCTTATCCGATTCTCTCTTGTCATAAAGGGTCTTGCCCTTGGCTAAAGCGATCTCGATCTTGACCCTTCCGTCCTTGAAATACAGCCTCAAAGGTACACAGGTATAACCCTGGATCTTGCACTTGCCGGAAAGCTTTTCGATCTCCCTTTTGTGCAAAAGCAGTTTGCGGTCTCTGGTCTCATCATGGTTATTGTAGGTTGCTTCCTTGTATACGGAAATATTCATTCCCTTCACAAAAGCTTCCCCATGAGTAAAAGACACGTAAGCTTCCTTAAGTGAAACCTTGCCCTTACGTAACGACTTGATTTCCGATCCCTGCAAGACCAGACCCGCTTCGTAAGTGTCTTCGATGAAAAAGTCATGATAGGCTTTTCTGTTAACCGCAATGTCTTTCATAGTCAATAGTTTAAAATAGCGAAATGATGATTTCGCTATTTTCTAGAATATTACTCCGTAATTCTGATGATGATCACCAGGGCAAAGAACATGATGCCCAGAACCATGGTGATGATGGAAATGATCTTTTCCGGACCTCTTTCCTTGACGTTCTGGAAGAGTCCCAGATCACCGCTGCCGGTAAAAGCCGATAAGGCATCGGATTTACCGCCCTGTAACAGCGAGATAAGAATCAGTAATACGGCAACGATAAGTAATAATACCTTCATAGTTCACTCCTTTAGAATTCCGCCTTGGAAAGGTCTACATAACTGATATCAGTCGGTGTTTCACGACCGAAGAGGATGATCAGCACGGTAGCAACCTGTGTCTGATCGTTCATGGATTCAACCTTGCCTTCCATACCGGAGAACGGACCGGAAAGAATCTTGACTGAATCACCGACACCGAAGTCGACTTCGATGTTCTTGTCGGACTGACCGATCCTTCTGAGGATCTTGTCGATCTCTTCCTGCTTAACAGGGAACGGTTTGGCACCGCCGCCTGATGAACCGATAAAGCCTGTGACACCCGGAGTATTTCTGACGACATACCAGGCTTCGTCCGTCATGATCATTTCAACAAAGAGATAACCCGGGAAGATGTTCTTGACGACTTCCTTGGACTTCTCGTTCTTGACCTCGATCTGCGTTTCTTCGGCAACTACGATCCTGAACAGGTTCTCAGAGATACCCATGGTTTCGAGTCGCTTTTCCAGATTCTCCTTTACGCGGTTCTCATGACCGGCGTAGGTATTGACGACATACCATTCTTTTTTGTTTACCTGTTCAGTCATCTTAGAGCACTCCCAGACTGTTGAGCAGAGCCGAAATGACTGCCAGACATAAAGCAAAGAAGATTACAAAGAATCCCGTAAAAATGATGACCTGAATCGAATTGGTAAGCAGATCGATCTTCTTCGGCCAACGGATTTTGGATATTTCTTTCCAGATAGCACTTACATTAAACCACTCCATATTTCCCTCCTACTTTGTCTCCTTGTGCAGAGTATGCTGATTGCACTTGGGACAGTATTTCATCAGTTCAATGCGCTTCGCATTGCTGTTTTTGTTTGTCGTATAGTTACGTGAGAGACAAACACTGCAGGTTAGAATAACTTTCTTTTTCTCTTTCATAATTGAACCTCAAGGTAAATAAAAAGTTATCTCCTGATAACCTCTTATATTATCAGATAAAAATGATTGACTGTCAAACGAAAAGTGCACTGTTTTATGCACTTTTCATGAGAAAAATACCAAGAATACGGAATCAGTCGTTATTTTTCCTTTTCTTTTGCACTGTTTGCCTGTTCCATGTGCCTGCGCAGACGGTTTCTTAAGGTCCGCAGACGGTTATCGACCCGTTTGACACTTATATCCAGGATCTGAGCGATCTGCTTATAGGAGCAGTCATCGTTCTTCAGTTTCAGCAACATCTGATCTTGAGAATCGAGACTCCTGATAAAGCGGTCCAGTTCCTCTTTGAACTGGATCTCCCGGTGATAATTGACAGGATCATCGTGTACGCAGAACCGCTGATACCGGTCTCTGCCGTTGTCAAGCGAATATCCTTCTTCGGAGTAAGTTCTGAAACAGTTGCGCAATACTCCTACGATCCTTGATCGGATATTCATGTACGCGTAGGAAGAGAACTTTACATTATGTTTCTCTTCATAAGTAAAAGCCGAGTCATATAGTGCGAGACATCCCTCCTGGAACAGATCATTCTCATCAACCTTGAAGTCGCCGCTGTTCAGATTGAATGAATTGATGATCTTGTAGATCATGAGCCGGTGCTCATCGAGCAGTGCCCTGAATGCTTCATCATCGCCCTCCCTGACTCTTTCAAGAAGTTTAATATTCACCTCCATGGCTCCATTATGCATCAGAGAAATGCCATAACGGTTCTTTAAAAAGTCTTTAAAAATATTAAAAGTTTTCCACATTTGTGGAAAACCTATTGCCGTTTATTAAGGATATTGTAGATCAGGATACCGGCTGCCACCGACGCATTCAGGCTTGTCACTTTCCCTAACATCGGTAATCTGACGATATAGTCACATTCCTCTTTAACGAGCCTTGACATACCCTTGCCTTCCGAACCGATGACCAGTACCGTATTCATATCGTAATCCAGATCGGTATACAGCTGCTCAGACGAACCGTCGGATCCGACGACCCAGTAGCCCTTTTTCTTGAGGTCCTTGAGCGTATTGACCAGATTGGTAACTTCCGCCACTTTCATATATTCAAGGGCACCGCAGGCAACTTTTGCTACCGTATCATTAACTCTGACGCTGTTGTGGCTGCGGTAGATCACACCATCTACTCCCGCACACTCGCAGGTCCTGATGATGGCTCCGAGATTATGTACATCTTCAAGCCCATCCAGCATTACTATGAGCCCGTCTTTATCCCTGATCATATCATCGACTTTGGCCAGTTCATATTCCTTGACCTCTGCCACATAGCCCTGATGATTGCCTGATCTGCTTAACTTATCCAGTCTTTTGCGATCGACGATCTCATAATCAATACCTTTGCCCCTTATCTCCTGATCGGATAAAACATAGGCTTTAATGATCCGTTTATTGTTTAAAGCTTCAAAGAAAGAATTCTTGCCATAGACATATTCACTCATTTTAAACTCCTCCTTCAAACACTTTCTCAAAAAACAGATCCAGTCTCTTCTGATCAGTCAGATACAGATAACCGCAGATCGCTTCTAATCCCGAAGCACATTCATATGTCTGCAGATCTCCGTTTTTCGGAATATGCGTAATATGATTTCGGCCGCGCTTATAGGCGTCCATTTCCGTTTCATTGAAGAAGCCTTCTGCTTCCAGTCTTCGGAATATTTTAGTCTGTCCTGCAGCAGAATTGTAGCTGTTGCACAGACGCTGCAGAGAACGGGAAGACTGATAATGATGACCAACGAAGTATTCTCTGACTTTCAGGGTATAAACCGCATCACCGATAAAGCTTAAAGAATAGCCGCTGTATTCCTTGAGATCCATTACAGGATACCTTTTTCCATCAGGATCGTTCTGTATTTATCAGCTGTTTCAAAATCCTTATTGGACTTAGCCTCATTCCATTTCGCATAGGTATCCTTATCCTCATCGGAAAGCTTAACTTTCTCGATAAAGACACCCAGTATCTCCAGCATCTTCTCAATGGCGTTGTAGTCTTTCTCGACGGCCTTCCAGTCAATATCCTTCGTACGCAGATCCTGGTTCAGCAACTTGACTGTATCAAAGATCACCATGTACGCATTAGGTGTATTGAGATCATCAGCCATCTGTTCCAAGAAGGCATCATATTTTTCCTTGTTGTATTCATCACCAAGTTCAACACCGCTTACCTGGCTCTTGACCTCGACCTGTTTGAGTACAGTCTCAATTTTTGCAAGCTCGCTCTTGGCTGCCGCAAAGGTCTCGTCATCATAAATAAGTGAATCTCTGTATTTACCGGATAAGAGGAACCATCTCACGAGATTGGCACCATTCTCCGCAATAACATCCTTAGCCCATTGGGTATTGCCTAAAGACTTGGACATCTTTCCGCCCTTTGTCTCCAG
Source organism: Erysipelotrichaceae bacterium (assembly GCA_017550145.1). GTDB lineage: Bacteria > Bacillota_I > Bacilli_A > Erysipelotrichales > Erysipelotrichaceae > Colivicinus. The sequence goes on along the minus strand of JAFZQG010000024.1, from coordinate 4,122 downwards.
CATGCCGTTATGGACCCAGTAGTTAGCCAGATGATGACCGTTGCAGCACTCGGACTGAGCCATTTCGTTCTCATGGTGAGGGAACTTCAGATCCTTGCCGCCGCCGTGGATGTCGATCAGGGAATGATTGAATTCCTTGCCGATCATGACGACACATTCGGTATGCCAGCCCGGTCTTCCTTCACCCCAAGGCGAATCCCACTTGATGCCTTTATCGGTCTTCTTCCATAACGCAAAATCCTGCGGATTCTTCTTCATGTCGTTTGCTTCAACACGGGCACCCGCATTGAGGTCTTCCAGTTTCTGATGGGAAAGCTCGCCATATTTCGGATCGCTTTCAACGGAGAAATAGACATCGCCATCCACGACATACGCATTACCCTTCTGAACCAGCTTGTCGATGAATTCGATGATCTCATCCATAGTTTCGGTAACTCTTGGAGTTACATCCAATGGAATGATATTCAGTGAATTACGCACATCATTGTAGGCTTTGATATAACGGTCGGCGATCTCTCTTTCGCTTACGCCTTCTTCCAGAGCCTTATTGATGATCTTGTCATCCACATCGGTGAAGTTGGATACAAACTTGACCTTGTATCCTTCTGCTTCCAAAGTTCTTCTTAATGTATCGAAAACGACGATCGGACGAGCATTGCCGATATGCGCATGGTTATAGACGGTCGGTCCGCACACATACATACTGACTTCATTGCCCCTGATCGGTACAAATTCTTCGGTTTTTAATGTATAGCTGTTATACAGTTTCATTTTTCACATCCTCCATATAGTACTGATAGATACTGTCTTTCAGTTTAACCCATTTCTTCATTTCTTTGCAGGTTAAAGCATAATCGGGTTTGATTTCCCCGCGCTTAATAAGATCGATGATCTCCTCATCGGTAAATACTCCCTCGAAGCCTTTTATTCTCCAGACCTTATTCTTCTTCATTCTTCCTTAACCTTACAATAAGTATATTCTATATCCATATTCAGTAATTCGCTCTTAGTCAGTGTTCTACCGTCAAGATTGGTGGAAATGATCGTAACCTTATCATCTTCACAGTAGTCGCCTTCCTTGCCGTGAATATGGCTTTCATCGACACCGATACCCCTGAGATAAGCGATGAACACTTCTTCCGACATGATCTCGCCTTCATCGAAAGTATAGGTCTCTTCCGGTTTATTATACGTGAAATTAAGCTTATAGGTATCCGAATCAGTATAATCGCCCTCACCTACGCTTACGATCGAAATCGTATAGTTCTTGCCTTCAGTCATATTCTCGGTTTCAAATTTAACCACTTCCGCCTTTTCGATACGGCGCGAAATACCGATACCGACATCGATACTTACAATATAACCTGACGCATTGCTGACACTGTCAAACTGAACCGAAACATAATCTTCATCAATGGTATAGACTACATTGGAAACCATATCCAGACGCTGTTTGATCAGTTCCTCTTTGACAAACTGATTGTACTTATTGTTGCCGACACCATAGATCTTCTTGCCATCAAAACCGATCAGATAATCACTGGCTCCATCGATCGCAATGATGTTGGACCACTTTTCGATCTCGTTACGGATCGAGCTGTTGTCTATTTCGATATGAACCTTGCCATAACGGTCAAGACCGGCCACATAACTGTCACCGCAGGCCACATCGACGATATCATCCCAGGATTCCGCTTCCAGATAGTTCATGGAATTCTTGGTGTAGACATCGATACTGTGATCATTACACAGAATAGCCAGGATATTATCACTGGAAGCGATGTCTCTGATGTTGTAGTAGTTCTTTAAACTGCTGGAACCGATGAAGGAACCACAGTATGTCAATACACCGTCATTGTCCATCAGGATGCTGCCATAGGCTGTCGCATAAACCTTCTTGATGTTTCTGGAATCAGCCAGGTCACAGGCACCGCTTGATTCATCACCCGTACATCTTACTCTGCCGTTGGAATCAAGACCCAGAATATGGGCATTTCCTACCGCAATATCCGTAATATTCTTCCAGCCCTCGATTTCATTGGCATACTTTGAAATCAGACCTGCCGAAGTCATAGTTCCATCATCATTGAGAATGATCGTAAACCCCTCACCTTCACAGACCTTGATAGCACCGGAAGAAGTCAGATTGGACAGTTCACCGTTGGTGTTGCTTCCGGAACCGTTGACACCTGAATAGTCATCGATATAGACGACTGTAGTTTCCGATACGGAAAGACGATTAATGTTTTCTCTGACCGGATCAAACGGTCTGAAGGTATTCTTCATGACAATAAACATGATTATGATCATTATCAGCAGGAATACAATGATCGTACTGGTAATCTTATTCTGCGAATAGAATTCCTTTATCTTATCTATAAAAGTCTTCTTCGCCGTAAAGAATTCGATATTGATCTCATCGGTATTGGCCTTATTGACCTCATAAAGCTCCACTTCATCGGAATTGCGGAACACCTCGACCAGATCGATATGATACAGCGAAGAGAGTCTCTTCATCTGCTCATAGGAAATCATCGCTGAACCGTTCTCATATTTCATATATTCCGGAGTTTCCACGCCCAAAACCTCCGCCAGATAGGACTGCGAATAGTTATAGTGTTTTCTCAGTTTTGTCAGTTTACTCGGCAGATAATTCATCACCATCATTCTAACATTTCACATTCCAATCAAAAAGGCGTCTTATCATAACGCCTTAGTATGATCCGGATCCACATTGAATCCATACAACTGTTTTGTCTCTATATGCTGCTATTCTTGTACATTCTCATTTATCAGCAGATAAAGTAAACGGTATAATTCTTTGGCTTCTTTTTCACTCAGTGCCGTACTCAAAGAAGCTACCTCCGAAGGAATATTCTTGCATTTCTCTTTAAGTTCGTTACCCTTATCGCTGATGGAAACATAAGTTACTCTTTCGTCTTCGCCGGATCTTTCTCTATGTATATAACCTTCCTTCTCAAGTTTCTTCAGCAAAGGTGTGAGTGTACCCGCATCCAGATATAGTGTTTCCCCCAGTTCACCGACTGTAACCTTTTCCTTATCCCACAGCACCATGAAGACCACATACTGTGTATAAGTAAGACCCAGCGGTTTTAAATAAGATGTATAACGGCTGATGATCTTTCTTGAACAGGCATAAAGCGGAAAACACAATTGATTCTCCAGTTTCAACTGCTTATATTCCTGAGCCATATATATTTATATCCTTTATATAAGTGAAGCTACGTAAGCAGCTACATCGCTCATTTTTGCGGAAGGCTCAAAACGGGCTACGACATTGCCCTGTCTGTCAACCACAAATTTCGTAAAATTCCATTTGATATCAGGATTGTTCTTGTAGTTCTTATCGATTTTTTTCATCATCAGACTAAGAGCCATTCCAGCCGGATTCTTACCGAAACCCTCAAATCCCTTCTGTGATTTAAGATAAGTATAGAGCGATAATTCATTTTCACCGTTCACATCCGATTTCTTCATCTGCGGAAACTGTGTATGGTATTTTAAAGTACAGAATTCATGGATCTCATCATCATTACCCGGGGTCTGTCCTGCAAACTGGTTACATGGAACATCGATTATTTCCAGGCCCTTGTCATGATAATCCTCATACATCTTCTCAAGATCCTCATAATGCGGAGTAAAACCGCAACCTGTTGCCGTATTGACAACCAGAACGACTTTTCCCTCATATTCTTTCATGGATATTTCTCTTCCATCAGGAGCTGTTACATACTGATCATAGAAACTCATTTTCAATTCCTCCATTTATATTTGATTAAATTATATTTTATAAAATATAAATTGTAAATAAAAACGCTCCGATTTTTCCTAGACTATCTTGAAAAAGCATTTTTCTTATGATAAACTATGTAAGCAATGTGCCCGAATAGCTCAGTCGGTAGAGCGTCCGGCTGTTAACCGGCAGGTCACAGGTTCGAGTCCTGTTTCGGGCGCCATTGTTTTTGGCAAGTTGGTGAAGCGGCTTAACACACCGCCCTTTCACGGCGGCATTCACGGGTTCGAATCCCGTACTTGTCACCACTTGGTTCCCTAGCTCAGTTGGTAGAGCATCTGACTCTTAATCAGAGGGTCTAGGGTTCG
>JAFZQG010000023.1 GCA_017550145.1 Erysipelotrichaceae bacterium | reverse complement strand
GATCCTGAACTTCTTTTTCCGACTGTTCAAAAGCTAAACGGATCTGTCCTTTCGCAAGTTCCATCAGGTAACGGTTTACACCTTCAAGAATATAATCGACTTTATCACCGGTAAGATCAATTTGTTTTGTCAGGGCTGTTTTGTATGTATCAGTATTAATATGTGGCTCTTTAATAAAAACAAGGTTTATTCCTTTGTTATATAGATCCTGGTATTCGCTGAATCCTTCATCTGCATCCCTGCTCATTCTGGATACAGAATCAAATACAACCGAATCTTTTGGCTTCAATACCTTAAGCAGTTTATTCCATTCAAGGCAATCCTGAGATGTTCCGGAATAGACTTCCTTTATTATGATCGCATCAGGAAAAGCAGATTCGATATTCCGAATCTGCCTTTCGATGTTTTGATGAGGTGTACTTATACGGCAATAACCGAAGGTGTTCATCTGAATCGGTATTTGCCTTTCCCCTGTCCTGATACAGGTTCGATTATTCTCTTATCTGTCATTTCTTTTAACAGTTCAGATGTTCTGGAAGATTTGATATTGATAACTTTCATCATATCTGAACGACCAAATACTGTTGGGTTTGGGAATACTTCAAGAAGATCAAGAATATAATGTGCGGTTTTTGGTTTGAATTCTTTTTGAATGTCCGCTTTTATTGTTTCAATGTCCGGTTTTTTATCTCCAATGTCCGGTTTTTCATTTTCTTTAAAGATATTACTGATATGCAATGTCCGGTTATGAAGAGGATGGTTCTCGTTTAATTGAAGATTTCTTAGAAACAGTTCCAGGTATTCTGTTGTTTCACTGATTCCATTTTCCAGATCATTGTAGTTTGCCCTAATACATCTTGATAATGAAATTGAAATAAGAAAATATTATCAATCAAATAAACTGCTCGGTCTTTCATAGCCGAGCAGTTTGTTTTTTACTCTTCGATACTGGCGCTGATGCGGCAGTAAATGTAGGAAGTAAGTGACGCATTTACCGGATAATCGCCCAGTTCCGTACCATCAATGGAAATTGAAAGCAGAACGCCCGGTTCCATATCACCATAAACGACCGGAACGACATCGTAATCCATGAAGCCTCTGCCAAAGAGATATCTCTTCATATCATATTCGGCATGTTCATAATCTCCTTCATGTGAGACGCTGTCACGAACGGTATTGAATGCTTCGATGATTGCTGTTTCCTGAACAGCAGGGCCTGAAGAAACGGTGTATGAAGCCTTATCTCCGGCTTTCATTCTGCCATGATCGTTACTGGTAACTTTTCCTTTAGGCAGTAACGAAGACTCTTCAGTACGTTTGTTAACCAGGATACCATTAGCCGAGAAGAAACTTAGCAGTGTGCTTTCTTCTAAGCCGGTGAAATCCGGAACATCAATGTACTTTTCTTCAGGTCCCAGGGAGACGTAATATGTAACATAGTCGCCGGTAGAATACTTACCGTAGTTATAGGAAACGATTCTGCCAGCCGTCACTGTATCCGAATAAGTTGTCTTGCGGTCGCCTTTCAGCGTCAGGTTTTCCAGATATTCGTTAAATGCGGATTCTCTGCCACCTTCATAGCCCTGACGAACAATAGCCGGTCCGATAGATAAGCCGTATTTAAATTCTTCACCTTCTACATAAACACCGCTGCCATGAGTAACAATGTTGCCATTATCAATTTTGGACGAATAGGAATCTCTGCCCGTAATATGAACAGGATTGAGACTTAGACCCTTAGCTATCTTAATGAATTCACTTTCCGTCTTGCCTATATAATCACCCGGATTGACGGTAATCGCATTGATACAAACACCGTAATTGAATGTTTCATCTTTTACATAGACACCCGAACCGTGCCATACGATATTACCGAATTTGATATTCGCATCATATTTATCCCTGGAAGTCTGATGGTTAGGTTTCAGACCCAGAGCCTTAGCTTTTTCTTCAAACTGTTCAACAGTTAAACCGATATAATCGCCGAATTTTACTTCGATATCCGTACTGACCGGAGTTGCCTGGCCTGAAGATACATAAACTGTTACCGGAGTATCCTTCTTTACATGAGCTGCCGGTTCCATTCTGATTATATGATTCTTTTCCACGGTATCACTCGTCTCATAGACGTAGTTGAGTGTAATTAAACCAGTGGCCTCTTTCCACACTTCGATATCTGATACCGTGACCTCCGGAGTAATATACGGAAGAACGATTTCCGAATCATAGCCGTTTGATACCTTGAAAGATATCTCGGCATCTTTAAATTTCTTGCCGGCTTTTATGGACTGTTCAAAAACAATGTCCTTTTCATAATCACCGTTATCTTCATAATTAACTTCGCATGAATGATCATCATCAAGCGTTGCACACCAAGCATAAACATCCTGAACGCTGCGTCCGACAAATTCCTCAACAATTATCGAAGAACTGTTTTTTGCACATCCGCTTATGATCAATAAACCAATTAAGAATAATAATGATTTTTTCATATAGGCCTCCACCAATAAATTAATTTTATATGGCCATGTCTAACAAATGTCCAACAAAACTACTCTCCGTTTGCCATTTCTGCATCCGAAAGATCATTTTCCCTTTCATAAAAGAGCGGATCAGTATAGTACGGATTATTTCTGGCTTTATTCATGAAGAAATAATTGCAAATATTTATACCAAGGCAGATTGCCGCAATAAGAAGCGAAATCATGAACCAGTCCGTTTCACCCAAAGATTCATTAAGACATAGATCATATGCGCCATGGATCATGGTTGAAACAAAAACACCCAAAGGAACCGGATTCTTTATATTCTTCTTGTATCCTTTGGCAATGATATAGCCCATGATCAATCCGAAGGCAGCATGCATATTCGTAACCCCGCGGACAATAACCTGTGTGACATTAGACATAAAGACATATACTACAGCTTCCATTATTTCAAAACCGATAGCTGAAATTGTCGTATAGGCCATCAGATCCAGAAAACTGATCTTTGAATGATTTCTGTTTATAACTTTACGGGCTGGCAGATACTTCATCAGTTCTTCGGATAAGGCTTTAAGAATAAAAGCAGAGAAGAACAATTCGATCAGCGGAAAACGTTCACCAATACCGGTAAACTGGAAAAGAATATTGCAAAGAAAGGAAAAACCGAAAACCGGAAATCCCAAAAGCAATCCGTTCCAGAGAAGATTCCAGCAGTCTTTCTTGTATTGTTTATCATCTTTATGTGCATTTCTCAGATAGAAATACAGTGTCAGTGGAAATATATAACTGACAAGCAAAGCTCCAAAAAGTATCAACATATTATTATTCTCCCGATTCTTTTCTTACTGATTAATGATATTAGCAGAAACCGTCCAACATATGTCCAGCATGAAAAATCAGTTGTAATAATGAACGGCCGAAACAGTAAAAACCCCTTGAATATTAAGAACAAATAGATTAGAATGTAATAGCAACGTATTTATTGGCAATACACCTGGTGCGTTAGCGAAGTTGGTTATCGTGCCTCCCTGTCACGGAGGAGATCACGGGTTCGAGTCCCGTACGCACCGCCATCTTAGATGAGAGAAAACCGTAGAAATACGGTTTTTTTCTTACATGTTTTATTCAAGACACCTTTATTCATCTTATCCGTACTTTATTCATAGTCTCCCGTTTTTATTGATCATATTTCTTCTTTATCAACATCATTTTGCCATTTCTGATATTTTGTTTAATCCGATTCAGGTACCTTTTCGGCACGTTAAATCAATAATCTTATAGCGATTGCAAGCAGACAGAAAATACTTCAAAATATAGCTAAAGAAATAGTTTTATTATTATGTTGTTAATAAGGAGAAAGAAGCAATGAATGACGAACTTAATTGCAAGGATACGGAAATTACAGACAGCGAAGAAAGAAACGGAACAGTGATCGAAACGGTAGAACTAACAATAAGCAAGCCTAAAGTCGGGACGCTGATAAAATGCAGTGATCATTCCGGTTTTGATCAGACACCTGTACCTGAGATAACGCCTTTAAGCGATATTTATTTCATCGACAGGATCACTGTTGATGGTGTTGAAAGAGAAGAAGCGTACTGGAAAACATACAGTACTCTTGAATTCTATAAAGATGAAAAAATGAAAAAAGGAGAAAAGTATACTGTATTCGCCAAGGTCAAGGCCTGTCCGGGTTATATATTCTACGATCCGGTCAACTTGTACGTAAATGGCGACCTCTTATCGAGCGAAGAAGTGGAAGACTATACTTACGAAGGAGATAGCTTCTGTTTCTATTACGATATCGAGGCTGTAGAATAACAGTTGATCTTTTATAATACTCTTATTTATTTGTGGCTATCTATGTAACTGATCTGTACTTTTTGTGCTCGTAAAAAATATATAATTCTATATTGCCTATACAAGAAGCAAGTGTAAAACCCGGACTTTTTAAACTGCCCATAATAATAATCAATAAGATTGAGGACACTGGCAATTCGCAAAACCTTTTTACCTGTTTCTAAATTCGTTTTTACTTCTTCTCTTCCTGTTTTTCAGAAAATAATAACGTTTACATTGCAATGCATTTTTGAGTTTTTATTTTTTCAGATTGCATCCTGTATGTTATTTTCCGGGTTTTTATGACATGTCCAAATGTTAAACGTTTTTCAATTTCTATTAATGAATTCAGTTATCTGTTTGGCGCATATTTCGATCTGCTGTTCATTGGTGATTTCTGCCACACTATCACCTTTCTGTTCTCCATATAAACCGAAACCGGAGTGATTTCCTCCTTTAATAACATATTCCTGACTGTTTCTTGGCCAGTTTTCCTTTTTCTTTTCATAAGCATCTTTCTGCAAGAGACCGTCTTTATCGCCGTATATTGATAAAAGACTGATGTCATCATTTATAGTTTCAGAAGGATACGATCCCAGCATTATTACTCCATCGATCTTATCGCTGTTTTTTGCGGTATATATCGAAGCAATAGCTCCGCCAAGAGAATGACCTGATATATAGATATATTCATAATCGGTTTCACTGATTATTTTGTCCGGCGCATCAATGCAGAAAAGAGCTAAATGAAACGGTGCTTTAATCACATAAACATCAATATTTGATTCACTAATCTTCTTAGCTAAAACACTGTAAGCTTTTTCGTCTACTCTGGCTCCGGGAAAGAAGATAAGAGCAGAATCGGTTTCTTTGTTTGTGAATGCGTAATAGTTATCTGTTTCTTTATAATTAAGTCCATCTTCTGATTTTAAGGCATTAATAGCTTCTTCTTCAGCTTTGGCATAAGGCAGAAGATAACATAGACTTATGGCGGAAATAAAGACAAATGATAACAATACAGCAGTTAATGCTTTCCATAATACCCGTATGGTTCTTTTTCTGTAGATAAGTGCAGAAAGAAAAAAGCTTACCGGAAATGGTATTAATAAAGCTATAAGAGTGTAAAGGGTATATTTAGACATATGATTATTCTATGTTTATATTCAGAAACAGAAAAAACTAACTTCCAAGTTTCTTATTCTGTCTGGAAACAAAACTGTTCCATTGCTTTTCCCAGTTTTCCATAAGATGGTTGATCTCCTTTTCTGAAAGACCACTGTATTTAATGGAGTTACGGCATATGGCTTTAATATCACCGAGATTAAGATCCCAGCACAAAATCGCCGCATAGAAATCATCCACTATCGGTGCTCTGGTCATGAACAGACCGTCATCCGAACAGAGTGCGATCGGAACTCCGTTTATCATATACTGCAATCCCGGGTGCAAACGCAGATCCTTAACATAACCCAAACGATAGTTACTCATCAGACAGACTTCGATCGCGATATTCTTTTCCGCATATTCTTTCATTAACTTCGGGAAACGATACAGATTCATGGCATGGCCGACTCTGAGTGAATCCAGTATATAGGCATCAACGACACTGTCATTGTCCCGGCGCAGACTTTCTCCGCAGTGCAGGTAAAGTCTGAGCCCGCTGTTTCTTACTTCTTCAGATCCAAGGAAATCCGCAAAATCGCTTAATGGCTTACTGATATCTTCTTCATTTGCCAGATCAAGACCTATAATAAAATCCTTTGGATCAGCAGGATCGAATTCATCTTTTATGATCTTACTGACACGGATGAATGATCTTAACGTTTCACAGGCTGATTCGACCGTAGTGTAGTCATCCTTTCCGGAACAGCCGATCAGTCTGACCAGAAAATCGGAATGATCTTTCCTTACTCTGTAATATGCTTCGCGGATCGTCCTGTCACGGATGATATTCATCAGATCATCTTCGACACCCCAGTCCCTGATTTCCACGAGCAGTATACCTTTTTCATAACAGCTGCGGAAGCCTTCTTCCCAGATCTTCTCCATGATAGGGATGTCATTATAAAAATCACCGGTTGCCGAAAAAAGCTTTTCCAGTCTTTTCCAGTAACCGTTTTCTTCTTCTCCGTCTCTGATAACCAGTATATCTCTCAGTTCTTTTTCATTCAGAAGACCTGTTTCCAGCACTTCACTTACTCTGATCGCGTCAGACGGCAGATCGGGACTGTATTTCGTATACAGTGTCCCGTTAGTTTGTCCATTCAGGCTGATGAAGGCATGTTCGGAAATGATCTGTATAAACCTGTCAAGGGGAATCATCGTATTATCATGCGCATGAAGATCACCGCCTTTAGGAAGTTTATGGCAGAACTGGTAAAGCTCAGGATGGATATCTTCATCATCGTTCCATTCAATGATTCCGTACGGATCATTTACCGAATATAATTTATCCGCTTCTTTTTTGATTCTGGCTAGATGACTATCCAGCAACATTTCTTCAGCAGAAAGCTCTTCACTGTAAGGAATCACAGGTACATAAGTTTCTTTTATCTCTATGTAGTTTTTAATGAATTCATTTTTCATGCTATTTGTTATTTCAGGAACAGAAAATACCCCAAAAGATTTTCTTTTCTAAAAAGTTTTAGAATCACAAATAAAAAAGTTTAAATATGATTATTATTTCTTGATAGGAATACTATTTATACCTGCTTCAGCATCCCTTTCTTCCGCTTTTGTGGTCTTCAAGGGAACAGGCATCAGCTGTTCCATATTCAACAAGACCGACAACGGCCGGATCTAAAGTAATGCTGCCGTCTTCTAATACAAATGCCGGAACTCCCAGGTCCCCTATCTGCTTGCAGTGATCGAATACCGGATCCGTATCTCTGAGTCTTGTAAAAGCACTCATATTCCGGATATTCTCACCAATGTTTATATATTCAAACTCATCTTCACGTCCCTTGATCTGTTCATAAATATAATCACAATACGGACAGGTCGGCATACCATAGATTTTAATCATGTGTTTTCCCTCTTTATTTATTTCTTCTTTTCCAGAATGCAGATCCTGTTTTTACCGGCTGCTTTAGCTTCATACAGTTTTGCATCGACATCATGTAAAGCCATGGTCAGATCAGGATTCTCTTCACAGGAAAGCAGACCGCCGCTGATCGTAACACAGACTTCCGGATGTTCTTCCCATCTGAGACTTTCAATCTTTCTACGGATTTCATCAATTCTTTCATAAGCCTGTTCGGAATTATCCGCTACAATAATACTGACAAATTCTTCTCCGCCATAGCGGGCTGTCAGTTCACCTCTTTCCGGAAAAACCATGTCGTGGAGGACTTCCGCTACGGATAACAGGACGCTGTCGCCAAAACTGTGACCATAAGTATCATTGAGCTTTTTGAAATCATCGACATCAAACATGGCAATATAGCGGTTCTTCAAGGTCAGAGTTTCCATTCTCTCCTTTGGTTTGTTATCGTACATGACTTCCAGTCTGCGGAATAGTTCACGACGGTTATATAGACCGCTTAAAGCGTCCGTAATCGAAAGTTCGTTAAGTTTCTGCATCAATGATTCGCTGCGTGCTTTTTCTGCGGCATATTCTCTGAAAATCAGCAGGATGATGGAATACAGAGCAATACCTGTCATCAGTAATGTTGATTTCATGCTTTTTCGATGCTGATTGACAGTCATCTGCTGAACATACTGCGGGAAATGCACCGAAAGTGTTATGCAAAGTTCCATCCATAGAGATGAAATAAGAAAGATAATACCGCCAGTATTTCCGTGCAAAAGAACAGCACACATTGCCATGCCAAGCACAAAGAACAGAATCCTGCCGCTGTAGATACCTCCCGAAGAAAAGAATGAGATCGGTAAGAAAACAAAATTTAATCCCAGCACCAGCGCAATACGGCAATAATTAGAGTATTTCGGATAGCGCATCGTGATGTACTGCAAGATAATCACAAACAGCAGATTAATAGCACTGGAAAGCAAAGCCGATTTCGGCGAATGCAGAATCAGGTCAGTCACCAGTGTGCCTACACAGATAAATACCGCAACATCCAGAATGATGTGGTAAATACGGTCATCAAGCGTTTCCAGCTTATACCAGGAACTAAACAGAATATGTCTCAGTTTTTTCATAATCAAATATCTTCTTTATTTTCCTATCTATCTGACTTAAGAATGCTCTTATTCTCATACATATTATGATCTGCTCTTTCTAAAACAGCAGCCACATTTTCATCACCACTGAATTTGGCCATACCGCAGGCGATAACGATTCCGCTATTGGCTTTTGCCTCGGCGTTGTGATCACTTATGCTCTGCACAAGCTCGCCTATATGTTCATAATCCCTGCTTTGCGAGATGACCACAAATTCATCACCGCCGATCCTGAAGACCGGAGAGTGTTTGAAAGTCTCACAGATGATCTTGCAGGCATCTTTTAACAGCTGATCACCGGCCTGATGGCCTTGCGTATCGTTGACGAGTTTGAGATCGTTCACATCCAGCATAGTTATCGCAAACGGCGGCTGTTTATGTTCTCTGATCTGGGAGTCGATCTGTTCCTGCAGTGTCACAAAGGCATGCTTATTCTTGACGCCCGTCAGAGAATCGACCTTGGCCTGGATCTGGGCCTGAGCCAGACGCTTACCGAATTCCTGTTCCTGTCTGACCTGCGCATCGATATTGTTCAAACCGACGATCAGACGGAGCCCCTCTTTTTCTTCGGCCATTGCCGCTTTCATCTGGACATAGATCGGTTTATTATCCATAACCAGTCGATAGCCTAAAGTAAAGCTGCCGCTGCGGTTTATCTCATTGAGGATATTCTCTTTGGTGAAAGCCGCCAGGAAAAGACTCAGGTCTTCAGGATAGTTGACATCAAGTGCCACTTCCCTGACCTTGTTGAAGAAATCCGTACCGGTCTTTGCCTGAGCCAGACTTTCCACATAATCATCAGTTGCACTGAATTCACGGTAATCGCCGGTTTCAGGATCCACGACATAAACAACGATAAAGTTACCGGTCAAGGCATGAAGTCTGGCATAGACGACTCTTTCTTCCTGAATCCTTTCTTCGGCCTGACGCTGTCTGATCAGTTCATCAACATCCGATAGCGAAATAACGATAAAGCGTTCATCGTCTTCCATACGGGTAATATTTGCCTGAACATAGAACGGCGATCCGTTATCGATTCTTCTGTATACCAGTTCATATACTTTACTGCGATTTAAAGCATCATTGAGGAAATCCTTATCATAAGCCTTCAGATATGCTTCCTGATCATCCGGATGGATATATAAAGCAACTTCATTCTTAACACTTTCAAAGAATTCACCGCCTCTTCTGGCTTCGCTTAAGACACCTTTTTCATCATCGGTGTGGAAAGCTATGAATTCATCATTCTCCATGTTGACATAATAAAGATCTGTACAACCTCTTGCCAGGGCATGTGCAATATGGTTATAGACCGTAACATCATCACTGGCCTTCTTGTATGCATCTTCAAGACGTTTGTTGTAGTCTTCTTCGTCATTGGTAACACCAATAATGATCTTCTCACCGTCATTTTCTTCGACCAGTGAAGCTCTTAATGTTGCCGGGGTCTTTTTCCCACCCAGAATGAAGCGGTAATTATACACAAAGTATCCGTTCTTCTGAATCTCGTTCATGACGTTTTCTTTCGTCATAGTGCGTAAATGATTTTCCAGATCCTCCGGCGCAAACGCTTTAGGTGCATCAAGTTTTACATCTTCAAAGAAATCCTCACCCTGTCTGGCCAGACCGAGATTCTTAAATTCATCCGAAGGATTGTATTGCGTATAATGGTTGGTTACCGGGTCAACCATATAAAGAACGATATAGTTCGGTGAAAGAGCCGCAATTCTACTTAAAGACAGTTTCTCCTGTCTGAGCTTTCTTTCCTCTTCCAGCTGTTTCATATGCGCATCAATAATACTGATACCGAGAATCAGGCGGTTGCCGTTACGCATTCTGGTAATCTTCATATTGACATACATTGGTGTTCCCGAATCGATTAAACGGTATGTGGTTGTAAAGACACCCTGAGTATTGATCTCCTCAAGAACAGTTTCCTTAGTAAATATGTCTAAGAAATGCTGACGGTCTTCCTCGTAGATGCGGGTTAATGCGTCGTTTCTTGCTGACTCAAAGAAGTGTTCGCCATGACGCTCCAAAGACATTTCCTCATCACCGACTTTGGAAGAATACTCAATATAGTCATCCTTATCCAGATCGATGATAAAGATATTGTAGTAGTCCGCCGCAAGGCAGCTGGCGATATCGGCATAAGTTGCACTTTCATCAGGCTCGCTGACCGAAAGTACGGCGATTGCGAATGAATCATTACCACTGATCGGATTCCTGTCGATTCTACGTAAGAAGGAATGTGCCGTTGAACCATCAGCCATCTTTTCATCGACAAAGGCACGGTTTCCGCTGTTACGGCACTGTTCGACAGCCTTCATTAAAGCCGAATCATGTCCTTCGCCAGAAACATCATACTCCATATCAGGATCAGACAGATCCATCATAAAAGCCCGTTTCATGAAATCTCTGAAAGACTGATTGCTTCTGATATATCTTACTTTATTCCCTTCACTGTTTATTTCCATGATGCCCATTGGGACAGTATCGAAGGTATTCTTAACGATATTGTCATCAAGATTGGCCAGGAATGACAGATCATACAGATTTACTCTTCCTACCGCGTCATAATATAGCGACTGCCTAGGATCTTCAAAACCGTCTTTAATCTCAATACTGTATTTATGAAGAATCTGCTCAGGAGTCAAAGCTTTCGCAAAATAGAAACCCTGCAGTTTGGAACAGCCGATTTCTCTTAAGAAACGGAACTGATATTCTGTTTCTACACCCTCACAGATCGTATCTACTCCCAAAGAAGTAGCCATTTTGACCATTTCCGTCAGGATGATCTTACTGTTTTCTGTTTCTTCAAGGCCTTTTAAAAAGCCCATATCAAATTTGATCAGATCAAATTTAACATTCTGTAAGATATTTAATGATGAATAAGCACTTCCGAAATCGTCCAGCCAGACATCAAAACCATTAGAACGGAAGCGGTCTATCTGATTCTTCATATAATCAAAATCGCTACCAACCATACTTTCGGTTATCTCGATATTGATCAATGATCTATCTATTCCCATCTCATCAGTCAGTGAGCATATTTCATTAACCAGATCACAGGCATCAAAATCGGCACGGGAAAAGTTAATGGAAGCAGGAACGTTCTTGTTTCCGGACATCTCATTGGCTTTCATATCTTTTAGAACCTGCTTAACTACAGACAGATCCAGTTTATGAATGAGCTTAGCTTCTTCCAGAACAGGAATAAAAGATCCCGGCATCAGTAAACCATATACCGGATCATCCCAGCGGGCCAAAGCTTCGACATTGCAAATCTTGCCATTGGTTGAACGGACGATCGGCTGATAATTTACTTTGATCCAGCCTTCTTCGATAGCCTTATCAAGGTTACTGATGATATTCTGAGCATTTATTTCATTTGAATCCATCTCTGGCCCTTCCTTTCTGTTTCAAAACATAACGAACAAAAATCTGCTACAAAATACAAAAAATAAAACTAAAGCAGATTAACTATTCATATTTCATTTCTTCTGATTTAATTATACGTTATAAACACCTATTCCGATTAATCCTCATACCAGTTTCCTGTCGGATTATCCTTATCGGCAGGAATAGTTACTTCACATGCCCAGTCCTTTTCATAGGCATCTTTACTCTTTCTTAAACGCCAGTAATCACGCCAGTATGACCACCATCTTTTTGCAGAAGCAATGATTTCCTCTTCCGTATAAGTTCCATTTTTACTCACAACCTTTATATCATCACCGCCGGCAATAAAACCGACATCGCCACATTTGGCTGATATGATATGTCTTACAGAATGAATCGTTTCAATTCCCTTAAAGTCTTTTATTGAAGTCCTGTTTTTATAACTATCAAAAATTTCTGCCGCTTTATCCGTGTCATCGAAACACAATTCATATGTATCAATTTGAAAAGCACCTATTTCATCGTCGTATAAGCGTTCATACCATTTCTTCTCATTATCATCATTCAGATTATCCAGAAAGACCGCAAAGGAATTACCTGAAAACCTTACAGCCAATACATCAGTAGTATGAGATGCTTTCTCCGGTTTTGTTTCATCATATAGCTGAACGTCACAGAATTCCAACTGAAACAGGTCTTTTTCCGTATACCACCATCTCCATGAACCGACATCGGATATGGCATCAGACAGAATGTTAAGGGTATCTTTATTCATCAGAAATATTATCTCATATCAAAATAATCATACATATCTTCCGTTTCATAGCTATAATGAATTTACAGTAAACTGAACATTTTATCGGATAAGATATGAAACTCTGGTATAAGTTATTTCCTAATGATCTTAAAATCATTGCCTTTAACAGAGGCTGGTGGTTTTATATTGTCATCACCGTTTTAGGAACGATTCTTTTTACGCTTTACGGAAACACGCTAACTCCTGATAAAAAACTTACTTATATCATGATCACAAGTATCATCGAATTTATTATTTTAAGAGTCTATAAACTCTATATGATTCATATCCGGGATGATTACAGATATTTCAACGAACTGCCTTGTTACTTATGCAATCAGTCAACAATCCTGTGCATTATCGCCGCTGCCACAAACAATTCCCATCTTATGTCTTTCTGTATCGTTATGGGAACCTGCGGTTCATTACTGGCCTTAACTTTTCCGGATAAAATAGTCTATAATCAGCCGTTTTATAGTTTACAAACTTTAGGATTCTATGCTTATCACAGTTTACTGATCATAACCTCTTTAAGCTTCCTGACTCTGGGCTTATATAAAGCCGATATCAGCGATATTTTCTGGAACATGCTGATGCTGTATGCCTTAGGAACATTCACCCATTTTGTCAATGTATTCCTGATCAGAACCAATCTTTATCCCGAAGCAAACTACAGTTTTACTATTCATCCGGATAACGGCTTTACACAGATGCTGTATAATTTCTGCCCTAAACCTTTTTTCTATATGCTGCCTTGTCCTCTTATTACAGGAGCATTAACGGTTCTGCTGTTACTTTTTATGAGAATATTCAAAAAATAAACGGAATCAATATTCCGTTTACTGTTTTGTTTGCAGATACTCTTCAAGAGTAATACCTTTATCCATTATCTCTTTAGCGATCTCCACAGAATCAATATATCTGAAATGCCATACTTCGGCACCATATCCGGTAATATCTTCTTTACCGACAGGATAACGGAGAATAAAACCAAATTCAGCCAGTTTTGCATGTATCTTGGAGAACAGTTCCTTCTCTGCTGTCATATCATCGTTTTCATCGATGATCACACCGTCTTTAACCACCTTTACATCAACAGCAAGACCAGTATGATGCTCACTGGTTCCCGGAACAGCTACATATGTCTTTGTATACTCTTCACCATATTCTACCAAAAACTCATCCCATATCTCCTGCTGCTGGGTAACGGTCCGATATGTACTGTCAAGTGCAATAATAATATGTTCATCATAAAGAGCCTGTCTCAGTTTTTCATAAGCCTCCGCCGTTTTCTTTTCAACCTTATATGTCTGATCCAGAGAGGTATAGACATCTACCAGTTCGATTCTTGATTCCCAGTCTTCCGGAAGCTTGCTCTGTTTGTTGACCAGCACCATATAATCGGTTAAAGTTTCTTCCTTTTTTTCTGTTTTTCTGCATGAAGAAACGGTAAACAGACACAGTGATAACATAAATAAGATAAAAATACTTTTAATTCTTCTCATAAATTCTTCCTTATACTCTTATTCTTTAATTCACATATAAAATATTAATGAGCAGACCGGTACACAAGTTGGAGAAACTTATGATGCACCGGTCTGCTATTTTACGAAATAGTTATTAAGTTATTTGATATTAGTTTTGTTCGAATTCAATATCGGCAACATTACCTAAGCCTTCATACTTAACTGAAAGAACCTTGAGATCTCTTATGGCCTCTTCAATATCCGTATCATCTTTGTATTCGATCTTTCCATCCAGTTTAACAATATATGAGGACCAGCCGTAAGTGAAACCGAATTCCATTTCCTCTGTATTGTAGAAATTATTTTGCCATCCCTGGTCAATCAGATCACCACAGGTCAAACCGACATATTTGTCAAGTTCTTCCTGTGTTGGAATTGCTTCAGTAACATTATCGATCTTGGTTACTTCCAAAGGGGCAACCAGCTCATTGAATTTCTGTTCATATTGCGGATCTTCAAATTCCAGATCAAAAAGAGCCTTCGAAGTCTCCGCCGGAAGTTCTGCCTCGACTCTGTAAACTACATTATCGAGTTCAAAAGCATAAACAAAAGTTTTTTCACTGTAAGCCCATCCGAAATAAGGCAAAGCCAGTACATCACCGATTGTTTTGACTTCCTCAATTGTTGAAGCGGTCGGACCATCCCATCCATTGGATAATCCGAAGACCGCAATAAAATCAGTCGGACCATCAATAGTGACAGTTACTTCATAATCAGTTGAAAACTCTTCTCCGTTTTTTGTCCATTTAACGAATTTATATTCATCAACCGAATCCCTGGCACCGATTGTTAATACTGTACCTTCAGGAACATTCATATAAGCAGATGAACTTGTGAGGCTCTCGTCAAAAGCCAGAGTTTCGCCTTCCTTAGCAGCAGCGACCAGACCGATACCATCAGTCTCAACCTTTACAAGGCAGAGCTGACCTGCATCTCCCGGAATTTCTTCATTCTTGGCACAGCCTGTCATCAATAATGACATCAGCAAGGCACCAATCAATAATTTTTTCATTTTAACCTCCCATATATTCTATATATGATCTTTATCAGATTCATTAATAATTTTTTCTATATTTGCTATAAACGTCTATCCTAGTGTTTTTTATGATGAAAGATGACAATATATGTTCCATCACCTTTAGTAAGTAATGCATGTATGGAAGATTCAGTTTCATGAGTGTTTCCGAATATTTCATATCCCTGTTTTTTAAAATAGGAAATACCTTCATCATAATCATCAACATTTACTCTCATGCCCAGGAAACCCTCCTTGAATGAATCGGCAGGAAAGTGCGAACAAACAAGATCGACACGTCTTTTGTTCTCGTTTTCCATGGTTACATATTCCAGCATTTCCAACTGAGGTCTATGTATAACATTGAACCCAAGTTCTTCAGTGTAACGTTTGGTCTCAGTCTCAATATCTTCTGTATAGAAAATAGGATAATAATCAGTAACTTTCATTAATTACCTCCTCGAATACTAACAAAGCTCTGTATTATAGTGTTATTATTTACTAATGCCACGAAACATTGAATATTGCTACAGATATTCAGGCAAAATATAATTATTTTCACCAAAATATTTTTTTATATAGTCTTTGATCAAAGCACCATCTTTGGCATTGATACCATAATTGCCAACCAGTTCTTTATCGATTTTTTCGCAGGCTTGTTCATAGCTGATATTGGCAAACTGCTTGATAAGTTCCGGTGCCATATTATCGACCGTTGTTTTCCACCCGGGAGGAAGCACGCCACCAGAAACATCTTCCATCAGCTCGTCTAAAAGCGCATCATTTTTGTTCATATATTCAGTTCCTTTCATATTCTTTTAAATAGCAATATTATAAGGTATTTTACAATCTAAACTGTTCTGTATCAGTCCAATGATCCTGATATCCTGCTACTTATTCTTGCTGCAGATTTTCTATTTATAAGTCAGTGTTACTGTACCGTTTGTCTTGCCAATAGCTGTAAACTGCAGAATATATTCAGATGAATCGACATTAAGCTCCAGGCTGTCACCAGGTCCTACTGTAACTACCTCGCCTATATTCACAACTCTGTAGTCATCAGTTTCATCACCTGTAGCAAAATTTTCGGCAATTCCGAATTCGATCTTAAGCTGTCCAGAATCCAGTGCAGATTCGATCTTTACAGGTTTCTTCTTTGACATGGTTATTGCGCCGGATTCGCCATAAGTACCATCATCTACATTTTTGACTTCGATTGTCGTCTTACTAGGAGATGAAGTTATCACATAGTTTGATTTACCGCATCCTGAAAGAACCAGCAACGCAACGGTTATACATAGTAATCCAAGTTTTATCTTTTTCATATATCCGTCTGTAACTGTTATTTTGTATGTTCAGTCAAAACAATCGCAAAGCCAGTAGGTGAAAGCATATAAGCCGAAATGCTGTTGCCTGTGGTTTCTCTTTCGTCTCCTCGCGTATTGATGAATCCTTTGCTTTTTAAGAATTCATATGCTTCTTCAAAGTTATCAACATTCATTCTTACCGCAAGCATATCCCTAGGAACCGGTGCACCGGAAACAGTAAAATAGTTTCCGTTTTCATCTTTCATTGTTACAGAAGTAACTTTGCCTGAATCAATATCTTCTTTTGTATGTTGCCTTTCAAAACCCAACTCTTCAAAGATAGAGATGAATTCTTCTGCATTAGGTGTAATAAGTGATGGACTGAAATTAGTGATTTTCATAATTCTCCTTCTCATAACTATTGTTATGTAATATTAGTTTTTGACAGAATAACATATCCTGTCTAACAAATGTCCAACAAATAGAACAACATAAAATAATGTCATCCTATTTGTCTAGTTGTTGTCTAATTCAAATTATTTCGCAAGAAAATTCATCATCAGAGTAATCATTATTTCTTTTTCTTCAGGTCTTGATTCCGCAATCATCAGCGTAATCGCAACCAAAGCACTGTTTGATATGATCTGAATTCCGTTTTTGAATAACGAATTATTCTTATTCAGGAATTCAAGAAAGATAGTAGCACCGATTCTCTTGCATCCGTCCGCAAACGGATGATCCTTAATCAGGAAATACAGAAGATTGGAAGCTTTCTCTTCTATGGATGGATATACTTCTGTTCCAAATACATTCTGATAAACGGCAGCAAGAATTCCTTCCAGTTTTCCCTTCTCTTTTTCGACACCGAAAACATCGGAATTAAAAGTCATCGAGTCGATCAGTTTTCTACATTCTTCATAGCTCAAGCGATAAACCGTATCGTTTCCTTCTGGTCTTTTAAGATTCTGATGATCATATTCATCCAGAAGTGTCAGAGCATCTGTGTACTTATTTACAACCTCATAGACTTCATCCTGCGGAGTTTCCGTTAAGGAAGAAATCATTCTACTTTGAATATCAACAGTTCTGTTCAAAGCTTCGAGACGTTTTTGATTTAGCGCGTAGCCTTTTAGTATGTAGTCTTTCAATATTCTGTTAGCCCATTTTCTGAAAGCAATGCCTCTGTTGGATTTTACTCTGTATCCAACCGAAATAATCATGTCAAGGTTATAATGTTCAGTCATATGCGTTTGAGTTTTATCTTTAATTGCTCCATGTTGAGTGGTTGTCGCAAATTTTGCGACTACCTCTTCTCTGATTAGTTCCTCATGTAAAGCATTGTTGATGTGTTTGCCAATTGTTTTCACATCTCGATCAAATAATGCTGCAATCTGATTTCTTGTCAACCAGACAGTCTCCTGCTCAGGCGATACCTGAACTTCAATGTTGACGTTACCGTCATTAAATAATACGATTTCATTTTTCATTTGTTTTCTTTTCCTTTCTTTGCATGAGACAAAGGTGTTATCAAAAAAAGAAAACTGCAGGGTAAACCAGATAATCTGATTCATCCTGCAGTTATGCTGCGCCTGATAATATATTTGTCTTATGACACTTATATTATATTACAAACTTGAATTAAAGTATAGTTAAATGTTGGATTATCAGTAATAAAAACTGGCTCCGATAAGTCACCAGAGCCAGTTGTATTTTTAATAATTATATTTATCTATTCGTGTGGATGTGCACCAAGATAATCATCCAATCCTGGAACAAACTTAGACTTTCTGCCTAAACCCGATCTGAAGATATATGATGTACCATCATATTCATCATAATCAGGGAAAGCATTCTTTAATATAGATTCCGATAGTTCATTTGCCGGAATGACATAGTCGATCTTAACTCCATCTTCTCTAATACCGACTGAAGCATACATCAGATCCACATCTCTGGTACTGAAATATTCAGTTAAAGCTTCTTTCATTCTCGAAGCCAACTGTTTTGAAGAATTCTCATCTATAGAGTTTACTAAACCTATACCGTATTTGGTTCCATAAGCTTCATATTCTTTATAATCAGAGAACAGAATCTCTTCGTTACTCATGCCTTCATAGGATAAGGCTTGTTCTCTCATTCTTCTGTATAAAGCATCCACATCTTCAACTTCGGCAATCTCAGATAGTTTTTCTAAAGCAACTTTATCTGCTTCTGTTACCGTAGTTGCTGTCAGATTAGTGGTGTCGGATAATACAGCTCCAAGCAGTATGTACGCTGTTTGTTTATCGAGATCGAGACCGTAATTCATATAATCTAACCACACTATGGTAGCGGTAGCTCCTATCGGTTTTGCTTCATAAACGACCTGATGGCCGGTAGTGACATTGCCGATGCCATGATGATCAAGAATACCGACGATATGAGCATCATCCATGCCATCGGTTGACTGAGTATATTCACTGTGATCCACTAAGAAAATATTCTCTCCGGAAGCATCAATCAGCTCTTCAGGTATTTCCACGCCGGCTTCTGTTAGAACCAGAGCTGTTTCTTTATTAACTGCTGATCCGTTGATTCTGGCTTCAGCCTTATAACCCAACATATTCAGTAATCTCGCATAAGCTATTGCACTGCATACCGTATCGGTATCCGGGCTCTTATGTCCTATAACATAAACGGTCTTACCTTCTTCAATACCGATATTTTCAATGCTGTCTCTGTTGAGCTGATAAAGAAGTTCTCTGTTTTCAAGAAGCTCATTTATGGTTTCTTCTTTTTCATTTAGTGAATTACTTACGCTGTTTTTACCTGCATTGTAGGCAAGAAAACCAACCAGGCAGGCAATAAGCAGACATAATACAGGAATCAGATATTTGTTTGACTTATTTTCCAAAATATTTTCCTCACTTTATTCCATATACGAATACTTCATGAATCTCAGAATCATAGCCTTCATAGAAGCCTTTAGGCATACCTAAGACGATCTGAGCTCCTCTGTTATAGCTTATAAGCATGTTCTTATTATCCTTATCAAAAGAGATACCCTCGATCTCACCCTGCAAGGTCACATCATCGAGTGTTCTTTCCAGCAAAACGGTGGCGTTGCTTAATGTCGTATCCACTTTGATCCTGTAGACATGATCCGGTTCACCGTCATCAGCTGTACCGTCATCGGCAGTGATATAGATATAACCTTCATAATAAGCTATGCCCTGGATCCACTGCGGAGGAGCCTGCAGATGGACTTTATCCAGATATTCACCTGTACTCAGATCATAACGGTACAGATATCTTCCGCTTTCCCCATCAGCCCAGGAACACATCCAGATACTGTTATGATCGGCATCTATCGCAATACCGGAAACCTCATTATGACCGCTTTCTTTCGCAAACGGATAAGTCCTGACCATTTCAAATGTTTCCGCATCATAGACAGCGATCTGAATATTCTTTGCCTCACCGTCCATGAAATATTCAACACCGGCATAGATTTCGCCATTATAGACATCGATATCACCGATATGGTTTACTTCATCCTTAAATCCGGAGAAAGGTGCTTCGGCCGATCCGATCTGTTTCCAGTTGCTGTCATATACAGTTAAAGTCGTTGAACCGCTGACATAGTATCTGCCGTTTTCATAGGCAATACCCTGTCTGCCGTCCACTTCATGAGCTTCCTTCAGTTCATATGAATGAACAGGAGCCATCGAAGCAGCATCTTCTTCGATTCTTCCTTTGACCGTTACCGGAGCAGGAACAGTCTGCTTGGTTTCTTCAGGCGTATTGTTTTCCGTTTCCTGATCATCCTTCTTCTGACAGGCACTGATCATCAGAAGCATAAACAGAACCAGTATTACTGTCAGATAATTTCTAAAACTCTTTTTCATAAGCAATTTCCTCTTTTTTAATATGATAAATATCCTTATCCAACAAATGTCCAGCAGTCTTTGTGTAAAGTCTATTTAGATTTAAACTTCAGAGAATTAGGTTTCTCTGACTGATTGTGATATTGAAATGAATAATCACAGATCGCATTCTTAAAAATAGTCATCGAAAGACTCTTGTCATCTTTTACCGGATTGAATCTTTCACCGTCATATTTAACTTTATATTCCAGTTTTTCGCCATCAAAGAACAGCGAAAGATTGACCTTGGCATCAGGCTTATGAGAAAAAACCGTTTGAATAATTAACTCTTCGATAACCGAATTGATATTATACGAAAGCCTGCTGTCTAATTTAAGAGACTTCTTGAATTCACTGACAGCCGTATTTATCTTATTAATATCATAATCGGAACCGTCTATCAGCAGATCCAGGATCTTCTGATTTGAAATAAAAGCTTTTGTCCTAGAACGTTTCGGTTTTTCAAAGATCTGTTCAGGACTTCCTTCTTCGTAGATCTCACCCTGATCCATATAGAAAATCTTAGTGGAGATCTCTCTGGCAAAATTCATGTCATGAGTGACAATGACCATCGTTGTATTATTTTCTTTCAGCCATCTGATGGTGTTTTCCACTTCAACGACCATCGTCGGATCAAGAGCGGAAGTCGGCTCATCGAAAAGAATCACTTCCGGATCCATTACCAGTGCTCTGGCGATCGCAACACGCTGTTTCTGTCCACCCGACAACTGATTCGGCATTCTGTCTGCCTGCTGATTAAGACCAACCTTCTTAAGCATATCAATAGCTTTCTCTCTGGCGGCATACTTATCAGCCCTTGGAATATCCAGCTGCGGAACAACCAGGTTATCCAGAACGCTCATATTATTGAAAAGATTGAATGACTGGAAGATCATTCCCACTCTTCTTCTTAATCCGGTAATGTCATAATCCTTGGCGGTTATTTCTTCATCATTAAAGAAGATCTTTCCGCTGGTCGGCTTCTCCAGACCGTTAATCATTCTCAATAATGTAGACTTGCCTGTACCTGAAGGACCGATGATCGTTACGACATCGCCTTTATTTATTACACCATTGACATCCTTTAAAGGCGTGGCGTTTTCATATTCTTTTCTGATATGTTCAAATCTTATCATCGTATTTCACCTTCATTTCTATATAAGCTTTCAGCGGAATTCTGATTAGCGCCACTAATGCCGTACACAGCAGATAATAGATTATCGCCACCACGATCAATGGGAACAGAGCATCATAGGTTCTGCCTCTGATGATATCCGATGATCTTGTCAAATCGTTAACCGAGACATAACCGACGATCGAAGTATTCTTGATCAGAGAGATTACTTCGCTGATATAGGAATCACAGATCGTCTTCAATGCCTGAGGAAGTACGATATGGAAGAAAGCAATGATTTCATCATAACCGAGAGCCATAGCTGCTTCACTCTGGCCATAGTCGACCGAAGCAACGCCTGTCTTTAACAGTCCATAAAAAGTATTGGCAAACATGAAAGCAAAACCGATGATACTGACAATCAAAGCACTGATCGATGAACTCTTGAATACGACATAAAATAACAACATCAGCAGCACAACGGCCGGCAGTTTGGCCAGCAGTTTCTGCACATTGTCTGCCACCTTCTTAAACACTGAACTGTTTCTTGAAAGCATGAATATCAGTAATCCGAATAAAGTACCGAACAGTATTGAGAATGAAGCAATGATCAGCGTTGTGAGTGCTCCCGATAAGAGCAGTTTATATCTGTCTTCTTCAATGAAATTCTTATAGAAACTGTCTTTGATCGAAGTGATAAGATCTTTTTTCTCAGCTGAATTGCCGTTTCTGATCATGACGACATCTCTGCCTTCATAGGTCGGTGTGCAGAAGTTGACACTCTTGGCTCTTTCCGGAGTGATATATATTCCGTTGAACGCAACATCATACTTATTCATTGCGACTGAAGTAAGTAATGCATCAAAACTGACAATGCTTATTTCCATTTCGTATCCGTATTCATAACAGAATTCGGTCAGCAGTTCGACTTCATATCCCTGGAATTCATTATTTGACATGAAAGAGAAAGGTGCGGCATCAGGAGTGGTAACACATCTGATGATCCCGTTATGTCCATCAAGCTGCCTTTCTTCTTTCTTCTGCTCGGCACCATCAGGATTGATCCATTTATTTCTTAATTCTTCAATATGACCGTTGGTGATGATTTCAGAAAGATATTCATTAAATTCCAGCATGATCTCTTTGGAGTCGTCAGAGAAACAGATACCGTATTCAACCGAGCCTACGGCTTCATCAAGATATGTAACCTGATCATTCTGCTTAACCATCATCATGGCCACCGGTTCATCTGAAACAAAACCGTCTATTTTGCCTTGGGTCAATCCAAGCAGAAGCTCCGAACGCGAACCGAAGTAAATGATATCCGAATCAGGAAACTGTTCCTGAATAAGCACATCAAAAATCGAGCCGGACATGCAACCCATATCACGGCCATTGAGTTCTTCTACAGATCCTATTGTCTGATCTTCTTCGTTTTTTCCGCAGGCTGATAAACCTGTAATCAGAAACAGAAGCGATAATAAAAATACTACTATTTTTATAAATTTTCTATTCATCATGTACCAGTACACCTACCTCTACATTCCAGTACGGTTTGGAGAAACTTATCAGTTTCTGCCTTTCTTCGGTGATATAAATATCGGAGATAATACAGTCTACTTCACCTTTCTGTACTGCTTCGATAATCGATCCGAAATCATATACTTTAAATTCGATTTCTGCTCCTAACCAAGCCGCAAAACGATAAGCCAATTCTATATCACGACCTGAAAGATTATTATCATCATCAAAATAAGAATACGGTTTAACTAATCCCGTAGTCCCGACTTTAAGATGTAAAGAAGGAGATTGCGGTTTTTCTATTTCCGGCATTGTGTAATCGCCATTTATAATCCAGCGTTCATTCAGATCATCCATTACGCCGTTTGTTTTGATTTCATCTATAAACGCATTGATCTTATCTTCCAGATCGGGAATCTGTGAAACCGGAGACAGGCCCGCAGCTACTTTATTGCCTTCACCTAATACGTCATCAAGAAGTCTGGTTCCTTTTAATCCATTCCTGATGGCAATCTCCATTTCCTGTTTTTCATATACAAAGGCATCAACTTCACCCTTGCTGACAGCCTCAAAAGCAGACGGACTGGTTTTGAAATAAACGATCTGCGCATTAGGGAATACCTTTTCGACCAGCTGATTCTCCGCCGTGCCCTCAGATACTCCGATCTTTATTTCGGGACTGTTTAGCTGTTCAAGTGTTGTTATCTGTTTTTTATTCTCAGATTTGCAACCCGTAAGCAGGAATATTGTGATAATGATTAATACTGATATATGTAATTTAGAATGTCTGTGATATTTCATTTTTATGGTTCTCTCCGCTACATATATATAATAAATCAAAATCCGGCTAAACCGGATTGATTATCTTCTTCTTGCCTGGCCGAATACTCCGCCGATTATACATACCGATCCGAAAGCAACCAGAAGTATAGGAAGCTTAAAACTGGAAGTAATAATTTTGTTTGGATCCTTCGGATTGTATTTGATCTTAACCGTTTTTCCTACATAGTAATTTTCGGTATAGTCATCCAGTACGGCTTCATATTTCATATTATCTACTTCATATTCAACCGTTGCAGTCTGTTTATATGTATCATCGATCGTGTCATATTCTTCCACAAACTGGATTACGACAGCTTCGGTCGGTTTATATGTAATCAGATTAACGGACCTTATTACACCGAAAGTCAGAAACATGATGCCGCCGATCACAGCGATCAGAGGACCATATCTGTTTAAAAATCTGTTCATTATATCAATTCCCTTTACTAGTCGTTTCCGTATTTATGCGTATAGGCAAACAATACGGTTGTGCCTAATACTGGTATGGATAATGCCGTAAGTACATGTATTAACTGGATGGAATTCAGCATCGAATAGATAAGCCAGAACTCCACCAGATATTTAATCAGAACAGATACGGAAATGGAAATGAGCGCTTTCTTTCTGCTTTGCAGGTTTTCCGCAAAGATAATAACTGTTGCGAAACTGATCAGATTGCACACATTGACGATCAGTGTCGTTACTTCACCAAGTCCCATGCCGGCCATCAGCTTACCGTTATAAAGAATCTCAATACCCAACAGAGCTGCATAAGAATATACGGCAACCTTATAATGCAGGTCATCTTTACGGTAATTGACGATCGAATAGAAAATAATGTAGAGATATACAAGTACCGAAATAACACTGCTCAGAAGAGTCAGAATATCGGGATTCGATACCAGTGTTCTTTTCAGCATTACTAAAGAAGTAAGTGCACCGATGATCGTAAAGATCGCCTGAATGATCAGTATTTTAGCATTTGGTTTTTTCATATTTCATAATCTCCTCGCTTAAGTATAAAACCTGATGTCCAACAAATATCCAGCAAGAAATCATTCAGGTAGAAGTTCAATTATTTCATAGTTGCAGTGAGCTTCGTTTCTGAAAGGCAGATACCATCCTGAGATGCCGGAGCTGACATAAAGATCAGTGTTTCCGATCCGGTAGTTTCCGTAGGTATTTAGACCGTATAAAATGTATACGGTTTTCATCGGAAAAAACTGGCCGGCATGAGTATGACCTGACAGCTGCAGATCGGCAGCCATCTTAATGATCTCATCATTCTGATAAGGACAGTGATCAACACAGATCACATAAGCATCCGCAGGTCTCTTTCTGAGTTTTTCGACTTCAAGTCTGTCTTCTCTGCTTATATCTTCCCTGCCCAATAAAACCAGGTCTTCATATAACATAACATAATCATCTTTAAGTATTTCGATACCGTTTCCGGTAATTGCTTCTTCCAGTTCCTCTTCAGAGTATTTTCTGCCACCAATATAGTCACCGCGATCCTGACGATCATGATTACCGTATATGTAGTAAACAGGAGCTTCCAGTAAGGATAACTGTCTGTAAAGCCATTCCATTTCTTCTTTTGTGGTATGTTCATCAGTGATATCGCCACCCAGAAGTATGCAATCCGGTTTCAGTTCCTTTATTTCATTAAGAGCTTTTAAAACCGTGTTCTGGCTTTGTGAAGATCCGAAATGCAGATCAGAAAGAAAGACAATGGTATATTTGTTCTTTAGCTTTTCAGAAGCATAAGTCAGTCTGTTTCCTTTGATTATCTGCATATTGATTGTTCCATAGCCGAAAACCAGAATCATTATCATTACAGAAAGGATCTTCTTAAATGATGAAAGTCTATCCTTACGCACAAAGAAAAAGAAAAGCAGTAACGCCTCATAAAAACAGTCAGCCAATAGAGCGATATAGATGCCCATCAACGGATAACCGTATTTCCACAAAAACGGTGAAGCACTGGCAATCAGAAAATATGCCAACACCATCATCAGAAAAAACTCAGCACAGAATAACAGGATTCTTATCCATATTTTTGAGATCTTTTCCACCGGTGTTTTTATCAGTTTTACAAGCACAAAACCAAAAATACCTGATAAAATCCATTCGAAATATTTAACTGCAGTCATTTATTATCAGAATAATACCTTTCTCTCCGAAGGAGTATTTTCGGCAATCTTTCTGCCGTTTCTGTATGAATACAGAACAACCGCATCTTTGATCAGCGCATCATAATAGTTATCCGCATCCAGTACGATGAAGCTGGCCGGTTTGGAAACTTCGATACCGTAATGATCACAAATATGGAGAGTCTTTGCGGCATTATGGCTGATCAGTTTATAGGAATTCATAATCTCTTCATAGCCCATCATCTGGCAGACATGTAAGCCCAAAAAAACAACATCTCTCAGGCTGCCGTTGCCCATCGGATACCATGGATCATAGATATCATCATGTCCGAAGGAGACATTGATGCCTTCGGCCAGCAATTCTTTGACTCTGGTAACACCTCTTCTTTTCGGATAAGTATCGATCCTGCCTTGCAGATGAGTATTGACTAACGGATTGGCTACAAAGTTGATCCTGCTCATTTTAAGCAAACGCATCAGACGTAAGACATAGGCATTATTATATGAATGCATGGCTGTCGTATGGGAAGCAGTAACTTTGTCATAAAGGCCTAATTCCAGGGCTCTGGTTGCGACTGTTTCCAGGCCTCTGGATGCTTCATCATCGATTTCGTCGCAATGGACATCGACAAGCTTATTTTTATCTGCTGCCAGTTTTAAGGCGAAATCCAGAGATTCGACCGAATATTCTCTGGTAAATTCAAAATGCGGAATGGCACCTACAACATCGGCACCCATCTCTACCGCATCGATCATCAGCTGCTTGCCGTTAGGATAGGAAAGGATCCCTTCCTGCGGGAAAGCCACGATCTGAATCTCCATGACATCTTTCAGTTCTTCCTTCAGTTCCAGAAGTGCCTTCATGGCAGTTAAAGAAGGATCGGTTATATCAACGTGAGTACGGATAAACTGTATACCGTTAGCCGCATACATTCTTACGACTCTGTTTACTCTTTCTCTGATGTCTTCCCTGTTCAGTTTCTCTTTGCGCTTGCTCCAGCATTCGATTCCTTCAAACAGAGTTCCCGACATATTCCAGACCGGATCTCCGGCAGTCAGGCAGGTATCAAGATGAACATGGGATTCGATAAAAGGAGGAAGCAAAAGCTTTCCTTTCAGATCAATGACATCTTCATCCGGTTTTTCTATCACTTTGCCTATTTCTTTAAAGATACCGTCTTCGATCCTTATATCATTTAGCGTTTCCACATTCTCAATACAGGCATTTTTAATCAGCATACTTTTCTTCCCCTTTTCTTTCTGGATCATAAAACTTACTTAATTTATATGGCGTACCAAAAATAGAATATATATCTCTTCGCTTATATTGCCGGTATATATCTCTTTCCTTACTGCCATCAATGACACCTTTGACATAGGCTCTGGTCAGTTCTTCCTGTTTGATATTGTACCTTTCGGCCATCTCTTCCAGAATATCCAGAGGCAGATTCGCATTATTTGATTCCTCATGCATGCCCATATATCTGCCCAAACCATAGGCTTCAATTTTAATCTCCACCGGAGAAGCTTCTTCCGGCCAGCTTTCCTGCAGTTTGTTCTTTCTTATTTCACCAATATAGTTATAGGCCTTGCCGATCGCCAAAGAAACACCTAAAGCTATCATAAACATAGCCGGGAAAGAAAATGAAATCGGCGCAAATGTAACAAGTTTATAAAGGTCTTCCCAGCCGCCGTTTTCTTCACCGATCAGAAAAACTTTAGTCGTATAAATCAAAGCATATAAAATAAACGGGAACAGACAGATTATCGATTCATCATTATTAATTCTGTAGCCTGATTCCACCATCATAAAGGACACAAGAATCGTAACCGGACAGACGATATGCAGGAAGAAATTATATTTGCCGAAAGCCAGAACTATGTCATACTGGCTGATGATAAAAATCGCAAAAACCATTGTCAGAGTCGTACAGATTGTCCCGCTGTAATGCAGCAAAGCTGCCCACTTGGGATAGGAGAATCTTTTCTTTCTGATTCCCTCGATCGCATATGGAATGATACAGGCAGCCGACAAGGCTGTCAGAATATTACTGTTGACTGTAAAATATTTTAAAAGATCTTCGGTCTCGTTTGTTTTGACAAATTCAATCAGATTAGATGAAATTGCACCGATCGCAAAAAACAGCGTGACAAGGCAGGCGATCAGGGCAATGATCGAACGCCATTTATACAGATTGATCATGTACTGTTTATTGGATTTATTCTTTTTATATTCTTTGATCTGTTTTTTATCGATCAGGTTTTCGTTATTGTATTTCCTTAATGTCGGACCCAGATACTCACATTTTCCCAAAGCGATAATCAGAACAAATACCAGTTCCACAAAAATCAAACCATACGCAAAAGCCGGATTCTTACCGAAAGATTCTGCCAGCTTGATTTTAGCAGTTACCGAAATCAGAGTTTTCAGTATATACAGCACAATACATAAATAGCCGATCAAACCGGCACTCAGCAAACGTGCATTTACAGGCAGAAGAATATAGAAAAGACCGGAAAGAAAAAACTGGGCAAGGCCATACCAGCCATACCAGAAAATCTGGAAATATTGATATAACCCGTAGAACGGGATCAGAGCTATCCATGGATTCTTTCCGACTTTTCTAAACATCAGCACTCTGCATAAAATGCCGACTATAAAAACCATGCCTATAATGGCATATTTAAAAGGATCGGACATTTCAGCCAGATTGGTAAAATAGATATCGCTGTTAAAAAAGTCAAAAATATCAAAAATCATAGCTGCTTTAAATCTATTCTAATTAATTCCTTTAAACCAGACCCATGAGAGTTTACGGTTCAGTTCCGAAAGGCAAAGGGACAAAAGAAGACTCAATGCATAAATAAATCCGAAACATCCCAAAGCAGTGAGATAAGGCATATTATATACATCCAGAAAGAAATACGGAATCTGTTCTGATGGAATTATACCCGTAAGAATTAGGATCAGAATTATTAACGCATAGATAGTTACAAACCAGCAACCTCTGAGTCTGTCGATAAAAGACAGTTTACCAAGCGGTGAATCATTAAAGATAAAAGAACCGATCATGAGTATCGGAATGACGATATGCATATTGAACATATCAAATCTGAAGATATGCATATGTTCAGGAGAAATGGGCAGCTGGCTTAACAAGACAACACAAAAGATCAGACCTTCAGCCACGGCAGCTGATAATCTCATAAAGTAAACATTTTCCTTAGTCAGTTCGGTATACCTGATAATCTCGAACATGTCTACAATGACAAACACAAAAGATATCAAAGTGGTATAAACCGTTCCGTCTACCGTCATCCAGCGGAAAGTCAGCAGTCCATCATTGTCATAATTCCAGATAAAATTAAAAGACACTACTCCTAATACCGTTATGATTTCGGAAATAATCATATTTACTGCTTTTTTGAGCTTATAACGCTGCTTAAAACGCTCTTCGATCAATTCTATCTCTTCAACTGTTTTCATGCTTTCCCCGTTTTTTGAATCTCAGTAAAGAATATAAAATCAATACCAGAATCAAAGCCAAAATGGCTCTGATAATCAGATAAAGGATCCACTGCCATTTTTCAGTTAAAACCAAACCCAATGGATTCACATAAGAAGAGAAGAAATTGATCCGATGAGTAACACCGACGATTTTATCGTTGACATAGACTTCGCTGGAAAACAGCGAGTTCAGATAAAAAGTCGGCAAATCTAGAATCAGTAAAGCGCAGATTGCTTTCTTGCAATCGGAGAAATGTAAATCACCTTCTTCAGAGAAACCAATATATAAACTTACGGCTACGATCATGGCATGATAAAGGAAGAACTGCCACGCTCTGATGGAAGTAAAAAATTCAAGTGGTGAAGAATACTTGCCTGCAATCGATGAAAGAACGATGCCCATGAAACCGCCTATGGTCCCCGATGCAAACATTAGGGCATACAAGCGTTTCTTCCATGTTTCATCTTTTATTACAAGGCACAGCAGCATGAACGGCAAATACAGTGAACACAGTTCCAGAGGAAGATGTTCTAAAGGAAGATAAGGTGTATATTCACCTGAAGGAAGCCACTCCAAGGCAAGGTTGCCATTACTATTCACAATATAAGGATCGACCATCGGTACAATTTCACTTACACAGAAAAGCTTGATCACTTCCGAAACAAAACCGGCGATCAGACTGAAAAACAGTACTTTTCTAAGTGAAAAGCGGAAATGAAAATATAGATAAAGACCGATAACGATCAGTATCGTACATATGGTAATCCAGATCAGATGTCCTGTTGAAAACATGTTTCTACTCTATTTAGCTCTTGTGATTCTCTTCCTTGAAGAACTGATTGCTTTTTCCGGGCATACCAGAACACATAAGTGACAGCCGACACAGTTTCGACCGTTGAGTACAGGCTTTCTTTCTTCAGAAAGAGTAATGGCCTGATGCCCGCCATCGTTACATGATATGACGCATCTGCCGCAGCCGATGCATTTTTCTTTATCGAATTTAGGGAAGATGATCGTATCTCTTTCCAGCATATCGGTTGATTCGGATACTGATCCTAAAGCCAGTCCTTTGGCTTCCATTACGGAATTAAATCCCTTTTCAGCCAGATAATAGTTCAGACCGTCCTTGAGATCATCGATTATTCTGTAACCGTATTGCATTACGGCAGTCGTTATCTGAATACTGTCAGCTCCCAGCAATATAAATTCCAAAGCATCTTTCCAGGTCTCGATACCGCCCATGGCACTGATATGTTTGCCTTGAAGTTTTTCATTCTGACCAAGTTCAGCAATAAATCTTAAAGCGATCGGTTTAACCGCGTTACCGCTGTATCCGCCTACTGCCGACATGCCGTGAACGGCTGGCGAAGATACATAGGTATGAGGATTGATGCCGATAATACTCTTAATCGTATTGATAGCCGCAATACCGTCTGCACCACCTCTGATTGCAGCCTCAGCTGCCTCAGACATCGTAGCGACATTAGGTGTCAGTTTAGCTAAAATAGGAAGCTTGCTGCCTTTTCTGGCACAGGCTGTAAATCTTTCGACCAGTTCAGGAACCTGTCCGATATCGGAGCCAAGGCCGCCATCGGCCATATTCGGACAGGAGAAATTCAATTCGATCGCATCGGCACCGTTTTCTTCACATAGTCTCGAAAGACGTTCCCATTCCTCATCGTTCTGGCCCATTATCGAAGCCAGAATGAACTTATGCGGATAGTTTTCTTTGAGTCTTCTGAAGATTTCCATATTCTCTTGCACGCTGTGATCGGAGAGCTGTTCGATATTCTTGAAACCGATGATCGCACCGTTATCACCTGTTATGGCTGAAAAACGCGGGGATGCTTCATGAATATCGATGGTACAGATCGTTTTGAAAGCCACACCGGCCCAGCCGGCTTCAAAAGCTCTCGCACACATATCATATGTTGAAGCAACGACCGAAGAAGACAAGAAGAAAGGATTCTCCAGTTCTTTTCCGCAGAAATTGCATTTAAGACGGTTTTCGTCAATTGTCTCATTAAGTTCCAGTTCCGGTTTAACTTCATCATGAAGCCTGAGCATCAGTTCTCTTACAGGCACTTCATGCTTTTTTAAGCAGGCTTCTTCGCATGGTGCGTCACAGTTCAGACACGGATTATCATCGGGATACTTTCTGGCTGCTCCATCTTCATTCTCAAACCAGATGCTTCTAAGTAAAGCAGCAGGATCAATTCTCCCGCAAGCTTTTGAACATGGTGCATCGCCACACAATGCACATTTCAGCATATCCTTCCTGTAGATTTTTCTTTCCAGCATAAGCTTCTCCTTATTTATTCATACATACAGTTAATAACGGTTATTCCTCTAACGTTCACTCCTGGCTATACGGCAGGCCACATTGCGCCAGAAATGTCTGACGATACCGAAGTCTCTGTTAAGTGACTGCGGCAGTGTCGGTATCCTGTCATAGAGGATCTGCAGGTATTCATAGCGGTCTTTACCATAATCCAGGATCTCAAGTTTATGTATCCGCTGTTCGTTATAATTGGATATTATCACATCGGTTACGACACATTTCAGATCCGCATGGTAAATTGATGTGTCTAGCGATACTTTTACAGTATCGCCGATATTCAGATCATGAGCTTCATCCAGGAAAACTCGCATACTGTGTTCGGTCATTACCGTAGTTATACCGATATAGTTCTTTTTCCTTTTACTGACAGTTACTATTTCGCCGTCTTTTACTTTGACGGTTTCGTCATCAAGTTCTCGGCCGTCGATCAGGAAAAGCGCCATCATGATAAAGTAAGTGTTTCTTACCATCCAGAAGATAATCGTTATTAAGCCGATAGACGGTGCTTTATAGAGAAGATAGCCGATTCTGAAGAAACCGAGTATATGTAAGACCAGCAGAATAATAAACGGCATCATCGATTTCAGATCTTTCTGTCTGACATTCTTTTTACCCGATTTATCGGTAACCTTGAATTTGGATAAGGTAATGCCGAACAGTTCCTGAATGGTTGGAAGCAGCAGATACGGCATGACACTTGTTTCATAGATACCGCTCCACTTGGTGGACAAGGAATTATTACTGACAAGACGCAGGGTCACATCCTGCATCAGAAACATCGGCAGCCAGAATACCAGCAGTTCACTCCAGGTACACATAAAGACCGGAATATTGAAAACGGCATACATTAACGGTGAAATCATGTAGATGAAATTCTTGATCGAAGAATACCAGTAAACAACAGAGCTCCAGTAACTGAGTCTTTGCGAAAAAGAAAGACCTTTTCTGGTATAAAGTTTAAGCTGTCTGGCACTCGAAATAACACCTCTGCCCCATCTGATACGCTGCTTGATATGTTCTTTATAGGTTGTCGGAACCATGCCGCTGGCTAATGGTTCAGGTAATGCCAGGGAAACAAATCCGGCTGATTCGATAAGCATGCCTGTAGCGAAGTCTTCGGTAATCGATTCGGTATAGAAACCGCCGATCTTCTCTAAGGCTTCTCTGGAAAGGACGGTATTGGATCCGCCATAGATGACGCTGTTGGTGGAAGTCTTTGCGACTTCAATAGTCCGATAGAAGAAATCCTGTTCGTTTGGAGCGTTGTTTTCCGAATACAGGGCATACTGGAAGACATCCGGATCATAGAAACACTGCGGGGTCTGCAAGAGGCCCAGCTTGCATTTCTTTTCTTTCTGATATTTCTTTTCGCTGTCCACAAAGAACGGAATCGTCTTTTTCAGGAAACAGCTTCTGACGATCATATCGGCATCAAGAGTAACCACATAAGGAGCCGAAGTCAGAGCAAGAGCGTGATTGAGATTGCCGGCCTTGGCACCCTTATTATCCGGTCTATCAAAATAGCCTACTTCCATTTCTTCGGCCAGTTTTCTTATTTCCTTACGTCTGTTATCATCACACAGCCAGATATGAACCTTTGACTTATCGGGATAATCAAGATGCTTGCAGCCGTTGATAGTCTTACATAATAATTCGGCCGGTTCATTATATGTTGCAATAAAGATATCAACATCCGGATAATCCTTATCATCAATCTTCGGTGTATCATAAACCTTCATATCCATCAGGTTTTCATACATGATCATTGATTCGATAAAGCCCAGTATTTCTACAATCAGTAATGAAACACTGGCAATTGTCGCAATAATGCCCTTGGATATTGGCAAAGAAAAACGGATACGCCAAAGCAGGTAAACAAAAGTGAAGAATGAACTCATGACGATCGCCAGATGAGCGAAGATACTCTTTCCGTCTTGTTTATTATCATTTCCGGCTATATCGTTATAAGTCTGGGTTTTATTTGCTTTGGCTTTAAGAAATCTTCTGGCAACAGCCAAAAGAACCGTTAACGGAAGCAGAATTCTTGCGCTCAGATGCCATGAATTAACCGATTCCGCAGTTCTGAATCCCCTTAATTTCAGAAGAAGCAGATTCACAAAATCATTCTTTTCTTCACCCTGATCGACAGTTATCGCAAAAGGATCATTACCCTGTATTAAGGCACGGACCCACTTGCCCCTGGCGGACAGATTCTTTTCTTCTAAAGCATTCTTAGGATCAGTGCCCGGAAGGAAGAAAGCCGAAGTTTCGTTCTTATCGGAAAGGCTCCAGATAGTATAACTCAGTTTTTCATTGTTTAAAAAAGTAAACCACTGGGCTGAAGAGATATAATCGGTCTTGCCGTTACCGGAAGCTTCCGAAATACCGCATTCACTGATAAAGACCGGCAGACCTTTTGCGATGGCTTTCTCGATCTGTTCTCTCAGTTCCTTGCCATGGCTGGCTGCATAGAAATGAGCCGAATACATAATATTGTCAAAAGCCAGAGGATCTTCAGACGGATAATAAAGATCCTGGCAGTAATTGGCTGTACCGATAATGATGAAAGATTCAGGATCGTTCTTTCTTACTTCAGGAATGATGTTTTCACAGTATCTTTTTATTACAGACCAGTCCCCACCAGGTTCATTGCAGACTTCATATAAAACATTTGGAGATGAGCCGTATCTTGTTGTAACGTCATTAAAGAACTCTTCTGCTTCAGCCAAGAGATCATTCGGATCTTTATCGACCATCGTATGCCAGTCTACCAGAACATACATATCGGCCTTTATTGCCGCTTCAATGCCCCGGCAAAGGACATCCATGGTTTCTTTTTTATTACCTTTGGCGTACTCAGAAGAGTAAGCTGCCAGTCTGATGAGATTGCAGTCCCATTCATCAGCCAGTTTTATAAATAGATCTTCACTGATAAATTCGGGATACCATGTCAAACCGTGTGTACTGATGCCCTTCAAAACGACGGCATTGCCGTTTTCGTCACAGAGTTGCGTACCTTCAACATGAAGTTCACCGTTTATTGAAGGTCTGGCAGTACTGTTTTGGGCTGTTACGGTTTTTTCTGTCAGATTATTGACCCCGATAAACAGTATGAAAAACAGTATGACAAAAAATACTTTTACATAAACATGAGTAATCTTTGAAAAACGCTTCAGCATAACGGTTGAGTTCTTAAATAAAATCTATTACTGAATCTTCTCGGAAATTTCTTTATTAAGTTTAAACAGAACTACGCAGGTGATTATGGCTGCAACAAGAGCTGCCAGACCGAAAACCAGAGCCAGAACTGCATATTTTTCATCAACAAATGCACTCAGTAATGCGGCTATCGCAAACAGTGCATAAATAACAATATTGAAGTATTTCAGGATACGAATCGTTGATTCCTTATCTGAATTGTAATCGTGAGCGATCTTCTCTAAAGCACCAAATAAGATGAATGTATAGACCATTGAAACGATATCCACGACCGTCTTTACAATATCCAGATCCAGATCCGGTTTAACGATCGCCAGGATCCACTCAACAGCTGTGAAAATTGCCAGTCCCAAAGACATCCATTTAAGATATGTCTTATCTTTCAGATAATCGCCCAGTTTGTCATAGGCCAGGAAGAAAAGAATCCAGCCGACAAAGTCAGGAACGATATTCACAGCGGCACTATTGTATTTCAGGTTGAAATTGACCAGTGTGAACAGAAAACCGAATGCAACATAAGTTAAACCTTTTTTGATATCCATATCAGAAACCCCCCTATTTTTTATATCAATCTATTTAACACAATTATAAATACATATACCTGATAACCGTCAAAACAAGATACAGAATGATCATTCCAATGAAGATCAGAAACTGTTTTAATTTGTGTTTAGTCAATAAACCGACAAATTCTCTGACAGCCGCATTGGGCCAGAAGTACCACTTCGTTTTGGCACTGACACCCTCTGCTTTCATTTTAACTCTGCGGGCAAACAGACCGCTGCGAAAGACGTGGTAGCTGGTTGTCGAAAAAGCGATCTTCGCATCCTGTTTTTCAGCTATGATCTTCTCTTTGGAAAAAGCCATATTCTCATAAGTACTGGTCGATTTGTCTTCCTTAATGATCAGTTTCTCATCTATGCCATGTTCCATGAGATATCTTTTCATAGCTTCGCTCTCGGAAACGACTTCATCTTCGCCCTGACCTCCCGAAGTCACAAATTTCAGCTGTTTACCGTTTGCTTCTTTCTGCTTATTCGCAAATTCAATTGCTCTGTCGATCCGTCCTTTGAGTAAAGGCAGAGGAGTTCCATCCTTTTTCAGACCACAGCCTAAGATGATCATATAATCCTTGTCATAATCCGGTTCATGTCTGACGACAATGGCATTAGCTATGACCGTTCCGATCAGCATGCATTCGAAATATAAATATATTGCTGCATAAGTGTTGGCTATCAGATCATGGATGAATATTTCTTTAATACTTCCGGAAACATAGTAATCATATTTAAACAGAATCAGATTTCCCCCTACCAGAAGAAAAGAGAGAATGATTCCCAGAATATTTGTCAGACTTCTTCCTTCATTTATAATCAGCGATATATTTGATATACATAAGGCCAGAGAAAAGATAAAAATAAAAGGAAGGGAAAGGATCATATAGAATTTTGCGGAATCCAGAAACAGCGCGAGAACATTAACTACATCGTAATCACTCGGGCTGCTGATAACCATACTCAAAAGATAAATACCGTTAAGCAAAATAAAGAAAACAAAAAGTGCAAAACCCGAATAGAATATCGAATTATATGAATAAGGATTGTATTCTAACTGCTGGATGAAAGCTCTGATAAGAAGGATCAGAACCAGAATAAGATAAATAACGGCTGTTAACGCTAATAAAACAGTCTCTTTCAGATAAAAAAGAATCGTCAGTAAAATGACCGTTACTGTGGAAAGAGCGGCAATATTGTACAGATTCGGTTTTTTATCACGTGTATTAAATCTCATATGCTTATTATCAATAGATCCATTTATCAACAATCGTCAATTTATCATAGCCCCAGTCTTCCGTTGAAGCAGCAACAACTTTGACAAAACCGTTTTTCTCCAGAACATGCGCCGAAGCCAGATTCTCGACCATCGTTGAAGCGGTGATGATTTCGATATCGGTCTTTTCCAGAAGATATTTTAACATCAAAGAAACAGCAGAACTCGCAATTCCTTTACCCCAGTATCTTTCCAATAAGCGGTAACCGATACTTACTTTATGTATATGATCCTTGAAACCGTAGAATTCGGCTATCCCGCACATATAATCTTCTTCTTTCAGATTTATTCCCAGAATAATCGATTCTTTTGTCTCAAAATATTCACCATACAGCTTATTTAGCATTTCATAAAGATCATCAAACTGCTTCTCAAAAAGAAAAGTCGGAAGATAACGGTATACCTTATCATTTTCCGTCAGTTCCTTCAAAGCTTCTATATCATCTTCCGTGATTCTTCTGATAGCGATATATTCATTTTCCAGATATGGTATTTCTTCAAACAGTTTCATTTTCTAACTATAATTATAATCTCTGTTTAAACTAATTCCTGTTAAAGGCGGTACATAACGTGATGGTTTTATGTCTTGTGTCTCAACAGGTTTCGTCTCTTCTTTATTATCCGGTTCAATATTATTATTATGAATTCTTCCTATGTTGACACTCAGAGTCTCATTTCTGCCGTTTTCAAGAGTTCTCATTTCCCTGTATATGGTTTCTTCATCCCAGACAATAAATGAATAATTCTTATGTCCGTTAATTGAATCGGTAATATATCCGGAATTACCGTAACTGAACAGTAGATCTATATCACTTGAAGTTTCTCCAGCCTTTACGGTAGCCGCAATCGAATCACCGGGTACTTTAAAGAATTCGCTTTCGCCATGTGAATGATTATGTCCGAAAAGAAACATGATATCCATATCATATTTATCTGCATAATCATTTATCATTTCAACTACCTGATCGGAATTGTCGATCGTATAATCATGGCCGCCTGTCCATGCCGAAGTATTCGAATCCTGATCAATACCTACGGCATGCAAACCGGCATGAGTGGATATGATGATCAGTTCTTTATTATAGTTTTCCGCACATTTATCTAAAGCGTTTTTAAGATGCATATAAACGCTGTTTGTCTGTTCTGTCGTACCGTAACTCAGTTTTGAGGAATCGCTCGGTCTGCCGTTAGCAGAACCTTCAAAAGCACCGTTTGAACCAAGATCTTCATAATTGATCCCAATCACAATCAGACCCGGATCGATATTCCGGCTGCTTTCGCCTTTTCCTTCACATAGAACAGTACGGGAATTATAGATTATTCCTGTACCCGATATGCCACTAGCGACATCATAATACTCACTGTCGATCATGCCCAGATCTGCTTTCTTATTGGCGTTGGTAAAGCCGGTCGCATAACCGTTGTCATGATTGCCCGAGACCCAGACTGTATCAAGTCCTGATAACTGCAGATCTATACGTTTAATCATTGTATTGATGCATTTATTGATGAATTCTTCATTGTATCCGGCAACATACGAATTATTATAGTCTCCGGTTGCCACAACCAAAGCGGGCAAGAGGCCATCTGTTTCAGTCATGATCTCGCCTAAAGCCTGACCGATGAAATCCCACTTCTCATGAACATCGGAAAAAGTCAGAAGCGAATTCTTTCTGATGCCCTTTGTCACAATGAAATTATTTGTATATGAATTGACTGAATGCTCTTTTTCGTCAACAGTTACAGTTACTTTACAGTAAACAGGATAAACACCGTACGATTTGTTTTCCAGAACACTTAATTCGATATCACTTACCGTTTCATCGTTTTCAACAGTTTTTTCTTCAGTCTTATATTCTGAACCATTCACAATCCAGCTGAAAACGATTTTATCAGCTGTAACACCATCAGGAAGTTTTGCTGTAATCGAAGCTTCAGGAGCATCATATCCGCTTCCTTCAAATGCATAATGAAACGGATCCATCTGTTTTGTGATGACAGGAGCCAGCTCATCGGTTTTCTCCTGTTCTGAAGGAGGCTTACCCATTGAAGGTTTTTCACTGCCCATATAAATACTGGTATTGCCTTCTACAGGTTCCTGTAATAAAACAACTGGTGCATTTTCAGAAACGCCTATATAATAAACTGTTTCCGAATTATCATCCTCACCTGGAATATGATATGAAAGAAAACTTACAGAAACCGTTTCTTCTTCACTCTCCGGAGCATTATCTGATTCTGTCATATCA
Organism: Erysipelotrichaceae bacterium; assembly: GCA_017550145.1. Taxonomy (GTDB): domain Bacteria; phylum Bacillota_I; class Bacilli_A; order Erysipelotrichales; family Erysipelotrichaceae; genus Colivicinus. The sequence goes on along the minus strand of JAFZQG010000023.1, from coordinate 82,661 downwards.
TCTGTAGATTCAGTATCCAAATCAGAAGGATTAGTAATCTTTACTTCATATTTCCAATATCCATCAGGCTTCTGATTCGAACTCTTTAATCCTTCGGAATCTGCATAGATATAATCTGCAGTTCCGGGTCTTCCTTCGGCAGAAATCGTAAAACTGTCTTTATTTCCTTCTGCCGTAAAGACATTGCTTCTTTTTACTGCCAGTTTCCCTTCGTTATATTCTGCCTGGCTCAGCTTAATTCCGTTAAAATCTTTAGACAGGATCAAACCATCTATTACAAAGGCAAGATAATTGTTTTCCGGGATATCATCCTGTAAATCTGTCTGACTGTAATAGACAGTTTCATTATCCTCAGCATAAATATGTATACCATTTACCGGTAATAATAAAAAAGCGAAGATCAAGACAATCGTTCTGTTTAGTATACTCGTTTTTCTGATTTTCGCTTTTTTCATTATTTATTATTTTCTCGTTACTTCATCGCCATAGATGGTCTTCCAGTCGTTCTTCATGGAAATCGGAATCCATCCGTTCTTTTCGCAGCTTGCATACATCTTTTCAGCTGCGGACAGTTTGCCGTTTTCTCTTTCGGTGTCATCACAGCACAGCATGAATGCCATTGATTTGTATGGATTATTGAGCGTTACATACTTACCCATACTGGCATCGCCTGAAGAGTTACCGAAGGCCAATACCGGCTGAATACCGATTTCCTGTGCGATGACGGTTACTTTATTCATCTTGAGGTTCTTGATGATAAATTCACCGGCTAATACCAGTTCGTCATCATCAGTAAAGACATAATCAAGTCCATCGGTATCGCCCTGATTTGGCGATACAAGTAATTCATCGGAACCGATGATCTGATTTGGCGGGATATGTAAGAAGGAAATACCTTCCATGACACCTCTTACAATCAGTCTGTCTGTGCCGGAAACGATATAGGTCTTGAATTCATTAGCCTGTAAGAACTCAATGATTTCAATCATCGGCAGATAGAAAGCATCGCCTCTGTTCATATTGTTGTAGCCAGGAGACGGAGTCTGGCCATAAGCTTTTACATAGTCATAGAATTCTCTGATGGTCATACCGGCAAAAGCCGAAGCCACACCCTGTCCATGAAGATTGTCCAGACCCGCAGGATATGAACCGGTATCGATGAATTCCTGAATTTTTTCAGCTACTTCCTTATCATATTCCGTAGGTGTGTAATCAGGATCTTCCTGTACCCTGTGCATATACAGCATGTGGTCAAAATATACAGGATCGGTCTCACAGAATAAGGTTCCATCCAGATCGAAGACCGCAATACGGTTTTCGACCGGAATAAAGTCGGGACTGTTTTCATCAGTGATGTCTTTCATATATTCTTCCAGCCATACTTTGGCCTTGGCATCATCGTTCCATAAAGTAAGATAAGAAACTTCCTCATCTGGTATAACTTCCGGTTCAGTGTCCTTATTTTTGGTAAGAGTATTGGCATATAAAGCTCCCAACACTACCAGAAGCGCTATCGCTATGATGGATACGCTCTTCCAAATCTTTAATTGTCTGTTAGTTTCCATATTCACTCCTTTTATAGTTCTATAATGGTAAATTCAAAGGTTTTACAGTTTCCCAGTTTGCATCAATGAAATTATATACTGTCTGTAGATCCTGTGCTTCCAGCGGTGAACTTGGATCATTAGCGCTGATAACCATAAGATCTTTTACTCTCTGGCGTCCGCCGTCATCATCATTTATATATTTACCCTTGTATACTTGCATGATCAGCATCACACTCTTGTCCCATCCTTCAACCAATTGGCCTCCGGAAACCAGATTCAGCTCTTCTTCATTCAATAGATTTTCTTTCATTCTGTGAATCTCCCTTTTAAAATTTATGTTAGCAACATCTGTCCAACAAATATCCAACAAACATATTCATGAATGACAATATCACCACATAAAGTTTTTATTATAATAAGTAAAATAAATAAAGCACAATTCATACGAAGGCATTGTTCATACGGTAAAACACATATGGCAATGCTGAATTGCGTCTAGAAAGATATAATTTATTTCCTGATTCTTTTTATATAGAACTCTCTGCTTTCGTCAGATGAAAGAATTCTGGCTGGTTTAACCTGTGTTACAGGTGCGCCTTTTTCAATAAGCCTATTAATCCATCCTTCCTGCGTCCCTGATTCAAGATTGGATATTGTAATCTTTCCGATCATATTTATTCTTCTCATGTCGCTGTAACGAAGATTCAATTCTTTCAGTTTTTCCTCAGCAATATCTGAAAAACCGCTCAGATCGATACCTGCATTATTCTCCATTAGGATTTCATAGTGGTAAGGCAAAGCATCTGAACATACATGAACCGCCCATCCGTTGACTGAACATCCCGCTTTGGAAGCTACTTCATTAACAACGATGTTTACCTGTTCTTCGGTGGTTTTCTCACCGGTTAGATTAAGGAGGTAACCTTTGCGGTAAGAGAACTGAACGTATGGACATTCATTTCTGAACCCAACTACTTTAATTACATCTCCAAATGAATAACGGTAGAGTCCGGCCTGATTTGTTATGATGATTTCGTACTCTTTGTTTTCTTCCAGTTCATCAAGTGAAAGGACTTTAGTTTCGTCATCTACCGGGATGAATTCGTAATAACAGCTGTCAATTAACAATAGTGTTTTCGTGTCTTCCAGTTTATCAACAGCACCAAATAATCCTTCTGATGCACCATAGATCGAAAAATCATATGGGATGCCTTTGGTATAATTACGAGATTCTTCACAGAACGAAGCAAAAGCTCCTGTTCCTAAGCCACAGATGACTTCCATGTTTGGCCAGATCCTGCTAAAAAGAGTTTCATCAAAACCTTTCTCAAATTCTTTGCGCAGTTCTGAAGCTCTTTTTGGATTAGGTTTAACCGTTTTCTTTAAAAGAGCCAATGTTTCTTCGTTAGCTTCAGAAATCTCATTTATGGTGCCGTTTTCAATATCATCAACGAGAATCTGCCAATTCTTTTTGAGATAATCAACAATTACCATTATTCCTCTGAAAAAGACACTAAAAATATAAAGTGTATCCCGATCTTCCAAAGCAAAACGGATATCGAGATATTTAAAGTCTATTTCTTCTTTTTTAAAGAGTTTCTTATACGGAACATTCAAAATATATGGATATAAGAAACCAAGCTGTTTGGCAGCGATATCCGGTATATTGCTGACAATCATGCCATTTGGAAGTTTTCTGTCAAACGCCGGAGATATAAACATACCTCTAAACGGTTTCTTTGGATTGCCGTGTTTTCTATGATACTCTTCTGCTGTCGCAAGCATTCTTGTGACAGTATATTTTGTATAAATATTGACATCCTTCTGAGTAATAGGAATAAATTTCTTATGACCTGTTGTACCGGTTGTTTCCACAAAACTTATAATCGGCAGACTAGTTAAAAGATTCTGTTCGTTATTGTTTATTGTTCTTTGAGCATACTCTTCATAATCTTCAAAAGTTGTTATCGGAACTTGACGACGATAATCTTCAATTGTTTTGATACTGGCAAAATCATGTTTCTTTCCAAATTCACTGTTTTTTCCGTTTTTTAGGATTTTGAAAAGAAGTTTCTCGTTCTTCTTACGAGCATCAATTGTATTTCTGATCATGCTGTACAGATCCAGCTGACCTTTAAGTATCATTCCTTTAACGACAATTCTCGATTCAAGATCTCTGATGGGCATATATTTACCCCCCTTAACTAAAACATTTATTGATTTATAATATCACAAATTATAATCTTCGGTGTCTAACAAATGTCCAACAAATACATAATGAAATGATAAAATCATTGTAGAAAGAATCTATTCATGGAAAGCATAAACAAAGAAACATTTATATGGATAAAGGCTGCATTACCGCTGATTTTACAGCTTATCAGCCTTGGAGTCGCAATCAGGATCGATCCGTTTATTCAGAAAGAAAAAAGGCATCTGTTATTTATTACCGTTCTTTTAATCTCGACATTACTTATTCAGGGAATCGGTGATTACAACGCCACAACCCGTTTTCAGAGATATTTCTACAGTATTCTCGGTTACTCTATCAGACCGGTTATTATTGTTCTGTTTATTCTGATTACTGCCGATCAGACAGAAAACATGAAAAAGCTGCTGTGGTCATCATGCATCATTAATGCTTTGATTTATGTTTCGTCGTTCTTCTATCCTATCGCCATATACATCAGCGAAAAGAACAAGTTCTTTCGCGGTCCTTTAGCTTATACCTGTTTCTATGTCAGCTTTATTCTGATCATCTATCATACTCAACAGGCTCTTAAGAGATTCTTTTCGGAAAAAAAGAAAATTTCTCTGATTCCTATTTCAGCTACACTGCTGATTATTGCCGCAACAGTTGCTGACTTGAATACTGAGAACGCTTATATTTCATACCTGACAATCGCGATTATAAGTGCCAGTCTTTTATACTACATCTGGCTGCATATGCAGTTTGTAAGTGAGCATGAAAAGGAACTTTTGGCTGAACAGCGTATCAGAATCATGATCTCTCAGATCCAGCCACATTTCCTGTTCAATACGCTTTCTACAATTCAGGCCTTATGCAAGATCGATCCGGAAAAGGCTTTTGATACCTGTGAGAAATTCGGAGTCTATTTGAGACAGAATATTGATTCGCTTAATCAGTCTGAACTGATTCCTTTCAATAAAGAACTTGAACATACCAAAGTCTATGCCGAAATAGAAATGTTGAGATTCCCTTCGATCAGAATGGAGTATGATATAAAAGATTCCGAATTCGATCTTCCGGCTTTAAGTATTCAGCCGATTGTCGAAAACTCCATCAGACACGGTGTAAGAATCAGAGAAGAAGGAATCGTCAAAGTTTCAACATACGAAGAAAACAATAACCATGTAATAATCATTGAAGATAACGGAACCGGTTTTGATCCGGATAAAGACTTCAAAGATGAAGGAACTCATATCGGTTTAAAGAACGTTAAAGAAAGACTGGAAAAGATGTGCAACGGTACATTGGATATCGAAAGCACGATCGATGTCGGAACACGTATCACGATCACAATTCCAGTCAGCGAGGATAAATCATGAAAATAATCTGTGTTGATGATGAGGAACTGGTTTTACAGCTTACTGTTTCTTTATGCAAGGAACTGCCCGAAGTGGAAGATGTACAAGGTTTTGGTAAAGCAAAAGACGCTTTAAAATACCTCAAAACAAATCCTGCCGATATTGCTTTACTGGATATCGATATGCCGGATATGAATGGTATCCTGCTGGCTAAAAGAATCAAAGAAATCAATAATCATATTGCGATCATTTTCGTAACCGGATATTCCCAATATGCGGTTGAAGCATTCAATATCAGAGCTAACGGTTATCTCTTGAAACCGATCAGTAAAACCAGACTCAAAGAAGAGATAGCGTATATTTCACAAGAAAAGAAAGAAAAACCATCCCGTATCAGAATCAGAACTTTCGGAAACTTTGATCTCTTAGTCGACGGCGAAAACGTTCATTTTGGCCGTTCCAAAGCCAAAGAACTGTTTGCCTATCTGGTCGACAGACAGGGCTATGGTGTAAAACGTTCGGAAGCTTTTGCGGTATTATGGGAAGACAGATTATACGATCGATCAATGCAGAAACAGTTCGATGTCATCGTCAGAAGTATGAAAGATACTTTAAGTGAATACGGGATCGAAGATATCTTTGAAACAAAGAGCGGTCTAATGAGAATTGATGTTAATAAAGTTGACTGTGACTTCTACCGTTTCCTTCAAGGCGATGTTGATGCGATAAACTCCTATCGAGGAGAATACATGAATTCCTACTCCTGGGCGGAAATGACCGAAGCTTTCATGACCAATTCAGTTCAGAAACAATGAGAATAGCAGTTATTCAGGCAAGTTCACAGTCCAATAAAAACGAATTAATCTACAATACAGTAAAGAAATATACTACTTCAGAAGTTATCAATTTCGGATGCCGTTTAAACGAAGAAAACAGTTACAGCTATATAGAAATATCTGTTCTGATCGGATTACTTCTTTCCAGCAAAGCTGTTGATTTTGTGGTAACGGGCTGTTCATCCGGCCAGGGAATGATGCTGGCATGCAACAGCATGTCCGGCGTCTTATGTGGATATGCCCCGTCACCTAAAGATGCCTATCTCTTTGTTCAGATCAATAACGGCAATGCCATATCACTTCCGCTTGGTGAATCCTATACCTGGAATGGTATCGATAACTTTGAAGAAACAATCAAAGAACTGTTTTCGGAACCGTTCGGTCAGGGATATCCTAAATCCGAAGCGGAAAGAAAGTTAAAAGATACAGAACTGTTAAAAGAAATACGACATAACTCTCAGATAGATATCATTGATCTGCTTAACAGTATGGACAGCAATCTCATAGAAAAAATCATGACGAAAAAAGATGTGATTGATTATATACTTCAAAACAGTAAAAGAAATGATCTGTCAGATTGGATAAAAGAAAGAATATTATTTTAAAAACATCGCGCTGAATTTCAGCGCGATAATCTTATTTATTCATATCGTAGAGGACGTTCATGATGATGTGGAATACTCTGGCGAAACCACCGGAATAATCCACTTTATCCAAAGCATTCAGAACAAGAGTAGGATTGTTTGTACCAATAACATCAACATTGCAGCTGACCAGATACTGTATGGTTTCTTCAGTATCAACTGTCCAGCAGAATACCTTCTTGCCTAAAGCGTGGAATCTCTCGACAATTTCCGGATTAACATTCTTTTCTTCAATAGAAATATTGTCGGTAAATTCGATATCTTCCATTCTTCCTATGGCCAGAGGCGTACAGTATGCCTTAAGAATGCTTGGATCAAGTTCATCAATTCTTTTCGTTCGATCGGCATTGAGACAGATAATCATGACATTATCATGCATGCCTGTTTTATTAATTACTTCAAGAACATTTTCCTCAAAGTTAACATCGTCAGCATGCCCCTTCAGTTCTACCTGAACATGCATATTGTTTTCCTTTGCCATTAACAGAACTTCTTCCAGAGTCGGAACAGTCACGTGTTCATAATTGCCAGGCATCCAGTCTCCGAATTCACATTTCTTCAGTTCTGCATAGGTATGATCGTGAATAGTTATCTTCTCACCGGTAACACGTGATAAGTCTTTATCATGATTACAGATGATGACACCATCTGAAGTCTGATGGACATCAAGTTCAATCCAAGGAAGATTTTCACTTACAGCCAGTTCAAAAGCAGGCATGGTATTTTCCGGTGCATTGTAATTGTCTCCGCGGTGAGCACAGACCATTGGTCTGCTTACAGGTTCGGACAGATATGTGAAATTGCTGACCAAAATAATTCCACAAACCAGAAGACCGAATAAAGCAATATAAAGAACTCTTATAAAACCACTTTTCTGTGACTCGGTTTCTTTGAATATATCTGCAGAAAGAGCTCTCATAAGATTTTTCTCTTCAATATAACGGTAAAACAGAACCGTTAAAGCCGCATTATTTACAGCCGGTGATAAAAGGCTCTTAAGAATCTGTCTTAAGATATAGGTATTATTTCCGATATTGAAAGATTTGGTTACAACACCGAGGTTCTTTTCAAAAAGCGATACCAGTTCCTGAACATTTATAATGATGACCGAAGAAACAGAGTTTATCGTAACATTCAGAATAAGAGTCAGTAATATCATCGTAAAGAAAGTATTAAAATAATGCCCTTTCTGTAATCGACGGCTTCTGTCACAGCTTTTTATAAAATCTGATTTCTGCAGAACAAAGATATTGATTGAAAACATATAAACAACCATTGCGCAGATCAGGCAGAAATAGAAAATACTATACAGACGTGAATAAAGACTTGTGTAATCGATTATCTGTTCAATAAATCCGGGCAAAATTACCTTAAATGTGCAGCTGGATAAAGGCAGTACTTTTGTTAATGGAAACAGTACAAGAATAAACAAAATAACCAGCCAGTTTTTCGGATTTGAAGCTTTTTTGCAAATTCTGAATCCGGCCATGAACATACTTGAAAGATTCGTTTCTCTGCCTACCTGTCCCATGGAGAAAGCATGCAGCAATCCGGCAATTTCAAATAAGGACATGAAAGTCACAACTATGAGCAGAAAAACAATCAGTAAAATGGAACCCGGATTGGTTAAAACGCTCATCATATTGAAACTGGTGATATAAGTTGTACCACTGACTTTCATCATCAGATTAAAGACCAGATTTCTGAGAATTGAAGTAGCGATAGTAATGAAAACTGACGTAAACAAAATAAACTGAATGACAGGCTTATAGTTCTGCTTAAACAGAATAAGGGTGTTCTTTAAAAAATAGACGAATCCCTTAAAAAATTCCTCTATCTTTTCTTTTAATTTCTCATATTGTTTTTTCATACTTTATCCTAATCTCAATAACTTTATAACCTTAAGTATATTATACAAAAAGCTGATAATCGAAGATAATAGAAATATGGATTACGACGACCTTTTTGAAGAACTGATCAATCAGGGTTATTCAGAAGAAGAAGCACTTGAAATAATAGAAGATAAAAAGGAAGAAGATGAACATCTTCAATGGTTTTTTCTGCAGGAAAATATCAGAAGACATAATCAATAGAAGTTAATACAGGGGCTGCATTCGCAACCCCTGTATTAAGTCAGTTATATGAATTCCTAAAATACAAATATTTACAATTTTTTTATTCGACACTCTTTAACGACTCAACCATATTTACTTTGCGTAACGGTCTTCTCATGAAAATAAGAACAATAAGTGTAAACACGATTGTTATAACAAAGGAAATCAGATAAGACGGCAGTTTAATAACGTTTCCGAACATGATCATTTCCATATTCAGAGAACCCATAATAAAGCGGTGTTCAATAATGCCGATCGGTACGCCTACAACACAACCAATTAATGAAAGAAGGAGTATTTCTTTAAATATATACATATTAACTTCATGATCATTGAAGCCCAGAACCTTCAGAGTTGCAATTTCCCTTATTCTTTCGGAGATATTAACCTGAGTCAGGTTGATCAGTACAACAAAGGCTAGAGAACCGGCTACCAGAATTATTACTCCTATTACCAGGTTCATTGCTTGAATCATGTCATTGAATGAATCCAGGAAGAATCCGATATCTGTTACCGATGCATAATCACTGAGATTCTTTGCCAGAGTTTTAACTCTGTCTCCTTCATCAGAATTGACTGCAATAAGGGTTCCTTTTACTTCTTCATCAAAAACGTTCTCATAGACTGTTTCGGTCATGAAAATATAATGCTGGAAATACATTTCACAGATATTACTGATCATAACTTCACCTTTGATTCTGTTTCCGGATTCAATGGTTATGTAATCGCCAACTTTCAGATTGTTATTCTTCGCAAATCTTTCCGATACAACAACACCTTCATTATTTAGTTTTATAGGCGTTTTTTTATCTGTCTCTCTGAGAGTGAAAAAATAACTGACAACACTAGGATCGATAACGATTGTTTCAGCTGTCTTTTCATCGCCATTTAAGTAAGCTCTGGTCGTATATGAAAGATAATCCGCCGCAAAGTCAACTGATGGTTCTGATTTCAGAATCTCCAGATTTTCTTCAATATGATCACTACCGGTAAAATTAATTAGATAATCATAATTAAAGATCTCACCATACTGTATTCCCAGACAATCTTCTACGGAGTTTCGTAAACCAAAGCCAAGAATCAGTAAACCCGTACATCCTGCTATACCGGCAATTGTCATCAAAAAACGGGATTTATATCTGAAAATATTTCGTGCTGTTATCTTGGAAGTAAAAGAAAGCATGTTCCAAAGGAACGTGATTTTTTCCACTATTATTTCTTTACCTTTTTTCGGAGCAACCGGGCGCATTAGAGCAGCCGGAACGTCTTTAACGGATGCATTAACAACATAAGCGGTAATTCCACTCATCAATAAAGCGAACAAACCAACCGAAAATAAGGCATTTCTCAGTGGGAACATGATTACAATCTGCGGAAAATGATACATCATTCTCCAGGTGTTGTAGATAACCGACGGATACAGTGCTTCACCAAAAATTGCGCCGGTGATACCGCCTAAAAGTGATGCCAGCAAGGCATAGCTGACATATTTGCCAATAATCTGAATTTTTGAATAACCTAAAGCAGTATAAATGCCGATCTGGCCTCTTTGTTCGTCAACCAGACGTTTCATGGTCGTAAGGCATACCAGAGCCGCTACTAAAAAGAACATGATCGGCATATATGTACCTATAACTTCCATCTGCATACATGTGTTCTTATACATCATCGGCGAATACATCTGATCTCTGTTAAGAACGATCCATTGCGATTTCGGCAAATCATTCAGTTTTGCCCTGGCCAGCTTCAGTTCTTCTTCACCTTTGGCAATTTCTTCGTTATATTGTGCCAGACCCTTTTCATATTCTATCAGTCCTGCTGCATACTGGGCTTCTGCCGAATTGAGCTGTGCTCTCATAGAATTATATTGAGATATGGCATTGTTATATTCGTTATACAGATACTCCATAGTACCGGAGGCTATATATACTCCGTTATGTCCGAATAGTTCAATAAAATCGTTTATATGTTCTTCTGCTTCAACAGTATGTCCATAAATCGAACCCAGGATCTCCGAATCGGCTTCAATCTGAGCCTGTAACGATTTAATTAGAATCTCCATTGTATTAAGCTGAGATTCGTAGGTTATTATCTGGATTCTGGCATCATCGAGCTGTTTCTTGGCATCATCGAGCTGTTTCTTTCCCTCTTCTTTAACTTCATTAAACAGTTTTTCTTTTTCCTCAAGTGTTTTTGTTGCTTCATCGATAAGCTTATCTCTCAGATATGACTGCTGTTTGATTGAGGTGTTATCTATATCAATTCTATTTTCTTCAATAAATGCATCATAATCATCTGTATTGGAAATAAAATCACTTGCACCGTCAATCGTTACATACATAGTCGTATAGTATTCGGAAATGAAGTTAGCATTAGGAACAAAAACAACACAATCTAATCCTTCATTGTGATAGTTAGAAGAACCGAAAATATTACTCATGTATTGCGACATTTCAACTAATCCGGTGATTGTATATTTATCAACCGAAAGATATTCTTTTATGTCATCTTCTCCGCAGTTAAACGTGATGGTATCACCTATTTTGTAACTATTTAAACGATCGTCACAAAGAATAAGACATTCATCGTTCTTCTGCGGAAGACGTCCTTCGATAAGTTTATATCTGTCAGTTATTCTGTAAACTTCCGTAACTCTGAAGGTTTTTTCCTCATCTTTTTCGTCTTTGCCATGACAGTCTATTTCTTTTGAAGCAAAGACTGTTTTTACTCCTTTGGTCTGAAAAATCTTGAGATAGTCCTCTTTACAGAAACCGTATGGCGAATAAATCATTAGATCCTGTAGATTATATTCATCATAATAACGGTCTACACTTTCTCTCATCACTTTAGGAGCAGATAATAAGCCCATCATGAAACCGGCCCCGATGAAAACGATCACGGTCAGTGACAAAAATCTTTTGATGGTTCTTCTTATTAATCTGAAGGTCTCAAGTATGAACATTAATATTCAATATCCTCTGCGTTCTTTGGTTTTTTGTTAAGTTTTACAGATTCAACCTTACCCGATCTGACTCTGATTACTTTGTTGCCCATATCGGCCAATGCGCTGTTATGAGTAACAATGACAATTGTCATATTATGCTTGAAAGCCATATCCTGCAAAACCTTGAGTACCTGTTTACCGGTCTGATAGTCCAAAGCTCCGGTTGGTTCGTCGCACAATAACAGTTTCGGATTTTTTGCTACAGCTCTGGCAATGGCGACACGTTGCTGTTCACCTCCCGATAACTGTGAAGGGAAATTATCCATTCTATCAGACAGGCCAACCAGTCTTAAAGTCTCGATCGGATCTAAAGGATCTTTACATATCTGTAAAGCAAGTTCGACGTTCTCTTTAGCAGTCAGATTCTGTACAAGATTGTAGAATTGGAAGACGAAACCGATATCATTTCGCCTGTACTCACATAATTGTTTGTCATTGAATTTAGCGATATTTTTGCCATCAATAATCACATCTCCTTTCGAGGCATTATCCATGCCGCCAAGGATATTAAGGATGGTCGTTTTGCCAGCTCCTGAAGCACCTAATATGACCACAAATTCACCTTTTTCGATATTAAAAGACATCTCATCAAGAGCTTTTATTTCGACTTCACCCATCTGATAGATTTTAGAAACATTATCAAATTCTATATATGACATAAAAACCTTCTTTCTTTTTTTATTCGTTATTAAAATGGTTTTTTATCTATATAATTATATATTTTTTTGTCTGAATTATGTTGCATTATAAAGTAATCATTATTTGAGAAATCTAAAAAGTGATTAATTGTTATACTATGTCAGATGTTCGCTGGATATTGCTTGTTATAGCAGAAGTACATTACAAAATCAAATACTAGTATAATTTAAACTGATTATCCACTATGTTGATTTAGAATAATACCACTGCATCCAAAGTTGCAATAAAAGATTGAACTAAACATACAGACATCATTCTGAAAAATGTAGTTTATTAGTCCAATAAGCTTTGCAAATCTGAAATATTAATCTGTTTCGGATCTTCGGTGTTAAGCATGACTTCATACATTTTTGATATATAGCTGATAAATCTGTCACACATAGCATCACTGATCATGCCTTTTGTAACTATTACTAAGCAGTTAGAATTTTCGGGGTCTTCAAGAGCACCATAAAGTACAGGTTTAACAGGTTTTTGATTATCCATCAAAAGTTGCTTGATTTCAACTCCAGGAACATTGATTGTATTGGTGTCTAACATTTGTGCAGTATCAAGACATAGATCTATTGCTTCATTTTTATAAGGATCAATGTTTTCGTCACACCAGTTATAGGCACTTTTAATAAGACCTTCATGAGTTTTTTTAGTTAATGTTTCATACAGATCAGCCAATGTCCCACATTTATCAACATCAACACCAACAGCTATTTTGGTAGTGACAAGTCCAGCTGCGTTTTGGCTGATACGATTGGTTCTTCCGTGGAAGAACGAGCCAAATACAACTTTACTGTTATTATTCAGTTTGGCAAGTACTATACTTAAAGCGGCACCCAGAAAAATAGCGCGCGTGATATGCGAACGCTTCTCCATTTTCATCATCTGTTCAGCTGGAACCTTTCTGATCGTATGCCTTACAGGAACGAGGTCTTCTTCTTTTTCGATATCGAACGGAATATTCCAGCACCATTCATCTTTATTGTACTGTCCTTCAAAATACGCTTTAGCTTCATGCCATTCTTTCGTATTCTGCAATTGAGCCTGCTGAGCAAGATATGAATAGTATGTATCGACATCCGGTTCCTGGTTCTTTACTATGCGTCCAAAGTTTTTCGCGATAAGCTGCAAACTTGAAGCATCAAAGATAAGATGACTGTACACCATAATCAGGTGAATCTTAAAACCAGATTCGATGATACGCACTCTTGCCTGTGGTTCATTGTAAAGATCGAATCCTTTAACCGGTTCGTCGATTAATTGTTTAAACTGTTCCGGCTTCATGTGCTCTATCTCCGGGTAAACGATGCGTGATTCATCGTAATGCTGATAATGTTTTCCATTCTCATCTTTTTCAAAAATAGTTCCAAAAACAGCAAAATGCCTCATAAGCTTACAAACAGCTTCCTGAATTCTCTTAGAACCTGCTAATATCGGAAAAGAGACAAGAAAAGCTTGAGCCTCCATGCTTGAACCAGGGTAACAGTCCTGATGGCGTATCGTGCATTCCTGAATTGACGTCAGAGGCCAGGTTTTCTTACGTGCCTCAGCTTCTCTTTGCTCGTCCGTAAGACCATCAGTTTGTTTTGTTTTTTGGCGATAGCACTCAGCTATTCCTTGTACAGTTTGACCTTTGAACAAGTCGAGTACAGACAATCCTTCAATACCTGAAGCAGAAACGGTTTCAATTGCGGCCAAAGAGTTCCCTCCCAAAGAGAGAAAACTATCATTGATTCCGACTTTTTCAACATTAAGCACTTTTTCAATGGTTTTACATAAAGCTCTTTCAATTTCATCAGTTGGTGCTACATATACCGGTCTGACAGTTTCTTTGCGCGGATCTGGTAGCTTTTTTCGGTCAATTTTACCGTGAGACATAAGCGGAATCTGATCCATTTTGATGAAATAGGTAGGAATCATATACTCAGGAAGTTCTTTGCCTAATTCGTCTCTGAGTTCGGCATCGCTTTTATCAATCTCTCCTTGATAATACATACAGATGAAAGCACCGTTTTTATCTTCAAAACCTTTGGCACAGCACAGCGGAACATTACTTATGCGTTTAAAAACAAGTTCCACTTCTCCCGGCTCGACCCGGTTTCCGCTGATCTTGATCATGTCGTCTGCACGACCGACAATATAGTAAAGACCGTTTTCATCACGTCTGGCAATATCTCTGGTATGGAAAACGCCGTTAATGAATGACTCCGCCGTCTTTTCCGGCTGATTGATATATCCTCTAACGAATCTATCAGTAAAACAGATCTCCCCCTCTCCGGCGCCTTCTATGCGATTGCCTTCTTCATCTTCGAGATGAAGATCAATTCCGGGAACGACCGGAACGCCGACAGGAGCTTCTTCGTATTTTCTGTCTAGTTTAAAAATCAGTAAAGGAAAACCGGCTTCACTCATAGAATAGTAATTAATGATTTCCGGCTTACCGCCTTCATAATAGATACCATTAGCCCTTTCAGCTCCCGTAAGAATCGTCTCCAGATACGGGCTCGGTTCACGATACAGTCTTAAATAGGAAGGCGGCAGGAAAGTATCTCTGATCTTTTTGTCAACCAGAAATTGGCTCATGCCGCGAAGATCTCTAAGTAATAACTCTGATACTATATGAGTTGTTCGGGCAACAGCCATGCAGTTGATTGCCAGCAATACAGATGCCACTGAATAAAAAGGCGCCGTCAATGAAGAATGCAATTCAGGATAATCATCCTGTTCCGGATAAAGCGAGAGGCAAAGATCAACATTTCCATATTCATGCAGAACGCCTTTAGGAGTTCCGGTCGAGCCGGAAGTATACACGGCAAATGCAGCGTCATGAGGATCAGGATCAACATAGCCATCACAGGCTTCTGATTTTTCCTGAATTAACTGATATTCTTCCTGATCAATTACACATTTTGCATTCAAATCATTATTAATAAAAGCTATCCGTTCTTTCGGAAATGCGGCGTCAAGATTGCAGAAAGCACAACCGGAACGCAAAACTCCGAGCAACGAGGCCATTGATTCAACGGAACGCGGTAAAACAATCAGGCAGAAATCCTCTTTACTGTATTTCTGAGCTTTAAGCCAGCTGCAAACCTTTCCTGATTCATTCCACAGTTCTTCATATGTCATTGATCGTCTGTCATCTTCGAAAGCGATTCGTTCAGGATATCTGTGGCAGTTTGACTGAACGCGTTTTAGAAATGTGCTCATAGTTTTTTCTCCTTGTTGTATTTTACATATAAGTTATTTCTGCATGAATGAATATGTAAAATGTTTCTTCAACTGATATTTCTGACTTTTTTTTACTGCCTTTTTGCAAATCATTCAGATAAACAAAAGCAACAGTCTTCACTAAATAATACAATGCAGATACACATTAAAAATATACCACTTTTTTATATATCATACTTTGTCCAACAATTGTCCATCATACACATAAAAATCTTCTTTTGTTTCCAGTTAGATGATATTTGTTTATTAAGTCAATCTTTACCCGGGAATAAGTTTGAAATATTAATGATTCTGATTTCGCTTTCTTTATCTTCCATACAAAGGCTGATATGGTAACCGGGTATTATATCAAATTCCTTAAATACTAATTCTTCTTTGATGACATCAATATCGAATGAATTTAATGGCTGTTTCAAACCTTCTCCGGTATATTTAAGATAACTTTCTTTTAATGTCCAATATGAAATAAATAATCTTTGTCTTTCTTCAATACTATCTGCAACTGAAATCCTTTTGCATTCGTTATTTGTAAAAAACCTTTCAGCAATTTGAATATCTAAATCTCTTATCCTCTCAATATCACAACCGATCTCTTTATCCGATACAGCAAGAATGACAAAATCACCAGAATGAGCGATGTTGAAATGTATATAATTGAAGTTTTTCAGATAAGGTTTCCCGTTTTTGCTGAATTCATATTTTATTTCTGTTTCTTTAATACCTCTATCTATTAATGCTTCTCTCAAAAGGAGTTCTGCCATCAATGCTCTCTTCTTATCATCGATATAATAAAAATGATCTATTTTTCCTTTTCTTTGAGATGAAGCAGATTGATAAGCTCTTTCATAATAATCAGAGTTATCTAGCAAATGCATATTAGAAATATATAAAGTAACAGCCATGTTTCAATTATAGCTTACTTATAAAAGAAGAATGTTATTATTGCTTAACAATTAAAATAAAATCATAAAAATTTATAACTTGAGTTTCCATAGTAAAGAGAGCGACAACTCGCAATAAGAAATAATTGCAACAATCATATTAAAAAGACCAGTTCAATCATAATTAAGATCTGGCCTTTTCAAACGCATTTTTATGATCTGTTGCTTTTTTCTTTTATTCGGTCTGTGCTTTTAATTCCTTATACAGTTCAGCATGAGTAGCTCTAATATAAGGATTAACATAGAAGACATTTGCAATACCTGCTGTAATTACAGACAACATCATCCAGCCAAAGAAAGAAAGATCCAGTAAGAAAGTTTCCCAACGATGTCCTTCCATCATCTGCTCGGACATTTTTAAAGCATCATCAGGTTCGATATCAGGATATTCTCTCAGAATATAAGGAACCATCTCATATGAGAGGCTTTTCATAATGCCCGGAACAATCAGCAACAGTGAATAAAGGAATATACGTAAGTCTCTTTTGAATAAACACTTTACATTACGTATATAGCTATCCATGAAACCATATTTGATTTCACTGACAGGTGTTTCAGGATCATCTGAATTAAGCAGGAAGAATCCCTTACAGCCCAGTTCCAGCGGATTGAATACGAAGATATCGACTACTGCAGCGACTGCAGCAATAACGACTACAATAGTCAAAACAATACCTGCAGCAATGAATAGGACAAGTTTTTCTTCGTCATCATATACTTTATTATCAAAATCCGTTTCAACAACCGTCTCTTCTTTGGCGTTGTCATTAGCATCCTTGACTTTCTTGCCTGAATAAGCAGTAGAAGAACCCAAGAACAGAATCATAACCAGTGAAACAATGACACAGCGCCAGTAATTGGCTTTGAATGCTGCCTTTCCTCTTTCTTTTAATACATTTCTATCAATCATAGTTAAATCTCTCCTTCTTTAAACATAATTAATTAAATTGTGAATATTTGTTTATTCATTGGTTGATCCATCGTTCTGGGAGAATGTTCCATCACTTGGACCTTCTCCCTGGAACGAATCGTCATTTTCATAGTTTTCATTATCCTGCGGATCATTAGATTCAATAATGTCTTGATGATATCCAGGTGTCATGAACACGCCTTGATCATCGCCTTCATAATATGAATTGTTTGGATCAGTGATCATACCGCCATCTCCTTCATAATTGAAGCTGCCGAACACTTCATCTTCACGTTCAAGGACAGTCCATTCAACTAAGAGAGTCTGACTGTATTTATCCAGCAGTTCCTGAACATCTTCAGGAATGACATCAAGGCTGCTCAGATCATAATCAACACCGAAATACTTCAGTATTGAAGACCATTTAGCTCTAACCTCTACATAGTATTTACCAGGTTCAGCCTTGTCGCTGATGACCAGATGATTCTTGTCGGCAGTCAGTCTGATTACATTATCTTCATTTCCGCCAACAATCTCATATTCATCAAATACCAGGAACCAGCGATCTTCATCTTTGATTGCGAATGTCGCATCTTCACCAACATCGCCTTCGTAGCTGGCCATGTAAGCCTTATAGTCAATAATACTGATATCGAACCAGCTTCCATACAGCGTTACATACATAATGCTGTCATCGTAATGAGCAAGTTCAGCATAAGTCTGGTTGGTATAAGGCTTTGTATGTTCTGCATCAATATACCATCCGGAGAATCTGCGTCCAATATGAGTCGGATTATCTGCTGGAGCAAGGCCACCATCTATCCAATATACTCCTTTCCTTGGTTCAATTTTGACGCCTTCCAATTCATAATAAACTGTATAATTCTGTTTCATACTCCAGTCAGCAACTAGTTCATAATTTTCTTCTATCGGTGTCGTTTCAAATATGAATTCTGGCCATTCAACATCCGAATCATGAATTACAACAAACCATCCATTGAAGTCATAACCCGTGCATACCGGATCAGCTGGTTTCTTAGCGTACTCACCATGTTTAACTTTAATTATCATATCTGGCATGGTCTCGCTATCATAGCCATCAGGATACAAACTTATGGTATGAGTCTCAGCCCAATGGGCAACCAATTCAATGTCACCAGATATCTCAGTTGTAAAGTCAAACAGTTCTCCGTTGAGATACCAGCCATCAAATAATTTGCCATTAGTATTAGTAGGATCGGCAGGTCTTGTTACACAGTTTCCAGATATTACTGTCTGAGAAGGAACATCTGATCCACCTTCACCAGAATTGAATGTTACCAGATTTGCCTTTATCCATTCTGCATGCAGTTCGATATCTCCTTCAATTGTTCTGTTCTTGAAATCGAATGGTACCGTTTCTTCACCTAGATACCAACCAACGAATTGGTAACCTTCAAGATACGGATCTGCTGGCTTAGCTGCATAGCGGCCTTTCCCTATCGTTTGTGAAGGAACATCCGATCCACCGTTAGAGTTGAATGCCACCGTCTCAGCTTCAAGCCATCTTGCAGTCAAAGTTATGTTAGAGTTAATTGGTCTTCCAACAAAACTGAACGGTTCTGTTTCTTCACCTAGATACCAGTTATCGAATACATATCCTTCATATATTGGATCAACAGGTCTCATAGCGTAACCGCCATCTCCTATTTCCTGATCAGGGATCTGCGATCCACCATTTGAATCAAATGTTACTGTATTAATACTGTCGACAACATTGATTACTATTGTAATGGTTTCTCTAGCGCCGAAAATTTTATCTTTGGCAGTAATATGCAATTTGTAAACACCTAATGGCGTATCTCCTGCAATCTTTATTGTTGCTCTGTCATAGTATTCTATTGTGAAGATCCAATACGTTTCCTTTGTTTTATGTGTTTCAAAAACAATGTGGTTATCTTCGAAATCGTACTCAGCTTCTATTTTTGATATATCAAGTAAAGTAGCATCACCAGCAATCATGTTATCTGCAACATTAATCTGGACTGAATTGCCATTTGTATCGACATTATATTCTCTGTATTGATACCTGAATATTGTCAGTTCATCCATTTTCTTGAATATCGCTACATATTCCGGATAACTATCTGCAGCCGGGAATGTCCATGGATTATCTGTGCAATCTACTTGACCATCGCCTGTATAATCCCATCCAACAAATATATATCCTCTATATGCTTTAGCAAATAGTTCAACATTATCATTGATACCATATGTTCCAGCACCAGATGGAATACCAGCATCTCTATTATTTACAGAGACTTTTATAGTTCTGGTCTCTTCTTCCGTCCACTCTGCTACCAGTGTAATATTACGTGTGATCGGAGTAGTGAAATTGAACGTTTCTCCATCCAGTTTCCATAAAGTGAAATGATGGGAATCATCATATACAGGATCTTCCGGTTTCGTTGCGAATCCTCCTACTTCAACGATCTGATCACCAATAGGTCCTGATGTTCCACCATTAATGTCAAATCTGACACGATAACCCCATTTAGCAACCAGCGTAATATCTGTTCCAATTGTTGTGTTATCGAAATCAAATGGTACTGCTTCTTCACCGAGATACCAGCCCATGAACACATATCCTTCGCGGTATGGATCAGCAGGTTTAGTTACATGGCCATCATCATTGACCTTCTGTTCTTTGACATCAGTTCCGCCATTCGAATTAAACGTTACTACAGGCGTCTTATCTTTAACGACTACAGTAATCTTTATGGTCGATGGTTTATGAATTAAATCAAACAATTTCGGAGTAGCCGTAACATTTATAACATATGTGCCTGGCTGTGCATTTTCAGCAACCTTGATATGAGCACCTTTATAAACCGTTCCATCAATTTCTAAAGACAACGGATTGCCTTCTTCAGTAAGAGCGCTGTAACTGCTTACGCGATCAGAAAGATAGAGATCTGTGATACTAATCTCATCTCCCGGATCAGCATAGAATGTCTTTTCTTCGTATAATGCCAGTGATCTGGAATTAATCTGTTCAAATACAGCAACAAATCTAATGTTTCTGTCTTTGGCATCAATCATTTCTTGTGTAACAGTGAATGAATACTCGCTGTTAGTTGAGACTTCTTCTCCATCAGCATCTTCCCATCTGACGAATCTGTAGTTTTCTTTCGGGTAAGCTTTTAATGTAACATTTTCACCGTTTCTATAGCCACCTGAACCTTCAACAGTTCCGAATTTGCTGTTATTGGATACTGCTTCAACATAAACAGATTTTTCCCATTCAGCAACCAGTACTATATTGCCCTTAACTCTATCGTTACTGAAGTCAAACTGTTTACCGTTGCTGTACCATCCAGCCAATGTATATGCATTACCTGCTGCATCTGTACGTTCATAAAGGTCAGGTTCAGTTACCAAACCCTGATATGGGATCTTCTGAGATTCAACATCTTTACCGCCTTTTGAATTGAAACTTACAGTATAAATCTCTCTGTCATAGTAGATGTTTATTATTCTGCTGCCATCAGCCAAAACAGTCGGATTGTTGCTACGCGGTTCAGATGTACCTTTTGCAAAATGGAAGCCAGTTACTTTTATCTGCTGTTCTTCATATTTGATCTCTTCATCTGTAGTACCAAATCTGGTTTCTGTCTTAAACGCACTCTCCTCAT
Source organism: Erysipelotrichaceae bacterium (assembly GCA_017550145.1). GTDB lineage: Bacteria > Bacillota_I > Bacilli_A > Erysipelotrichales > Erysipelotrichaceae > Colivicinus. Next base: position 61,518 of record JAFZQG010000023.1, on the reverse strand, counting down.
AATTATCAGAATTCAGTTTCTGGAGGTAATGATTGACTGTGTATGGTGTATTGATATATGGTGTATATCTAGCAAAAAGCGGTATGAAATCTACACCATCCAATAAGCCATCCACTAAACTTGCTGCAAAACTGCCAAGATTGCTTTCAATATAGTCTTCAAGAACACTTGCTGCCATACTGAAAACCGAGTCATCAACGATCGATTCGCTCGTTATTTCTATTGATGTTCCTTCCGGTAATGTATACCAGCCTGAGTCATATCCTTCTAAACTTAAATCATACAAAACATCCCCATATGGTTCTCCATATGTCGCGTAATCAGTAGAGAATGGAAGTAAACCATCTGATCTTGAATCAATGAGAAGAATCAAGTATCTCTTTCCTTCCCATTGAGCATATAAGTTAACGGTTCCGTTTTCGATATATGGTTTCAGATCGCCATAGCTTACCTTTTCATTTGTCTTGAATGTTTTTCCACTTCCGTCTTCAGCTGTGTTCCATCCAGCAAAGTTGTAGCCATGTTTTTCATCAGGCTTGCTTAAATTAAATGGTGATGATTCAATTGTGAAACTCTTTGCGCTTTCGTCTGAGACAGTAGCGTTATTATAAAATATCGTGTATTCTTCAAGTTCCCATTGAGCATAAAGATTAACATAACCTTCATTCTGATAATCCTTAAAGTCGCCGCAATCTAAGAATTCATGATCCTTGAAGTCCTTACCGGATCCGTCTGATTGTGTGTTCCAGCCTGCAAATTCGTACCCTTCTCTAACGAATTCATTTCTGCGCAGAGGTTGCTTAAGAATACTTCCGTAGTAATTCTGTTTTTCCATTGTTCCATTGTCGGCACCATTTCCGTCAAACTGAACGATATAATGTATACCGTTGTTGGTCAGAACAATATTGATATCTTTGCTGGCTGGTTTATAGTTTTTATCACCTTCAGCATTAACTTTGACTGTCAGGTAATATAAACCATCAGGTGTATTTCCCTTGATAGTGATGTAAGTTCCATCAAGCACAAAGTTGTCTATAGCAGATTCCTTTGATCCCTGTTTTGTTGCACTGGTCAGTGTGTAAGATACTTCACCCTTTGCGTTTGTCGCACCGGCAAAGAATACCCTATGATCTTCAGGGCTGAACGTTGTCACTATAACCTGCGATTCTATTACATTGATTGTGTTTTCGGCCTGTTTTATCGTCCAGGTTATTGTCTTATCTTCTGTTGTTCCATCTTCCCAAACATAATTATTTTTATCTTCCAAACCAATCACGATCTCGTAATCGCCTGCATCCAAGCCGTTCTTCATGCTAACGATCTTCATCAGTTTTCTGTCATAATTGTCCAGATCTGACAATTTAACCTGCTGCCACTTACCGTTATAGACAAACTCTTTATTGACACTTGGAACAGTCAAGCCACTCGTTGTGATCGACCAGTTCAAAATCTTATCTGAAGTATCATCAGGTATATTTGTGTTCCATTCATAGTTCTTTTTAGCCCAGTTTTTGAGGCTGATTGTTACGGAATAATCACCAACGTATTTTTTATTGCCGAAATCTCCCGACATATTCATTACGTTAGAATCAAAACCGGCAATTTCAATACGATGATTCTTTCCATCATACACAAACGAAGAATCTCCGACAATGGTCGGAACATCCAGTTTGGCTTTTTCAATAGTCAGTATAACGGTTACCGGTTCTCTGCTTCCATCACTCCAGGTGTGGTTTTCATCCGGTACGTAAACAGCGGTATAAGTACCAACATCTGTACCTCTATCACTGCCACCAGGTATCAGATCAATACCATCAGGTTTATCATAGCCGTTAGTCTGAAGACATCCGTTATAAGTCCTGGTTACACTTGTATTCGTAGGCTTTTCAATACCAGCATTGGTAATTGTCAAGGTAACAGTAACCGGTGCATATGTTTTATCTGACCAGCAGTAATTATTATAAAGAGTATAAGTAGCCGTGTATTCACCAGCATCTTTTCCTCTGTAATCACCGGTAACAGTTACTTCGTCCGGTTTTTTGTAGCCATTGCTCTGATAATATCCGTTATATACTACGGTCTTATTTACCGGCTTATCTCCTATCGGTTTTCTTTCAATAGTCCACGGAACTAAGCGGTTTCCACTTCCGCCTTCTTCATCGTTCCATTTGTAGTTATGCTTGTCTTTTAAAGCAATCTCTATTTCATAATTTCCGGCATCAGTATGTGTGTTGCCACGGATAATCTTAATCAGATCGGAATTGAACGTATTAAAGTCTTCTACTTCCACTGTCTGAGACTTTTTGTATTCTGTGACAATTATTCCGACTTTCTTCATACCTCCCTTAAATACAAAAGTGGTAGTCACTTTAGGAACGTTGACAGCCATCGGGAAAATATGCCAATCAAGTTTGACATTATCGATCGTATTATCAGTCCACTTATAATTCAGTTTGTCTTTCAGTGAAACGATAGCTTTGTATGTACCGGCGTCCTTTCCACAGTTGCCAGTAATCAGCATTGCCTCCTCGTCAAAGCCAACAATATCTGCATATTGAACTTCGCCGTTATAGATCAGAACATCATTAACAGTCGGTTTATCAAATTCCTTTCTCTTGATAACCATTTTTACCTGAACCGGAGTTCTGGTACCATCGCTCCAGCAATGGTTCTTATCAGGAGTGTAGATAGCTACATATGTGCCGGCATTAATTCCATGATTTTCGCCGACCATCGTGACTCCTGTCGGGGTACGATAACCGTTGTTGTGCTCATTTCCGTCATAAACATATTCAACATAGGTTCCAGGTTTTCCGGAAACGGTCTCTTTGCCATCCGAGGCATTATCAGTTTTGTCTTTAATATAGTTAAACAGTCCGGATATAGAACTTGAAGAAGTAGATGCTGTTGAATATGATCCAGGTTTGTAACTGGTCGTCTTCTTGCCAATGGACACCAAAAAAGACTGCTCACTGATATCTTCATGATTATTGTCACCGACGAGTTTATAGAAAACGGTATAAATACCTGCATCAAGACCGGTTGGAAGTTCTTCACTCCATTCGCCGTCATTGACTTTGTAAAGAATCTTACCATAAGGTGAAGAACCTTCATGGATCAGGATCTGATCTTTGCCATTATAAATAAGACCTTCAATTGCGCTTGGAATAGCAGTATACTCGCTTGCGGCTTTATCAATTGTATATATATAGGTTATATCCTTATCTGCTTCCTTATGATTACTGTCTCCGGTAGCATGAGCTCTGATCTGCAAAGTATAGACACCGGCCGGCGTACCTTTTGCCACAAGAATCTGAGTATCTGTTTTGGAAAGAAGAGTAAAATAATCAGCTTCTTTGAAATCACTGTCTTTTGCGGAGATCAACTCATAGGTAACTTCACCCTGAGCATCTTTTGCAGGAAGGAACGCAAAAACAGAGGATTCATTTTCATCATAAGTAGGAACAAAAAGACTATTATCCTGTGTCTCATAAACAGTCATGGCATTATCAGCAAGACCAGTACACTTCGATAATCCCAATAAAAACGCTATCAGAAGTAATATCGCTGCTATTATTATTAAGAACAGTTTTCTTTTCTTGTTGTTTTTCTCCATACTATTCCTCCTGCATTATAAAAAATAAGTAGAATTTATCTAAATATAATTATATAGTCTTTTATTTCAAAAGAATATGTTCGCCTATAGTAATTCTCCATTGATTTGAGATGTCTTCGTCAATTAACAAACTAACAATTTACTATTTTTTCTTTATCATTTTTTATGATCCTCAGTTATAGAATGATTCAACAGCTTCCTTGAATTCTTTCACTATTCTGTCTTTGTCTAAAGTCAGATATTTTCCATCCTCATAGAGTATCTTTCCATCGACCATAGTCATATATACATCGGAAGCCTGTGCAGATTTTGTCAGTATTGAAAAATAATCGAACACAGGATACATATGGATACCGCTCATATCAATCGCAATGATATCTGCAGCATTGCCTTCTTTTAAGACACCCGTATTATCTCTTCCCTGAAGTTTGGCACCATTGATCGTAGCCATGTCTATTATTTCTTCGGAACGGATGTTTGTTGCATCATGGTTATAACCGTTATGAACGATGGAAGCTATATGCATCTCTTCAAACATATTCAGGTTATTATTGGAAGCTGTACCATCGGTACCAAGTCCTACATTAATACCTTTGTCCAGTACCTTTCTTAACGGAGCGATTCCGCTTCCTAATACAAGATTGCTTGAAGGATTGTGAACAATTGAAACATTATGTCTTTTCAGAATATCCAGATCATTATCAGTTGGCCATACCACATGTGCGGCACATGTCGGATTCTCGAAAGTACCGAGTTCCTCAAACCATTCGACCGGAGTCTTGTGATACTTTTCGATGCAATTATCCACTTCGTTTTTTGTTTCACACAGATGGATATGCATGATCGCATTATTCTCTTTACATAATCTTGAATATTCTTTTACAATATGCGTTTTATTCGTATATTCCGCATGAATGGAAAAATCAACTTTCAGTCTGCCATCACAGGTATTGTTGTATTTATTGTAGAAATCAAATGATACAGGTATCATGCTTTCTTCTATTGACTGATTCTCATCAAAACAGAGAATATATTTATTGATATTGGCCTTAATGCCTGAATCCTTTACAGCGTGAGCTGTTCCTTCCGGAAAGAAATACATATCGGTAAAACTTGTTACGCCGCTTGCCAAGAGTTCCAGGATTGCATAGTAACTTGATATTCTGATCTGATCAGCATTAAGTTTAGATTCGATTGGGAATACTTTTTCATTAAGCCATTTATCAAGAGGAAGTCCGTCCGCTATGCCTCTTAAAAACACCATCGGTATATGGGTATGAGAATTTACCAATCCCGGCATAAGAAGCTTGTTGCTGAAGTCTTTTACTATCTCGTAATGCTTTTCCGGTTTCTTTGTACCGATATAGTCGATATTCTTGCCTTCAACACCCAGATAAGCATCTTTTATTACTTCATATTTACCTTCTTTTTTTGTCAGAACAGCTGTGTTTTTAAATAAAGTTGACATACTTGGCTCCTAAATTGAGAAAATCATAACATATAAAGTCTAACAAATGTCCAACATTAAAAACATGCAGCTTTATATGTTATCTTCTTCTATAATAATTATGATATGGTGAACAGTATGAAAAAAGTCAAAATTATTACAATTCTCTTAACAGTTATTTCTATAGCTCTGACAGTATCTTCCTGCAAAAAAGAAAAGGAAGAACCCGTAAATGATAATGAACCGGGGTCTTTGGTCAAAACACTTGATCTTGACGGTAAACAGATGGATTATCTCCACTTCGGAAACGATGAAGGCAGAAAACTTGTCATCCTGCCCGGTGTGGCTTTAAAAAGCGTTATGGGCTCAGCTGAAGCAATTGTTTCGGCATATCAGACACTGGCTGAAAATTATGACATCTATCTGTTTGATCACATCAAGCTTGAACCGGAAGGATACAGTATTGATGATATGGCCGAAGATACGATTACTGCTTTTAAAAAACTTGGTCTTGATCATGTAAAAATTATGGGTGTCTCAATGGGCGGCATGGTTGCTCAGGCAATCGCTATTAAAAACCCTGAAACGGTTGATGCCCTTGTACTTTGTTCCACTGCTTCAAAAGTATCTGATTCTTCCAAAACAGTTTTTGAAACATGGATAAAACTGGCTAAAGAAAAAGACCTTAAAGGTCTTATGGAATCATTCGGAGAAAAGGTATATACCCCTTCTTTCTATGAACAGTACAAAGACATCATCGTTTCATCAGGCGAAGGAACAAGTGAAACTGATTATCAGAACTTCATAATATCCAATTATGCCATCGTAACATTCAATGACTATGATGAACTTGAAAGAATCAAATGTCCTGTCTTTGTAATAGGTGCTGGTCTTGATCTGGTATTTGGCCCGCAAGAATCTCTTGATATAGCTGATAGACTAAACTGTGAATACTATATCTATGAAGAACATGGACATGGTGTCTATGATGAAGCACCTGATTATCTCACAAGAATAAAATCATTCCTGGATATTCAGTAAACTGAATCCTCTTTGATATAAAATCTTATCGGTGATTCTTGTACCCTCGACATATGGAATATTTACCGGCAGATGACCTCCTGCTTCAGCTAATCCGAAACAGGAGTATAGAGCTGCTTCCAGATTCGGCGCATAACTGCTTTCCGGTAAAGTTCTTAATATCGAAGCGTTATAAGTTACCAGTAAGGCATCGGCAGCTGTGAATCTGGCGATGTCATACGGAAGCTGACAGGTCATAAGAATCACTGTTTTATTTTGTTCATGGACAGCATCGATAATTTTGTCAAAACATTCCAATGACCAACCGTCATCGGTTTCAGGATCAAGACAGCTCACACTATACATACGGTAGACCAGAATGACGTGATCGGCTTCTTTTGCCGCTTCGATGCATTCTTCATTATTGCTGCCATTGCTTGGCATGATTTCAATAACTGATCCTTCCGGAATAAGTTTATTATCTGTCAGTTCTTTCTTTATCAGTTCTCCATACCCGATACGGCTGATACATGTATCGGCGAAGATAATCAGAGTCTTTTCGTTTTCTTTTAGGTTTAACGGATATGCATTATTCTCATTCTTCAGTAAAGTAACAGATTCTTCGGCAATCTTTCTTGCGATATCCTGGCTTTCTTTATTCCCGATACCTGTTTCAGCTTCTTTGATCATTACATCATTCAATTCAAAATCAATATTATCAAGCAGACCGTATTTCAGTTTGAGTTTAAGAATTCTTCTGACTGAATCATTTATCTTTTCGCTATCTATTTCTCCCTCTTCCGCAAGTTTAACTGCCAGATCAAGTATAGCCCTGTTATTTTCAAGATCTTTGGCTTCATAGACAATCGGAAGCAGAAGCATATTCACTCCGGAATTGATCGTCATCTTCAGAACATCTTTCATTGCAAAGTTATCGGCGATCGCATCCATATCCAGAGCATCGGAAGCAATGACACCATCAAAACCCAGATCTCCTCTTAAGATATCTGTAAGAATGACCTTGGACATCGTTGCCGGCAGATAAATCTGTTCATGAGTGCTTGTTGAAGTGTAGGTTCCCTTTTCGATATTCGGATACTGAATATGAGCAGTCATGATGATATCGACGCCTTCATCAATTGCCGTTTTAAACGGGATCAGTTCATTGTCTTTCAGCTGTTCATAGGTACTGCTGATCAGAGGAAAACCGGTATGGGAATCCGTATCGGTATTACCGTGTCCCGGAAAGTGTTTGGCAGTTGAAATAATACCTTGCTGATGAAGTCCCTCAATAAAAGCTTTACCGAATTGTGCAGTGATTTGGGGATCATCAGAAAAAGATCTTACTCCGATGATCGGATTTGATGGATTGTTGTTGATATCCATAACCGGAGCATAGTCAGCATTAATTCCTAACAGTGCTAACTCCTTGCCATAGATAGAGGCCATGGTTCTGGCATTATCAGGATTACCGGTTGCAGCCAAAGCCATATTGCCGACGCCAATCGTTCCAAAGTTTACTCTGACAATACTGCCGCCTTCCTGGTCGATGCCGATAATCATCGGTATACCTCCGCTTTCTTTGTTCAACTGCTGTATGCCATAGACAAACTCCAGCGTCTTTTTAGGATCGCTGCAGTTTTCTGTATAAAGTGTAAAGGATCCGTAATGATCCTCAGACAGATACTCTTTAATATAATCCGTCAGTTCGCTTACCGGATATTCTTCAGCTTCTTCATTTTCCTTGTAATAGCGGAAAGAAGGAACCATCATCTGTGCCAGTTTATCCCTTAGGGGCATCTTATTGATTAGTCTGTTGATTCTTCTCTCATCTCTCGTATTAAAAAGGAATAATCCTGAAAACAAAGCAATTACGATTGCAGCAATAACGATTATCTTTTTCTGATTTTTCTTATACATAAATTCTTTAACCTTTACTGATTTGTATTAATTGTATTATTGTTTGTCAAACAAATGTCAAACAGTACAAAAAACAGCGTTTTTCCTTTATTGAAATAACGCTGTTTATGTTTTGTTTTTATTCTACAGTTACCGTTCCGTCTTCACAGATGGTTATTTTATCTCCGTCTTTAACATAATTCAGAAATTCATCGCCAAGTTCATCAATGACCGGCATTCTGGTATCTGACCAGACACTGGCCAAGACACTGCCTGCACAGGCTAATGAGTCGATCTTGTTGGCAAAAAGCATGCAGGCGGGATTTCTCTTCATCTCGCAGGCACAGTACAGTACAAGACCTCCCGTAGTGGAGCCGATAGTCTGTGGTAAACATAAAGCTTTTCCGGCTATCGGTTTGCCATAGAGATCGGGATTATTCTGATCGGAAACTTTAGCCGTTTTGTCACCGAACTGTAAGGCTTTCTGTAAGGAAGCCAGTGTATTGAATCCGCCATGGGTTACTACAGCTTCAGCCGTACATGTGCCCGGCGCTATGATTCTGCCTTTAAACTGTTTCATTCTTACAGACCTCCTTTACATAACTGTGTGACAATTTCTTCGTCAGTATAATATCTTGAACTGGTATAGGTTCTTAACTTATTACTTGAAGTGATGACCGGCATCTTGCCGCATAACGGATTGTTCATAAACATCAGCGGACAGATATAGGAAAGAATGATTCCGGTACTCTGTAATCTCGGGAAGTAATCGGTTTCCCTGAACTTCTTGATGACAGCCGGTGCTGCAGTAAAGACAGTCGGAATCTGTACTTTACTGTTGCCGTATTTCTTCAGATTCTCTTCGATAGTATCGGTCCAGTCTTTTAACTGCTGTAAGGACATATGCGGACAGCCCATGAAACACAGTTTCGGTTTGGCATTCTTATCCTTCCAGATCACCGGATAGGAATCATAGACCCTCTGTAATTCCGCATCATCGATAACATATTCCTTAACATCCTTCTTTAATAATTTCTTACCAAGTTTTTTGGCTTCCGGTGTCAGATTATCGATATGATATAAACCGACCGCACCATTTGAAGCAGTAGCTGCTCCGAAGTCTTTAAGATAAGTACAGGCTTCTTCATTAAGTTCATCACCCAGCCATTTATCCAGTCCTACGACATACGGCACATCTTCCATGACCTTCATACCGATCGCACTGCCTAATAACTGAGCTTCCGGTTTCTTAGTCGTATTGATTCTTACGACCCAGTCGGCTTTTCTTCCTTCATCGGTCAGTAATCCAAAATAAGGCACATAACCGACAATCGAACCCATGATATCGATGATACCCGAGTTACGGTTGCATCTTGCACCTAAGACCGAGTTGGCATAAACCACTGCCGAAGATTCGGACCATGACAGAATGTCTCCTTCTTTTGGCGTATTGCCTACTTCGCTCATATAGCAGGTACAGGTAAACGCATCTTTCTCTAAAAGGCCTAATTTATTTAACTGATCCTCATAGAAATCCTGTTTATTGTACATGAAGAGTTTAAAGACCAGATTCTGCAAGAAAGTCGTCGGTACATTCGGATCTAACGGACGAGGGTCTACCGTAAACTTCTGTCCTGATTTGACACCTTCCGATAATAAGGTATCCATCAGCTTATAGACCGGATCCATAACACCAAGACCAAATGAAGTTACCAGGTGATTATATTCCGAAGTTACTTCAACCATCTTGGTAGCATCGAAGGCTTCACCATACATAACCAATGTCTTCATGACTTTAGCTAAGGTTTCACCTTTTTCACCATCCAGAATAGCTTTCTGCTGTTTTGTCAGTTCCATATTGCCCCCTATATTTTCATTGCTGTTTCATATGCTTTCCAGATAACGGTCCTTAAGTTTCCTACACCGTTACAGTCGCCCACAAGTTTTGCCTTGCCGCCTTCCTTTACTAACGGTGAAGGTATATAGCCTACTGAAGAAATAACGCTGTCACAAGGTATGCTTATTTCTTCATTGTTTCTTGTGCATATTACTTCATTATCCTTAACTTCTTTTAAACCGGTATTGAGATAGACATCAACTTTATTTAACGCAAACCATTCTCTTAAGTATGAACTGTTGGCCAGACATACACCAGTCTGGGCAATCAGGTCATTCTTCATTTCAACGATCGCTACTTTCTTACCCTGTAAGGCCAGCTCATAGGCGATCTCCGATCCGGTTAAGCCTCCTCCTACAACAACTACTCTTTCACCTACCGGTGTGCCATTAAGATAGTCACAGGCTTCGATTGTCTTTTCAAAGCCCGGAAGATTGAGTCTTCTAGGAATCGAGCCGGTAGCGACAACGATATCTTTATCATTGAATTCATCCAAGTTTTCTATTCTGGTATTGAATCTGATATCGATCTTGAGATCTTCCATCTGTTTACGGTACCACTTAAGCAGATCTCTGAGTTTTCCTTTATATGATTCACTGCTGGCCGGAATAAAGGTTCCACCTAATTTATCTGTAGCTTCATAAATGATCGGATTATGGCCTCTGAGTTTAAGAACTCTGGCTGTTTCCATACCACCGATACCGCCACCGATAATGATGACATCTTTCGGATTATTCGTTTTTCTGATGTAGTGCTTATCTGTCTGCATCGTTTCCGCATTAACTGCGCATCTGGCCAGATGCAAGGAATCAGATAAAGCCTGATCATTAGGTACGCCCTCATAATGGCACATATTGAAACAGCCGTTATGACATAAGATACAAGGACGGATATCATCTTCTCTATTTTCCATCAGTTTGGTTATCCAGGTATTGTCAGCAAGGAACTGTCTGGCAAACCCGGCACCATCGATCTTACCTTCGGCGATCGATTTGGCTGCCGTTTTCGGATCAAGTCTTCCTGCTGCCACAACCGGAATATCACAGTGCTTTCTGATCTCTTCGACATAGGACAGGTTGCAGTTTTCCGGCATATAGATAGGCGGATGAGCCCAGTACCAGGCATCATAGGTTCCGTTATCACAGTTAAGCATATCGTAACCAGCATCTTCCAAGAACTTAACCGCTTCAATGGATTCTTCCATATCACGGCCTACTTCTTCATATTCCTCTCCCGGTAAAGCTCCCTGACGGAAACCTTTGGTCTTGGAGACAACAGAATATCTTAAAGATACAGGGAAATCCTTACCGCATTCTTTTTTAATTGCTTTGACTATTTCAGCCGCAAATCTGTATCTGTTTTCTAATGATCCGCCATACTCATCGGTACGTTTATTCACATACTTCAGAGTAAACTGATCCAGCAGATAGCCTTCATGGACCGCATGGATCTCAACGCCATCAACTCCCGCATATTGCAGTTTCTTGGCCGTCTTGGCAAAAGCGTCGATAAATTCCTGTATTTCCGCTTTTGTCATTTCTCTGGATGGTACTTTATCTGACCATCTGTTAGGCGAAGCGGAAGCGGAAGCGGTTATCTTATCCAGATCCATAAACGGTTTGGATATGAATCTGAGAATCTTATTCGTATAAAGCATCTCCATCATTTTGGAGACCGTAAAAGATCTGCCAAATCCTGCTGTCAGCTGAATAAACAGTTTTGCTCCGGTCTTATGGAATTCAGGCATCCATTTCTTGAGATCTTCGTACATTCTGTCATTCTTATACAGCCACTGTCCGAACATCGGATTATAGACCGGCTGGCAACCCGGTAAAACAAGTCCGCAGTTATTCTGGGCAACCTGTAAGATAAACTCCGCCCCGGCCTTATCAAAATGGTTGTTTTCCATCCAGCCTAAAAGGTTTGTTCCACCCATTGAAGTCAAAACAAAACGGTTCTTGATCTCCAAATTGCCTATCTTCCATGGTGTAAACAATGGTTCATAGTCTTTATTCATTATTGTCATAAGTGCAATACCTCACTTGTGAAAATATTAACACAAAAACAACTCTTCCAGCAATAAAAATGAAAACACAAAATTGATCTAACTAAGCAAATTGAATAAAGGAGTATTGTTTATAAATTGATGATTTATCCATTTGAATAATAGGTACTTTTAAACATGTTCTATAATAGACTTATCATTATTTCTTCTGGATTAAACGGAGGTGTTCTCATGCTAAGAAGATATATTCTCTTTCTGAAAAAACATCCACTGATTACAGCAGCCATCGCAATCGCCTATGGAGTACTGTGTATCAAAAAAGTGCCAACAACAAACTACTTTGAAATGTTTCTGGTAAGGACGATGCTTTGCGGCGCAATGTCTTTCTTTCTCTATCAGATATCAGGTGATAAAACTCTGGCATCTGCTTATAACTCCACATGGTATGTTATAAAGGTGGCTATCAGTTTATGGATTTTCGCTTTCCCGGTTGGGCTCCTATCATTTTTCTCCAATGCCGCTTCTGACATTCCTGTCAGAGATAATGCGACTTTAGAACTTCTGATCATGTTTGCCTTATTCATCTTTGTCGGCCTTTTTGAAGAGTTGACCTTCAGAGCCATCATCAATGATGCAATCATCTATAAGTTCAGAAATAAAAAGTTTGTCTTTGTTTTAAGTGCCTTCTTATGCAGTCTGATCTTTGGAGCTGTCCATGTCGTCGGATATGAACTTCCTACCCTTATGGCATGGCTTCAGGCCATAGGTAAGACTGTTTCTACCGGAATCTTTGGGCTTTCGCTCCTATTCCTTTACTGGAAGACAAGAAATATCTGGGCCTGCGGCGTCGTTCACGGTGTCTATGATTTTTTAGTAGGTTTCAGTCTTGCTATCTTCGATATTCCAAGCGACAGTTTAGGCCATTATATCGTTGAAGATACCTATGCAATGTCTATGATCAGAGTATATGCCATTAACGCTCTCATCAATCTGGTCATCTTCTTTATCATCTGGAAGAAGATCGGCAAGAAGATCGACTACGATAAGATCAGAGAAGAGTGGTAATAATCTGGAAAGAAAACTATCAGTATTTATGAAAAAGGGCCTATTACGACTTGTATGAATCAGTCATTTCGTAACGGTCCTTTTGTTTTGGTAATGATCTGTTAAAGTCAGATGAAATAAATCAATTCTGTTTGTGTTTTTAACCAAACAACCCAAGAAGGTTAGCAATGATCCAGAAGACGATCATTACTCCCGCAAAGATAAAGAAATACTTGAAGAATGTGCTGATAAACTGTCTTTCGTTTTCTGCCTCGATCTTTCTTCTTTCTTTTCTTTCCGCTCTGCTTTCATCTATCTGCTTGCCGGCGAAATCAAGGACTTCTTTGACCGTACCGGCCATATCGATATTAACGTTGTCAGCATGTTCGATATTGGCATACTTGACATTGTAGTTGTTTATCGCTTTTTCAATGATGAATGTGGTATTGCAGAATTTGCAGACTGCTGTTTCCTGACTGGGATCTACTTCCAGTGTAGCTCCGCATTGTGTACAGATTGCCGGTACAAGTTTTACTTCTTTCTTATCTTCCATATTTAGCTGGTCTCCTTCATTTAAATTATTCAGTTAGTATGTTTATCTCTGTTATTCTATATCCTGAAAATCAACTGATAAATTGCTTTTTATATCTTCGATTTCCTTTTCAGACAAACCGATATTCAGCAGATAGGTATGAGCTTCTGTCTGAAGATCAGCGTTTTTCAGATCATCTGTTCCGAAAACGGTTTTCAGAGTGTTGATGATGTTTTTATCAGCAATTATCTGATAAGCTTTGTCATCTTTCGTTACACCATTCCAGTTGTAGTATGTCACCATGTAGTCATCAACGATCTCGTCGTATGATGCGCCCATCAGGCATTCAAGGATCGCACAGAAGAATCCGGTTCTGTCAGTTCCTTTCAGGCACTGCACGAGATATGGGCCTTTGTTATTGGCAATGACTCTCATGAACTCAGCCGTATCTTTTCTGTTTTCCTCTGATTTAACATCAAGATTGGTGCTTTTAGCCAGATGATTAACACTTGAAAAATATGTTTCCTCATAGCCCGGTATATCCTTAAGATCTGCTTCATTATTTATCAGATTAAGAATGAAAGCTATATGGTGCCTTGCGGCTGCCAGGTCGGCGTATTTGGCTCTATTATATGTATCATCAACCGTTGATGAAGAACGATACAGGATATTTTTTCCCATTCCGCTTGTGGAAATACTGCGGAAATTGGCAAATTCTTCATCACTTAACTGCGGATAATCTTCACGTTCGTTAGAGTACTTCAGCTGCATGATCATGTATTCATCAAGATACCCGCCCTTTTCTTTTAAAGTAAACGTCATTTCAAGAGGATCACTTTTCAATTTCCAGATTACTTTGTCTCCCTCTGCTATTTTTTCGGCAACACCATAATATGATGCAAAATCTCCCATATTGATGGCCAGGGTGATCGTATCATAATTCGCCAGCGCAAATATGCCGGTAGATAGAGATGTTACATCGGAATAGGCGCTTACCAGCGGTGCATCGACCTTCTGATCAAGAAAACTGATGGTCAGGATGTCGCCAGGTTCAAAACCGGCATCAAAAAGTGCCTGTTTTTCCAGGTTTGTATAAATGTTTCCAAAGGAACTTATCTGATCTTCAGTAATATACGTTCTGACAACAGTTTCTTCCATGGGCATTTCCTCAACTTCGGGTTTCTTCTTTTCGCAACCGTAACTAAACAGCAAGGTTACAATAGCGACAAATAATAATACTCTGTTCTTCTTTTTCATAAGCATTCTGCTTTCTAATGATCTGATTATCACTGATCACATTTCTTTTTATATTTTATGATAAAAAGCATGTTGAGTCATTTCGTCTTCACATTAATAAGAAAACCCCCATTATGTTGCAATTTCGGGGGTCATATTAATTCTAACTGTTTTGTTTTATTCGATTCCTGTCTTTGGTAATGCCGATGACTGCGGATCGTATTTTCTGATCAGATCATCATAGGCATGGATCTTTTCATGGAGATGATTTTCAAATTCATCAATTAAATACATACCGTCTTCATTGCTTTCTAGACCGTTGAATTTGAATGTATATGTTAACGGCGCATTCTCCAGATCGTGAAGCGAGATATTTCTCAGTTTATCTGTACTGTCATAAATCAGACGGACTCTGACATATTCCTTATTATCTTTTTCCCATTTTTCAAAAGTCAGTTTACTGCCGATCGGTGTTGCTCTTTCGATGGCTCCCGGCAGATCATATTCCTCGACATCAAGAGCCGCCAGTACTGATCCGATATTGGAATCGTGTCCGCACAGGAAGCTGAACAGACGATCATCATTTTCCAGTTCACTGTCGATTTCTTTTAATAAAGGATGAGCAACATTTACCGATACCAGCGGTGTGGTAAACAGAACATCGCCATACGTATCCTTGATATTGGAAATCATTTTCCACTGATCAAATGTCAGATCATGGCCGAATGCCGCTTGCTTTTCATCACTTTGTTCATAGTACTGTAAGACCAGTGCATCGGATAAGGAAGTCGCGGTCTTTAATGAACCCTTCATTCCCGGCTCGGCATTAAGTTCCAGGACAAATTCCACATCATCATTTGTGAAATCCTTTAAGTCACCGCTCTTATAGCCGTCAGAATCCTTATAATCGATTACTTCACTTAACAGTTCGTATTCCTTGCTTAGATCCGGAAGCATATCATACATCTGTTTTCTGACATCACTGGCATATTCTTCATTTACGAAAGTCAGCTGCGGAGTAAAGACCGGATCCATTTTATCGTATTCCTGCTTGGTTATAATATCGATATTTGCTACCGGAAGAAAACCGGAAGAGAAATACTGAGCTGTGGCAATCGTCCACTGCTTGGCATTGGCATAGAACCTGATTTCTTCGTCCTCAGGACGGTAGTTCTCCGGAATCAGTTCTTCACTTTCCAGCCACTTGCGGAAATACTGTCCCATTGCCGTTTCCAGCATGCCGCCTCTTAAAGACAGCTCTGAAGCGTTACTAGACCATTCATACCAGGTATGAGGTGTGGCAACATCCAGTGCCGATCCTTTGGTAGATAAAGGTGCTCTGATGTTGTGCCTGCTTAAGACGACTACTTCTTTCAGTTTATAGCCTTCAACAGGCTTATCATCGGCATTAAGTGAAACGCTGCCGCTGAATAAAAGAAGCAGCACTGTAAGTACTGCAAAGAAATTTCTGAATTTAAACTGTTTCTTCTTCAACATAAGCTATTTTTCCTTCTTCTTTCTTACTGTTTTCTTCTTTTTCGGTTCTTCACCTTCTTCGTTACCCAGACGCTGTCTTTCAACCAGATCGGCGAAGAAGCCCTTCTGTTTGATCAGTTCATCATAGGTTCCGCTTTCGATGATCTTGCCGGAATCAAGAACCAGGATTCTGTCACAGTGTTTGATTGTTGAAAGTCTGTGAGCAATGACGATTCTCGTACATTTTAATTTATCCAGCGCATCCGAAACTTTCTTCTGCGTCTTGTTATCAAGAGCACTTGTTGCTTCATCGAAGATCAGGATCTTCGGTTTGAACGCGATCGCTCTGGCAATCATCAGACGCTGTTTCTGACCGCCTGAAATACCTCCGGCACCTTCGGTTATCAGAGTATTCATACCCATCGGCATTTCTCTGATGTCATCGGCAATACCCGCAATCTCCGCTGCTTCCCAGGCTGCATCCAATGTCAGCTCCGGAGCGGAAATCGTGATATTGGAGAAGATATCACCGGTAAACAGCGAACCGTTCTGGGTGACTGTACCGATCTTTCTTCTTAAGGATCTAAGATCGATCTTATTCATATCCTTGCCGTCATAATAGATAGCACCCTTCTCCGGTTTCTCGAAACCGAGTAAGAGTCTGATCAGAGTCGATTTACCGCAACCCGTCTTACCGACGATCGCTACATATTCGCCCGGTCTGATCTTCAATGACAGGTCATTGACGATATATGGAGTATTCTCTTCATAACGGAAGAAGACGTTGTTCATTTCAATACCACCGGAGATACTGGTCAGGATCTGTTTACCTTCGGAGTTTTCCGGAACTTCCTTTAAGATCGGTTCAGCCATCTCCATGATCGGCTGGATCTGAGCGACATTAAGCACGATTCCGGCCAATGACTGGAAAGCACCCATAACCATACCGTATGAGGAATTGAACGCAAAATAGTTAGACTGATCGACACCGCTTTGCACAGCCAGATAGTAGAGAATGATCGTCGAGAACAGCGAAATAGCTGTACTGATGACGGAATTGACCTTTAAGAACATCGGCGGATTATATTCGTATTGCGACTCTTTCGCATAGAGGTTGGCCCATCTGGCGAAAGCTCTTTTTTCCGCACCTGACAATTTGATCTTCTGAATACCGGATAATAAGGCATAGGTCATACCTGATTCCTTGGCTGCCAGTTCCATCTGTTTACGGCTGATGCTTATCTGCATCAGTGTTGAAACAACACCCATAATTACTGTAACCAGAATCGTTATGATCGAAGGTATAACCAGCGCCGGTGCATAATTGAAGATCTGTGTTATATAAAGTAAAGACATTAACGATGTAAGTCCGGTAGAGAAAACACCGTTAAGGATCATGTTGCATAAGGAACTTACACTGCTGGCTCTGGATGAAAGTTCACCTGAAGAGTAGCGGCGGAAGAAGTTTGCCGGCAAGTTCAGCAATCTGATCATGACGGCAGCCTGAACGGAAAGCGAAGCCTTGATCGAAATTCTTTCCATCAGCATGGACTTGATCGTATTTATAAGCATGGTCGACATATTCAGACTGATCATGAAGACAGCCATGCTTAATAAGACACCGATATTGCGGCTCTTTAAAACCGGTCCGGTCAGAAGTTTGTATACGCGCGGCGATACAAAACCCAGAAGAACTACAAAGAGCGTAATACCTTCAATCAGTAAGATATCGCTTGGAGTGAAGCAGTCTTTAAGATAAAGCAAGAGATCAGGAATACCTAATTTCTTTAAAGGTAAAGGTCTGTAGAAACAGATACCCTCATCTTCAAAGTCTTCCATGACCTTGTCAGTGACATTTACCTTGGCTCCGTTTTTATCAATGAAGTAATAGCCGAAGAAAGGCTTCGGGATCATCGCTACTGCCGAACTGTCTTCCTTACGGAAAGCCAGGACCGCACCGAAAGAATCCTTCTGCCAGCCTTTTTCCAGTTTGATATTTCTGTGCATGATGCCATGAGGTCTTAAAGCGAATTCCAGCAGTTCATCAAATTCCTTGATGTTATCAGGAAGCTCGACCGGTTTATGGCGATAGTATTTAAGAATCTCATCGATTGCCTGCTTGCCGATATATCTGTCACTGTTCAATCCTGAGTCCAGCATACCGGAAGACAGAGAATTCGCCAGCTGAATAAAGGAGTCTTCAAAAACTTCCTGATCAGATAATTTACGTTGTTTTATTTGTTCATCAAACCAGCCCATTTTGACTCCTATTCATTGGTAACGAGTTCGGTATAGTAACCGCCCAGTGCATATAATTCATCATGTGTACCGCGTTCCACAACCTTGCCGTGATCCATGACGATGATCTCGTCACAGTCTCTGATCGTCGAAAGTCTGTGGGCGATAACGATGCAGGTAATGCCTCTGTCCTTGATAGCCTTGACGACTTCATATTCCGTCTTGGCATCAAGTGCACTTGTAGCTTCATCGAGAATGATGATCGAAGGGTCCTGAGAAAGGACTCTGGCAATCTCAAGTCGCTGACGCTGACCGCCGGAGAGGTCACTGCCGCCTTCATTCAATTTATACTGATAGCCGCCTTCTCTCTGCATGATGTCGCTATGGATCTGCGCATCACGGGCAGCCAGAATCATTTCAAAATCTTCGATGGAGTCATCCCACATCTTGATATTGTTGGCGATGGTATCTTCGAAAAGAATAATATCCTGGTCGACGACCGCCAGCGATCCGGTAAAGACACTGCGGTCTATTTCATCGATCCTGCGTCCGTCGAAAAGGATTTCTCCGCTCCATGGAATATGTAAACCGGAAATCAGTTTCGCTAAGGTAGATTTGCCGCAGCCGCTGCCGCCGACAAAAGCAACTCTCTGTCCGGTCTTTAAAGACATACTGAAATCTTCGATCAGAGGCTTGGCCAGCCTGGAATAACCGAAGGTCACATTCTTCATCTCGATGTTGCCCTTGAGCTTGGAATAGTCGCTGTCCTCTTTGACCTCTTCATCTCTGACATACGGATCACTAGGATACTGCATGACATCTTCGACTCTTTCCACATCGGTACGCATTTCCTGAATACTCTGGGAAGCGTTGACTAGGGACATGGCCGGAGACATGAACTGTGCAAGCAAGCCCTGGAAAGTAACGATCGAACCAAGGGTGAAATTGCCCTGCATCGTATAGTAAACACCTAAGAACATGACCGTATAATCAGCTAAGGTTGAGAAGAACTGCGGAATCAGTGATAAATATGAACTGATATTCGAGAATTTGACACTCTGATTATTAACGGAAGCCTGGTAACCAGACCATTTCTGGAAGAAGCCGTTTTCCGCACCGGAAGCCTTAATGGTTTCGATCATTGCAATACCATTCAGTGTTGTTGAAGAAAGCTTGCCGGCATCTCTCATCTGCACTCTGGTCAGATTGGAACGCTTGGAAGCCATGATACTGGCTACAAGAAGGTTAATAAGTAAAGTAGCTATACCGATAAACGTTAAAACCAGATTATATCTGATCATGACGACCAGATAGAAGAACATCATGAAAGTATTCAGAACCAAAGGCGCTAATGTATCGACTAATGTTGCCGCAATGGTTTCATTGGTAGACTGTCTCTGGATAATATCACCGACCATTCGCTGGGTAAAGAATTCCATCGGCATTCTTAAGACCTTCCACATATAGGAAGTCGAACCTATGATCGACATCTTGCCATTGGTCTTTAAAGAATAAATGGTTGAAGCCCAGTCGACTGCGATCTGTAAGATCGCCAATACCGACATGACCGAAATAAACGGAATCAGCCAGTCTCTGTTGAAACCAGTCAGAAGTCTGTCCATAAAGATCTGAGACATGATCGGATTGATGATCGAGAACATATATGAAATGATCGTCGTCAAAGCGACAAAGACGATCGCTGAAGTAGCACCGGTTAAACGCTTGGCAGCGAAATCGATGACGCTCTTGCGCTTGCCGCTAGGCACAAAGTTCTCTGTCGGTTCAAAAAACATACAGATACCGGTAAAGGCCTTATCGAATTCTTCCATCGATATCTTAACCTTGCCTCTGGCCGGGTCATTGATATAGACATGATTGCCTCTGAAACCGTCACATACCACAAAGTGGTTGAAGTTCCAGTGTATGATACAAGGGAATTCCCCTTCTTCCTTCAGATCTTCCGGTTCAAAACGGTAGCCCATGGCTTCAAGTCCGTACTGACGCGCAGCCAAAAGAACGTTCTTCGCATTCGAACCGTCTCTAGAAACACCGCAGTCCACTCTGACCTGCTCAAGCGGGATCCACTTGTCATAGTAGGCACAGATCATGGCCAGACATGCGGCACCGCATTCCAAAGCCTCCATCTGAATTATGATAGGTACTCTGGCTACTCTTTTTGTCACAGGTTTCTTTATTTTCTTTGCCATATTATTTGATCAGGAATTTGATTGGTTTGATACTTTCGATGATGACTTCAGCTTCATACTTGCCATCAGGGACATTCATGATTGCCGAACCGATAGCTCTGCCGTATTCATCAGTATCGACTTTATTCAAAACAGCTCTATTGCCGTTTATCTCCACTTCCATGCCTTCGGTAATATTTTCGGCTTTGGAACCTGATACCGTAACCGTCAGTTCATTGCTTTTGACTGTGGCGATACCGTTGGCTCTGGTTTCAAGTGTTCCGACCGAAGCCCAGACCATCAGTCCTCCCAACAGTAAAATGACTGCCACCAGTAAGACCCAGATATTAGGGTTGGTGACACGCAGATAATTATTCAGCTCTTCAGGTGAAGAAATTCTTTCAATACTCTTCTTTCGGAAAATCTCTTTTTGCATTATTGTGCTCCTGACTATTACGGTTAATACTCTTATTAATTATTATAAGATGAAAACTACTATATTTTCATTAACTAGTGGTGGAAAAGACGCATTCCGGTAAAACACATCACCATATCATAACGGTCACATGTCTCAATCACATCATCGTCTCTTACCGATCCGCCCGGTTCAGCTACATAGCTGACTCCGCTGCGGTGAGCTCTTTCGATATTGTCTCCAAACGGGAAAAACGCATCCGAAGCCAGAGAAACGCCTTTTATATCTGACAGATATTCCCTGATCTCTTCTTCATTTAACGGTTCCGGTCTTTCTGTAAAGTATTTCTGCCATATCCCTTCAGTTGTCACATCTTCTTCATTCTTATTTATATAACCGTCGATCACATTATCTCTTACCGCTCTGCTGATATCGTTTCTGAAAGGCAGATTCATGACCTTTTTGTGCTGTCTTAAAAACCATGTATCGGCCTTGCTTCCGGCAAGCCTCGTACAATGGATCCTTGACTGCTGACCGGCTCCTACGCCGATAGCATGGCCATCATAGCTGTAAGCTACAGAATTGGATTGCGTATATTTTAACGTTATTAACGCAACAATTAAGTCTCTTTTAGCCTCTTCAGGTAATTCCTTATTCTTGGTAACGATATTGTTAAGTAGTTCCTCGCTGATCACAAAATCATTATGACCCTGTTCGAAAGTAATACCGTAAACCATCTTGGTTTCAAGAGGATCACAATGATAATCAGGATCGATCTGAATGATATTATAGTTACCCTTTTTCTTCTGCTTGAGCAGATCCAGAGCTTCATCCGTATAGGATGGCGCAATTACGCCATCGGATACTTCTCTTTTAATTAATCTGGCTGTTGTCAGATCGCACTCATCCGATAAAGCCACAAAATCACCATAGGAACTCATCCGATCCGTACCTCTGGCTCTGGCATAGGCACAGGCCAATGGCGAATCGTCGAGCCCTTCGATGTCATCCACAAAACAGACCTTCTTTAAGGTATCGGAAAGCTTTAATCCCAATGCCGCACTGGTCGGAGAGACATGTTTAAAACTGGCAGCACAGGGAATACCGGTAGCTTTCTTCAATTCCTTGACCAGTTGCCAGGAATTGAGGGCATCAAGGAAATTGATATAACCGGGTCTGCCGTTTAAGACTGTAAGAGGCAGATCTTTACCGTTATTCATATAAATCCTTGAAGGCTTCTGATTGGGATTGCATCCGTATTTGAGCTGTATCTCTTTCATGGATTATTCCTCATTCTTGTTGAAGATGATCTCATCATTGCCGAATCTGACATATAGCGAGATCTTATTGTCTTTATTCAGGCTTGCCCACAGCTTATGCGAGAATTCGACGAAATTATCTTCGATCTTAAACTCTAGAGGCTCACTTGAAAAAGACGGCAAAGGATCACCATCATGATCATATGTTGAAATGAAATGGCCTGTATTATTCTGGGCTTTATAAGTGTAATATAATCTCTCACATTCTTTATCCTTGCGTTTCAGAATTGAGATCTTGTATTCGTCATTATTGATGATCGCAGAAATACGCGGCGTATAGTTAGGCGCATCAGGTTCATATTCTCTTTCATCTAAAGCTGCTTCAAAAGTTGAATTACCAGATAAATGACGATAGATCGTATCCGTCTGATTTCCGTTGGTTACGATGACACTACCTTCATATTCTCTTATGGCGTTATAGATGATCAGTGTAGGATCCGCAATCTGTGATTCATCATAAGCCTTGGTAAAAAGAATATCTTTCTTTTTTCTGAAGACTCTGTTACGGCTGTTTGGACTTCTGCCCATTATGAAATATGCGATCACGATTTCATCATTGTATTTTCCTATCGCAATTCCTCTGCCAGGATAGGCATTATTCTTCAAGTATTCAAACAATTCCATTATTCAAGCACCTCGTATTCTCCGTTACCTGTCTTTTTAAATAACGGCAGTTTCTCCAGAAAGATCAGATCATCTCTGTTAGCTGCATCGCCTTCAGCCAGAATACAGGCTTTCTTTACTACTGTTGCTCCGGCTTTTTTGACCAGGTGTTCCATGGCTGAAAGCGAATCACCGGTTGAAACAACATCATCGATGATACAGACGTTTTTGCCTCTGATCTCTTCCATATCCGTTCCGTCCAGGAAAAGATGCTGGACGTTGGAAGTGGTGATCGATTTGACAGCTATTTCAATCGAATCTTTCATATAACTCTTTTCCGATTTTCTGGCGACGATGAATTTCTTTAATCCCAGTTCCTTGCTTACGGCATATGCCAAGGCAATGCCTTTGGCTTCCGCCGTAACGATTGCTTCACATTCACCGATCTTTTCAGCCAGTAGAGGTGCGACGTGCGATACCAGTTCGGTATCGGAAATCACCACGAAGCTGGCAAAAGCCAGTTCATCACTGATATCGACAAACGGAAGTTCTCTTTGTACACCTGCTACATTCATTACATAACTTTTCATATTCTCTCCCTATTTAAATACAGTGTTTATAAAAACACTGTATTCTTGCTTTTAGTTAATTACTCTTACTCTGATGATATTTGGTACTTCATTCAGAGCCTTTTCATCCACATCCGAATTCGTATCGATCATTGTATAAGCAATATCGCCTCTGGCTTTATTGACCAGGTTTTCGATATTGATGTCGTTATTACCGATGATGGTCGTTAACTGCGCCAGCATGTTCGGAACATTCTTATGAATGATACAGATTCTGTGGGAAGTAAAACGCGGTTCCGATACGGAAGGCAGATTCACGGAATTGGTGATATTGCCGTTCTCCAGATAATCGATCAGTTCCTTGACAGCCATGATCGCACAGTTCTCTTCCGATTCCGGTGTTGAAGCACCAAGATGCGGGAAGCAGACGACTTTGTCCATATGGGCAAGTCTGTATGATCCGAAGTCGGTCACATAGCGTGCGACCTTATCGGAATTCAAAGCTTCAACCAGATCATCTTCATTGACTAACTGGCCTCTGGCCAGGTTGATGATTCTGACACCGTCTTTCATACCGGCAAGTGTTTCCGCATTGATCGTATTCTTGGTCTGATCATTGGCCGGTAAGTGCAATGTTATATAGTCACATTCGGATAATAATTCATTCAAGTTGGTGACATGTTTTACCCACTTGCTTAAAGCCCAGGCGGAATTGACGGAAATATACGGGTCATAACCGTAGACTTCCATGCCGAGTTTGACTGCCGCATTGGCAACCAGTACACCGATGGCGCCTAAGCCGATAACGCCTAACTTCTTGCCATTGATCTCAGGTCCGACAAAAGCGGATTTGCCCTTCTCAACTGCTTTGGAAAAGTCTTCACTGTCTTCCAGATTCTCTTCCCACTTGATGCCGCCTTTGACATCTCTGCTTGCCATAAACAGCGAACAGATCGCCAGTTCCTTGACCGCATTGGCGTTGGCACCCGGAGTATTGAAAACGGCGATACCGTTATCCGTACATCTTTCGATCGGAATATTGTTTACACCGGCTCCGGCTCTTGAAATAGCTAATAAATTCTTTGGAAATTCATAGTCTAAGAGATTGGCGCTTCTGACTAAGATCGCATCCTCTTCTGTCATATTCTCGCAGTAGTCATATGAATCATCAAACAGTTCCAGACCGTTTTCATCTATTCGATTGGCTAACCTGATTTTCATTCTATCCGTTCTCCTTCGCAAATTCCTTCATAAACTCGACAAGCTTTTCCACGCCTTCAATAGGCATAGCATTATAGATCGAAGCTCTGATACCGCCGACCAGTCTGTGTCCTTTAAGATTACTCATACCGTTTTCCGTTGCTTTCTTCGCAAACAGCGCATCCATTTCAGGATCCGGAGTGGTAAAGGTCACATTCATCATTGAACGGCTTTCTTTCTCTGCATGAGGTTTATAGAAAGACTGGGAATCAAGATAATCATAAAGCAGTTTTGCTTTGGCGATATTTCTTCTTTCGATCTCTTCGATACCACCCAGATCTTCCAGCCATTTAACGACTTTGCCTAAGACATATATCGAATATGTCGAAGGAGTATTGAGCATCGAATCGTTTTTCGCTGTAACATCATAAGCCAGGATCTGCGGAGTTTTCGGATCATGTTCTCCAATCAGGTCCTTACGGATAATAACGACCGCTAAACCCGCAATACCCATATTCTTCTGGGCTCCGGCATAGATCACAGCGAAGTCGGAAACATTGATTTTTCTTGAAAGAATATCGGAACTCATATCCGCCACTAATGGAATACCATTGGTTTCAGGGAACTTCTTCCATTCCGTACCGAAGATCGTATTATTGGCACACACATGAACGTATGAAGCATCTTCAGAAAGTTTCAGTTCACTCTGTTCTGGAATATGGGCATAACCGTTATCCTTACCGTCATAGGCAATATTGACTTCGCCATACTTGGAAGCTTCCTCGGCTGCCTTCTTCGCAAAGTTACCGGTTACTACATAATCGGCCTTGCCGTTTTTCATAAGGTTCATCGGAATCGCCGCAAACTGACCAGTTGCGCCGCCGTGCATAAAGAAGATCTCATATTCCTCCGGAATATTCATGACTCTTCTTAATGTATCTTTTGTATCATTAAAGATCTCCAGATAGCCCTTGGATCGATGGGACATCTCCATAACCGACATACCGCTGCCCTTGTAGTTGAGCAGTTCTTCATGAAGTCCTTTTAAAACTTCATCCGCCAGCATCGATGGTCCGGCCGCAAAATTGTAGATTCTGTTTTCCATATTTATAGCACCCCTTTATTTCGCTTTGCTGCTTCAGGAATTAATGATCCGACATGTTCCGGCTTATGCGCATCGGAAGCACAGACCATTCTTACCTGTTTATCTTTGAAGATCTTCAGTAATTCATCACTGATACCGATATCATTATGGCCATAGCGGTAATGAATGCCGGTATTGTTTTCGCCATACATCTTCTTCTCATTCAATCCATCGGCGATCTCTCTGAAGGTTTCCTTCAGAGAATATGAAGGATAGATATTGAGCAATTTTATCTGATCCGGATGAGCCAGTCTGTTAAACAGACCTGATTTGATCAAAGACAGTACCTCATCGTAATACCACTTATAGATATCATCTGCAGGATAGACATCCCATAAGAGTTTCTTTGAGAATGACATATCATAGAGGATACTGTTTACGGAATGAATGGCACCCGTCAGGAAATCAAGTTTTATATCCTTTACGATATCTCTTAATAATTCTTCCGTATTTGATGTATAACAGACTTCCAGACCGAATTTTACCTTTATCGGAAATTCCATCTTTCTTAATTCTTCGATCAGTTTGTAATAATCATCCAGCGTATTACAGAACTTGGTCGGCTGTTTGAGCCATTCATCCTGTTCGGAATATTTTCTCAGGTGTTCATAGCACGGTTCGAATTCCTTGAAACGGTGGGTATGATCCAGGATATCGATTTCATCCAAGCCCTTATTTATACCTTCTTCAATAAAACGTAAGGCATATTCCTTATTGAGCGGTCCGTATTCAAGATGCATATGCCCATCAGCAAGATATAGGTCATCATACTTCTCTATTTCAATACCCAAGACACCATACTCTTTTTCCCTATCTGTCGAATAGTATTTACGCATATCCTCATGGTTCTTATCGACACACAGTTCTTCAAACAGTTTCTTAAAACTGTCAGCATGGTATAGGGCTTTTACCTTGCACTTTAAAACATCATATTCATTGTCCGCTCTATGAAAAAAGATCAGGTCATCAACCCGAATCTTCTGTCTTTTTTCATCATTAAGCCTGAATTCCAGGGACTTTCTTCCTTCGGCTATTTCATTAAAGGAATCATAGTCCAGCTTCATGTCATAGCGCATGCGAACCTCTTAATTATTTTACCTTATATTTATATATAATAGTCAGATTACTTTTTCCATTGATATTTATTCAGATCAACACGGTAATCGATTACTTCCACGCCATCGGCTTCCAGTCTTTTTCTTTGCGTTTCAATACCGCCTTTATCACCGAAATGTTCAGCAAGTCTGCCTTTCGAATTGACAACTTTGAAGCACGGACATCTTATCGGTTCGGGATTATTATGAAGGATATTTCCGATTGCGCGGGCATAGCCTTTATTACCCAGATCTTCAGCAATCTGGCCGTAAGTAACCACTTTCCCTTTAGGAATTCTGGTAAGGTATTCGTACACTTTATCTTTCAACATACATCCATCTTAACATGTTAATTTATGTTAAAATAATATTTAGTAAATATGCCTACTACATATGCTCATTGGCGTTTCGGTGTCGATTGTATCGAAACCTTACCAGAGAATCTACAGAAAGTAATTCATGAAAACCGGGCTATCTTTGATTTCGGTGTTCATGGGCCGGATGTGTTTTTCTATGATCTCAAACATCCCGAATTACCGCAATACGGACACAGTCTGCATCAAGAGACCGGTAAGTCTTTTTTTGGAAACTGTGCAAAAGTATATAAGGAAAACAGCGAAGACAAGGAAAAGATGCTGGCATATATACTGGGACTACTGTCTCATTATGCTTTTGACTCCCAGGCTCATGCATATATAAATAAGAAAGATCTCGTTACAAAATCATTAACGCACAATAAGATCGAAGCCGAATATGATGCCCATCTGATGAGACAGGATGGTAAAGCGATAAGAACGGTCAACAGAGCAGCTTCCTTAAAACCTGATAAAAAAGATTCCGAGGTCATGTCCCGTTTCTTCAAGTTCAATGCCGAAGATCTCTATCGTACCTGCAAGGGACAGAAACTTATTATCGGAGCCTTATATTCCCGGACAAAAACTGCGCGTTTTGCTAAAGACAAGATAATGAGAAAGTTCATGAGCGATTCCGACGCAGATCTTCTGATTCAGGACAAAGAACTTGAATCCTGCAGAGATTCCAATCTCAGGATCGACAAACTTAAGGAAAATGCCTTAAAGCTATATCCTGAACTGGTGGACGATTTCCTTAAAGCTGTCAATGAAGACAAAGAACTTCCTGATTACTTTGAGCATAATTTCGA
The DNA here is from genome assembly GCA_017550145.1 of Erysipelotrichaceae bacterium. Taxonomy (GTDB): domain Bacteria; phylum Bacillota_I; class Bacilli_A; order Erysipelotrichales; family Erysipelotrichaceae; genus Colivicinus. Next base: position 33,416 of record JAFZQG010000023.1, on the reverse strand, counting down.
TCCAAAACCTGATGATACAACACCGGTTCTCTCCTATGAGGAAGAACTGAACTATAAACCTGATTTCAACTAATTAAAGGAGATTAAATTTATGAAGGGCTTGTTTAAGAAACTTAATGAGTCGAAGATTTTCAAAGATCTCACTCCGCAGGAGTTCTCGTGGGTTCTCTACGACGTCGGTAACTCCGCCTTTACGATGCTGGGATGTTCGCTCATTCCGATCTGGTTCAAATCACTGGCCATCGGTACAGCTCCGGGACAGATAAGCGGTGATAACGCGACTGCTTACTGGGCTCTGGCAACCAGTATTGTCACGATTATCGTTGCCTTGATCGGACCGATCTGCGGTGCGATCGCCGACCACAAAGACACCAAGAAGGTCTTCTTCTCGACCTCAGTCGCCATCGGTGTTATCGGTTGTGTAATCAACGGTTTTGCCATGAGCTGGTCATTATTCCTGATCATCTACATTCTGACCAAAATCTCTTATCAGGCATCACTCACATTCTATGATTCCATGCTCAACGACGTTACAACGGATGATCGTTCTGATGCCGTATCAGCTTACGGTTACGCCTGGGGCTATATCGGATCATGCATTCCGTTTACTGTTGCTTTGATTGCCTATGTCATGGGACCGGATATGCTGCAGATTCTTCCGGGTTCGATTTCCAGACTGATCGGATTTGGTGTCACTGCCGTATGGTGGTGGATCGTTACCATGCCTTTACTTAGCCATTACAAACAGATCAACTACGTTGAAGGTGAGCGCGGTGCTATCACCAAGGCTTTCACCAAGATCTTTGCAACCTTTAGAAGAATTGCGAGCGAAGACAAGAAGGTTCTGTACTTCCTGATCGCCTTCTTCCTCTATATCGATGGTGTCGGAACAATCATTGATAACTGTATCAACCTCGGAACCGACTTAGGTCTTAACACTGTCGGACAGGTTATCTTCCTGTTACTGACGCAGGTCGTTGCCTGGATGGGTTCACTGGTTTTCGCAAAACTCTCCAAGAAGTATGATACCGTTCCGCTTATCAATATCTGTATCCTGGGCTACACTGTAGTATGTCTGTATGCTCTGACACTTCAGCATCTCTGGCAGTTCGCTGTCCTGGCCTTCGGTGTCGGCTGCTTCCAGGGTTCGATCCAGTCGCTTTCCAGAAGCTACTACTCAAGGATCATTCCGGATGAGAACTCCGGTGAATACTTCGGTATCTATGATATCTTCGCAAAAGGCGCTTCTTTCTTAGGCTCCTTCGTTATCTATGTTGTCAAGAAGATCGGTATCAGAACCGGCGGTGTCTTCAATATCTTCGGCTTCACGATCAAGAGTATAAACGTTGCTGTAGGCAGCTTGGCTCTGTTCTTCATCCTGGGTCTGGTCTTCATCAGAATGGCCGACAAACAGGAACAGTCAGAAGAATCCAAGAAAGACATTCAGTAGAATACAACGGTGAGTTCAAAACTCACCGTTTTTTTATACAATATTATTAATGGAAAATCCTTTTATTTATTCGTTCAACGAAAAACGCTACCATACCTTTAACTATTATCTGAAAACCAGATATAACACCAAGGTATCCAAAGTCATTCTGGATGCGGGTTTTACCTGTCCAAACCGTGACGGATCCAAAGGAACAGGCGGCTGTATCTTCTGTTCGAATAAAGGAAGCGGTGATTCCAATATCGCCTTTAGAGAAGATATTCTTAATCAATACGAAGAAAATAAGAAAGTAATGGACCGTAAATGGCCCAATACACTTTATATTCCTTATTTCCAGTCTTTCTCCAATACCTACGGTCCTCTAAATAAAATTAAGGATATGCTGGAACCGTTTATTAAGATGGATGAAGTAGCGGAAATTGCGATCGCCACCAGATGTGACTGTCTTGAGGATGATACGGTTACTTATTTATCAGAAATAAGTAAAATAAAACCTCTCTGGCTGGAACTTGGTCTACAGACCTCGAATAATGAAGTCGGAGAATTATTATACAGAAAGTATACCTTTGAAGATTTCAAAGATGCTTTAGACAGATTGAATAATACCGGAATAAAAGTATGTGTTCATGTGATGAACGGTTTACCTTTTGAAGATAAAGAAGGCATGTTGCAGACGGTAAAAGATATAAATCATCTGCCATTTGATGGAATAAAGATCCATATGCTGCATGTATTAAAAAATACCAGACTAGGTGATATGTATAACGAAAAACCGTTTGAACTGATAAGCAGAGAAGACTATATCGAACTGGTGGTAAAACAGCTTGAACTCTTAAGACCGGAGGTAGTCGTACAGCGCTTGACCGGCGATCCTATAGCCGAAGATCTGATCAGCCCTGAATGGGTCTTAAACAAGACCACGATCCTCAACGATATCGATAAGCTGATGCGCAAGAATAATACCTGGCAAGGTAAACTCTATGAATAACAATACCTTCGTCCATAAATACATCAGACCTCTTGTCAGTAAAGAAGATCTCTGTGTCGATATGACAGCCGGTAACGGCAATGATACGCTGCTTCTGGCTCAATTGGCTAAGAAAGTTATTGCTTTTGATATATCTGCTGAAGCCATCAGACGCAGTAAAGAAAGACTTAAAGACTATGACAACGTGGAATTCATCAATGATAACCACATCAACGTCGATAAGTATGTTAAAGAAAAAGTAAGATTATTCATCTTTAATCTCGGTTATCTTCCTCACAGTGATGAAGATACAGTATCCAAAGCCGAAGATACTTTGCTAGCCTTTAAGAAAGCATATGAATTATTAAATGATGGCGGATACATTATCATTACCTTCTATATCGGACATAAAGGCGGTAAGGATGAATATTATCTGTTGGATGACTATATAAAGAAAAATAGGCTTCAGATACTTGAAACCTATTCACAGGATAAGATCAATTCACCGATAACTTATATCATCCGTAAGCCTAATCAAAAGCGCTGATATAAGATTCGTATTTGGAAAGACTGGATGCCGCATTCCAGGTCAGATAACCGTCACAGACGCCCGCATTTCTGAGCCCATCAATCTGGGCTTTTATAAAGCTTTCATCATAATATACTTCATACGGATCGGAATTCTGAGCCATGATCCAGGTACGGCATTTTGCCGCATCATAGGTATTTTCCTGAGCGTAATATGTTGCTTTGCCCCATCTGTACATCAGTTCTCCGACATCGATCCACGGCTGGGCAATTCCATAGGAATATGGTGCAAAATGGTCAGGATAAGGCATTGAACTTATCGCATCGACCGCATTGGAAATAGCCGGCCAGAACTGTCCATAGTATGATACAAAACTCGAGAACTGGGTATAGTCATCACCGCTTGTCTCACCAAAGACATCGGCTGAAATATAGATACCGCGATCATGCAGCATCTCCGCCGCATAACGCAGGAATTTGGTTACCGCTTCAGCTCTGGTCTCACCGTATGTATTACGTAATTCGACATCCTCGACATCTTCAGGAAGTCTCACATAGTCAAACTGAATCTCATCAAAGCCCATCTGTTCAACAGCTTCTAAAGCCAGAGCGACATTGTATTCCCACATCTTGCGGGAAAAGACACTTGGCCATTTTACGGATCCGTAACTGTATAAAGAACCGTTATACATCAATGCTTCATCAGGGTTATCGATCGCAAAGGAATCATCCTTGAAAGCCGTGATTCTGCCGATCAGATAATAACCCGCATCCTTGAGCTTTTTCAGATTACTCTGGTAAGTCCCAAAACTGTTAGGAATATTCTCGGTTGAAGGTGCATAGGCCTGTCCTACAGGAGAGACATAAGCCAGCTGTGTATCGATATAGCAGTCTTTGATATCAACCACAAAAGCATTGATACCGCTGGTTTGTTTAGCGATATCGATATACTGTTCGGCAGCAGAAACTGCTTCGGCATTTATATATAAGGCATTAACCTTTTCAGGCATTTCTCTTAGCGGTGTAAAACTTTCCTTGGCATAATAGTCGATAGCTTCAGGGCTTCCTCCATCACCATAATAAAGATCCGCATAGATTGAAGAATCAAGACCTGTTTCATAATACTCGGTAGAAACATACTTTGAAGAAATGTATCCGGTATTATTTACCTGATAGTAATCAACAGTTCCATCATCCAATAATTCATGGAAACCGCTGATACTTAACTGGTCTTTCTTTTCGATCCAGCCGCTGATATGGAAATCGTTATAATCACTTGTTAAGACGTGATCTCTTAAAGCGTATAATTCCGTTTCCAGAACACAGTCATTACGTTCTTTTCTTAAATCACTTTCACTGACATAATAAGTCGTATCATTATCGACAAACTGGCACATCTCATTGCCTTCGATTTCAACACGTTTCCTCTTGATGTTGACCTCGGTCCCTCTGACAAAAGATCCCTCATTTCCTTCTTTATCTTTAAGATTTATTTCCTTAGCAGCGGAAGCCAGATAATAAGGTTCGGTAATATTATTCTGTTTATTGATATAGATGAGTGCACCCAGACTTCCCAGAGCGATAAGCACCAGGAACAGCAGGATGACGATCAGTCTTTTTTTAGCTTTCTTTTTCTTACCCATAAATAAATTTTAGCATAAGAAAAGCTCCTTTACAGGAGCATTTCTTTTTGTTATTTAAGGGGATAAATATATACGATACAACTAATTTTAGGGGGCTAGTATCGGCAAGGCCTCACTTTCCTTGCACCTTTATGTTACAAAAACTCTGTATTCGAATTATGTTTCAATTGTGTAAAATTATGTGATTGGTATTACGCTATAATTAGGATATGGTCAAAAGAATCATCATCGCTCTGATCTGTTTATGTATATTCGGAAGCATTTCCTATTACAATGCAGTAAATGTTAACCCGAAACAGTTTAAGATCAGAGAAGAAAGAATAAATTCCTACAAGATCGATAAAGATATGGATGGTTTACTTATCGGCTGTTTTTCCGATCTGTATTATGGAACATATATCAATGATGAATTTGTAGACAGAGCTTTCAATTCCTTAAACTCATTTAAACCTGATCTAATCATCTTCGGTGGCGATCTGATCGATCCCGAAACCTTGTATTCCTTAAGTGAAAGTCAGGAAAATTCTTTAATTGAAAAACTGTCTTCTTTAAATACTACCTATGGTAAATTCGCTGTTTTAGGTGATCAGGACCATGGAAAACTCGAAGTCGTGGAAAGGATCCTTAAAGCATCCGGTTTTGAAATATTAAACAATGCCAGCAGACTTATCTGCATCGATAAGGACAGCTATTTCAATCTTGCCGGTATCGATTCTTTAGCCGGAGGATCACCTGATTGCGAAGCTGCACTGGCCGGTATCAACAGCAATTACTTCACCTTCGTAATCTCCCATTCTCCGGATATTTTTGATTCGGCGATGGGTTTCAGTACGGACTATCTTTTTGCGGGACATTCCAGGGGCGGACAGATCTATCTGCCTTTGATCTCCTACTTCACCAGAGAATACGGCTGCAAGAAATACTTCCGCGGTAAGCTCACCAAAAACGGTAAGACTCTTGATATAACAAATGGTTTAGGCATGACTTCCGCTGCTGCCAGATTAAATGCCGATGCGGAAATCGTCTTCTATACATTAAGACACGAATAGTCAGTTGAAGACGTGTAATAGGACAAAACCGTTGAAACCGAAACTGTGTAAAGGAATATTCCGATCGAGGAATATTTTTTTATGCGGATCATAGATCTCAAAACGGTTCAGTTCAACATTGCTTATTTCTCTTAACATCACAAAATTGTCATTGAAACTCAATCTCTCATCCAGAGCGGTCTCAATAATATCACCGTTTTTAACGATCCTGAATCTGATCATCACCTTATGCATCAAGACACCTCAGAAGATACTTCTTTCCTTTACTGACATAGATTCCTTCATTATTCAATAAATCATCTTTACATGAGGAAACGAATAATCTCTGAGAAAAGACACCCGGTCCTATCCATAAGAAAGAATCATTGGCTTTAGAAGCCAGTGTATTTTCATAAGGTATTGCAGTGACCTTATCACCATATACTTTATATGGTTCCAGTAATTCTTCTGAAAATGAAGTGATCATAATATTATCTTTCACATAAACCTCTTTTCTGTTATTCATATCGAAACCGATCAGAATACCCTCTTCCTTTTCATCAGCTTTTACTGTCTCCGGTATCTTTCTGATCAGAGGCTGAATAACTCTTTCTTCACTTATTAATTCTTCACAGATAAGCGGCACAAAACATAAAGGCTCTTCAATAAAACAGAAACTCTTTCCTTTATACCGTGAACGCATATTAAAGAAGAAATTGAGATCGCTTGGTTCTTCGATCTGAATCATTACCCTCTTTCTGAAACTGTTGATCAGTTTGAAGCTTAACTGCGGTGAACTGCTTAAAGCGATGATATTGAAATTCATATTTTCACTGCGTTTTACCAGTTTACTTAAGAGATCCGGATAATCATCTCCGTATGATAAAAGGATATTGAGATCTTCGATCAAAAGTGTTACTTCCGGATTATTCTTTAACAGGAATTCGATCAGAAAACGGATATCCTCTTCTTCGTCGTATGAGATCACATCACTGATGTATGATGCTTCATAATGATTCTGACTGATGACAATAGTCTGAAGTTTACTTTGATTAAGAATATTCAGAATACCGTTTATCTCCTTAGGTCTTGTGGAAGAAATAAGGATATTGTCTTTAATGTCATAGACTAAAGGTCTTCTGATTCCGTTTAAATAATCATCGATTTCGCCTAGAATTAATCCATTATCCTTATAATCACTTCTCTTTAATGGAGTCGGCGGAAGGAAATCGAGTCTATCGATATGCAGTTTCAGTTCTTCACTTGCTTCATTTATCCTTCTCACAAAATCGGAAGCTTCAGAAATACTCTTACCATTCTGGATCCTTTTCTGTGAAACCATATCAAGTTTATTATCAAGAACTTTTACTTCATACGGATCATTGCCGGAAATATCGTTTTTCGCATAGATACTCTGAGCTCTAATGATACTTTCATCAACTCTGAGCAAGAAACTGCCCGGATCTTTGAGATAAGCACCGTCCTTGCTTCTGATCAGATCCTGGGAATCCTTTTCTTCAAAGACTTTTAAAGAGATCTTGAAACGGGAATTGGACCAGATCTCATCATCGATATTGCCAGCCGGTTTCTGGGTTGCCAGAATCAGATGAACACCAAGGCTTCTGCCGATACGGGAAATAGATATCAACTCTTTAATCTGTTCGGGATTTTCTTTCTTTAATTCCGCAAATTCATCGACCGTTATCAGTAAATGTGCAATTCTGTTTAACCCGTATTTCTCGTAGTTATTATTCAGATAATCATCAAGATTCATGATCGAAATACCGGTCAGTGATGACAGTTTCTTAAACAATTTCTGTCTTCTGAGACATTCGTTATTCAAAGCGATTATCAGTCTTTCAAAAGAATCGTTTTCCAGATTACTGATGGAAGCGATGATATGCGGTACACTCTTCCCCTGATAGGAAAGGGATTCTTCGATTCCTCCGCCTTTGTAATCGATCAAAACGATATTCAGATATTCAGGAGAATAGCGGATACACAATGATAATAAAAAGGAAATGATCAGTTCCGATTTGCCCGAACCAGTCGATCCACCTATCAAACCATGCGGTCCCTGATGGGTTTCATGCAGATCAAAACTCAGTAAGTCATCACCGCTGTAGGCAAAGTCTGCTTTCAGATAATGATGAGAACTCTGATAACTTTCTTTAATATCAAAGTCTTTATATAGTTTTGAGAAAGTCATGGTTTCATGAAGATCAAAACAGTTATTATATTTTCCCAAGCGGGAGAAATACTTGCTGAAATCCGTCAGTTCCTTCACATAAGAAAAACTCAGAACTCTTTCCTTACGAAGTGTAGCTTTATTGTTTAAGTATTCAACGACACATTCGCTGTTGCGGTAAAGATCATCTCTGTTTAAAGAGAAATAGATCACGATGATCTGCGGATTGCTGAATACAAAATCACTGCGGTCCAGCATCATTAACACCAGCGGTTTTTCCAGTTTCTGCTGGTCAAGGTCCTGTAGCTGTTTTGCATCGTTAAAGGTCATTCTTCGATGATTCTCAAACAGATGCGGCAGATTATAGAAACTGTCGATCACTCTGATGTCCTTGCCATAGACACCGATCATGATATCTTCAAAGCTGTGTTTGTATGACAGTTCTAACAGGAATCTTTCAAAGAAATAGAAACGGTCTGACGGTTTGGTGATGACAGTAACGATTCTGTTTTCTTTGAGATCCAGTAAGAGCGGATAGTTATCAATATGACTCAGTTTTCTGCTTATCTTATCAAGAACCGCATCAATATCCTTATCACATTTCTTATATATGAATTCCTTCTGGAAGAATGTTAAACCTAAAGACAAAGTAAGAAAATCCGGATCATTACTCTTGAGATAAAACGGTTCTTCTTTCATCTTCAGAATTGAAAAATAGCTCTCCGAACAATATGAAAAATAAGCGTTTATCAGTTCATCCAGCTGTTTATCATATTCTTCGAGATAATTTAAATAATTCTTTTTATTCAGATCGAATTCCTTGCGGTTTCGTTTCTTTTCCGCCTTATAGAATATTAAAGGCAGTAAAACTCCGCTGATGATCATTGCTAGAGGTGAAATGATATATGTCAGGGAATTAAGTGTTCCTCTGCCGTTATAGATACTCGAAGAGAAACTGATCAGGGAAACAGCCAGGATCGACAGCGACATGACAATATTCGGTGTGATCGTTCTGACGATTTCCTGATGAGTACTCAGATTCACTGCTTCATATTCTTCCAGTTCCGGTAAGACAAATTCTTTTCTCTCGCTTGCGATATAAGTCGGAAATCTAACTGTTTTTAACGGATATCTGATTTGCTGAGGTTTAATGTTATACGGGTTAAGATGGATCTCACAGTTGAAATGATTGATATAAAGAAAATCATCATAGTAGATAAATCTGAAACCCAGGTATTCGACGATATCGCCCTGTTCGAGTTTAAAACCGTCATACTGTAAACCGTTGACGGCCAGATCATAATTGCTTGAAAGGATGCCATCCTTGAGAATCAGATAGTTCTTCTTCAGGAAGACATCCTTACAGATAATATCAGCTTTGGGGGAATCCGCAATAATAAAATTACGATTTTCATAGAATGCATAATCATTTATACCCTTATCATCTTCATACACATAGACTTTGATCACATCATAGGTATCGGGCATATTGATGATATAACGGTCACAGATCAGTCTTTTCAGTTTAGTCTGATCAGAGAAACTGTAACCGTCATTCAGACATATATAATATGAACCGTTGCGATTATAGATCGTGAAACCTTTATATCTGAATTCCTTTTCCGGAGTCAGATTCCCTCTTGTGAAGAACCTTTTTTCTTTTACCAGAACAAACATCAGCCGGTACTCACCAGAATATTGACTAAGGAGTCATGTTTGCCATCGCTGGTCTGAACCTTGATTCTGGCACTGCCCGGTTCTATCGCCGTAATCAGACCGTTGGATACAGTTGCGATTGAAGTGTCGGAACTACTGTAAACTAAATCTTTAGTACTATAACCGTCAGGTAAGGCTTTAACGATAATCTGATATGTTTCACCTTTCTTTAATACTTCCGCATAGGAATCTAAAACTATATGGTTGGATTTGGTAAACTCTGTGGTGTTCTTCGGAGAACGGTTTGTTCTGGTACATTTCTCCACAAAATGACCGTTTTCGATATGATGGAGATTACCGAAGACCTGATTATCGTCGTCAAGAATCGAAAGAGTCTTGGTGAAACCCATCTTATACATTTTGGTTCTGGAAGTATTGATGATCAGATCCAGCATCCAGTACAGCGAGATATCACCGCAGACTTTTACATCCGGATTATCCTGAGCGATATCCATTAAGGCCGAGTATGACACATCACTCTCAACGCTTTTCTTGGTACCGTCTTCGTCGTAAAGATGTAATGTCGCTTTGAGAACACCTCTGATTCCGCCATCCAGTTCGGCATCAGCCAGTTTCATTCCCGCTGCTTCCAAGCCTAAATTGATTCCTAAAGCTGCTTTGGCTGAAGCCTGAATGATACCGTTAAGATCGTGAGTATTATCATTGATATAACGGATCTGACCGTTCTTGGTTTCAAAACCAAGACTGTGTTTATTATAGAGAACGAATTCCGCTTTTCCTGAAGCATATAATTTGATCAAAAGATCAAGATTAAGAAAAGCTGTCGGGACATTGGGAATCGGTGTTTTGATCTTACAGATCGGGATAGTAGCTTCAAGTTCATCTTTAGCCGGTTCCACCATTGAATCCAGCAAGGACTTGAAAGATGAAGAATCCAGATCCTTGAATTTGAGATGATAGTTACCGTATTTTCCGGTCGATACACCGAGTTTCTCCGTTGAATTGAACGAGACATTAAACAGGCAGTTCTTCAGATCATCTTCCTTGGAATGCCACTTAAGTTTAGGATTGACGTTATTGATACTGACATCCAGATAAATATTCATTCCGTTCTCATTCTTGGAAACATGGACATCGATACCGGAAGTATTCAGGGTATAGGATACTCTGAAACCATCGGTATTGAAGACATGGTTCTTATTTGAGAGTAAGGTGTACTTTTCATTGATATAGGAAGTATCGATTTCTTCTTCACCGTAGGGAATTACTTCCGCCTGAGTGAAATCGACTATATATGATCCTTCAAAATCCAGTGATTCATAAACTTCATCATATTCCGCCTGACGGTATTCATAGCCGTCATCATTTACAGCTGTAACAATCTGATATTCTCCCTGACGGTATACCAGATCATTTACTTCCAGTTCTTCATCTTCGCTTTTTACTTCCTGTGTAAATTCCGCTTCATATAATGAATCAATATTTTCTTCGTTTATATATTCAACCGCTTTAGAGATGACCTTTTCGGCCGTTTCTCTTTCAACGGTATTTTTTCCATTTACTTCAGATGAGATATAACCTTTATTCTTAAGAGCCGTCAGATAGTTGCCATCTGCTTCAATTAATCGGCCGATGGTTTTAGACAGATAATCATAATCCAGTTTTTTATCAAACAGCTCTTTGTCGCTGCGATCGGTTATACCCCAGGCATAGAGATCTTCGAAGTTTTCGTCGATATCCATGCCTGTACCTATGCCGGAGGCGATCGAGAGATCATTGAGATAATCCCTGATCGGATAAGAAGCGTTTGCTTCACAGGCGGTGCAAGTAATTAAGATAATAAGGCCCGTAAAACAAACGCTGAGTTTTTTAATCAAAATTCGAAGCATTAGCTACGATCGTTGATTCAAGGGAATCGTAGTCGGTAACCGTGCTGTCCAGAAATTTGGCATAGGATTCGATGACCTCGGATTCATCAATGAACTTATTGGCGAATCTCTGGAATCTTGACAGCAGCATTTCTTCACCGTCAGATAACCAGATACTGTTAAGGTCATTCATGATCTTTGATACATAGGACAGAATGTTATCGAGAGTGTTGTTGTAGTTTCTGATCTGAGCTGCCGTATCGGCGACTTCCGGCAGTGTAATTCGGATATTGTCTTCCATATTAACCTCCTTATGTTGTCCTTAAGCGATTGGCACGGGCATATATCTCATTCTGAGTCTCCCGGTACGCTCTGGCCGAGTTACGCAGAAAATCGGCATATTGCCTCATGATAATCGAAATCTGCCTCAGATCATCCTCAAATGCCTTTATCTGGTTGGTAAAAGCCGTATTATCTTTTCCCTGCCATGATGCAGACATTTTATCGACTTGAACATAGATCGCCTGATAAGTGCGATCATACTCGCGATTGGCTTCTTCGATCGTCGAAGCGGCCGATTCAAGTCGCTCTGGTTCAACCATTATTGATCTCATAGATTTTCCTCCTTCATATCTTTATTTGCAAAAAAAGGAATAAAACCTAAGTTAAGATGTATTTTTCTGCTCAAAAACATAAAAAAATGAGAATTTCTTCTCACTTTTAGCTAATTTACTGATTATTTTTCCTATTTAATCTTCAGGATATCTTCCAGATTTTTTCTAGGATTGAACTTCGGTTCAGCTGCTCTCTTGCCTATTGCAATGACCGCCATGATGATCTCATCTTCCGGAATCGCAAAGTATTCTCTGATGGCGTCACTGTCTCTTAAGCCCATGATCAGGGTATCATAACCCAGTTCAGAAGCCTTCAGCAGCATGTACGAATTCTGTAAACCAAGATCATAGGAACCCCAGAGATCTCCCTCAGGAGAAGGATTGCCTTCGGATACATAACCCGATAAACCTTTCTTGAAAGTTGTGACAATATAGGCTGCATTTTTGGATGAACGCTTGTTGAAATCAGGCAGGCTTTCATAGATCTTTTCTATAGCTTCATCGGATAAAGCTACATAATATCTGCCGGTCTCGGAATTCTTCCAGGATGGTGCCATCTGGGCGCAGCTGATCATTTCCTTCAGATCTTCTTCTTTGACTCTTTCTTCACTATAGGCTCTTACACTTCTTCTGATCTTCACCAGTTCGTTTAATTCCATGTGTTATCCTCCTACAGATTTATTATCTCATAGCGGATGAAATGTGACATCTTTTCGCCTTTTTTCAGGATCGGTAACAGATGCTTATTACCGTAATTGATGCCGTTCGGATAATACTGGCTTTCCATAGCCAAGCCATTAAACGGTTTATAGATCTTACCGTATTTGCCTTCCTGACCGCCAAGATAATATGCGGTATACAGATGCATATCCGGCAGATCGGAATACAGATTCAGCTGCAGCTTATCATTTCTGAATTGCGTCATCAGCTTATCACCGATAGTTTCCCAGACATAGTTATTGTCGATACCGGCTTCAAGCTTAGAAAGGTTATCATTCAGTTTTCTGAACTGTGTAAAATCATATGGTGTACCTTTGACATCTCTTACTTCATCTAAAGTCAGGGCATACTCATCAGTCGGTGAATACTTGTCGGTCGTGATCAGCAATTCATCATCCAGGATCGTATCATCACCTAAGGTGAAATATGAGTGGTTGGTGATATTGAAGATCGTATCTTCATCTGATTCGCCTTCAAATTCAAACAGCAGGTTATTCTCATTCAATGAATATGTTACGCTGATGTTCAGGTTGCCAGGGAAGCCTTCTTCACCGTCTTTAGAGAAGTAAGACAAAGTAATATGATTATCATCGACTTCATCAGTCTTCCACATCTTAAACCCGAAACCGTTGAAACCGCCGCCATGGAGGTTATTCATATTGTTGTTGGCATTGAGGACATATTCCTTGCCGTTAAGGGTAAAACGGGAATTGCCTATTCTGTTGGAGTTACGGCCGATCGTAGCACCGATGTTGCAGTCATTGTATCTGATGTAATCTTCATCAGAATCAAAACCCAGGACCAGGTCAACACCGCTGTTCTTGTCGATAAGCTTTGTTAAGGTTGCACCGAGTTCGCTGATCTCGGCCTTGAGATATTCGTTTTTAATTGTATATTTCATAATGTTTAATTAATATCCTTTACTGTTGCGCCGGTAATGATATTGCCACTGATCAGAACATGCTCAGGCGGAAGTTCCGGCTGATTGATCAGCTGTAAGAGTTTACGGGCAGCTGTCTGCCCCAATGATTCGGTATTCTGTTCATAGGTCGTAATATTCATGATCTTGGCCATATTGATTCCATCGTAACCGATGGCCGAAATATCATTAGGGATACTTAAGCCTCTGTTGTTTATTACTTCGAGACCTCCGATATAAGAATAGTCATCCGGGAAGATGATCAGCGTCGGAGGATCAGGAAGATCAAGCAATAGTTTTGTTTTCTCGGAACAGTCCTTAATGTCATGGAAACTGCCTTTCACCTTGTATTCAGGCGGTATTTCCAGTCCCAGTTCTCTGCAGGCCTTATCGAAACTGCTTAAACGGTCGCTTGTAACATCTGTCTCATCTCCATAGATATAGGCGATCTTGCGATGACCTTTACTGTAGGCATATCTGACCAAGGCGTCCATACCGCGGCTGTTGTCGGAAATAACAGCGGCACAGTCATCAAATACATAATCAATCGTTACAACCGGGAACTTTGATCGGCATAATTCAATGATCTCTGGATCATGGAAATCAGCAGTCATGATGCACAGTCCGTCCAGTGATCTGTATTCGACGTGTTTGAGATATGTGGTCTTGATACCGGCAATCGAATGATTGATGAAAGTAATATCATAACCGTTCTTTTCCGCTTCTCTCTGGAAACTCTCCAGGATCATGGAGAAATATTCGTGGGAAAGACCGGCTCTTTCGTCCGCAAAAAGGATACCCAGATTGTAGGTACGATTGGTCTTTAAAGCTCTGGCGGCAACATTGGTCGTATATCCCAGCTTCTTGGCGACTCTTCTCACCTTTTCCTTGGTTGATTCGGAAATATCGCTCTGATCATTCAGAGCCTTGGAGACGGTCGCAACCGATACTTTACATTCTTTGGCAATATCCTTTATCGAAATCATTTTTTCATTTTCCTATAGAAGACTTATAAACTCTTCTCTTACTTCATCGTATTTTGATCCTTCCAGATCAAAATCCATCTTGCGGTATGACCAGGCAGCTCTGGAGATACCATGTTTTTCAAATACACTGTGAATACATCTGTACCAGTCTAATACATCTTCAGTATTGGCCAGTTCGATTACACCATACTCACCGCAATATAATGCAACATCTCTTTCTTCACAGACTCTGATCGCTTCTGCGAACAGTTTTTCAAAATAAGTCACATCGATAACTTCATCGTTATCAGGAAACTGTTCATACATATAACCCTTGATCTGCTCAGCGGTATTTTTCTGATATTCTCTGTTTGTCGAAGTAAACTTCATCCTGAAATTCGTATCCATCGAAGGAATCCAGTACGCTCCCTGATGAGTGAAGATCAGCGGATTATAGCAGTGGAAGTTATAGACGATATTCTCATCTACCGGCATGATCAGATCCTTAACGGCTGTAACGGAATTGTTGTAGTAGCCACCGACCAGAATCTTGATTTCCGGTGCATACTTTCTGATTCTTTCTATCGCTTTTAATGCAATACTGTTCCAGATATCTTTGTATTCATATTTGGTTACTTCGTTAAGCAGTTCGAAAGCCAGATTCTTTCTGTTTCCGAAACGCTTGGCAAATTCATCCCATAATGAATAGAAATACTCCTGATACTTTTCGTCCTCAAAGAAACCGTCTTCGTTTTCTCCGGCATCAAAGCTGTAACCGATCGCTTTGTGCAGATCCAGGACCATATTGAGTCCCAGTTTCTCACACATATCGATACATCTCCCCAGCCTGGCGAATCCTTCTTCCTTGAAAGATCCGTCGAGATTCTGCACAAGGTTGTAGTCTACCGGGATTCTCACATGATCAAGACCCCAGTCTCTGACTTTCACAAAATCTTCATCGGTGATGAAAGTATCATAAGTTTTCTCGGTATTGTCGCATTGAGAGAACCAGCCCCCGAAGTTAATACCTTTTTCAAAACCTGTAAATTTACGCATAGTGTTCCTATAGAAAGCCTTGGATTCCTCCAAGGCTAGATCTTCTAATATTCCAGATTAGTCTGGTCTTTTTTGGAGAAGACATGACATACGTTTCCGTTGAATTCGATGTCTACTTCCTTGCCCATATATTCAACTGCTTTGCCTTCGGTCGGGACGATCGCGATGACATCCTTGCCATTGACAGTCATGTGTAAGTGGCATGATGAACCCATCAGTTCGGATACATCGACGATACCCTTGATACCCTTGTCTGAAAGCTGGATATGATCAGGTCTGACACCCAAAGTGATATCCTGAGCTTCAACATTCTTGGCTTTGAGTCTTTCCTGTTTTTCTTCAGCTAAGACTACCTTGTATCCGTCAACATCAACGACATACTTGCCGTTTTCGATTTCCAGTTTCGCATCGAAGTAGTTCATCTGCGGAGTTCCGATGAATCCAGAAACAAAGATGTTACGCGGATGATCATATACTTCCTGCGGTGTACCGATCTGCTGGATAAAGCCGTCTTTCATGACAACGATTCTGTCACCTAAAGTCATAGCTTCGGTCTGGTCATGAGTGACATAAATGAATGTCGTGTTGATTCTCTTTCTTAACTTGATCAGCTCAGCTCTCATCTGGTTACGCAGTTTGGCATCCAGGTTGGACAGAGGCTCATCCATCAGTAAGACTTTAGGATCACGGACGATGGCACGGCCGATCGCCACACGCTGTCTCTGACCGCCGGAAAGAGCCTTAGGTTTACGGTCAAGATACTGAGTGATATCCAGGATCTCGGCTGCTTCATTGACCTTTCTGGCAATTTCGTCTTTCGGAGTCTTCTTGATCTTCAGAGAATAACCCATATTATCTCTGACGGTCATATGCGGATAAAGAGCGTAGGACTGGAAGACCATGGCGATATCTCTGTCTTTCGGTTCAACAGAGTTCATCAGAACACCGTCGATATAGAGTTCGCCGCTGGAAATCTCTTCCAGACCGGCAACCATTCTTAAGGTTGTGGACTTACCACAGCCTGACGGACCGACTAAGACGATGAATTCCTTGTCTTTGATATCAAGGTTGAATTCCTGTACGGCTACAACACCTTCATCGGTGATCTGCAGATTGACCTTATTGGTCTCAGGATTTTCTTCCTTTGCTTTCTTTAAAAGTTTTCTCTGTTTCTTTTCGGTATCACCCATCGGGTAAACCTTTTTGATATTTTTAAGAATTACTTCAGCCATTATATTTCTCCTTATCCTTTAACAGAACCTGATGTAACACCCTTAATAATCGACTTAGAAAGGATGATATAGATAATCATTACCGGTAAGATCGCCATCAGCATCAGCATGTAAACCTTACCCATATCAAACTTGGAATAGTCCGCACTTCTTAATGTTGCGATCATAACCGGAACGGTCTTGACCTCCGGTTTGTTCAACAGCAGTGAAGGCATGAAATAGTTGTTCCAGGAACCGACAAACGAGAAGATCATCTGCACGGCAATTGCCGGTTTCATGATCGGTAAGACGATCTCATTGAAGATTCTGAATTCGTTAGAGCCATCAATTCTTGCAGCCTCGACCATTTCCAGAGGTAATGTTGCTTCCAGGTACTGTCTCATGTAGAAGTAAACAGCCGGAGCAGCAATACTCGGAACGACCAGTAGCCATAATTTATTGGTCAGATGATATTTGAAAGCCAGCTGGATGAAACCGACGGCCGAAACCTGTGACGGAATCATCATGATAGCCAGAATAAACAGATGAACGATTTTCTTGAGTTTGAAGTTATATACGTAAGTACCATAAGCGGTCAGAGCTGAGAAGTAAGTTGTCAGGATCGCGGATAAGATCGCAACCAGGAAACTGTTCTTCATGCCGACCGGGATATTGATATCACCGTCATGCCATGCGTTGTAGAAGTTCTTGAAGAAGTTCTCACGCGGAATAAGGGTGAAACCGCCCTGCAGCTGTGCATTTGATCTTGTCGAGTTGACAAACATCAGATAGAAGAAGAATAAGCACAGGAAGGAAAGGAAAATCAGAATGGCATAGACGACGATTCTGGAGATGAGCAGTTTTATTTCTGCACTTTTATTGATATCTTTCTTCATGTCCATTCCCCTTTCTACCTGTCACCTGAATTGATCGACTTGAAGACGATCGAAGACAGGATGGCGGTTATGATGAATAAGAGTACGGATACAGCACCGGCCATACCGTAGTTCTTGGAAACACCTAAGAAGTTGTTCAGATACATGATCAGTGTCGTTGAACTGTTGTCAGGTGTGCCTTTACCGTTGGTCAAGACCTGCGGAACATCAAACATCTGGATACCACCGATCATGGAAGTAATAAAGACGTAGATGAAGATCGGCATCAGCAACGGCATCGTGATATTGAAAAAGACCTGTGTTGAAGATGAACCGTCAAGTCTGGCTGATTCAAACAGTGCTTCATCAATGCCCTGAATACCGGCCATCAGCAAGATGGTTGTATTACCGAACCACATTAAGAAGTTCATTAAACCGATCAGACTTCTGACGGTGAGCTTAAGGCCAAGGAAGTTGATAGCCTTATCGATAGCTCCCATCGCGATCAGCATCTGGTTGATCGGACCGACCTGTGAGAACAGGGCGAAGAACAGCATTGCGAATGCCGAAGCCATGATCAGGTTAGGCATATAAATGACTGTCTTGAAAAACTGCTGACCTTTGATGTTAAGTCTTGTGCTCGTAAAGAACAGCGCCAGCAGCATGGCAACCACAAACTGCGGAACAGCACCAATGACCCACAGAATAGCCGTATTCAGCGTATATCTGATCATCGGAATGTATCCGGCATTGTTGACGGTAAACAGATTCTTGTAGTTTCTTAAACCGACGAAATTCGGACCGATAATGTTCAGACCGTCACGGTAGTACTCGAAGAAACTGTTGTAGATCGTCAAAAGCTGAGGATACAGAGTAAAGATCACATAAACCACGAAAAACGGAATTATGAAGATATAACCCCATTTGGCATAGGATATGGATCTCTTTTTTGACAGATTCTTACTTTTCTCCATATTGATAACCTTTCATCTTTTATTATTCCGGAGCTGATAATCAATATCATCTTATATATAAATAAGTATCAATTAATTAAAAGTCCTGATCTGCACCAACCTGGTGACAATTTCTTATTACCATTTATATGCGTTTGGTGTAAATCAGGAATCTTAATTCCTCAAGAAACTGTGGCAGGCCAGGCCTGCCACAGATCTAATAATTCATTTTTGTAAAGAATTAGTCTACAGAAATGCTTGGATATACTTCATGCATATGATCCTTGAAGTTCTTGATAGCAGTTTCTTTATCAACTGTGCCGTTCAAGAATTCACGGAAGTACTGCTGTAAGCCTTCGTTGCAACCCTGATCATACGGAGTGATGTTCTGGAACTTGATGTCCTTAGCGAGTTCAGCGAAGATAGCTGTATCATTCTGACCGCCTAAGAAGTCATTTCCGTAAGAAGCATCAGCAGCGAACTTGTTGTTGACTTTCTGGTTGTTAGAGAACTGAGCTTCCTCAGAAACCAGTTTAGAGCATACTTCTTCATCATTGATGAATGTGTTCATGATGTCAGCAACCATTGTTGGGTTGTCAGTGCCGGTAGCAGCCAGCATCCAAGTACCGCCCCAGAAGTGAGCCTGAGGACCCTTGCAGATAGCCCAGTCACCGTAGCAGCCCTTATCAGGATCCTGTGCGTTGCCCATGCAGAAGTTGAAGTACCATGCAGGACCGAAGAAGCACATAGAAGTACCAGTAGCATACATCTGGTCAGTCTTTTCAGCATCCCAGATACCTGAAGCGAATGGTGCATAACCTTCAGCCATATATTTTTCAGCCTGATCCATCCAATCCTGGATAGCCGGGTCGATATTTAACTTGCCATCAACAACCCATGCAGAAGTTGTGTTGTTAGAGAATACACGGTAAGTATCTAACGGAGTAGCAACCATGTAGTAGCCCTTTTCTTTAGCAGTAGCAGCTACAGCATCGAATTTCTCCCAAGTATCTAATGCAGCCTGAACTTCAGCTGGATCATCAGTTCCTAATACTTCCTTAGCGATTGAACGTCTGTAGATCAATGCAGCTGGGCAGCACTGGAATGAAACACCCTTTACAACACCGTTAGCATCAGAAGCAGCTTCAACAGTGTATTTGTAAGTGTTAGAGAAATCTGTTACGCCGATTGTGGAAACATCCATTGTAGCAGAAGAGTTTGTGTACTTAATGATGTAGTCTGCTTCAGCAAGGAACATATCGACCTTGTCATCAGCAGCTGCAGATTCCTGATTCAGTAATGCAGCATCCAGAGCATCCTGGTAAGCCATGTTGTCAGAAGGATAAGTTGTACGCTTGATTGTGACATCACCCTTCTTCAGTGTGTACTCGTCAATTACTTCATCAGCATAGTACTTCTCTAAGAAGCCCCAGAACTCAACGTTCCAAGTCCAGAGATTCAGTACTGAGCCTTCGCCTTCTTCAGTTGGCTCTGGTTCTGTTTTTCCTGAACAGCCAACTAAGGAGAAGATCATCAGTAAAGCTAATAAGATACTTAAAAGTTTTTTCATTGTTTGTCTCCCTTTCCTTTAAGTGTCGATTACTAGTACCCCCCCCCGAATTTATCAGAGAGATACTTGCAATTCTGTATTCGATTCCGTTCTTGTAATCGTTTGCATTTTACTTAAACATTACTTAAACGTTTTCGTTGTCTTAAGTATATCACATTTTTTTAAAAGTCAACAACTTTTTTGCAAACGTTTCCAAATTCTTATTTTTAGGCTTGTTTTCTTGCATTTTTATCGTTATACTTAACTTAATCGTTTAAGTTTCTTATATTATGGAGGATAAATATATATGAAATATGGCTATTTCGATGATCAGAACCGCGAATATGTAATCACAAATTACGAAACACCGCTACCTTGGATCAATTATTTAGGCTCAGATGAGTTCTTCACTCTTCTTTCCAACACAGCCGGTGGTTATGCATTCTATAAAGATGCCAAGCTCAGAAGAATCACCAGATACAGATACAACAATCTGCCTCTGGATCAGGATGGCTTCCATATCTATATTAAGGACAATAAAACTATCTGGAACCCTGGCTGGCAGCCTACCAGAACCAAACTCGATAAGTACGAGTGCCGTCACGGTCTTGGTTACTCAACCATTACCGGTACCAAAAACAAAATCGAAGTCAGACAGGAACTGTTCGTTCCGAAAAATGACAATATTCTCTTAATGAGAGTTACTGTCAAGAATAATGACACGAAGAAAAGAGATCTTGATCTGTTCTCCTTCGTAGAATTCTGTCTCTGGGACGCTCAGGATGATACAACAAACTTCCAGCGTAATTACTCAACCGGTGAAGTCGAAGTAGTCGGTTCGGCAATATATCACAAAACAGAATACAGGGAAAGAAGGAACCATTACGCAGTATTCTTTGCCAACAAAAAAATTTCTTCATTTGACACCTCTAGAGACAAGTTTATGGGCGTCTATGGTTCCCCTGCTTCCCCTGATGCTGTCGTTAACGGAAAATGTTCCAACACGATCGCACACGGCTGGCAGCCGGTCGGTGCCCACCACATCCATCTGGAACTGGAAGCCGGCAAGGATTACGATGTGATCTTCGGCCTGGCCTATGTGGAAGTACCTGTTAAACAGAAATTCGTTAAACCTTCAGTTATCAATAAAGAACCGGCTAAGGCTCTGATAAACAAATACAACACCAACAAGAAGTTCGATGAAGGTCTAAGGACACTCAACAGTTTCTGGAATGAACTCTTATCCGGCTTTGAAGTAAAGACCGAAAATGACAAGGTCAACCGTATGGTCAACATCTGGAATGCTTACCAGTGTATGGTTACCTTCAATATGTCGAGATCTGCTTCCTACTATGAATCAGGAATCGGCAGAGGCATGGGCTTCAGAGATTCATGTCAGGACCTCTTGGGATTCGTTCATATGATTCCGGAAAGAGCCAGACAGAGAATCCTGGATATCGCAGCTACCCAGAAGAAAGACGGCGGTGCCTACCACCAGTATCAGCCTTTGACCAAGAAAGGCAATTCCGATATCGGCGGCGGCTTCAATGATGACCCGTTATGGCTGATTGCCTGCACCGATGCGTACATCAGAGAAACCGGTGACTGGAATATCCTCAAAGTAAAAGTTGACTTCGACAATAATCCTGATGATGCCGATACATTATTAGAACATCTCAGAAGAAGCTTCAACTATACCTTAAATAACTTGGGTCCACACTCACTGCCGCTCATCGGCCGTGCCGACTGGAATGACTGTCTCAACCTCAACTGCTTCTCTGAGCATCCGGGTGAATCTTTCCAGATCACCGGACCGAGTGAAGGACCGGTTGCAGAATCAGTTTTCATCGCCGGTATGTTTGTGAAATACGGCAAGGCTTATGCGAATATCCTGAAACACTTAGGTAAAGATGATGAAGCGGCTGATGCTGAAAAAGCAGTAGCCGACATGGAAAAGGCAGTCTTAAAAGACGGCTGGGATGGCGAATGGTTCTTAAGAGCCTATGATGCTTTCGGCAAGAAAGTCGGTTCTAAGGTTAATGATGAAGGCCAGATCTACATCGAACCGCAGGGTATGTGTGTCATGGCCGGTATCGGTGTTGAATCAGGCGAAGCTCAGAAAGCTCTTGATTCCGTCAAAAAGAGACTGGAAACCAAATACGGTATCGTTATTCTCAATCCTGCCTATACGACCTACAGACTGAATCTCGGTGAAATCTCTTCCTATCCTCCTGGATACAAAGAGAATGCCGGAATCTTCTGTCACAATAACCCATGGGTAATCTTTGCGGAAACGATCATGGGCCATGGCAACAGAGCCTTCGCACTGTACAAGAAGACCTGTCCTACATTCTTAGAGGACATTTCCGAGATCCATCGTACCGAACCATATGCCTACTGTCAGATGGTTGCGGGTAAAGATGCTCCGACCTTCGGTGAAGGCAAGAACTCATGGCTGACCGGTACGGCAGCCTGGACCTTCACGGTTCTCACTCAGGGTATCTTAGGTATTCAGCCTGACTATGACGGCTTAAGGATCGATCCTTGTATCCCATCGAATGTCAGGGAATACAAAGTCAACAGACGCTTCAGAGGTACGATGTACCATATAACTGTTTCAAACCCTAACAAGAAACAGAAAGGCGTCAGAAAAATCCTGGTTGATGGTAAGGAAACCAAGCTCGGTGTTATCCCTTCCAGCAAGAAGAAGGAAGTTGACGTACAGATTATTATGTAATAAATAAAAGGCGGATATCCATTTCGCCTTTTTTCGCTCCAGGAGGAACTAATATGAATTTCAATGTTGAAACAAGCCGCACGCAGAAAACAAATGCCCTTGATAAGGCTCTGGATATATTTAAAGGTAAAACTATTGATTATACCGATGCCTTATTCACTGACTCTGACAGAGACAGAATCATAGCTCTTACGGGTATGGATTATTATGCTCCGGTATGCATGCATATAATCAATAATCAGACCATTTATGATTATCTGAAAGATATACCATCAGATGTCTTATTCATCAGAAAAGACGATTTTAAAGTCTTTACAGAAAACGAAGAAAAAGATCTTCCAGAACAAATCATAAATGAACTGAATAAGATCTATACGACTATCACCCTTTCACCAGGTATCATGAACGAAAACGGTGAACTGGAACTGGATCTTAAAGGCTATCATATCGGGTCACATTATGGCGTAAACCTTTTATTAGGTGACCGCAGTGAATATGCCGACTGCTTACAGGCAACACCTAAATCCGTACTCGATGAATTCGGCCGCGGGTCATTCAGAGGCAAACAGGAAAAGCAGGTTCTCGCAACCCGTTATGTCTTATCTCCGGATGAGAATGGTGAACCGGCCAACAGACAGTTCTATATAACCGAAAACGGCAGACAGATCTTCTATTCGCTGGATGTCAAACACAACGTGAGATCCGCAAAGTGTATCCATTCTCAGAATCATACAATCATTACTTATGAAACAGAATGCGGATTACTGATCAGAAGAACGATCTTTTTACTTCCACAGGAAAAGGATATGCCTAGTGCCAATGAGGTACAGCGCATTGAAATCGAAAACCTCAGAGATACAAAAAGGGATTTAAGAATCGTCGTTACCGGAATGTTCGGTATAACCGATCCGGGAACCTTAGCCGGTGATATCGTCTATGCGAATGTTGTCGTGGAAAGCGAACTGTATTATAAGAACGGTAAACCGATCGCCATGACCGCTCATCATCAGCCGAAAGAATGTGACAGTGAAAAACGCTATGCGATGTTGCTGGTAAATGGTGAAGGCATGGATGAATACTGTTCTAGTTTGTATGATTTCATGGGATCGGGATCACTGGAAGAACCGGAAATGATTTCTCATCTGTCAAACGCTCATTCCAGAAGACAGGCCGCCTTCTTCGCGATGGCTAAATCCTTCACTCTGGATAAGAATACTACTATCGATACATTTGTCGGAATGTCCGATAAAGATCCTGATGTCAGAGCACAGTTTGACACGGAATTAAACAATCTCTATGAGAAGTATCGTGATCCTGAACAATTAGATAGCACATTCAAAAAAATGTTGTCAGACAATGACCGTTATTATTCATACCTCAAAGTGAATAATAACGATTCACTGAATAATTCTTATGTCTCCAGAAACCTGCCTTTCCAGGTTCTCTATCAGACCTATGTATCACGTTCATTTGCCTGGACTCAGAAATCATACCGTGAGACAGGCTTCAGAGAGATTCAGGATATCTTCGCTTCCATGTATTATATGCATGCGAACAAGCAGGATGAATTAATCAAACGATTGATCAATTCCTGGGCTGAAAATGTCTTTGAATTCGGTTATGCCTATCATAACTTCACTACCAGAGGCAAAGAACCGGGTATGTGTTCCGATGATCAGCTGTGGCTGATTCAGGCTGTCTACAGATACGTCAAACTGACCGGTGATTATGATTATCTTAAGGAAGAATTAAAGATTGCCGGAAGCGATAAGAAGAGACCGCTTTATGAAACAATAAAGAGTATCCTCATCTATTCCGGAAAGATCTCAGTCGGTAAACATATGCTGCCGCTATTAGATACAGCTGACTGGAACGATTGCTTAAGACTTGATAAGAACGTCTTAAACGGACCGTTAAAAGAAGAACTGTATTATAAACAGTTAAAAGATAAGAATCAGGAATTCGGTGTACCGTTTGACAATACTCAGAGTGAATCGGTCATGAATGCCTGCCTCTTAAAGATCGCAGCTGATGAAGCAGCTGAAATGGCTGAAGTGCTTAAACTTACTGATCTGAAAGATTTATCTGAAAATATTTCTAAGCAGATATATGATTCCGTTCAGAAGAACGCCTGGATCAAAGATTATTACGCCAGATGCCTGATCAATGACGGAAGAGAATATTCATATCTTGGTTCAACAGGAGATAATCTCTCACTGGATAAAGATATCGATGGAACCTATTATCTCAACGGATTCTCCTGGCCGTTACTTGCGGATATCGCAACCGAGGAACAGATCGATACGATGTTGAATGTCATCGATAAATACCTCAAAACTCCGGCCGGTTTAAAGCTGGTTACTCCGGTCGATTACGACAAACTGGGCATCGTTACCGGTTCATCATTCTACTTCCCTGGTGATAGAGAAAACGGTGGCGTCTTCAAACATGCGGCAATGATGTGTACTGTAGCCTGCCTCAAGAAAGCCAAAGAGGTAAAAGATGAGAAACTCTCCGATAGACTTAAGGATCTCGCCTTCTTTATGATCGATCGAACATTGCCATATAAGACCTTAGAAAATCCATATATTCTTAAAGGCAATCCGCGTTTCTGTACACAGTATAATAACTCCGAAACCGGCGAAGGTATCGGACCGATCCTTTCCGGAACGGCATCATGGCTGACCTTGGCTATGTATGAAATACTGGGACTAGATATTGCGGGCAAGACTTTACATATCGATCCGATCATCAACAGTGATGATTACCATTACACCGTTAAACTAAACGATACTGAAACTGATGTCGTAATCAGAAAAATCAACGGCTTCAAGACCAATGAAAAGACAACATACAGGCTTGATGGAAAAGAGTGTGGTAATACGATAACATTACCTGAAGACCATAAGAAACATGAACTGGAGGTCTTACTATGAAAAAACTGCTTTCTATATTACTGATCTTACTGATTATCTGCGGATGCGCTTCCTCTAAAGCCAAGGATTCGTTTGATGGAAAAGACAGGCCTTCAAACAGAGGAAAACTGCAGGTAATTGATGCGCAGCTCTGCGGAGCTGATGGCAAACCGGTTGTCTTGCGTGGCATTTCCGGAAATGGTATTCCGATGGTTGACCGTTATGTCAATAACGATACCTTCAAGGAAATATCCGAATTCATGGGTGCTAACGTCTTCCGTCTTGCCTTATATACATATGGTGTGGGAACAGTCGGATACTGTACCGAAGGCAATAAAACTCAACTGAAACAGACCGTTGAGAACGGTGTGGAATATGCGAAGAATAATGATATGTATGTCATTATTGACTGGCATGTCCTGGATGAAGGTGATCCGAACCGTTTCATTGAAGAAGCTAAGAGCTTCTTTGATGAAGAATCAGCCAAATATAAAGATTACGATAACGTGATCTATGAAATCTGTAATGAACCTAACAATGTCGAATGGAAAGATATTAAGCAATACGCCGAAACGATCATCCCGGTAATCAGAAACAACGATCCTAAAGCACTGATTATTGTCGGTACACCTGACTGGTCCAAGGATGTGGATGTGGCAGCTGAAGATCCTCTCGATTTCGATAATATCCTCTATACCCTGCACTTCTATTCCGCAAGTCATAAACAGGAATTAAGAGACAAGGCTAAGAAAGCTCTGGATAAAGGTATTGGACTGTTTGTAACAGAATTCGGTATTACTTCTTCCAATGGCGATCTGCCACTGGATGTTGAAGAAGCTGACTTATGGATCGATTTCCTGGAAGAAAATAAAATCAGTTATGTCATGTGGCAGTTCTCTAAAGTCGGTGAAGCATCAGCGGTTCTGAAATTCGATGTTCTGAAAACGAAAGAATTTACACGTGATGACTTCAAGACCGCCGGAACATGGCTGATCGATAAGATAGCTGAAAAATCGGCAAAAGAATAATAAGATAAATAATGATGTCTGCTAAGACATCATTATTTTTTCATCTATACCGAAATCGGAATCAATGAACTGCGAGTTATACAGTTTTCTGTATAAACCATTCCGCTTCTTCAATAACTGTTCATGAGTTCCGCTTTCTTTTATCTTGCCGTTGGCAACCACCAGTATTTCATCCGCATTCTTGATCGTGGAAAGACGATGGGCTACGACGATTGTAGTACGGCCTTTCTTCAGTGTATTTAAAGCTTCCTGAATCAGAGCTTCGGTTGTATTATCCAGAGAACTGGTCGCTTCATCCAGGATCAGAATCGATGGATTCTTTAAGAAGACCCTGGCGATCGACAGACGCTGTTTCTGACCGCCTGAGAGTCTTATTCCCCTTTCACCTATTTCCGTATCAAAACCTTCCGGTAAGGACATGATATAGTCATAGATATTGGCCTTCTTGGCTGCGGTTATGATCTGTCTTTCACTTGCGTCTTTCTTGCCGTAAGCGATATTCTCCGCAAAAGTTCCGGAGAAAAGGAAGACATCCTGCTGAACAATACCGATATTTTCTCTTAAGGAAGCCATTGTAATGTCTTCAACATCGATACCGTTGATAGAAATGACTCCGCTGTCCGCATGATAGAATTTCGGAAGCAGATGACAGATCGTCGTCTTGCCTCCACCCGAAGGTCCGACTAATGCGACTGTCTGACCTTTCGGAACCGTGAAACTTATATTATCGAGAACTTCTCTTTCCTCGTTCTGATTATACGCAAAACTGACATTTTCAAACTTGATATCGCCGTTGAGTTTACTGTAGCTCTTGGCTCCTTCCCTGTCTTCTTCGATCGGCATATCGATCAGTTCACAGAATCTTTCAAAACCGGTAATGCCTTCATCAAACTGTTCCATCCACTGAACCAGCTGCAGGATCGGGCTGGTAAAGAAACTGACAGAAACGATAAAGGTTGAATAATCGCCAAAACCGATCAGGCCTTTATAGAGGAATACGCCGCCTGAGATCAGACAGACAACATTATAGATATCCGTCACAAAAATCGTAGCGGCATGCTGAATAGCCATCGTAAAGAACTGCCCGCGTTTGGCTTCCACAAAAGCCTTGTTTCCGGCTTCAAACTTCAGCATTTCCTTCTGTGAATTATTGAAGGCTTTGGTTATTCTGATGCCGGAGATCGATGAATTGACATCACCGTTTATCTGAGCTAAAGATCTTCTGGCCCTACGTGAAGATTCCAGGTGTTTCTTTCTGACTAAGACCGTAATGATCACCAGTAATGGCGAACAGGAGAATATTATCAGTGCCAATGCGATATTGATACTGGAAAGATAGAATAAGGAGAAGATCAGTGAGAACGAAGTCATTACCAGCATCTCCGGTCCGTGATGCGCCAGTTCCGAAATCTCCTGAACATCATTGGTGATACGGGACATGATCTTGCCTGTCTCGTTGTTGTCAAAGAAAGAGAAAGGCATCTTTTCCAGTTTCGCAAAGAGTTCTTTACGCATATCCGCCTGCATACTCGTACCGACCATATGTCCGTAATAATCAACACAGAATTTCATGATCATCTTCAAAACATAAGCCAGAAGTAAAATGATACCGAAAATGATGATCTCATTGAATTTGCGCTGCGGAATCAGATCATTGAGCATATATCTGGTGATGATCGGATAAAGAATACCGGTCATGGAGTTGCCTAAAGCACAGCATATATCCAGTGTGAACAGTTTAAGATACGGTTTATAATAGGAAATAAATCTCTTAAGCATTAAGGTTATTCTATCATAATTCAAAAGGCGGCTCTTTTTTAATGCATATAAAAAGCCCATCTTCATTTGAAGACGGGCTTTGTGATATCAGATTGTCCTATTTCTTGAGGTTGTAGTAAGCAGCCTTGCCTGGATACTGAGCAACTGGACCTAATTCATCTTCGATCCTGAGCAGCTGATTGTACTTGGCAATTCTGTCTGTTCTGGACATAGAACCGGTCTTGATCTGTCCGGCATTTACACCGACAACCAGGTCAGCGATTGTTGTATCTTCAGTTTCACCTGATCTGTGAGATACGACAGCTGTCATGTTGTTCTTCTTAGCCAGTTCGATGGCATCGAAAGTTTCAGTCAATGTACCGATCTGGTTCAGCTTGATCAGAACAGAGTTAGCGCACTTGAGCTCGATACCCTTCTTGATGTATTCAACGTTGGTTACGAAGAGGTCATCACCGACCAGCTGGACTTTGTCGCCTAAGCGAGCCATCAGTTTTACCCAGCCATCCCAGTCGTTTTCAGCTAAGCCGTCTTCGATGGAGATAATTGGATACTTGTCGCACCAGTCAGCGTACATGTCGATCATTTCATCAGTAGTCTTGACGCCCTGGCCTGATCTTGTCAGTTCATAGTTGCCTGTTTCAGCGTTGTAGAATTCTGAAGAAGCAGGGTCCATGCAGATACCGAAATCATCACCAGGTTTGTAACCTGCGAGTTCGATAGCAGAAACGATGAGCTTCAGAGGTTCTTCATTACCTTCAGTGCAGTTAGGAGCGTAGCCGCCTTCATCACCGACAGCAGTAGAATAACCTTTTGACTTTAAGACTTTCTTTAAAGCATGGAATACTTCAGCTGACCATCTGATAGCTTCCTTGAATGAAGGAGCACCGTAAGGCATGATCATGAATTCCTGCATATCAACAGTAGAGTCAGCATGCTTGCCACCGTTTAAGACGTTGAGCATCGGAACCGGTAAAGTCTTGCCGTTGGCACCACCGAGATATTTGTATAATGGCATGCCATAGAAGTCAGCAGCAGCTCTAGCACAAGCCAGAGATACACCTAACATGGCATTGGCACCCAGATGAGACTTGTCTTTAGTTCCATCGAGTTCAATCATCTTCTTATCGATTAAAGCCTGATCAGTTACATCGTAACCGATGAGAGCCGGAGCGATAATTTCGTTAACGTTGTTAACAGCTTTTAAAACACCCTTGCCTGAGAAACGGCTTGCATCACCATCTCTTAATTCCAGAGCTTCTCTTTCGCCGGTAGAAGCACCTGAAGGTACCATTGCACGACCGAAAGCACCGGATTCCGTAGCAACTTCTACTTCGACAGTTGGGTTACCACGTGAATCGATAATTTCACGAGCATAAACATCAATAATTGCAGACATACGTTTTTTTCCTCCTATTTAGTAGCGTCAATTATTTCTTTGAATGAGTCGACTTTCAGTGAAGCGCCACCGATCAAAGCACCATCGATATCTTCACAAGCCATATATTCTCTGATATTGTCAGGCTTTACAGATCCGCCGTACTGAACTCTGACAGCATCAGCAGTAGCTTCATCATATAAATCCTTAACTGTTTCTCTGACGAGCTTGCAGCAGTCTTCCGCAATCTCCTTGGTTGCTGACTTACCGGTACCGATAGCCCAGATCGGTTCGTAAGCAATAACCATTCTTGCCACCTCTGAAGCATCCAGTCCGGCTAAAGAACCGGCCAGCTGAGTCTTGATGACATCGGCAGTCTTGCCTTCATCATATTCAGTCTCTGTTTCACCGATACACAGAATAGGAACGATGTTATCGGCAAACAGTCTCTTGCACTTCAGGGCGCAGGCTTCGTTTGTCTCGTTGTAGTAAGTTCTTCTTTCACTGTGGCCGATGATGCAGTAGGTGATACCGACTTCCTTTAACATCGGTACGGATACTTCACCCGTATAAGCACCGGAATCCTTTTCGTTGCAGTTTTCGGCAGCGATGATCAGATTCTTCGCATTCTTGACGCAGACATCAAGATCGACATACGGTGCACCGATACCGTAATCGGCACCTTCTTCACCGGTCAGAACAGCTTCGATACCCTTCATGAATTCAAGAGCTTCTGTAGGGGTCTTGTTCATCTTCCAGTTACCAACGATAATAGGTTTTCTCATATTTGCTCCTTATTTCTCATTAATGATATCAACACCAGGTAAACCGTTACCCTCCAGGAATTCCAGAGAAGCACCGCCGCCTGTTGAGACATGGCTTACTTTATCGGCATAACCTAACTGCTTAATCGCTGCAGCTGAATCGCCGCCACCGATAATGGTTGTGCCTTCACAATCAGCTAAAGCTCTGGCTACTTCGTTTGTACCTTTCGCTAAGGTCGGGTTCTCAAAGACACCCATCGGTCCGTTCCAGACAACCGTCTTGGCTGCCTTGACTTTTTCCGCAAACAGTTCAGCAGTCTTAGGTCCGATATCAAGACCTTCCTTGTCGGCCGGAATTGAATCGACATCAACTACTTCTGTAGCGATTTCGCCATCAATTGGATCTGGGAAGTTGTCAGCTACGACTGTATCAACCGGTAAGAGCAGTTCCTTGCCTAAGGAAGCAGCCTTTTCCAGCATTTCCTTGCAGTAATCGATCTTCTCATCATCAACCAGTGACTTACCGATTTCCTTGCCCTGAGCCTTCAGGAAAGTATAAGCCATACCACCGCCAATGATCAGTGTGTCACACTTCTCAAGCAGATTATCTATAACTTTAAGCTTATCAGCTACCTTGGCACCGCCTAAAATGCCGACAAACGGTCTGACAGGATTTTCAACCGCATCGCCCAGGAACTTGAGTTCCTTTTCAACCAGGAATCCGGCTGCACTTGGAAGTACGCTTGGAATTCCAACTGTTGAAGCGTGAGCTCTGTGGACAGAACCGAATGCATCTTCAACGAAGAGATCGCCTAATGAAGCCCAGTATTTGCCGAGTTCTTCATCATTCTTGGATTCGCCCTTCTCATATCTGGTGTTCTGCATCAGAACGACTTCGCCTTCCTTCATGTTGTTGACTGCATCTTCCAGTTCAGCACCTCTGGTCGCATTGACGAAGATAACCTTGTTGTCAGGCAGATATTCCTGAAGTTTCTTGGCAACGATTGCCATATCATTCTTCTTCTTGGCAGCTTCGATTTCTTCTTCAGTCTTCTTGTAATCGACTTTGCCTAAGTGAGAAAGCAGAATAACCTTTGCATTGTTTTCCAACAGATATTTGATAGTCGGTAATGCCGCAACAATTCTGTTGTCATCGGTGATCAGATCACCCTTATGTGGCACGTTAAAATCAACTCTGACGATGACTTTCTTACCTGCCACCTGTAAATCAGTAACCAGCTTTTTAGCCATTATAAAACCCTCCTAAATACAATTTAATTATAACATTACTTAATATAAAAAGAAGGCTAATTTTAAGCCCTCTTTTCACTGTTTTCGACTACAGTATCGGCCTTTTTCTTCCGGCTTTTTTCTTCGATACCGTATAGACGACATTTTTCCGCATATTCTTTTTCCGCGGCATTAAGTTCGTGTAAAATATCTTCCAGACTTCTCATAACAACCTCACAACATTTCCAATTCTACCACAAATTTTCTAAAATAGAATTATGTATTTAAAAGAAGATTTAAGTAATACGATCATCATTGAAAAATCCCGTTTTATCTGCTATATGAAGCACGTAAAAAGCGAGGAAGAATACCGCGGTTTTTTAAGTGAAATCAGAAAAAAACACCATGATGCGACCCATGTGTGCTCAGCTCTGGTGTGTCATAACATTCAAAGATCATCCGATGACGGCGAACCTTCGGGAACCGCCGGAGCCCCGATCTTAAACGTCTTAAACAAGAACAATCTCGATGAAACATGTGCTTTAGTCGTCAGGTATTTCGGCGGTATAAAGCTGGGAGCCGGAGGCCTGATCAGAGCCTATGGCAATGCGGTCAGCGAATGTCTCAAGAATGCCGTATTTGTTGAAGATCATACTTATCCCAAATACAGTCTTACGCTGTCTTATGAAGCAGCCAACAAGATCGAATATTATCTCAGAAACAATACGGTCCTTTTAGATACCATATACGATACGGAAATAACCTATATCTTTGTTCTGGATAATTCCGATAAACTTGAGACCATCAAGGAATACACAAAAGGTCAGCTTCCGAAGCAGATCGGTGAAGAAACCATTCAGAAAGTAGTAAAATAAGAGTATGAAAATAATCAACCGTTATATCATCTTTGTCTATGTCATTCTGATAGCCGCCGTCGTGGTGATGTTTGTGGATTTTCTGATTCATTTAGGCAATACCATTAAAAACATCAACGCATTAAATGACGGACTTAATACGATGAATAATGATCTGAACAGCGCCAACGAAAAAATAGCCCATATCAAGGATACGGGCAAGAGCTGGAGTTTCTTTGGAGCACTCTTTGCGGTCTATATGATCATCAAAGAGACCCTCAAATACCGCAAAAGCGAAAAGTCCATTTCCAAATCACTGGCTAAAGCGTGTCTGAGACATTCAACCCAGTTAAGAAGTTTCCATCTGTAAGAGCGTAAGCTCTTCAGCCTGTTGACAAAGTCCAGGATATGATACTTTCATATTCTGATCTCTGTTTCAGGAATGATATACTAATATAGGCAGAAGACATATCTCATTTCTAACCAATTTGTCATACTTCTTCTGCCTTTTTTATATCTATAT
>JAFZQG010000022.1 GCA_017550145.1 Erysipelotrichaceae bacterium | reverse complement strand
CCAGGATCAAGATCGATCTGAAAGAAGTTCCGCTCTATAAAAGAGATCTTGCTGTTTCTTTTGAAAGATGCTTCAACCTGATCAACGTGGATGCTGCAGCTTCCATAATTAAGATTCTGAATGAACTTAACCCAAAATAGGCTAGAAAACTACACTTTTATGAACCATATCTGCAAAGTGGAATTCGCTGTAGCCGAACAGTTGAAATCTCATTCTAATCAGTTAGTTCAGACAGCAGTTTCACACCCAATACAGTAGCAGGAATTCGATAGTTCTGTAATTAAACAATATTCACATCAATTATTCTCAAGACGAATTGTCTGATATCTTTCTTGATTTTATATAATTTCAGATCAACGTTTCTATATATATTCGATCGGAAGTGCATCAACTTCTTCAGTTATTGGAACGATATTTTCACTCAGACAGATCACTGCTCCTCTTCCGACAGAAATCTCTTTGTTATTTCCTAATACAGAGAAATTCTTGATCATATCCTTTCTGACCGAAGCGGCAGATTTGATTTCTACCGGATAGATGATTCCGTCTTCCAGGATAAGCAGATCGATCTCTTTCTTATCCTTGTCACGATAATAAAACAATGTGTCTTTAATATCTTTTCCGGCGTTGTAATAGCTTTTGATGATCTCACTCATTACAAATGTCTCAAAGATATTTCCTGACATTGCGCCGTTTCTTGCCTGTTCACTTGTCTTCCAGCCCACAAGATAACACACAAGTCCTGTATCCATAAAGTACAGTTTCGGCGATTTGATCATCCGTTTAATGACGTTGTTTTTATAGGTGTGGATCAGTTTGACTATACCGCTGGTTTCAACGATCGACAGCCAATTCTGTATTGTCTTGATATCAACACCGACATCACTGGCAATATCTTCGTAGACAATGATCTGACCAGACCTGGCGGCTAGTGATACAAGAAATAATCTGAACTTGAGTTCATCCTTCAGATTGATGATCTTACGGATATCTCTCTCCAGATAGGTACGGATATAGTCGCGATAGAACCACTCCCAATCTCTTTCTTCATCCAAAAGCTCCGGCATTGAACCTCTGTGGATTCTCTTCCAGAGATCATCATATTTAGTCAGATGCTTCTTCCGATTTTTGATGTATTCATCTGTCGGAATGAATGGTTTATCATAATTTACTTTGAAGATCTCACGCAAGGACAGACCGCTCATTTCCAGGACGCTCATTCTGCCTACCAGCATCGATGATGCTGCTTCCATCAGTTTGTGAGTCTGTGAACCGGTAAGGATCATCTGTCCCTTTTCTGCTTTTCTATCAACAATCAGTTTAATTGTCCTAAACAGTTCTTCTGCATATTGGACTTCATCAATGATCAGAGGATATTCCTGATCCTTGAAGAAAAGCGACGGATCTGTTTTTGCCAGAACCAGCATATTTTCCTCATCAAGAGTAATGTAATTATAATAAGGGAAAGTATTTTGAATAACTGTTGTCTTACCTGTCTGCCTAGCACCTGTTACCAGCACAACCTTCGTCTGATGAGTTGCTTTTTTCAATATATTTTCTATTGATCTATGAAGATACATAAGCAGTCTCCTTTCGGCTAAAATGGATTACAACTCCATTATAGCCGAATTATTAAATTAAATCACTATCCATTTCTGAATAGTGATTATCTATGCATAATTCTTGCTGAATGATGTTTATTAATCTGCCAGATACTGATATGATCTTCTTTTACTCATTTACTTTAAATAAAAACAGGATATGAATTGCTTCAAATCCTGTTTTGACTTCAATGATATGTCACTTTAAGCCAGTGACAATAATCAAATACGGTTAATCCGATTACTGTGCAGCAGCAACTTCTTCAGCAGTGAAGGAAACGACCGGGAAGTAGAAAATCTTGTTGGAGGTCAGTTCATCATCATGCTGTCCCATTGTTACTTCGAATACAAGGTTCAGAGCTGGGTTGTAAGTGCCGGTTGCACGGATAAAGGAATCGTTCTTTAAAGAAGCGATCATTCTTGAAACCAGAGTGTCATCGTAGTCGCATGAGAATACGGCAAAGTGATCAAGATCAAGCTGGTTGCGGTAAACCTGGAGCTGTTCATCAGCTGCTAAAGCGATGGAAGCGAAATGGCACAGTACGACCTGTACATCCGGATGTTCGATCATCATCTGATCGATGAAGTTCTGAGTCTGAACTGCATCTTCGGCAGTCAGTTCATATTCGGCAACCAGATCAACTTTGGAGTTGTTGGTGATGGTACGTAAACCCTCATCTCTGGCGATGTTGGCTTCAAAGACCGGTAAAGAAATGATGACTGTCTTGACGGACTTGTCAGCAGCGTCCGGGAATGTTGCATCGATCCAGTTCGAAGCATTTTCAGCACTCTTTTCACCGATTGCCTTCTGGTTGGCAGAAGTACAAGAATCATAGTAAGAGCAGTCCTGACCGAATTCGAAAGCGAATGAATGAACGTTCATTCCGGCCTTACGTAAAGAGATCAGAGTTTCCTTGACAGCTTCCTCATCGACCGGGCAGACGATCAGGTCGGTAACGCCCATGGTCTGGAAGTTTTCCAGCTGTGTAATCTGAGTAGAAACACTGCCATCAGCTGATTCACGAGTGACCTTCATACCGGCTTCGGTAGCCTGGCTTTCGATCAGATCGCAGAACTGAACATAGAAGTCAGCTGCAAGTGTCGGCATGGAGATAGCCAGGAAACGGCCTTCAGTCTGACCATGCGGATTGTTGTCGATCTCTTTCGGATCAACATCTGCAGGTGTAGGTTCACCTTCGGACTTTCCCTGATTGCTGCAGGCAGCCAGAGTCATGACCATCAGAATACTGAGAAGTACTACTAATAATTTTTTCATTTTAAATCCTTTCTTTTTTTTATCTTAAACAGCTTTGCTGTTTAATTCCCTTTTTCATCTTTTGTCTTGTCGACAACGATCTTGCGGTGCGTCATCTGATAGACATCGAAGCCGATCGCTGCCAGCATGATGATACCTTTGGCAATGAACTGTACATAAGTTCCCCATCCGGCCAGCTGCATACCGTTAGCCAGGATCGCCATGATCAGGATACCCGCAACAACGCCGGAAAGTTTTCCTTCGCCGCCTCGGATCGAAACACCGCCCAGCAGGATGCCGGTAATGACCGTGAATTCCGTTCCCGGGCCGGTTCCGGAATGTGCCGTTCCGACTCTCGATATCAGCATGATCGTACCCAATGCAACAAAGAGTCCTTCGAAGAATCCGATCATCAGCTTGGTCCTGTTGACATTGATACCGGAAAGACGGGCAGCTTCTTCATTGCCGCCTAAGGCATAGATATATCTGCCGTAATAGGTCTTATTCAAGAAGATCGACATGATGATCACCAGGATCGTCGTCACGATGACCGCAAACGGAAGCGGACCGATATAGCCTTTGGCGACAAACTTGAACATCTCATCGAAACCGCTGAGGTTCTTGGACTCGGAAATCGTGAAAGAGATACCGTTATAGACCGTCATCGTACCGACTGTCACCATCAGTAAGGTGATCTTCAGTTTCAGCGCAAGAATGGTATTGATCTCCGAAAGGATGATACCTTCGATGATCGCAACCAGGAAGACGATCGGTGTCGGAACACCGAGCTTGGAAACCAGCAGGCCCATGGTCACACCGATCAGTGACATCTGATAACCGACGGAAAGGTCGATCTGTCCAGCCATCATGACCAGCGTAATACCGATGGCACAGGTAATGATATAGGCATTCTGATTGAGAATGTTTATGACATTTGCGACCGAGAAGAAATTCGGAGAGATGAAGGAAAAGATGACCGCTACTGCCAGTAAGATAAGCCATGGCATATTGTTGCGGATGATTTTCTGGACATTTCCTTTTTTCATATCAGTTATTCTCCCTCCTTATTCCGGACGCAAGTTTCAGTATTTCTCTTGAGTCAAAGTCTTCTTTCTTAACTTCTCCCATCATTTCCCCTTCGTGTAAGACCAGGATCCGATCGCTCATACCGATCAGTTCCTCCATTTCCGAAGAGATCATGATGATGGAGATGCCTCTTTCGGCGATCTCATTCATCAGCTGATAGATATCATGTTTGACACCGATATCGATACCTCTGGTCGGTTCATCGAAAATCAGGATATCCGTATCGGCCGCAAACGTCTTGGCCAGTACGGTCTTCTGCTGATTGCCTCCGGAAAGGTTGCGGACCAGCTGTTCCAGTGACGGAGCCTTGATCTGGAAAGTCTTGGAAAGTTCTTCAGCTTTTTCTTCCATCTTCTTATCATCAACAAAGATACCCTTGGCATCTTTCTTTAAAGCCATGATCACGGAATTCCACAGAATGGAATAATTGAGGAAAGCACCCTCACCCTTTCTGTCTTCCGGAATAAGACCGATGCCGCAGGCAACCGCATCTTCCGGATTTCTGAAATCGACTTCTTTACCCTTGACTCTGATGATGCCTTTTTCTTTCGGTACGGCACCATAGAGGACTTTCGCCAGTTCTGTTCTGCCTGCTCCGACAAGACCTGCCAGGCCCAGTATTTCGCCCTTATGAAGTGTAAAGGAAATGTCTCTGTCTCCGTTTCCATAGAGATGTTCGACTTCCAGAACGGCTTCTCCGATCGGTGAATGACGCTCAGGATAAGATTCACTGATCTCCCTGCCGACCATCATCGAAATCAGGGAATGAGTATCGACTTCAGAGATCTTACCGGTAAAGATATGTCTGCCGTCTCTTAAGACCGTTACATCATCGGAGATCCTGAAGATCTCTTCCATACGATGGGAAATATATATTACGGTAACTCCCTCTTCTTTAAGATGCATGATGACATCGAAGAGTTTATCGACGTCTTTATTTGATAAAGTCGCACTCGGCTCATCCATGATGAGGACCTTGACGTTTCTGACCAGCGACTTAGCGATCTCGACAAACTGCTGCTCCGCAACCGAAAGCGTCGAAACCATTTCATCGGGATCAAGATGGATATCCAGCTTTTTCTCGACCTCAAGCAGTCTTTCTCTCATCTTCTTCTGATCAGGAAACAGCTTACCGCCGATCTTGTAACCTAAAAAGACGTTTTCCAGAACGGAAAGCGAAGGTACAAGATTATATTCCTGATATATAACACCAATCCCCAGCTGTCCGGATAAGGCCGGTGTCATCTGTGAATACGGTTCTTCTTCCATATAGATCGTACCGCTGTTAGGAACTTCGGCACCGCTGATGACTTTGATCAGTGTGGATTTACCGGCTCCGTTTTCCCCAACCAGCGAATGAACATGTCCTTTTTCAACAGCGAAAGATACTCCATCCAGAGCTTTAACACCCGGATAGATCTTAACGATCGAATCAAGACGGATAGCAGTACTCATCGGCTGATCTCCTCTAAAAAAACCATATGCTTAATACCATTGTCTATTGTAATCTATTTTAAGAAATATTCCACAGAAAAAACTGTTTTATAACTATAAAAGTGAATCCAGTCCCATTTCATCCAGAAGAAGCGGAAGCCAGTGATCCCAAAAGTCCCAGTTATGAACTCCCGCAGCAGTTTCATAAGTGAAGACAAAACTGTTTTCTTCTGCTTTTTCTTTAAAGAAAACTGCCAGCGGATCGGAAAGATCTTTAATGAAATCCTCATTTCCGCAGGCCATATGGATATCAGGTATCTTTTTACCGTTTTGTATAGCTTTATCTAACAGAAATCTGATATCGTGTTCTGTATTCAGATTTTCCTTCATCGTCTCAGTTCCAAAGGCATTTCTGCCCACGCCATATAACGGTGTCAGGAAATTTTCTTCTTCAGGTCTTGGCGGAAGATCCATTTCAATGAGATTTCCGGAAGACAGACAGCCGATCGCCTGATAATGTTCCGGATAGCTCAGACCGATCTTCAAAGAGCCGTATCCGCCCATCGACTGACCCATGATGTAGTTATCTTCCCTGGCAGAAGACAGCTGCGGAAAAGTCTCTCTCATGAAAGCAGGCAATTCTTCGGCTATATAACGGAAGACTTTCGGCCCATCGGCCATATCCGTATAGAAACTCTGAACGGGAACAGACGGGCAGATCACCGCGATACCTCTAGCCAGAGCATAGCGCTCCAGATTGGTATTCCTGATCCAGGAGCTGTGATCATCACCCATGCCATGAAGCAGCCATAAAGTCTTTAATTTTCCCTCACTGTTTCTTCTGACTCCGTTTGCCAGAAAATCCTTATAGGTATTGGGCAGGATCACACTCGCCTGGGTATTGGCATACAGTGAAGGAGAATAATAATCGAGCTGTATTCTTGTCATAACTGTTTATACGTGCTTTCTTAAGAATTCAAG
This sequence comes from Erysipelotrichaceae bacterium, assembly GCA_017550145.1. Lineage (GTDB taxonomy): Bacteria > Bacillota_I > Bacilli_A > Erysipelotrichales > Erysipelotrichaceae > Colivicinus. Next base: position 39,454 of record JAFZQG010000022.1, on the reverse strand, counting down.
TACGAGATCCTGAATGGCTTCCTGAGTGAAGAGCGTGTCACAGTGCATGGCACCTTCAAGCAGATAATATTCCGCTTCAACACCGTTCTCTTCAAGCAGATCATAGAGAGCCTTGCTGGAAGAAGGAGAAACCATGGTATCGGCATCACCGTGTAAGAACATAAACGGAGGAGCATCCTTTGTGACATATTCTCTCGGATCGACTTCTTTCATCAGTTTCTCATCACTGCGGATCTCTTTGCCTACCAGCAGATCCTCCAGTTTGAAGATATCGGCACTTTCCGGCATATTCGGAAAATCACCCGGAGTATAATAACAAACCGCAGCCTTCAGATCATTTGACGTTAAAGCTGCCATAGCCGCCAGATGTCCGCCTGCAGATTCTCCGGCAACAGCGATACGGTCAGGATCGATCATGAATTCTTCATGATGAGCCTTAAGATAAGCTATCGCTTCCTTCACATCATCAAGCTGGACCGGCCAGACATTATCGGCATCGACCGAATATTCGACACTTGCTACCGCAATACCATGCAAGGCAAAATAACCAAGCTCCGCAATACGCATTGCCGGCGATACATTGCGCCATCCTCCGCCTTCAAGCCAGACCAGTAAAGGTGTCGGCTTGTTTTCTCTGTGGAAATACATCGGGATCTGAATATGCAGTTTTAAAGGATGATAGTCTCTTCCCCAGCGGCTTTTACGGTTGGCATAAACGATATCGTTATAAACCAGAACACACGGTCTTTTCTCTTCGACTTTAATCTGATGATACATTGTTTCTCCTCCTGTATGATCTATTCTCTGATTTAATTTTATCAGGAATAGATATATTCTCTTATCTCAATACATCATTTCCTGTAAAAACACTCCTATAATATATATAAGGAAGGAATTATCTTATGAGACAGTTACTGATCAATACAATGTCTATCGTTCTTTGGATCATGGCGATCCTGGAAATGTTTTCGGTTGTCGCAATGTTCAGACAGTATAAGAAGTCTGATGGAGACCATGTCCCGTTATTGACAGGAATTATCTGTATAGGATTATTCTATGATGCACTGATCCTGGCTTTTGGTTCCTTTATGCCTTTCGGCCCGCTGTTAAAAGGCTTAAGCCAGTTACGCTATGTATTACACTTCGCACTTATTCCTTTACTCTTCCCTTTATGTTTCTATGCCCTGACTGAAAACAAGACGGTGATCAGGATCGTCTGGATCTTAACCATAATTCTCATGGCAGGAGGCATATTCGCTTCGCTCAATCTTGTGACGGAACCGATAGCCTTAGGTGTTAACCGCTATGCCCAGGCAGCCGAAACACCGGGATGGGTAAACGGTCTGATCCAGGCTTTGAATATCGTGCCTGATTTCTTCATCATCGGAGTGGGTATCTATCTGATGATAAAGAAAAAGAATCCGTATATGTTCTTAGCCGGATTCTCAATGCTGGCATTTACGATGATCGGAATCTTCTTAGGCAAAGATCCCGGTGGTGATAAGAAATTAAGTCTGATGTTCTATATATCGATGTATGGCGAAGCAGCCATGGTCTACTTCCTGTACAGATATATGAAGAAAGCAAAATAAACTGATAAAAAGAGTTCTCGGAACTCTTTTTAAATTGTTATCTTTTCATACCTTTCGGTATTCAGTACCGACAGCATATATTCATACGGTGTCAGATTCATACCTTTAATCAATGACTCAAAGACCGTGACCGACTGACCCGAAGCCAGCTGTACGCCCTTGTAGTCATATGAGGCATGGTAGGTATTATGACGGGAATTGACATTCCAGAAAACGATGTTTGGGATCGTGTACCCGTTTTCCGCAAAACGCTTCTCCATCGCATCATAGAATATCCAGTCACTGCATACACCGATATCGAATTCCATATCGGTAATTACGATTATGGATACCGGCATCTCTTCTTTCGGCGTCTTGTATTTGACGGCGGTATAAAGCAAGAGATTAAAAGCTGCTTCAAGATTGGTGTTGTTGCCCCAGGAGGCACTGATGATATACTGGATCTTTTCATAAAGGGTATTACCCTTGATGGTCACAAGTTCAGGTCTTGAGGAGAAAGTCATGAACTGATTGGCGAATGTTCCCTTGTTTCTTTCCGCAAAATACATGGCCAGTCCTACCGATGTAGCCATAGGCCTGCCGATCATGGAACCTGAAACATCGGCCATGATCAGGAAATTGTTTTCGCCTTCCACATAGTTCGGTAAAGCCTTCCACTGTTCCTCCAGCACCGGATCTGCCGCTTTGACATAAGACAGATATTTTTCGGTAATGTCATAAGGATACAGTACCGAAGCATTGATCTTTTCCTTGCCTGCTGAGACATCGCTTAAAAATGCCGAGAAACGATGTTCATCATTACGCATGAAAGCCCTGCGGTAATTGTTCATGGCCTTGGAAGGAACTTCACTGTATACGATACTTTTGAATCTCTTGGCTGACATATACACTTCCGTTACTTTCAGATAACGCCTTAATGCAGCCAGAGTCTTACGGTAATTTCTTTCCGACATATTGAAATACTTTGCCATAAGTTTACCTTTTCTGACTGTTTCCTTATTGGAAGTATTTACAGAAGGTAACCATTTGGCTAAAAGCGATATCGGTTTATTCTCTTTCGTATTCTGAAGATCTTCGTCAAGCTGTTTCTTTAGCAGCGGAACGATCGTTTCCGGGGCATCTTCAAGCAGAAAGACCAGATCATCCCATCTACCGTATTCCGCAATATACTGTACATTCTTATTAAAGATCTCCGGATAACTGTTTGCCAGATATCTGAACATGACCCTTGCGGCTCTTCTTTCACCCAGACCTTCTCTGACATCTCTGGTATAGAAGGCCAGCTTTGTCGCCAGAAGTTTATCATCGATCACTGCCTTGGCAAACATCATCTCTATCTCTTCATCTTCTCTTTCTCTCATTGCACCTGAGATCGCAAAAAGATCGACCAGATTATTCGAAGTACTGTTTAAAGCCAGAGCTCCGTTTTCGGTCAGGGTATAATTCTGTTCCTTGCGGATATCATCAAGAATAGACATAAGGCCTCCTTTCCTAGTTAATGTACGGGACTCCGAAGAGTCCCGTACCTAGACACCGTATATTTCAGTTAGTGGTTGAACGTGTATGATTGCTGTTAGTGTCTGAATTAATGATATTACATAATTGACAGTTTTGTCATTTGATCTCTACATCGGGATCACATACTCTGACAAATTGTTGTCGATCAGAAAACATTTATCCTGATTATTTCGTTTAATCCTCTGGCGATCTTTTTAATCGTTGATAATGTAGGGCACAGGATCCCGCTTTCTATTTTTGAAATATCTGATTGATCGATGTTTGTCAACTGCGACAGTTCTTCCTGTGTCAGCTGCTTTCTCAGTCTTGCCTGTCTGATGTTATAGCCAAGAATTATTTCGGTTGCTTTGTCTTCGCTTTCGACCGTTATACCATCTTCATATATCGTATCTGCATCCAGATCCAGATCATCGTTCCAAATAACTCCGCCCCAGCCAAACAGTTTTCCTTTCAGAAAAAGATCTCTGTCTTCTAAGGCATTGAGTTGAGGATATTTTTCTGACAATGATAAAACATCATATTCTTTGGTGATACCATCATCAAACAATACTTTTAATGTCGTGTTTTGTTCAAGATAAAGTTTTACTGCTTTGTGTGACATATGCAATCCTGTTATAAAAATTATATGGGAATATTCCCATATATTCAATTCCTTATATAAAAAGCATCATTACTGATGCTTTCGAAAACATTTGATATTATTCTCGTTTAGTAATCGTTTTCTCAATAATCAAACTGTCTGTAATATCTTCTGATAGTCAATGGATGTCTTAAGAAATACTCCATATAGGCATCGACTCTCGCGTTGACGGCTCTCATCACCAGATGAGAAATCGAACCTCGATATTTTTCACTGATTCCTTCAAGTTCATAATCCTTCGTATCGATGATCGTATAGTTTTTATTGACACGTGGTAAAAAGTCCTTTACTCTCTGCGCCAGCGGACGCTGTTCATCTTCGCCCATAAACAGTGTAACCGGCGTATCTTCCACAATTACTTCCTGCATGCCATGGAAGAATTCCGGAGCGCTGATGGATCTGGTCCGTAGCCACATCTGTTCCTCCCAGTAACACATGCCATAGGAATAAGTGGCTCCGTACTGATTACCGCAGCCGATGAAGTAATGCGGATAATCGGGATGTTCCTTCACGAATTCTGTTTTCTTTTTCGCAAAATCATAAGCCCATGCATCAGCCTTCTTTTCGACATCTATCAGAGCTTCTGCCAGATACTGTTCCATTTCTTTGTTATAGCTGTCGTAATCAGGGAACTCATTATTCTTATACATCAGATAATTCGCCACCATATAGAACTTCAGCTGTTCGTTCATCTTGTAGGTGATCAGATAATCATACTTATCTTCTTCAGTAAGAACTGAACCCGGTGTATCGATAAACGCAAATACTCTGGCACCGATTTCCTTTACCTTCTTGACCAGTTCGATCATTTCCTTGGTGTTGCCTGATACCGAAGAATAGATCATAACGGATCTGTCCGTAAATCTCTTATTGCCTGTAGTCAGGAATTCAGCGGCATTCTCCACAAAAACAGGTAATGCCGATTTGCCTCTCATGTATACTTCCACCTGCATCGCACTGGCCCAGGTTCCGCCTATGCCCATAAAAAAGATTGAATCAAAACCATCTTCCCAGATCTGATCGATTATCTTTTCTATCTGACCTCTTAAGGCCAGAGCTCCGTTGATACTATTACGGGTCTCTTCCTCATTGAAGCTTCTTAAACAAGGTCCGTTTATCTCTTCCCAAATTATTTCTTTATCCATTTTTAACTCTTTCTACCAGGCTCCGAAATATTGAATCGTTTCGCTTGCACATAAGGCACCTTTATACATGCATTCTTCAATATCGAGCTTGCCGACTATTCCTTCTAAGAATCCCGCAATATAGGAATCACCGGCTCCCATCGTATCGACTAAATTATCGCATTTTACGATCCCGAATTTATGAAAGATGCTTCCGTCGTAACAGAGACTTCCCTCTTTCCCTAACATGGCTATTACCAGTTTCGGTCCTTTATTTTGATAAGTGATCATCTGTTTTCTTAATTCATCATTATCTTTATCCGCAGAGAAAAACAGATAGTCGGTATAAGGCATTACCGATAATGCTTCTTCGTCATCCGGTCTGTTGGCACAGTCAAAAGCGGTAATGATATTTCTTTCCTTTAACTGTTTAAACTGTTTCCCCACCTTGCCCCAGAGATCACAGATCACCGCATCATGTGAAGAAATAAAATCTATGTCCTCTTCAGATAAGGTGTAGTTACTTAATACGCCTTCATCATATTCACCGAAGACTCTTTCGTTATTTATCAGTTTTACTTCGGATACGGCTGTCTTCCCCTCAACGATCTTCAGATGAGAAACATCGACACCTTTATTCTTAACGGCTTCATAAATGATCCTTCCGTATTCATCGTTGCCTACCGGTCCTATATATGAAGTTTCGTTGCCGTTTCGCACTGCATAAACAGCCACGTTCAAAGGACCTCCTCCCGGAGTGATCTTATTAATATTCTTATAGTAGTCAATACAGTTACTGCCGACTGCCGCCAATCTCATACATTCATTGTATTTCAGATCCCCACAAACAATAAAGGTATAACTCTTTTCTAAGTTATACCTCTACTGTTTCAGTTTTTCTTAAAGGGGGAAACTATTTGATCACAACTGCTTTGGACAGTACTGTTTTCAAAGGGTGGAATCTGTAAGCGGCCGTAAACAGATTGATCATGATGCCGTTGACGATTGTTACGATGACTCCGATCAGAGCAGTAGAGAGACCATATACTGCGATCGTAATGATGCAGCATAACGCTCCGATCAGCGCTACCATTAAGCCGATCGAAGTATGGTATCTTATTGCCAATACTTCGGCGATCGTATCCAGGCCTCCGGAAGCTGTATCCATACCGAACAGGATACACTGACCGGCGGTCAGGATCAGCAGGAATAAAGTGATATTGATCAGCTCATTTTCACTTGCCAGGGAAATATTCAGAGAGGATAAAACCTCGATCAGTAACGGTAATAATAAGGAAATATAGACTGATCTGATCCCGAATTTCTTTCCCAGACAGCGTATTCCGATATACAGACAGACTATATTCATGATCAGGACGATCAATGAATCAGATAAAGGAATGATTTCCGTGATCACGACTGATAAGCCCGATACACTGCCGGTAATGATCTTACAGGGAATCAGGTAGAAACTTACGGCCATGGCAACCAGTAAGGTCCCTAAGCTGATCCATAAGTATTCATATAAGCTTTTCAGTCTGTCAGTATTATTCATGCTTATATTTAAACATGATTTTACTGGCCATTTAAGCGCAAATTTGGCATAATAATATAAGAAAAACTTATACTATGAACACAAATCAACTTAAATACTTCATATCTGTAGCCGAATCGCAGTCTTTCTCGATCGCAGCTGAAGAAAACTACATAACCCAGACCGCCATGACCCAGCAGATCAAAGCTCTGGAAGACGATCTTGGTTGCAAGTTAATTAACCGTTCCACCAGGCCTATTACTTTGACAGCTGCGGGAAACAGTTTTCTTTCCGATGCCAAACTGATCCTGATGAGATTGTCAGATGCCAGAGAAAGAGCCAATGAAGCCTCTACCGGCATCAGCGGGACCTTAAGGATCGGTTATATAAAAGGCTATGAAAGAAGCAAACTCTCCGAGTCCTTAAGAGACTTCCACCGTTCTTTGCCTAACGTCTTACTTATGTGCTACCGCGATACTTCAGATAAGCTCGCTGCCGCTTTACAGAATGACGAATATGACATCATCTTTACCTGGGATTCGACCAACCTTAAACTGAACAGTGAATATTGTGCACTGGAAATAGAAAAAGCCCAGCTGATGGCAGCTTTATATGCCTCCCATCCGCTGTGCTCAAGAAAGTATCTGGAAAGGATCGACCTTAAGGGTGAAGCACTTATCTATATGTCACCATCCGAATTAAGTGAAAACTACGGTGACTCCATCTTTATGGACCTCTACCATCAGGCCGGATATCATCCCAATATCATCTGCCGTTCCACTGACGTTGAATCGATCCTGATCATGGTAGCTTCGGAAGAAGGCATATCCATCCTGCCTGATTACTGTGTCAAAAAGATCACCGATGCGGAAGGTCTCATCTTCTTGCCGATGAAGGGTGAAGAAGAAGTGGAAGAAATCCATGCGATCTGGAAAAGAAACAATTCCAATATCGCCTTGAAACATTTTACCGATCAGTTATCCGGCAGAGAAATCATTGTTTAAAAAGACCTCAGTAAACTGAGATCTTTGTCTTCTTATACGATCAGATCGCCTGCCTTGACGTCTGTGAAGTCTGTATAATTTACTTCTTTTCCTTCAGGCAGTTCCGTGATTATCAGCATCGTTACCGGATCAAGACCCTGAGCCTTGACCTTGCCGAAATCAACTTTGACGACCGGTTCACCGGCCTTGACGGTATCACCCTGTTTCTTCAGGATCTTGAAACCGTCACCGTTCATGCCGACTGTATCGATACCGATATGGACCAGATAGCCGACACCGTCATTGCTGCGGATACCGAACGCATGTCCGGTCGGGAACAGTACTTCGATCGTTCCGTTTGCCGGAGAAACGACCAGTGATTCACTTGGAATAATACCGATGGTCTTGCCCATCATTTCCTGGGCGAATACCGCATCAGAAATTTCAGCTGTCGGAATTTTCTTACCGGTGCACACAGCTACGACATCGCTGTCAGCGCGTTCAACCAGTTCAACTTCCGGTTCTTTTTTCAGTAATTTGTCAAATAATCCCATAATTAAATGTCCTTTCCGTTATTGGCGATCGTCTCTTTATACCAGTAGAAACTTCTCTTTTTTCGGCGCGCAAGATCCTTCAGATCGTGCTCATCACGGTTGACATAGACAAAACCGTAGCGTTTAGAGAAACCGGAATGTCCTGAAATCAGATCCATAAAAGACCAGGCACAGAATCCGATAAATTCAACACCGAGATTCATGGCTTCTTTGACATTATGGATATGACGTTTCAGATAATCAATACGATCTTCATCTTCAATTATACCATCTTCCGGCCATTCCTCTTTATTACCGAAACCGTTTTCCGTAATCAGTAAAGGCAGATGATATCTTTCCCATAATAATCTTGCGGAACACTGTAAGCCGATGTCATCGATCTCCCAGCCCCAGAGCGTTGCCTTCAGGTTCTCGTTCTTGACGACCTGATAAATGCCGGCCTCTCTGCTAGGTAGCAGTTTGAATTCGATATCACCGATCTTGTGTTCATCATCTAACGGGAATTTACTTACCGATTCGGAATAGTAATAGTTGAAAGCCAGAAGATCAGGACGGTTCTCTTTCATCAGTTCCATATCACCTTCATGGATCTCAGGCATCATATTGCGGTCTTCAAGATATCTTCTGAATACCGGATTATATTCACCCTTGCAATTGAGATCCAGCAGGTAATAGTTTCTGATCTCCATCGCATCCATCCACGCCAGCATATCAGACGGATCATTGGTGGTAGGATACATCATCGTGAAACAGGTAGCCGGACCGATCTTGCCGTCTTTGACGATCTCGTGACATTTTTTTATTGCCTTGGCTGCTGCCACACACATATTGTGATTGGCCAGATAGCCGAGCTTTTCCTTTTCCTGACGGTCATCATTGCTTAAACCGAGACGGAAAGGCATGTGTACGACGTGGTCCTGTTCATTGATGGTCAGCCAGTATTTTACTCTGTCGCCATACGTCTTAAATAGGAATTCCGCATAATTAACGTAATCATCGATGCTTCTTCGATCAAGCCAGCCGCCGTACTGTTCGATCAGACTCTGCGGATATTCGAAGTGGTAGATCGTAACGATCGGAACGATATCGGCCCTGATCAGTTCGTTGATCAGATCATTGTAGAAATCAACACCCTTCTGATTGACTTCACCATTGCCATTAGGGAAGATCCTGGTCCAGGCAATCGAAAAACGATATGCCTTAAGTCCCATCTCCTTCATTAAGGCGATGTCTTCCTTATAGCGGTGATAGTGATCGGAAGCTACATCGAAGTTACAGATCGACGGATCGATCTTGCGGACATCCATGACCGAAAGACCTTTTCCGTCTTCATGAGCAGCTCCTTCACACTGGAAAGCCGCAGAAGAAGCACCCCATAAGAAACCCTCAGGAAAATCATTGATTTTTCTGGTTTGCATAAATTCTCCTTATGAATAAAGGGGACATAAGTCCCCTTTCAGTCTAAAACTATTCCTCGTCGAAACCGATGAGCCAGGTTGCCGCAAAGCCCAAAATCGTAGCGATAACCGCTGCCGCACATGCCAGATAGAAATTGGACATGTTGTCAGGTGCCATAAAGATAGGCAGTGTCAGGAATGAACATGAAGCCGTCGCATAAGCGCGGATATCGAAGATACCGATGAATAAACCGGTAATAGCCGCACCGATCAGAGCACCGATCAAAGGCTTCTTCAATCTGATCAGAACACCGTAAAGAGCCGGCTCGGTTACTGATAAGAGAGCAGTAATACCGGTTGAGATACCGGCTGACTTGTTTTCGGCTTTTTTGGCCTTGACGCCTACTGCCAGTGCTGCACCGGCGATGGCGAGGTTTCCTGCCAGAGCCTTTGAGAACAGCAATGAAGAACCGTAAGTGGTAATTTCGTTAACGATCAATGGCGTAATTACCGTATGCATACCGACCATGACAAGTAATGGATGCAAAGCAGACAGAATAGCCATAGAAGGAGCACCTAAACTTGTGATTGCAACACAGAAATCAGCCAGCAGTTTACCGATCCAGGTTCCGATCGGACCTAAAACCAGAAGGGTCAGAGGGAACATTACTATAGACAGGATAAACGGACGGACGATTGAAACGATCGATTTCGGCGAATACTTGACGACATATTTGTCAAGGAATGCCATAACCGGAACCATGATCAGAGCCGGAACGATGTTGGAGGTATATTTAACGGTAGTCAGCGGTAAACCGAAAATGCTCAGATCCGCAACACCGGAAATTGCTCCGGAACAAAGTGCCAGAATGATGAATGCAGCAACATATTCGTTTGTCTTAAGTCTTCTTGCTGCCGCAAACGCAACCAGTACAGGCAGATAAGTATAAGCTGCATTGGCCAGAGTATTGAAAAGCTGGTAAGTCATGCCTGCCGTGTCGACCTTCAGAAGGTTGGCACATAAAGACAGGACAGCCGAAATCATACCTGAACCGATCAGGACAGGTAATGCCGGAGTTACGGAACCGGAAATGTAGGACAGGATCTGATTGCCGATACTTTCCTTTTCCTTATCCAGGTTTTCTTCAACTACTGCCTGTGCTTCGGCAGCCGGAACCAGCGGAGCCAGTTCATTATGCAGCTGTTCTACATCAGGTCCGATAACGATCTGATACTGACCGCCCTTGTTGACAACACCCTGGATCCCCGGAACTTTCTTCAGTTCTTCTTCATTGATCTTAGAGTTGTCTTTAAGTACCAGACGCAGACGGGTCATACAGTGGGTATGAGCCGAAATGTTGTCTTTGCCGCCTACGAGTTCAACGATCTCAGCAGCTGTTTTTTTGTAATCCATACTAGCCTCCTTTCGATATTATTAATAGCGGTTAACAAAATAACCTAGCTATATGGATCAGATTTAAAATGCAAAAAATGTATAATAGTATACGGCAAACACAGGAAGCAGTTCCTGAGTTTGCCATTTTTTATAACCAGATCTGCGGATATTTATGGAACGGTTTATAGACTAACGGCTCCGCAAATTCGATCTTATAGACCGGAACGAATTCACCTTCCTTAACACATAATCCTCTCATCTCGACACGGTGATCAGCGGTATAAGTGAAATCGATATCTTCACCGGTCCCTAATTTAGTCACTCTGGTCGGTGTGGAGAAAACACCGGAGAAATACATCTTACCGCCATCCGGTGAGATCCAGTTCCACAGATAGACAGCTTTGAGATCTTTGGAATAAGTAATACCGGAAATACCGTTACCGCCTCTGAACCATGAACCGGAAATCAGATTCGGATGAAGCTCACCATAGACGGCTTCACCGTTCTTACTTAACCATTCACCTACTTTAGTTAAAGGTTCGATCGCATCGGCCGGGATCGAGCCATCAGGTTTAGGTCCGATATTAAGTAAGAGATTACCGCCGTTGCAGGCACAGGTATTCAGCATTCTCAAAATTCTCTGGGCCGTATAGGCATAAGGCAAAGCCTGTTTCTCATCGAGATAACCCCAGGCTATATCATTGAAAGTCATACAGGCTTCCCAGTCACGGTCCAATACTCTGATCTTTCCTTCCGGTGTACCGAAGTCTTCATTTAAACGGGAACGGTCATTGATGATGATATCAGGCTGTAAGGCTCTTAAGCGCTGATTGCGGGCCAAGGAATCCCAGGCTTCCCAGGACTCCATCGGCTGAGCCACGTCGTACCATAAGATATCGATCTTGCCGTAATTGGTAAGTAATTCGGTATTTAAAGCTTCGATATAATCTAAGAACCTTCTTCGGGCTTCATTGTCATAAGCACATCTTTCACCATCCGGATGACGCCAGTCCATGATCGAAGAATAGAAACCGATCTTTAATCCTTCCTCACGGCATGCTTCCACAAATTCCTTAACGATATCTCTGTGACAGCCGTAATTCACGGAATTGAAAGGATTGACCTTGGAATCCCATAAAGAAAAACCTTCATGGTGTCTGGTCGTTAAGACCATATATTTCATACCGGCAGCCTTGGCCAGTTTCGCCCACTTGCGGCAGCAGCCTTCTTCCGGCATGAACTGATCCGCATATTTCTCATATTCTTCCTTATCTATTCCCTCCATCGACATGACCCATTCATGTCTGCCGATGATCGAATATAATCCGTAGTGCACAAACATGCCGAAACGGGCCTCACGCCACCATTTCATGCGTTTATCTCTGGACTCTGCTATCTGTTTTTCATAATCTGCTTTTTTCAGTATTTCCATTATCTTTCCTCTTTGACTTACATCATAGCCAGTATAACGATCGTATAAGCCGATGTTCCTGTAACCGGATTATCCGCCAGTCTTCTGATGAATGAATGAATATTCTGACCGTCTTCTGTTGTCGTATCCAGACTTACCCAGTCATTGGTATTCTGACATCTGTCCATGGCTTCCTTTAATTCAAAATCCGGACTCGCTTTGATCATCAGTTTATTAAATTCCTGATCAGACGTTTTCTTTTTGAAACTCTTTTCAAAGAAACGGCGATATGATCGGTTACAGCGGATGATCCTGATCTCTTCATCTTTTACTTCCAGGATCGCCATCGGGAAGGCATTATACAGATATTCATATTTATCCTGATCCTCATTGGTGATCAGACCCGGATCATAGATATTGATCCTTCCGATCGCTTCATAGTATGAAGATTCATCCGGATTCTCAAAACCGATCTGATCACCCTTCTCATAACGTCTTAATATCTCCTGAAGCGGAAGAGCCTTACTGTAATAGAATCCCTGCAGCTTGGTACAGCCGACTTCTCTCAAGAATTCCATCTGGTCTTTTCTTTCGACGCCTTCGACGATCGTCTCGACACCCAAGCCCATAGCCATTTTCAGCAGTTCGGTGATGATGATCTTACTGCGGTCGGAACCGTCAAACTGCATCATGAAACGCATATCGAATTTTATCAGATCGAATTCGATATCCTGCAAGACATCCAGTGAAGAATAACCCGAACCGAAATCATCCATCCAGACACGGAAGCCTTCGGCTCTCATTCTTTCGATCTGGGATTTCATGAAATCAAAATCACTGCCGACAATACTCTCGGTAATCTCCAGATTAAACAGACTTCTGCTTAGACCCGAAGCATCGATCCTCTTGCAGATCTCGGAAATGATGTCACAGGTATCGAAATCGACTCTCGACAGGTTGATCGAACAAGGCACAATATACAGACCTGCTTCAGAGAGCCTCTTCATCTTTCTGATCGATTCTTCCAGTACATAGAGATCGAGTTTTGTGATGAGTCTGGCATCTTCCAGAGTCGAAATGAAATCGGCAGGCAGCAGGAAACCTTTCTCCGGATCATCCCATCTGGCTAAGGCTTCTTCTTCACAGACTCTGCCGTTAGCCGCCCTGACGATCGGCTGATAGTAGACCTGGATCCTCTTTTCCTCAATTGCCTTATCAAAGTTTTCGATTATATACTGTCTGGTCAATGCCTTCTCCAGCATCGACTTATCGAAATATGTATATCCCGAGACATAGGCAGAGCGGTTGATCTCACACGCATACTTGGCGCGGTCACACGCTCTTGAAGCTTCGACTCTTTCGATGCCATCAAGATAGATACCGATCCTGACCGGCAGATTCTTGCCGTCGTTAAGAGTCTTGGTTTCTTCGATCAGTTCATTCAGTGTTTCTTCAAGATTTTCTGTATTCGTAAAGACCGCAAAGTGATCCTGACCGATTCTTCCGCAGTTCTCATTACTGAAGTATTTGACCAGCAGTTTGCCGAACTCTCTTAATAGATTATCACCCTCCGCAAAACCATACTTCTTATTGAAGTGTTTCATTCCGCGCAGATCGAAAAACAGGATAAGTGCTTCTTTGTTTTCCGCATTGATCTCCTCTCTTCCGGCTTCAGCCAGTTCGAAGAAATACGACATATTAGGTAATCCGGTTAAGAAGTCATAATGATCGTGATAGAACATCGAATCATCATGCAGTTCGATGCTGAAAAGATCATTCAGTTTTTCTCTTGAATTACCTGTTTCGTTGTATTTGCCTTCGGCAATATACCAGACAATAGCCAGTCTTTCACCGGTCTTCGTGAAGATATGTTCACCGGTCGCATGCACGATTATATAACCGGGGTCCTGATGATTTCTTGATCTGTAGACGACCTGATATATACCGCCTTCGGTCGCAAAACGAAAAGCCGCATCCGCGATCCTGGAGACATCATCGGGATGGGTATCACAGTACATGTCATTATCCATCAGATAATAGGCTTCCTGTTTTTCGTAGCCGAAAAGATCACAGAAGCCCTGCGTCAGTGCCAGAGTCACCACGCGCTTATCAAGGAACTGATAAATCGCAAAAGGAACCGGAGATCTCTCAATTAGCTCCAGTTCGGTGCTGGTAAACTGATATTTTTCCATGAAGCTCCTTTCCTCGCAACATCCCGGGGGATGGGGTTTCAAAAACAGCAGCGGTATATTAATGTACCGATTATTTCATTACAGAAATAAATAGATGTTTACATTATACCTGAAAAATTAAAACTGTACCTTAAGATACAGTTTAATCAGGTTCAATTTCTTTCTTCTTTCTGGCCTTCTTAAAAGAATCTATATATTCCCTGACCAGCTCCTTAGCCTCATCGGACATGACAAAGAGCTCTTCATATTTATGTAAAGGAACACTGATATTGCCGCCATATGTGAAAGTAACAAATAGATTTTTCTTATCAATTCCCGTAACAGTACCGTTTACACCGGTGAATTTGCTTTTGATCGGTGTGCCAATTATTTCCATGACGACCTCCTTTCTGCCCGAATATTATTATTTATCAGTCCTTTACATATTTATTATCCCATAAATTATTTCCCAAAAACAGATGTTTCAGATCGATTTTGTTATATTTGCTATACAAAAAATAGTCCCGTAAGGGACTATCTAGAATCTTGGGCCATGCGGACCACGCGGACCACCCATCGGGAATCCCATCGGACCACCCATCGGACCTCTTGGAGGTCTTGGACCGTACATTGGTCTTCTGTAATTGAAGAGGAACGGATTGATCCACATCGGACGATGATAGAACGGATATCTTGGTCTGAACATCAGCCAAAGGACAATTAATACAAAGATCATCATAATTTTTACCTCCATATTTATCGCCAACTTTTATTACGGCAAGGTCAGCGCCGATTCTCTTAATTCATAATCACAGGGATTATCGATCTTTTATGAGGTTCATATGAACCTCTACTAATATAATATCATTTTCCCCATGGGTGTCAAGTATTTTAAGAAAAAATTTATAACAATTAAAAAACGCTGATTTCTCAACGTTTAATACAAAATGGAGTTTTACGTTATTATCTGTTTTTTTGTTGAATGTTTTTCAGCCAAAGAATTATCATACTCGAACAACAGCGCTACAAAATCCGATGTATCCTTATTTCTTAACATACCTCTGGTTACGACTGTTTGGTTTTTCGGGAATTGTCATCTCGACAATGCCCAAACCGATGGCCGGATCCAGATAATTCTTGCGAAGTGTTTCTTTGGATTTCAACCCAAGTTTTTCCATTATTTCATTAGCCGTATACGGAACGCCATATTCCATGTGACTGATCATTTTTTTAACATACTGTGAAACGCTCGCGTTGTTCACTGATTGTTCAATGACATCGTCAAAAATCTGATTTATCATTTCCAGCATGAATTCTATAAAGACGTTGGAATTGCCATTGACATGACATTTTTCAATGGAACCATAGTATTCCTGCTGATACTTTTCAATCTGACTTTCAAGAGGAATGTATTCAAATTCTTTCTTCCATCTGCTCAGAATGACCGTGTGCCATAGTCTGGCCATTCTCCCGTTTCCGTCTGAAAACGGATGAATGAAGACAAATTCATAATGAAATACGGCACTCATTATCAGCGGATGAACTATCTCGCTGTTCTGATTCATCCACTCAAGTAAATCCTCAACAAGCCTCGGAACTAGTTCGGGAGGCGGAGCTATGAATATACAACGATCCCCGGAGAACACTCCTTCGTTTCCTTTCCTAAACTCTCCAGATTCATCAACTGTCCCATATGTCATGATTCCATGAAGTTTCTTCAAGTCATCAATACTGAAAGGATCAATCTCAGGAATCATATCATATGCAGCATAGGCGTTTTTCACTTCCTGTATTTCCTTACGGTTTCCCATGACAAGATGACCGTTCAAAACATCTCTAACGTCAGAAAGAGAAAGTGAATTAGCCTCTATCTTTAATGATGCGTGAATAGAACGAATTCTGTTATTTCTTCTGAGATGTACTTCGGATATCCTTTCATTGTGTCCGCTTATCTTTCCAACCTTCTCTGATATTTCAGAAACCAGTCTCAGCATTTTTTCAGTTATTGAATATGATGGTAAGTGCTTGTCCATTAAAGACCTCAACTTGCTTATTATCTTACTTATTATCTTACATGTTGTTTCTATGGAACACAACAAAAAAGAGGTCTTTCAAGGACCTCTGTGTTTACAATGGTGGAGCTTACGGGATTCGAACCCGTGACCTTCTGATTGCGAACCAGACGCTCTACCAACTGAGCTAAAACCCCATACAATAATATTATAGACCAATTTTTAAAAATGGAGTCTGCCTGTTTAGAGACTCCATTGTGCTTAATCCTTATTCTGTTTTTTGAAAGAGTTACGGATATTGTTCATGGCATCGGGAATAGAAAGAGGTTTTTCTCTGTCTTTCAGCGCATTCAGATATTTCTCATCCTTTTCCTTTGCCAGCGAATAAAGAGCTCTGTAGGCTTTTTCCGCTTCAAAGGTATCCTTTACTATGTATGTCCCGTCATTGAGCTTGAATTCGATCGTATCATGACCGTCTTCGTGATTGACGAGCCAGCTCTTCATTTCATCGAATGTAAAGAAATACGCCAGTTTGGCATCATGATCGCCATAAACCATTACACCTTCATCGAAGATATCCATGACCTTATAGTCTTTGACTAACTTCAATACCGCAAAAGCCATCAGAATAAAGAATAATCCCAGGATTCTGATATACAGATTATTCGGTATGAACATCGCCATTCCTAAGATGATGCAGACGATCGGAGCTTTCTTCGGTTTGAAACACACGGCTTTCACAAAATTGCCTTGTGCTTTACATTCCTCTACCGGTACATATTTTACTTCATTTCTTTCCATAACTCATCCTTCAAAAAAGCGGTCCGCAGACCGCTTCCGTATTATTTATTTCTGAATCTTACAGACCGTTCTTGCTTAAGAGAGCAAGGAAATCTTCGGTTTCATTCATGGTAGTAAGTCTGCTGGTGAGTGTACCGCCTCTGAGTTCAGCGATCTTTCTGTAGCACTTCGCATCATCTTCGGTAACAGCGATTGACTTGGTTACCATCTTGTAGGTCGTGCCCTGGATCGGAGCAGCATTACCGACGTTGACATCCTGTACTTCAAGTCCTGATTCAAGGATTGCCAGAGCATCTGAAGGGAACTTGCAGATTACGAACATCGTCTCATCAGGATGTTCCTGCGCATATTTGATGGTCTCATCGATTGAGAAGACATAAACGGTGTTGCCTCTGGCAGCCATCGGCAAAGCCATCTTCTGAATAGGGTCTGCAGCTACTTTATCATTGCAGACGATGATCTTGTCTGCACCGATCGAATTCATCCAGGTTACTGCTACCTGACCATGAATAAGTCTGTTATCAATTCTTAAATGTTTAATCATATGATTACCTCCATAAATAATTATAACACCCGCTAAAGCGCTTACATCAAGGATTTATCAAAAGAAAACGCAGGTTATTGAACCTGCGTTGACTTTGTTTTACTAGCCCTTAAAGCTTATGCCATCCAGCCGATAGCGCCTAATACGAAAGCAACTACGAAGAGGATCAGAATGACTGTCAATGGAGACATCTTTCTGTACTTGATCAGGTAGTAGCATCCGAATGTTAATCCGAGAGGAACCAGGCATGGGAAGATAGCATCTAAGACTTCCTGTAAAGTCTTAGCTTCAACAGTAGCACCATCGATTGTCAGGTCAGAACCTAATTTAACCGGTAAAGTAACACCGATCATTGAAGGAACGAAACCACCCATAACGGTAACACCGAGGATGTTTGCGCCAACCTGGAGCTTGTCGATTGTACCAGCGCCTGATACGTCGTTGATAACGTTAGCACCCTGCTTGTAGCCATAGTTGAATAACGGCCATCTGAGGATGAATAATGCTAAGACAGGGAGAGTAGAAGCTAAGATAGCTCCAACTGCAGAACCTTCGTTAGCGAGACCAGCAGCGATGATGTTGAATGGAGGAGTAACTAATACTGCCTGGATCGTATCACCGATACCTGCTAAAGGACCCATTAAGGCAACCTTCAGGTTGTCATGAACTTCTGGCTGACCAGCTTCTTCAAGAGCAACACCAGCACCACAGATTAATGCAGAAGCACCTGGGTGAGTGTTGTAGAACTGCATGTGTCTTTCCAGCTGACGGCACTGTTCTTCTGTACCATCATATAATTCTTTTACTACAGGAACCATTGCGTATGCATAGCCGGCAGCCTGCATCTTTTCATAGTTCCAGCACCACTGTAATGCCCAGTTGTGTCTTGAGCATGCTTTCTTTAAAGCGGCTTGAGATAATTTTTTAGACATTATTCAGCACCTCCCTTTACAAAGAAACTAGCAGCAGCTAAACCTACCAGAGCCAGAGCTACTGTGCCCATTCCGGCGTAAGCGTAGAGAACGAAGCCGATAATGAAGAATGGCCAGTACTTCTTGAGATCCATGTAAGAAAGCAGTAATGCGAAACCGACAGCCGGTAAAGCCTTACCAACAACTCTTAAACCATTGGCGATCCACTCGATAGAAGTAGCGAAGTTAGTTAATGCGACAACGTTGTCGATCAGTATCATACCTAATACTACTGGAAGCATTCTTGATAAAGCCCAAGGCAGAACACCTAACAGAGTATAAAGTTCGAACTTCTTGATGTTGTTCTGTGCCAAAGCGCCTTCACCTAAATGCTGGAAGACAGTAGTAGAAGCACGGCCTAAGATATCCATTTCTGACATCAGCAGAGAGATACCCTGAGCTACGACGATACCAGCGTCTACGTTACCTGATTTAGCACCGACAACTGTTCCGAAGATAGAACCGGTAATGAAATCAGGAATTGTCGCACCACCATAAGTGTAGAAACCTAAGCTGTTGATCAGCATAACGGAACCGACGGTTAAGCCCATCTGAACGTTACCGCAGCAGATACCAGCTAAGATACCTGTAATTATAGGAGTACGAACACCTAAACCGGATAAATCCAGGACCATAGCCACACCTGACCACAGACCCAAAATTATACCTAACATTAAATTGCTCATATAATTTATGAACCTCCTTACTTACAATTTTAGGCCATCATGAAAACGATTTCAACAGTTTTCACACAATCTTCACACAATTCACATATTCTTAAAAGGATGTTAAAATCATAGAAACAGAGGAAATAAAAAATGCAGTTAAAACTATATAAAAGATCTACCATCATGCTGTTTATCGTCGTCCTTATCGACGCCCTTTGCATCTTCGCCCTGGTCAACTACCGTGAAGTATGGGCAGACCATAAGATCCCGGTGATCCTTGGCTTTGTCTTATTCATCTTTATTCTGACCACTGTCTATTCGACCTATGATCTGACAGCCGATCAGAAACTGATCAGAAAAGCTGTTGCCAACGGTGATGTCGCCATGGCCAAAATCAAAGAAGGAACATTTGTCCGCTTCGGCAGAGATGCCAAACTCAAAAATCATGTTTACTGGAAACTCGATGTCGAATTATATGACAACGATATGAAGAAAATCGATACGACGATCATCGAAAAATTCTCCACTCATCAGACATCCATTCCTAAAGGTTATGTCTTTGTAACTTATGTCGAAGGCAAGGAAGATGAATCGCTGATCATTCCTAATGTGATCATCTCTTCCATTCCGGAATACAAACCATTAGTTGAAGATTACGAAAAAGCGCTCAAGCCTAAATACCTGAACGCTTATGTAAATAACGGTCTTATTCTTCAGACTTATGAGGAATCACTCAAAGCCCAGAACGAAATAGAAAACTAAAAGGCTTCAAGCCTTTTTCTTTTATACCATTCTTATGCATGGCTCATCATAGTTTTCCATTACTCTGTCATGACTCAGTAGTAACATTTTTTCCTGTTTGGCCTGTGCGATCAAACCTCTATCGAATTGATCGCCATTGACTGAACATTTATCTTTGACTTTTAGATCATCCAAAAAGATAGCATGTTTCGGTTTCATAGGCATAGTATAAAACCCGGCATCCAAACAACACTGATAAAATTCTTTTCCTTCCCACTCCATAGCTTCAGGATTCTTTTTGTGTTTTATACATATTTCCATTACAGATAATGCAGAAAAATATATATTATTATCTAGATCATAAATCATTTCTTTTGCTTCATTAGAGAGATTATCATTGTTCTCTAAAGCCCAGATTGCAATGTGCGTATCTAAAACAATATCCATAAGTTATTCTCCATAAAACTCTGTTGTGATCTCGTCATTGAGTGAATTGAAAAGATCAAGATCCAGTGGCTTATGTTTTCCGGCTGCTATCCCTATTCTTTTATTTATCGGTTTCTCATATTTAGTTATTTTTGCGACCGGTTCCCCATTTCTGGCAATCAGGATCTCATCTTCCTGCTTTGTCTCCAGAAGTTTTATTAATTTAGTAAGGTTGGTTTTTGCTTCTAACATATTAACCTGCGTCATAGCGAATCTCCTTTTATACTTATATATTAGCCAACTTAGCCAAGATAATCAAGAATATAAAGAAAAAGCGCCTTATTAGCGCTTTTACGTTGTATTATTCGGCTTTCTTATGATTGGCTTATCAGTCTTTCATCTTGGCAAAAGCCTGCTCGAAGTCCGCAATCAGATCATTCACATCTTCACATCCTACCGAGAAACGGATCAGGTTGTTATAGGCTTTCTTCGGGAACATCAGTGTTACGACATCACCAAGGCTTGTACCGACCGGAGGGATCCTGGTCGCATCACAGAACTTGCACATCTCCTCATAACCGCCCTTGAGATGAACACAAAGCATACCGCCGAAGTTGTCATCCACAAACATTTTCTTGGCAAGCTCATGCTGACCATGAGATTCAAGACCAGGATAAGTAACGAAATCAACTTCCGGACGCTGCTCAAACCATTTAGCCAGAGCCATTGCGTTCTCCGACTGTCTCTTAACTCTTAACGGTAAAGTACGCACACTGCGTAATGTCAGCCATGACTCAAACGGGCTGATATGCGAACCCAGGTTGTCATAGTAGTAACGGACTCTGTCCATATCCTTCTTGCTTCCGGCAACGATTCCGACTAAGGCATCACCATGTCCTGAATAGTATTTGGTTCCGGAATGAACGACGATATCGGCACCCCAGTCCAGCGGTCTCATGACAGCCGGAGAAAGGAAGGTATTGTCGACGATGAACTTGCAGCCGTGGTCATGTGCGATCTTGGCAATAGCCGGTAAGTCTGCCAGCTTCAGCTGCGGATTGGATAAAGCTTCCAGATAAACGACCTTGGTATTAGGCTTCATGGCCTTTTCAACATTGCTGACATCAAGAACTTCGACTCGGCAGGTCTCAATACCCTTGGCCGGTAAGATATCCGCAAACATGCTGGAAGTACACATGAAGGTATCATCAGAACAGATGACATGATCGCCGGCATCAAGATTTGACAGTAAGGCATTGGAAATAGCTGCCATACCGCAGGCACAGATCACCGCATCCTCGGCATTCTCCAAAGCCATTACCTTCTTTTCCAAAGCATCAGTAGTCGGGTTGGTCGTACGGGAATAGATATAAATATCTGGTGCCCACTCTGCTCCCAGCGCCAGCATCTCATCATACTGTTCGGCTGTTTCATAACCGTAGGTAGATGTCTCATAGATCGGCGTATTTAAAGCTCTGGTTACAGGATCAGGTCCTTCACCGCTTTTGATCGCTCTGGTCGTAAAACCCATCTTGCTGTAATCGGTATCGTATCTGCTCATAAATTTTCTCTCCTTTTTTATTTCACCTTTATTATAAATTAGATCATCGCTGTTTTAGTCTGCAATCTGATCAAGGATCACCCGTATTTCTCTTAATCCGCTTACTTCATATCGCGTATTATCGATCACGATATTATCAGCCTCAAATTCAAACGTTTCCTTGGTCCCATCCTCATAAGTAAAGATCAGAATATCCGTATAATCCTCAGTCATCATATCGCTCTTATTACCGATCTTCAGATTCTCAATCAGTTCCAGCAGCTTACTGATGATCTGCTTATCTTCACACTCATAATCGGCTCCGTATTCATAACGGCGCAGATATTCCAGTTTTACAGCTTCTTTTCCCTTATTCTCTATTTTCATTTCCTTTGCTCCACAGGCACACAGGCATAATAAGGTCAGTGCCAATAATATTCTCTTAACTGACATAATAGATATTCTCTATTTCTCCCTCATCACTGATTGCCACACAGGACAGCTGACCGTAAGGATAACCCATGGCACAGCCGCAGTCGATATCCATCCAGGTATAGCCATTTTCATATTCTCTGATAAAGACATCATCACTGTCATGAAGTCTTCTGGATACGATATGTCCTGATATCAGGATCGTTTCCTTATCAGGTTTCTTTTTGTATGGAATAGTCCCGATATTATCAGCTGACATGTTCCAAACGATGTCCTGTATATACATCAGCGTATCCTTGTAATCTTTCGTAAACATATCCCTGCCGTCAGTCAAAGCACTGGTATGGGAAAGGATATATCTTTTATTTTCAAATTCCAGGTTTCTGATGATCGTAGTCTTCTCTTTAAGATAGTTAACGATCTCATCCTTCTTAGCTTCATCAAAAGTCATGAACTTCCGATATGTTTCCCTGCCTCCGTTTACTCCGTAGAACCAGCTCTCTTTATCACTGCCTTCCAGGTATGTCAGCATCATATGTTCATGATTGCCCAGAAACATTTCCGTATTGTTTCTGTTCATGATATCAAAAAGGATCTCAAAGCTCTGCGGGCCTCTGTCTATAACATCACCCAGTACATAGAGCTTATCCTCATCCTTCAATTGTATTTTCTTCAACATGGCTTCATAACGCTTATATAAGCCATGAGTATCCGATATTATGTATATCATAATGTCATCATATCATAATTCAGGCGTATCTTTTATTTAGTTGTTTGCTTTGCCTTTACTTTGTTATTTATATAACAAGGGATACTCTAATCATTATTTGCAAATAAATCATTAATACCTAAATTAATGAAAAGAAAAAGGCTCTTTTTGAATATGAAAGGTGATTGTTTATATGAGAAATAGCTAAAATTGGCTCGTAATTTTTGAAAAAGAAAAAGGCAACGGATTGCCCTATACCTGCGTACCCGGCTCAAGGCCAGGATCTGTTGCCTATAAAAGATAAGTTTTTTGTTCTAACCTTTTCAGGTAAAAATAAAAATGGTGGACACTAACACAAATGCCATTCTGGTATTCGTATTAAACCGGGTGCATATTCGCATAAATAAGGCATAATCTGAGATTTAATCAAACTAACACATGTATTTCAATGTACATCAATGTATGTAAATGCATGTGTTTTTATATGCGTTTTCCACGGATTTTCCACGGCAACAATTCTTTTTAGTTGCAGAAGAAACAATACCTAATAAAAATGGACGCTGGTTAGACGCTGGTCACAACTTTATATAATATTTTCTGTCAACTGTATTATTTCCTTTGAATTCTATCAATTCTTTTTTTGTTAATCTGTCTATTGCGTCTTGAAAAGATGATCATTTGTATTCTTTTGCAATAAGTTTTCTAATGTAGTTTCTTCTCAGATTTGATTCTTTCCCAAAAAAGAACAGTTCATGTCGACTTAACGATTTGTTTTCCAATTTAATTCTCAGTAATTCAAATGTACATAGCAAATCCGCTATCTGGAACAGCCTATAGTCAGAGGGAAACACCTTTTTGAATGAAACGTTATTTAGCAACGAATTGAAGACGGAAGTCAGTATTTTGGTAACCTCAACTTGTCCGTTATCATAATAGATTTTCACTTCGTTATAAGACAACATATCGTCATAGTGTTCTTTGATAAATGATGATATTTGTTTAGACAGTTTTGTTACAGATTCCACTTCATCATCAATATGCTTCTATTCGATCATGAAGCATTTATAAGAGATGTCCACATTCCTGTAAAAAGCAACAAGTTTGTTAAGTATATTTCTTCTCTCTTTGATTGATAAATCAGAATAAGGTTCTTCCTTTCTGATAATTGGTCCGGTATGAATGCAGTGATTTGGAAGCCCCAAAAGCGTTAGCTCATGTTCCAAATGATCCAATTCGCTAGTGATATCAATATTCTGATCGTGAAAAACAAGAGCGATTATATAATACGGCGAATGATGATCATATTCACCAAAATCTCCGCTTTCGTCACAAAATACACTTAATTCCTTCATATATTGTGTCCTTCAAATAAAGTGGCAGGGAACTTCCCTGCCGTCAGATGGACCAGGGTCTTTCGACCAGCCCTAAAGTAATAATATATTAACATGTATATTATTTAAAACAAATATTCTGGAATCTAAAAAATCACTGGAATTCAGTGACTTCGAGTGGACGATGGTGGACACTAATTCTGTCGGTGTTCGTGTAGACAGTAAAACTTAGGCACATGTTTACAATTGCAGTGTAGTTTATATACCTAAACATTCAGGTATATGTATTTCAATGTATCTGAATGTTTTTGTTTACTAAAGTTTTTCCACGAATTTTCCACGAATGTTGTTTACTTCACTGTTGTTAAAGTGTTATCTGACGAATTCTTTTTTTCACTTGTATATTCAATTGTGCCTTCTTGAATCATATCGGCAATACAAGATGAAAACGTTTTAGAAGGCTTGCCTTGATATCCCAAATCAGAATACAACTGACTCATCGATTTGTTGCCCTGTTTTAAAGAACTCATAATCATTTCTTTAATCTCTGGCCTTGTCTTCCGTGTTCTGGATGTCGTTTTTTTATCATAGTCTTCCTTAAAAGAATCATGGATAGGAATAACGACAGTAAAATAACTTCTCTCATCATCGGTTAATAGTTTTGGCATTGGGGAGCCATTCTCTTTGATCGCGTTGATAGCCGTAGGGATTCCTGTATTTCTGCCTTCAACAAGATGCAACTCTTTTAAGAAATCACCAATCCTGCGGTTTCTGTATCTTCTTGCCCTCATGGTATAGTTTTTGATATCTTCATCACTTATGGATCGATCAGGGCCTGGAATACTGGTTATTTCAATCTGATCCTTCTCGATTCGAATCGTGATTGGTTCATGGATTTGATATGACTTGTGATAAACTGCGTTAGATACAAACTCTTCAATTGCATCATAACTATAGTTAAAAATTCTGAGTGCTTCTGCCTGACCCTTTACCTTGATCACTTTTTCAGCGATGACATTGTTCCTGATGTAACTGAGAACGTCTCTAAGTTGTCTATCCAGTGGTCCTTTAAATACTCTTTCCGTCATTCCCTGGCCAGTCGGATCAGGAACATTTACAAGTTCAATATGGCTGTATGGAAAGAAACGTTCAATATCATCATTAAAAAACATCAGACCGACATTTAATGGCTTGAAATACTCTTTGGGTCCATCAGCGATTCGCATATCAGATGCCAGTTGTTCAACTGTTACATTGTTTATATTCTGTAGCAGTCCGCTGTCGATTTCCTCAAGATAGTTTCTTATCAGAGGATACTTCAGGTCTTTTATTTCAGCCTTAATATTTACCCGATCGTCAAAAGGAACGTTGTTTGTCAAGCTCATCAGTTCCCTTTTATCTACTTCCGATGCTTCTATGGTGCTTGACAGCTTTCTGATGTAGTAAATTTTCTTATTATTCTTTTCAAAAGGAGGCTTTGGGCATGTATAAGGTCTGTCGTACCCGCCGGACACCACACAAGTAAAAGTTTCTTCCCTTTATAATCTACAGGTTCACTCTGAGGGACATAGGATGGTTTTATATATTTGCAGTACCTTAATAGTTCTTTCTGTATTTTATCTATCTGGCTGACTTCCAAACCTTTTACCGGTTTTGATAATTTGCCGCCTTCTTCCTTTACGCCAATCACGATATATCCGCCACCCCAATTATCAATATCATTAGCAAAAGCAGCGATTGTTTTTAAAGTGGTTTCAGGATTCCAACCTTCCTTAAATTCAATTCTTGCCCATTCAACAACATTATCATCGAGCAATTTATCTATGGTAATAGGTATCGACATACATTCTTCCTCGTATGACTGTCGACTGACTGTCGACTAGCCGTCGACTTAAATATAAGTCGTAAGTTAATTCAATACAACACCGTCAGAGGAAAATTGAAACTGATATTTTGTTGTTTTAAGTGAGAATCAACATACATCATCGTTTCTACCTGTGTGATGCAGAATTACTTGTATTTCAATGTATATAAAAAGTCACTGAAATTCAGCGACTTCGAGTGGACGATGGTGGACGCTAACACAAATACCATTCTGGTACCTGTATTAAACCAGGTGCATATTCGCATAAACAAGGCTTAATCTTAGATTAAATCAGACAAACAGATGCGTTTCAATGTACATAAATGTATGTAAATGCATCATATTTTATATACATTTTCCACGAATTTTCCACGGCAGCAATGCTTTTTAATTCCAGGAGAAACAATACCAAATATAAATGGACGCTGGTTAGACGCTGGTCGCTACTTTAAATAATATTTTCCGCCAACCGTGCTATTGCCCCTGAATTCAATTAATCCTTTCTTTGCCAATTTATCTATTGCGTTCTTGACTTCGTTGGATTCAAGACCAGTTTTATTTATTAAATCAGATTTCTATAATTTTCAATATTAATAATAGATATGGTTTACTTTGAATTATCTGACTTCTCGTATCAGTAAAGCCGCTAATATTTTCCGATTTTAATTTTTCCAGAAAATTATTTTTCGATCTCCAGGATCTCCTGATCATAGAAATCTGATTGCTTTTGTAATTCTTCACAGAAGTTTTCATAGCCATATTGTTCACATAATGTCGGCTTTTCAGAAAACAGGTTGGTACCAAGACCCAGACGTTCACCATCGATGCTTACACCCAGGGCTGCCAATGTTGTTGGAAACATATCGATCGTTCCAAAGATGCGGTTGTCGGTTTTGTGGGGTGCAAGCGGGACGTTGATGAAACAGTTGTAGATGGTTCTAACATAGTTGGAATCGATGTTTTCCATAAAGCCCGCATCCATACTGAGATGATCGCCGCTGATGATGATCGTGGTATTTTCATAAAACGGCTGTTCCTTTATCCAGCTGATGAACTGTGCGATCTGTCTTGAGGAACAGGCCAGAGTATTGGCGTATGGCAGATCAAATTCATCTTTGCACAGCTCGCAATGATAACCGTTCGGAAAGTGAGTGTCGGCAGTTAAAAGAGTCAGATTGAACGGCTGATCAGTCTCTGCCAGGGTGAGCAGCTCTTCTCTGGCAAAAGCGAAGAGCTTCTGGTCCTCAAAACCCCACCAGGCTTCGTAATCCTGCTCAAGACGTCCGGCATTCTTAAGGGCATTGACATCCAGGATCTCATAGTCGCCGTGTTCATGGAAATAGACCTCCCGGCCATGAAAGATCGCATATGAACCAAGCAGAAGCTCCTGTCTGTAGCCTTCATTTTTCAGGATGTCACCGATCGAAACAAGGCCCGGCAGAAAAGTTTCTTCCTTGCCATAGGCATCAGCTCCCAGATCGACCTTGACGATCATGCCCGAAGTCTGAGCGGTCATCGCCGCTACCGTCCAGGTCGTTCCCGGTAAGGACAGAGCTCCGCCAATAGTATCGGAATTGGAGAAATAGAGGTTTTCATCAGCCAGCTGTTTCAATTCCGGAATGCAGGGACCGGCGATCTTGAGCCCCATCTTTTCATCGGCATAGCTGCTTTCCATCGATTCCAGGAATATGTAGATCAGATTGCGTTTTTCCTTCGGAAAATGCAGGATCTCCGGATCGGCTTTGACATAGTTATCCTCAATAAAGTCGGATTCCGTAACGGTATTTTTCATAAAATGGAAGGCATCGACATGAAGACCAAGCAGAATAAGACCGAAGATCAGAAATGCTGCAGCATAAGCCAAGAGGTCTTTTTTACTGGCATAGTGCAAGTAAAGATACAGCAAAAGCAGCGTCAGGAAAAGCGGCAGGACGATAAGCCAGAGGATCGCACTGCCTAAAAGTGATGGCTGCATGCCCTCAGTCGGCGCTTTCAATTGAAAAAGGACCTCATCGAGGTGGATCTGGGCATATTCATGATTAAGCCACAGTGTTAGACAAAGGATGAAGTCCGCCAGCAGCAGAATGATCATCGTGATCTTGTTTTTACGGAAAAAAGTTTTCAGATCCATATATCAGCCTATTCAATACTTTTCTAGAATATCACCAAAAACATATCACTTGCATATCAATTTCTATCATCCGGAGCATCAGACACTTCATACCGCTGAATTTTAAAAGATCAGAAGTCTATATACTCTTTGCCATCATTGAATATCCGGCAATCCTCACATCAGCCATCCAGCGATTCATTTAAATTCTTTGCAAAATCTTCATATTCTTCTTTTTTAACTCTATTGGTTTCATACATGAATTTATAGAATTTCTTTATACTGGCAGCCGTTGTTTTTATCGTAGACGGAGTCGACCACATACATTTGCGGATGGAGAAATAACCAAAGAAATCACCGATATAGAAATATTCGATCCCCTTTACTGCATCTTCATCTTCATATGAGAAAATCATTCTCTGCGGATCTGTATCGTGAGGGAGTCAATCCCGCCGTTACAAAGAGGCTGATGGGACACAAGAAAGAAGATATGTCACTTAATGCTTACGCTACTACAAACAAGGAAGAATTACTGAAAACCGCCAGAAACAGGAAGTTCAAGAAATAATTTTTCCACGGATTTTTCCACGGATAAAAGAAAAATGCCCATTTTACAGGCATTCTCGAATCAGATATGGTGGACACTAATTCTATCGGTGTTCATGTAGACAGTAAAACTTTGGCACATGTTTACAATTGCAGTGTAATTTCTATACCTAAACATTCAGATATATGTATTTCAATGTATCTGAATGTTTTTGTTTACTGAAGTTTTTCCACGAATTTTCCACGAATTAAGATTTCTTTGTCGGAAGTTTATCAATTACTTTTGGAATTATTTTAACTGCTGCAGGAATTGCGGCAGCGACAGCAAGAGCACCATTGCCTATTGCCTTTCCCGTATTAATAATCATTTCTTTTCTATCTTCAGCTTTGGCTTCACATTTTGCACATATTTTCTTTTTCGGATCATCGCTTGCAAGTAGGGTCCAGCATTTGCTACAAACGAAAACTAATTCTGATCCACATGCTTTGCAATACTTGTCCTCCGCCTTATATTTCGTTTTCTTATAATCTTTGCACTTATCATTTGGGCAACCTTTTACTCTCTTGTCTGACATGCTTTTTTCTCCTTGTATTCAATCATGTAATTATCTGCATGTGTTATTTGCTGGCTTATAGATTCAGCACATGTTAAAGTGTTTGCCCGCTTTTCCCATACAGTATCTCTTAACGTTGTAACATTCTCGTCATACTCGATTAGTCTAGGAGCAACAGGTATTATCACTTTTTCAATAAAACGTTTATATTCATTTAATACAACCATCATAGATTGAAGTTCTTTCTGATCGAAATAAATTGCAGCCTTAAGCATTGTTGACTGATATATGATCTCAAAAGCTCTATTAATACTTTCCATTCTTGATTGCATCTCGTCATAGCTTTGACCTTTTTTCTTTTTGTAATTTCCAGCAAGAAGGTAGTTTCTGTCTGTCTGAATCTGTTGGATCAATTGAGCATTAGCGTTGCTGATGGATTGAAGAGCTTGAGATGTGATATATTTCTTTAATTCTGGATCAGACACCATTCTACCTTCCAGATACATATTCATTCCACTGTAGAATAGTCCGATTCGGTCATCTTGTTGTCCTTGTTTAACTTCACTTACGGTTTGTTCAATGTTTTGCAAAGTCACTGCCATTTCTTCCAATTGTCTTTGCATGGCTTTGATCTGTAGCGCGCTAGTTAGTTCTTCGGGTTCTATACCCTCATCTTTTATGACTTTGTTGATTGAGAGTTTTTTACCGTATTTTCCATTTTCTCTGATTTGAGCAAACAACCTGCCGTCTTTAGCAACATCAAATTTGATCAGTCCTTTTTCAATAGCGTTCTTCATTTCGTTGTTCATTTCAACGACATATTCATAATCCGGGTTGTCTGATTTCTTAAACTTCTTGATTAAATCCTTATTTGCCAAAGCAGCAGTAACTTTTGTAATAATATTATCTGCTTCATTCTGCTTTTCCTTGTTTATTGTTACCAAAGACAAAGAATCAAACTGAGCATCATAAAGATCAAGTATGCCGTTTGATTCGTTTTCCACCAGTTCATTTTTGTCTCTTTTTATAAGGTTGTTTGCCATATTGTTTCTTTATTATCATTTTATAACGGAATAATAATTTATAGTAATACAGGTATCAAATTATAAGATTCATTGTATTCATCAAATGTCATTTTATAAGCCTCGGCACCTAAATGGTTTGCTATTGACTTCAGTTTAGTTGTGCTATCAAAGTCACAGTTCATCCCAATAAATATCTCTTTTGGTTTAGCGTTTATGAATGGCACTCCTGGAGCATTAGATCCTATTATGCATCTAAATTCATTTTCATAACTCCATGTTTGGTGCTTCAAATTTGTAAATAGAATGCTCATATATACTAAAGAAAGATCATCTATTATGATTTTGTTTCCTTCTAATGAATCTTGAGAGGCTATTTGATTGCATATTTTACTCATATAATCTTTCATCATGCTTGTTATATCAATTCTCTCATCAATATATTGAACAGGAAACGAATTAGATATCAAATCAATGTTTTCTTTATCGTTCATATCATATGAAACACAAAAACCAGTATGATTCGAGCCGTAATGAGCCCACATCGGCATTGAATTGATACCATTAGATGTCAATGATGTACATTTAGTAAAACTGGAAAAATCATCAATAATTTTTCCGTTACATTGTTTTAGTTGATCTATCTTTGCCAATTCTTCAGATAAATAAAAGTATCCTTTTCCGTCAAAAGGATCATTAAAATCTTTTAAGTCTGACATGAATATTCTTTTGTTTAAGAGAGTATCAAACTTCTTTTCATTTAATTCATGATCATTTGATAATGAATAATACTTATACAGGATATTTGGAAGATATAATCTTGTAATTCGATAAACGGTTTTCATTATTTCATTTATAACTAATCCGTTATTTGTTAGCTGCAAAACTCTTAAAAACTTAAAATAATTAACAGGATTATCTTTTATCCACTGTTCCTTATTCCATGATTGCTCATTAACCTCTTGTGGAGTCAAATCGATTTTAATATCTTCTATTTTCATTTTTCAAAACATGTAATTCTACTACTTATCGACTGTCATCTGCTAACAATTTTTTATCTACAATCTTGACTAATTTTGGGTAAAGGAAATTATATACTTCTCTTTCATTCAAAGTATCAATCAACATAACGCTTCCTAATTTGGATGCTTCTTTAATCAGCGATCTGGAAATAGGCTTGATCATTTTATAATTGTTTGTTTGTTCATAATCTTTCTGAACTCTAATATATGGTAAAGATATATGCTTTAACATACCGATGTTTCTGAAAGTCAGTGCCCTGTACATTTCATCAATTGAATTAAACAAATACTCTGGCAGTTCATATTTATTCTCTGCGTTGTTATCTACGGATACTTCTATTTCAAAGAAGTTTCTTGATGAAACGCCGAGCATCAGATCTCGTCTTGATTGTCCGATCAACCACCAGTTTTTGACAATTGAATCAGATTTTAATGCTAATGATGCTATAGATTGTTTATATGATAAATCAAAAGTTACCCAAGCCCAAAACCTGTTGTTGCATAGAATGTATCTTGGCAATTCCTTTAGATGTTCATATATTGTTACTGCATTATTAAAACGGACATCATCATAGTTTTCGGAATAATCAAGAGTAAAATCTTCAATCGTATACTTCTTTTCCTCATATGGTTCAAAACCTAGGAATGATTCTAACCAAGAGGCATCTGACGGATGATTTTTTATGTTTTCATATACTTCTTTATAATTCTTCTGAAGTGTTTTATATGCTTCTTCGGTCATCATCTTGATATTAATCAACATTATCATCACCTCCGTTTAATCCGATTGTAAATCCAAATATTTGATCAACAGCTTTAGTAACAGGATTATTCAGCACCATCTGAGATTCCAAATTGGTATTCATTTTAATAAATACATCATCAGTCAGTTCCTCACCATGATAGTTTTTGTATGCTGTAGCGAAAGAGTTGAACCATCTATAATCGATTTTAAGAATATCAACAGATGGATCGTTTCTCTGCAAACAAGATAGTGCATATCCCAAAGCTGGAATGGCGATTACAGAAAAGTACAAGCTTTCGAATTTGGATATACGTTTCGTTTTATCATATTCGTTCCACTCTTTTTCCGGAAGGCATATGGTGATCTTATCAGAATCATATTCAACTCGCATTGTACCATCAGTGATGGTTTTATCCTTTATTACAAGGAAAATAGACTTTTGTTTGTTATCTTCAAAATCATCAAAGTCAATAGTATTTACAAAACCATCATCAGCTGCCAGAATATCGTGTTTTTCAATCGTAAATGATATATCTTCATAACCGCTTAAGAAATCATCAGACTGATAATTATTTATTTCTTCTTTTGCGACAACAAACGCTGATACATTGACCTTATTATTCAAATCCGTAAGAGGGATCGAAAGATCCATTCCTTCCAAAGGAAGAATATACTTCTGCCTAAACATGGTGCTCGGACATTCGATAACGCATACGATCTCCGCTTTATCGTCTTTTATAAGTCTTGTCAGCAAATCGCTGTTTATGTCACAATACAGATTATTCAATTCATAGAACTGTTTGTCTTCGGATATACCATCTTCATAAGAAAGTGAAAAGCTGCTTTCTTTATATTGAGAATAGACTTTCTCGCTATTAAGAACAGGATATGGAAATAATCTTTTACCTATACGCATATACCTTGACCTCCCCACTGAATAAATCTTCCTGATCGGTAACTATTAGGATATTGTATCTTTCACCTTTCTGAAGTTTTAATTTAAGAATACTATCGTTAATTGGTTCAACTTGCATATCATTGATAAAGCACTCATCAAAGAATACTTGATCTTTTCCTCCGGCATCATCAACCGCATATAATTCGAAATATGCTTCTTCTTCATCAAAATCAGAAGAGAATGATACACCATATTCTTTGCTGGCTTTATTTTTGCAATAAAACAGATATGACATTCCTCTTAATTCGGCATGTTTCAACCCAATATGACCATTTGGATCAGGATCGCCATGCTCTTCGTTATCACCATGCAAAGAACCACCACCACCTTTATTATTTCCGGAAGGAACTACCTGTTCTTCTTCTCCTTCGTCGTTTGTGTTCAGGAAATCAACTTCAACACCATTGCCGGTCGGATCTTCAATTGAAGCATTCATATTGATGCTTTTTGCTTTAACTTTATTCTTTCGAATATTTGGCTTATCAATAATCTTTTTTTGACCTTCATTTTTACTCTTTTTATCATCGTTTTCCGTTATAGGCAAATATTCGCCAGCGCCTTCCAAATCGGTTTTTGTATCATCACTGCTTGCTAAATGTCTTGTGATATTATCTCTAATCTGATCAAGCAGATCTTTATAAATTGCTTGTACTTCAGCCTTTTCAGAAGGATCTTCAATTCTATTGAATTCCCAGTTAGTATGCTGTGGGTTTTCGACATTCCTAAGTATCGTATTCAATTGATTGTTCTCAATGATGCATAGTGCACTACAAGGAAGGGAAGATATTCTATTCAGCTCCTTGATTTTCATATAAGGATATCGAATCATTACACAATTGTTTGTTGCATATTGTTCATCTTCACCCGAAAATTCCATTAAGTATAAATGGGCGTTTCCATACTCTTGGACAGTAATTGTATCTTCATATCTGTGATCTGTATCAGTTAACAGCATATATTGAGAGACGATGCTCTTCTTCATGTTTTTGTTGATATAGAGATCATTGAATACAACATCTTTCAATGTTTCAGAATTTATTTCTATACCGTCAACATTGATTCTCAAAGAATCAAACACGATTGCAGCCATAAAGCTATCTAGTATTTTTGAAATGATATCTCTTTTCCATCCATCAGGAGATTTGAAACCAATAATAAAGATATCGCTGCCATATTCATTTTCTGATCTTCTGAAATTTGGATCTAACATGAACTCACCCTTTATAGGTTCGTTCTTGTCGTTGTTGCCATAATAACCGATACCCTGTGTCTTTTCAGTTGTTCCTTCTTGCTTTGCTGAACAAAGTTTGCAGATACCTTCATACCCTGATTCATTCTTAATGGTTCTGGTAGAGTAGAAAACAGAATTAAAATGAGATGTAACAAAGGTGGCGAACTTACCGATACCTTTAGATCCTCCACTGGTTGCACTCTTATCGGAAAGACCTGAGCCATGCACCAAATAATGCCAAGGGGTATTGTCTCCTCCATAAACACCGACCAGTCCAGTAGTATTAAAATCACTGATACGTAGACAAACGATTTTATCTTTCTTGATCTGATCAGACATTACTGATAACTGTTTTTTGATTTTGGCATTCATGCTCCAGGTATCAATACATGCATCGATCTGTTTATCAACGTCATCAATGTCAGGGATGTTACCTCTATCTACTTCGAAGGAATGAAATTCTAAGAACACCGGACCTTCAATACTGTTATTTTTTGCATCTATTGAGTTCTGGCAAACTTCTCTTGCCAAAGAGGAAATAGCATCCTTTTTGAAGGTTTCCATATCTGCGGTATCTAAACCGTTATCCGCAGTGTAATTGTTGCCCGGGAATCTCCATCTAATGTCTTCCATTATTCATACCTCCTGATCTTATAATCTATCGCTTCTGATAAAGCACCTTTCATAATATTTTCAACTTCACATATATCGCTTAAATAGCTTCTTACTATACCTGCAAATACATGTTTGTTCCATTGGTATTTTATTTGCGGTAATAATGCATAGCCAGTAAATGATGCTGTATTGATTTCAGCAGTACGCCCAAATATCATTTCTAAGATCTGTCTTATTTCATTTACTGTTTTATCGGATAGATTCAATTCACTTTTACGTATTATTCTCCTTCCGTCAAGTTGAACATATTCGTCCTGCAGTTCGTCAACTAAGCTCATGAATGTATACATGAACGGGATATTCATCTTCAAACAATAATTCTTGTATAAATCATAATCAATTATTTCGTATGATTTTACGTAATTGACAATCAGACCTTTTGTAGTAATTCCTTTTTCATCGAATGCATCTTTAGAAATAAATGGTCTATCAAAATAATACTCATCTCCAAGTGCATATTTTATGACAGAGAACATCGCATATTGATTTGTAACAACATCCAATTCTTGAAGGAGATCCGGATAGGATATTCTTAATTTTGCGTAGACTTTTCGTGATGATAGTATCCTGGTCTTATTGGTTTCGAATAGATTCTCAATTATTTCTTTTAATCTTTCTTTTTGATCTTCTGTTATTGCTGCATGATCGGAATATATATATTTCTGTGTATCGATCTGAATTAATCCATTTTTTCCTTCTTCATATAACAGGAAATTGAAAACGTATGGTTTTACACCCGGATACTTTTTCAAAAGATCGTTCAGAGTAAACGGGCCCTCAAAACTTCTCATATACTGTTTCCTTGCTTCAGTAGATGAAATCTGATTTTCTGCAGTGGTAATATAATCCCTTCGTGTAGTTAGATCTTCTGGAAGCAACGGGTCCAACAATCCTTTCATGTGGTACTTGTTGTTGATACCGATATAATTTAATTCATGTTCAAAAGTAGTGTATATTGAATCGTAATCGACCATAGGCAAATGATTATGTATAAATTCAATTATTCTTTCCAAGATCTCTACAGGTATCTCTCCGCATTCGCTTCTGAGCATATATTTTCCTCTGTCATAAAGACAGAAGATATCTCTGCCCAACAGACCTCTTATTGCTGGTTTTGATGGTATTTCAACTTCTTCACCTAATCGGTTCTTGTATTCGCTGATAAGTCTGTCATAATCTTCATCACTATATAAGCCATATCCCTGTGAAAACAATTCCGCAATCAGATCAACAAGATAACTTGTTCTGTTGAATCTCTTTAGTCTGTACATATTTCGATCTTTACCATAGATCGAATAAATACTATCTATAATTTCTTTTTCAAGATCGGTAGCACTGTTGTATTGCTTCTGAGTCATCAACTTTCCGTATTTGTCTTCTACCATTTTTTCAATGTCGCTGATCTCAATAATATCGGTATCGTAAACCAAACTATATCGATGATCATATTTATAATTTATATTCATATGATGCAAGAGTAAGCAAGCATTGTATACAAGGGTAGGATCTTCAACATCATCACAAATTTCATGAAGTGTTCTATATGAAAATCCTTCTTCGTTTATATGCATCCTGAAAAACATTTTTACGGATTGTTCTAAAGATCTGGAGAATGCTTTTATTCTCTGGTTGCCTTTACTTTCGACTTGTCTCACTCTTTCTCTGGTAAGGTCATACCGGCTTCCTAATGCTTCCAGGGTTTCACTTTCGCCTGTTAAGAATCCGTTTCTTCTATAAAGTATTTCCAATGTTCTCTCATCAAAGGCCTCATTGAACACCTTTTGAATAGCATCTACAGTAAAAGATGTAATCGACTCAGAAATTGTATCAATTTCTCCAATACACCCCAGAAGATCAGGGGAAAAGGATACAATCAGATTATCTATTCTTGAGTTGATAATATCGCCTACAGTTTTGATGTCTTGCGTACCAAGTAATTGCAGAATGAATGTATTGTTGATGTAGGTCGAACAGCTAAGATTTGAATTGCTCTTATCGATTCTGTTTACAGAATCGGACAAAATATCAGTGTAATAATCAATATTGTTGTCTATATCAATGCAAATATCGATGCATGAATCAAGATCCAGTAGCTCCTGTTTTTTAACGATGGACATAACAAGAAGAACAGCATCAGTTATTATGTAGTGCTCTTGATTTATGGTATTAAATAACTGCCTATAGAGATCTTCGTTGTTTCTTAGAACATTACTACCAATAAAAGATAAGTACTCCATCTTTTTCAGCATGTTTTCAAATTCGTTACCGGTCTTCTTTGCTTCTTTAATGTCAGCCGTCTTATTATCGTCTCTATTCTTCCGTTTTACAGGAAGAACCAGCTTGCTAACTACTGAGTAATTTCTTTTGATGAGTTGTTTAACTGCTGAATGGTTGATATTGCAGGAATATGTATCCTCAAGCTTCTTAATTATTTCTTCAACCGATTTTGGTGAATCCTGAAGAAAAGAATCTATTCTTTCAATAAGTGCTTTCTCTGTATATTCTTCAGCTGTGTTCTGCAATTTGAAGAAATAATTGATTCTGCTTTTCCTTTGTTTGCTGATTCCATACTTTTCAGAAACAAACTCGCAAAAAGCACTATAGTTGATAGCTACATTAGGATAATATGGCCGGATACATCCAATTAGATACTCTGGTGAAACATCAGAATTCTTTTCCAAGATTTCTTCGATTAATGAACTCAGGTATTCTTCAGTATACTTCTCCGATGAATTTGTAAGCTTAAAAAAGAGATTACCCATTACAATTCAAACCTCTTTTTCTTACCGTTGTTGTTCTTTTTTATTAGTTTTTCGTGTTGTTTATCCAGTTCGGTCTGGATCGCATTAAAAATCGCTTCGACCTCTTCGTCCGTATATTCATAGAAGGAGGTATTATCAAGATTGCCTAATAATGAAATCATATTAATGATCTTGTTTGTTCTGTTTTCAGCAACCCTTTTGAAATTGTTCTTCTTATTTTCCATACCTAAAGAGTATCAAAAAAGTGGTAATATATCAATAATATTTGCGTAATATTTTTCACTATTTACCACTATTTATGAGTTTATGACTTGAAATACTTGTTGACCAGTTTATCAAGATTGCCTTTTTTCGATGCTTCTGCAGCATCTGCTTCGACAAAGTTGCTGGTTTCAAGCTTAAGACTTTCATCAAATCCAAGTATATAGTTTGTTGCAATCAGATAGATGATCCTTGTAGGAGCCATTCCATATACTTGCTTTGTAAAGATATGCCTTAATCTTTCTTTATCATCAGGATATGCAGCTTTTATAGTTTCGCTGTTATACAATTTCTTTACAATCTCCGTAATATACAGTCCTGATTTCATATATAGATCCGCAAATGTTTTATCCGGATCATCAAAACACCCTGGGTTTTCGTCTTCAAGCTTATCTACCATCATCTTTACAACCCATCTTGGAGTATAGATCTGATTGGTTTTCTGAGGCGGAATGTAATCAAAGATATCTTCTTCCTGAGATTCATCAAAATAATTTGCAAGTTTATTCTTGATACGCAAGAATTCTTTGATCGAATCATTGAATACTGTCTCATCAAATAAATGGCCATCGAAATGCTCTTTCTCGCCGGTCTTTGGATTGACAATATCTCCACCGTCCCTTAAGAACCTGAACTCATCTTCAGTAATGCTGGTAACTTCGTGGAACACATCATCCTCTGTATACTCATCAAAATTAGCCAGTGTTAGATTATCATCGCCATAAGCCATGACAAAGCTAGGAATTGTTCTTGAGAAACCTCTTAAGTGATCACGAATTGAATCTTCAACCGATTTCTTTTCTTCTTCTTTCTTGCTCTTTTCCAGCTTTAAAACAATCTCCTCCGGTTTATTCTGAATAATCTCTTTTGTTATATCCTGTATTCCGGATTGGAAAGCAGATATGGCTTCATTCATTTTCTTTGATAACTCTTCATCTGCTATTTTTATCTCTGCTTGCGTTTCTGCTTCGTTGATCTTTCTATCATGTTCGACTTGAGCAATATTGACTGTCTGTTTATAATCCTCGCCGATCTTGCTCATTTTGTTGTTTACTTCCGTTTCAACTTCTTTTTCGATTCTATTTTTTACACTCTTCTTTGGATCATATTCATTAAAAGCAGGAAGAACAACCTGTTCTTTTATGGTATTAGAAATCGACTTCGTGATATCCTCAACCAACAAATCAACATGCTTTGTCAGCGAGTATG
>JAFZQG010000021.1 GCA_017550145.1 Erysipelotrichaceae bacterium | reverse complement strand
TACGTAGAGCCACAGTTTCGCTATCCCTTCTTCTCCCCGCTTCCTCACGGAAGTCAGGCTTGGAAGTCGCTATCGGATTCACCGGTAACAGGTGCTCCTTGGGACTTTCACCCCAGATGTATGACATGCCCGTCATACTATTAAAAGTGCATCAAATGATGCACTTCCTATTATTATGCTAATTCATCTGTCAGTGTCATATCGATATCTTCGATGCTGCATCTGTTTCTTTTACAGTACGCCGATTCACCACACAGGAATAGCTCATGATATGAATCGATTATATCGGCTGATACCGGCTTATCCGGTATCCTGTCGGGAAGAGACAGCGACAGCAGATAATTATAATCGTCTTTTGATATCTGATAGACCATCATCGCATCGGATGGACCGATGTGCGGCATATCACTCAAAACATAAACGATCCGCTTTTCTTCTTCGAATATGAATCTTCCTATCCGGACACCATGCGCCAGAATACCGTCTGTCAGAAGATCGTAAGGTTTCTTGATTTCCATTATCAGTCGGTCTCTGTCAGATTCTTTAAGATCTTTCTTAAGGTATCTTCAAAATCTTTAATCTCTTGCTTCGTAAAGCCTTTATAGTACTGTTTCTTCATATTGCGGGAAATGACCGCATAATACTTTTCCAGATCCCTGGCTTTCGGAGTCAGTTTTACTTTTGTTACTCTGCGGTCTTCCTTGCTCGGATACTTTTTAACCAGACCCTGTTTTTCCATTCTATTCAGCATTGAAGTCAGGGTCGTTTTAGCCAGACCGGTCAGTTCGCAGACATCTTTGATACTGAGTTCTTCCTCATAATAGAACGCCATCATGATTCTTGCCTGAGCCGGATTGAAACCTTTGATATTTTCTTTTTTTAGAATCTCATTGATTCTTCTGTCTGTCATCTTGCCTATCTGGGCAATCAGATATCCACCGTTATACATTTTCAACCCTCCGTTTTTCAGGTCTTCCTGAAATGATATAACTCCTATAAATTAAAAGGCCTTAATGGCCTCCGTAATCAAGACAAAGATTTTCAGCGACATTCATAATATGATCGCCGATCCTCTCAATATCGATCAGCAGTTCCGAATAGATAATGCCCGATTCGGCCTCGTCTTTATTGTTACGCATACGCTCAATTTCAATATCACGATATCTGTAACACAGATCATCGATCTTATCTTCATTCCGCTTGATCAGGATAAACAGATCACTGTTTCCGGTATCAATTATCTTATTGATCAGATCAAGTGAATTGAACACAATGTCCGCCAGTTCATGCAGTTCATCATAGGCATCAACAGAGAAAGACAGATCGTTCTTGATCAGATCTTCTCCGGCTTCTGCAATATTGATCGCATGATCGCTCATTCTCTCGATATCGACATTCATTGAGAATAGTGAAGCAGCCTGTCTTGATTCCTGCATGTTGATATTGCTGGCCATCAATAACATCAGATTACGGGAAATACCCTTATTGATCAGATTGACCTCATCCTCATTCTTTCTGATGTTCTCGAGGTCTGAATAGTGTTCTAGTAAAGCATTCAGGCCCTGTCTGATACTCTTCTGTACCAGATCAAACATATTACTCATTTCAATATTGATACTGAAGATATTGAAAGGTGTATTGTTTTCGGTCTTGAGTGTCGGTTCAACTTCCGGAGCAAGTTTCTTATCGGAACCCTGATCAGGAATAATCAGATAGGCAACCTTTGCAAGCGTACCGGCAATCGGGAAGCAGACCGTAGAAGTTATGACATTCGTGATCGTATGCATGAAAGCTATCTGTTTCACAACGTTTCCTGGAGCCAGAGCTTCATAAAGACGGTCAAACGGGAATAACGAATAAAGGACCGTAAACAGGACCGCGTTTATGATATTGAAAGTGAAATTGATTATCGAAACACGCTTGGCATCACGGTTGAAACTTAATGATGCCAGCATGGCTGTCGTACATGAACCGATATTCTGACCTAAGTTAAAGAACATGACATCCTTGATCATGACCAGTCCGCTTTTAGCTAATGACTGTATGATACCCAAAGATGCGGATGATGACTGAACGATCGTCGTCAGAACGAAACCTACCAGGATACCTAAGATCGGATTCTGCATGCTTGCCAAAAGCTTCAGGAAGAATGGCGACTGGCCTAATGGCGCAAGACCGGAAGACATCGTATCCATACCGATAAAGACAAAACCCAGGCCCATCATGATTTCGCCGATGGCATTGAGTTTATCGTTCTTGACGAACATGATCAGACATACACCGACAAAAGCCAGGAATGGTGAAACCAGTCCGACATCTAAAGCCATCAAATGGCCGGTAATGGTCGTACCGATATTGCTGCCCAGAATTACATAGACAGTCTGTGATACTTTCATGATTCCGGCATTAACAAAACTTACAAGCATGCTTGTGGTAGCGCCGGATGATTGTACCAGAGCCGTTACCAGCATACCTGCCAGTAAGGCTACAATAGGCTTCTTAGTCAGTTTCTCCAGAAAATCCTGCAGTTTTCCGCCGGCCATATGCTTAAAGCCGTTTCCCATGACTTCCATGCCATAGAGGAAAATCGCCAAACCGCTGAGAACTGATAAAACATCGGTAAATTTCATCTGTATCTTAATCATATCAAATATTCATGATTAATAAAATAAAAGTCCGTCATAAGACGGACTGTTAAGACTTGTTTTCAGTAAAGAATTACTGTAACTGCTTACCGCAGGCAGGGCAGAATTTTGCGCCGGCAGGTAAAGCAGCACCGCAGAATGGGCAATAGCCGCCTGCAGCCTGCTGAGTATTCTGCATAACACCGGCAGCTGTATTCTGAGCCATGTTGACATTCATGAAGCCGACACCAGCGCCATTAGGGTTGTTTGCAGCATCTCTGATCGCATCAGCAGTAGCTGTAACGATTGTTGCATTTGCCATTTCAGGATTCTTGTTGACAGCAGCGAACTGAATGTTCTTGATCTTTTCTGCGTCTTCTTCAGGAATGGTTACGGAGTTGATGGTAATGCTGTCGAAAGCTATACCTCTGTTCTCTCCCCATCTGGTCTTTAAAGCAGCTGTGAGAGCTTCCTTGAGTTCAGCTGTGTGTGAAGGCAATTCAGAATAGCTGATACCCTGAGTTGAAAGCTGGCCGAATGCAGGGTTAAGAGCATCCAGCATTTCTGACTTCATGATGGAAGCGAGATCTTCTTTTTCGAATCTGTCAGCCTTGTTGCCGGCAACTTTCTGATAGAAGATAACCGGATCAACGATTCTAAAAGTATATTCGCCATTGAGTCTGACAGCGATTTCAACTTCTGAACCTGTTGCTCTGTCAAAGACTACTTTGAAAGGAATAGGTGTAGAAGTACCATAACGGTTGTCCATGATCTCTTTGGTGTTTACATAGTAAACGCGCTGAGACTTGTTGACTTCACCGCCGAAAGTAAATCTGGCCAGAGCATCTTTGAAAGAATTCTTTAATCCTTCAAGACCGCCATCGAAGATACTTGGAGAGAGTGATGAATCAAATGTGTAGTTGCCTGGTTCTGCAGCCACTTCAAGAATATTACCCTCTTCAACAACCAGAGCACACTGTCCTTCGTTGACAACGATTCCGGAACCGTTTGTGATTACTTCACTTGAACCACCGGAGCCTCTTTTGGTTCCCTTAACCATGAGCGTATCATTATCCAGGGAATCACAGACAAAATAATCCTTCCAGGTGTCCAGTGCGGTACCAATTACGGAACCAGTTAAAGCCTTAATTAAACCCATATTTATTCCTCCTTTGATTTAATTGTTTATTCTAAAAGTGTCCGCCATGTCCGCCATGGGAAGAACCACTTGAAGAAGTGTGAATATGCGAACCGCCTCCGCCTCCGCCTGATGGAATACGGCCTGAAGGGCCACTGTCCTCACGACGCGGACGACGGGTTCTGCTGACATGTCTGTTTACCAGCATATCCGAAGCACCGGTCAGATAGAAGCTGTTGCCGACAATATAGTTGCGGGCAAACTGTTCTTTTCTGACGTTCTTCATCTGACCTTTCAGGCCTAATGAGGTAAACAGAGAAGAAATAGCACCGATGATTGCGGAGATCATCACATTTATACCGCCGAAAGATTTTTTCTTATTGTTGTTGTTGGTATCGATGA
Source organism: Erysipelotrichaceae bacterium (assembly GCA_017550145.1). Taxonomy (GTDB): domain Bacteria; phylum Bacillota_I; class Bacilli_A; order Erysipelotrichales; family Erysipelotrichaceae; genus Colivicinus. Next base: position 6,535 of record JAFZQG010000021.1, on the reverse strand, counting down.
TATTGCCTTTCATGCCATTGGCAATATACTTATCGACATTATCGGCATAAACGACAAAGGCATCATAGTAACGTTCATGATTGAGATCGCTCTCCATTTCTTCGAAGATCTCATCAATACCGTAATCGGTAAAGTATTCAGAAGCCTTGCCTTTGGTTGAAACATACCAGGTACGATCATCCATTCCCAATAAGAACAGAATTCCGTCCTTGGCATAACCGTTATAATCATAGAAATCATCGCAATAATCACGGGCCGACATACCGTTGTATGAATCGGTAGTGACAACGACGGCATCAAAACCGTATTTTTCCTTGATCTTCTGCAGCTTAGCTGTCAGATTGGCCTCTTCCTTATCGCTCATCAGATTCGCAAAGTCATTGACCAGAGGTCTTCCCTTAACGGTCGGAGCATTGCTGGAATAAGCTTTTTCATTGATCAGCTTAACGACATACTGATAGTAATCCACGATTCCCTCATAGAAGGCATCAGGATTGCCGGCAGAAACTTTGGAAGCTTTGGCATAGAAACAGTTCCAGATCGCATCCGAATCACTCAGAACCGTCTGATATTCCGATCCGGAAGCAACCAGCTGATAGTAATTGGAATTGACTATCAAAGCGACATTATTTCTGGAAGCGGAATGGCTGTCGATAAATGCCTGGGCATATTCTCTGATACCGGCTTCCGTATTCTCGATACTTGAATCGAAAACGAAATAGATAGCGATATTGTAGTTACTTTCGATCTGTTCAAGATCTTCTTCAAGCTGATTATATTGCTGTGCACTCATGTAATCTGAGTAATTATCGATCACAACATGTCCGATATCCGCATTAAGCGCATTGACACACAGCATCATCATTAAGGCAATAAGTAATGTTTTCAAGATCTTTTTCATAACACTACCTCGCCAAGTACAGCAGATACTGTACTGCTGTTGCCGCTGCCGTTACACCTGCAAATACCGTAATCAGGATTCTCGTCAGCTTACCTTTATCATATGGCAGATCTCCGACAAACTTGCCGGTCTGTCCGTTCATCGCAAATGTATATAACTTACCCAGATACTTAACATTCAGTAACCAGATCGGATACAGGACATATTCCTGCTTTCCCGAAGCAATATTCATACTGCTGGAAGAAGGAACACAGGTATCATATCCACCGGTCGTTGATGAAAACAGAGCTGCTGTGGAATTGGCGATACGGCTGTTGGCCTTATCTCTTGATTCCTCGACTCCGACATCATAACGGTCAGCCAGATAGCCGGCCAGGTAGTTATCGGTAAACTCTTTACTCTGAGAGATATCGAATGGTTCAAGTGACTGGGTCAAGGCATCATCGACCTTGCTGGAAGCATCAACCGGAATATCCTCGAATCTGACACTGCCGGATCTGAAGACCTTATAGTAGCTGGTTTCGGTACAGATCGTATCACCTTCACTCCAGCTTCTGTTTCTGGTCGCATCAAACCACATCTTGGCGCTGGCCTTGCCGTCAAAAAGCCAGTAAGGCACATAAACACCCTTCATCTCATCAATTGTCGCTTCATTCGTAAAAGCATCCGGAAGCAATACCTTGCCTTTGAGATATTCTTTATATCTCGCTTTAGCCTGCTTCTTATCCAGCAGGAAAGGAATAACCTTCTTAGGTTTATAGATACCGCTGACATTGCTGGTCATAACGACCGGATTGCCGCAGTATGGACAACTGCTTGCAGCTGTTTCTTTGTCAGCCATTATCGTTCCGCCACAGGACCTGCAGGTATAGACGAGCACATTCTCGTCTTCCCATTTTTCACCTGCTACCGTAAAACTGTTGCCCTCATCAAAAACTTCGGGATCAAAAGTTCCTTCACAGTATGGACATTTTAATTTCTGTGACTGGGCGTCAAACTCTAAACGGCCTCCGCAGTTTGGACATTTAAAATCTTTAAGTTCGCTCATTTTCTTTACATTTAATTATACAACACCAGTGACCGGTGCTGTATATCACTAAATTTATTATAGACCAAGTTTTATCTGTTGTAATGTATATTTCTACAAATAAAAAAGCTCTTGCGAGCTTTAGTTTCTGTGATGATGTTCACCATCATTTCCGCCACCAGGTAACTGTCCCGATGGGAAATCTCCGGAAGGAAATTCACCTGAAGGGAATTCACCGGATGGAAATTCACCGGAAGGCATCTCTGATGGATCAAACTGACCTTCAGGCAGCTGGTTATCGCTGCCTGGAGTCTGATTATTAAAGTTACCCGGTTTCTGGCCCATGCCGCCGAAACCGTCCATATTACCGAACTGGTTGGAGATCTCATCGGTCTCGCTGCCGTTGACGATGATCGTACCGCCGTTATGTTCGGCACCCTTATCATAGTCAAACGGGAATTGGCCTGTAACATCAACCGTACCGCCGTTGATATAGATGTAACCGTTGGAATCGATACCATCCGTATCACCCTGACCCATAACGATCGTCAGATAACCGCCGTTGATCTCGACTGTCGCCGTATATGTGCTGACCTTCTGAGCGGCATTGATACCGTCATCCGAAGCGTTGATCGTGATGTTTCCGCCGTTTATAAGGATATATGTGCCTTCAATGCCTTCATGCGCATCAATCGTGAAATCACCGGAATCGATCTGCACCAGACCATCCGCATGGATCGCATCATCATCGGATTCGATCTCAAATGTTCCACCGGTAATGACGATATCCGTATCACAATGGATCGCATCATCGGAGGAATCGATCTTGAATTCACCACCGCTGATCGTAATTGAATATTCTGACTTGATACCCTTATATGAATCGGCATTGCTTGATTTAGCTGTTGTGATATCAAAACTTCCGCCTTTGATATTCACGAGATTATAGCCATAGATCGCATCAGCACCGGTATTAATCGTAAATGTACCGCCGGTAATATTGACATAACCTCTGTATTCATCTTCGCTGTTGTCTGACTTTAAGGCATCCTTACCGGTCGTCAGATTGAACGTACCATTAGAGATCATCAGACAGTCTTTGCCGCTTAAACCCTGACCGGCAACATCGATATTGAATGTACCGCCGGTAATGATCAGATCATCCTTGGATACGATACCGTGGTTGTATTCCGATTTCAGATTGAGTGTGCCGGAACCGTTGATGATCAGATCAGCTTTGGAGTAGATCAGCGCATCCACGGAATTGCTGTCGATCTTGACATAAGAACCGGTATCGGAAATCGTATTGACACTGTTTTCAGCTAAAGTGATCGTTATTTCATCACCTTCGACGATATAGATACCCGCAAAATCATCCGCATTGATCGTTACATTATTCAGAACCAGCTGAACATCTTCGCTCTTGTCGACATCGACGATGATGCTGGCGCCTTCAAGAGTACCTTCAAGGATATATGTACCACCCTTGGTGATCTTGATATCTTCATTGCCAAGGGTAATAAGGGTCGAACCGTTGATCTGATATGAAGGATCAGAATCTGATTCATTGAAACTTAAGTTGTAGGCTGTAAGGTTTTCCTTATCATCCGTTATATTTTCCGATATGACTGTGTTGCATCCGCACAGCAACAGCAGACATGTGAACATTAATACAATTTTCTTCATTAGAGTTCCTCTCTATTTGTTGCAGGCTTGCTGCACATGATCTCAAGATTACCGTTTCTTAAACGCAGTTCATCGATCATCTTCTTGAGATCATCAACATTTTTCATCGTAATCTTGTATTCGACTCTGAATAATGAACCTAAAGTCAGAGTCTTGATCGATTCAAGCTCATAAGAGCTTGTATATTTAGCTAATACTCCATCGAATACTTCATCGTAATTCAGAGATTCAGGGATCGTGATCTTCAGATATCTTTCATTTTCCGATACCTTGCCGAATCCGCTGAGTGTTAACACGAACATCACCAGACTTAATAAAACAGTGAAGACTGCCGCCAAGGCAACATAACCCGTACCGCAGATGATACCGATCGTCATGGCAATGAATACGGCAACCAGTTCTTTAGCTGTACCTTTAACGGAACGGAATCTGATCAAGGCAAATGATCCGGCAACCGATAAGCCTACACCGAGGTTATCATTTACCAGCATGATTACCACTGTCTCAACAGCCGGAATCAGAACCAGAGCCGTAATAAATGATTTTGTATAAGTATTTCTGAACATGAAGACCAGGGATAATATCAGGCCCAGGAACATGCTTGCGACGATTGCCAGCATAAACTGTCCGAGTGTAAGTGATCCTGTGAATATGCTTCCGAAAATGTTTGTCATAGTTTTTATTCTCCTTTGATTTCTTTTGTGAATGCCGTACCTACTTTCGAGAATCCTCTCGGATAGGCTTTGACATCATCCAGTATTTCAGTGAGCCATAACGGCATCGCATCTCTAACTTTCAGTTCCATTACCGTCTTATCGGTAACGCTTTTATCTTCAGCTGATTTTCTTAAATTAAGATTCCTTGTACGATATCGGATATCTCTATCGAACGTTATTCTCAATTCGTCATCATCATTGGCTACATAAGAATTTCTTGTGCAGCCGATATAGAAGGCCGGTCTTAGTTTTTCATAGTATGCCAGGGCATATCTGATTTCCTTTCCGACCTGTTCATCCTGGAAGGCACAGTGATCGATATCTTCGATGACATCCTTGCAGATTGCCTTGGTCCTTCTCTTATAGACAATACCGTCAAGCTTCTTCTTGAATTCCACATAGATCTTGTCATCATCATTGGCCTCACCATAGGACCTGATCCTCAGCTTTTCCTTATATTCAGGCTTTTCGATCGAACGTCTGATCAGCTGCAGGTTGTTCGTATCATAGTAGATCGAACGGATCTGTGTTTCAAAGAACTTGTCGGGCTTCACATGATCCTTCAGTTTCACCATCAGCTGGCGGTACTGATCATCATCAAGCAGATATTTCTTCTCAAATCTTCTGAACGTCTGCATAGGTTCTACCTCCCTTTCTGACTCTAATGATATTTGAACAATGTGAATTTAATCTGAACTGAATATGAAAAAATTATGAAAATAAAAAGCTCCTTTCGGAGCTGTGAAAGTCTGATTTTCAGAACATTTTCTTATGTTTGAAATACTGATAGACACATAGTGAAGCCACAAACGCAAACACTATGACAAACGGGAAAGCCAGAGGCGAATTCTCAAACGGGACACCGTCGATATTCATGCCGTAGGCATCAAATATCAAACTCGGAATCGTAATAATGATGGCCGCAATCGCAATGAACTTCTGGACGACGTTCATATTGTTTGAAATGACTGAAGAATACGCATCCATCATACCATTGATGACTCCGGAATAGGTGTCCGCCATTTCCGAAGCCTGCTTTGATTCGATGATGACATCTTCCAGAAGATCCTCATCTTCTTCAAGTCTTGTGATCGACGATGACTTGGTCAGTTTCTCTAAGACCGCATTATTTCCCTTTAGTGAAGTCGTAAAGTACAGAAGGCTTCGACCGAGTTCCATCATTTCCAGTAAAGCCGGATTTTCAATCGAATGGTGCAAGACGATCTCCAACTGTTCGGACTGTTTATTGATCTGACGCAGATTCTTCAGATACATCTTCGCATTTTCTAACAGGATCTGTAAGAGGAAACGGTTCTTCTGTTTTGTATCAAGAGTCTTCTTGGCCCGGCTGTTGAAATTTAAGATCGGTGTTGATTCCAGACAGACCGTTATAATCGCATCCTTGGCCATAATGATACCTAAAGGCAGGGTTATGAAACGGTCCTTGCCGTTTTTCTCTTCAATAGCCGGAATATCCACGAGAATAAGCGTATAGTTATCTTCTCTGGTAATACGTGAAGTTTCTTCTTCATCCAGTGCCGCTCTCATATCATCGGGTTCGATACCGTAACGGTCTTCAACTTCCTGTAGTTCCTTCTCCGTCGGATGAACAAGGTTGACCCAGCAGCCCTTCTGAAAATCTTCGATATTTTCCATGACCCCTTTGCTCGTAAGATAGATCTTGATCATATGCTTTACCCCCTGAATACTATTTAATGCCCCGCTTTATCAGCAGGGCATTTTCTTAAGCTTTGAATAATGAATGCAGGTTGCAGTATGCGTATACTGCTTCCACTTCATCTCCTTCGCAGATTGAGAAACACGTTTTCGGTGCATCCCCCGGTTTAAGTGATTTACGCTGATTACCGAATTTGGTCTGAATGGCTACCCACTCGATATAGTGTTCCTCACTCATCGGATGTTCGACTGCTCCGACCGTAACAAAAACCTTATTATCTTTTACTTCATATACCGGAACATGTTTTTCCACAGAACCATCGGAAGTTCCTGCTACGATCTCTTCCATAGGCTCACCACAGCAGATTACCGGAACACCGGTTTTCTTGACGATTGCGATCATCTGACCGCAGCGCTTGCAACGATAGAATTTCATTTCCATACAAAGTACTCCTTTTTCTTTATTATACGATTAACAGTTTAGAAACTGTGACCGCCACCGCCGCCGGAAGAGCCGCCTCCTCCGCC
>JAFZQG010000020.1 GCA_017550145.1 Erysipelotrichaceae bacterium | reverse complement strand
TTTCAAACGCATAGTAACCTTCAACTGTAACTTTGTCACCAGGACTAAGGTCTAATCTTTCGCTGTAAGAGTTATCTCCTGTAGAAACGTGCTTAGTATAGCTGTTTCTACCGGAAACGGTAATATCCGCATTGTATTTGATTGGCCCATATAGTTTGGTGTAATCAAATAAGTTAGTACCTGTAGCTGCGACAATAACTTCTCCAGAAGAGCTCTTCAATGAAATATCTTTAACTCCAGATGATTCACTCAACTTGCTTTCATCAGGATATTTAGACCATTTAATGTTCAATACATAACCGTCAAGACCGATATTGAAATCAGAGAGATCGCTTACTGATGGGTTAGCCAATGAAACAAGTTTAACAGAATCAGATTTGATCATTCCTGTTGTTCTTAAAGACTCATCCATACCTTCAGTAAATGCCGCATATGGCCATGTACCGATAACGTGAGTAATTGAAGTTACTCCTGAAGGTTTGGTCAACTTCGTAGGTTTCTGATCACCGTATTCATAAGCTGCTTCCAGAATAAGATGAGCGATCTTACCTTGCGGACGGTCATTGTAGTAATAGTCTTTGGTTATATATGACTGCTGACCGACAGCGGCTTTTTCATAACCGACCCAGGTAGCAGTTGTGTATTCGCTTGTTGCGGCAACCAGCCAGCCATCTTTGATAGCACCGGAAGGGATGCCGTATTCAGTTCCGGATGTCCCATAGTCGGTTGTTCCGGTCTTGCCATAGACATCATATGTATCGTTCTTGACGTATGAATAAGTACCGCCATAGTCTCTGACATTGGAGTACATTAATTCGGTTGTCAGATAAGCAGCTGCATCAGAGATAACCTGTACTGATTCGTATACCGGAGTAATAGGGGATTTACCATTGGTAAATTCGATACGGGCAATGGTATGAGGCTTGGTGTAGACACCATAGTTCATGATTGCCGTATAGGCTCCAGCATGCATCATCGGGGTAACTTCACAGGTTGATCCGCCGACACCGTATTGAACATTGAAATCATCTAAAGCAAAATCATAGCCTAATGACTGTGCATAATTTACTACATATTCATATTTCTTCAGATCAAGAACCTGCTGTAAAGTCTGAATTGCACAGGTATTGATTGACTGACCTAAAGCCTGTTTCAAAGTAACATCACCGACGTATTTGCCTGAGTCGTTAATGACCATGATCTGGTTGGTCGAATCCAGCCACATCGGTCTGTCGCATAAGACATGGTCGGTTGCCCAGCCTAAGTTTTCAAAGGCTAAGGCATAGTCTAAGATCGGTTTGATCGAAGAACCAGGCTGCTTGTACTGTTCGGTTGCGTGGTTGAGCAGTAACTGACCGCCATTGGCGTAGTTTCTTCCGCCTAAGACACCGACAACTTCACCGGTCGAGTTCTTGATACAGACGGATGCTACTTCAAAGTAATCATCAGGATAGGTGAGATAGTCATCCATATCACCGGCCTGGATTCTGTCCATCTGAGCCTGGATGTCTTTGTTCATATACGTATAGATATGCATGGTTGTCGTATATGGGTCGAGGTTTGTCAAGGACATAACTTCGGAAACTACTGTATCGATATATGCCTGATAATTGATTCCGTCGCCTTCGGTATTGGCTGAATACGGATCTTTAAGCAGGTCTTCGATTCTGACGCTCTTGGCCAGTTCATATTCGTTCTTGGAGATGTAACCGTGATGGTACATCTGATATAAAACTTCTTTAACTCTTTCCTGAGCGGCTTCGAGATTATAGAAAGGATTGTAATAGTTAGGAGCGTTGATGACACCGGCTAAAAGGGCACCTTCAACGAGATTGCATTCCTGCAGATCTTTACTGAAGTAGTACTGAGCGGCTTTCTGGATACCTCTGATATTGTTGGATCCGCCGAAGTTCAGTTTATTCAGATAGGATTCAAAAATATCCTGTTTTGATTTGGCTTTTTCTAATTCCATTGCCAAAGCAATTTCCTGGACTTTTCTGCGGATACCGCGGGCACCGCTACGGGCTGCTTCTTCACCGGTTTCATCGTTGACGAAATAGGTATTTTTGACTAGCTGCATGGTAAAGGTCGAACCACCCTGGCCAAATGAACGGGAGAGTATGTTTTCAATAAAGGCCTTGGTAAAACGAGGGATATCAAAACCGTTATGTTCGAAATAACGGGAGTCTTCAATAGCGACAAATGCATCAACTACACAGTTAGGGATCTCTTCATAATCGATATTCTGTCTGATGACGGTACCGAGGTTGGCGATTTCTTCACCTTTACTGTCATAGACGATCGAAGATTCCGACTGATCGAAATCGGAAGGGTTTAAGGTCGGCTTGTTGCTCAACATGGAAATGATCAGCGCAATACCGCCGACCAGACCGACCAGTCCCACAATGGTGATCATGGAAATAATAATTGCCCATAGATTAACGGCATTTATTTTTCTTTTCTTTTTGATTTTGTTTGTCATAGTTCTCCCTGCAGGTTATAGACCTTTTCTACTACTGAAAGATAATCACACGGTTTTCCGTATCCGTAAGGGATCAAAAAACCGTTCTTTTCAATCCAGGCATAAGGAAGAGACTTCCTGTCTGTCGAATTGAAGAAGTCGATGAATTGATCAGCTTTAATTAGAAAGTCTTTATCATATGAGGTCATTCTCAGTATGATAAAAGCTATTGCCCCGTGTCTGATCACATCAGATAAATGTTTGATCTGATGTGCATGAATCGATGAAAACGGAAATGAAATTTTTGAGTCGCATTCCTTCGCTTCAAAGTCAATATATTTCCCCAAATATATACCGTTGTAGTCGGTGGTTGAAGGAAGTTTGAAATACGCTTCGGTGATCTTGGCAGCACTCCGGCGAGGATAATCGACCGTGACGATCGTTATCGGTGTCGGTTTCTTGTGTATAACGGCGATATCGTTAGTGAGGTAATACCGGTTAGACTTGTTTATGTCTTCCTCCAGTGACATACCGCGATTGGCTGTCGAGGTTTTTGGTTGAACATAAACTTTGTTGCTGTTGGGATACTTCATCGTTTCACCTAAAAATTATTATATAATATAGATGTATTAAATTGCTAGTTCGCTTGATTGTGAATATTTTTTAAGTTATTATTTATAGAGGAGATAAGTATGGATAAGCTAAACCTCACACCTGAAGATATTTTAAACAAAGAGTTTAATGTTGATTTTAAAGGGTACTCACCGGCTGAAGTTGACAATTTTTTAGATAACGTACTTGAAGATTACCAGATCATGGAAGAGAATATCCAGCAGTTACTGGATGCTATACAAACTCTCCAGGATCAGGTCAAGGATCTGACGGCTAAGAATATTGAACTGGAAGGCAGAAAGATGGCGTTTGATCTGTCAAATACAACTTCCTACAGTTCAGTCGATATCTTAAAGAGAATTTCCCGTCTGGAAGAACTGGTTAACAAGAAGTAACATCAAGACAATCGCTGAGAAATCAGAGGAAAGTCCATGCTCGCACATCCTGCGACGGATGTAGTGATTATGCCAAGTGAAACGATAAGCTTGGGCAGCGTAAGCTGACGGCTGGCAAATTCCTAAAGAGAAATCCATGGAAAGAGCCTGTAAAAGTGTCAAAGAGACGAGTTTTATCGAAAGATAAAAGTGGAACGTGATAAACCCCATAAGCGAGAAACCCAAATTTGGTAGGGGAACCTGTGCTAGTGAAATGAAACGATGCATGGGGCAGTTACTGCAGATAAATGATTGTCCGATACAGAACATGGCTTATTAGATGTTATTTCTGTAATAAGAAGACCTGAGGGTCTTTTTTAAATTATTCAGATTATACTTGAATATAATTCCAGCTGTTGTATAATAGTGATTAGTGATAAAATAACTTTATGAATTTACCTAACAAATTAACACTTTTCAGAATCTTATTAGTCCCTGTTTTATGCCTTGTCTGGCTGTTTCCTTATAATCAGGCCGAAATAAGTATCGGCTCTCTGACGGTCGGAAACGTCAATCTTCCTTATCTTAATCTGATCGTACTGGCTATCTTTGCGATTGCTTCCATTACTGATTATCTGGACGGAAAGATTGCCAGAAGCCGCAATTTAGTTACTACTTTCGGCAAGTTTGCGGATCCGATTGCTGATAAACTGCTGGTAAACATGATGCTTCTGATACTCAGCTATAAGCATATGATCCCTTTAGTGTGCTGTATTCTGATGATTTTAAGGGATATTGTCGTCGATGGCTGCCGTATGATTGCAGCCCAGAAGGGCATCGTCGTATCGGCTGGCATATTAGGAAAGCTTAAAACAGTATTACAGATGCTGACGATAATACTGATTCTGGTAAATAATCTGCCATTTGAATTATGGTATATTCCGCTTGATGAGATACTTATCTGGTTTACTTCATTTGTTTCGGTAGCCGGCGGATATTCGTATTTTATGCAGGTAAAAGAATTTATTTTCGAATCCATGTAGGTATTTTGCGTTTTTTTGCAAATAATGTAGTAGGAGGAATAAAAAGTGGCTAAAAAAGAAGAAGTAAACGAAATAAATGATGAGAAGAAAGAACAATTGCTTAATGAAGCTCTTAAAGCGATAGAGAAACAGTACGGCAAAGGTTCCATCATGAAACTGGGCGAACATGCCTTTGTCGATGTTGATACCATCTCTACGGGCTCATTAGCTATCGACTATGCATTAGGTGTAGGCGGTTTACCAAGAGGAAGGATCATTGAGATATACGGTCCGGAATCTTCAGGTAAGACTACTCTTGCTTTGCAATGTATTGCAGAATGCCAGAAAAACCACGGAAAAGCTGCATTTATCGATGCAGAACATGCAATTGATCCTAGATATGCCAAGGCTTTGGGCGTCGATGTTGATGAACTGATCCTTTCGCAGCCTGATTCTGGTGAGCAGGCTCTGGAAATAGCTGAAGTGCTGATCCGTTCCGGTGCGATCGATCTGATCGTTATCGACTCGGTTGCAGCTCTGGTACCGCAGGCTGAATTAGATGGTGAAATGGGCGATTCTAATATCGGTTTGCACGCCCGTCTGATGTCTAAGGCAATGCGTAAACTGGCCGGAGCCATGAATGCCAACGGCTGTACGACGATTTTCATCAACCAGTTAAGAGAAAAAGTCGGCGTTATGTTCGGCAATCCTGAAACAACGACCGGCGGCCGTGCATTGAAGTTCTATGCGACGATACGTATGGAAGTCAGAAAATCCGAAGCGATCAAGAGCGGTCAGGACGTTATCGGTAATAAAGTTAACGTTAAAATTGCCAAAAATAAGGTCGCTCCGCCGTTCAGAACATGCCAGGTCGAGATCTATTATGGAGAAGGTATCTCCCATCTCTCAGAAATCATCAATATGGGCGTAGATATGGGCATAATCGAGAAATCCGGTTCATGGTATGCCTATAACGGTGAAAAGATCGGTCAGGGTACAGATGCGGTCAGAGCTTATCTGAGTGCCAATCCGCAGATCGATGAAGAGATCACGGCCAAGATCAAAGAGAAGATGTACAGCAAAGAAGACGAAGCTTAGGCTTCGTTTCAGCCTGTTGACAAAGTCCAGGATATGATACTTTCATATTCTGATCTCTGTTTCAGGAATGATATACTAATATAGGCAGAAGACATATCTCATTTCTAACCAATTTGTCATACTTCTTCTGCCTTTTTTATATCTATAT
>JAFZQG010000019.1 GCA_017550145.1 Erysipelotrichaceae bacterium | reverse complement strand
TACCGACTCGCTGGTATTGATCAGATATGGAAAGAAATACATATGTAAAGATCTTGGCATAAACACGAAAGGAAGACGCAAGAACGTTATGGACAATTCAAAAGATTTTGAAAGATATTTTGACGAAAAAGAAAGGAATAAAGACTAGCGAAATAAAAATGTCACCGCCTACAAGACAGTGGTGACATTTTCGCTAATGTTTAACACAGATTCATTCTCTGATTATCGCCCATTCTTTGATTAATTTATCTAAAGAATAAGCTGCATTAGCCGGTGAACTTGACGGTAATACGATAGCCTTAATTCCAGTTTTTTCCTCCAGATATTTCTTATACAGTTTCTCTGCTGTTTTACCATTCACAAAGATCTTTTCAATCTTACTCTTTTTCAAGATTTTATTGATGTCATTAACTTTAATATTTCTGATACTTGAATCAGCTGAACCGGTAATATCACAGGATTCTATCACATCCCACAGCGCAATATTATTCCTTAAGAGAAAGGCTTTCTTATCTTTGATAGTTTCAGGAGTTTCTTCATTAAAGATCGCTGAAGTGATCTTCCAGAAACGGTTCTGCGGATGGCCATAGAAAAAGCGCATCTCTCTGGATTTGACAGATGGAAAACTTCCTAGAATCAGAATCTTAGAATTCCTGTCATAGACAGGTTCGATATTATGAACAGGCATCTTAAATCAATTATAGCTTAAGCCAAAAGAAAAGCCGGATTGATTTCCGGCTTGGTCTTTATTCTTTTTCCAGAGCTAAGGTTCTGGTTGTGAGGTTGCATACCTCATCCGGTCCGTAGTACTGAATAGCGCCAGGATATGTATAAGCAGTCTTTTCTGCCCATTCAGCTCTGTGTGCTTCGAAGTACTTGAATGGTTTACCATCAAGTTCAACTAAAGCTTTTCTGATAACCGGTTTGTCTTCACCATGTCTTCTTTCCATATTCATCATCTTGGTGATAGGCATACCGCCTGCAACCCATTCTTCAGCCGGTTTAGACAGGTTGGAGATCTTAGAGAGATATCCGTTGTATCCGTACTGGATCAGCATGAATGCATTGTAACCTAATGAGTAGCAGTAGTCCGCATCGAAGTTTGAAGGGAATGCACATCTGCCTTCATAACCGAAGAAGTGATGTAACGCATTGAACTTGCCTTTGTATGAACTTCTTTCAGCCAACTTAGCTTTAACTAAAGCAGAGAAGAGTTTCTCGGATTCGATCAGTGAAACCTGAACGTTGCCATGAGGGTCTCTTTCCAAGAACAGCTGCTGCTGAATGGTTTCCGGTAAGATCGCAAAGACAGCCATTGATTCGCTGCTTAAGCCTTTTTCGATGAATTCATATTTCTCTTTCCAGGTATTCAGAGCATTGAATTCTTCAGCCTTGCTTCCGGCTAAGAGTTCATTGATTTCCTTGATCAGAACAGAGAATTCAGGAACGAATTCTACAACGCCTTCCGGAATGATCGCAACACCGAAGTTCATGCCGTTGGCAGCTCTCTTTTCAACAGAATCGGCAATGTAGTCGGCGATCTGTGACAGAGACATCTTCTTGGCAGCAACTTCTTCGGAAACCAGACAGATATTAGGCTGAGTTTCTAATGCACATTCCAGAGCAACATGGGAAGCTGAACGGCCCATGACCTTGATGAAGTGCCAGTATTTCTTGGCTGAGTTGGCATCTCTTTCGATATTGCCGATCAGCTCACTGTAAGTCTTGGTAGCTGTATCGAAACCGAATGAACATTCGATATCTTCGTTCTTCAGGTCACCGTCGATGGTCTTCGGACAGCCGATAACCTGTACACCTGTTTCATGTGCTGCAAAGTATTCAGCCAGAACACCCGCATTAGTATTGGAATCATCACCGCCGATGATGACGATAGCTGTAATGCCATGTTTCTTGCATACTTCAGCCGCAACCGCAAACTGTTCTTCAGTTTCCAGTTTGGTTCTGCCGGATCCGATTATATCGAAACCGCCGGTATTTCTGAACTGATCGATATATTCATCATCAAAGATCAGGTAATCATCTTCGAGTAAGCCGCTAGGACCGCCCTTGAAACCGTAAAGGACATTTTCCTTATCGGTAGCCTTTAAGGCATCATAGAGACCGCAGACGACGTTATGTCCGCCCGGAGCCTGTCCGCCGGAAAGGATAACACCGACAACCTGTTTCTTGGCTGGGGATGTATTCTGACCCTTAGCGAAAGTAATCTCTTTCTTGCCGTAAGTATTAGGGAACAGGGCCTTGATCTTGTCCTGGTCTGCAACACTCTGTGTTTCTTCGCCTTCCTTGACACAAATCTCGGAAATACCGTTTCTGAGCATGCCCGGAAGTTTTGGATTATACTTTAATCTTTCTTTCTGAAGTGGTGAAATATTCATCGTTTTACTCCTTTTTTATCTACTAAAATCATAACATAAAGTGAACCTGCAGACGCCCTATTTTGCGGCGTCCCAGATCATTTCGCTAATTGTCGGATGCGGATGAACGGTCCTTTGCAAATCGCTTAGTTTCATCTTATTTTCAACCGCTACTGCCAGCTCGGCGATCATCTCCGTCGCATGCGGCGTAATGATCTGTGCTCCGACAATTACGTCATCCACAGTTATCAGTTTCACAAAACCGCTCTCGCTGTTTTCGATCAGGCATTTGCCATTGGCACCGGTAAGAACTTTCTTAACGGAATACTCAATTCCCTGTTTCTTCAGTTCATCTTCTCCCATACCGACACAGGCTATCTCCGGTTCGGTATAGATGCAACTAGGAATGACTTTTGTGTCATGGACTTCTTTCTTGCCAAGAATCGTTTCAATGACGTTCGCTCCCTGAGCTTCCGCCACATGGGCCAGCTGGATATTGCCGGCTTTCGCATCACCGATGACATAGATATTATCAACAGCAGTCCTTCCTGAATCATCACCTTCGATACCTCTGGAGATATTAAGACCGATATCGTTATTCATGAACTGTGAAACATCGGCTTTCCTGCCCGCTGCCACTAATACTTCGCTTGCGCTTATAGTCTGCTTCTCTTCTTTCTTATCAGTGAAGACAACACTGTGGTCTTCATTGATCTTTTCGACTTTTGCGCTCGTATAGATTTCGACATTCTTTTTCTTTAAGAACATCGATAATCTCTGAGCGATCTCCTTATCCATATTCGGCAGGATGTGATCAGCCATTTCGATGATCGTTATCTTTGAACCCAATGTCGCATACGCATCAGCAAGTTCCACACCGATGACACCGCCGCCGATAATGATCATCGATTCCGGTACTGTATGATCGGTTTCCAGAATATCATCGGAACTGAGCGCGTATTCCTTGCCTTCGATCGGCGGAATAAAGACGGTCGATCCGGCCGCAATTACGATATTGTCACCTTCATAAGTCTCACCGTTACATAGAATGGTATTCCTGTCCTTAAGAACAGCTTCGCCATAGACGATCTCGACCTTACTCTTCAGTAAACCTTTTTCAATACCGTTACGCAAATTCTCTACGACATTGTCTCTTCTTTCGTTGACCTTATCCGAAGCATAAGTAACACTCTCGGCTTTTACACCGTAGAGTTCACTGTTTAAAGCCTGATCATAGATCTTGGCTGACTGAATCAGTGACTTCATCGGAATACAGCCGCGGTTTAGGCAGGTTCCGCCCAGTTTATTCTTTTCAAACAGAACTGTTTTTAAACCGTTAACTGCTGCGTGATTGGCAGCGGTATAACCTCCCGGTCCGCCGCCGATGATCATTACATCATATTTCATGTTTCTTTCTCCAGCATTTCAGCGATCGCTTTTTCTTCTTCATTCAGACCGCTGTATAATGTATCGTTAATCTTCCTGCCTTTTAGTTTTGAAGGCAGATCTTTAAAACAGTCGACATCAAGGCAATCCGTATAGATCTCGATATCGCTGATTTTTTCTTCTTTTAATTCATAAGTGATACGCACTAGACCCCAGTCAAACTTCTTTTCGCACTGTAATGGAAGATTCTTGCTTTTGCCATAGCGCCAATCCGGATCCGCAAAGTTTTCTCTTAACTCAGAAATCCTTTCCTTATCCAGATCTTCTTCCTTAAGATAAATGATCTCTCCCTCATATGTTTCACCAAAGGCTTCAATCAGAACTTTGGATAATTCTTTGATACTGAGATCATCTTTCAGTTCTCTTAAATTGATGATCCTCGATCTTACAGAATCAACCATCTTGTTCTGAAGTTTCAGAAGGGAGACATGCAGATACCTAGACAGATCTTCGGAATTCACATCGACCATCAGTGTGCCATGGTGGTAACACGCATCTTTCTTTTTAAGATACGCATGTCCGGAAAACTTACGCTCATTGATCGTCAGATCATTTCTACCGTTTATTTCCGCATTGATATTTAATTTCTTTAAAGCATTCAGAATTACAATATTCTGTTTCTGCTTATCATAGTTTTTCTTATGACAGAGGAAAGTGAAATTAAGATTGCCCAAATCGTGATAGACGGCGCCACCACCCGAAGTTCTTCGGGCAAGATGGCCGCCGTCTTTTTCCAATCTAGCGATGTCACATTCATAATAGGCATCCTGGTTACGGCCGATGACGACCGTTTTCTGATTCTGCCAGAGATAAAGGATCATTTCATCTTCCTTTACTGTTTCTAGCAGATACTCTTCCAGGGCCTGATTATGATAGGGATCTGTATTTTGCGTTATGATCACATAAAGCCTAATCTGATTCATATTTCAGAATCGGATTACGCGCTGCCTCGGTCTCGTTAGGCCTTGAGATCGGACATTTATGCGGTGCATTGTGCAGATACTCCGGATCATCATGAGCCTTCTGATAAAGCTCTCTGAAGATCGCTGCAGCCGCATCTAATGTTTCCTTACTCTCGGTCTCCGTAGGCTCCAGCATCAGAGCTTCATGAACGATCAGAGGGAAATACATCGTAGGAGGATGGATACCGTATTCCAATGAACCTTTGGCGATATCCATAGCCGATACGCCCGTTTCCTTTTTGAGTTCATCAAGACAGAGGACGAATTCATGCATGCAGGTCTGATCGTAAGCTACCTGATAAAGATCTTTAAGCTGTTCCATCAGATAGTTCGCGTTCAGCACGGCCTTGCCACTGGCTTCGATAATGCCTTCCTTACCTAAAGTCAGGATATAGGTCAGAGCTTTAACAACAACTAAGAAGTTGCCATGGAAGCTTCTGACTTTACCCATGGAATTTTCTGCAGTAGTGAAACGGTAAACTCCATTTTCTTCCTTAACGGTATCACCAGGCAGGAACTGCTTGAGGAAATCCTTACAGCCGACCGGACCGCTGCCCGGACCGCCGCCGCCATGAGGTGTAGCGAAGGTCTTGTGCAGATTCAGGTGTACACAGTCAAAGCCCATGTCACCAGGTCTGACACGGCCCATGATCGCATTCAGGTTGGCTCCGTCGTAGTAACATAAACCACCGGCTTCATGGATGATCCTGGTGATCTCCAGAATGTTCGGGTCAAACAGACCTAAGGTATTCGGATTTGTCAGCATCAGTCCGGCAGTATCCTTGCCGACGACTTTCTTTAATTCTTCAAGATCAACGCCGCCCTTGTCATTTGAAGGAACGTTGATGACTTTGAAACCTGCCATCGTTGCGCTGGCCGGATTGGTACCGTGAGCGGAATCCGGAACGATGATATTGACTCTTTCCGTATCGTTTCTTGACTGATGGTATCTTCTGATCAGCAGAAGACCGGTATACTCGCCGTGAGCACCGGCAGCCGGTTCAAAGGTCATGCCGTCCATGCCTGTGATTTCGCACAGATACTTCTCAGCATCATATAAAACTTTCAGACATCCCTGAACACTTTCTTCAGGCTGTAATGGATGGATCTGCGTGAAGCCCGCATTGGATCCAGTCTCTTCATCGATCCTAGGATTGTATTTCATCGTGCAGGAACCCAGAGGATAGAAACCATCGTTTACACCATGGGTCTGCTTGGATAATTCGGTATAGTGTCTGTCCAGATCGACTTCGGAGATTTCCGGTAATTTAGGATCAGCGGCTCTCAGATATTTCTGATCAAAGACGGTCTCTTTGACATCGAGTTCAGGAAGCAGGCTCTGTTTTCTGCCTGTCTTGCTGATTTCAAACAACAGTTTCATTACAGCACCTCCTTAATCGCTTCAACAAGTTTGTCGATCTTATCCTTACCGTTACATTCGGTTGCGCACCAGAGAATTCTGTCGCCTTCGATCAGTCCCATCAGAATACCCTTATCAGCTAAAGCCTTTTCGAGTTTCTTCACATCAACAGGGCTTTCAGTTAAAAACTCATTGAAGAACGGCTGATCTGTGCAGGCCTTGAAACCAAGTTCCGCAAGTCTTTCTTTCAGATAATGCGCATGGGAAGCCGAAGCTACAGCAGCCTTTCTGATACCGTCAGGTCCCATCGCTGCCAGATAGACGGAAGCCGTCATTGCGCAAAGCGCTTCATTCGAACAGATGTTTGAAGAAGCCTTCTCTCTGCGGATATGCTGCTCACGGGCCTGTAAGGTCAGAACGAAACATCTTCTGCCGTCATGATCGGTCGTCTGACCGACGATTCTGCCAGGAAGTTTACGCATCATATCTTTGCGGCAGCTCATAAAGCCCAGATACGGACCGCCGAAGCTTAATGGCAAGCCTAAAGGCTGGCCTTCACCGACGCAGATGTCGACACCCATTTCACCAGGAGTCTTCAATAAACCTAAAGAAATAGGATTGACACTTTCGATCATCTTGGCACCGGCTTCATGAACGATAGCCGTTAAGGCTTCCACATCTTCGATGACACCGTAATAGTTAGGACTCTGAACCAGAACACAGGCTGTGCCTTCGTTCAGTTTTTCTTTAAGATCATTTTCGCAGACTCTGAAATCATTACTCTTTAGAGTCGTGACCGTAACACTTCTGCTTTCGCAATAGGTTTCGATAACTTTACGAACATCAGGATGAATATCAGCTGACAAGAGAACTTCGTTTCTCTTGCGTTCCAGACACATAAAGATCGCTTCCGCAGCCGCAACCGCTCCGTCATACACCGAAGCATTGGATACTTCCATACCCGTCAGTTCGCAGATCTGCGTCTGATATTCAAAGATCGACTGCAAGACACCCTGAGAGATTTCGGCCTGATATGGTGTATAGGCAGTCAGGAATTTCTCGTTGGATGTGACGGTCTTGACGATAGCCGGAATGTAGTGTTTATAGGCACCGGCTCCGCGGTAGATATCACGGTAGATCGTATTGGTTCCTGCTATATCCGAAACGATCTGGGATACTTCCATTTCACTTTTGCCTTCCGGAAGTTTCAGATCCTTCAGTTTAGCCTCTTCAGGAACCATGGCATAGAGATCATCGTAGCTCGAAAAGCCGAGCTTCTTTAGCATCTCCAACTGTTCCTGTGGTGTATCAGGGATATAGTTTCCCATGATCAACCCTCCTTTTCGCAAAGTTCTTCGTATGCTTTATTGTCTAACAGTTCTTCTCTGTCACTGACATTTTCAACCTTGATCAGCCAGGCATTATAGCAGTCTTCATTGACTAAAGCCGGGTTGTCCAGAATCTCTTCGTTGACAGCTGATACTGTACCGCTGACTGGTGAGAAAACATCGGAAACAGCCTTTACTGATTCCACATCCGCAAAACTTTCGCCTGCTTTAACTTCATCACCTGCTTCAGGCAGATTCACAAAGACGATGTCACCCAAGGAATCCTGCGCAAAATCGGTAAGACCGATCGTAACGGTACCGTCTGCTTCTTCCTTTAACCATTCATGAGTTTTCGAGTACTTTAATTCTTCCGGATTTAACACTTTATTATTCCTCCCTTGTGTTTATTTAGCTCTCTTATAGAAAGGCAGTTCACATACTTCCGCCTTGACTCTTCTGCCGCGGACATCAACTTCCACAACCGTTCCAAGTTCACTGTACTTCTTATCGATCAAAGCCATGGCTACAGCCTTGGACAGATACGGACAGAAAGTACCGCTGGTCGTATGACCGACCTTTTCATCTCCAATATAAATATCCTGATGTTCTCTTAAAACACCTCTGTCGATTACGGAAAGACCAACTCTGCAGATCTTCGGCTCGCCTCTTTCTAATAAAGCTTTCTTGCCGATGAAGTCTTCCTTATCCATCTTGACGCCAAGCTCCAGACCTGTCTCTAATGGTGAAATATCTTCATCCATTTCGTGACCATAGAGCGGCATTGAGGCTTCAAGTCTCAAAGTGTCTCTGGCACCTAAGCCACACGGGATCAGACCTTCATCCTTGCCTGCTTCCATCAGCGTATTCCAGAGTTTAACCGCATTCTCATTGGCTGTATAGATCTCATAACCCGCTTCACCGGTATAACCTGTGGTGGAAACAAGGCAATCCATACCGGCAATATCCACATGTTCGACAGCGGTATAGTACTTCTTCGGTAAGTCTTCTTCCTTGACCAGTTTCAGCATGATTTCCTTGGCTAACGGACCCTGCAGGGCAACCTGAGCGATCTGATCGGAAATGTCTTCGATTTGCGTATCCGCAAGGATATTCTTCTTCATGTGTTCGAAGTCCTTGTGACGGTTGGAAGCGTTAACGACGATGTAGTAGTATTCTTCGCCGAACTTGTATACCAGCAAGTCATCGATGACACCGCCGTTCTCGTTACACATGACACTGTAACGGACTTTGCCTAAAGGCATATTGGTGAAGTCGTTACCCAATAAATGATTCAGGCTGGCTAAGGCTCCAGGACCCTTGAAGGTCACTTCGCCCATGTGTGAGACATCAAAGAGACCGCATTTTTCTCTGACGGCCATGTGTTCCTTGATGACTCCGGTTTCATACTGCACCGGCAAGAGATAGCCGGCAAACGGTACAATCTTGCCACCGCTGGCTTCATGTACCTCATACAAAGGTGTTTTCAGTTCCAAGTTTTTTCCTCCTTAAAAAAGGGGCAGAAAAAGTATGATTTTTCTGCCCTGTTTCTTTACCTGAAAGATTCTCCCTCTATTGAAGGATTGCTTCGTTGGTGCAATTTCGCTCTCCAGAGTTTGTCCAAGACCGGTCCTTTTACCTGAGAGTTTCTTCACCTTCGGTGCCGCAATTGCGGTCTCTCCCGGCCTCTTCATCCATATTTATATTTTGTACTGCTTTCTGTCTTCATTTTAACAGAATAAAAAGTGTCCGTAAATCGACGGAACACTTATTTCACACAATTTTCAGCTCTTCCTTCATATCCCTCAGAGTATTCATCACTTCTCGCGGCTGATATCCCAGTTCTCTGCTGGCTTTTTCATGCGAGAAATGACCGTTGGTATTGAGAATATCGATCGAATATGGTGTCACCAGAGGCTTTTTATTGCCGAAAAACAGGAACACTTTCTCCATAAACGGTGCAAAAAAACGCACGAATTTATAGGAAACCTGAATGTTGGTTTCTTTTCTGCCACACAGTTTATTGGCTCCATTGACCAGATCGATCGTTCTGATGTAATGGCCGCTTAAGATATAGCCTTCGCCTTTTCTTCCCTTTTCTGAGCAGAGTATGATCCCTTCTGCCGCATCTCTGACATCCACAAAATCAAAACCACCTTCGATACCGATCGGAATCAATCCCTTAAACATCGCATAGATCGAACGTACCGTATGGTTATTCTTTCTCACGTCACCCGGACCGAAGATTCCCGAAGGCATGACATAAGATACATCCAAGCCCTTCTTCGCATATTCGATACACAGATTTACAGCCTCTGCCTTGGAACGGGCATACTGATCTCCCAGCTGATCAGGGAAGAATTCTTCAGGTTCCGTATTCACTTCACCGTTTTCATTCTCTTTGATCGCATGAACCGAAGCCACATGGACCATCTTTTTAACCTTGGAATTCAAAGCCATCTTCAGCATATTTCTCGTGCCTTCGACATTTACTTCATGAACGATCGGATTCTCTCTGGAGGCAATCGTTATGACACCGGCGCAGTGAAGTACGATGAGTTCATTATTATCTTCGTTATGAAAAAACTCCTTCAGGGTTTCGATCTTCCTGACATCTCCCGTATATATCTCTACGCCTTCAGGTATAAACTTTTCTTCACCGGCCAAAACCAGGGCTCTGATCTTCTCACCTTTTTCCAAGAGTCTCTTTACCAGCGTTGAACCAAGGTGCCCCGAAGCACCGCTTACCAGATAGATCCTGTTCATAGTTTACTCGTCACAGAGAGCCTTATACTCTTCTTTTAATTTCAATAATTCCTCAAGCAGTTCACTGTAATCCGTATTGGTCCTGTTTCTTAACAGTTCGGTTATTTCCACAGCCTTGTCATATAAAGGAGTAAGTGAAAGATTGCCTAAAGCACCCTTAAGTTTATGGGCTGTTTCAAAAGCTGCATCCAGATCTTTATTTTCCAGCGCTTCTTTTAAGATGTTGAAATCTTCGCAGTTTATGGCATTATTAACCAGTCGCAGATAGAAATCTTCCTGATTGACACATCTGGCTAATCCTTCATCGGTATCACAACCCAGCTTTTTCAGTTCCTCGATTGTCAGCATTAAATTACTCCTTTATTATTTCTTGTTTTCACTGATCAGTTCACTGATCGTCTTATACAGCATCTCCGGCTCAACCGGTTTGGACAGATGCGCGTTCATACCCGCCTGCAATGAACGCTGAACATCTTCATCAAAGACATTCGCGGTCAAAGCGATGATCGGAATACTCTTAGAGTCATTACGTCCGAGTGTTCTGATCTTCTGAGCGGCTTCCAGACCATCCATTACCGGCATTCTGACATCCATCAGAATGGCATCGTAATAATTCTCTTGCGAGCTCCTGAATTTATTCAGAGCAATCTCACCGTTCTCTGCCACATCGACACTGATCTTCTTGGTTTCCAGCAGCAGTTTGATGATTTCCGCATTGATCTCCACATCTTCGGCCAGCAGGATATGTTTACCGTTCAGTTCGGTCTCCTGTTTCTTCTGACCGATAATGATATTCTTGCGCTTCATGACTCTTTCAAATTCATCCAGCACATTGGCCGCAAATAACGGTTTGGCCATAAAAGAGTCAACACCCGCATTGATCGCTTCCTCCATGACATCATCCCAGTTATAGGCCGTCAGGATAATGATCGTCGTTTCATCACTGTAGTTGTTTCTTATCTGTCTCGTGACTTCGACACCATCCTGATCAGGCATCTTCCAGTCAATCAGGACAAGATTGTACGGCGTCTTCTTCGCATGATGGATCTCGATCGTACTCAAAGCTTCCGCTCCGGACTTGCAGGTATCGGCAGAAATGCCGACTTCCTCTAAAATCGTTTTCGCATGTTCGAGGGCGATGACGTCATCATCCACGACCAGAGCACTGATATTTTTCACATCGAAATCCTGCTGTTCATCACCGGTCTTGTTTGCATTCTTTAAGGTTATATTGACGGTAAAGGTCGAACCGACGCCCTTTTCGGATTCCACCGAGATCGTACCGTTCATGACTTCAACGATATTCTTGGTGATCGCCATACCCAGTCCCGTCGAACCGTACTTGCTGCTGCGGCTGGAATCTTCCTGGGTAAACGGATTGAACAGCTTCGGCAGGAAATCCTTATCCATACCGATACCGGTATCGCTGATTACAAAACGTAAAGTTGACTGTCTGTCGAATTCCGCAACCTTCTCAACCGTAAACAGGATACTACCCGGCGCATTCGTGAACTTGATCGCATTGGAAAGGATGTTGATGAGGATCTGTTTCAGTTTCATGTCGTCACCAAAATACCAGTCATCGACCTTACCGATCACGCGGCATTCATAATTCAGCCCTTTATCACGGCACTGCGCCTGAATCATCGTATTGATCTGCTCCAGCATCGTACCGAAAGAGAACTCTTCTTTTCTTAAAGCCATTCTTCCCGATTCGATCCTGGTCATGTCCAGAATGTCATTTATCAGACTTAACAGGTGACGGGCACTCTCTCCGATCTTCTCAAGATAATCTCTGGTCTGCGAAGAAAGATTAGGGTCCTTTAAGGCGATCGAATCCAGACCGATGATCGCATTCATCGGTGTTCTGATCTCATGCGACATATTCGAAAGGAAACTGGTCTTGGCCGCATTGGCATGTTCGGCTTCCTGCAAGGCTTCACTTAACAGTTCATTCTGCTTACGCTGCTCACGCAAGACATCCGTCACATCCGACTTCAGCAGGATATAGTATTTCGCATCCGGATCCAGCAGATAATAGGTAAAACGCTTATTAAAGATCTCACCGTCGATTTCACAGGTCACATCAACGGTATATGATTCATTCTCTTCCAGTTCCTTACCGATCTTTTCTAGAGAAAGGCTTTCGGTAAGTTCTCTGATATTATGCGCCGAACGGGAGGCGGCAGGTATTACCTGATTATTTATATAGTCGGCATAATTGCCGTTAGGCTTCTTTGGAAAGATGCTTCCTCTTTTGATTCTCTTTGCATCACCGATGACGACATTGTACTGATCGGAAGCGATATAAGTTACCATGTCGTACTGTTTGACCAGCACCTTATCATTAAGGATCTCCGATACCTTCTCATTGTCGCATTCCGACTCCGTACCGAAAGCGATGATATCGCCATTCAGTGGATCGATCGTGATATTGCGCTGATACTTAACGAAGCAGCTACGACCAGACTGTCTGATACTGTAACCGATAAAAGTGACCGGACCTTCCGCGTTATAAAAACGCTCGATCAGTTTCTCTCGGCGGAAAGCCTCTTCATAACGCTTCTTGTCCAGATCATTCGGGAAAGAATCGATACGGGCCTGAATACTGGCCGCTACTGACCCGCCCGGATAGTCCGTATCAAACAGATCGGAACCCTTGACATCCTCAATAACATCGCTGGTAAGATTATTACGCATAACTGCCAGTGAATCCTTGGCAAAAGCATTGAACTGTTCCAACATCGAAGAATAGACGTTGCCTCTTCTTCTGATCTCTTCACGGGCATTATGCTGCTGAGTGATATCGCCGATAAACACATAATAGACATTGCCATAACCCGGCAGGTTCGCAAAATGACCGTAGTCATCGACCCAGCGGATCTTTCCATCCTTGCGGATTATTCTGTATTCCACATAATCAAAATTATCATTCTCATCTTTAGCGATCTGTTCATCAATCGAATCCTGAATCTTTCTGAAATCTTCGGGATGAACCAGTCCCGGGAATGTATAGCCGGTGAGTTCCTTGAATTCTTCAAGATTACTGCAGCCGAAGATCCTGATCATGGCCTTATTCGCATAAAGCAACTCCATATTCCCGTCTGCTTTATAGATGAAAAAACCGCCCGGGATCTGTTCGCTGATCCATTCAATCGCCGGTGAAAGCTTACCGTTTTCGAAAAGAATATTCATATCGATATTAATGATCTCTCTGTTTTCCATCGGAATGATTCCTCCCGTCTTGATTATTTATGGACATACAAAAAGCTGTTTTCTTTATAACAAAATTATAACAAAACAGCTTTTTTCAGATATCCGCTTTTAGATGATTCCTACTGTTTTACGAAGATGGCATCAAAGAAGCCTCTGTCATCTTTGAACAGTAACGGTACTCTATCCGGAGTAACGATATTCACTCCGACACTGCCGGTCTTGCCGTCTTCTGCCGCAATACCCGCATCAAATACTTTTGTGTAAGTTTCACCGTTATACTCGACATCGATCTCGAATTCATGAGCCACATCATACCTTATCGGCATACTGCCATGAGGAGGGAGCTGACCGGTCAGAAAGACGTAGGTTCCCGTATACTCACCGGCCGGTAAACCGATCAGTTCAGAGAAATTATCATTAACGGTAATCGTAATGCTTTCACCGTCTCCGTTGAAAACCATCTTGCCGTAATCACACACAAAAGTTCCATCATGAGGAGCTGGAGCCGGTGTATCCGGTTCATAAGGATAGTTATCCAGTATGACCCGCTGGCTGTTAACATAGTACGCATAGCCAGCAAATCCTACTGCCAGTAAGGCAATAAGTGCCAATACAATGATAAATACTTTTTTCATCACGGTTACCTCTTTAAAAAGTCTGCAAATTATATATGATTAATAATCTATCTTCCTGATCTAATTATACTTCAATCTGTCTGTTCATCCTTCTTTATGCTGAGCAGTAAACCGTCTTCGTTTCTGATCAGTTCATACTTCTCAGCCAGAGGATTCTTATCGCCCATGATACAGTAATCGCATTGATCTGCATTTAAGCAGGTCCCCTCTCTGATCAGGACCGCATGAAGTTTTCTCAATGCCAGATGATCACAGTTACACATCACAGGCATCAGTTTCTCCAGATGATGTCTTTTCGCAAACTGTGCATTCGGGCATCTGGTAAAACTGTATCTGACGATTCCGTTTTTCTTATCATAGTTGTAATAGCCCATCCTGAACGATTCAGGGAAAGTCTTGATTTCTTCTACTCTGATGTCGTTGGCTTTCCTAAAAGCCAGATTCATCAGACGGTTATCGATCTTGCGGTTGACATTTATTACTTTACCCAGCTTATCAAAAGCGCTCATGAAACAGTCATAAATATCCTGCTGGATATCTTCAATATCCGGCTTATCCGGAACAATGTCATACCAGGCAAAAATCAGGATCGGATCATAAATACTGACCTTCAGTTTCACTTTGCCTAATGCCGGCTCTTCTTCAAGAAACTCACAGTATCTTAACTGGATCTTTTCCCATAAATCTTCAGATGTTTTATCGTCATAATATCTGTGCAGCATTTTCTGAACACAGTTTTGAGTATTGGCAGTATATATCGCGTGCTTTGAACGATCAAAAGGCAGATCTTTTTCTTTCATATCTCTACATTCCGGCTTTTATTATCGCTACTATCTCATCTTTGCTTAAGACTTTATAACCGCTGGTTTCAGCCAGAGCGTTCTCGGCTATGGCATCAATCATATCCTCCGTTACACCTAATTCTGAAGTCTTCATGATCAGGCCCAGTTTATTCATCCATTCTTCCATGGCATCTAACCCTTCGGAAGCGATCTGTTCATCACTCTTGCCTTCCGGTCTGATACCCCAGACTTCCAAAGCAAAACGTCTGAACTTAGGCAAGCCGTAAGACATGATCAGCCTATAGTAAGGCATGGATACGGCTGATAAAGTCATGCCATGAGTCGCATCGGTATAAGCACCGATAGCCTGCCCGATCAGATGGACCATCCAGTCGGTCTTCTTACCTCGGGAAATAAGGGAATTCAAAGCCCAGGTCGCCGACCACATGATATTAGAACGGGCTTCATAGTTTTCCGGATCATCGATCGCAATCAGCGAACTGTGGACGACTGATTTCATCAGTGCTTCCGCAATATAGTCACTCGTATTGTCATCCTCGTTGGAGAAATACTGTTCACAGATATGATTGAAGATATCATAGATTCCCGCTACCATCTGTCTTCTCGGCAAGGAATAGGTAAACTTCGGATTAAGTATGGAAAACTTAGGCATCGCCGCTTCGCCAAAGGAACGGTCGATCTTGAGTTTCTTTTCGGTATTACTTATGACAGCACCGGAATTCATCTCCGAACCGGTTCCCGCCATAGTCAGAATACAGCCTACCGGAAGGATCTTACAGGTAACGGCTTCTCTTCTAATGAAATACTTATCCCACGGATCTTCATCACAGTTGACCGATACGGATAAAGCTTTGGCATAGTCACAGCACGATCCGCCACCAACCGCCAGTAAAAGATCGATACTGTTTTCTCTGGCGATCTTCATACCGTCATAGAGTTTATCCAGTGTCGGATTAGGCATGACGCCAGAATCCTCAAAGACTTCTTTACCGTTGTCTTTCAGAATCTTTACAACTTCATCATAGATACCGTTTTTCTTGATCGAGCCTCCGCCGTAAATAAGTAAAACATTCTTTCCGTATTTTGGCAGTTCATCATTGAGAAAGTTTAAAGATTCATCTCCGAAATAAAGCTTCGTCGGATTACAGTATGTAAAATTACCTAACATTTATCGTTCCTCCCTGATCCAGTTTTTTTCATATAAGACATTCAGTTGTCTTCCGTTTCTCCCATCAACATTTTCACAAAACTCGGAATTGTAAAATCCTTCGTCCCGAAACCATAACCTGTTTTCATAATTCTCATCTTCGGCATTTCACCAAACATTTCAGCATAGTATTTCAGCACGGCAGCACCTGTAGGTGTGCATAATTCACCACTCACATCTTCCCTGCTGTAGATCGGTATGTCTTTCAGAATAACGGCTGTAGCCGGTGTCGGTACCGGAAGTATGCCATGAGAACATTTTATCGTACCGCTTCCGACATGAATCGGTGAACATATGATTCTGTCGATTTTTAGTTTATCAATCAGATAAGCTGCTGCCACAATATCCGCAATCGAATCAAGAGCACCGATTTCATGAAAATGTATATCATCTGCAGATACTTTATGAACTTCGCATTCAGCCTGAGCGATCAGCTTATAGATATTCATTACATCGTTTTTAACTGTTTCACTGATGCCTGTACATTCATTGACAATCTGTTTTATTTCCTTCAGACTCCTTTGTTGATGAATGTGGTCATCTGTTTCTTTATTGTCAGATACCGCAAAAATATGCGAACCTATGAAACCGTTCTTTTCTTTCTTTTCCAGTCTGTATTCTATCCCCGGAATTCCTGTTTCATTTAGTTCCCGAAGGATCTCTTCTTCATCATCAAACAGTTCTGCCAAAGCAGATGTCAGCATGTCTCCGGCTGCACCCATTCCGCACTCTATATACAGTATTTTCACTTATGTTCCCCGTTATGTATATTTTATTGTGAACCTCCCATTGACTAAAGATCAATGGGTTTCTTAAGAAGTTTGATATTTAAGTTTTGTTCACCTGATAGCTTTGATTGATAATCTTAGTGATCAGGCTATCCTTATTCTTAACGGGCTGTCCACCTGCCCTCTACCGTATAGAGCTTCTAAGCTCACAACGCTACTTTTCTTTAGGATATTCAATGCGCCATTGATATCCGCATTAAGATATCTTCCTTTAGAGGTCTTATATAGACCTCTTTTGATTCTTTTGCCAAAGAATATGTATTCTTTCGGATTATCCACATTATATTCTGGAATATCGTCACCATCAAAGAATGATGCCTTGGATGTATAGGATTCTTCCTATTTTATCAGATGAATCCCATAGTATTCAGAAAGATATTCAAGCTTGTCTTTTAATCTTCCAAAAGGAATATTCACATAGTTCTGGTTGTTTCTTTTGCCAATATTGCTTTCCTTCTGTAAGGCAGGATTATAACCTATGATGATATTGCCGATATTGTTGTCCAAGCAGTAATTGATGATATGGCATATTTCAATTCGTGACGGTAATGCTTCTCCTGTTCCATTTCACAGCTCTTTTTTTCCGTCATTTATCTTATTTTTCATATATGAATTTTTCTGAGCTGAATGTGAACTTAAGCCGAAATAAAAGGCGTTTTTAACGCCTTCAGTGAATTCGGTCTCTATATGACAGGCCTATCGGAATGGCTCTTTCCAGTTCATTATCATCTTCCTTTTTCCGATCCGTAAGTCTCAACTGTCTGGTATTATCGATAAGGATCTCGGCCGAGCCTCCGCCATCGAGATTTATCGCATTAATCAGTCCGATATCTTCAGCAATATCAGCCATCTCCATTAATGAGGCTCCGCAGCTTTCTTCACCTTTTATATGACCGAATTTGCCGGCTCCTTCAGCCCAGACAATAACAGGTTTATCATCCTTATCACTTCCTAAGAGAATCCTCGCTGCTCGATCTTTTGCGTAATTATGCGGATATAATCCCGGAGGAAAACTGACAGTTCCAAGTTTAAACAGATTATAGAATGGTGAGATGAATTTTCTTGTTGGAAAACCATTGACTATCGCACTGTTGCCTACCTGCAAGGCAAATTCATAATGTTCCAGACCTTTATATGTAACCGTATCTTCAGCTTTTATGTCATGTCCTCTATCCACTCTCAGTACAAAACCGGAAGCAGGAACAGGACAGTTGCCATTGTGTTTAATGGCTTTAACTTTATTACCGATTATCACAAGATCATCCTTATCACATTTCGATGTCTTCTTATAAGCAGGTCTCGAATAAACTTTACCTGAAATATCTTTTCCGTTGATTTCGATCTTCAGATCTTCTATTCTGATCTTCTTTATATTCACCTTAAAATCTTTATCTACCAGCAATGTTTCTCTGTCATACAAAGGCGGATTAATTATCTCGCCATCCTTCAGCATCAGCCCGATCGGTGTACCGATAGAATCAAACACCGTAGCGATATCGATAAAATCCATGATAAAGAAAGAAGTGTTTACCTTTATTTTCCCATTACCTGTTTCACTCAGAAAACCGCATTCGTGAGATACCGGAATTATCTTTGTGTATTTCCTTTTACCCGATATGATTTTCAGACATCCGTTTTCTTCCAGTTCATGGTAAAAGCTCTCTGTTTCTTTATCAGAGAAAACCGGTTTGTGATCTATGATCTTTACACCTTTATTTAAAGCTATCGAAGCCAAGACGAATCGGTCTTCTATACCTTCAAATTCATTATCAGGATGCGGAATATTAATTTCTTTATCTTCCGGCAAAGTAAACAGCAGCATCTGTCCGAAGATCATCGGAAAAGAAGCGATTATGAAATTCTCATATATGTAACAGAACTGTTCAAAAGCTTTCAAAGAATAAGAAGGTTTCACAAAAGAAAAACCGTTCCAGTTATCCAATCTTACGATCTGAACTCTCTGTATTTCTCCGTCTTGATGTTTATAAGTCTTTATTTCCGACTTCATTTCTTTTATAGATCTGCCACATATTCGGCTAGCGCAAGCGCAATCTCAAAATGGCCGGAATCATGTTGGGTATCCTTGATCTGATCCTTTTTCCTTCTATCGGTCCATTCCGGTGCATCCAGCAGATCACCGCTGGTGAAGAACATATACAGTTCCAGTCCTCTGAAATCACAGACCGCCTGAACAGCCGAACCTTCCATCTCTACTGAGATACATCCTTCTGCCTTGTGTTTCTCGAAGTTATCGTTTGTTTCCCTGTAGAAAGCATCGGTCGTCCATGTTTTACCCAGAACATGAGGGATCCTGTTTTTCTCCATGAACGAAGCGACGAGCGGGGCATTCTTTATCTTTATATAATCAGATGCTTCAGCGTAATGATACGAAGTCCCTTCATCCCGATAAGCTTCACTTGGGACCATGACTTTTCCTCTGGCGATTTCCTTATTAAGACAGCCGGCTCCCCCGAAATGAATCACCTTATCCGTATTCAGAAACATCCGCACTTCTTCAACGGCACCGGTACAGGCCGGTGCACCGACCCAGGTACGGTAGAAACCGTATTTTCTGCCGTTGTATGAAAGACTGTAAACAGATGTCGCGCCATGAGCCATCTTCATTTCACCGAGTTTTTCACATTCATAATTATTCAGAACATAATCCTCGATCACATGTGAAAATGTAAAAATCACCGCTTCTACTTTCGGCGCATTCTCGTTTATATACGGATTTATCTTCGCCGGTGATTTACTGTCAAATGAATCTGTTATCATAAATAACTCCAACAATTCTTCTATAAAAAGTTTATCATCAATTCGATTTTAATGTCGCTGTATACAGAATAGTAAAAACGATGAAAATGATAGAATTAAATCAGGAGAAATAAACTAATGAAGAAAATATTAACTGTATTACTGGTGTTATGCAGTCTCGTGCTTGTTTCCTGTGCAAAGAAAAACGAAGGTTTTACCAGAAGCATCTACGATCCTGCTAAAGATATCGTTGGTACCTGGGATTCCAAAGATTATCCGAATATGGGTTTTACCTACGTCTTTAAAGAAGATGGAACAGGTACATATTTCGGCGAAAAGATAACCTGGAGTATCAATGGTGATGAGATTTCCATTGGGAATGAAGGAGTCGAACCTTTTGTGACAAAATACGAGATCAAAGGAAACGAACTGAATATCGTTGATGGGCTCGGAAACGACACCATATATATCCGCAAATAATCATTATGGCAGAGATCATCCTTTTAAGCATTGATAATATCAGAGACTTTGGTGGCATAAAGATCGTCGAAGGAAAGAAGATCAGAGAAAACAGACTGATCCGTTCGGCCAAACTGATTAAAGCTTCAGCGGATGATCTTCATCGCATCTTCCTCTCAATTCGGTTTTGATATCCGTTGAGAGAAATCTCGAATTGCTTCCTGTCACATAAAGATCGACATTATCTCTGCGCAGAAAGCTGTTCAGAACAGTTTCAAAGCCATCTACCTCCTGGATCTCGTCAAGAAAAAGATAGTATTGCCCATCATCTTTGATCTGCTCTCTCAGATAATCTGCCAGGACATGTCTGTCGAGCAGGCGTTCATTCTCTTCCACATCAAGCTGGACCAGAACGATGTGTTCATCATCTATTCCAATCGATTTCAAGTAATTATAAAAGATCCTGTTCATCAGGAATGATTTGCCTGATCTACGCAAACCGGTAATGACCTTGATCATCCCGTTGTTCATTCGATCAATAAGCTGATTCAGATTTTGTCTCGGTTTATTATCATGGATCATCCTATCCGATTTTTTTGCAATTATCGTATTTTTTTCGGTTATATTTTGCCATAGTATTTCAGATAAATAAAAAGAACCTATTTAGCTGAAATAGATTCTTGAAAAATGCTCTGGTGCCATAGGGGAGACAAAAACGAACCCCAACCTGTTTTATACGACTCAAAAAGAAGAATCGCTTGTTCAACCTCATAATAACATAAATGTCTGTATTTGCAATATATTCAGAGCACTCTATTCTTACTGGAAAAAGCGTTCGTAAATGTCTCTACAAATTATTTTCGAACGCCCCCTAAGGGTTTACAATTGAATCATTCTATACTTCTTAACCAATCAGCAGCATCTACGATACGGATGCCCTCGTACTGATACTCGGGCTGATACGTTCGAGCGATAAGGATCTTGGCGTATGCGTCTTTAATGCTCAGTAACGGATTGATCTCCCTTTTGAACGTATCCTGATTCGTTATATCCAGCGACACCTGGATATACTCTTTCTTCCCCTGCCTGATCGCAACGAAATCCACTTCCTTTTTTCCGAATGCACCGATGTAGATTTCGTAGCCTCTGCGGATCAGTTCGATTGCTACGATGTTCTCCAGCACATGACCATAGTCCATATTCTTTGTGCCAATTCTGGCATATCTGAAACCGTGATCCGAAAGATAATACTTGTCGTCGGAATGCAGATATCTCTTGCCTTTGATATCGTATTTTCTCACTTTGTAGAAAGCAAACGCCTTGCAAAGATAATCTATATATTTTCCGATCGTCTTATGATCTGCCTTTGTTTTATTTGCTGCTATATTTCAGATGTTTATCTGAAAAAATACTTGATTTTTATATAATACTTATCAAATTGCTATTTATCAAATCTGCATTCTGTGTTCACTTTTCTTTTAAATATAGTAATCCATATTCCATGCCAGATACAGCGGCAGACTGCAGGTTCTCGTCTCTTCGCACAGATTTTCGGCAATATTCTTTTCAGACAGCTTGAATCCGGATTCTGGCTTATATTTCCTGCAGAACTGTTTGTAGCTCTTCGCCTGCGTATTGTCAGCCGCCTTGACTTCGACCGGTATCACAGAAGAGTGATCCTCATAGATGAAGTCGACTTCCGCTGTATTGCCCGATCGCCAGAAGTACGGCTCTTTCCTGATGGAAAGAAGCTCGTTCAGTACGTAGTTTTCCGTAAGCGCTCCTTTATAGCGAATGTAGAGATTCGCTTCATCAAGTATAGTCTCCGGAGACAGATCTGATTTTGTTCTAAGGAGTCCGATATCGGACATGTACACTTTGAAGAATGTTCTGTCTGCAAATCCCGAAAGCGGCAGTTCCGGCTTTTCAACCAGGGACAGCTGATAGATCAGACCCGCATCCTTCAGCCATTGCAGCGCGTCCTCAAGCTCCGCAGATCTTTTGCCTGCCTTTACGTGAGAAAAGATGAACTTGTTGTTTTCCTTTGCCAGCTGTACCGGTACCGAATCCCATATCCATCTGATCTTGACAACATCAGAAACAGGAGCATATTTTGAAAAATCGTCTGCGTAGTCGCGCAGTATTTCATTCTGGACTTCGGTTACTTCTTCATAGTCATGAGTATCGAGCCACACCCTGACCGCTTCAGGCATTCCTCCCACAACATAGTATTCCCTGAGAAGCTTCTTCATGGGAACGGAATAAAGGTCCGGAATCATTCTATCTGCCGGCCATTGCTTCAGTATTTCGATCAGATCCTGTCTTCCGCTGGCAATGGCAAATTCCTTGAAGCTCATCGGAAAAAGCTGCAGCCTGTTGATCTTCCCGACCGGAAACGATATCTTCTCCCTTTTGATCGCAACACCCAGCAAGGAACCGGCACATACCACATGCAGATCTTTCATATTCTCGGAGAAATACTTCAGCGCGGTGATGGCTCTCGGACAGTTCTGGATCTCGTCAAAAAACAGCAGGGTTTTTCCGGGAACTATTTTTTCTTTGATATGGTATTCGATTTCTCTGATGATTCTGTTCACGTCGAAGTCATAACCGAAGATAGCTCCGGCATTGTTCGATTCCTCGAAGTTCAGGTATGCAGTATTGTCAAAACAGCTTCTTCCGAATTCATTGATGACATATGTTTTTCCGCATTGCCTGACACCTGAAAGAAGCAGCGGCTTTCTGTTGTGCTTGTCTTTCCAAAGAATCAGGTCATTCATGATTTCTCTATACATAAGGTCCTCCCGAACAGCATACCATTTACGAAATCATTATACATTTTATCATAGGACTTTTGCAATTATCGTTGCATTTTTCATAGAACATATAAAAAGAATCTATTCACTTGAAATAGATTCTTGAAAAATGCTCTGGTGCCATAGGGGGGATTGTTGCGAACTTTTCACCCCATTTAGCCTGTTATATACGATTCAAAAAGAAGAATCGCTTGTTCAACCTCATAATATCATAAATGTCTGTATCTGCAATATCTCCAAGATACTCTTTTCATATCTGGAGAAGCGTTCGTAAATGTCCCTACTAACTTTTTTCGAGTCCCCTCTAAGGTCCTTACAAGTAAAGATCGAACCTGTGTCCTGTTAATCCAGGTTGTTAAATAGCTGCTCTATAAACAAACTGCTAATTAATCTTGAGACGATTTATTCCATTGATATGAGGATCTCAACATCTCGTTGTCCAAGAAGCTGTTCTAGTTCTTCTCGGTTCTTTCCGATTATCTTTCCCAATCTCGTATACGACCATGAATTTGACCCATAGAAGACCACGATCTGATTCCCTGAGTATAATACGATATCTCCTGCTTCAGTTACGGTCTGCACATCGTTTCTTGGGAGCGAGTATCCTAAAGATCCGACCTGTTCAAACCCGCCGTACATCGACATCTGGATGACCACGGGGTTTTCCTTTACAAGCTCCTTCAAAGCTTCAACTGCTTCGTTTTCTTCCCATATCACTTCTACAGAAGTGGTTCCGATTTTCATTTTCATCGCAACCGTTTCTTTACCCTCTTTCTCCCGGTCTTCCTGAGTCTGAATAACACTCTCTTTCCCGTCTGCGTCATCTTCTGATGTATTTGCTTTACATCCGGTCAGAATCAGAAGGCCGATGGTCAGAATCATTAATACTCTTTTCATTTGTTTTCCATGTATTCCCTGATCTCAGCCATTCTCTCACTCTGTTTCACAATGAAAGGACACCTTGAATCACAATGACCGCATTGTACACAATCGGAAGCATTCACTTCCAAAGTCTTGTAGTGTTCAACCGCCATCTCATCACCGGCCAGAGCCAGATCATAGTATTTATTGACCAGTCCGATATCGATGCCCATGGGACAAGGCTTGCAATGGTTGCAATAGACGCATCTTCCGGAATTGCGGATCGGTTCGAAAGAAGAGATGGCCGAATAATCAAGTTCTTCTTCACTCTTGTCATAGTAGGAGAGAAGTTCTTCCACTTCCCTTACGCTTTGCGCACCGGGCAAAGCAACAAGGACACCCGGTTTATCCAGAATGTATTTCAGACACTGGTGAACAGTGAGTGCCTTCCCAAACGGAGAAACCGATGCATCCAATAACTGTCCGCCTGAGAATGGCTTCATGACGGAAATGCCGATGCCTTCTTTTTCACATCTTTCATAGATCTTTCTTCTTTCTTCGACTTCGCCAAAGGCATATTCACCCTGGCCAAAGTCATATCCCGGATTCACCGAAAACATCAGCATGTCCACATCCGCTTCATCCAGGATCCTGTTGATGACCTTGGGCGTATGCGAAGACAATCCGATATGTCTTACAACGCCTTTTTCCTTTAATTCCAATATATAGTCGTAGATCCCATTCTTCTTGTATGTTTCCCAGTCAGACAATTCATCCTGACAATGGATAAAACCATAGTCGATATAATCTGTCCTCAACTGTTTCAACATCCATTCGACAGAATTCTTTACAGTATTGAGATCCAAAGACCAGCCATAATCCCCTTGTGTATAATCTGCACCAAAATGGATCTGATAGAAGATCCTGTCTCTGTATTCATGCAAGGCTTCCCCATAGATCGGGAAGGAATCACCATGTCCGGCTGCCAGATCGAAATAATTGATCCCACCTTCATAGGCTCTTCTTAAAGCCTTGACTGCTTCTTCCATCCCTGCTTCATACATGTAGGAAGATCCGATTCCGATCTCAGAGATCATGTCTCCTGTTTTTCTGTTTGTTCTGTATTTCATAGCTTTATCCTTTTTGAATCAAACTCTTTAAGTGAATAGCTGAGATAATCAAGTCTTTCGATACACATCTGTGAATCGTGCAGTCTGTCAAGCTGCCTTCTGCGGCTTAGGCCGATTAGTTGATTGACTTTTTTCATATCTCCGGACGATAAGCATTCCATAATCAGTTCCGTTTCGCTGCAGCTGCATCCTGCATCCGTAAGGTTTTCTCTGATTTCTTCTTTCAGCATCATATTCTATTATTTAATATTCTCCTTAATGAAACTCTCGATCTTATCAAACGGGATGTAGTTCTTGCCGCCGCCGTCATAGAGATCTGTATGGTTGGCTTCAGGAACGATCACAAGTTCCTTGTTTTCACCCTTTAACAGTTTGAATGCATCTTCACTCATGTATCTGGAATGGGCTTTCTCACCATGGACCAGCAGCACTGCACTTCTGATCTCCGAAGCATAAGTCAGAAGTCTGGTATTCATAAGAGAAGTGCCTGATGTAACGTTCCAGCCATTGTTGCTGTTGAGAGATCGTGGATGATATGCGCGTACTCTGTAATATTGCGAATACTGTCTGACAAAATCCGGAGCATCTGTGACAGATGGATCGATCGTACCGCCACCCAGCTTGTAAGTCCCGTTTCTAAAATCTTCTGTCCTTTGTGCATTGATTGAAAGGCGAGCCTTATATCTGGCTTCTTCGTTGTCTGCCGAATCATAGTATCCGTTTCCTGCGACACGGGACATGTCATACATCGTGACAGCTACCGTTGCCCTGATGCGGGTATCGATGCACGCTGTCTGCAGGGCCATTCCTCCCCAGCCGCAGATGCCGATGATGGAGATCCTCTCCGGATCAACTTCATCAAGATTCGACAGAAAATCGACTGCTGCCTGGAAATCCTCGACATTGATATCCGGAGAGTTCATGTAACGCGGTTCACCGCCTGATTCTCCGGTAAATGATGGATCAAAAGCGATCGTCAGAAAACCGCGTTTTGCCATTTCCTGCGCATAGAGTCCCGAGTGCTGTTCCTTGACTGCACCGAAAGCTCCGCAGCAGGCTATCGCCGGCAGTTTGCCTTCCCTGTCTTTCGGCCAGAACATGTCGGCTGCCAGTTCTATCCCGAAGTGATTCTTAAAAGTCACTTTTTCATGATTGACTGTTTCATCTTTTGGATAAACTTTATCCCATTCCTGAGTCAGTTTAAGTGTTTCTGTGTTTGCCATGTGTGATTCCTTTCTGATATTTATACTATCTTACAATTTCATTTTATGTATCTTCTCTCCTATAATCAAATACTTGTTTTCTATGCTTTCCTATGCTAATTTTGAATAGGAAGAAGGTACATGATGATGGATATCCGAACGATGCAGTATTATCTGGCTGTTGTCAGAGAAGGGACGATCTCGGCAGCTGCCGAAGCTTTACATGTTGCCCAGCCGTCACTTTCCAGACAGATGAAGGAGCTGGAAGAGGAACTGGGAGTCTCTCTATTCGAAAGAGGAAACAGAAGGATCACTCTTACTGAAGAAGGAATGATCTTAAGAAAAAGAGCCGAAGAGATGACAAAACTCATGCAGCGTACGGAAGAAGAAATCTTTCAGATCAGAAACAGCCTTTCCGGAACAGTACGGATCGGGGCTGGCGAATCCTGTTCCTTTCATTATCTGTCCCGTGCCGCGAGCGAATTGGCGCAGGAGTATTCGGATATCCGTTTCCATATAACAAGCGGTGATACCGTAGACCTGATGGAAGAGCTGGACAACGGACTGATCGATTTCGCTGTGATATTTACAGATTTTGATCATTCTATATATCAGTCGATCCGTCTTCCTGCTGAAGACAGCTTTGGCGTTCTGATGCGTAGAGACAGTCCTCTTGCGAAAAAGAATGAAATCCGTTTTTCCGATCTGGAAGACCTTCCTGTCATCATTTCCCGAGCTTCTCAGCCGTATTTTACAGGATCAGAGGAATTCTCTTCTGTGAAAATCGTTGCGACATATAATCTGATATACAATGCCTCTCTGATGGTGAAAGACGGCCTGGGATATGCGATCTGTTTTGACAAGCTCATCAATACGACAGGAGAAAGCGATCTGTGTATCAGACCGCTTGTACCGAAGATAGAGAATTCAGGAGCCCTGATATGGAAAAAGTACCAGGTTCTTTCTACGGCTGTTCAGAAATTCATCGATAAAGTAAAAGAATCTGCAGAAGAACAGGAAACAGAATAATCCGATATAAAAAGAATCTATTTACTTGAAATAGATTCTTGGAAAATGCTCTGGTGCCATAGGGGGGATGATTGCGAACCACCTGCCCGTTTCAGCCTGTTTTATACGATTCAAAAAGAAGAATCGCTTGTTCAACTTCATATTAACATAAAAGTCATTATTTGCAATATCTCATAGATACTCTTTATGTGTCTTGTAAAGCGTTCGTAAATGTCCCTACAAAATATTTTCGAACGCCCCCTAAGGGTCCTTGCAGGGACAGCTCGAACCTGCGTCCTATAACGATATCTTGATGTCTCTGATTATAACGGATGATCATCGAGGATATCTATGACTTCATCAAGAGTATCCTTCACCGCAAGACATTTGTCCAGGTAGACATCATCCGGTCTTTTCATGTCGGGAACGCAGATCACTTTCATGCCGGCATTGCAGGCTGCCTGTATCCCTGCTTCGCTGTCTTCCAATACCAGACAGTTCTCAGGATTTTCACCAAGTTTTTCAGCCGCTTTAAGAAAGATCTCAGGATCGGGCTTGCAGTGATGAATGTCTTCCGCAAATACTCCTGTCATGAAGAATGTATGAAGACAGTGCTTTTTCAAGATCTTCATTGCTCTTTCCCGATCGCTGGAAGTGGCTATGGCAATCTTGTATCTCCTTGAGTTCAGATATTTCAGAAGTGTCAAAACCCCGGGTTTCAGTTCAACGCCTTTTTCAAACAGTTCCTTCTCCGTTTCCTGTTCCGATAAGAAACATTCATCAAAAGACACAGGCAGTCTATATGCATGCATCAGATGTCCGATGTTTTCCTTCTCCGTCTTTCCGGAATAAGTCTGGGCATATTCTTCCATGCTGAAAGAATGGCCGTATCTTTCAAGAATTGTTTTATAGATCCTGTAGGAAATGATTTCCGTATCGGCAAGCAGACCGTCGAAGTCGAAGATGACCGCTTTTATCATGAATTCATCCTCAAAGAACTGATGATCTTTTCTTCACCTATTATCGTTAGCAGGTCTTCGTCGCTTTCGACCGCATGGATGATATTCATGATGTTTTCCCTGTTCACGTCGAAAATGATACTGCTTCCGGTATCGGCAGAAGCAATCAGGACAGCCAGGAACGGTGCTCCTCCTTCCTCGTCCGTAAGGATATAGGAGTCTTCTGCGATTCCTCTCTTTAACCTTTCAATATAATCATCCAGCGATTCCTCATCAATGAATGCGAATATGTCATGATTCCGGCAGACTTTAGCAGCTTCCTCCGCGTTCTTTTCGTACATTGCGATAACGACGTTTTTCATTTATTCGTCCTCCTGATTACTTTATAAAATGATAGAATATATTTGTAAATACATATTGATATGTTGTATATATACTTAGTAATACAAATCTCAGAATAACAATACAAGCGGAGATCTCACATGAACCAGAAGGCAAAATACTCGATCATCGAGAACGACATCATTGAAAAGATCACGCAGAACATCTATATGCCCGATATGCAGCTTCCTACGGAAGAGGAATTGAGAAAACAGTATGGCTGTTCCAGAGTGACGGTAAGAAGAGCGTTATCCGATCTTCAGTACATGGGATATATCTATTCCAGACAGGGAAGCGGGAGTTTTATCTCTTCGAAGCAGAAACTCCAGTCTCCCGGCAAGGTTTCATCTCTAAACGAGTACTTTCTTGACAGAGAAATCCAAACGAAAAACGATGTTATCAGATTCGAGATCAGAAAAGCGGACAGGATCATATCTGAACGATTAGGAATAGACCAGGGAAACAAAGTATACTATCTCGAAAGACTCCGTTACGCTGATCTTCATCCAATCATACTGGAAACAAAGTACATGTCTGTCGATATGCATCCCTATCTTTCCTATGAATCTCTGACCGGGAGCATTTTTATGGAAGCCGAAAAACACGGCTTGTTCATCAAGAACGAAAGATGCAGCGTGTTCCCTGTCTTCCCTGATCAGCA
The DNA here is from genome assembly GCA_017550145.1 of Erysipelotrichaceae bacterium. Taxonomy (GTDB): domain Bacteria; phylum Bacillota_I; class Bacilli_A; order Erysipelotrichales; family Erysipelotrichaceae; genus Colivicinus. Next base: position 207 of record JAFZQG010000019.1, on the reverse strand, counting down.
GACAGCAGATCTGCTTCAGATATCGGATAAGAAACCAATACTGAAAGTGGTCGTAACAGCCATCACAAAAGATGAAAGGATCTTCTCTTACGGAGAAGAATACTATAATCCGGATCATTATCAATTCAATTTTGTTTTTGAAAAATAAAAGAATCTATTTACCTGAAATAGATTCTTGGAAAACCTCTGGTGGAGTCGGAGGGACTC
>JAFZQG010000005.1 GCA_017550145.1 Erysipelotrichaceae bacterium | reverse complement strand
TATCTTTACTTCGACTGTCTGGATGAGACAGACTATCGACAGTTCCATGGATTCATCCGTAGATACGATTCAGAACGAACTGGTTACGGATATCGTTAATCCTGATACGATGACGACGATGAGAAATGAACTGGCTAAAGTCAGTGATTCTCTGGAGATCTGCAGCCTGATTCAGATCGGATTGATCGTCTTTTCACTGATGATTCTCTTTGATATCTATACACAGATCCAGAGAAGAGAGAGCCAGATCGAAGTTGAAAAGATCCTGGCCGAAGAAAGCAGTAAAGCTAAGACCAGTTTCCTTTCGAATATGTCTCATGAAATAAGAACACCGATGAACGCGATCATCGGTCTTGATAATATAGCATTAAGAGATCCGGATATTACTCCGCGTATGAGAGAAAATCTGGAAAAGATCGGATCCAGTGCCAAACACTTATTAGGACTTATTAATGATATTCTCGATATGAGCCGAATCGAATCGGGAAGAATGGTTCTGAAAAACGAAGAATTCTCATTTAAGGAATTTCTGGATCAGATCAACATCATCATCAACGGACAGTGTCTGGATAAGGGCTTGCATTATGAATGCAATATCGTCGGCGATGTGAGCGACTATTACTTCGGTGATGATATGAAACTCAAACAGGTACTGATCAATATCCTGGGTAACTCTGTCAAGTTCACCAATCCTCCTGGCGATGTTACTTTGACTGTCGAACAGCTGGCACAGTTTGAAGGTTTCTGTACCTTACGATTCATCATGAAAGATACAGGCATCGGTATGGATAAAGAATACATTCCGAAGATCTTTGAAGCCTTCTCACAGGAAGATGCGACAACCACCAATAAATACGGCGGCAGCGGCTTAGGTATGGCTATCACCAAGAGTTTTGTGGAAATGATGAATGGCGAAATCGTTGTCGAAAGTGAAAAGGGTGTCGGTTCAACATTCACCGTTACCGTAACCTTAAAGGCCTCAAGCCGCAGCGTTCAGAATGAACAGAATATCAAATTGCCAAGTGATATCCGGGCTATGGTTATCGATGATGATGAGATCGCCTGTGAACATACTCAGGTCGTCTTGAGAACATTAGGCATTGAAGCCGATACGGCAACAGATGCCGAAAAAGGTCTCAATATGTTCAAGAAAGCTTATGAAGAAGGTAAAGCTTATAAGCTGTTATTGACTGACTATAAGATGCCTGATATGAACGGTCTTGAACTGGTTAAATCCGTACGTAAATTCGATAATAATGATACTGCGGTAATCATGCTGACAGGTTATAACTGGGATATTATCGAAGATGAAGCCAAAGCCGATGGCGTGGACGGAATACTGGCTAAACCGTTATTCTCCGAAGTCTTGTTGAGAGAGATCTATTCCGTTCTGGCTAAGCGCAATGGCTTAGAATATGTATCAGATACTGTTGAAGAGGAAGATCACTTCCTTGAATCGCTGGAAGGCAAGAGAGTTCTGATGGCTGAAGATGTCGAACAGAATGCGGAAATCCTTGAAGATCTACTGGATCTTGAAGGTATCAGTGCTGAACACGCCCAGAACGGTGAGATTGCGGTCAAGATGTTTGCGGACAACCCTCCTGGATACTATAACGGTATCCTGATGGATGTGCGTATGCCGGTTATGGATGGTTTAAGTGCCACTAAAGCCATTAGAGCATTGGATAGAGAAGATGCCAAGACAATTCCGATCATTGCGATGACGGCCAATGTCTTTGATGAAGATGTCGAAAGATCATTGCAGGCAGGTATGAATGCACATCTGTCCAAGCCGATCGAACCGGATACGCTCTACGAAACACTCGCAAAATTATTGACGAAATAGTTAAGAGCCGATGCAGATTATAAAGTCTGCATCGTTTTTATTATTGACTTATTATTACTTCTTTAGATTACTGTTGAATACCTTATACTATAGATATGAAATTCGAAGAATTCGTCGGACTAAAAGAAAACACTGATATCGAAAATATCGTCTATCCAATAAAAAACATTAAAGAAAAGGAAGACTATGTTTTGTTGATACTGGAAGAAGAAAAAATAATGATTTCGATCGAGACTTTCTTTAAATACGGAATCGGTAAACTGAAAGGCCTTGATGAAAATCTGTATCAGACTCTTAAAGAAGATGAAATACTTCTGAAGGCCTACAGAAGCTGTTTACGGAAGCTTTCGATGAGAGACCACAGTATCAGACAGATAAATGATTACCTGCTTAAATACGGCTTAAATGCTTCAGAGATCAAAACGATCATCGATAAACTTAAGCAGTACGGATTGCTGGATGACGACAAGTATACGCAAAGCCGTATAAATTATCTTAATAATTCTCTGATTTCAAGAAAACAGATCAAAACAAAACTAAAAAAAGACGGTATAAGTGATGAAATGATCGAGAAATATCTTGATAATGATGATGAAGATTATGCTAAAGCTGTTAAAACCGCACAGAAGTATTCTCAGACACAGAGAAACAGTTCAACAAGAATGAAGAAACAGAAAGTACTTACTTATCTGCTAAATGCGGGTTTCTCGTATGAAAACAGTAAGAGTGCAGTGGATAGTTTAGAAATAAAGAGCGAAAATGAGTTAGAATTATTAGGAAAAGAATATCAGAAAGCCCTGAAGAAGTACGAAAAGAAGTATTCTGACTATGAACTTAAGCAGAAGATCTATGCCTATCTGCTTAATAAGGGCTTTAATTCCAATGATATAAAGACTGTAATGGAGGGTTAAAATGGGCAAACAGGTAAAAGACTTCAACGAAGGTGAAAGAATCGATACAAACCTGCTGATATCGCAGCTGGTCAGAGGTACGACCAATTCCGGTTCGCCTTATCTTTCACTGGTCTTACAGGACTGCACGAAATCCATCGAAGCCAAACTCTGGGATGTGAAACCGGAACTGGAGAAACAGCTGGAAGTAGGCAAAGTATATGATTTTGATATTGAAGTAATAAAATATAAGAATAATCTTCAGGCTAAGGTTTTAAAGGTTCTGCCGATCCCGCAATCTGATATTAAAATGGATGATTTTGTTTTCAGATCACCGGTTGATAAGGATACCTTAAGAAACAGTATTCAGGAAGGGATCAGCCTGATCAATAACGAAAAACTGGCAAAAATCGTTTCCGGTGCTTTGAATTACTACGCCAATGATGTCTATGAATACCCTGCCGCAGCCAAGATTCATCATAATTTCATCGGCGGTCTGGCGACTCATACAGCCGGTATGATCAAAGTAGCTGTTGCTTTATGCAATGTTTATCCGTCTTTAGACAGAGATTACTTGTTGGCAGGCGTAATCCTTCATGATTTAGGCAAAATCGAAGAATTATCTTCTCCGGTTGTGACCGAATACACCAAAGAAGGTAAATTATTAGGCCATATTTCGATCATGGATGCCAGATTACTGCAGATCGGTAAAGAACTTGGTTTGGAGGATTCTGAGGAATTACTCTTAGTGCGACATATGATATTGTCTCACCATGGCCAGTATGAGTTTGGTTCGCCAGTGAGACCGGAGACTTTAGAGGCAGAAATGCTGAACCTGATCGACAATATCGATGCTAGAGTAAACACGATCGATAAGGCTCTTTCTGAGGTCAAGGAAGGGGAGTTTACGGGGAAGATATTTGCTCTTGATAACAGGGTCTTCTACCGTCATAAATAACGTTAAAAAGGCTTGAAATAAGCCTTTTATTTGTACTATAATAGAAAAGCTGTGGTAGGAGTGCAACTGCTCCATTATACCCACAACCATATAAGGAGGAAAAAATATGGCAAAAAAAGTTGCGAAAGTTTGTAAATTAAACTTTATGGCCGGCCAGGCAAAACCGGGTCCTGCACTGGCATCCGCAGGTATCAACATGCCTCAGTTCTGCACACAGTTCAATGATCAGACTAAAGACAGAATGGGCGATGTCGTTCCTGTAATCATTACAGCTTATGAAGACAAGTCATTTGATTTCGTCTTAAAGACAACTCCGGCTGCTTTCCTGTTAAAGAAGGCTGCAGGTGTTGCGAAAGCTTCCGGTAGACCTAACACTGAAAAAGCAGGTAAGATTACTACTGCACAGTTAAGAGAGATTGCGGAATATAAGCTTCCAGATCTCAATGCCAACGATGTTGAAGCAGCAATGAGAATCATTGCCGGTACAGCCAGAAACATGGGAATCGAGGTAGTTGACTAATGAAACGTTCAAAGAATTATAACAACGCCAAGGCCCTCATCGAACAGAGCAAGAAATACTCTCCGAAAGAGGCTTGTGAATTAGCTAAGAAAACTACAACCGTGAAGTATGATGCTACCATCAGGGCTTCCTTCAACCTCAATGTTGACCCTCGTCAGGCCGATCAGCAGATCCGTGGCGCCATCGTTTTACCAAACGGTACAGGTCGTTCACAGAAGATCCTGGTCGTCACTCAGGGCCCGAACATCGAAGTAGCCAAGAATGCCGGTGCCGATTATGTCGGTGATAAGGAAATCTTAGAAAAGGTTAAAGGCGGATGGTTTGACTTTGATGTCATCGTCGCTACTCCTGATATGATGGGTGAACTCGGTAAGTTAGGTAAACTTCTGGGTCCTAAAGGTTTAATGCCAAACCCTAAAACCGGTACAGTAACACCGAATATTGCACAGGCTGTCGAAGAAATCAAGAAAGGTAAAGTTGAATACCGTGTCGATAAGGAAGGTAACATTAACTGCTTAATCGGCAAGTCTTCATTCGATACCGATAAACTTACAGAAAACTTCAACACTCTGCTTGGTGTTATCGCCAAAGCCAGACCAGCTGCTGTCAAGGGTGTTTACATTCAGTCATGCACTATTTCCAGCAACATGGGTCCTGGTATCAAGGTTGACACAACTTTATAAGAATAAGAGACTACGGTCTCTTTTCTTTTAAATTTCTTATGTTATAATTTTAAAGTACGTAAAGAAGAGCAGTATCTGAATCAGGCTGTTAAAGAGAATGGATCATTACGGTGGAAGATCCTGACAGGCTCTCAGTGAATTCACTTCTCAGTTGGATTAATACTCCACGTGTAATTCGCGTTAAGAATAAGAGTTAAAAGATAAGGTGGTACCGCGCAGCAGCGCCCTTGTGGCCACCTTTTTATTTTTCTGCAGGAGGTAAAAATGTTAGATCTAGAAACGCTAAAAAATGAAGCTCTGAAGGCTATTAGTGATGCCGACAGTAAGACGCTTGAAGAATTGAGAATCGAGTATCTTTCCAAGAAAGGCAAGATCCAAGGCCTCATGGCTCAGATGAGAGACCTTTCGGCTGAAGAAAAACCTAAATTCGGTCAGATGGTTAATGATCTCAAGAATTCCATTTCGGCAGCTATGGATGCGAAGAAAGAAGAGCTTGAGTCAGCTCTGATGAATACAAAACTGCTTTCAGAAAAAGTTGATATTACTTTGGATGCCTATAATCCGAAGACGGGTACGATGCATCCTCTGACGCTGGTTCAGAAGGAGATCGAAGATATATTTATCGGTATGGGTTATAACGTTGCCGAAGGTCCGGAATTGGAAAGCGATCTGTACAACTTCACCAAAGCCAATACTCCGGAAGGACATCCGGCCAGAGATATGCAGGATACCTTCTATGTCGATGCTTCCCGTTTACTGCGTTCACAGACGACAGCTATTCAGATGAGAGTTCTGGAATCCGATGCACAGAAACTTCCTATCAAGGTCGTATGTCCGGGCAAAGTTTACAGAAGAGATGATGATGATGCGACGCATTCACATCAGTTTATGCAATGTGAAGGTTTGGTAATAGGCGAGAATATCACGGTAGCTGATCTTAAGGGAACACTGGAACTGATGATCAGAGAGATGTTCTCAAAGGATGCCAAGATCCGTTTCAGACCTTCTTACTTCCCGTTTACCGAGCCTTCATTTGAAGTCGATATGACCTGTCATATCTGCGGTGGTAAGGGCTGTCCTACCTGCAAGGGTACAGGCTGGATCGAGATCCTGGGTTCCGGTATGGTTCATCCTAATGTACTGGAGATGGCCGGAATTGATTCCAAGAAATATACCGGATTTGCCTTCGGTGTGGGAATAGAGAGAGTTGCGATGCTGAAATACGGTATTACCGATATCAGAGATCTTTATACAAACGATATCCGTTTCCTTGACGGATTTAAGAGATAGGAGATAGTGCCATGAAATTAAGTTTAAACTGGTTAAGTGATTTTATAGATCTGGAAGGCTTAAGTGTTGATGAAATAGTCGAACAGATGGTCAGATGTGGTTTCGAAGTCGAATCTATCGAAAAGCTTTCTTCCGGCACAAATCTCGTTGTCGGTAAGGTTTTGGAATGCACGGATCATCCTGATTCAGATCATCTTCATCTGACAAAGACCGATATCGGAAGTGAAGTTTTGGACATCGTCTGCGGTGCACCTAACTGCCGTGCAGGATTAAAGGTCATCGTTGCGAAAGTCGGAGCTGTCTTACCTGGCGGTGAAATTAAAGCCGGTGTGATCAGAGGACAGGCATCCAACGGTATGTTATGTTCATTAAAGGAACTGGGAATTACCGAAGATCTTTTGGCTCCTGATTCAAAGAGCTTTGACGGTATCGAAGAACTTGATGACAGATTCAATGTCGGTGACACCGATATCTTAAAGAAACTGGGTTATGATGATACGATCCTGGATGTTTCAGTCTATGCGAATCGACCTGACTGTCTGTCAATGTATGCGATGGCTAAAGAAATGGGTGCCATTCTTAACAGAGAAGTCAGATTACCTGAATATGAAGGCAAAGCCAATATCGGAAATAAATCCGATTTTGTCTTGACTTCTGTATCGGAAAACTGCCCGCACTTCCTGGCTAAAGTCGTTAACTCTGTTACGATCAAGGAATCACCGGACTGGATGAAGGAACATCTGCGTGCCAATGGTGTTAAATGTATAAACAACCTGGTCGATATTTCCAACTATGTCATGCTGGAAACAGGACAGCCATTGCATTTCTATGATTTAAGAACAAATCCGGCCAAGGAAATAACGGTCAGAGATGATTATGAAGGAACATATACTGCCTTAGACGGTATCGATTATCAGATCGAAAAGGGTGATCTGATGATCACCTCCGAAGGCAAACCGATCGGTATTGCCGGTATTATGGGCGGTGACAATACCAAGATCCTCGATGATACAAAAGGTCTGATTATCGAGGCAGCCTTATTTGATCATGCACAGATCAGAAGGACCTCCAACCGTCTGGGTTTACAGACTGAAGCGGCTGCCAGATTCTCCAAGGGATTAGAGCCGATGGCTCAGAATAAAGCGGTAGACAGAGCTGTCGATCTGCTTATTCAGCTGGCTGATGCGAAAGATTTCGAAGAAACAGTTGAATACGGTAAGCCTGATTATGAACCTTATGAAATCAGAGAATCTTTGACTCATCTGAATACTTTAATCGGTAAAGCCTATACAATGGATGAAGCAGTTGCGGTTATGAAGAGACTCGGCTTTGAATGCAGAGTTGAAGGAGATGATTTCATCACCAAGATTCCTTCACACCGTGCCAGTGATCTGAAGATCCCTGAAGACATCGATGAAGAGATCGTCAGACTGACTGATTTCGATGATCTCAAGTCTACCTTGCCTCTGATGCCTCAGACAGTAGGTAAACTTACCAATATACAGAAGATCAGAAGAGTGATCAGAGATATCTTAACCAAGCAGGGTTTCTATGATACCGTCAACTATACGCTCGTATCCAAGAAATTCATTGATGAAGCTGTTTTACCATCCGGAGAAGCTGTCGAAATGATTTCTCCGTTATCCGATGCGAGAAGATATATAAGAACTTCTCTGATGAATTCTTTACTGGAGGCTTTGTCATACAATCTCGATCACTACAATGAGAATGTGAATCTCTTTGAAATATCCAAGATCTATTCCGATAAAGGTGAGGAAGAGAGATTAGGTATGATCATGGAAGGAAACTTTATTGAAGATAAGGTAAAACATCTAAATGTTAAAGCTGATTTCTATGTCTTAAAAGGCTTATTAAAACAGATCCTTTCAAGCTTAGGCTTTGAAATGGGCAGAGTAAGTATCAAAGAGAATACTCTGGATACAGCTCATTTCCATCCTTATCAGTCAGCTGTACTGATGATGGATGGCAAGACACTTTGCATCTTCGGTAAATTACATCCTAACTATCTAAAATCAATGAAGTTAAACGATGTATACTATGCCGAAATGATCCTGGATGTTCTGGCAAATGCTTCACCAGCCAAGGTAAAGGCTCCTGTCATCAATAAATATCCTTCTGTTTCACGTGATATTTCTCTGATGCTTAAGGAAGATGTCAAAGCAGCTGATCTGTTGGCGGCAATCAAGAAGATCGGCGGCCATCTGGTGAAGAATTCCGAAGTCTTTGATGTCTATCAGGGTGAACATATCGATGAAGGCTATAAATCAGTTTCATTGAATATAGTCTATGAAGACAAGGAAAAGACTCTGAAGGCTGAAGATGTCAATAACGTACACGAGAAGATATTAAGTGATCTTTTAAGCAGATTCGAAGCTAAACAGCGTTAGAAGCTGAAAGAGGTATAATTTAGATATGATCTACACTTGTACAACAAATCCATCATTAGACTACTACATCACAATTCCGACCGTAGAAAAGGGCAAGACAAACCGCAGCGACATGGAAATGTATGATGCCGGAGGTAAAGGTGTCAATGTTTCGATCGTTCTGAATAACTTCAGGATCCCAACGGTATGTTTAGGCTTTTTAGGCGGATTCACTAAAGATTATTATCTGAGTTTTATTGCTTCATATCCTAATATTCAGCCTCTGTTTACCACGATCAAAGATAATACGCGTATCAATATCAAGATCATGGATAACGAATATGAGACGGCTATCAATGCGAAAGGTCCGCATATCGATGACGATGAATTCAAGAGATTCAAATCCCGTCTGAACAATATCTTTACTGATGATTACTTTGTTTTATCAGGCAACATCGAAGATGAAATAAAGGACAGAATGATCGATCTGCTTCATGAAATGGCTCAAGACGGTGTAAAGATCGTTCTGGATACGGATAAGGATGTTCTGGACAGATGCCTGGATATTCCTTTATTTGCGGTTAAACTGAATGATCGCAATATTGAAAAGAATATTAAGGAAACAGCTAAAGAATATCTAGATAAAGGAATCAAGAATATTCTCTACAGTGCACCTGATAAACCATCGTTCATTTTTAATGAAGAATGTTCATACGAGTGCAATAATCTTGCTGATTCATTGGTAAATGCGACCGGTTCAGCCGATTCCATGGTTGCGGGATTCCTCTATGGATGCATCAGAGGCGCAACGACCGAAGAATCATTCAAATACGCCAATGCCGCATCGCTGGCAACCTGTATGAGCAATGATTTAGGCTCAAAAGAGAAGATCGAAGATCTCTTTACGACAATTGAGGTAAATAAGTTCTGATGAAAAAACTGCTGTTGTTTATTCTTATAGCAGTCTTACTCTGCGGATGCGGAAAAAAGGAAAAAGAGAACGAAAAACCGCAGTATCCATACGAAATAAAATCCGAAGCAGTGGATATGTCGGCTTATGAAGGAGTAAGTTCTACCAAGCATAATTTCCGTCTTATTACCGTAAGTGAATTATTCAATACGATCGATAATAAGTCTTCTGGTATTTTCTATCTGGGCAGATCCAACTGCGGTTGCTGTCAGAAAGTATGCCGATACCTAAATGAAGTAGCTATGGAACTCGGTGTAACTGTATACTATATCGATGTCTATAACGAGAAGGAGCCGTTAACCGAACAGGAGATGCAGGATAAGCTCTTTGAATATATGTGGGAGATACTGGGCAAGGATGCCGATGGCAATAAATCATTGCTTACTCCGCAGGTTTTCTCTGTCGTTAATGGTAAATTCTACGGTTCACAGATCTGCTCTGATGGCTATACTCTGGATGCCGATCCTAGTAATGAACAGGTAGAAAAATTTAAGGATTCCTACCGTAAGATTATGGAACCTTTCGTTGAATAAAATTAAAATATTTATCATATAAATACCAGTCAAGTCAAGACTGGTTTTTATTTGAAATGATAAATATAATGAAATTACCTAATGGGAATCAATGAAATTCCTACACTATATATACGGACTATTGATAATTCATTACCGGTGTTGAAGACCTAAAACAGGGATCCTAATGGTAATGATAGATGGCCCACCTTTTGAGAAAAGGGAAATTTCTCACCCATTAGGTCTTCAATTAGACAAACAAAGGCATTTAATATAGAATAAATCAGGTAAGGAAGGTGACAATATGGATTTTTGGATGTCAATATTATACTTCGTTATCGGTGGTGTAGTAGGAGCTGCAGTATCATACTTCTTAACCAAAAAGAGCTTTGAAAAACAACTTAAAGAAAATCCACCTATCAACGAAAAGATGATTCGTGCGATGTATGCGCAGATGGGCAGAAAACCATCTGAGGCACAGATCAGAGCGATCATGAAGTCAATGGGACAATAAAAAAATAGAACTGACTGTTCTATTTTTTTATTCATCCGGATAATTATCTTTTTTTAATTTAAGAATATAAATATGTAACAGTCCGTATAATACGGAGACAATCGATATAATAACCATCATATAGAACATGAAGCCCGTATAATGGTTCAGATAAGAGTTAAGCATTATTGCCAAAGCGAGTAATGGACAACAGATTATGATAGTCCAGATCTGTTTTGTTGATAGATAAGAAGCCTGTCTGACAGCAAAAGAATCTCTATGCGGTTTATTGTAGTTATCGATAAAATTAGCTTTCTTAATGAAATTGAAATAGAAAGTTACAGCTGTACTGATCATAAAAAGAAGAGCCAGAATAAGTGAGACAGTTAAATTCTTATAAATAAGATAAGCCAAAACAAATACAACCAGTGCTACAAGATAACCCTGAATGTATGACTGATACTGTCTGACGTTATCACTGGTCAAGATGTAGCCTTTTTTAGAGAAAAAAGGAGAGTAAACAGTTCTTTTTTCTTCGTGATAGATTGAGATCCCGTTAAGATCTTTAGGATCAATAGTAGTACGATTCTTTTTTGCCATAAAAATATTATATACCTCAAAAAGAAATATATGTCATTTTTGTATGGTGTGTTTATAATAAAGATTGGAGAATTTTCCGATGAACAGAGAAGAAATCAGAAACAGTATCGAAAATACCTGGAAGATTGAAGCCGATGAGATCAACAGACTTCATGAATATGTTGATGAAGACATACTTTGTGAACTTGTTGAGAGAATAGGTGAGTGTAAAGGCAAGATCGTAATTACGGCTTGCGGTACTTCGGCAGCTGTAGCAAAGAAGATCGTTCACTCATTAACTGTTATCAGTATTCCGGCAGTTTTTCTGGTTCCAAGTGATGCTGTACATGGTTCATTGGGCCTGATAAATAAAGATGATATTGTAATCTTTATTTCCAAAGGTGGTAATACAAAAGAATTAAGCAACTTTATCAGCAATGTCAGACAGAAGGGTTCTTATATTGTTACGATTTCGGAGAACAAAGATTCTGATCTTGGTAAAGATGCGGATATGTTCGTTAAGGTTAAGATCAACAGAGAACCTGATGAATTCAATATGCTGGCAACTGCAAGTTCGGTTGCTGTTATAGCTGTTTTTGATGCTGTTTGTATAGCATTAATGAAATATAAAAATTTTTCAAAAGAATCATTTGCGGTAAATCATCCGCAGGGTGCAGTAGGAGAAAGACTTTTAAATCATAAAGAATAGTGTCTTTCTTTTTTATTTATTGATAAAGATATGCTATATCATCATATAATACTTAATAAGGGGGATTTAAAGAAATGAGTGATATGTTTGATGCTAAAATCGCTTTGTTCCACCAGCATGCGGAATCAAAGGAAGAAGCATTGAAAATGTTGGCAGATGAGCTGATTAATTGCGGAGTTGCGAAGGATACGTTTTATAACGGCATAATCGAAAGAGAAAAGGTTTTTGCAACCGGTCTGACGCTCAATAACATGTGTGTGGCAATTCCTCACACTGATCCTGAGCATGTCAACAGAACGCAGATGGCTTTTATGTCGCTTGATACACCTGTTGAATTTGTGGAAATGGGTTCCGATGACAAAAAGATTCCTGTTACCATGATGTTTATGATGGCTTTGAAAGAAGCTCATCAGCAGCTGGATATGTTAATGAAACTGATGGACATTTTCCAGAATGATGAACTGATGGAAAAATTCAAGAATGTCGATAATTACGAAGACTATTATGCTTTAATCGAAGAAGCTGGTTTAAATATAGAGGGATAAATAATGTTAGTAACCACAAAAGAAATGTTTGCGAAATCCAGAGAAGAAGGATATGCAATTGTTGCACCGGATTATTGGGATTCTAATTCCTGCAAGACTTATGTGCAGACAGCCGAAGAATTAGGCGTTCCTGTAATCTTAAGTTTTGCTCAGGCGCATGATGATATGCTTTCACTTGAAGAAGCATATACATTAGGCAAGTATTATGGAGAAAAGGCAACTGTTCCTGTAGCGCTTCATCTGGATCATGGACTTGATGTTGAAACTGTTAAGAAAGCTGTAGATCTCGGATTCACTTCCGTTATGATCGACGCTTCTGCTCAGCCGTACGAAGTAAATGTTGCCAGAACCAAGGAAGTATGTGATTATGCACACGCTCACGGTGTTGTTGTCGAAGCAGAACTTGGACATGTAGGTTCGGGTGATGTCATTACTTCTGAAAACAAGGAAGCATTAAGCGAAGACCACAGTATCTATACTGAAGTTGATATGGCTAAGAGTTTCGTAGAAGAGACAGGTGTTGATTCATTAGCTGTATCCATCGGTACTTCGCACGGATTATATAAAGGTACTCCGGTTATTGATTTCGACAGACTTCATGAATTAAGAGCCGCTCTTCCTGTTCCACTTGTTCTTCATGGCGGATCAGGTTCCGGTGATGAAAATCTGGAAAGATGTGCTACCGAAGGTATTTCCAAGATCAATGTATTTACTGATTTCACAGTTGCGGCTATCAACGCGACCAAGAATGAAGATTATATTAACTGGTATAAGCTTATAAAAGATGCTAATGCAGCTATCAGTGAAAAACTGAAATTCTATTTCAAATTATTCCATACAGGAAAGGCGGAAAAATAATAATGGAAAAAGTACAGTTAAGAAGACCGTTCTTTGTATGCAATCCAAAGGCATATCTTTACGGTGAAGACTCATTAAAACTTGCTAAGAAGTGTGAAGAACTGGCAGAAAGATATGATTTTGATGTTATCTTTACTGCTCAGCACGTTGATCTGGCGATGATTGCCAAAGAATGCCCACATTTGATTGTAACTGCTCAGTCAATGGAATCATTAAAACCTGGAAGAGGCATGGGCCATATACTTCCTGAAGCATTAAAAGCTGCCGGAGTTAAAGCTACATTCCTTAACCATGCAGAAAATCCTATGACCATCAACGAACTGGCAAAAACTATCGAAAGAGCAAATGAATTAGGTATTCTGACGATTGTCTGTTCAAACGAAGAAGCTGATACAAGAGCTATCGCTGAACTGCATCCTGATTGCATGGTATGTGAACTTACTTCACTTATCGGTACAGGTACAACAGCTGATGAATCTTATATGAAAGCAACCAACGAGATCGTTAAATCTGTTTCACCGGAAACCAAGACATTACAGGCTGCCGGCATCTCTACAGGTGATGATGTTTATAAAGCAATCAAGTCTGGAGCAGATGCTACTGGCGGTACAAGCGGTATTGTTGCTGCTGATGATCCGATTGCCAAACTAGAGGAAATGTTTGAAGCTTTAGACAGAGCCAGAAAAGATTTCTGTCAGTAATTGAAAAGGCTTTCATTAAGTACTATAATCTTTATTAGTATCACAAGGAGGGTTTTAAAATGAAAAGAATATTATTATGTTGCGGTACTGGTGTTGCTACTTCTACTGTAGTAAACAAAAAACTTGAAGAAGAATTAAAGAGAAGAGGCCATGCTGGCCAGTTTACAATATCTCAGTGCAAGGCTGCTGAGGTACCTTCTAAGTCAGCAAATTTCGATCTTTGCGTTTCTACTGTTAACTTCACATACAAATGTGAATGTCCAATCGTTGTTGCGACTGGTTTACTGATTAACAGAGGAACTCAGCAGATTTACGACGACATCGAAAAAGCTTTATTTGCTGAATAACATCATATTTATCTAGAGGCATCTAGTTAAATACATAGATATATGGGGCAATTTATCTATGAAATAAAAATCAAATAAATTTTTAAGGGAGGATTTTGATTTATGCAATTTATTCTGGATTTCTTTGGATTCATTAACTCTGCTGGTTCAGTAGTAATGATGCCTATCATTATTACTCTTATCGGTTTAGTAATGGGTGCAGGATTTGGTAAGTCATTACGTGGTGGCTTGACTGTTGGTGTAGGTTTAATCGGTTTGAACCTTGCTACTGGTCTTATGGGCTATCTGGCAACTGCCGTTGGCATGATGTCACAGCGTTTTGGTTTAACTTTAAGTACTGTTGATATTGGTTGGCCAGCTGCTGCTGCTGCTGCATTCGCAACACAGGTTGGTTCATTCATTATCCCTGTATGTTTATTAGTCAACATCATCATGATCGTTACTTCTACTACTCAGACAGTCGACATCGATGTTTGGAACTACTGGCACTTTGCATTCACAGGATCTCTGATCGCTGCTATGACTGGTTCAGTTCCTCTTGGCATCGTTGCTGCTATCGCTAACGAAGTAATCGTATTAGTATTAGGTGATATCACAGCGCCTGCTCTTGAAACAACATTAGGTATGCCTGGTGTATCTCTTCCTCACGGTTTCACTGCTGCTTTTGCCCCAATCGCATTAGTTTGTAACTGGGTAATCGAGAAGATCCCTGGATTAAAGGATGTTGATTTCACTCTCGATGGATTACAGGAAAAGATCGGTATCTTTGGTGAACCTGTTATCGTCGGTTTCGTATTAGGTCTTGTAATTGGCTTATTAGCAGGTCAGGATTTCGTAGGCTTCATGTCTACAGCTGTATATCTTGCTGCTGCAATGGTTATCATTCCGAAGATGGCTGCATTACTGATGGAAGGCTTAATGCCAATTTCTGATGCTGCAAGTGAATTCATTGACAAGCACTTCAAGGGCAAAGGAAAGATGTACATTGGTCTGGATTCAGCTGTTGGTGTTGGTCACCCAATGACAATCACTTTAGGTCTGTTACTGGTTCCAGTATCAGTATTACTGGCAGTTGCACTTCCAGGAAACACTGTATTACCAGCTGTTGACCTTTCAGTATTCCCATTCATGTTCGTTTTGATTCTGCCGATTTGCAAGGGTAATGGTTTCAGAAGCCTTATCACTGGTTTAATCTGTATCGCTTTAGGTCTGTACATTGCTACAGCTTTAGCTGGACCTACCACTCAGGTATGTCATTCAATTGGCCAGTATACTGATATTGCTTCTCTGTCTTCAATCTGTGATGGTGCTAACCCATTAACTTGGATTCTGTACACTTTAGGTACACTTCCACAGGGTATCGCATACGTTGTATTTGCTGTAATCGCTGTTGGTTTCGCAGTATACAATGGTATGAGAATCAGAAAAGAAAACAAGGAATAATTAAACAGATAGGGGGCTTATGCCCCCTTTCTTTTTTTTGAGGAGTTATGAAACAGTACGTCTATAAGAAAAAGTTCTACAATTTTAAAGTTGTTTTTACGGGTTATTTCTGTATAGCCATTTTTATTTTCTGTCTGTATGAACTTTTTGTTACAAGAAATTACTACTGGCTTTTAGGCAATCTGGTAAGCGGATATCAGGTATTCAATACTTTTATTTCGTTATCCAATCCCGAAGAAGTTGACATTGATGATAAATTCATTGCTTTCAAGGCTTTCGGAAAGACTCACAGATACAATTTCAGTGAGATTAAAGATTTTAGAGTCAAGGAAATGGCAACTTCCAAAAAGATCTATTTAAGGATCAATAAAGATGATAATTCGCTTCTAAAAGGAAGATACTGGATTGACTGTTTATATTTTAATGATTCGGATGAATTATTCATGTATTTTGTGAATAAAGAAGATGAGATTCATCCTGATACTATTAAAGCCTATGCTCACAGAAGTAATAAACTGTCTCCTGAAAAAAGAGAAGAATTAGAAAAATATAAACAGGACAGAAAAGAAAAATCTGTTTTCAATAAGAAAAAGGGGGATAAATAAATGGCTGTTTATAAAGAAACAATTACCGGTATTGAATCAAAAGGAGTTTCTCCGACATATGTCAATATCACAACTCAGATCAGAGAAATAATCAAGAAATCAGGTATTAAAGACGGTATCTGTTGCGTTATTTCTCCGCATACGACATGTTCAGTATTCTTTGAGGAATATGTACATGATACTTTACCTAACGGAAAAGAATTCATTCAGCAGGATTTAGACAATGCTCTGGCTAAGATTATTCCTGATCAGACTGCTTGGGGACAGTATTTCTATCCGGGTCTTAAACATTTTGAAGATGTTGAATCATGGCCTGATTATCTTAAATATCTGCCTAGCGGAAAAAGAGAAGAACTCTTTAATGCCGATGCTCATTTAAAGGCTACAATAATTGGCAATTCTGCTACTTTTGAAGTAGATAACGGTGAACTGGGTGTAGGTAAGACCGGTTATGTTTACTTCGTTGACTTTGACAGAACTCATGCCCGTGAGAGAAGATGCAAAGTCGTAATCATCGGTGAGTAAAATGAAACTTGGAATTGTCGGTGCAGGACTGATAGTCGATACACTGCTTCAGTTTATTCATGAAGTAGATATTGATCTTGTTGCAATCAGCGCAACACCGGCTGAAATTGATAAACTCAATCGTCTTAAAGAAGAACATGGTTTTCGTTATGTCTATACGGATATCGATGAACTTCTGAAGAATAATGAAATCGATACTGTTTATCTTGGAGTAAATAATTTTCTTCATTATCTGTTCGGCAAAAAAGTTCTTGAAGCCGGTAAGAATCTGATAATGGAAAAGCCTTTTACATCTAATTATGAACAGGCCAAGAATCTCAAAAGAATCGCTCTTGAAAAGAATCTGATGATCTTTGAAGCAATATCTACGATTCATAATCCTAATTTCCTGAAAATCGAAGAGCTTCTTCCGACATTAGGGGATATCAAGATCGTGAGTGTGAATTATACACAATATTCATCCAGATATGATGCTTTCAAGAGAGGTGAAATTCTTCCGGCTTTTGATTATAAGAAATCCGGTGGAGCTTTAATGGATCTGAATATCTATAATGTTCATTTCATTCTGAAACTGTTTGGTGAACCTAAGGATGTTCATTATATTGCTAACATCGAAAAGAACGTCGATACTTCAGGCATTCTGGCGATGGAATATGATGATTTCAAAGTCGTTTCCGTAGCTGCCAAAGATTGCGGAGCACCTTACACCAACTGTATTCAGGGTAATGAAGGATGTATTTATACTTCATCACCGATATTTACGTTAACTGACTTTTATTATCAGCTTAATAAAACAGAACCTGTACATTATGATTTATGCGGCGATTCACATCGCATGAAACATGAATTCCTCAGATTCCTGGATATCTATAACAACAGAGACTTTGAAGCAGATTATAAACTTCTTGATCATTCTTTGAATGTCATGAAAGTAGTTACGAAAGCCAGAAAAGATATCGATCTGGTTTTCCCGGATGATGAAAATCTGTAAAGAAAGGGATATGTATGCAGTTAAGTATTAATCATGTTGCTTTGATAATTTCAAAAGAAGAGTGCTTGGATTTTTATAAGCTTTTAGGATTCAGAGAAGTAAGTAGACAATTCCGTAAAGATAAAAATGATTATCTGATAATGATGGAAAACAAAACTGCTGTCTTGGAAGTATTTCTGAAAGATGACGCTCCTTTGAGATTATGCAAACCGGAAGCATATGGTTGCCGTCATATTGCTTTTGATGTAGATAATGTTGATGAGGTTCTTGAAGTTTTAAAAGATTACGAAGCTCAACCGATCAGATTTACGGAAAGCGGAAGAAGATTTGTTTTTGTGAATGATTCAGATAACCAACCGGTCGAATTCTTAGAAAAAATTAAATAGGTAATACATGTACGAAAAAGAAAAAGCTGAAATACTTAAAGCATGTCTAAGAATGGACCGTTACGGTCTGGTTGCTTTAAGCGGCGGTAATATTGCACTTAGAACTGAAGAAAATCATATAATCATCACACCAAGCGGAATGATATATGATGATATGGTTCCTGAAGATATGCTTGTTACTGATATTAACGGAAATGTAATTGAAGGTGAAAGAAAGCTATCTGTCGATACGCCGGCTTTATTGCATATTCTAAAAAACAGAGAAGATGTAAACTGTGTAATCCATACTCATCAGCCTTATGCTACTGGATTGGGACTTGTAATGGATGAAATTCCTTGCAATCTTACCACGATGGCTAATGCTGCTCATGGTTCGGTTAAAGTTGCTCCATATACTTCTGCTGCAACGTATCAGATGGGAATTGAAGCCGTAGAGTATCTTGGTGATCAGTTGGCTGTTGTATTAAAACATCATGGTGTTATTGGTATAGGTAATTCACTTAAACAGGCAATGTATTCGGTGGTTTATCTTGAAGAAGCTGCAAAAACCATATTTATTGCTAAATGTATTGATAATAATATGCCTTTGTTCGATCAGGAAAAGATCGATAGGGCTGTTGAGATCTTTAAATACTACGGTCAGGATACAGATGATGTTCCTGATGAATTGAGATAAAAAAATACTTCGATTTGAAGTATTCTACAGATTCTATTTCTTACCGGAACCGATCTTTGATTCGGTTCCGTTTTTTATTCTCTCGATATTAGTTTTATGTCTGTATATAACGAATAATGCCAGGGCAAATACCATCAATCCGATAGTTTTATCTACAAAAAAGAAAATCAGAATTGCTGCCATACTGACACCGATCATCGATGATAGAGATACCATCTTGCTTAAAGCCAGAACAAAGAAGAAAGTTAATAATGGCAATATAAACGTTAATAGATATTCGTGTGTAACAAATAAAGCAAGTCCAAGTAAGAATCCGTATGAACATGCTACAGCCTTACCACCTTTGAATCCGGCAAAGATCGGGAAGCAATGTCCGATACAAACAGCCAGACCTGCATACTGTTCAAGACCCGGAGAAATAAGGTGAGTTATGATCATTACCAGAAGAGCTTTACTGCCATCCAGGAAGATGACAAGAAAACCGATCGGTGTACCTAAAACTCTTCCGGCATTGGTTCCGCCGAGGTTTCCCGAACCGTATTCTCTGATGTCTGTATTATAAAAAACCTTACCTATAACAAGTCCCCAAGGTATTGATCCGATAAGATATCCGATAAGTAAACTGAGTAATAATTTAACCATTTTTAGCTCTCTTTTTAAGTCTTGAATTTAGTCCTCTTTTTACTTATGTGATTATATCACAGGGTAATTCTTTATGTTATAATTTTAAGAGTTATGGCAAACAAATATGATGATAACAGTATTGAAATATTAGAGGGTCTGGAAGCGGTCCGCAAGAGACCGGGCATGTATATAGGCTCTGTCGATGCCAGAGGTTTGCACCATCTGGTATGGGAAATAGTCGATAACGCCATTGATGAAGCAATAAACGGATTTGGCGATGAAATAATCATAGAAATCAATAAAGACGGATCGTGCACAGTCACGGATTTTGGCCGTGGTATGCCGGTCGGCATGCATAAATCCGGTAAGAATACCTTACAGGTCATTTTTACGGTACTTCATGCCGGAGGCAAGTTTACCGATCAGGGCGGTTATAAGACAGCCGGTGGTTTACATGGAGTCGGTGCATCGGTCGTAAATGCTCTTTCTTCATGGCTTGAAGTTGAAGTTTGCCGTGATAAAAAGCGTTATCTGATGCGTTTTGAAAACGGCGGCAAGAAAGTATCCAAACTTGAAGAAATAGGCACAACTAACCGTACAGGTTCCAAAGTAACATTTATGCCTGATAAGAAGATCTTCCAGACGACTACTTTCAATTTCCAGACGATCGTTGAAAGAGCACAAGAAGAGGCTTTCTTATTAAAGAATGTAAAACTGATCGTAAAAGATAACAGAACTAATGAACAGGAAGAATTCCTTTATAATGATGGCTTAAAAGCCTTTATGGAATATCTCCATGAAGATAAGGATGTCTTGCATGATACGGTATGTTTCTCCGGTGAAAAAGAGGGAATAAGTGTCGATATCGCTTTTCAGTATACCGATGGTTATCAGGAGAATACGTTCTCTTATGTAAACCTGGTAAGAACCGGTGATGGCGGTACACATGAAGTAGGATATAAGACAGCTTTTACTAAAGTAATCAATGAATATGCCAGAGAAGTCGGTTTACTTAAGGAAAAGGATAAGAACTTTGAAGGTTCGGATGTCAGAGAAGGTTTAACTTCGATTATTTCCTGTGCCGTTCCTGAATCTTTACTGCAGTTTGAAGGACAGACAAAAGGTAAATTAGGCACACCTGAAGCCAAGACCGCTGTTGATGGTGTCGTATCTGAACAGTTATCTTATTTCCTTCATGAAAACAAGGAAACCGCTATTCAGTTGATCAAAAAGATCCAGAGAGCCTCATTAGCCCGTGAAGCAGCCCGTAAGGCCAAAGATGAAGCCCGCAGCGGCAAGAAGTCCACAACTAAGGCTAAAGAGATCTTAAGCGGTAAACTTGCTTCTGCGCAATCAAGAGATGCTTCTAAACTGGAACTGTTCCTGGTCGAAGGTGATTCGGCCGGCGGTTCAGCCAAGAAATGCCGTGATTCTTCATTCCAGGCTATTCTGCCTTTAAGAGGTAAGGTTTTAAATACCGAAAGAGCTGCAGTAAGCGAAATCGAAAAGAATGAAGAACTTAATACGATAATCCACTGTATAGGTGCCGGGGTAGGCCCTCATTTCAATATTGAAGATATACATTACGACAAGATCGTCATCATGACCGATGCGGATACCGATGGTGCTCATATTCAGGTTCTCTTACTGACTTTCTTCTACAGATTCATGAGGGAACTGATCGAACAGGGACATGTCTATATCGCCATGCCTCCGCTTTACGGTGTTATGAAAAATAAAGAAAGAATCTATCTGTATTCCGATGAGGAATTAAACGAGATAAAGAAGGAAATGGGTGAAAAACTCGATATACAGAGATATAAGGGTCTGGGTGAAATGGATGCTGATCAGCTTTGGGATACGACCATGGATCCGGCCAGAAGAACTTTAATTAAAGTATCTATTGAAGATGCGGCCTTATGTGAAAGAAGAATATCCGTATTAATGGGTAATAATGCGGAAGTAAGAAGAAAATGGATCGATGACAATATCGATTTCACTTTGGAAGAAGATTACAGAGTAACGAGAAATGGCTAAAAGAAAAAAAGAAGAAATAGTCGAGAATTTTCTGAATGAAACATTGGACGATATAATGTCCGATCGTTTTGGCAGTTATTCGAAATATATAATCCAGGAAAGAGCCTTACCTGATGCCAGAGACGGTTTAAAGCCTGTACAGCGAAGGATTCTTTATTCGATGTATATCGATGGGAATACTTATGATAAACCGCACAGGAAGTCCGCAAAGACCGTAGGCAGCGTTATGGGCACATTCCATCCTCATGGCGATTCATCGATCTATGAAGCTATGGTCAGAATGTCTCAGGACTGGAAGATCAATGTGCCATTGATCGATATGCACGGCAATAACGGGTCGATTGATGATGACCCTCCGGCAGCTATGCGTTATACCGAAGCCAGATTAGCCAAGAATGCGAATCTGCTTCTGGATGATATCGATTATGATTCGGTCGCAATGACCAATAACTATGATGATACTCATCTGGAACCGACAGTCTTACCGGCCAGATATCCGGTATTGCTGGTAAACGGTTCTACAGGTATTGCTTCAGGTTATGCGACCAATATCGCTCCGCACAATATAAACGAAGTAGTCAATGCGACAATTTATCGTCTAGAACATCCTAACTGTTCACTTGAAGAACTCATGGAATATATCAAAGGTCCGGATTTTCCGACCGGTGGTATCGTTCAGGGCAGAGATCAGATCAAGGAAGTTTTCGCAACCGGCAAAGGCAAAGTCGTTGTCAGAAGCAAATGCGAAATAATAGAAAATAAGACCGGTTCACAGATCATAGTCAGTGAAATACCTTATGAAGTAGTTAAATCTGCTTTGGTTAAGAAAATTTCGGATATCTATCTTTCTAAGGAAATAGACGGCATCGTCGATGTCAGAGATGAATCCGGAAGAAGCGGTTTACAGATCGTCATCGAATGCAAGAAGGATGCGAACTGCGAACAGATCCTCAATTATCTGTACAAGAATACTGATCTGCAGATCAATTATTCTTATAACAATGTTGCTATCGTCAATCACAAGCCTGTACTGATGTCTTTAAGTGCAGCTATCGATGCGTTTATCGAACACCGCAGAGAAACTGTTTTAAACAGATCAAGATACTTAAGAGATAAGAAGAAAGCAAGACTGCATATTATTGAAGGCCTGATCAAAGCCATTTCAATACTGGATGACGTTATTGCGTTGATCAGAAAATCCAAAGATAAAAAAGATGCCAAAGAAAAGCTCAAAGAAGCATTCTTATTTACCGAGGAACAGGCTGAAGCTATTGTAACGTTAAGACTTTACAGATTATCTTCTACGGATATAACTGTTCTTAAAGAAGAGAATAAGACATTAATAAAAGAAATCAGTGAACTTAATGCGATTCTCAAATCCAGAGAAGTTCTTGATAATGTCTTGATCAATGAGCTTAGAGAAGTTAATGAACTGGAAGTAAGACCACGTAAGACATTGATCGAAAACGAAGTATCCGAAGTAATAGTAGACAAGATGGCCATGATTCCGAATGAACCATGTTATATTTCGGTATCAAGAGACGGATATCTCAAGCGTTTTTCCGAGAGAGCTTTCAATGCCAATCCTAATACTATACCTTCAGTCAAGGAAAATGATGCACTGATCGGTATCAAACCGTGTGATACATTAGATACCTTACTGGTATTCACCAGCAAGGGTAATTATGCCTATGTGCCTGTATACAGGATCGAAGAATGCAAGTTCAAGGATATGGGTAAACATGTTTCCCATTATGTAAAGATGGAAGGCATGGAGAAGGTTGTAGGAGCTATCGTCGTTAAGAACTTCGATACTTTTGCCTTTGTGATTACCGCCACCAAGAACGGTATGATCAAGAAGACATCATTACCTAGAATGAATGTCGATAGAAGCTCAAAAGCATTAATAGGTATGAAACTTAAAGCCAATGATGAACTTGTATCCGCATGTATCTGTTATGAAGATGATGATCTTATTCTTATTTCCAAAGAAGGCTATTGCAATAAATATTCCTCTGAAATAATCTCTGATTTGGCAACCAAGGCACAGGGTGTTATCGGTATCAATGTGAAAAATGATGAACTGGCCGCGGTAGTTGTCGACAGACATGATTCGGAAGAATTATTGATCGCCAGTGATAAAGGCGGCTTTAAACGTATCCATACCGAGAATCTGGACTTCACATCTCGTAATACGAAGGGATACAGACTTTTCAGACAGATCAAATCCAATCCGCATTCGGTATATAGAGCGACCATGGTTTCCAGTTACAATACACTGTATATCTGTGATAATAATGGATTAAGTGAACTGGCAGTATCCGAAATTCCGTTTATGGACACAGAACAGTCATTCTCATCACCGATGGATCTAAATGATGGATATTTCTTTGTGAAGAAAGATATGTCTGATATTTTCGATGCGGAAATCGTTGATATTCCGGAAGGTTATTATGTAAGTACAGAAGAGGATGAACAGACTTCACTCTTTGATTAAAAATGGCACTATTCAGACCTAAAGAGATTTTAAATATATTTACTGATTTAGATATAGACTCCTACAGGGAAAAGGGTTTTGATACGGTCTTGTTGGATATCGATAATACGATAGCTATTCCTGATACCGGATCATGCGATGAAAGAGCGGAGAAATTTCTTAAAGATCTTAAAGAAGCAGGATTCAAGGTTGTTATTTTTTCGAATAATAATGAAAATCGTGTCAAAATGTTTATAAGAGATCTGGACGTTGAATACTATCATCTGGCATTAAAACCGCTTCCTTTTTCCTATCGGATCGTCTGCAAGAGAATGCATACCAAACCATCCAGAACGATCGTTATGGGCGATCAGCTTTTAACAGATATCCTTGGAGCCAATTTAAGCGGCTGCTATGGCATATATTGCAGACAATTACAGGAAACAGATACTCCGATCACGGCATTCAACCGCCGTTTTGAAAAACTTATCTGGAGATATATATTACGTGAAAAAGTGTAGAGGCTGCGGCATAGAATTACAGACTAAAAATAAAGAAGGCATTGGCTACGTAGTCGATCTTGAACAGGACTATTGCCAGCGCTGTTTCAGATTGTCTCATTATGGCGATACCAGCAATTTGAGAACCAATTATGTCAGTAATGAAAAGATTCTTGATATCTATAAGCGTTATAAGAATGCGCTTTTTGTGGTAATAATCGATATTCTTGATGCCTTGTGTCTGAAAGACGATGATCTTCTGGATACATTCAGAGATTATGATGTTTTACTGGTGATCAATAAGACTGATCTGTTACCGGAAAACATCAGCGACAGAAAGATCGATAAGATATTCTCAAAACTATTATTCGATATCAATAAAAAATACCGTAATATCAAAGGTGCGATCTTAAGCAATAAATATGAATCACAGTTCAATGATCAGTTCTTTGCAGTACTGGATGATCTTAAAGCAAGTACAGTCGTTTTTGCGGGAAGAGCCAATGCCGGAAAATCATCATTGATCAACAAACTTATCAATATCAATTCTTTAACTACTTCGATGTATCCGGGAACGACACTTGAAGAAGTCGAAATCTTATATAAGAACTACAGATTCATCGATACACCGGGTCTGGTCGATGTGAATAACTATGCGACATATCTCAATACCGAGAAATACAAATTATCCAAGATCGATAAGACTATCAAACCGCAGGTTTTCCAGCTTAGTGAACCGCAATCATATTTCTATGACGGATTATTGAGAGTGGATATCGTTCCGCATGATAAGACAAGTATTACTTTCTTCATCAACAACAATAACCATATCCATCGTACCAAGTATGAAAACGGAGATGATTATTATCAAAAACACTACTGTGAATTCGTATTAAGAGTCAAACCATTAGGTATTACCGATTTCAGTATCAATGGTGAAAAAATACTGGTAATCAAAGGACTGGGTATCGTTAAGATCAACGGCAAGTGCTTTGTGAATGTGCATTCTTTAG
>JAFZQG010000018.1 GCA_017550145.1 Erysipelotrichaceae bacterium | reverse complement strand
TTTATATTAAGATTGATTCTTATGTCTTTCAGATCATCAAAATCACCTTCATAGGAGAACAGATTCTGAGACTCTTCAGAAGAATATATTACTGATCCGTTTATCTCTTTTTTTAATGAAGTAAGATTGATTGTTCTTTGCAAAGGATATAATTGTTTAAGTTTAATAGTAAATGAATCATCCGTCATTTCAATGATTTCATTCGGATCAATATCCAGCTGGTATGAATTCAGATTTTCTATTTCGATCGTATTATTGTCTTCAAATAGAACATCTTTATTTATTTCAATTGTTTTATTATCTTTAGAAGAACTGAATGATGCGATCGTTTCCTTAATAGTTTCTTCTCCGTAGTCAGCTGCGCCTTTGGAATCAAACGTATACTGTTTACCGGTCATCAGTTCCCAGATCATTAATTGAGCAGCAATATAATATTCTTCTGTTTTTCCTAACTGGGCAAAAGCCTTATAGATGTTGAAAAGATCTTCGTTTATATAAGCTTGTTTAATGTACTCATATTCGTATGGATTATAATCAACTTCAGGTTCAAGGCAGAAACCATAACTGTCGGTTTCGGTATTATAGAATCTTACAATTTTGATCTCATCATGCTGATCGCAATGCTGAAGAAGAATTTTCATTCTCCATTTACTCATATCTTCTTTTGCTTCTTCGGCAGATACATAAGTAAATGTCGAACATAAAATCAGAAACAGAAACAGGTATTTAATGAACTTTTTCATAATTCGCCTCCGAATCATTATTTGAAAAAAATCATCGAATACCTAACTTATTTCTACAAATAATTCATATTTTGCATCATTTGTGATGAAATATACGGAATAATAGCCATTTTGTGATGGATTTAACTGGGAATAATCAACTGTGATTCTTTTATTTGTTTCGACATAATTCTGTATTTCCTGGATTATCGTATTAAGATCGGTATCACAAGGAAAGCAGCAGTAATCAGTCTTCAGGATAAAGTAATCATTTTCATATTCATAGTCACCGTGTTCGTTATTAATGCTATTATCAGATTCTTCTTTTTCGGTTTTCTGATTATTAACGGTATTGATATAAACCTCTTTTATTACTTCTTTTTCAATTATAGTTTCGATAATTTCCGGTTCTCTTAATGAATAATCATAGTAAAAACATTCGTCATTCAGACAGATAATTAAAGATTCATCATTAAACTCATATTTATATGAATACTGTTCATTACAAAGGATTGTGAAGTAATCATCCAATTTAAAAGATTCAGTATCATCAAGAATCAGTTCTTTATTCTGAATGATCAGCGGTTTTTCATAAGTGAATGATGAAAATGCTGTTCTGTTTTCGTTAAGAATATACAAATACAAAAAAGATAAAGCATTAAGAATCAGAAGTATAAACAGTAAAAAGATAATTTTGCGCATAAAAAATGAGTAGTTCTCCTACTCATTATTTGCAAAATTTTGCCTGATACCTAATTTATTTTTAAGATTTTTACATCATACGGTGTATCAACGTTTACTGTAACGACATCATTTACTTTGTGGTCGAGTATCGCTTCAGCTAACGGAGTAACGTTAGACAGTAAACCATTGAGCGGATCAGCTTCGACTGAACCGACGATCTTATAAGTGATTTTATTTTTAGTATCAAGTTCCTGAATTTCAACTGTTGAACCGATTCTGACAAAAGTTGTCTTTCTGCCTTCGGTAATTACTTCAGCATTCTTGATCTGATGCTCAAGTTCCTTGATTCTTGATTCTACTTTTGCCTGATGATCTCTGGCAGCATCATAATCGGCATTTTCCGAAAGGTCACCCTGTGCTCTGGCAGCTTTCAGTTCTTCTATAACTTCTTCTCTTGTTACATGTATAAGAGTTTCTAACTCATTTTTAAGGTCATTCAAACCTTCTTCGGTAACATAAAATTTCTCTTCCATATTGCCCTCCAACCTAAAGCATTATAACACGTTCTCGTTGATTATACTATTGATTTTCGTCTTCAGCAGATCGATCGCTACGGTATTGGATTTACCCTGCGGAATGATGATATCAGCGTACTGTTTTGTCGGTTCGATGAACTGTTCATGCATCGGTTTAACAGTGTTTAAATACTGTTCGGTGATGTTTTCGATTGTTCTGGCACGTTCCTTGACATCTCTTTTAAGTCTTCTGATAAATCTGACATCGGCAGCTGTATCAACGAAGATCTTGATATCTTCGAGATCTCTTATTTCTTTGTTGTATAAGGCAAAAAGACCTTCGATGATCAGAACATCACTTGGATGAACGATCTCCGTAACATCGGATCTGTTATGTACGGTGTAATCATAAGTCGGTTTTTCGATCGTTTCTCCGGCGATCAGTTTATGAATATGATCGGTCATCAGATCGAAGTCAAAAGCCAGAGGATGGTCATAGTTTGTCTTAACTCTTTCTTCCATCGGCAGATTTGACTGATCTTTATAGTAGTCATCTTCCTTGATGATCGTGATTGATTTGGTATATCTGAAAGCATCAATCAGGATATTGGCAATAGATGATTTTCCGGAACATGTTCCTCCGGCGATTCCGATAACGATAGGTTTTTTGTAAGTCATACAAGCTCCTTTAGTTAATTTAGGCACGCAGCATAAAGATCGCTGTAGTAAAGATGTTCTTCGTAAGTCTTGGTAAATTTGGTTCCGCCGTCACAGTAGTTGGCTACAAAGAAGAAATAACCGTCTTCTGTATCAGGATGAAGTGATGCATAAATAGATAATTCATTCGCATTACATATCGGTCCTGGAGGGAAACCATCGATTGTATATGTGTTGTAAGGATGATATGTCCAGTTGATTTCGGTTATATCACCTTTTTCGAAACATTCTTCTTTCATGTCAAAGGCATAGCATGTCGTAACAGAAGACTGTAACATCATCTCGGCATTCAGCCTGTTTACGAATACACCGGCGACAAGACTTGAATCGGTCGGATCGCCTGATTCCCACTGAACCATGGAAGCCAGTGTAAAAATCTCGTTAATTGTAAATTTAGAAGCATCAAAATCATCTTTATATTTCTGATAGACTTCCAGAGTTCTGTCCAAGAATCTTCTGGTAATCTCATCACAGTTTGTAAATTCGAAGAATTCATATGTATCAGGGAAAAGATATCCTTCCAAACAGTGTTTAACATCGTCTTCCAGTATTTCTTCTGTTAAGAACGGATATTCATTCATGTATGATCTGATTACATCTCTATCATCCCAGTAATTCAACAATTCTTCAGCCGATACTGTGGTATACTCACCGATCTTTTGTGCATAATCAACAAGCAATCCGCCTTCATCAAAAGAAAGAGTTACTGTATCCTGATGAGCATTTTTCGGATCGGCAATGAAAGCCAGCAGTTCATCAAGTGTCGTAGGATGTTCATTTCCATATTCATCAGTCATTTTATGCGGAATCTCAAAATATCCGGCCACAAATTCATAACCATCGAAGATCCTATTGTAGTAATAGACTATATCCGCATCTTTGATGATGCCGTTTTCCTGCAGTTTAACCAGTGTGGATTTTCCATAGGCACCTTCATCAACGATAAAAACTGTCGCATCACAGGCTTCTACGCCTTCTTCACAGATTCTTCCTTCAAGGAAGTCATCGGTAGGTTTTAAAGCGTTTTTGACATAAATAATTACTCCGGCAAAAATACCGACAATTAGAAATAAAACTACCAGGATCGCAATAATAATCTTAGTTCTCTTCTTCATATGCCGAAACCACCTCTTCAATCAGCTGCATTTCTTCTTCATTTTCAACCGGAAATAGATTTCCTTCATCGTCATAAGTAAACGGATAAAGTTCATCTTCATTTCCTTCTTCGTAGACAACGACATAATTCTTGTCATTCATATCAAAAGTGAAATATATCTTCATTTCTACTTCTTTGCCGTCGTCATCAGTGATAAATATTGAATTCTCTTTCATTTCTTGTTTTTCTTTCTTTAACGAAATAGACTCTCCGCTAACGGAGAGTACTATTGCTTTTGTTTTAAATATGATCCGATATACTCATGATTATTTGCTTTCAAGGTAATATCTGACAAGTTCTTCGATAATTTCGTATCTTTCAACCTGCTGGATATTATTACGAGCATTTTTGTGAGATGAAATATAGGCCGGATCATTGCTGATCAGATAACCAGATATCTGATTTACAGCGTTATAACCTCTTTCTTCAAGAGCTTCTGAAACTTCTTTTAAGAGCTGTTTCATGTTTTCTCTCTTGATTTCTTCCGAAGTAAATAACATTGTTCTGGAATTATTTGTAGCCATTATATACACCTCCTTCTTATTAATTATACACTAATATGTATATTAAATAAGCAGATTTTCAACTTCTTTGAGGACCGTTTCAGATGCACAGTCACTGCCGCCGCCCTGGGCCAGATCAGGCTTTCCTCCGCCCTTTCCGTTAGCTAAAGCACAGGCCTTGGAAATGACTTCTCCGCACTTGATTCCAGCATCCAGAGCCTTGTTTCCGGCTGCTGCGACCATGGATAATCTGTTTTCATTCCTGTTGACGATGAAGACAAAGCCGCCATCCAGTTTATTCTTGATGCCGTTGGCATAATCTTTCAGATTTCCTGAATAATTATCTACTGACAGTAAGATATATCTGAATTTACCATTGTCTTTAGCTTTGGAGATCAGCGAATTTGCTTCTTCATTCATCAGTTTTTCTTTGATCTGTTTAAGTTCACTGTTAAGCTGTGAATTCTCATTCTTTAACTGAATGAGACGATCATAGATCATATCGATATTCTTAAGTTTCAGTTCATCTTTGATGACATTGAGTTTCTTTTCGTATTCCTTGAAGCCTTCATAAGAGCCCATTTTAGTCATCATTTCGATCCTTCTGATTCCGGAACCGATCGATTCCTCATAATTGATCTTGAATGAACCAAGATCGGAAGTATTGAATGCG
Organism: Erysipelotrichaceae bacterium; assembly: GCA_017550145.1. GTDB lineage: Bacteria > Bacillota_I > Bacilli_A > Erysipelotrichales > Erysipelotrichaceae > Colivicinus. The sequence goes on along the minus strand of JAFZQG010000018.1, from coordinate 35,842 downwards.
TGCGTACCACCGCAGAATTCCTTGGATACATCTCCCATGGAGACAACTCTTACTGTATCGCCGTATTTTTCATCAAATAAGGCAATTGCGCCGGTTTTCTTGGCTTCTTCGATCGTTAAGACTTCAGTCTTGATCGGAAGCTGTAAGGAAATATACTCATTTACCAGTTTTTCGACTTCACTTAACTGTTCATCGGATACTTTCTCATAGTGAGAGAAGTCAAATCTGGCGTAATCCTTGCAGACATATGAACCGGCCTGAGCGATATGATTACCTAAAACCTTGATCAAAGCAGCCTGTAAGAGGTGCACGGATGAGTGATTGGCTCTGATCTTCATACGGTCTGCCGCATTGATTTCAAGTTTTAAAGTCTCGTTTTCTTTTAAAACGCCTTTATTTACTTTTACATGATGTAAGAACTGTCCGTTAGGAGCTTTCTTGACATCTTTGACATCAGCTTCGATCTTATCGTTTGAAATAATACCGGTATCGGCGCATTGGCCGCCTGATTCGGCATAGAAGCATGAATGATCGAATACCACTTCACCTTCATCACTTATTTCATTTACTCTCTTACCGTCTTTGAATAAAGCAATTACTTTTGCTTCATCAGTATCATTTTCATATCCGGTAAAAGTAAACGGATCAGTAAAGTTGAGCAAATCTTCTGACTGGTTATGCATGGATTCTTCGACATCTCTGGCATTTCTGGCCATTTCACGCTGTTTTTCCATACACTTTTTGAAACCATCGATATCACACTTCAAACCCTTCTCTTCAGCTGATTCGATCGTCATTTCTTTAGGGAATCCGTATGTATCATAGAGTTTAAAGATAACTTCACCGCTTAAAATGCCATCAGAAGCCTTTTTAAGCTCCTCATCAAGCAGTTTCTCGCCATTTGATAAAGTCATAAGGAAAGACTCTTCTTCTTTCAGAATAAGTTTTTTAACGAAATCCCTCTTCTCCATCAGATACGGATAGTAGTCTTTCATATTTGCGCAGACGATATCGACCAGTTCATAAAGGAAAGGTTTTTCAATACCGATATTTCTACCGTAACGCATTGCTCTTCTTAAGACTCTTCTCAAGACATAGCCTCGTCCTTCATTGGAGAAGGTTGCTCCATCAGATAAGGCAAAGACACATGTTCTGATATGGTCGGCTATAACTCTATATGCCATTTTATCTTCTGCGTATTTCTTATTTGCAAATTTTTCAGCCGCATGAATATACGGTAAGAATAAATCGGTATCAAAGTTAGTCTCTCCATCTTGAATCAGAGCCGTTAATCTCTCTAATCCCATACCGGTATCGATATTCTTCTGCGGAAGTTCCTTGAAATCCTTTCGTTCAACTCCTTCCTTGGCATCATATTGAGAGAAGACGACATTCCATACTTCGATATATCTGTCATTTTCCAGTTCTTCAAAGAAAGCTCTTTCGCCTAAGCCCTGCGGATCATATTTTTCACCGCGATCATAGTAAATCTCGGAGTCAGGTCCGCATGGTCCTTCACCGATCTGCCAGTAGTTGTCATATGATTTGAGGATATGTTTAGGATTGAAGCCGATTTCTTCAGTCCAGATTCTGTATGCTTCGGTATCATCCGGATACATCGTCACATATAATCTGTCAGGATCAAAACCGATCCATTCCGGTGAAGTCAAAAACTCGTATGCGAATTTCAAAGCATCTTCCTTGAAATAATCACCGATCGAGAAGTTACCCAGCATTTCAAAGAATGTATGATGACGGGCTGTCTTACCGACATTCTCGATATCATTGGTTCTGATACACTTCTGAGCATTTGTTATGCGGTTGCAGCGAGGTTTCTCACGGCCGTCAAAATACTTCTTCAATCCGGCAACACCGGCATTGATCCACAGAAGTGTCGGATCATTGATCGGAACCAGTGATACACCCGGTTCGATCATGTGTCCTTTTGAAACGAAAAAGTCCAGGAATTTCTTTCTTACTTCATTACCAGTCAGATAGTTCATACGTAAATCCTCCTATAAAAATAAAAACGTCCTCATCTAAGGACGTCATAGTAACGCGGTACCACCTTAGTTCGGATATCAGATATCCGCCCTCAAGTCTTTAACGCAGACCTGCGTCAGGCATTGCCCTGAAGACAAAGGAAGCAGCTTCAACCGTTTCACATATATCCTTTCACCAGACGGATACTCTCTATAATGTTACGTCGATCTACTAATCTTCTTTAATATATTAACATATTTTCTATTTATTTCTACCCATGTCAATGATTCTGACGATGATCGGAGAAAGAATAGCGTTGCTTAATAATTCAAAGATAAAATTGCCTCCAACCAGGCCCAGAATCATATAAGTATATACATTGGCAAAACCTAAAGCTTCAGCCCATGCAGAAATCGTCGGCATAAAGAATAATAAGCATCCTATAAGAAATACTCCAGTATTAACTATCGGACAAGAAACAGCAGCCATTACGGCAGCCAGGAATGGCTTCTTTGCGAACAATTTATAAACAATACCACTGGCAAAGCCAGCCAAAGTTCCTTTAACTAAGACGGTCAAAACAGTACCGAATACCGTCACAGCCAGAAATGCCGCAGCATCACCGGATAACAGAACGACCAAACCGAAGATAAAACCTAAAAATGCTCCGGCATAAGGTCCATATAAAGCAGCTCCTACTACCAGTGGAATCAGAACCAGAGAAATGGAAAACGGTCCGAGCTTAATAAAAGAACCCATCATCTGTAAAACTATGACAATAGCAGTCAGTATTCCGACACCTGCAATTTTTCTTGTTTTTTCATTCTTCATTTTCTAACATCTCCAGTAAAGTAGTATTCCGTTTCTTTAATTTGAAGGAAAGTCCCTGTTTGAACAGATTTTCCTCACCTATTATAACAAGTTTATCTTTAGCCCGTGATATAGCCGTATAAATCAGATTCCGATTCAGCATATGGATATTATTGCGGTTAAACACGAAATAGACAATCCTGTATTCAGATCCCTGTGATTTATGTACCGACATCGCATAAGCTAATGAAATATCCGCCAGATCATCAAACTGATAGAAAACATAGGTATCGGAATAATTAACTAATAAATTTTTTTCTTTTTCATCGATTTCTTCAAGTATTCCGATATCACCGTTATATACGTCATCACTTGGTCTGTTTTTCAGCTGAAGAATCTTATCTCCGACTCTGAAGAAATACTTTCCGACTTTCTTCTCGGCTTTATCGATACTTCTCGGATTAAAGGTATTCTGTAACTGAATATTGAGATTATCGATTCCGAATTCTCCTTTATACATCGGAGCCAGGATCTGTATTTCATCAAGTGAATATCCCTCAGCAATATCATCTCTGATCAGCTGAATGATATTGAAATCATTCCTTCTGATGTCATAGAAATGGATATCATTTTTATATCTGCCCAGTTCAACATCGTTTCCGATAATATCATTAGCCAGAGAAATGATCTCATTTCCTTTCTTCTGACGGTAATTGAAATTAAGTTCTGTAACATTTATTTTATTTGAACGGATAAGATCATTTAAAAGATCGCCCGGTCTGATCGAAGGAAGCTGGTTATTATCACCGATAATGCATATCTTCTTTACTCTTGAACAGGCTTTTAAAAGAGAGGCAAATAAAGAATTGTCTACCATCGAGAATTCATCGATGATCAATGCGTCATAAAGGATCGGATTATCGATATCAAATACGAATGTATTGGTTTCCTTATTCCATCTCAGTAATGAATGAATCGTCTTTGATTCGACATCACAGATCTCATTAATTCTTTTGGCAGCTCTGCCGGTCGGCGCTACAACCATCAGATTGGAGAAAGGAAAAGCATTTCTGAATATGGATACCATTGCCTTGACAATTGTTGTCTTACCAGTTCCGGGACCCCCGACAATTATCGACAGATCATTTCTAAAGAATGAACTGATAGCTTCCTTTTGTTTTTCATCGTATTGGATCTTGAATTCATTTTCATTATTTTCAATACCTTCTTCGATCAATTCTTCATCGATATTTAATTCACCTTTGAAGTTTTTAATAAATCCGGAAATGAAAACTTCATCATAATAATCATTAAACAGATATAAACGGTTTTCTTTTCTGACAAGATAATTCTTTTCAAGACATCTTTCGATGATCTCATCGAGATTATCCATTCCGCCGTAATAGTTAATGATGCTTAAAAGCTTGTCGTATTCGACGTATATGTCTCCCGAATTGAATGTATATTCTGTCATTATATAAACCAGATAAGCTTCACGGTATTTGTTTTCTTTATCTTCAAATTCCATATGTGAAGCAAATCTTTTAACCTTGTCAAAACTGATTCCGTATATTTCGTTATAGTAACGGAACGGATTGTCTTCACCGACCTCTTTACTGGCAAGTTTGAATCGGTTGAAGATCTTTTGAGCATCATTATTGTTGAAACCATTCGATACCAGATACAGCATTATCTCATTCTGCGGATCGTTCATGGCTTCAAATCCAGCCTGTAAGGAAGCCAACTGTTTCTCACTCAGATTTACTTCAAATACACGGGATGGATCTTCTTTTAAAACAATAAGAGTTTCACTACCGAAATGTTCATAGATCTTTTCCGCTGCTTTCTTTCCGATTCCAGGGAATGTTTTACCTTTAAGAAAAGAAACGATTTCATCTCTTTCGGTAGATATGTATTTCTCAACCGTAAGCATATTGAACTGAAAACCATATTTCGGATGATCGACATAAGTTCCGGTCAGGATATATCTTTCAGCCTTTTCATAATCAAAAGAAGGGCCTGTTACGGTTATGGTCCCTTCATCGGTACGGAATTTACTGACCATATAGTTTTCACTCTTGTATATGGTGTGGGTAAATTCCCCTTCTAACATTTCAATATTCTCGTTATCCATTATTTACTCTGTTCATCAGCCATTCATTGACATCGTTTCCGTCAATATAAGTGTGTTCGATCACACCGCCTCCAAGCATCATTCCGTCTTTATAGAAAACAGCCTGCTGTCCAGGAGTTACGGCTTTGATCTTTTGCGGATATGTCAATAATGCAGTATTATTATCGATTTTTCTGATATGAACTTCATTATCCGGCTGGCGATATCTGAATTTACACTGGATATCCATTTCTTCAGGTATTTCTTCGATCCAGTTGATGTCACATATCAAGGCACTGTCAGAATCCAGATATTCTTCATTATTCACAGAAGTTAAATAAAGAATATTCTTTTTGACATCTTTGCCGACACAGTAATACGGACCTCTGTTGCCTCCGACACCGAAGCCTTTTCTCTGGCCAATAGTATAGTAATAAACACCCTGATGGGTCCCTACTTCTTCGAGTGTATCAATATCGATAATTTTTCCTTCTTTCATCGGAATATAGTTCTTCAAAAACTCTCTGAAGTTTCTTTCACCGATAAAACAGATCCCGGTTGAGTCTTTCTTATCCGCAACACTCAGATCCAGTTCATGTGCGATTCTTCTGACTTCATTCTTATCGATATCACCTAAAGGAAACAAACATAAATCCAAGGCTTTCTTATCAACCTGAGAAAGAAAATATGACTGATCTTTGTTCAGATCAGCTGCTTTATAGTAATGATATGAACCCTTATCTTCAACAGATTTGAAATAATGGCCGGTTGCGATCCTGTCAAATCCGTTATCTAAAGCATATCTAAGAAAATAATCGAATTTAATGTATTTATTGCAAAGAATATCGGGATTGGGAGTTCTGCCCTTTTCATATTCATCAATAAAATTTCTGAAGACATTATTCCAGTATTCTTCGATGTAATCACTTCTTAATAATTTCAAACCCAGTTTTTCAGCTACGGCTTTGGCATCATTGTAGTCTTCTTCCTGCGGACAGATATCATTGTTTAACGTATTATTGCCTAATGTATCATTATTCAGTGCTGAATCCCAGTTACGCATAAAACAGCAGGTAACATCGTAACCTGCCTGTTTTAAAAGATATGCTGCAACGGCGCTGTCAACACCGCCCGATAATCCTACCAGTACTTTTAACATTCTTTTCTGATCTCACCGCAGGTGACATAATGCGGACAGTCACATTCACACTTGGAGATACTCTTGAGTTTCTTGAATAACTCGATTTCCTCTTCGTCGTAGCCAACCTGCAGATTCTTATCATCAATGATGATCGGTCTTTTCAAGATCGATGGATTTTCAACGATGAAATCACACAGTTCATTAATGGACATCGAATCGATATCTACTTTATCTTCCTGAATGATCTTAGAACGCTTGGAAATGATATCATCCGTACCGTTTTCCGTACGGGAAATAAGATATTTGATTTCTTCCCTGTTCAAGAGCGTGTTAAAAATATTCTTTTCAATGAATTTCAGTTCATTGTCTTTGAGGTAGTTTTTCACTTTGCGGCATGATGAACATCCCGGTGAGGTATAAATAACTATCATATCTAGTATTATACACTGTTATTACTTTAATTGATTGCTTTGTGCTTTTAAGTGTATTAAGATAAGGACAGGAAAAAACAGTCTGTATGTCTACCTTACAGAGAGATCGTGGCTGGTGGAAACGGTCAGTTGCTTACAGATGAATTGGGACCTGTCTGATTAAATGGCGCTAGTCATTTACGTAGATCGGCGTTAACGGTAAGAGTTATAAGTAAAGGTGGTACCGCGCATCTGCGCCCTTGCATATCACCTTTTTATTATTTCAGGAGGAATTTATATATGAAAAGAATGTTGTCAGGCATCAAGCCGACCGGTCAGCTCACATTAGGAAACTATATCGGTGCTTTAAAGAATTTCGTAAGTTATCAGGATGATTATGAAATGATTGTCTTTATTGCTAATCTGCACTGTATTACGGAATATCAGGATCCTGCCGATTTAAGAAAGAATCTGACTGATGCGGTTGCATTATATCTGGCTTGCGGATTAGATCCTCAGAAATCAATTATCTTTTTACAGACGGATGTCCATGCGCATGCGGAATTAGGCTATATTATGGCCTGCAATACCTATTTAGGTGAATTAAACCGCATGACACAGTTTAAGGATAAAGCTGCTAAAGGCGAAAAGAATATGACGGCCGGATTATATACCTATCCATGTCTGATGGCTGCTGATATTATTCTTTATGATGCGGATTATGTGCCTGTCGGAGATGACCAGAAGCAGCATGTCGAACTGACCCGTGATCTGACACAGAGATTCAATAATAAATACGGCGAAACATTCGTTGTCCCTCAACCTCTGATAGCCAAAGTCGGAGCCAGAATCATGTCGCTTTCCGATCCTAGCAAGAAGATGTCTAAATCCGATGAAACGAATAAAGGCTGTATCTATCTGCTTGATGATCTTTCTCTTGCACGTAAGAAAATCATGTCTGCCGTTACCGATTCATTAGGAATTATTCAGCTAGATAAAGAGAATCAGCCGGGATTATATAACTTGATCGAAATAGCTTCTTCCCTTTCCGGAAGAACGATGGAAGATATCGTTAAAGAATTTGAAGGTCAGGGCTATGGCAAATTAAAAGCTTATGTGGCTGATGTTGTATGCGCAGAACTGGAAAAGATCCAGGCAAGATATAAAGAGATAATCGAATCACATAAGATCGAAGAAGTTCTTAAAGACGGCGCCTTAAAAGCTTCTGCCATCGCCGATAAGAAGATGGAAGATGTCAAAAAGAAGATCGGTCTTGAAATAAAATACTAAACAGCTCAATCGAGCTGTTTTCTATTCTTCTTCGTTATATATATAATCTCTGAGCAGTTCCATTCGGCTCAGACTGTTATCATCTGTATCCTGCCGCTTTATGATCATTAAAAGATATGTACGTATGGCATACAGAGTTATAAGAATAAGCGTTGTTAAGGACAGATAATCAGAAATATTTCTAAGCATTTTCTTCTCTCAATTTATTATACAATTTTTCAGCCGTATTCCTGTTAAGAACCGTTTCAAGTTCCTCAAGAGTCAGCGTTCTAAGATTGGAAATAGATTTATATTTTCTTAACAGTTTTGTTCTAGTTTTAGGACCCAGACCAGGAATATCATCCAATACAGATTTATATACAGATTTCTGACGAAGTTTTTTATGATAAGTTATCGCAAATCTATGTACTTCATCCTGCATATTAGTCAGGAAAAAGAATAGATTAGAGTCTTTCTGAATATCGATAATTTCATAATCTCTGTTCATCATATATGAAGTGTTATGGTGATCGTCTTTGCCTAAACCAGCAATTGTAATATCTTCCATTTTTAATGAATCGATGATCTCTTTGGCTATATCGATCTGAATCCTGCCACCATCTACGATCAATAAATCAGGTCTTTCCAGATTATCTTTTAATACTCTGAAATATCTTCGATACAGCATTTCCCTCATCGAAGATAGATCATCGGCTGATTCTTCGAGCTTATAAAGTCGGTAATCTTTCTTTGATGGTTTGAAATTCTTATAGACAACCATTGCCCCTACCGTATTCTGACCGCCGGTATGGGAGTTATCAAACAGTTCAATTCTGTTTATCGGTTTATTGAATATCCGTTTAAATTCATCATCAAGTGATTCGGTATAGTTTTCTTTATTGGTTATAACTGCTTTATTCTGTCTTAGCAGTTCGATACAGTTTGTACGGGCCTGTTTAAGTAACTGATACTTATATCCCCTTCTTACTGATGAACAATCATAGACATCATTAAAATACTTCAGCAGTTCTTCCGGAAGATACATTTTTTTCGGTGTTTCGTTAATCTCATAAAAATGGTAGATATATGATGAAACAAAGTTTTCCGGATCGGATACCAGATAATCAATGAATTTATCAGAAGACAGTAATCTGCCGTTTTTCACAAACAATCCCGTTATCGCAATATAACCGTCTTCCGTATAGTAATTGAAAACATCAAAGGTTTCCCTGTTATTCTTCTGAACATCCTGTTTCTGATTTGTTTCATTCACATCTTTAATAAGATCACGGTAATATGCGGCATTTTCATAATCGAGTCTTTCTACCGCATCATTCATTTTTTTCTTAAGATCATTTATGATATTGCGACTGTCACCGTTTAAAAAACTCATGATTTCTTCTTTTACGGAATCATTTGTTTCATTATCGATCTTTATCTTGCAGTAACCTGGACACTGATTCAGATGATAGTAAAGGCAGAGATCCTTTTTAAGGTTCTCACATTTTCTGGTCGGATATAGTTTATTGATCAGTTCAACCATATTTCTGGCGGCACCGACATCAGGAAACGGTCCGTATAATTTGCCTTTATATCTTGATTTCTTTTTTAATCTGACAACACTTACATAAGGTTCATCACAGTCTTTAAGCAGAATATACGGATATGATTTGTCATCTTTAAAAACAATATTGAATTTCGGATCATATTCTTTGATCAGATTGTATTCCAGTATCAGTGCTTCTTTTTCGGATTTGGTGACGATGTAATCAAAGTCGTTAATATTGCTTACAAGTTTGGTTGTCTTATAATCATGAGCACCTCTGAAATATGAATTGACACGATTAAAAAGATTTATGGCCTTACCGACATAAATAACAGTTCCATCTTTATCCTTATGCAGATAAACTCCCGGTTTCTTTGGGAGAGTTCTGAGTTTTTCTTTAAGTTCCATTATTTGAATTCTACGATCGTTACAGCACTTCCACCGTCATAATAATCGCCATCTCTGAATGATTTAACATATGACAGTTTTTTTAATCTCTGTCTGATAGCTGTTCTTAATGCTCCGGTTCCTATTCCATGAATAACTTTTACAGAAGTCATATGTGCCGCATTTGCTTTATCAAGATACTCTTCAACCAAAACTAATCCGTCTTCTACTCTTTCGCCAACGAGGTTTATCTCCATCGGAACGCGTTTATATGATTTGGCTGTAACTTTAGTCTCCTGTTTCTTGATTTTTGGCATTAAAATCAGATCATCAAGTTTAACCTTGATAGTTAAACCTCTGACATTTACAGTTGCGGTATCTTTATTTATTGCATCGATGATACCGATCTGTTCGTTATCTTTGATGCGGACATTATCTCCGACGTTGAATTCAATTATCTCTTCTTCTGGTTTCTTTTCGGAATATAAGTTTTCGATCTCTTCGATTACTTTTGTATCTTTTGTTTCCTGAATACTTTCTAATTTTTCTATAGCCTGACTTCTTATATCTTCGATATATTCATCCAGCTGTTTAAGATATTTTTCTTTTAGTTTATCTTTTTCATTTTCAAATTCATTTAATTTACTGTTGTATTCGTTTAAAAGAGAATCATATTCACTCTTCATCGAAAGCATTTTCTCTTTTTCAAGTTCGGTTTCTTCGATCTGTTTAGATAGTTTTTCCAGCAGTTCATCTTCATCGGACTGTCTGGTCTTGAGATAATTACGGGCATTTTCAATGATACTCTGATCATCAAAATATCTTGAGGCAATTTCGATCGCATTTGAAGAACCTACTGAGTCTTCAAGATACTTATATGTCGGACTTAAGGTATCCATATTGAAACCGACAGATGACAAAAGAATTCTTTCATCTTTATATGAATAGTTCTTAATATCATCAAAATGTGTGGTAATGATAAATCTTGATCCTATTTCTCTGATCTTATCTAATATAGCTAATGATATAGCCTGAGCTTCTTTAGGATCTGTACCTGATATAAGTTCATCTATTAGAATAAGACATCTGTCATTGGCTTCATTAAGAATGGAATTGATATTGCTGATATGAGCAGAAAATGTCGATAAGGAATCCTGAATCGACTGATTATCATCGATATCCACATAGATATTCTGATAGAAAGGAACTTTGCTTTCTGAAGCTATGATAGGAATGCCCAGATATGTCATCAGAATGGATAATCCAATTGCTTTCAAAGAAACGGTCTTTCCTCCGGTATTTGATCCGGAAATAACTATCCCTTGATAAGGTTCATATAAACGATAGGAATTGGATACGACTTTTTTAGGATCGATCAGAGGATGACAAAGATCTTTAAAATCAAAACACAGATCATCACAGAGATCGGCGATGATGCCGTTTGTCTTGTATCCGTACTGTGCTTTTGCGAAAATAACACATAATTTCATCAGCGAATCAAAATTACGTGAATATTCTTCGGAAACTGATGAAACAAGATAAGATAATTCAGTAAGTATTCTGATGATTTCATCTTCCCTTTCCTGCATCAGAGATATCTTTCGGTTGTTTGCTTCGATAAAAGATGCAGGCTCAACATAAAATGCCAATCCCGAAGAAGAAGAACCATATGTATAACCCTGATATTTATTTTTGTCAGAGTTTTTGATCAGGAATGTGATTCTTTCATTGCGGATATAAACAGATGGTTCCTGTAAAGAATCCATATGTTTATCAATAAAACTGTGGGCTCTGTTATACAGATCCTTTTCGCACTGATTCAATTCCGAATTAAGCTGTCTTAATTTATCCGAAGCATCATCTTTTACTTCACCGGAATTGTCTATACATTTAGCTATCTGATCAAAGACGCTTTTATTGATATTGATAGAATCGGAATAATCTCTAATTGACAGTTCATCAGAATAATTAGAAAACTGTTTTTTGATCCTTTCACAGTGATTGTGAAAGACCAGAATATTCTTTAGTTCAATGCCGCTGAGCATGATATTCTTATCGGCTTTTTCCAGAAGATTGTTTATATTGAATATTCCATCAAAACTGACATTGTTGTTTTCTTTAAGCAGCTTTAATGCTTCTTTTGTCTCAAGTGTTTTCTTTTTAATTTCTAACGGATTAAATGAAACACTTTCCGACATAATAAAATCTTGCGCCTCATCGATAGCCGCAAGATCGGAAATGCTTTTTCTGATAATATCTAGATCTAAGTTTGTGTAATTACTCATCTGAATTGCTTATAGATATGATCCACTGTTTGAAATCTTCACGATAATCATTGATATTGAAATTATCGATCTCACCTTTAAGATTGGATGTGCCGATTTTATTGATTATATAAGTAAGAGCCTCGTCAGAATAACGGTGGATATACTTGAACAATGTTTTTTCTCTTATTTCATTTCCGTTTTTGATAATCGGCAATGATAATAACATTGATAATGACAGAATAATAAGTGTCGCATTAAAGAATCCAAATACCGCACCCAGGATCTGATTGAATTTGCCGATTACAGGAATCTTATTCATAAACTTCAGAAGCAAGGATATGAAAATATATAAAAGTTTCAGAATAAGGAATATGATAATGAAATATGCTACGGTATTCAATAAGGAATTCAGATTGAATGTCTGTGCCAAGAATTCATATTTCGGATCGATCTGTCCGATATCGAACAACGGATATAAGCCTGAAAAAACAGGTGCTGCAAAATATGCAAGAGCCAATGCCGCAGCTGTATAGACAAGGTTAACCAGTTCATAAAGAAAACCTTTCATATATCCGATGATCATCATGACGACATATATGGCTACAAGAAAGATAGATATATAAATAAAATAGTTCTCAGGTATTGTCATAACTAAATTCTAACGCAATTATAAATAATTACCAACTTTGTTATACTTATGATATGAGTACATTTTCGTTTAAACTCGATGATGAAAAGATCGCTAAAATCAAGGAAACATTCAATGAATATATAAAGAATAATCCCAATGAATATGTCGATACATTCATTCAAAAAGAAGATCTTACCATCACCATATATAAATCCAATAAAGTAGTATTTCAGGGCAATGATGCCTTCTTTTATGCCTCCGCATATTTAGATGTAAAAAAATCAAGACAGGCAGGTTCTGATGAAGTCGGAACCGGAGATGTTTTCGGGCCGGTTGTCGTATGTGCGGCAATCATCGAAGAAAGCGATTATCCATTTATTGAAGAAAATCATATTACCGATTCCAAACAGCTAGATGACAGGTTTATCAGAAAGATCGGACCGGAACTCATAAACCGCTTTAAACATTCCCTTCTCATTCTTGATAACAATACCTATAATCGTGTACATGAAACGGATAATCTTAATGCCATCAAAGCCAAGATGCACAATAAGGCATATCTGAATATGCTGGATAAAGGTTATGATATTCCGAAAGCCGCTTACGTAGATCAGTTCTGTTCTGTTGATGATTATTATCGTTATCTTGCGAATGAGAAAAATGTATACCATGAACTGATCTTTGAAACTAAAGCCGAAGAGAAATATCCCGCTGTAGCAGTAGGATCGATGATCAGCAGATATGCTTTTCTGGAATATATGGATAAACTTAATGAGAAATACGGTTTAACGTTCCATAGAGGCTCATCAGACACCGTAGCCATCGATAATGATATAAAGTATTTCATTGATAAATTCGGCAAAAATGAGCTTAAAAATATCGGTAAACTGCATTTTAAAAACTTTGATAATTATCGATGATGCTATAATTATTTAGATTGTGAGGAAAGTTATATGAAATTAAAAGAATCGTTCTTCTATACTCTCAGAGAAGATGCCAGAGATGAAGATTCCGCAAGTGGAAATCTGTTAGTTAAAGCCGGTTATATCAAGAAAACATCAGCCGGTGTTTATATGATGTTGCCTTTAGGCTTAAGAGTTCAGAATAAGATCGAAGCAATTATCAGAAAATACATGAACGAAGCCGGTGCTCAGGAAGTAAAAATGCCTTCACTAATCGCGGCTGAATATTATGAGAATTCCGGAAGAATGAAAGGCTTCGGTCCTTCGATTTTCAAACTGAAAGACAGAACGGATAAGGATATGGTTCTTGGCCCTACGCATGAGGAACTTTTTGCGTATGCTGCTAAATCAATGATCAGATCATATAAGAATATGCCTTTCAATCTCTATCAGTTCCAGACCAAGTTCAGAGATGAACCGCGTGCCCGTTTCGGATTAGTTAGAGTTAAAGAATTCGTCATGAAAGATGCCTACTCTTTCGATGCGGATGAAAAAGGACTTGATGTTTCATATAAGAAGATGTTTGATGCCTATAAGAAATCATTTGATGAAATGGGCATCGATTATCGAATCGTTAAAGCAGATACAGGTATCATGGGCGGACTTCTCTCCGAAGAATTCCAGGCTATTGCTCCATTAGGTGAAGATACCCTGATCTATTGCGATGACTGTGACTTCTCTTCAAATCTGGAAGTAGCTAAAGTTGTCAGAGCTAAAAAACATGAAAATAAAGAAAAACTTCCATTACAGGAAGTAGAAACTCCTAACTGCGAAAGTATCGAAGAAGTTGCGAAATATCTGAATATCAAACTTGAAGATACCGTTAAAGCATTGATTATGAACGTTGATGGAGAACTTGTTATCTTCTTTATTAACGGTGAAAGAGAACTCAATGAAACAAAAGTTCAGAAACTGCTTAATGCGACAGAAATCGGTTTTGCGAATGATGAACTGATTGTCTCATCTAATGCCGTTGCCGGATATTGCGGTCCTGTAGGACTCAACTGCAAGGTCGTGATTGACAACGAGGTTCTGGAAATGTCCAACTTCTGCTGTGGCGCTAATAAAAAAGGATATCATCTAATCAATGTGAATCCAGAAGATATCAAATATGATCTTGTTGCCGATATCGTCAATGCGAAAGAAGGAGATCTCTGTCCACAGTGTGGAAAACCTCTTAAATTCACTAAAGGTATCGAAATCGGTAATACCTTCAAACTCGGAACAAAATATTCCAAAGCAATGAATCTGCAGTATTCCGATGTTGATAATAAACTTCAGGATGTCTGGATGGGCTCATATGGTATCGGTTTAGGAAGAACCATGGCAGCCATTGTCGAACAGTCCCATGATGAGAAAGGAATCATCTGGCCTGATAATATCGCTCCATACAAATTTATTATTCTCATTATGTCAACTAAAGATGAGACACAGTGCAAGATCGCCAATGAGTTATATGATAAACTCAACGCTAACAATATTGAATGTATCCTTGATGACCGTGATGAAAGACCTGGTGTCAAATTCAATGATGCGGAACTGATCGGTATTCCATACCGTATTACCGTCGGTAAGAAAGCCACTGAAGGAATCGTAGAATTCAAACCGCGAAATTCCGATACAGTTGAAGAAGTAAAAATCGAAGATCTCTTAGAAAAAATCCAAGGCATTTAAGCCTTGGATTTATTTTCTGTTGATTATTTCGTCTTTGATCTTAGCTACAAATTCATCAAGAGGCATTGATTCTGATCCTTCAGAACTGTATTTACGGATATTGACCGTATTGTTTTCAACTTCATTATCACCTACTACCAGCTGATAAGGAATCTTATTCATCTGTGCTTCTCTGATACGGTAGCCTAATTTTTCGTTTCGTCCATCGACATGAACTCTGACACCGGCATCTTTTAATGCCTGTTCAACTTTATAGGCATAATCGATCTGTTTTTCGAAATGAACAGGAATTACGACAACCTGTTTTGGAGATAACCAGGTCGGGAATGATCCTTTCGTTTCTTCGATCAGATAAGCCGTGAATCTGTCGAAAGTACCGAAGATTGCACGGTGTATTACGACCGGAGTCTGTTTTTCACCGTTGGAATCGATATAGTTCAGTTCAAATCTTCTCGGTAATAAGAAGTCCAACTGACAGGTAGAAAGCGTGATTTCCGGACCGACTGCAGGTTTAACTTCAACATCGAGTTTAGGACCATAGAATGCAGCTTCACCGATTGCTTCAAAATAATCTACACCCAAACTGTTCAAGACATCTCTTAATCTTGCTTCAGCTTCATTCCACATCTGATCATCGTCGAAGTATTTTTCCTTATCTTCAGGATCTCTTAATGAAAGCCTGAATTTATAGTTCTTGATACCGAAATCTCTGTAAACATCAAGAATCAGCGTAACAACTCTCTTGAATTCATCAGCGATCTGTTCCGGAGTTACGAATAAGTGGGCATCGTTCTGACACATGCATCTTACTCTTTCAAGTCCCTTAACAGCACCGCTTGCTTCATAACGGAAATCCGTTGCAAATTCACCGATTCTTACCGGCAGATCACGGTATGAATGAAGTTTATTTTTGTATATCAGCATATGATGAGGACAGTTCATCGGTCTTAAGACGAATTCTTCAGTATCTACTTTCATCATCGGGAACATATTATCTTTATAGTGATCCCAGTGACCGGAAGTCTTATAAAGATCAACAGTACCTACACAAGGAGTATAAACGTGTTCATAACCGAGTTTCTGTTCTTTTTCATAAATATAGTTTTCCAGCTGCTTACGGATGATCGCACCGTTAGGTAACCACATTGGCATACCTGAACCGACTAAGACATGAGTCATGAAGAGTTCCTGTTCCTTACCGATCTTACGGTGATCACGCTGTTTAGCTTCTTCGATTTCTTTCAAACAGTTATCGAGATCTTCTTGATTATAGAAAGCGACACCGTAAATACGCTGCAGCATCTTGTTCTTGGCATCATTCTTCCAGTAAGCACCTGAATATTTTAAAAGCTTGAAGTATTTGATTTCTTTAACTGATTCGACATGAGGACCTCTGCATAAATCGGTAAAATCTCCCTGCGTATAACAGGAAATGACAGTTGAATCATCCATATTGTTGATGAGATCAAGTTTGTATTCATCATCTTTGAACATCTCCAGAGCTTCTTCTCTGGTGATTTCTCTTCTGACGATTCTCTTACCGTCTTTGGCGATCTTCTTCATTTCCTTTTCCAGACGTTCGATATCTTCGTCATGGATGGAATCTTCACCTAAATCGATATCATAGTAAAATCCATCTTCAATAACCGGACCGACCCAGAATTTGGCGTGCGGATAAAGATGTGAGACAGCCTGAGCCAAAAGATGGGCACAGGAATGGTTCAGAACACTCAGTTTTTCGTCTTCTTTAATGTTGATCATAATTCCTCCTGAAAAACAAAAAAGGTGGCCTAAGGTCGCTGTAAAGCGAGGTACCACCTTGTTTTATTACTTGAACTCTTAACGCGAGCAGACGTCTTCCCATTGCGGAGAAACTCCTAAGTAGTAACTGCGGAAATTGCTGAATGTTTGCACCGACCACATTCTCTCTTTAAACATTAGATCCGTAATCTTGTCTTAATCACAGTTTCTAACTGATATTATATGTATTTACTTTTTATTTTTCAATAAAAAAGAAGCTCATCGAGCCTCTTATTTCTTTGCAGCTTTCTTAGCTGGTGCCTTCTTAGCAGGAGCGGCTTTCTTTGCAGGAGCCTTCTTTGCTGGAGCAGCCTTCTTAGCAGGAGCCTTCTTTGCAACTGCTTTCTTAACAGCAGTAGCAGCAGCCTTCTTAGCAACTGTAGCTTTCTTAGCAACAGTCTTCTTAGCAGCAGTAGCCTTCTTAGCTACTTCTTTCTTAGCAGCGCAAGCTTTCTTTGCAACTACTTTTTTAGCAGCAGCGGTAACAGCCTTCTTAGCAGGAGCGGCTTTCTTTGCAGGAGCCTTCTTTGCTGGAGCAGCTTTCTTAGCCGGTGCCTTAGCAACTTTCTTTTCAGCCATTTTTAATTTATCCTTCCTTCTTAATGATTTTAGAGGTTTTACCTCATAAACTAATTATATATTAAGAAAAATCTCGAATACAATATTTTAGTTAAAATGAGTACTTATAAAATCATTGATGTTTACGAAGTAATTTGGATCAATTGTTGCTTCGGTATGATTTGCTTCGGGTACCGGATAAAACTTTTTGCTTCCTTTGTTATGATTGTACAATGCCTTCGCCATTTTGAATGGAACAAAATCATCTGCTTCACCATGAATAAACAGAATCGGAATTTCATTTGATTCCAGGCACTTCTTCGGTGAACAGTCTTTAAATGTGGTACCGAATTCTTTTTTCATTCTCTGTTCGATCATCAGTAATATCGGAGCAGTAAAAGATAATTTGTAGTTTTTCTTTAAGACATGATCAAGTTCTTCTTTCAATGAAGAGAAACCGCAGTCTTCAACAATGCATTTTACATTTTCCGGTAACGAATTTGCCGATGCCATCATTACTGTAACAGCACCCATAGATAAACCGAAAAGACAGATTTTAATATCTTTATATTTCGTATTCAGATAATCGATCCATACCGGTATATCCAGAGATTCTTTCTGACCGTAAGTATAATAAACGCCTTCCGACTCCCCTGCACTTCTCTGATCAATTAATAAGATATTATATCCCAGCTGATCGAATTCATAGGCACGCGGATACATAAACGCCTTGCCTGACCAGAGGCCGTGAACCATAATAATATAATTGTCATTATCATGGTTGTGAATATCATAGCCATTGAGTTTTAATCCATCAATTGAATCAACCTTGATCTGATCGATATTAGATTGTGAAAGCCAGTCGAGATATTTCTGATCAACAGTATCTTCCTTGTCTTTTCTTAAGAATGTGCTCTTGAACAGATCATCGGATATCTTTTTATATACAAGATATGAAACACCACCGGTTACGCCGACTACTGCAGCAGTTTTCTTTTTATCCATTATTCGAACTCCTTCTTCTTTTCCAGAAGTGTGTTGTATGAATTCTGATAATTCACAAGTTTCTGTTTCTCTTCTTCAACTTTTTCAGCCGGAGCCTTGCTTAAGAATCTTTCGTTTGAAAGCATGCCATTGGATCTGTTTATTTCTCCTTCGAGTCTCTTAAGTTCTTTCTCGATCTTTTCTAGTTCGGCTTTCTTATCAACGATTTCATTCATGATATAGAGAATTTTACCGAACTTCGCCGGTCTGACGATCGTCTCTTCATCAGTATTATTTAATACATGAAGTTTAGTCATTCTGAAGAGAATTGATTTAAGTGAATCATCTAGTTCAAATCCATCGATCATAACATTAAGTTCCTTACCAGGCTTAATATTATTTTCGGTTCTGATCTCTCTGGTAGTCTTGATAATCTCAATGATATTATCAATAGCTAAAGCTTTTTCATTATCGATATTTTCTTCGATAGTCGGCCAGCTTTCAATAACGATTGATTTTTCTTTACCGTGAATTGCCTGATAGATTTCTTCCGTTACAAACGGAATAAACGGATGTAACATCTTCAATATTGCTTCCAGAACATAGATCAGAGAATCCAGCGTCTGATGTTTAAGTTCAAGGTCATCTCCGTTTAATGCCGACTTCGTAAATTCGATATACATTGAGCAGAAATCATCCCAGACAAATGACATAATTTCATTTCCGGCTATCGCCAGTTCATATTTATCGAGATTGGCTGTAACTGAAGAAATCGTTGCATTTAATCTGCTGATGATCCAGTTATCGATTTCAGATTTGATTTCAGGTTCTTTATATTTATAATTCTCATCACAGTTCATCAGAACGTATCTTGATGCATTCCAGAGTTTATTGATAAAGTTCCAGCCTGCTTCCATCTTTTCGGTCGAATAGTTCATATCCAGACCCGGTGTAGAGTTTGTCGATAAGAACAGTCTCAAAGCATCACAGCCATATTTATCGATCAGATCGATCGGATCAATACCGTTGCCTAATGATTTGGACATCTTACGGCCTTTTTCATCTCTGATCAGACCATGAATCAGACAGTCTTTGAATGGAACATCATTACAGAAATGACGGGCTGAGAAAGCCATTCTGGCAACCCAGAAGAAAATAATGTCATAACCCGTAACCATGCATGATGTCGGGAAATAACGCTTATAATCTTCTGTTTCTTCAGGCCAGCCTAATGTAGAGAACGGCCATAAAGCACTTGAGAACCAGGTATCCAGAACATCTTCATCCTGATGATAGTTTTCAATATCTTTAGGAGGTTCAACATTACAATAGATCTCACCTGTTTCGTTATGATACCAGACCGGAATGCGGTGACCCCACCAAAGCTGACGGGAAATACACCAGTCTTCGATATTCTCTAACCACTGGTTAAAGGTCTTTTCAAAACGTTTCGGATAGAAGTTGATCTTTGTTTCTTCACTTTCCTGGGCCTTCAATACCGCATCAGCCAACGGTTTCATCTTAACAAACCACTGATTAGAAAGATAAGGTTCAACCATTACACCGGTTCTTTCAGAATGTCCGACAGAGTGAACCATCTTTTCGGCCTTGACGAATGCTCCTTCGGCTTTAAATTTCTCAAGCAGCTTCTCACGGCATTCAAACCTGTCTAGACCGTTGAATTCATTGCACAATTCATTCATCGTTCCGTCTTCATTCATGCAGATAGGCATATCAAGATTGTGTCTGATAGCGATCTGATAGTCATTAGGATCATGTGCAGGTGTACATTTCATTATACCTGTACCGAAACCGATCTCAATGTATTCATCGCCGATTATCGGTAATTCTTTACCGTTGGCCGGATTGATGGCAGTCTTGCCGATAAGATGATTAACTTTTTCATCATTCGGATTAACAACGATACAGACATCACCGAACATGGTTTCCGGACGGGTCGTCGCAACTTCAAATGTATCATCTGAACCGACAAGTTTATATCTCAGATAATACATATACGCTTCAACATCTTTATGAATAACTTCGATATTACTTAAAGCTGTCTTAGCTTCGGGATCCCAGTTGATGACTCTCTTTCCTCTGTAGATAAGGCCTTCGTTGTAGTAAGTAACAAATACTTTTGCTACTGCATGTGAAAGACCTTCGTCCAAGGTAAAACGTTCTTTACGGTAATCGGTTGAGTTACCGAGTTTTGCCCATTGCGATCTGATGAAATCAGAATATTCATGTTTCCATTCCCAGGCTTTCTCCAAGAATTTTTCTCTGCCCAGATCATAGCGGGATATACCCTGATTCTTTAATCTTTCATCAACCTTAGCCTGAGTAGCAATTCCCGCATGGTCCATGCCAGGAACCCACAAAACATCATAGCCTTTTAAACGGTTATAACGTGCTAGCAGATCCTGAATCGTGTTATCCATCGCATGACCTAAATGCAGCTTACCAGTAACATTAGGTGGCGGAATAACGATGCAGTATGGTTTTTTAGACATATCACCGCATTCAAAATAATGGTGATCAAGCCATTCCTGATATTTTCCTTCTTCTACTTTCTTGGGGTTGTATCTGTCTTCCAACATAAGAGATCCTCCTTCAAAATAAAAAGGTGGCCAAAGGGCGCAAATGCGCGGTACCACCTTAATTTCTAACTTCTACTCTTAACGCGAGTTCACGTACATAAATGTAGACTCCAAGACAACATTTTCACCCTCTCCAGTATAAGTTCCACCAACCCTTATATCTCTATTTTTCCGAGCGGATTACTTTCTTCTTTTCAACGTCTCTTAAATTATAATTTATCCGAATATTAAAGGCAAATTATCGGATATATTTATTTATATAATCATGAATCTGATCGATATTCTTTCTTTTTTCAGCTGAAACAAACACAATATTATCGATTCCTTTAAAGTATCTGTTTTTATTGTTCATCAGCTGATTATTGGACAGTTTATCGATCTTATTCGCCACAATCAGATAATTGAGTTCTCTGTTTTCCAGAAAAGCTCTCATATCTTCATCATCCTGAGTCAATCCGATCCGTGAATCAACGATCATTATTACCAGTCTGATCTTATCGGTTCTGGAAAAATAATCATCCATCATCTCACCAAACTGGATCGCTTCCTGCTTTGATCTTCTGGCATAACCGTATCCCGGAACATCGACAGCCGTATATTCATCATTGATATTGAAGAAATTGATCAGTTTTGTCTTACCGGGAGTTTTACCGACAAAAGCCAGTTTCTGATTATACAGACAGTTAATCAAAGAAGATTTTCCGACATTACTGCGACCGACAAAAACGATCTCCTTTTCAGTATCGGGAAAACTGTCTTTTTTGACTGCTGAACAGATAAAACTAATCACTTAATAAAGCCTCATTGATGACCTGATCGACTTTTTCCACAGGTATATATTTAACTTCACTCTTGACCGTATCAGGAATATCATCAAGATCCTTGATATTGCCTTTAGGAATGATGATAGTATTTATACCGCTTCGATGAGCTGCCAAAGATTTTTCTTTCAAGCCGCCGATCGGTAAGACATTACCTCTTAAAGTAACTTCGCCGGTCATGGCCAGGTCTTTCTTGACAGGTCTGTTTGTCAAAGCGGAAACAATGGCCGTTGTGATCGTTACGCCGGCAGATGGACCGTCTTTTGGCACAGCACCTTCCGGAACATGGATATGAATATCATGTTTCTCGAAGAATTCGATTGGGATATTGTATTTCTTGGCATTGGCTTTAATGAAGTCTAAAGCGATCTTGGTAGATTCGACCATGACTTCGCCCAGTTTACCGGTAACTATCAGATTACCCTTGCCTTCAAAATAGTTAACTTCTACAGGAAGGATATCTCCACCGAATGATGTATAAGCAAGACCTGTAACGACACCGACCTGATTCTTCTTTTCTTTGGTACCGTAATCATAGATCTCATGGCCTAACCAGGTGTTAATCATCTTCTTGTTTACTTTAACAGCCTTCTTCTTGTCTTTGAGGATCTCAAGAACAGTCTTACGGCATAATGTGCCAATAACTCTCTCTAACTGTCTTACACCTGCTTCTCTGGTGTAATGTCTAATCAGATAGAGAATCATATTGTCTTCAAGAGTAAACTGATTATCTTTTAAACCGTTGGCATCTGTCTGTTTCTTGATCAGATGATTCTTGGCAATATTCAGTTTTTCAAATTCGGTATAACTTGAAAGTTCGATAATTTCCAGTCTGTCCAGTAAGGCAGCCGGAATATTATCTCTATAGTTGGCTGTACAGATAAACAGAACATCCGAAAGATCGTAAGGTTCTTCAAGATAGTGATCGGAGAACTGATAATTCTGTTCCGGATCCAGTACTTCCAACATTGCACTGGATGGATCACCCTTATAATCTGATGCCATTTTATCTATTTCATCGATCAAGAAAACCGGGTTAAGCGTTCCGGCACGTTTCATGCCCTGAATGATTCTGCCTGGCATTGAACCAAGATATGTCCTTCTGTGGCCTCTTATTTCAGCTTCATCTCTGACACCACCTAAAGAGATCTTGACGAATTTTCTGTCTAAGGCTCTGGCAACGGATTTTGCTAAAGAAGTTTTACCGACACCAGGAGGACCGACTAAACAGATAATTGGAGATTTTAAAGAATTGGTCATCTGTTTTACAGCCAGATATTCCAGAATTCTTTCTTTGACCTTGACTAATCCGTAATGATCTTCATCGAGAATTCTTGAAGCATCTTCCAGATTTTCATTATCATTGGATTTCTGATACCAAGGAACATTCAAAAGCCATTCCAGATATGTTCTGATAACACCAGATTCTCCTGTTGAAGGAGGTAACATCTCATAGTGTTTGAATTCTTCTCTGGCCTTTGCTTTGACGTTTTCGGGATACGGCTCGTTTTCAACTCTTTCTCTTAGATCATCAATATCCGAACCGCCGTCTTTACCGCCTAATTCATCCTTAATAGCTTTAAGTTTTTCTCTTAAGTAGTAATCACGCTGACCGTCTTCAATGCTTTCTTTTACTTTCTCATTGATTTCCTGTTCGATCATATCCATATTCCGCTCTTTTTCGATATGTGAAAGCATCATATCGATACGCTTATTGATATTCTCTTCTTCCAGGAATAACTGTTTGTCTTCGACATTCTGGATATAGATCTGTGCGAATGTGTCAACCAGTACTGAAGCTAAAGTCGAATCAAAAGATGTCAGCTGTCTGATCGGGAATCCCGGTCTTCCATATTTCTGAGCAATAACATTGAATTCAGCTAAAGCTTTCTTGGTCTGTGTTTCGATAACAGATTCGTCTTCAACAACGTCCATTATTTCTTCGACTTCAACAAAATTTACTTCATCTTTCAAAAAATGCTTTAGAATACGACATCTTGTCAAACCGGAGAATACGACCTTTAAATGATCATCTCTCTCACGGGATGTTTTAATACGGCAGATCGTACCGATGTTGTAGACATCATCAGGTCCCGGAATATCGACATTGAGATCTTTTTGCGAAACAATGACGATATTCATGTTGTAGGCATTGGCATAATTAACAGCGTCAATTGATAACTGACGTCCTACTTCAACTGCCAGATCCTGCATCGGGAAGATAACAGCACCTCTTGTACACAATAAAGGATAAGAATATTTACTCATTTACAGTCCTTTCTTATTTAAGAAAAGACGCAAAGCGTCTTTAACTATTTCTTCAGTATCTCCAAAGCCTTCTGTAATTTAAGATCGTCTTTGAGTGTTGATTCAGGAACATACTTCCTGATATCATCCACCGGCATACCATACATTTCTGACATCTTGGTATACTCATCATTCAGATCTTCTTCTTTTACTTCGACATTTTCTGCTTTGGCTATTTCACCTAACGCTAAATTGATTTTAATACGTTTCTTTGCATCATCCTTCATGGAATCTCTTAAGCCTTCCAAGGTCTGACCGGTAATCTTCATGAATTGAGCCAGAGAGATACCCTGCTGCATCATTCTTGATTCATAGTTCTGGACCATGGCATCAAGTTCTGATTTGACCATAGCTTCCGGAATTTCAACATCCACGATTTCCGCCAGATTATCCATCAGCTCGGATTCTGCTTTATTAACAGCATCACTTTCTTTTCTCTTGGTGATGTTTTCTTTTGTGTAATTCTTTAATTCATCAACAGTATTGACATTCTCGATCTTCTGTTCCTTAACAAATTCATCATTTAATTCAGGTAAGACTTTCTTCTTGATTTCATGAACAGTTACAGTGAATTTTGCTGCCTTACCTTTAAGGTTTTCAGCCTGATAGTTATCAGGGAATGTGACATCGATATCTTTGGTTTCTTCAGCTTTCATACCGATCAGTTGTTCCTCAAAACCAGGAATGAAGGAATGAGAACCGATTACCAGGTCATAGTTTTCGCCTTTGCCGCCGTCAAACGCTACACCATCGACAAATCCTTCAAAATCGATAACTGTCGTATCGCCATCTTCAACTTCACCGTCTTCCTTTAATTCCAGATCAGCTTTTCTGTCTAACAGATCGGCAATCTGATCATCGACTTCCTTATCTTCGACTTTTACTTCTTCGACTTTGTATCCGAGTTTCTTGTAGTCTCCGACTTTGACATCCGGTAATACCGGGCAGACAAAGGTCAGAACACACTTGTCATCGTTCATATCATCGATTTTCAGTTCAGGTCTGTCAATCAAAGTGACATCATGTTCTTCAATAGCTTTATTTAAAGTTTCCTGAGCCAGAGCTTCAGCAGCTTCGATCAGAATCTCATTATGATTGATATATTTCTCAACCAGATGCTTTGGTGCCTGTCCCTTTCTGAAACCTTTGATTTCAACTTTTGCAGATAGTTTTCTGAACGCCGTACCTTTAGCTTTTTCCCAGCTTTCACCTTCTAATGTGCAAGTTAATTCAGCTTTAGCGTTCTCTATTTTCTTATATTCAGACATAAATAATTCTCCTTAAAATCTTACTTATTTTATCATTTATACTTACTAATTGCTATAAAAAAGCGTCTTCTCGCACTTGTTTAGCACTTGAAGATACTTATTAGTTAAATGCGTCAGTAATGAATTTTTCTATTTTCCCTGCTAGATATGAACTGTCTTTTTCATGTATATTATCAGGCAGTGATAACAATGCTTCTTTGTATAAGAGTTGTTTAGCCATCTGTAACATCGAAGGTTCTTTCATAAAGTATCCTCTTAATTCACTTAAGCACAGTTTAAACCCATCACTTTCTTCCGGAGGAACTATCTGAGACGGATTGAATAGTATTGTTTCATCATTACGTTTTAATTTGTATTCTTTATTAATTTCCTGTCTGATCAGAGAATCAATAAGTAATACTTTTGCATTTATAAATCCATCTGATAATAAATATTCATTGCACAAATCATAATAATCTCTGAGATTCTTACTGTCTAGTTCTTCTACAGCAATCAGCTGATGATTTTCATCCATTTTCAGATAATCAGCTATATTTTCATCAGATAAATGTTTTACTTCAAAAGTGTTATCTTTTATTTTGTTTAAAAGAACATGCAACTTTTCTTCGAAATCCTTTGGAACATAAGCCAGATCAAGTTCGTTTAAAATCATTCTTTTAGCTTCTTTAAAAGATTTATTGCTTATCAGTTCTTCGATCTTTTCTAATGTTTCATCATAATAATTCATCGTTTAAAGTATAACATTTATCAAAATAAAAAGGCCGACCCATATGGATCGACCTCATGTCTATAGACTTAAACCTTAGTCAAATCTCTCACGGTTCTTATTGTAGGTAGTATGTAAGAGTTCGTGAGCCTTATGTGAGTTAGGTTCACCAAGGAACTTAGCATATAATTCCTGAATCTGAGTATTGTTATGAGACTGTCTGATGACCTGTCTTTCATCTTCGGAATATAATGCCTGAGCTCTCTTAGCTTTGTAGGTATCAAGAATATCATCATCTTCATCCGGTAAGAAGCATGGTTTGACATATGACTGGCCGCCACCATTGATACAGCCACCCGGACAACCCATGATTTCGATGAACTGATATTTTGACTTGCCCTCTCTGATTTCATCGAGCAGGACTTTTGCAGACTTCATGCCTGAAGCGATTGCAACATTAACTACTGTACCGTTGATGTCGATTGAAGCTTCTCTGATTCCTGCTTCATGTCCTCTGACTTCAGTGAATTCGATCTTGCCGTATTCGCTTCCGGTCAGTTTGAAGTATACAGTTCTTAAAGCAGCTTCCATAACACCGCCTGTTACGCCGAAGATGACACCGGCACCTGAGTATTCACCCATGATATCCTGATCCCATTCTTCTTCAGGAAGTTTA
The DNA here is from genome assembly GCA_017550145.1 of Erysipelotrichaceae bacterium. Lineage (GTDB taxonomy): Bacteria > Bacillota_I > Bacilli_A > Erysipelotrichales > Erysipelotrichaceae > Colivicinus. The sequence goes on along the minus strand of JAFZQG010000018.1, from coordinate 8,929 downwards.
TTGAAGTTGATACCTGATCTCTTGATCAGCTTGCCTAATTCTCTGGTTGTTAATACAGCATCGACATCTCTGATACCGTCAACTTCCATTTCCGGTCTCTCTTTTTCAAACTTCTTGGCAACACATGGCATGATTGAAACTACGAAGACATCCTTAGGATCATAGCCCTTCTGCTGTGCCCAATATGACTTGATGATGGCACCCTGCATCTGGTGAGGAGACTTGCAGCTTGATAAGTGATCGAGAAGATCGCCGTAGTAGTATTCTGCATAGTTAACCCAACCCGGTGAGCAGGAAGTGATCATCGGCAGTGTTCCGCCTTCAGTCAGTCTGTGTAATAATTCGGTTCCTTCTTCCATGATTGTTAAGTCAGCACCGAAGTTTACGTCATAACATTTTTCGAAGCCCAGTCTTCTTAAAGCAGCGATCATCTTGCCTGTGACAGGAGTTCCGATCTTGTAGCCGAATTCTTCACCAAGTGAAGCTCTGACTGCCGGAGCAACCTGGACAACGACATGCTTGCCGGCAGCGAAAGCAGCGTCAACCTTATCGATTTCCGAAACTTCCATTAAAGCGCCGGTCGGACATACAGTTGTACACTGACCGCAGAGGATACATGGAGAATCCTTGAATGATCTGTTTTCAGCCGGACCAACGATGGTTCTGAAACCACGTTTCTGGAAGCCTAAGACAGATAAGCCGTGGGCACTTCCGCATCTGGCGATACATCTGCCGCACAGGATACATTTGGAAGTATCACGTTTAATTGAAGGTGTAAGCATATCAACTGTAGTCGGAGTCTTTTCTCCTTCGTACATGTTTTCTCTTGCACCGGTAATTGTAGCAACATGCAGCAGTTCACACTTGCCGTTCTTGTCACATTCCTGACAGTTACGGTTGTGGTTTGAAAGCAGCAGTTCTACAGAAGTTCTTCTGGCAGCTGTAGCCTTAGGAGAACCTATCGTAATGTTCATGCCCTCAGATACAGGATAGACACATGAAGCAACAAGTCTGTTAGGACCTTTGCCTTCCTGAGCTTCTACCAGACATACACGGCAGGATGCCAGTGAGCATTCACCGTGATTATAAGTACATAATGAAGGGATTTCATAACCGCATTTCTTTGCAGCTTCGAGAATTGTAAGACCTTTTTCAACCTGATATTCCTGGCCTTCGATTTTAATATTTACTAATTCCATCTTGAGTCCCTCCTATTGCTTGGAAATTGCGCCGAACTTGCAGGTCGCAATACATGCACCACACTTGACGCACTTGTTGGCATCAATGCACATAGCCGGTAATTTCTTGCCCGGAGCAACATATTCCGGTTCGATATGATGAATCGCATCAGCCGGACAGCCTTTAGCACACATCTGGCAACCGAAGCACTTATCCTTGTCAATTACGTATGTCATCAGGTTCTTACATACATGAGCCGGACACTTCTTGTCTCTGATGTGAGCAACATATTCATCCATGAATGAAGCCATGGTTGAAAGAATCGGGTTTGGAGCAGTCTGACCTAAGCCGCACAAAGAGTTGGTCTTGACGTTGTTCGCAAGAACCTGCAGAGCTTCGAGGTCTTCCATCTGGCCCTTGCCTTCTGTGATTCTGGTCAGGATTTCCAGCATTCTCTTGGTACCGATACGGCATGGAGAACACTTACCGCAGGACTCGTCGAAAATGAATTCCATATAGAATTTAGCGACGTCGACCATACAGTTGTCTTCATCCATAACGATCGCACCGCCTGAGCCCATCATTGAGCCGGCAGCGATCAGGTTATCATAATCGATCGGAGTATCCAGGTTCTTAGCAGTTAAGCATCCGCCTGAAGGACCACCAGTCTGGATAGCCTTGAATTCTTTACCGTTAGGAATACCGCCACCGATATCATAAATGAGTTCCTTGAGAGTTGTGCCCATCGGAACTTCGACCAGACCGACGTTATTGATCTTGCCGCCCAGAGCGAATACTTTCGTACCCTTGGATTTTTCAGTACCGATGCTGGCAAACTTGGCAGCACCTTCTCTCATGATGTAAGGAACATTTGCGAGAGTTTCAACGTTGTTTACACAAGTCGGGCAGCCCCAGAGACCTTTGACAGCCGGGAATGGTGGTCTAGGTCTAGGCATACCACGTTTGCCTTCAATAGAGTTAAGTAAAGCTGTTTCCTCACCGCAGACGAATGCACCGGCACCAAGTCTGATATGGACTCTGAAGCAGAAGTCTGTACCGAGGATGTTGTCACCCAGTAAGCCTACTTCTTCCATAGCTTTGATAGCCAGGTTCAATCTCTTGACAGCGATCGGATATTCAGCTCTGACATAGAAATAACCGTTCTGAGCTCCGATTGCATAACCGCCGATCATCATACCTTCGATAACTGCAAATGGGTTACCTTCAAGGATGGAACGGTCCATAAATGCACCTGGGTCACCTTCATCACCGTTACAAACGAGATATTTAGGACCATCGGTATCAGGAACGAAAGACCATTTTCTGCCTGTAGGGAAGCCGGCACCGCCTCTTCCTCTAAGACCAGAATCCAGGACTTCCTGAATTACTTCTTTGCGGTCTTTCTTTAAAGCAATAGCCAGACCTTTGAATGCTTCAGCACCTAATGCTTCATCGATGTTTTCAGGGTCGATGGCACCACAGCCGTGTAAAGCAATACGGATTTGTTTTTTATAGAATTCTATATCGTCTTGTTTTGTAACCTTTTCCTGAGTACGAGGATCGACATAAAGCAGTCTTTCAACGATCTCATTATTCTTAAGATCCTTTTCAACAATCTCTTCTACATCTTCGAGTTTTACCATCTTGTAGAGAGTATCTTCAGGGAAGATCTTTACGAAAGGACCCTGCGAACAGAAACCGAAGCAACCAACCTGGTTTACTGTTACTTTGTCATCAAGACCTTCAGCCTTGATCACATCCATGAATTTGTGTCTGATTTCAGCAGAATGAGAAGACAGACATCCTGTACCACCGCACAGAACAACATGACGCTTACCGTCAGAACCGGTAAACTTATCATTCAGACATTTTGTACAGACAGCCTGTTTAGCTTCTAATTCTTCAAAACTGCGGATTAATTCTGACATTATGCAGCACCTCCGTTTTTATACTTTTCAATCAGTGGCTTAACCTGATCAACAGACATCTTAGGATAAACCGTACCGTTGATCTGTACAGCCGGAGCAATACCGCAGGCACCGATACATCTTAAAGCGTCCAGCGTAAACATACCGTCTTCGGAAGTTTCACCAGGTTTGATACCCAGAATCTCCGAGAACTTGTCGATTACCTGCTGAGCACCCTTGACGTAACAAGCCGTACCTAAACAGCAGCCTACTACATTCTTTCCTTTTGGTTTTAAAGAGAAGAATGAATAGAAAGTTACTACACCGTAGATTTCGGCGACACTGATACCGGTCTTTTCAGAAACGAGTTCCTGAACTTCCAGTGGAATATAACCGTATTCCTTCTGAATGTCACTCAAAATCATCATTAGCGGTGTTTCTTCGTTTTTGTAACGATCACAGATCTCTGTAATCTGTTTAACAGCCGCTTCTTGTAAATGAGCCATTATTTAATCCTCCTATCACTCGATTACAAAACATATTCCTTACGAAAAATATATCTGTAATGATATACCTCGATATCAAAATTATATCATGACGATATTACAGTTAGTAAAGACTAACCAGATACAAAAAATAAGCAAAAATACATTGAAAACCACTTGTTTTGTTATATACTGGAAAAGTATGAAAAAGATCGGCTTTGACAACAAAAAATATATCAAGCTTCAGTCACAGAATATCGCTAAAAGAGTAGCGAAATTTAATAAGCTTTATCTGGAATTCGGCGGCAAATTATTTGATGACAATCATGCTTCAAGAGTTTTACCGGGATTTGAACCTGATTCCAAGATCAAGATGCTTTTAAACCTTAAAGACAAGGTTGAAATCGTCTTAGTTATCAACGCCAATCATATCGAAAAGAATAAAATGCGTTCTGATCTGGGAATCACCTATTCCCAGGATCTTTTACGTTTAATCGACAGCTTCAATACCGTTGAACTTAAGATCGGCGGAGTTGTCATTACGCATTTCAATAAACAGGACGAAGCAATCAAATTAAGAAAGAATCTGGAGAAATCCAAGATCAGAGTTGCTTATCATTATGCGATCGATAATTATCCGAATAATGTCGATAATATCCTTTCCGATAATGGATTCGGCAAGAACGAATATCTGGAAACCGAAAGAGAGATCATCGTCGTAACGGCTCCGGGCCCAGGATCAGGCAAGATGGCGACCTGTCTTTCCCAGATGTATCACGACAATAAACACGGCTTAAAATCCGGCTATGCAAAGTTTGAAACCTTCCCTATCTGGAATCTGCCGCTTAATCATCCGGTCAATCTGGCTTATGAAGCAGCTACTGTTGATCTCTATGACGTCAATATGATCGACCCGTTCCATCTGGAAGCGTATCAGACTATAGCTATCAACTATAACCGTGATGTCGAGGTCTTCCCGGTCTTAAATGACTTGCTGATCAGAATCATGGGTAAGCAGATCTATAAATCACCTACCGATATGGGTGTAAATATGGTCGGTTACTGTATCTGTGATGATGAAGTATGTCAGCAGGCTGCCAAGGAAGAAATATTAAGACGTTATTATGAAACGGCAATCGATGTCAGAAGAGACGTATTGACTGAAGATTCTCTGTTCAAGATGGAAACCATCATGAACAAAGTCGGTATAACCAAAGAAAACCGTCTGGTGGCTGTAAAAGCCAACGAACTGGCTGCCAAAACCAAAGAACCGGCTGTTGCCATCGAATATGATGGCCAGATCATTACCGGGAAGACATCCAAACTGATGGGAGCTTCTTCTGCAGCATTACTGAATGCGATGAAGATTGCCGCAGGCTTACCTGATGAACATATCCTTTCCGAACAGGTCCTGACTCCTATTCAGGAATTAAAGACCAAGCATCTTAAGGGCCATAACCCAAGACTTCATACCGATGAGGTTCTGATTGCCTTGGCTGTTGACTCAACGACTTCTGAAGAATGTGCTTTGGCTCTTAAGGCTTTAGAAAAACTGGAAGGTTGCGATGTGCATTCTTCTGTCATTCTCTCTCAGGTCGATGTCAATGTATTTAAAAAGTTAGGCATGCGCCTAACCATGGATCCGATCTATCAGACCAAGAAGCTGTATCATTCCAAGTAATTACAGATCTTGCTTAACGGGCAATCCGTACAATCGGGTTTGACAGCTTTACACTTATATCTGCCAAAGAAAATAAACTGATGATGAAGTTTCCCCCACATATCTTCGGGAAAATAATTCATCAGTTTTTCTTCGATCGTATTCACATCATCATCTTCATCAGCTATACCCAGTCTTTTTGAAACTCTTGATACATGTGTATCGACCGCAAACGCCGGAACATTGAAACAGTTGCTTAAAATTACATTGGCTGTCTTTCTTCCTACACCTGGTAATGCTTCAAGATCTTTTCTCTCTTTTGGTACTTTGCCTTTGTTTTTATTAACCAAAACATCGGAAAGTTTAATTATATTTACTGCTTTGGAATGATATAAACCGATCGGTTTTATAATCTGTTCTACAACTTTAAGATCGGCCTTTGACAGTTCTTCGGCATTTCTGTACTTACCGAATAATTCCGGTGTAACCATATTTACTCGTTCATCAGTAGTCTGAGCCGATAAAACGACCGCAATAAGTAACTGAAAATTATTGCGATGATTAAGTTCACATTTGGCTTTCGGATACAGTTTCTGAAGACTGTCGATTATCAGTTTACTGTTTTTCATTACGTAATATGCCTTCAATATAAGACATCTTTACTTTTCTTTGAGCTTCGGAAATACGCAAAGCTTCAATAAATTTACTTTGTCCATATTCATTTATCAGATCATTCATCTTCTGCAGCTCTGATGGAGATAATGGCTTGCCGAAAACATCAGATGTCGTATCATACAGATCTTTGTTTTCAACTATTTCGTATTTTTCCGGATCAAATTCAAAGATCCCGTCAATATCAAAAACCAGGCCTTTAGTATTGGTACTTAATTTCAGATAATGCTTCGCAACCAGGCCGGCTATTATCTTATCGATTTCCTTACTGTTTTTATGCAGTTTTTCTGTCAGATAATCATAAGTAACAGTCCTTTTACTCTGCTTGCATAGATCGATCAGAAGGATAAGTAAAGTTTCCTCATTTGAAAGATTCAGTTTATTGAAATTCTCCAGAATCCAGTTGTTTCTGTTGAAATATGATTCTTTATACCATTTCTTCATCGTTAATACCTCTTGATGATAATTTCCGCCAGATCAGCTGCTTTTTCGCATACCTGCAGAAGATTCAGATCAAAATCCTTATAACTTCCCGAAATAAGCGTTTCATCGCTTATCGATCTGATTATCGAAACCGGAATATTATTGGCATTGCATACTGCTGTAACTGCCACGCCTTCCATTTCTCCGCATAACGCTTCAGGGAAATACTTCTTTATTATTCTTAACTGACTTTTTTTATAAATGAATTCGTTGGCGCTAACAATAGGTCCAACCTTAATTCCATCTTTCTTTTTCAGTTTATCTATTATTTTTATTACTTTATGATCACAGTAATAGGAAATATTGCTTGAATTGACACTTCTGTCCCATCCCGGCACATCGACACGCCATTCGGCAACTCTGTCTGCTACAACAATATCATTGACATGAACATCTTCGCTCAATGAACCTGCACAGCCTAAATTGATAACCAGTTCAGGTTTAAAATGATCGATCAGAAGCATTGTCGACATAGTGGCATAGATTTCCCCTACGCCGCATCTGCTAATAACAACATCTTTTTCATGCAATTTGCCGATATAGTATTCGTTATCCAGAACTCTGGTATTTCCTTCATCTGTACTGTGATAATAAAGTTTCTTGCCTTTTCTGACTTTTACATCGTTTAATCTTTTTAGTAACGCATCTCTTTCTTCCGGCATTGCACAGATTACCGCTATCATTTCTTATACCCCACAATCAATAATTTTTCGTCTTCCACAAAGTCTTCGATTATTTCCGTCTTAAACAGATCTTTCATCTTTTCTTGAATCATTTCAGGATCAAAGACATTCTGGGAGTGATGTTCCTGTATCATACCTTCATCCGTATAAAAAGTAAAGTGTTCATTGATCGTATTCTCATACTCATCGGACATGATCGTCCACTGGTATGGAACACTATCGACATAGCCTTCTTCAATATACTGTTCTCTGAATTCTTCTAATCTTTTCAGATTATGCATATCAAAGATCAGTCTGCCATTTTCATTAAGATGTTTATAGGCACATCTAAAGAAAGAATCAAGCTCATCTTCATAGAGATAATTAATTGAATCACAGATACACAAAATAAGATCATATTTCTTATGCAGATCATAATCGATCATATTAAGAATTAAATATTCACCGTCAAAATTTTTCTTTGAAGCTTCTTTCATTTCGTTTGAAATATCCGAAGCTGTAACATCATATCCTTTATCTTTTAGAATAGAAGCCATTACACCAGATCCCGAAGCAAGCTCCAGTACGGTTTTGAAATCTTCTTTTTCGATGTATTTAAGCCACAGACTTAAAGCTTCTTCGTCCTGAAGAAGCTCATCATAATATTGCGCAAGCATTTCATAATTGCTTACATTTTTACTGTTGGCAGATCCTTCCATAATCCCTCAAGATTATACAGTTCTCTTTCTCCGTCATAGAAAACGTGACATACGACAGTTTCCAGATCGATAAGTAACCATTTGGTCGTACTTTCGGCATAGATATGTTTTACTTCATATCCTTCTTGAAGTACTTTATCTTCTACGTTTTCTACAATGGATTTTGCCATTCTGTAGTTTCTGGCTGTACCGATCACAAAATAATCGATATAAGGTGAATGATCTCGAAAATCAATAACTACGAGATCATCAGCCAGTTTCTCATCCATGGCATCATAAGCTGTTTTCAACAAATCTTTCATTCTTTACTTCTTTTATATACCTCTTTACATCCTCTTCCAATAAGCTGAATGCTTTATGCAGATCCATTTCAGCGATCTTCAAGATATCATCTTCAACATTTCTTAACGGTTCCCTTTTATCTGCTATATACAGAATCAGAGACAGCCTGTCTCTTGATGTACAGATCGTATGATTATATATAGCATTCAGAATATCGGAATCATGATAATTACATTTTTCTCTTAAGTAATATGGGGCTACCCAGCTGTGATAGGCTCCATAGACTCCGTTGAGTTTATCGGGATCATAGTATTTCAGATATTCTTCCAGGACCTGGCTTTCATCACTATCAGGGAACTTACATACATCATGCAGTAATCCGGCCATATAGGCTTTGTCAGGATCAACATGATGACATAAAGCCAGTTTCTTTGATACCTCTGCTACTGAAAGTGAATGAGCATATCTTTTTGGTTTTATATTCTTTCTGACCATTTCCTTTAAAAGTTCAGGATCATTTAAGATGATTCTCCGGCTTTTTGAATCAAGAGACATGAAATTGTCGAAAGTTATTTCATCCATATTCATGGCAGTTTTATCAATCTTTCTTTTGACTGTTTATAGATCACAAAAGTCTTGCCGATGGTCTGTACAAGTTCCGCACCGGTGTTGGCACAGACTTCCACAACGATTTCATTCATCTCCAGATCACAGCTCTTAAGTATAGATATTTTAAGCAGTTCTCTGACTTTGATCGCTTCTTTTATCGAATTATATAGATTTGAACTTAATCCTTCCTTGCCTATCTGAAACAGAGCCTTTTCATTAACTGCCAGACTTCTGAGGTATCTTTTCTGTTTACCGCTTAACATCAGATATC
>JAFZQG010000004.1 GCA_017550145.1 Erysipelotrichaceae bacterium | reverse complement strand
CGGCTTAACACACCGCCCTTTCACGGCGGCATTCACGGGTTCGAATCCCGTACTTGTCACCACTTGGTTCCCTAGCTCAGTTGGTAGAGCATCTGACTCTTAATCAGAGGGTCTAGGGTTCGAATCCCTAGGGAATCACCACTTATAACATAAAGTCCGAAAGGACTTTTTTTGTTTCTTATGTGTCTTAAAACCTTTAAAATAAGGGTTTTCTAAAATTATTATTCATAAGAAACGCTATGATACAAAAGAAGCGACATGAATGAAAGGTTTTATAAAAAAGACACTATACGACATAAAGTGTCGTATAAATCATCCGTTTTTATCGTTTTTTTAAGATGGTGTCGTATAAAAACTGTCAATCTGATTCCCTATGGACTATTTATGTTCTGTATTTGAAAAGATCAAGATCAGCAATCACTGCAATGCCGTTATTGACCGCTTCATCGTAAGATACATCATCATAAAGCAGTTTTCTTGTCAGATTGTTGTAATCTGGTTCATAGAATCTGCTTGCGATGATCTCCTTTAGCATCTTGGGGATATCGTGTTCCGGTTGTGCCGATGGATTGTTCTTTGATGACATACGGTCTTTCCTGACTTTGTCGACCAGAGCTTTCAGATTATTATCGATCCTGATTTGAGGAAGGATCTTCGCAATATCATAGAGATGTCTGGAATCTCTGTCCTGCATGTCCTGCAGTCTGTAATCACATATAGCAAACACCTTATTGATGAAGGTGCGTTCCAGAGACTGCACTTTCATCTTTACGATCGATGCTTCAAATGCGATCGGAAGAGAAATGTTTCTGTTCTGACAGAATCTTCCGACGATGCTGTAAACTTCATGGTTTTCAGCAGGATATACCGGCTGATAGAAGCTTGTTTCAACAATCATCTCCAGAGGCATATCACTGAACAGCGAATCATATTCGAACACGTACTTGTTGTAGCTGTATCTAGACATAACCATGTCAGGATTAGTGAGCTTCAACCCCAGATCATCCGCCGTTTCAAGAATTGTGTTCTTGACTTCTCTTCTTTCCGTTTCGCTCAACTTTCTATCTGCGGAAAGATCGATGTCCTCGGAAAACCTGTCGATCAGGTCATAGGCCTTGGAAAGAGATGTTCCTCCTTTAAAAACAAACGGAAGTTCGCTTTTTGATAACTCCAGTAAGAACATGGACTGTAAAGTATCCTTCTCTACCATCTGCACGTTTCTTCTCTCTTCGGCAGCGACTGTCTCTACGATCTGTCTCCATACATCCCTGTTTTCTCTATACCAGTTCATTCATCAGTCCTCCTTCATAGAGATTGCGGTATGTCCTGTCCTGATACAGCGGAAGGTATTTCTTTACCTGGGCAAAATCTACTCTGTTTGTTTCTACATATTTCTGAAGTTTATCTCTGAGTTCTTCCTTTGAAAGCTCGCTATATTTGTCGATGCAGGACATCAGATCAAGAAACTGTAGAGCATCTCTATTCTCTTTCGTGATCTCAGTGACCGGTTTGTAGATGATAATTGTATTACCGTCGATGTTTAGTTTCCTCTGCTTGGTAGTGGCTTCATTGCTGCAGATTTCATAGCATGAGGGATTCTGAGTTGTAAAACCGTATCTGTTTGCCAGCTGCAATCCTGTGATGTATCCAGATGCACTGCCTCCGGCATTCAGATACTTCTTGTCGATATAACGATCGACCGACATCTTTCCTTTAGTTCCCAGTATCGTTTGATAGGAAAGATAGTATACACCGTTGTATACTCTTTCCAGTTTCCCTTCATCCGTAAGCTGCTTCATCTGTTGACGGAGATAATCCTTCGACCTGTAAGGCAGCTCGCTCAGAAAGATGGGATCACCATTTTTATAGTTTTCAACAATATAGTCATATACCATCTTATCTACCTCATATTTATGAAATATTTTATTTCATTTTTATTATACAGTTTAATTCGTAAAAAACAAATCGTATTTCAAATCATTTTTGTTATACATCAGTTTTTTAATGATTTCTTTCTCTTTATCGCTTCCACAGTTTTCAATAAGGATAACGAGATCCTGCATCGTTTCGTCTGTTTTATCTGTATTCAACAGCTTTTGAAGTTCTGATTCTTTATCCATGTCTCATAGAAGATCTCTTCGATCATGTCTGAGAGCTTGTCATCGAATGAATATCTTATGGGTCTTCCAAGTTTTATCCACCGGTAGTATCCGCTTGTAGAGACGTTAAGGTATCTGCACAGTTTCTTTATCGGATAATCCTCCTTAAGATCGTATATGATCATATACCTCAGCGCTCTCCGTAGCTTTCCCGGAGAGCCTTCGCTTTTTTTAGGATGGCGTTCTTCATCTTGAGATATTCGATCTGTTCGTCTTTTGACAGCTCATCCAGTTTTTGTTTCTTAGGCCTTCCTTTTATTACACCGTCTTTGGGTCCAAGAGTCCTGCCATCTTTCTTAAGAAGCTCTGGATCTTTCTTATATAATCTGGTCCATTGAAGTAATTGGGCCTTATTTCTCAAACCTAACTTCCTGGCTGCGATCGTCAGCCCACCTATCTCTCCACTCAAATACTTCTCAACCGCCTCCTTCTTGAATTCGGGAGAATACTTATTAAACTTTTGTCCTTTCTTTGCCATAAAAGAAAACACCTCCTGTACTTTCATTGTACAGAAGGTGTTTTTTGACCTCTATTCACTGTCCATTCTGGATGGGGCAGTTCATACGGATCTTGTTTTTTAAATGGTGACCCTAGGGATTTAAACCCTAGACCATCTGATTATGATTCATTGTAAAAGTCAATATAATTTTGCAGGTCTACCTTTACTATTTGCCATTTACAGGGTCTGGCATTATCAATCTCCAATTTTCATCATCTTCATTCACAGAATTAGGATTTCTCAATCTGTCAATTTCTTCGTGCCATCTTTGATGCTCTTTTATTTTACTTTGGAACGAATGCTTAGTATTAGTTACGATTTGGCCGCATCTTGGACATTCCCAGTACTCATTACTAGCTCTGCCACCAGCAACATCGTCTAATTCTTCATCATTTAGTAAATTATCTTTTCTATCTTTCATTTTATAAACTCCTTTATCTTTCTGTTTTTTAACTATTTCATAAGTGAGGTTTGAATATTTTTCTTTAATTCTTTTACTATCTTGCGTTCTTTTTTTAATTTATTTCCATCTATCCTGAATCCAGCAGACATTGCCGCATTTGCACATCAGCGCATTATTCATATAGCAATCATAAGCCAGATCCTTATCATATGTAACAATGGCATTTACCATTGGCATATGACACTTTGGGCAAATAATATCCCCATAGTATTTAATCCACCAATCTTTCCAAGCCTTGGTCCATTCAGCCCATTGCTGTTCATTATAACCAGCACCACCAGATATATTGTCAAGCTCATCTATAGCCAATGGTATTCTTTTAAATTCTTTATCTTTTGACATAAATCATTATTCCTTTTCACATAAAATACAATCTTCATATTCATATGTTTATACGAATAATATGTAAATTAAGACATATTTCATATGAATTGTTGCACGCTATAACCCTTTTATTATTTTTCTGGAACTGGATAATATTCTACAATCTCATCTTTGCTACATTTTAAATAATCACATAGTGTATTAATTGTTGAAGGTAAATCAAAACCAGCATTCATTCTAGTGATTACCGTTTCGGTTATTATGTCATGAGCAATTAAATCAGACATTGATATATTCTTTTTCTTTAAAGTTTCGTGTAAAGGTTTGTAAGAAGCATATACCTTTTTATTTCTAGCCATAATATCTCCTTTGTTTTTAATAGATTATTGTTTTTCAGATACAGTTTCCATTGCGCAGAATTCTGCAGTCTTTTTCTTAAGTCTGAAAATCATCATATAAATAAATACTGCAAAACCAACAAAAGTTATAGCCATCAGGGCAGAGCCAATCCAGAATCCTGCTCCTACTTGTTCATTACCAATAGAATTCAATATAAGTCTGTTATTTGAAGCAAATGCATCAAATGTTGTGTGTAGTAATGCTGGGGAAAGGAAAGCAAGAATATATTTTGAAACCTGTGATCCTTTGCCATTTAATCTGTTATATTTTGCTCTACCAAAAAATTCTCCCATCAACATATTCAACGTCATATGCGCAGGAAGATGTAATGCTCTCATCGCTACTGTAGTTAATGAAGGAGTGTTCATATATGCGAATTCTTCCATGATTGTAAAGCCAAAACCAACAGCTGCACCCATCAGACAGTACTCATATACTTTCTTAGGTTTAAAGATAAGTATCGCGATAATAAGAACTGCTCCCTTATATATTTCTTCTGGTAGACCTGCACCTAAAAATGCACCTAATAACGATCCAATTACAGCAGGTAGTTTTGCCGCAACTTCTTGCATTGTAGCATTAGCCAAATATAGCTTTATTCCTGTAAAACCAGAAATATCAAAAGTAGCCATTCCAAAGGCAATTGGAACTAAAGCCATAACCCATCCAATTGGTTTAGGGATTTCTCTTTTAATCATTCTGTAATAGATAAATGCAAGATACAGAATTACAAACAGAACATATACAATAGTCATAACATTAAATTTCATTTTTTAATCCTCCAAATCTAATATATGTCGAAAAATCACTTCTGGATTAATTACCATTCTTTTCTTATCTTTTCAAAATCAATTTTCTTTCCAACCTTTTTCCATATGATGAAAGTAATTATCAGATCAATTACAGCTCTGACACCATACATGATTAATGAATAAGATGAATTATCATTCACTGCAACATATGATGTAGCCTCTTGAGCTGATTGAAATATACCTGTAGAAAAAGCAGTAAAGAAATCATATAATCCATGAGTTATACCGCATGCCCATACATTTCTTGTCTTCCAATATAGAATCAGTGAAGCAAAACCAAAAACTGCTGTTTCTAAGGTTTTGCCTATAGCTAAAGCCCAGGCTGTAAGAGATGTAACGTCCACATCAACTGTATGAATTGCACCAAAAACAAGAGATGATACTAAAGCTATTATAAGAAATACATTTTTCTTATCTCTAAATTCATATAAGATCGCATCATTAATAACTGCTCTAAATAACAGTTCTTCAAATAATCCTACAGATATAAAGAATAAAAAAGTATTTAATAATCCTATAACTGGGTTATCAACCATGGTACTACTTTGAATACTACCTAATAGTAGTATCACTCCTTGAATTAAAGATATAACTAAAAATGCAGAAAAATATTTAAGAACATAGCCTGTGTTTTTGTATGATGATTCAAATGTTTTTTCACCAGAAATCTGGAATAGAACAAAGCTCACAAAACCACAAAGCATAGCTCTGACTAGAAACCTGTGAAAATTGTTTTCTACAGGCACTGTATATACACATATTGTTCCAAAAATAACAGTTAATACAGCTGCGATAATTGGATGTTTTTTCAAATACTCTACAATCTTTTTAAGCATAACGATCTCCTGAATAAAGGTCCGGAGTTTTCCAGAACTGAATGATCAAATCAGTAATTACTATTTATTTGCTTCCCAACAGTCATTCCTTTTACACAATTATATACGATAGAAAAGTAATTTGTGGCAATTAAACTGTCGTGTGAATTATAAAACTTTGTTACACGATAGATAGTGTTACAATATTGTTAATCAAATATCAGGAGGGAATAATATATGCCAGATTTAACAAACAGCAAATTTGTTGGTACGTGGAAACCGGTTTCTATTGAATTTCTTGGAAATAAAGGCGATTTCACATCAGAAAGCAGATTAGTAATAAAAGCTGATGGAACAGCCATAATGTCCTCTCCAGATGAAGCTGAAGAAGATAGAAAAGCATTTATCTGGAAAGAAACTGATTATGGTGTGTTCTTAGATGGTAAAAATGATTTTAAATTAAAATATACAGATGATGTTCTATATTTGAAATTCCTTGGTGTTAAAATAGGCTATAAAAAGGAAGATTAAAAAAATAACTCATATTATAAAGCAAAGACTGAATGAACTATCCCGTTTTAGTGGGGCAATTCAGAAAGGCCTTTTTTGCTCGTTTTACAGACTCTTTGAAAAAAGTTGATTGATTTGCTATATTATAAGAGAAGGTAAGGCTTACAAGCCAAAAACGGAAAAGAGGATGTTGGTAGCATCCTCTTTTCTTTAGCCTGCCTGTAAATCTAAAACTAACTACTCAAGATTTTTACTGTATAGTAGATAATACAGATTATCCAATACAGCAAGTCTATCTTTTTCATGAAGGTAAGACATACAAGCAGGCTTCAGGAGTTTATGTATCAACATAACACATCCCTCCACCTAGATTATACTTCATGGAGTTAGCCCTCTATGTCTCTTTTTATGTCTTTTAAACAGCAAACTTATCTGGTCGTAAAATGGTCGTATAAAAAATCACCGGCCTTCAAAAGTGCCGATAAATACTACATTATTTTATAAAACCACAACTGACTCTTAATCAGAGGGTCTAGGGTTCGAATCCCTAGGGAATCACCACTTATAACATAAAGTCCGAAAGGACTTTTTTTGTTTCTTATGTGCCAAAAAGTCTTAAAAAATAAGGCTTTTTTCTTTTATAACTCTAAAATTGTATAAAACTTTAAGGAAACCGTTATTAGAATTCAGATAAAGTTTTATGCTTCGGCAGCAAAGATAGTCCGTTCAGTTTGCGTTAATTGTCATTGATTCAATAATCTTATAAAAATCATCCGCATCATTTCCTGACAGATGTTTACGTATCACACCGCATACATTGTCGGCAAACTGTAACCCCTTATTATTGAATGACAGATCGTTTCTGATCGAACTAACATTTTTATAATTAGATATTGCTGATATGATATCTCTTTCAAAACGTGCATTGCCAAAAGAATCAAAAGTCACAACGATCACATCTTCGTTTATTATTTCTATAATTCTACTCAATAAATGAATATAGGTTTTCTCTTTTTCCTTTTGACTTTTAATATTGTGTTTGTTTGCTGAAGCATAGACTACCTTGCAGTCAAAAACATTCAATTTATATAACAGTTTTCTCTTTATCTGTGGAAATGATTTATCAAGAAGGCTTGCATTAAACTCATGAGTAATTCTTTCTTTCTGTTTCCTAGTCATAGGTATACTGTCTATCGATTTCTTGAACTGCCTGTATGCCAAAAGCATATCCTGTTCATTATCAACAAGGATACCGCCGACTACAAATAAGTTCTCATCTAGCGATTCATCTATATACAGATACTTCATAGCTTAGAAAAGAAAAAAGTGAGGGCCCGCATCATTCTGCACATCCAACATCCGTCTGCCGGAAGCCGACACTTTTTCTATATTTATTCTAACACAAAATGTTTGGTTTTCAATTAGTGGAGTTGATGCCAAAAAGTTAATCCCATGCTATAAAAAAGGCATCACTTTCTCATTTTTTCATGCATTTACATATTTTTTGTAAATTAATTAAATCGTCTATAATCCTCAGTTTTTTCTATATCATAAATTTATATATAACAGTGAGCGTTCCATATACGTGAACCCGAAACATGTTACTGGCAGCTGAAAAGACATAATTGATCACATCTTATCCTTAATTTGAGTCATTATTTGATGAGATCTGTTAATTATCCTATAATAAGCGTGTTTAAATTACAGAGAGTAACAATCATATGGGCGGATTGAAGGCTTCTTATTTCAAAAGAATATATATCGGATTTAAACTGGATTTTCTTTTTTCGCTGTTCATACCGCTTCTGATCATGATTCTGCTGGTTACCACCGATTACCGCTTAAGAGCAACAGGTGTTGATCCGGATCTTTTTTCATTAGGTCTTATCGGAGACAGCGGCGGTATCATGATCAAACTTGCCTTCATCTTGCTGATCCTGCGTTATGTGCTTAAAGCTCTTTGCGCTCTGAGCATTATCAGCGGTCTTGGAGAGATGGAAGCAAACAGCAGATACATCCGCTATTCCCGCCTCTTATACAGCTTATACTCCCTGGCAAATGCGATCATGCTGATAACAAAGATCATCGGATTGTCCTTTTTCGGAAAAGAGATCTCCTTCATCGAAGCATCATCATTTGCCGTCAGAACCATTATCTTCGCACTGTTTGCCTTTGCAACCCATTTTCTGCTTAAAGGTTATGAATCGATTATGAACAGTATCGGTCAGCAGCCGGACAAAATAATCACCAGACATGCCGATATGGTGTATTCTGCAGTCCTGTTTATTTATATCGGTGTTATCGTTATGACGATATTCTCCATTGAATCGGCTATTGCTTTGCTGATCATGTCGTTAGCTGCTATCATGGTCGGAATACTCTTTCTGCTGGTACAGATAAATATTCTGAAATACACGCATAGAATTATTGATATAATAACTGCCATCTCGGATTAAAAACATGAACTATTATCTTGTCATTAATATTCTTCTGAATATCTTTGGTATCGTGATACTGTTTCTTCTGCTGTTCCCCGGAACACTGCTTTTTGGCAGTCACAGGATCAACAGAAAAAAACAGAAATATCTATTCTTTTCCGTAACGGCTCACCTGTTTGCCCTCAGCATTTTTCTTTCATCGGAAATTGCTGCTTACTTAATTCCGGATACTTTCCTTAATAAAGCATTACTTATAATAGGAATATGTATCTTCATCCTCTCGATCATAATTGCTGTGATATGTATCTTTATTAATGAAGAAGGATATCTGACTGTTCCCAAAGGAATGCATATACCAGTTGCTCAGATCAGCTGTGCTGTTTTGCCGCCGATCATCGCCATCCTGTTTTCGATGATTTTTCCTGAGATCACAATTCTTTATACAGCATGGGCGGTATCTCTTCACATGATTCAGAGTCTGATACTTGTGGACAGTGAAAGAAAACTGCAGGAAACGGAACAGAAGATGGATCTGACGATGGGCAAGATCCTGGCCAATCAGATCAGACCTCATTTTATCTTCAATTCTCTTTCTTCGATCGAAACACTATGCCATAGCGATTCTGAAGCAGCAGCGGATAATATCAGGAATCTGTCAGCTTACCTGCGTTCCAATATTGACGGAATGGTTTCGGAAAAACTGATTCCTTTTGATGAGGAACTTAAGCACGTCAGGCAGTACATTGCTTTAGAACAGATCGATCCTGCCAGAAAATTCCGCTTCAACTATGAACTTGATGTTCGGGATTTCGAAATTCCGGCCTTAAGCATTCAGCCGATCGTTGAAAATGCCGTAAAGCACGGAGCTTTGAGCAGGGATGACGGTAATGGTGAAGTTCTTCTTACTACTGAAGCAATAGGAGATTATATCCGGATAACCGTTTACGATAACGGTATACATGGCGTTGATATGACTAAAGTTCAAAAAGAAAGTAACGGTATAGGTATCTCCAATACCGCAAGGCGTTTAGAGTCTTTATGTGGCGGAACCATTGAAATAAAAAGTGATGAAAATGGAACCAGAACAATAATCATGGTTCCCAGAAAAGGAAATTAAACATGTACACTCTGACAGTAGATGACCGTGAACTTATTGTTACGTCAATGATAACGATCCTTAAACAGCTTGATCCCAACGGTACCCATCTTGGTGCGACCAGTGCTAAAGACGCTTTGGATCTCGCAAAAAAATCTCCTTTGGATATTGCTTTCCTTGATGTGGAAATGCCCGGTGAAATGAATGGCTTGTCATTAGGCAAACATCTGAAGAAACGCTATCCGAAGTTGAATATCATTATAATCACCGGATACAAGGAATATGCAATCAATGCCTTTGAACTGGATGCCAGCGGCTACCTGCTCAAACCGATCACAAAAGAAACGGTAGCTCATCAGCTGCTGGTACTGCGCAATAAACCGGGACAGAGTGAAAAAAGCAGAATACGCATCAGATGCTTCGGCACCTTTGAAGCGTTCTATAATGATGCACCTTTAGATTTCTCCTACTCCAAAAGCAAGGAACTGCTGGCCTGTCTGATCGATCATAACGGAGCCATCTGTTCAAACGATATCCTGATCGGCTGTCTGTGGCCGAACGAACCTGCCGACCAGCACACCAAAGCCCGCTTGAGAAAATATGTCAAAGACCTTAAAGATGTATTTGCAGAAGTCGAAGCCGAGAACGCCATCCTTCATCAGGAAAGAGTAGGCATCGGTGTAGATACTTCAATGTTTGACTGCGACTATTACCGTTATCTGCAAGGCGACCCTGTTGCCGTTCATCAGTTTAAAGGCGAATATATGTCGCAATATGACTTTGCCGAAGAAACAAGATCTCTGTTGCAGAGTAAACATAACCTTTAGTCAAAACAATAAAGACGGATCACATAGACCCGTCTTTATTACATTTATGTATCAGTTAACACCTGTAATCGGAATATGGTAATAAATCTTCCGCTTTTTCACGGAAAATTCTGTTGTTGCAGAACCCTTGGAGAAATCAACTCTCAATGTATGTTTACCTTCGGAAAGACTGTTAAGACATGAATCATGAAGATTAATAATCAGTGATCCTATCTCATAATCATATTCCGCTGCGGAAAGTAATCTGCCATCAAGATAGACTTTTCTGCCGTTCTGTTCAAAATCTTCCAGCAATTTATTATCATCAAGTTTTCTATCATTGATAAGTTCATTCAGGATAAATCTGAATGAAGCGTTTCCTCTGTCGCCCAGTTCCCACGAATCAGTTCTGGCAATGCAGACATAAAGATTCATATAAGCATACAGTTTGAGATCTGAGCTTACCGGTTCATTGAAGTTCCAGCTGTTTTCTGCAGTCCTGTTGGCAGAGTCTTTGAACCATCCTTCCAGCATGTCTTTCTTTCCTTCCGGATTGATCGGATCATTCACGGTATGCCCGTGTTCAACTTTTACCTCAATCGGACTGCCGTCATTGACAATGAAACTTACAGTATGGATTACTTCTTTTTCCACTTCAACAGTTTTAGTCTGTTTCGCAAAATGATTGTCCTTGAATTCAGCGGTATAGGTTATTTTTGTTTTTCCGCCTTGTCCTGTTCCCTCCTGTATTACGATTTCAGTAGAGACAGTTTCTTTTATTTCGTGACTGTCATCATTTAGACATACTGTTCTGGCAATTACACTGCTGTTGTCATTGCTCCACTTGTATTCTGCCTCACCATAATCATGGCCAAGACAGTCGTGATTAAAGGTGCGGTATTCCTTAGCAATATGACTGGTCTTATCCAGAGAATCATCAGCACTGATATAAAGAGTCCAGACAGTATTTCCGCCATCTGTACAGGTCGGATCATTGCTCAGTTCTTCGTTGACATAGGCTTCAGCAGTGATTTCCCTGGTATTATTTGGATCCATCCTGTCTTTGAATATTGCCTTAGCTGAAGTGATGTTACCGTTTGTTTCATCAGCTTCAGCTGTAAATCTGTCAAAGTAATAGTCATGCCCAAGCTTGTCGACTGTGACTTCTTTTTCCTGAGTAGTGAACCCTTCTTTAGTAAAACTGGCAGTTATTTTCAGTTTGCCGTTCTTCTCAGCAGTTGCCGGTTCTAACTCAGATGATTCTGTATCAGACTGTTCATAAACGTCATCATCATGTTCTTTACATGACTTATGAGCTGTAACAATACTGTTTTCACTATCCCATGTATATTCAGGCTGATTATATTCATGACCATGTGCATCATCGTTTTCTACAGTCTTGGTTTGCTTAGTAAAATACTCATTCGTGAAATCGGCAGTATAAGTCGTCTGACTGTTTTCTGTACAGCTTGCTTCTCTGCTTATTTCAGAACTTGTATTGACTCTTTCTGTTGCCCCATTGCAACCCTCGTGGCTGCAGGTCATGCTTGCTGTTACAGATGAATTGTCATTCGACCAAACATATTCCGGTACTGAATAATTATGACCTAGAGGTCTTGTGGTCAAATTATAAGTCTGGTTGCTTGCCCAGCCGTTATTGAACTCTGCCTTATATACATCGACACCACTTGTTTCACAACCGGCTGGCTGATAGTCCTTATCTTCAGTATTCAGCGTTGCCTGAATACCGACACTGGTTTTTTCATTACAGTCTTCAACCTTGCATTCTGTACTGGCGACGCAGATAACGATCGATAGACCTGTGGTAAATATCGGATCATCGACTACTAACCATTCGTATGCGGTGTTTTTGCCCCACTCATGTTTATGACCCTCTCCTTGATTTTTCTCAACATACTTTTCCTGAGTACGGAAAACAGAGTTTTTGAACTCAGCGGTATACTTAATCTTGTTTTCTTCAGTTTCTTCTGCAGTGGTATTAACTGTTTCGGTTATGGAGTGATCACAGAATTCATACTGACACTTTGCCTTTGCAAATACTTTAGAATTGTCTTCTTCCCAAATGTATTCCGGCTCTCCAAAACTGTGTGGAAGTTTAGGTACCTTTTCAGATTTCTGCTGATCCTTAAAGTCTTCGTTTGTGAAATGACCGGTAACAAATTTAAATACCGCCATCTGACAGTTTGGCTCATCTGGATTATAAAGCACTTCAAGAGTGGCTTCTTCTTCCTGTTTGTGGGCACACCGAGTGCAGGTTCTTTCGGCTTTCAGACTTTCGGTACCGTTCCAGATATAAGTAACTTCGCCATAAACATGATCTTCGGTTCTCGGAATACTTACTTCTTTGGCATGGAAACCATTCCGGCACATATAATAAGCGATTCCTTCACTGTTACAGGTCGGTTCTTCCTTAATGTAAGCTTCATACCAGTCATGGCCAAGCTTGTTGATAGTCTGCGGAGCAGAAATCTGTCTCTCACCGCTTGGATCGCTGTACATCTTGCCACAGCCGTCACATATCCAGTACGCTTCCGTACCATTTGCTTCACAAGTTGGAGCTACTCTATCAACTTTTCTTAATACATGGTCATGTCCAGGGACAATAGTTTTGTTATCAGTTATCGGTGCGGTGACAATATTTTTGTCCTCGTCTATATATTCAAAACTCTTTTCCAGCACAATATTCCCTTTGTAGCTACTGCAGGTAACGCTGTCATTGTCCATGTCCGTCCAGGAAAGAGATATTCTTGCGTCTTTCCCACCGATACCTGCGCCATCAGCTGTTCCTGTCGCCTTTACTGTTCCACTTTCATATGTGACAAATGATTTGTTTCCACCGATACCGTATGTTCCCTGGGCATTGACAGTTCCGCCGTGTATCGTTACAACAAACGCTTCATGGTTAGGATGGGTCTTGTATTCATCGGTGCCGGCTCCGATTGCTGCTGCCGCATTGGCGCTTGCTGAGACGATACCGTTATTGATAACGATATTCATGCCGTCTGCACCCTTGCCGCCACCGATAGCTGCACCTTCGCCTTGAGAAACAGCAGTTACAGTACCGTTGTTTATAGTGATCGTGCCGGAACCCGCATCGGTCCATCTTCCGCTGCCGATGGCAGCTCCATACCCGGAAGCGTAAGCCGTAATTCTTCCGCCGTTGATGGTTATTGCACCGGCTATAATCTGGCTGTTACCGCCGATGGTTGCAGAATTGCTGTAGGTATTATCGTTTATTCTGGCAATAATCACACCGTTATTCTCAGAATGTGACTGTGTCCAGATTGTCAGCGAAGAATTCCGTCTGATGCTGATACCGTTATTTGCGGTAATCGTCACACCATCGGGAATAATGAGGTTGATGTTTCCGTTTACCTCAATTCGCGTATTGGTTTCAAACGATTCGTTGACGATGATCCATGAATCGAGTATTCTCTCATTCCAGTTGTTACGGTAATCCTTTTCAAGAGCGATTACTTTTTCTTTTGTCTGCTTATTGCCATACTGATCGACATAATCAACGCTGATCCACCTCCATTTGGCATACAGATGGGTATCTTTATAAATACGCTTGTCAAAATCAAAAAGTTCATCCGTTCCTTCTTCATACCATCCGAGGAAAGGATAACTGTTTTTATACGGTATTACTTCTTTTGCTTTGGAACTTTCAATAAGTACCTGATCATCAACTTCATATCCGCCGCGGGAATCAAAAGTAACATTATATCTGTATGGGAGTGTGAAAGTCCTGCGATAATTGGTCTTCCATACCGCTTCAGCTTCTTCTCTTTCACCAAAGTCAAAAGCAATTATTCCCGTAAATACATTGTTGTAGCTGCCATTGAGCAGTTTTTTGATTTCAGGCACAATATCTTCACTGTAGAATTTTGGTTCAAGAGGATTAAAAACATACCTCGGTGTGTTCTCATCAACGTAGGTCATCCTTGTCGGCCAGTTGGCTGAGGAATAGTTGAACACCCATACTTTTTTATTCTGTTTTGCCAGTCTGTTCTTTACTGCTTCGGCACTGTTGTCTTTATCTTTGATGGAATTGACTACAAACGCCATCTTCTCATCTATTTCGACTTTATCCCAGTGGTTCTCGCCCCATACTTCAAATGTATCCGTAACCATCTTTCGTTGAATACTTACAGGCTCATCATTGCCATATTCGTTGGAGATGACGGTTGCCCAGTAATCATTGGAATCTTTCAGTAAATAATCTCTTTGCTGATAATTTTTCAGTTGTGAAAAAATAACGATCTTTCCTCTGACTTCTCCCAGCGTAGGAACATGGTCACCACACCAGATAACATTTTCAGTCTCGGCTTTACGTTTGAAATATTCGAAAGCCTGTTTCGAACTTCCTGTATCATTTTCTTCGCTTATCTCTATCAGAATGGTTTCAGAAGGATGTTTCAGAAGAAACAGTTGAATATTGCGCATCAGATAATCCAGAGAAAGAGTATACTGTTTCTCTTTTTCCCCATCTTTAACCATATAACGGCTGTCCTCACAGCCGTGCCCGAGGATCAGTCCCTTGTCTTTATCCAGTTTGATCCTCAGATCAAAATGTCTGAAGCCCCGATCCATCTGACCGACCGTTGAAGCATCGGAGATTTTGAAAAAATAGTTCGCCAGATTGGAACCGCTGAAGATATAGTGATTCTGAACGCAGGCAATCGAATCATCAATCAGACCGATCTGATAAGTCGCCGAATCATGGGTTCCCGGAATCGAAAGATCAGAAATGACAATATTGTCATCGAGTTTCGACATCCAGTTTGAACCATTGAGATCGGCTGGAACTTCATTGTATGAAACGGTTTTTCTCGATGCTTCTTCCTTGTTTTCTTCAGCACTGATAATATTACATGGAAAAAGTGTTGTCAGCAGTATTGCTGAAAGCATAAAGGTATATAGTTTTTTTACGTTTTTAATAATCTGTTTCTCCATATATCAGTGCCCTCTTTCTTTAGTGAAATTTTATCAATATACTATTCAGTCTTTCTCGACCGTTTTCATAAACGCCATAGCTATTAGTGCAAATATCAGATAAGTGATAAGCGTGCCGAAACAGACATCTGTAAGAAAATGATTGGTCATGTGGATACGATTGTATCCGTATACTGCAACAAATATACATGCAAAAATGAAAGCAGTCAGGTTTTTCTTATCACTTGCTTTCTTAAATACACCGGTAATCATAGGCAAGGCAAACATCATGCAGGCAATAGTCATATTGCCGCTTGGCCAGCTTTTGAAGTTATCGTTGCTTCCGGCCAGATTCGGTACCATCTGCCACCAGTCTCTGTACTCACTTAAAGGATTATCCAGAGTAATCAGGTATTTATAACGTGGACGTGAAGCGACCTGCTTGAGCCAGAGATTGACATTGTCTGATGTAATGCCAGCAACAAGTATTGCTGCACCAACCGCAATAAGCTTATCCGGATTCTTCTCATCGAGCAATTTTGCCGTTACAAAAGGAACCCAGGAATAAAGCACAGCCCAGAACAGCCAGCTCAAAACCGATAAGAATATCGAACTTTCCCCTGCTGTATAGGCTAAAAGAGCTCTTACAACTTTGCCATTATAACTGTTTGAATAGTAGACAGCCATAAACCAGCCCAAAACAGCTAAGATGATTGCGAGACTCTTATATCTTTCTCCTTTTGTTTTTAAGCCGACATAAAGACAAGCTCCAGCCGCCGGATAAAGACAATAAGAAAAATAAGAACCATAGGTGGCAAAGAAAGAACCTATTTCCGTTTTGTTTGCCAGTGCGACATTAATCCTGTAATCGTATAATGAACCGATCAGAATGCCCACAACACATACTGCTGCAACGATTTTGAAGCAAACTGCTGGCATGCCCAATATTGTTTTTCTCTTCATTTTTCAAATCAATCCTTTCATAATGAAAATCACCATAAGGTGATTTCAATTATACTCCAGCTTCTTTTTTTACGTTGTATGAACACCAGAGCATCAAAGCAGGTGCAACCAGTTCCATAATCTGTCCGATATCCAGGTTATTTCCTACAGCGCCAAGAATGACATTAAGTAAAGTGATTACAAAACCAATAAGTGAAAGTGTGAATACCGGTTTGATCTTGCTGGCATCTTTTGCAGCACCTAAACCAAGAATACCCGATACCAGTGTAATAGCACCGGATACCAGTAATGACCCGATGAAAGCTGCTATTGCAGCATTTGAAGGAGCCCCTTCCATCTGGGACATTGCATCACCAGCTAAGCCAACACCCAATACTGCCAGAAGCGCAAATACTACATATGCAGCACCGCTGATCACATTCAGAATACTGACCATCTTAATATACTTTTGTGAATTACTCATTATTAGAAACCTCCCTTTAATTAATCTGATATGGAAGATTGTATAAAATCATGCGTTCCATATGTGTGAACTGAATTCTTAAAATCAAACTACAAATATTTGAAATCTTCTATTTTTGTGTAATTACACAATTTTAATAAATTATTCATCATGGGTAATTCTTTCTTTCTATTTCCTGGTCATCAAGATACTGCCTATCGATTTCTTGAACTGCCTGTATTCCAAAAAACACATTTTGTTCGTTATCAACAAGGACCTCGTCGACTACAAAGCAGTTGTAATTTATTAATTTATCTATATACAGGTATTTATTAACTTAAAAAGTGAGGGTCCGCATCATTCTGCACATCCAATATCCGTCTGCCCAAAGCCGATACTTTTTCTACATTTATTCAACCTGTACCGGTTTATATAAATCTTTTCAGTTGGATAGCTGCTGTTTTATAATCGGATGCACGTCCTCGGTTAAAGCCTCTTTCATTTCTTCGTCGCTGATATAGTGATTGTTCACCATTGTCTGTAAGACCCATTCCTGTCTTTCTTTTGCCAGTTCATAACCATTTGAAAGCTGATAGATAGCCGGTGCGTTCGGTATACCCGCCAGTATTGCGGCCTGTCCCAGAGTCAGGTCTTTTGCGTCACGATCATAGTAACCCCTTGCGGCTTCACCGATTCCCCAGTATCCGTCTCCGTAATAATTCATATTCACATACAGGGAAAAGAGTTCTTCTTTTGAATACTTCTGTTCAAGTGCTCTCATCATGAATATTCCGGCTGCTTTTTCTTTGAGACCGCCGATATAGCCTCCCAGATACAGATTCTTGGCGATCTGTTCAGTTATTGTTGATCCACCTTCTATGAGATCCTTAGCCAGAAAATTGTGATATAAAGCTCTTCCCAAAGCAATCAGGTCATAACCTTTTCTTTCAAAGAAGCGTTTGTCTTCTACTGAAATCACTGCGTTGACAAAGTTTTCACTGATCTGATTAAAAGGAACATAATCGGCTTTATCTGTATAGGACTCCACCGCTTTTTCTATCGGCAGATTCTTTACCTCTTCTTTATAACGAAAATATCCCTGTCCAAATACAACAGCCAAAAAGACGCCAGAGATCAGTAGCAGGATAAGAATAGTATGAAGAAATATTCTCTTTATTTTTTTCATTCCTTATTGTTTGCCTTTTGAATTTTCTGTTGTTCTGATGACATGATCCGATTATTTTCGGAATTTATAAACATCTGCGCAATACACAGTTCTTTTCTGAACCTGCCGTTGTTGAAGATGTGTGTCAGTCTCTCTCCTCCACAGATGTTTGAATAGATGAAGCTTTCACATCTGGACAGCAAATATAAGGCATAGAAATAATTGACGGTAGTATCTTCAACGTGGATGTCATAGGCCTCTTCATCCATCAGTTCATGTTCGAGTTCGGCAATGGTCTCAGCCGTTTCAAACTGTCTGACGCGATAACGTTCCTGAGCGATGGCTATAAGCTTGGATCCGAAGACTTTCCTCATCTCTTCCAGCATATCCTCATCTTCCGTTGCCAGCACGATGCCGTCATATCCGTCTTCTCTGAGCCATTTTTCGATGTAAGGTATCGCCACTTTCGCATCAACCGGTTTGGCTAATGCTACCATATCGGAAATAAAGAAATCCGATCCCCTTAACAGCACCCCCAGCATGCGTTTATTACCCATGACCGCTTCCGCATACTCTTCCATCTGTTTACGGAAATCCGGATCAAGACAAGTGATGTCATATTCACCGCCACAAGTCTTTCCGACAAGCCGGGCAAACCAGGCAGAAAAGAAATTGATTATGTATACTGTGTTGTTTTTGTTTGAATCTTCAGGTGCGATATTCATCGCAAAATACTTTTTCAGCATCCGGTCGGGATATCTTGAACTGCCAGGTTCGATCGTCGTAGTGATGTTATAGCGGTCAAAGAAAGCTTTCATCTTTGCATAGAATGAAAGGATATTGCCGATACCTTCACTCTTAGGTACGGTGATCTGAGCATAGCGGATATCTTTTAAAGGCAGATCGCTGAGCCACTGAAAGAAAAAGACATGATGGAAACAGTAGATCTGATCGACCTGATTATTATCATAAATAGCGGTGCCATATAGAAAGAATCAATAACTCTTAAAAGGCTTGGATCATTTTTATCCGGTTCTTCTTTACTGATCATCAGACGTTCAGACAGTTCCAGGAACCGGCTTATTCTTTCGTCCGCAAAGATCACGCTTATATCCGTATGTCGAAGCAGGATCCTGGCGATCGTGATCATATTCCAGTCTGTTCTTTATGAATATTCATGATTTTTACATGAAACTGTACTCTATTTCCGTCTTAGTAATCAGAATGGTATCGGTATTTATCAGCTCTTTGAGTTTCATACCAAGAAGTATAAGTTCTTCTTCATTGATACCGATGATAATGATCCTCAGACTGGTCTCTGTAGTGTAACCTTTATTGTGAGTATAGCCACCTAGCTGTGTAAGTAAAGAAAAACTTATCTGTTTTTCTGTGCAGACTTCTACAAGAATATTCTTAAAGCTTTCAACAGTAAGGATCTCCTCATAAGTATCCTTATCCTTAATACCGATGAATATCTCGTATTTTATTCCTTTTATAAACAGATTATCATTCATATCATTTTCACCTTAACAGAATTCTGCTTTGATAATGTCTTTTACGACCAGTGAACATTCCTGATTCATAAACATTGAGAGATTTTTTGCAAGCTTTATAATATCAAGATCATAAGAACCGATTATGTTTATACACAGAGTATTCTCGATAATAAACGTGCCGTCTTGATGAAGATATCCGCCTTTAGTCGAAAACATCGAAAAGTCGATCTCTTTACGTCTGAAAAACTGCAAGACCATTTCTCGAAGTTCTTCCTCACTTATAATCTCATCCTGCAGCTGTGAATCACGACAGCCGATATAAATCTGATATTCTGTATTATCCTTCATTTCTTTTTTTCTTAAATCAATTTGTTTCTTTTTACATATTTACATATTATCGATCTGTATTCAATAAGGTTTATTTATGAATCAGTCTAATAAATCAGTATATAATCACCCATCAGTTCATCGATCCTGCCGCTCTCTTTTTCGTCCTTTAGGAACTGATTCACGTAATCGAGAAGTTCTTCAGATCCCTTAGGCATCATGATTCCTATCTGTCCTTCAGTGAACGGTTCAAGATATAGCGGTGCTGCCAAACGACTGTCTTTTCTGACATAGTATCCTGCTTCTGCGACCTCGGTGATCATGATATCTGCTTCTCCTTCAGCAATCAAAGAAGGGATCTCCTGGTTTACATCATGAATGATCAGTTCGACATCAGGAAGATTCTCACGGGCAAACTTTTCATTCAGGCCTCCTGGATTGACCATTACTCTTACTTCAGGTCTGTTTATATCTTCAAGGGAAGCAAACTTATCCGCATCCTCTTTGCGACAGAGAATTGTTTTTCCATTGATCATATATCCATCAGACATCAGAGCCTGTTCCTTACGGGCGTCCGTTATTGTTACACCGCAGATCGCCAGATCAAACTTTCCTGATAATGTATCTTCCATCAGAGTCGGCCATGATGTCGGTACATACTCTATTTCAACTCCCAGCGATCTGGCAAGATCTTTTGCCAATTCATCATCAAAACCTTCATACTTCCCTGTTTGAGGATCGAGATATGACATCGGCTGGTAATCACCGGTCGTTCCCACTCTCAGGACCTTACGTTCCCGGATAACATCAAGTACAGATGGCTCTGCTGCAGGCTCTGTCTTATTGAAAAACGAGTCAAATATAGAACCTGCAATAAGTAAGGCTAAAACAGTAATGATGATGAATATTATTGTTTTGTTCTTTCTCATAATCTTTTTAGTATCGCTAACCTTTCTATTTTTAATCACATATATTTTATTATATTGTCTTCTCAATTTTCATAGATCAGTCTTGATGTTCAAGCTTTTGAAGATCAAGCCGTTCATATATGCGTAAACCTCTGTCAGCAAATTCTGTTTCCGGAATCAGTTCTCTAATCTTTTCATAGATTGCCCTGGCTACTTCATCAGAATCAAAGAGTTGGCTTATAGTCATATTGATCATACCTTTATATTCGCAGGCTTCGATCACGAAAGGAAAAGAATAGGCACTGACACTTAGTTTAATAGTATCTATCATAGCTTTCATTTTTTCAGTTAAAGTTATCTTGCCCAGATAGGAAAGTCCATATGTATGTGTTTCTTTATTCTCATATGCCATCATCATTTTCATGATCTGCGGTATAATCATCTCGATCGGATAAGGCTGACTATCCGCAATATGGTAAGCTCCCATTTTAGATCTTAGACCTTCAACAATATTCTCGGGCTGGATCTGAAGATCCATTATGCTTCTAAGAAACATGGATCTTTTTCCTAATTCATATCTGTCCAGTTCTTTTCGATAAGCAAGGGAAACGTTACTGGAAGCGTTGGTGTTACTGTCTTTACCGAATATGGAACGCATATCCACCGGTGTATAGGCAAGGATCGTCTTTTCGCCTACAGCATATTTTTCCCGCAAAGTTTTACCGATTATTGCTTCAAGCAATGGAACAATGGAGCTCTCGTTACTTTTTGATATTGCAAGCAGGGGTTTCAGTGGTACATCTATTTCAAAGATACGCCATATCCGTTTACTTAATTCAAACTGTTCAAACGGCAGCGCAAATATCTCTTCATTTCTTTGTCTGGCATCAAATCTTCCGAGTGGTTTTGTATCCTCATATTCCTTAATGATTTCTTCCATGAAAGAAATATCAGCAAGACTATCTATTTCACCAGCATTCAAATGTAAGCTTTCGTTTTCATTTAAATAACAGTTCAATACTGTCTTCAGGAAATTGAGGCTGGCCTTGCCATCAGCCAAGCCGTGAAACAGGCTCAACATAAGTTCCTTATCTTCATAGCTGAAAAAGAAAAGATAACCCAGAGTATCATTGGTTCCTAACTGCCTGATCTTTTCGTCTTTTCGAAAGACCGGAACTTCTCTTATATCCTCTTCTTCGATCGCCTTTACTCTGCCCTCAACTATGACAGGACGTCGCTTAAAACAGCGATGAACATTCATTGCCATGGCTACAGCTTTTTTAAGGGCATCTTCATCAACTCTTCTGGAAAGGCTGATCTCCCACTTTATCGTTGAAGTCTGATCGCCGGAAACAAACCAGTAGAACAGCTGATCGTCTGTACTGAATTTCTTATACATCTTTCTCTTTATGTTTTGTTTTATTTGCTTTTCTGTCCGAAATAACAGAAACCTTTTGATTTATGACCATTCATAGTCACAAAAGTCGTCGGGAAAAACTCCCGTGTTTCAAATTCTTCAAGTAATGAAACAATATAATCCTGTGAATGATGGCGGCAGATCGCACCTTCAGGTAATTCAAATACACCATAGGTACCGAAGACAGGAGCGAATTCCTCATAACGTTTTATATTACGTTCATCTTCACCCAGCAGATAATCGCTGATATAAAGGATACCTCCCGGTTTCAATACCCTTCTTATTTCATCAATCAGAGTCTTCTGTTCCTCATCTTTATAGATACAGGTCAGTACCGCAAACAGAATGACAGCATCAACTGAATTATCCTCCAGATCGATCTTCTCATCTGTTTTTTCTCTTAAATCCAGATAAGGAAACTGCCGGTGTCCACGATCGATCATGCCCTTGGAAAAATCGATACCAATGAGGTTCTGATAACCGTGTTCATACAGTTCATTTAATACTCTTCCATAGCCGCATCCGACATCCAGGATCAGGTCTTCTTTTCCTACATAACGGGTAAATAATTCGGCATCAATGGGAATAGTGAATTCTTTGGTAGAGGATACTTCATTCCAGTATTGTTTCTGTTCCATCTTGTTTCTCTCCTAAGCTAAAGATACCTAAAAACGGATATTTCTGCAATAAACCATAATTCCTATAACAGTGTAGAAATTTCATCTTGTATTAATCCGAAAATAGGTGAATGATTAGAGTAGACAGTTATACTGATCAGAAGGGAGCTACTATGAACTTTTTACTTGCTAATCAGCTCGACATAATGCTGTATATGAGCGGTGTCTGCGGCGTCCTGGCTGTAATGTCTCTGATGCCGAAATTCATGTCTCAAAGAAGAAGAAGCATTCTGGCTTTAATGGAAATCGCTTCGATGTTCTTACTTTATTTTGACAGACTCGCTTATATATACCGCGGTGATGTAAGTGACTTCGGCGGCTTTATGGTAAGGATCAGCAATGGTATGACCTATTTCCTGACCCTTCTGATTCCTTTTCTGGTTACCCATTTCATGTGGGATCTGTACAGCAGTGAAGGCGGACTGGAGAAATATCCTTTAAGATTCAAGATCTGTGATGCCCTGTTTGTGATCGGTACTATCCTGATCATCGTTTCTCAGGTTACCGGTCTGTATTATACCTTTGACGCCCAGAACAGATATCAGAGATCCCAGTATAATTTCATCAGCTATATCGTTCCGTTCCTGGTAATAATCCTGCAGGAATCGGTTATCATTCAGTATTCCGATAAGCTGAAGAAAGGCCTTGTCGTAGCTTTAGCTATGAGTATCGCTCTTCCGACTTTTGCATCCATAATTCAGTATCTTTTCTATGGCATCTCCCTTACCAGTATCACCATGGTTACGGTCGTCATCGTCTTCTATGTCTATGCGCTGTATTCACTGGGAGACGAAGTAGGAAAAGCCAGAACCAGAGAGATAGAGTTCTATAAGGAAGCACAGGAAAGAGAATCGGCCCTATTTGAAGAAACGACGGAAGCTTTAGCGAACGCCATAGACGCCAAAGATAACTATACCAGCGGTCATTCGACCAGAGTTGCCGTTCTTTCCAGAAAGATCGCCAAAGAAGCAGGCTTTTCGGATGCGGAATGCGATAAGGTCTATTTCGCTGGTCTGCTTCATGATGTCGGAAAGATCGGTGTCAGAGATGACGTCATAAACAAACCGGGAAAACTGACTGATGAGGAATTCGAAAACATCAAACTTCACCCGGTCCTGGGCTATCAGATCCTTTCCAAAATCAAACAGTCTCCTTATCTGAGCGAAGGAGCACATTATCACCATGAACATTATGATGGTACAGGATACCCTGAAGGATTAAAAGGTGAAGAGATTCCGGTAATCGCCAGAATCATTGCCGTTGCGGATGCCTATGATGCCATGACCTCAACAAGAAGCTATCGTGATGCTCTTTCAAAAGAAAAAGTAAGAACCGAGATCCTCAATGGCATGGGCAAGCAGTTCGATACCAGATTCGCAGCTATTCTATTGATCATGATCGACAACGATACAGTCGATCAGTAGTTATCTTATTTACAGTGATTCGGCAATTTTCAGTGCCACAAAGAAATATACCAGTCTGACATCTTTCTCCATACTGCCCAGGATCCTTCTGGACCAGTTGCCCTTCAAGGAGTCGGCACTGTAGACAAACTGATATAATTCCACATTGCGGAAATCACATACCGCCTGTAAAGCGGCACATTCCATCTCCACGCAGATACATCCCTCTTTAAGTCTTTTGTCTCTGTTTGTATCTGTTTCTCTGTAGAAAGCATCGGTCGTCCAGGTTTTACCTCTGACATAATCGATGTTTTCTTTTTCGAATATTTCCGCAATTTTATCCGCATTCTTTATCCTTATGTAGTCGGAAGCTGGCGCATAATGATAGCTCATGCCTTCATCACGATAGGCTTCATCAGGGATGATTATTCTTCCCTCAGGTATATCTTCCAGAACACCGCAGGAGCCGAAAACGACAACATTTTTAATATCCATCAGAGCCTTCAGTTCCTCGATCATTGCCCCGGCAAGCGGCGCCCCGATCCCCGTCAGCATCACTCCGATATCCGTATTCTTTATTCTATAGACCAGACTGTATCCGGCAGCCGATCCCAGTTTAAGCTCTTCGTTTATTTCTTCGATGATTTCCTTTTCTTTCAGAATATCGATCAGCTTATAAGAAAAAGTCAGAATCATCGTTTCGATTCCAGCCTGTTTACCTATCAGCGCTGTTTCTTCTTTTATGACATCTTTTGCACTGATCAGTTCTTTGCCGTTTCTGTCAAAACTTTCATTTATCATTTTTACTATTCTTTCTCAGTCATATATGAATCATAGAATAACGGGAAGAAGGAATAACCCTGATCGGCAAGACCTTCGATAATTTCCGGTAAAGCCAATAAGGTATTGGTCGAATAATCGTGCATCAGCACGACAATAAACTTCCTGCCGTTGGTAGTGGTAAGCACAATGTCTCTGAACTCTTCGGGACTGCGTACCTTGCCGCCATCACCCGAAGAAACATTCCAGTCAACATAGGCATAATGCAGCTTTTGCAGTTCTTTGATGATCTGTGGTGCCAGGCTTGAAGTAAAACTTCCGCCCGGGAAACGCATGATATCGGTAGTATAACCGTATCTTTCATAAATGAATTCCCGATGAGACGTGATCTCATACATGAATCTTTCTAATGAAGAATAGACACCGTCATCACCGAACTTGTGTGTCCTGGTATGATTGCCTAAAGTATGTCCCGATTCAATAATCCGGCGGTAGACATGATCATAAGCTTCATCTTCCTCCACATAACCGGTCTCCGCGCATTTCATCAGGACGAAGAAAGTTGCCGGAATATCATATTCTTCCAGTACATCCAGAAACTTTTCACTGTTGTCATAAGGACCGTCATCAAAAGTCAGATAAGCGATCTTGACACTGCTCTCTCCTGATAGAACCTTATTCTCCAGTTCCTTGAGCTTAGAGAAGTATTCTTCTTTTAAGGAAACAAGCGTCTCATCAAAAGTATTCAGTTCGTCTTTTTCTTCATTAAGAACAGTAAGGCTCTTTTCCAGTTCTTCATTCTTTTTATTGATTTCATCCAGCTGAAGATCGATCTTACTTATCTCTGTATCCAGTACTTCGATCTTTTTATCATAAGAAAAAACAATGTAGGCCTCTACATCGATCAATGCCAGTAACAGGATCATCAGGATTACTGTTCCAATTTTTCTTTTACCTGTTCGATTCTTCTTTTCCATATATCCAGCTGCTTATCATTGTATTTATCTTTTAAAACAGTTACTTCTTCCGTAACGTTTTCTATCTCTTTATTCAGTTCATCCTGCTTAACGTTCAATGAAGATATTTCTTCGTTTTTAGTGCCTAAAAGGAGCTGCTTTCTCTTTTCTTCCATATAGGAAGAATAGATAAAGTATCCCAGTCCTAACATGATCAGAAATTCGATAATTATTATCTTCTTCATGATTAATACCATTATACAACCGGTAGTATACATAAAATAAAAAGGCCGTTTTCACGGCCGTGTAATCTATCTGTCTGTGGATCTGTATTTATGGAAATGTTCGTAATAGGCTTTCTTGTTGCTGTACATGGAATCATCGGCACGATTGAACGTATCACGGAAAGTCTTGTCGTGTTCCGGATCATAGGCCGTAGTACCGATCGAAAGTTTCAGAACACCTTCATTTTCCTTTTCGGAACTGTTGTAGGCATCGACTTCGGCATTAACCAGTTCGATCTTTTTATTGACTTCTTCTAATGATGTATTCTCTTCAATAACGGTAAATTCATCACCGCCGATACGGTAGACATCCTCAAGCTTGAAGACAGAACTGATCGCATCAGCGGCAGCTTTGATGATCAGGTCTCCGCAATGGTGACCATAGCGGTCATTAATACCTTTAAGATCATTTATATCAAAGACAGCCAACGAGAAAGAAGCGCTCTTTGTCGCAATCTCTTCTTCGATTCTGGACTGTCTTTCGGTATAGGCATTCGTATTGTTTACCAGCGTCAGAGCATCCGTATTGGCCTTATTTCTGATGAAAGCCAGATATCTGTCAAGTTCCGTATGCATCGAATGAAGTTTGGAACCGAGCAGTTCGATTTCATCATTACTTGGCTGAGCTTTTTCTTCTTCCGTTTCTTTGTTGTTGCCGATATTCTCACGGTAATCACGACGGGAAGTGATCTCCTCTGTCAGAGCATCGACGTCACTTGAAAGAACAGCCAGTTCATTACTTAAAGTATCGAAACGCTTACGCAGACTGTTGGTCAGGAATATGACAATGAGGGCACCTACCGCAATAGATACCATCGTATTGATGAAGATCGAAACAGTGTGTTCTCTGATCTGCATGTCATACCAGTCGGAATTGAAGTCAATACCGACGATTCCGGCTACCTTTCCTTTGGAATCAAAGACCGGACTGTAGGAACTGTAGAAGTTGCCCCATTCATCCTCAGCCGGTGCATTGTCGACCATTGCCACACCTTTGGCAGCCGAACGCAAAGCATCCGTAACCAGTACCTCTTCACCGAATTCGCCCGGATCGACCGGATCGGGGTCAACCGTAAAAATGAATTCATCTTCACCGACCTGCCTGACGGCATAGATGTATTCGATATCGATATTGTTCTGGAAAGATGTCAGTGCATCATAGATCTCATTATACGGTTCCGAACCGACATCTTCTGCGGTCAATGCTTCCAAAGCATCGCCATCAAGAAGATCGGCTGCAGTATTGGATAAGTTCAGCATATTTTTGCGGACCAGCTGCTGGATGATGTCTGTCGACTGTTTCATCAGAACAACACCAAGCACAAAGTTCGTCATAAAAAGCAAGACCGCAAAAATGATCAGGAACTGTCTTGTAAAACTCAATGTTTTTGTCTTCTTCATAATCTAACTTCTAAAAACCGTCTTTCTTTGAAGTTTTTACTATAAGTTAATTATATCAATTTACGGTATTGACAGGATGACCTTCGATAAAATTCTTCACATTGTCGATAGCTGTTTCGATCATTCTGATCCGAGCTTCGTTGGAACTCCAGGAGATATGCGGAGTAATGATACAGTTGTCACACTCTAATAGCGGATTGTCTTTACTGATCGGTTCCTTAGACACGACATCCAAAGCAGCTGCTCTGATCTTTCCGTTCTTTAGTGCTTCCGCAAGATCATTGTCATTGATCAGACCGCCTCTGGCATTATTCACGAGAATGACGCCATCCTTCATCCGGCTGATCGTTTCTTTATTGATTATTTCTCTGTTTTCCTCATTCAAAGGGCAATGCAGGAATATCACATCCGATTTTTCCAGCAGTTCATTAAATTCAACTTTTTGAGATTCATATTCAGTTTCAGCATCGAAAACATCATAGTAAATAATATTCATACCGATTGCGGATAATATCCTGGCGCTCTGTCTGCCGATCCTGCCAAAACCGATGATACCGGCGGTCTTATTGTCCAGTTCAATGATCGGATCAGACTCAGCACACGCAAAAGAACTTTCGATCCAATGACCGTTTCTCACATCTGAATTGAATTTCGCTACCCGGTTAGTGACTTCCAGAAGCAGTGCTATGGCATTCTGCGCTACGATCTTTGTCCCGTATGAAGGGGCATTGCAGACGGTGATACCGTACTTCTTTGCATCCTCCAGATTGATATGATTGTATCCGGTGGAAAA
This sequence comes from Erysipelotrichaceae bacterium, assembly GCA_017550145.1. GTDB lineage: Bacteria > Bacillota_I > Bacilli_A > Erysipelotrichales > Erysipelotrichaceae > Colivicinus. Next base: position 533,395 of record JAFZQG010000004.1, on the reverse strand, counting down.
GACACCGATATATTTTAATTCGGGACACTTGGAGAATACTTCTTCATTCATCAAGGCGTTGTTGGTTAAAACGATCTGAGCATCTCTGATTCTTTCAACAACTTTATCACGCGGTGTTTTATCATAGATGCTTACTTCTCCAAGTTCATTAAGTCTGCTCCAGTCGAGATAATCGGCTGTCAGACAGCTTCTGTCCAGTACGACGATTTTCATTATTGAATATTCAGCTTTTCATATACTTCCTGTTTAAGGATATTGAAAGGCATTATGCCGCTTTCCAGAACGGCCTTATTGAATTCGATGATATCAAACTTATCACCAAGCTTATTTGCCACATCATCGCGCAGTTCAAACATCATTGAAGTTCCGATACCGTAAGGTATATATTCTCCCGAAACCTCGATAACGATCTCACGCAATGCTTCATAATACTCATACGAAGCATCTTCGCCGAAGATCGAGTTCTCACAGAACCAGTCATAGAGTTCTTGCGTTGTGTAGCCGTAATAGTTGACCATGATATCGGCCAGCGAGTATTCAAAGAAGTAGGAGTTTGTATCATAGAAAAGAACGGAAGCGACATAGTCATCCTCAAGTCCTGCCATTCTGTATGAATAATATGACGCATACTCTGCCCAGCCTTCCAGATAAGCCAGGTTAAAGGTGATCAGTCTGAATTTGGAAGGATTGACTTTGTGGTAATAAACGATCTGATAAAGGTGACCAGGGAATCCTTCATGAGCTAAAGTTCCATATGGCGAATAAACACATTCAGGATCGCTGTTAGGATTTACTCTGATGATGTTCTGGTTATCGTCATCTACAGGAGCCTGCCAGTAATAGGCTACGACACTAGGCGGAGCGGTTTCCGGATCCAGTTCTTCAACTGTGTATTGCACATCATCAAGAGGCGGGAAGTATTCGGTTAAGTGCTTGACCAGATAATCAAGTGTTTCCGGATGGCTCATACTGAAGATTTCATATTTGCCTTCATAGGCATCCCACATCTTCTGAATGGAAGTATCGTCATATAATACGGAAATGTATTCGGCTTCTAATAACGAGAAAGCATCCGCCAGGATCGTAAACATCTCATCAACGGTATAGAAATTGGAACCTTGGATCATATAGACATAATCGGCATAGTCCTTATCAAGTTCAGCCAGTCTGTAGTCTTCATAATTGGCCTTGCCGCGGTACTGTTCGATACCATCTCTCAACTTCTTATAAGCAGGCACAACGGAATTGACGACGAGATCTTTATTCTTTGCTTTATAATCTTCCTTGGTCTTTTCATCCAGACCCTCATATTTATCGATCTTTTTGTTAAAGGAAATAATCAGATCATTGTTTTCGGGATTATTGATATAGGAATCAAAACTCTTCTGAGCTTCATCGATCCAGTCATCCAGTAAAGGATAACCGTCTGCAGCCTGCTGCTCACAATAAGCCAGAACTTCATCACACATCTGCGCAAAGCAGCCAAGACAGCTTAAATAGTCATTTATTGATTCTTCATCATAGAAAGAGAAATCGGTGAAATAAGACATCTTCTCTTCCGTTACACTTTCGCCATCCTTTAAAAGGAACTTATAACGGTAGAAGTATAGACCGGCCAGTTTCTTCAGGCATTCAAATTCCAGCGTGTCATAGTCATACTGCTGATCATAAGATAAAGACTGATAATCATAGCCTCTTACCTCATCCAGCAGTTCCTCATAATACGCTATTTCCTCCTCATCCAGACCATATACATATTCACCGAGATCGGGATTCGGTTTTTCCACACCTAAAGTCTTATAGTCGGCAACGTTGAAATGGAAATCCAGGAAATTGGATGTCAGTATTTCTTCAAAAACACCTTCCAGCAGTTCATCAAAATCTGCATTACGGACGGTATTGTTTCGGTTTTTATCTCTGACTTTCAGATTTCTGAGCTGATCCACATAATAAGCACCGTCGATCACAGGCTCTACGACCGGCTCTTCAGGCTTTTTATTACAGCCGGAAATAATCAGAATACATAAAAGGATAGTTATTAATTTCTTCATCTTTTTCACCATTATCAATAAATCTGCTATAAGAATATATTAACAGAAATAAGCCATTTATTCTTTATCAGAGGCTATGGACTTTACATGAAATAAAAAAATATACAAATACTTTGCCATAATAACGGGATTGTTCGTATAATTTAATAGAACAAAGAAAATGATCTTCAGATCATGGAAAGGAAATAAATATGGCAAAGAAAAAATTAGATGATTCATTCCTCGAGGATGTAAATGGTGGTGTATCTCTTGATTCATTAGCACAGAAAACCGATCTTCTCTCACAGAAGATAGATGCTCTCGCACAGAAGACTGATTTATTAAACCAGAAGACTGATATGCTGGCTAAGAAAGAGAACCTGATGCAGAAAGCCGATATGCTTGAGCAGAAGACTGATATGCTGGCTAAGAAGACTGATATGCTGGCTAAGAAAACCAATCTTCTTAACAAGAAGGGCAAAGTTACTAAATAATCTCGGCAATCATCTTAAAACCGTAAGTTTCAATACTTGCGGTTTTTTTATTCTCTCATCATATAATAGACGTAAGAAATCCTTAAAGGATGTTGGTGCACCACATGAATAACAACGATCAGAACAATTCCTTAAGAATGCAGATCGAAAAAGCCGTTATTGCTTTTGTCTTAGCCTACGGGTTACACTATTTCGCCTATTTCCTGAGATCCCGCTATTATACCTGGCTGGGTAATACACCTCTTGATGAAGGTGTAGCTCATGTGCTTTTATACCTCGGGCATCTGTATTTTTTCGTAACGATGACCCTTTATGCGCTGGCAGTCAGGAAAGAAAGAAAATATGTATTTGCCCTGTTCAAAGGGAAACTCTCAAATAATCTCAAATACGGACTCTTTGGAGCACTCTTGGGTTTTGCTATGATGGGCATCTGTGTGCTTGCGGCATCATTTAACGGAAATATCACCATTACTCCTTCCGCTGATTTCAATGTCATCTTCTTTATCTTTGCGATCTTTGCTGTCTTCATTCAGGCTTCAGCCGAAGAAATAGAATCACGATCATTGATCTATCAGAAGCTCTCTGATCAAGGTGTTTCCGTAAAACTGGCAATCTTTGTCTCATCATTCTTCTTCGCCTATCTGCATACCGCCAAACCCGGTTTCGGCATCATTCCGTTACTGACCCTTTTCTTCTTCGGTGTTCAGTTTGCCTTAGCCTGCTACTATTTCAAGAATATCTGGTTTGCCTGCGGTGCTCATATGATGTGGAACTTCTCTCAGGATTTCATCTTCGGTCTGCCAAACAGCGGAACTCCGGCTACCGTTTCCCTTTTCGGATCAGTCGCCAATTCATCGGGATTCTTCTATGATCAGACCTTCGGTATCGAAGGAAGCCTTATGGCCGTTCTGGTCTGCCTTATCGGAACATTAGTTATTGTTCTGATAGGAAAGAAAATCCGAAAAGATCCGGATCAGTCTTAAATATATGATTTCTAAAAGATCAGTGATTACAGCTCACTGATCTTTTTATCTATATAGACATACATGTTTTCGTGTTTGATTCCGTATTTTCCGTCTTTCTTACAGATATGCGGCTCAAACGTCAGAGGCTTGTTGTATTTCGCAATAACGATGTCTACACCCTTATCGATGGTAACCCTATCTTTCTGATCATTCTCGATCGTATGACCGAAATTGCCGTGATAATCACAGTTATAGTAACCGTTTGCCTGGAGATATTCATCGATGATTTCATGAAGTTCAGAAAAAGTTATCTCATCATTGAGACTTTCCTTAAACAGCTCATGAAGTTTCATCTCCATCTCCATGCCTTCTTTTATTTCCTCGTTCTGACACTTTTCCCAGGAAACGATTTTCCCATTCTCCATCACAAAAGTTCTGGCCATATCACCCCAGCCTGTACCGATCCCCGGTGCGACATCGATCGTGATCAGATCATTCAGTTGCAGCGTCTTGCCTTCAAATAAAGGATCAGGACTCTCATGTGCCGAATATGTACTCAAGGACCCGAAAAGGATCAGAGCCGGATCATTATGGATCCACCAGTTATCAGCTCCTTTTTCTTTCATGAATCTTCCGCATTCATTGTGAATGTCTTCTCTGGTCATACCCGGTTTAAGAAACCCGTTCATATGATCAAGACAGGCTCTGGCTATATCCTGAGCTTTAAGGATACTTTCGATATTCACACTTGTGCCTGAATAGTAATCAAGCAGGAATTCTCTGCTCATCTTATCTGACATCCGTAATTGTCATCATCTTTTCAACATTGCCTGAGGTAAAATCGATCAGTGTAGTCTCATCGGCAGAAAAACTGTCACCATAGAAATAACCGTCTTCGAAACATTCCATGATGTTGTCTATTTCGCTGTCCTTGGAAAGATTCTCTTCAAAGAACTCTCTGAGTGCTTCCTCATCTTCGCCTTCCGGGCAGCAGATGAAGTCCACAAAATCGCATAATTCTCCGGATGCTTCATGGTACTGATGAACCTTGACCTTCAGATCTTTCAATTGTACATTCATCGAAATAAGTGCTTCATGGAATTCATCGACTTTCTTTTCCAGACGTTTGAAGTAATTTAGCCACCATTCATTCTCATCATCGACTTCGAGATCCTTTGTGTATTCCAGAACACCCTTTAAAGAATAATCATCAAGATCGACAACCGCTTCCAGATTATCGAAACCTATTCTCTTTAAAAGATACTCATAAAGATCTTCGACTTTCTCTAAAGCCAGAACACCGTCTTTCTTGACTGAGACAAATGCCGTGCAGCCGCCCGGATTAAACTGACCGACTGGGTTGACTGACAGTTTTATCTTCTGATCATCCTTTAATACTTCAACACTTACATATTCAGCAAAAGAAATGCCTGTTTCAAATTCACTCATAGTTTCTCTCCTGTTTCATCTATATTTTATCGCAGTTCAAAGGAAATAAAGTCGATACTGCCTTCTCCCTTATACGTGAAATATAAAGCGATCTTTTCTTCTTCAGGGAAGCTGACTGATACCTCTTCCGATTGCGTATAATCTTTATTCTTATTCAACCTTATTTTGGCTAGTACAGGTCCATCAGGATTATTCCGTACTTCGATTATTCCTTCATCACCTTTGGTTCTGACACTGAGTTTTATCTCTTTCACATACTCAAAATACTTGAAACCGGCTAGAGAACCGTCTCTCATATTCTTAATAAACTGATTCGGGTTATCCTCTCTGTCTTCGCCGTCCTGAGAGAAAGCCGGATGATCGATCCTGATATTCTCATACTCCTGACAGTTATCCAGATAATGCAAGGCTCCCTCTTTGCTGTAGAGGTTGCAGGCAATGGAAGCACTGTATTCTCCTTCAGGTATAAGGGGTTTACCGTTAAGGCCGCAGCTGGTCATCTCTACCTGATCAAAAGAACCGTCTTCATTCATAAAGATCTTTTCCGCAATACCCTGACGGGCATAAGTGGAATAATTAGTCTGACGGTGGCCGAAGATATAATAATCATCTTTTATCTTTTCGATCGAACCGTGATTGTTTCCGGTATAACACAAAGCTTTTGTGTTGCCCTTATAACCCAGATCGCCATTATCATGCAGAATACCTTTATAAACAAACGGACCTTTTGGATTATCAGACATTCCGTAACACAGTTCATGGGAATTCATTGAAGAATAGATGAAATAATAAGTTCCGTTGAAGTTTCTGATTGAAGATGCCTCCAGGAAAGCATGGCCTTCATCTTCGTAGCCAAGTATCTCGATTTTCTGCGGTTTACTGATTACCGTATACATGTCATTATCCAATTCCACAACAAAGGCACCGCTCTGTAATGGGATAGTACCGAATTCTTCTTCCACAAAATCCCAGGTAGGATCAGGTGCGAAACCAAGATAGAGATAAACATGTCCATTCTCGACCAGTACAGCCGGATCAAAAGGATATGGATCATGATCTCTCTGACCTATGAGTTTATTGTCTGTATCTTTAACGTGATTCAGGAATTCAAAAGGACCGTACGGCTTATCCGAAACTGCTACTCCTATCGATCTGGTATTGCTTGGTGCATAGTAAAGATAATACCTGCCATCACTTCCTCTTATGACATCCGGCGCAAAAAGCGGACTCAGTATTTCCTTGTTCAAAGGATCCTGATCCCTGCAAAAGATCGTCCCGTGATATGTCCAGTCACTTAGATCATCAGTCGGAGCACTCCATAAGACATAATCGTTCTCACAGAAAAAAATAGAACCGAATCTGTCATGAGAACCGTAGACATACAGTCTGTCCTCATAGACATGAGGTTCGCCATCAGGAATATACTCATAATTCGGCAGATATGGATTAAAGATCTGTTTTTTCATAATTTCAGTATTTAAGAAGGATGCTTTGATGTCAAGTTAAAAAAGACCACAGTTTTTGTAACTGCGGTCTGTATTCGCTATTCGGATTTTACCTGATCGGAATTGATCGGGAAATCGAAATAAGTATCAGGATATGGTTCGTTCTTTAAAGTGAAATGCCACCACTCCTCATCTAACGGCTGGAAACCGTGTCCCAGCATCGCTTCCCTTAAGATCATTCTATTGCCATACTGCTCGGTTGTGATACCGGTATAGGAAGGATGCGAGAGTTCACCGAAATAATCGAAGGTTCCGCCCATGTCGACTTCTTTTCCGGTCTTCATGTCAACGATAGTAAGGTCAACTGTTGAGCCTCTGCTGTGGCCGGATTTCTCCATGATGTAGCCCTGTTCAAACAGTACGGATTTATCCAGTTCCGGATAGAAGTATTCCTTCATTCTGGTATCGGATGTATCTTTTGACCATCTGACAAAATGATCGACAGCACTCTGCGGTCTGTAGGCATCATAGATCTTTAATCTGTAACCCTTATTTACCAGTTCATCGGATACTTCCTTCAGAGCCTTGGCTGCTTCCTTGGTTAAGAAAGCCAGAGGTTCTTCATAACCGTCGATCCTGTCGCCCACAAAGTTATAGGTTGAATAGTAACGGATCTCCAGGATCGCATCAGGGATAGCCTCTGACAGCAAGACAAAGGCGGATGAATCATCCTGGATATTGCTGTTGCTACTGTTATTGTCGTTATTGTTGTCGTTGTTGTTTTCAGGAATATCTTCGTTTCCTTTGACAGTCATATAAATCACCATATCTTTCTCGAATTTAGGATCGGAAGGCATCGAAGAACGGGCCTTATCGATCACATAGTTTTCCGGTACATTGTAGTAGAATTCATCGCCGATCGGAACATTATAGCTCTTCTTGGTGATGGTTCCATCTTCCTCTACGGTATTGATACTGACCTTGCGGTAACCGGTGATACCCTTTAGATGTTCGGTGATCAGCTTTACGTACTCTTCATTCTGATCAGTGGTATTGTAGGTAACCTGATTCTCCATGATCTGAACCGTATTTCCGTCTTTATCGATACCTGTCAGGTTGGCATCATAGATAGCCAGAGTGTTCTTGTCACAGGTATAGACGACTTCAAAATCCTTGTATTCACTGCCATCGATCTGCACCGCAGCCAGGAAGTCATCTTTCTTATCTTCCTTTAGCTTACAGGTAACGATGGTAAACGCATTGGTGTTCTTGACTTCAACTGCTTCAAGATATTCGGTATAAGTTGTGGATAGATCTTCCCATACCGAATAAGCATTATCTTCAAGCTGAGCACAGAAGAAATTCTTTTCGCTCGCATCATAGATATAACAGAAATCGCCCTCGATCTTACTGACGGTTATCAGATTGCCTTCATCATCAAAGAAGACTTCTGTCGCCTTCTTCTGATCATCATAGACAGAATAATCCACAAAACCCTTTACGATAGTCTTGATAAAAACACTGCTGTACTCATCTCTGAGCACTTCTTCCGTATTCATCTGAGCTATTCTGGTCAGAATACCTTCGACACTCTCTTTATTCTCGTTACTGCAACCGCATAACAGCAGCAGTATAACTGCCAGAAACAGACTCATTTTTCTTCTTGCGTTTTTCATTACCCTTTACCTTCGCTAAATAGATATATCTATATTATATATACTAGGCTGACAAATTAAAAAGCCAGGTTTTATTCTGGCTTTCAGTCTTCACTGATCATATTTATCAGCTCCGGAGTCGGATTCACATAGATCTTATGACCCGGATTCAGATAATAGAAGGTATCTAATGACATGGTCTGTCTGATACGGCAGTCGCCATAACCGCTGACATTGCCTTCCGAAACGGTGATCGTGTTGTTTATGTAGTCGACTTCATCGACACACAGTACATGACCCGAACCGCCATAGACATTGGTGATCGAAACGATGCCCATCGTCATCGGTTTATTACCGTATTCGAAATAGTGACATAAGTTACCGTCTTCATCGTAATAGACCGAATTGGCATAGACAGTTGAAGCGAACTGTGCCCCATCACCGGCTGGTGAATTGCCGGATGAATTGAAACCGTAGACATCATAGAACCACATCTGGGCAAAGAAGGTACACCATCTGCCCGCGGTCGCTCCATGGATCAGTCCTCTGTTATACAGATCATAGGCATGAGCCCAGGCGGAATAAGTCACAGCACTACCCGAAGAGAACCAACCCGAATATTCATACAGATATGTTCCGGTCTTGTATTCCGGTTCAGGGAAGATCTCAAAGAAACCCGGTTTCTCCTCATTGTCCTCCAGCAGTGACGCTGTTGTATCCCGATACCCGTTCATTTTCTTAAGCGCCAGTTCGACTTCATAAGTATTGAAAGTCTGAGAAACGCTGTTGGCGTTAATGATTTTCGGAAGCGAAACAAAAGCGATCGCCGTGACGGTTATTAGGATAATGCTTGCGGTAAGTATATATGTCAGAGCCTTTTGATCAGCTCTTTTTTTCATCAGTCTGGCATCTTCACCAAGACCGTATAATACAGTACTTTTCATAAACCTCTCCAAATACAACATTCATAATTATAGTAAAAAATAAGTGAATTTCAAATGTATAATAGGGGTATGTTAGAGTATTTTGTAACTTATTTACTGATTATCGCCAATGTAATCGTTTTCATCATGATCAGGAACGATAAGCTCGATGCGGATGACCTCGGAGTGTCGTATCATCTGGTCTTTAACCGCAAAGAATACTACCGGATTTTCACGGCGGCTTTCACGCATGTTGATCCGATGCACTTACTTATGAACATGATTTCCCTGTACAATGTCGGTACCTTTGTAGAAAGTCTCTTCGGGCACTGGCGGATGCTGGTGATCTATTTCGGATCCCTGGTACTGGGCAAACTTCTGGCGCTGGCTATCCGCCATAACAACAGTGATGACTACACGGTCTCCATCGGTGCCTCCGGTGCGATCTGCGGTATCCTGGGTGCCTCGATGCTGTTCATTCTGTATGCACTGGGTATGGATGGCGCGCGCTATCTGCTGCGTCCGGCCGTATCGCTGATCATGGTCTCCATGCTGCCGGGAGTAGATGGAACATCCCACTTCAGCTGCATGGCGGCCGGCATGGCCATTGCCTATCTGTTTATTTTGTTCTAAAAAATCATTCCCGCGTGGGAATGATTTTTAATTATTCATATAATGCGTATACTTCCGAAACCGGTGTATGGCATGATACCGCCAGGATCAGTTTCGACAGCATCCAGCCGATCGACAAGGTCGTGATCTTATTGGTACGGCTAAGGTCTTCTTCCGAAGGAATGATCGTATTGGTACAGACGACTTCCTTGATCGGTGAATCCTGGATTCTGATCGCGGCATTATTGGAGAATAAGCCGTGGGCGATACAGACATAAATGTCCTGTGCGCCTTTTTCTTTCAGAATCGAGGCTGCCGCAATCAGCGAACCTCCGGTATCGCAGATGTCATCGACGATGATCGCATGTTTACCTTCGACATCACCGATGATATTGGCGGCTTCAGCCACATTAGGCTGCGGTCTTCTTTTATCAATGATCGCGATCGGACATCCCAGCATCTCGGCCAGGTTTCTGGCTCTCTTGACTCCGCCATGGTCAGGTGAGACGACGACTACCTTTTCCGGATCGAGATTCTTACGGCGGAAATACTGGCCCATCATCGGAACCGTGGTCAGATCATCAACCGGACAGTTGAAGAAACCCTGGATCTGGGCAGCGTGAAGGTCAAAGGTGACGACACGGTTGGCTCCGGCATTCTCTAACATCGAAGCGACCAGTTTAGCGGTGATCGGCTGACGCGGTGAAGCCTTACGGTCCTGACGAGCATAACCGAAATAAGGAATGATACAGGTGATCTCGGCAGCTGAGGAACGGTGCATCGCATCGATACAGATCAGCACTTCCATCAGTGTTTCATTGACCGGCTTGCAGGTACTCTGAATGATATAACATCTCTTGCCTCGAACACTCTCACCAAGTTCGACCAGTGTTTCGCCATCCGCAAAGTGATTGACGGAGATCTTGCCCGGTTTGATGTTGAGGTAGTTACATACTTCTTCGACGATTTCCACACTGGAAGTTAACGGGAAGACGATGACATCATCAAGGCTTTCTTCCTTGAGATTGGTCGCATCCTCCTGCGTAAACTTTCTTACTTTTTTATGTTTTATTTCGACTGTCTCATATTTGATCCGCTGGAAATCATTCAGACAGTTATTGTCTAACGCAAAAGCATCGCATACCATATCATCGCAGACGATGATGGCGCCTTCGGCCTTTCTGTCAAAAAGTTTCTGATAGTCATCGCCGTTTAGTTCAGGGAAGAGCGGTGAAACTAACAGGGATCTTCCTTCGGTCCCGATCTCTTTCACCACATCTTTGACATTATTTTTAGATATGCAGCCCGGAACTGTGGCATCAGTACCGACAATAAAGATGTCCTTAATCTGTTTGAGCTTCCTGAGTTCCTTTACGGTATGCATAAGCAGGTTTCCGCCAAGATAAGGAGCCTTGGCCAGCTGCTTCTCTTCTTCATCACGGATAAATATTATCGCGCTATTCATGACAGTCTTTTCTCCTTTGTATTTCAAACATATTATATAATATTTTGCCTGCTTAATTATCAGCTCAAAAGAAAAAACAGGCGGTAATTATACATGCCTGTTTCAAGCTTATTAAATAGATATTTCGGTAAGTGATTACGCCAGAGTTCTGGTATAGCGTACGTAATAAGCCGAGCCTTTAAGATGCTCATACATGGTCCTGATCTTTGCCCTGTCCTCATCGATACAGAAGACCGTCGAACCGCTTCCCGACATCAGTACTTCACCAGTTTCAAAACTGCTCAGCTGTTCCTTGATCTTGCGGATATCATCATTGAGTCTCAAGGCCGGCTCTTCCAGCGAATTGCCTAAGAGGCCTTTAATGTCTTCTCCTTCAGCTAAAGCTTTCCTTAGTCTTTCAATATCCGGATGGTCACAGGTCTCCATATTCAGCTCGGTATAAGCCTGTCTTGTGGAAACACCGGTCTTCGGTTTTACCAGTAATACATAGTACTGTTTAGCGATCTTTATTTCCTCGATCTGATCACCGATGCCCGATACCACGGCCGGGACATTGAAATAGTTGAAAGGCACATCGGCTCCGACTTTGAGACACACATCCAGTATTTCTTCCTTGCTCATATTCAGATGATAGAGTTTCTGGAAGATCCTTAAAACACTGGCCGCATCAGCGGTTCCTCCGCCCAGTCCGGCTTTGATTGGAACGAACTTATTCAGTTTTACTTCATGATTGTCACTGATCGAATATTTTTCCTTAAGAATGGACATCATCTTATAGACGGAATTGTATTCATTGAAACGGATAAAAGACTTGTTGCAGTCATAAGAATCCTTATCCGCAATTCTGATCTCCAGTTCATCATAAAAATCAATGGGAACCATTATGGAATTGATGTCATGGTAACCGTCTTCTCTGATATTGAAAACATCCAGAGAGAGGTTTATTTTGGCGTATGCGCGATCTTTCATTTTTCTATAACTGTATTATACAACCTCAGAAATTCCTCTAGGGACAACTCCTGTGCTCTTACATTTGATTTGAGATCACATTCGCTATAGATCTTTTCAATCGTTTCATTGTCATAGAGATCCTTGAGATTATTATGAAGTGTTTTTCTGCGCATGCGGAAACAGTTCTTCACAAACTCAAAGAAACCTTTCTCGAATTCCCTGTCTCTTTCCCTGATCGGGGTAAAAGAGACGACGATCGAATCGACATTCGGACTAGGATAGAAGACCTTGCGAGAAACATTCATTTCCTGCTTAACATCATACAGATACTGAACTTCGATACTTAAGGCGGAATAGTCTTCACTGCCTGTCTTGGCTGCGAGTCTGTCCCCAACTTCCTTCTGTACCATGACCGTGATCTTATTCATATCGAGATCCGATTCAAACAGTTTAAACAGGATCGGAGTTGTAACATAGTACGGCAGATTGCCGCAGATATTTACTTTTTCCTTATATTTACTTAAATCGGTATCCAGAAAATCCTCCAGATAGACAGTGAGCCTTTCATCATCGATGTTCTTACATAAGAGTTCATACATATCCTTATCGATCTCATAGGCATCCACATCTTTAGAATACTTCAGAAGCATCTCCGTCAAAGCACCCAGACCCGGTCCGATCTCAATGGTTTTCAGATCATCGTCACAGGCTTTTTGCGCAATCCTGTCAACGATATTGGCATCAATAAGAAAGTTCTGACCGAATTTCTTTTTGGCCTTAAGTTCACCCATTATTTCTTTTACGAAGTTGATGTTTGCGATCATAGATTTATAATATCAGCTATTTCCTTATAAGTTATTCCCAGCATATTAAGTCTGTTGAACAGCGTCTTGGCGTTGCATTTCCCGAGATGAAAATGAGCCGAGACCTTCTTTCTTAAATCCGCAGATCTGTCTTCACCTTTTAAGCCTAATCTGTAGAATTCTTCTTCATTAATAGACCGCTTACTTTCACCATAGGTGATCAGATTATTAAGTGCTTCTTCCAGCACTTCTTTTGAAGCATGTTCGATTCCGACTTTCTTTCTGGTCCTCGCATCTTCCTTCAGCACAAAGGCATTCTTTAATCCCGGTATTTCTTTGTTTAACCTGTTTCTGAGTTTCTCTCCCGGAGTATCCGGATCCAGAAACAGGATCACTCCTCTTTTATTATTGATCGCCTTGATCAGTTCTATGGTCTCTCTGCTTAATCCCAGACCATGGGTTTCGATCGTATCCACATCAAAAAAAGACTTGAGTCTTTTTGTATCATTCACACCTTCAACGACGATCACTTCTTTAATCACAGATCCTTAAAATCCTCTTGTGCAGTAAGTTTATGATTGTCATACTCATCGATTACAATACTTACTTCATAGCCTAATGATTCCACTAATGAAGTGTCATCCGTGAAATTGACATCCTCACATCTCGCGTAACAGTCCTTGATGATCGAAGTCTTAAAAGCCTGCGGTGTCTCCGCCATAAAGACCGTATTTCTGTCGATCGTCTTAACGACCTTATCGCCATCGACGATCTTGATCGTATCGACTGCCATTCTGCCTAAAACCGCAGCACCGGTTTCGCTTACTTTAACTTTGATCTCTTCCAATGCGTTCTTATGTAAGAAGGGTCTGGCCGCATCATGGATCAGCACATATTCACTTTTTACTTCCGCTAAACCGTTATAGACGGAATCTTTTCTTTCCTTTCCACCGACAGTCTTTATAACTTTTTCGTTTTCAAAAACCTCAGAGAAATACTCCTCATTGGTTACGATGATGATTTTCTTGCAGTCGGTATCTTCAATAAAAAGATGGGCAGAGTGTTCCAAAACTGACTTTCCGTCTTTCATCTTATAGAAAGCCTTATTGTAGCCCAGTTTTGCGCGCTGCCCCTTACCCGAGGCAACTATTACGACATCATAATTCATTCTTTTACTATATCCATCACTTTCGCATTCAGATATTTCAGCAGTTCATCACGGTTTACCTTCAGACCGATCCCGAAGGCTCCACCGCTTATTTCGATCTCTTCATGATTCATCACTTCATCATCGAAGACGATTCCCTTATTCTTTTTAACTCCGACCGGAGAAACACTTCCTCTTTCGTAACCCACCATTTTCAATAAGTCCTTTACATGGACCATCTCCAGATTCTTGACCTTGAGTGCTGCGGCAGCTTTCTTCAGATCGATCTCATCGGCTACCGAGATCACACAGATATAGACATCGTGATCATGAATAAGACCCAAGGTCTTATAGCACTGTCTGTAATCCATACCCAGGAGATCGGATACCGCTTCACCGGAAAACTTGTCCTTATCGATCGTATATTCCAGGACCTCATACTTTACTTTTCCGCTGTCCAGCATGCGCATGGCGTTTGTCTTCATTATCTTAAACTCTGCAGATAAAGGTTGTTCAGATCATTTGGAAGCTCGGCTTCCACATATATATTATCTTCCTTCAAAGGATGATACATCTCGATGCTTTCCGCAAATAAACCCATCCGGATGCACAGATCCGAAGCTGATCCGTATAACAGATCATTCAGGATCGGATAAGAGATCGAAGAAAGATGAACTCTGATCTGGTGGGTCCTTCCGGTTTCTAGTGAACACGACAGTACCGAGTAATTCTTCGCCTTGCTGCATCCGACACATCTGACTTTGGTCAGAGCATTCTGACCGTTCTTATAGATGATCCGTTTATTGGAATTGTGTCTGTCATTGCCGATCGGCTTATCGATCGTCATGATCTTGCCGACCTCCATCTTTCCCTTCACAAACGCCAGGTAGTTTCTGCGGATCTGTTTTTCCGCCAGCAGCTGATCCAGCAAAGGCTGAAAGATAATCGATTTAGAATATACAACTAATCCGCTTGTTTCTTTATCAAGACGATGGATAGGCAAAGCGGAAATATAATTCTTATCCGCATAATATGATTCGACGATCTTTGTTAAAGTCAGTTCATCACTTCCATCGGAATGAACCAGCAGATCCTTCGGTTTATTGACGATCGCAATGATCTCATCCTCATATACCACATCCGGTTTCAGTTCGATCTTTTTATAATCATAAGTTTCAGGATAGATATTGATATCCAGATTTAAGCCGATAATATCATCTTCTCTTTTGACGGGATTGCCGTCCAGCAGGATATTCTTATTCTGAATGAGAAGATGCTGGACCTTTTTGGAAGGAATATAGTTATCAAAAAACTCCTGAATCGTCTTCACAAACAGGGAATCGATAGCGATATGTAACCATGTTCCGTCAAGCGTATATTCCATTTCCTTTATTATAACAAAGCTTCACTGTAGCGATCTTGTGTTAAAGGAAAGGCCCGGATTATCCGGACCTTACACTGTTTCTGAATTCTCAGTAATGATTATTTAACTGCCTGTGTGAAATAGCTCTGCTGGTAGATATCTCTGATCTCATATGAAGAGAGGGTCTTGTATGTTGAGATATCGACATCACCGATATACAGATCATCCTTGACAGTCAGCTTGTCACCTAAGACATAGTTGTCGGTGAAGACACCATCATAGTCATAGAAGTCACAGACGAATTCGATCTCATCACCTTCTTTTAAGGTGATCATTTCGCTGCTTGTATCAGCACCGGAAACACTGATGTCTGAACCATCATTGGTGAATTCGACATTATTGTCGCCGGCTAATTCTGTTGCGCTCTTGGCTACAACCTCCACATCCTCGCCATAGCTGTAGATCGCACCGGTTACCTTGATACCCGCATCATCGATCTTGACGATCAGGTTCGCATCCTTGCCGTTAAGTATGACAGGGATTCTGCCGGTTGTAACCATATCATCACCTTCACCGCTTGAGAACATATAGTAGTAAGGGATGATTTCCCAGTTCTGCTTGTCAATGGAAGCTGCCAGCCACATCTTGTCACTTGGAGCCAGTAAGCTGCCGTCATCGCCAACTTCAAAGATATTGTCTTTACCCAGATCGATATAACCCGTTCCGTCATCTACAAAGACATTGAGTAAGAGATCGCTGATCATTGACCACTGTTTTTCAGTCAGAGCGATCTTGCCGTCTTTCCAGTTAAGATCCGCATCGAAGTGGTTCTCGACAACATACTTCACCATATTCTTATCAATAGTGCCGTTGAAGATCTTATCAAGACCTCTTCCATAGTAGTAATCATAACTGTCACTTGAAGAATAGCTTCCGCCCATGAACAGTTCCATCAGGTTCAGCAGCAGTTCTTCACTGCTTTGTGAATCATAATAGTTGGAACCGTTGTAGTTGTTGTAGGTCTGATAGGCGTAATGCGAACCGCCTGAAGATACCTGACCGCTGGTCTGGTAAGTCGCAAAACTTCTGACACATTCCGAATAATCGCTGTTCATCTGAATATCGTTATAAGTCGTTAAGACTGTATTCACATATTTCGTTGAACGGTATGGGAAGTAGATAGACAGACCATACGCATTGGAAATGTCACGCGAAGTATTGTTGTATTTGACCGCTGACATCAGGGTCTGAGCCAGCTGTTTGGATTCAGTGGTATCGATCTTGGCAGCCAGATCCACGAAGTCTACGAGATCCAGATACGCATCAGCCGCAAATTCTCTCGAACCCTTTCTGGCGCTCGCAACCTTATGATAATCGGTATTGATGATATCGATCGTGCTCTTGGCAAAAGTACTTAAAGCATTCGGAATGGTTGCTTCAGCTTCAGCCAGGTCAATGACAGAAAGCGTTGCTGTCTGATTAGGCGTCTGCGATGCACATTGGGATACGAAGTCATCCGCAATATTCTTGCCGATCTCAATCGTCGGCATTGAAGTATTGCTGGAAAGCTTGCTCAACCAGTTGGTGTAGTACCAGCCGATACCAGGCTCGGATTCTTCCGAAGCGATCATGTAGTCCGCATGTTCAGCCAGCAGTAAGGCTGTTTCGGTCGTTGCCATCAGACAGGCATCAAAACCGACAAAGTCAAACTGTACACCGGCCGAAGTCAGAGCTCTATCAAACTGAGCCGGAGACATTGAACCGTAGTTAGGATATTTCTCATCATAGCCGTAACCGCTGACGATACCGCCGCCGTGATCCCACATGATCAGTTCAAAACGGTTGGCCGGGAAATTATCGGCACAGTATTCGATGAAACTCGTCAGGGTCGACGGATCGACCATCGCTCCTGTACCGGCATTGTCTTCCAGACATCTGATCTTGCCTTCGCCGACGATCTGATAGATCTGATTGACACGGCTTGAAATGATATCGGTATGCCAGCTCTTGGTACCGCCGGTGTAGACGATGACGTTTACCCGATCGCTCAGATTGGCCGAAGCCATTTCCTGCAGGTCATAAACACCCATGGCAGCCTGAGATTCCAAATCGGAACCGCACATGTAAACCATGACCGTTACGGTATCCTTATTGCTTCCGACGATCGATGTACGTTTATCTCTGATGCCTGCGACCGTATTCAGATCAAGCTTGCCGACATTGCTGGTTAACTGCCAGCTGTTTGAATAGTTGTTATTGACATTGTTCGCAAATCCCGTATAGCCGTTTTTACCGTCATCGGTATCCTCAATAGGATTATTGTTATTTGTGATCACATTGCCTGCGCTGTGACTAAATAAACCGCTGACAAGATTTACGATCACAACCGCAATGACGATAAAAAAGAGGATTTTAAATATACTGAATTTTTTCTTCTTCTTCATTTTGCTATGCCCTTTGCTGCTCTCTTCACAAGATCCATGAAACCTGTTGAAGCTCCGACTCTTTTCTGAGTACCGCGACCCTTAGCAGCTTTTTTAAGTTCCTTTACATTGCCTTCAACAGCATGTCTTTTTCTGCTTTCTATCTTTTTTTCGCTCATTTTACTCTCCTTCCGTCTGCTCGAAGTCCATATCTTCTTCATTTTCAAATCCTTCGAGATATTTCATAGCCAGATCAATGGCTTCCTGATGTTCCTTACTGTCTCTGACCAGACCCGGGAATTCATTGACCCGGAAATAGATATTATCGATCTGATCATTATTAAGTTTGACATTGAAACAGATATCGACATCATCCGTATCAAGATACTTTTCCTCAAAGATATTGATCTCTGTGATGTCATCAAACGCAATAACATCGGGATTACTCTTCTTGTAATCCTTACGCTTGGAGAACAGGAAATCTTTTCCCGTTGAACTCAGATAAAGTGTATACTTGCCTTCGATCGTCTTGTCCGGTTCAAACGAATTTACTTTTTCTTCATTTTCCTTCCGGTAATCAAGATGTCTAACGAAATCAGCGACACTCATCCGCTCATAATCACTATCATCCAGCCATTCAGAAGCCGGCTTTATACAGTTACGGCAGACTGCACCGTCTTTCAGTTTCCTGTTTCCGTATCTACTTAGTGGTTTTCCGCAAACCGAGCAAATATTTTCATTATCCATAACTCTTTTTCTCCTATATATTATTTTATATTAAATATTAAAAATTCACGATATTTCACAATATTTCACAAGATATAAAAAGTTCTCCGTTTCTGCGAAGAACTTTCAGAAACATATGAAACAGCCCATGATAAAGGGCACCTGAGTGCCCTTATGTAAACTATTTGTTGATAACGTCGGTGAGTTCTCTCTGCAGTTCGGTTTCGATACGGCGGAGTTCGTTCTGAGCCGCAAGGCGTTTCTCTCTGCCTTCGGTCTGAATACGTTTAACTTCTTCCAGTGTTTCAATGAGTTTCTTGTTGGTAGCTGTAAGAGTTTCGATGTCGACGATGCCTCTTTCTGATTCCTTGGCTGTTTCGATTGTAGCCATCTTCAGGTTTTCGGCATTTTCCTTCAGCATCTTATTGGTCATCTCAGATACTTCATTCTGAGCCTTGACAGCTTCCTTGGAGTGAGCAATACCGAGTGCGATCAGCATCTGTGACTTCCAGAGCGGAATCGTGTTGACCAGTGTTGACTGGATCTTTTCAGTCATTAAGGTATCGTTGTTCTGGACCAGACGGATCTGCGGAGCCATCTGAATGGAAACCATTCTTGTCAGTTCAAGGTCATGGAGTTTCTTTTCGAAACGGGTGATTGCTTCAGAAAGGTCATTGGCTGCCTGTGCATCTTCAGGAAGTCCTGATTCTTCAGCTTTCTTTAAAGCTGCCGGAAGTTCGTTGGCCTTGATCTCTGCCAGACGCTTGTAACCGGCCAGGATATACATTGTCAGTTCCTTGAAGTTGACCAGGTTCTTTTCATATAACTGATCCAGAAGGTTAATATCCTTCATCAGTGTGATCTGATGGTTTTCCAGGATCTTGACGATCTTGTCGACATTCGCATTGGCGCTGTCGTATTTAGCCTTTACATCATTGATGCTGTTGGAACCCTTCTTGAACAGTTTCTGGAAGAAATTGTCATTCTTCTCATCCACATCAAAGTTTCTCAACTGAGCAACCAGATCCAGTAAAGTATCACCGACGGTGTCGATGTCCTTGGTTCTGACATTCTTTAAAGCTGTATCAGAGAAATCGGCGACCTTGCTCTGGGCAGTAGCGCCATACTGCAGGATGGAATTGGTTTCGGTGATATCGATCTGCTTAGAGAAGTCTTCAACCATCTTCTTCTCTTCTTCGGACAGACTTGAGTCATCCAGTTTTGCATAACCTACAACATCAGATACCGGAACTGTCGCATGATCCTTGATCTGTTCTGCTTCTTCTTTTACTTCTTCTTCACTTATTACCTCTTCTTCGACTTTTTCCTCTCCGAGAGTTAATACGATTTTGTCTTCATTTTCAGCCATAATGATTTCCTTTCTAGTCTTCTATGACATCCATTATTTCCAATATTCTGTTTAAATCCTCAATATCAGTATACTTTATACTGATCGTTTTGTTTTTGATTTCGACTTTGGTTGCGAACTTTTTCTGCAATCTGACCCTCACATCTTCCATGAAAAGATCGTTTTTCTTTCCTGCAGATGGTTTTTTCGTACTCTTTTTCGGGGTACACAGACCTTCTAACTGTCTGACGGAAAGACCTTCCTTGACGGTTCTCTTCGCCACGTCGATCATCTTGTCTTCATCATTAAGTCCCAACAGTGTTCGGGCATGGCCATATGAGAGCTTGCCGTTATTGACCATCGTCTGGACTTCTTCCGGCAGACTCAGCAGTCTCAACATGTTTGTGACATTGCTGCGGGACTTGCCGATACGTTTCGAGAGTTCTTCCTGCGTATAGCCGAGTTTCTTGATCAGCTGCTGATAGGCTCTCGCTTCTTCGATCGGTGTCAGATCCTTACGCTGGATGTTTTCCAGTAGGGAGATCTCCATCATCTGCCGATCATCGAAATCGACGATGATAGCCGGAATATTCTTCTTACCGGCCAGTTTGGAAGCTCTGACTCTTCTTTCACCGGCGACCAGTTCATAACCGCTCAGTGACTTTCTGACTAAGATCGGCTGGAAGACACCGTTCTCTCTGATCGAGTCAGCCAGTTCCTTTAAGCCGTTTTCGTCAAACTCCTTACGCGGCTGATACGGATTAGGCCTGATCTCCTTTAGCGGGATCTCGGTCTTGCCTGAGCCTTTTACCTGTGAGGAGCCGTTGGCGATATCATCCAGAAAGGAATCGATATCTTCACCGAAGATCGCATCCAGACCTTTGCCCAGTCTTTTCTTAGACGCCATTATTCTCCTCCGTGTTATTAGCGATAACTTCTCTGGTCAAAGCGACATAGGCTTTGGCACCATCGGAAGTTAGCGCATAGTCGTAGATTGATAATCCGGCACTAGGTGCTTCGGATAATTTGATGTTTCTAGGAATATAAGTCTTGTAGGCTTTTTCCTTAAAGTGTTTTCTGATCTCCTGTCCGACTTCAGCCGAGAGATTGGTTCTGGCATCATACATCGTTAACAGGACACCTTCGATCTTCAGATTCGGATTGAAGAGTTTCTGTACCAGTCTGATCGTCTGTAAGAGCTGGGTGATACCCTCAAGAGCATAGTATTCGCTCTGGACCGGGATCAGGACGGAATCCGCAGCCGTTAAGGCATTCGTATTAAGCAAGCCTAATGACGGCGGACAGTCGACGATGATGTAGTCATAACGGTCTTCGATCTTTGAGAGTGCGTCTTTCAATAATCTTTCACGGTCTTCTTCGATCTTCGCCAGTTCCAGATCCGCACCGGCCAGATTGATATTGGCAGGTAATAAATCAAGCGGAGGTTTGGCAAGCGTCTTGATGCATTCATTGATATCGGTATCATTCAATATCGCATCATAGACAGTCAGATCTCTTAAACCCACTCTGTGGCCGACGCCCTGGGTTGCGTTACCCTGAGGATCGAAGTCCACCAGCAGGACTTTTTTATTCAGATAAGCCAGACCGGCAGCCAGGTTGATACTGGTAGTAGTTTTACCGACGCCGCCTTTCTGGTTTGCGATTGCTATAGTTTTTGCCATATTCCGCCTCCTATTTCTTCATTCTGATAACGATCTTCACGTTATTCTCGTATTCCGTTACCTGCATATCCGCATCAATACCCGACTTGCGGCAGAGCTCGTAAGCCTGTTTGATCGTATTGATACCGATCTTCAGATTATTCGAAACACCACGGTTCTTCGCTCTTTCACTTAACTCTCGGATATATTCTTCGGTCTTGGAAACATTGTATTTCCTGTTGGTGATCGTCAGATAGACATCTTCCAGTTTATCTTCAGGCACATTGAGTAAAGCCCGCGCATGTCTTTCGGTGATCGTACCCTGCGAGATCGCTTTCTTGATATATTCCGGAAGTTTAAGTAAACGCAGCTTGTTGGCGACAGTGGACTGTCTGTAGCCTAATCTTTCTGCCAGTTCATTCTGTGTCAGATTTTCGGCTTTCATGATCCGGCGCATCGCCATGGCCTGCTCGATCGCATTGAGATCTTCACGCTGCAGGTTTTCTACCAATGCCAGGTTAGCTGATTCATCATCACTGCTTTCCATGATGATGGCTTCGATATCACTGGCACCGTTAAGCAGACAGGCTCTGTATCTTCTTTCACCGGCGATCAGTTCAAACTTGTCACCGCTCTTTCTGACGGTGATCGGCTGCAATAAGCCGTTCTGTTTGATCGATTCAGCCAGGCCTTTGATCGAATCATCATAAAAATCCAGTCGCGGCTGGTTTTTATTCGGAATTATCTTATTCAGTTTTATTCTTACGATTTCTTTTTTCATAACGGGTTCTTTTTAATTATATTATATTTCCTAGGATATTTTAACGGACTTGTCCGGATTTTTCTGAAACAGCTGATAACGCGTTTATCGCCATTGAACAGTTCTTCATTTCTGGTGTTTTCGACAGTGAAACCCATCGTTTCAATAGCCTTTCCGGCATTATCTATTTCCGCTTCACCGTCTTTACCGCGCATACAGATGAAGCAGCCGTCTTTCTTAACCATGGCACCGCAGACTTCGATCAGACTGTTCAGATTGGAAACAGCTCTGGCCGTCACATAGTCATATTCCTCGCGGTGTTTCAGGGAATGATCCTCACCTCTTTCATTGATGACTTCGATATCTTTCAGATCGAGTTTTTCGATCAGCGACTCCAGGAAGACACATCTTTTATGCAAAGGTTCGATCAGTTTTACTTTTAAATCGGGATTGACGATCTTGAAGACCACACCCGGAAAACCGGCTCCCGATCCGACATCGGCCAGCGTTCCTTCAAGCTTACCTTCTAAAGGCAGAAGACAGTCATAAAAATGCTTATCCAGAACATCCTCATATTCCGTGATAGCCGTCAGATTGATCTTCTCATTGTATTCCTTTAAATATGCGGCATAGGTATTGAACTGTTCGATCATTTTTTCATTCAGTTCAATATTTCTTTCCTCACATTTAGCTTTGAATTCTTCAAGGGTCATAACAAGATTATACCTGATTTAACTGCTCAGATTATGTGAATTTGCGATGGCTTCATTATTGATCCGGTTGAGGATCTCATTATCTTTGCGCCAGTTGTAGTATTCCGCTACTAAAGGCGTATATCCGAGCTTCTTCAGATGTTCGTAAGTGATGCGGTAATTGCCCTTGTAATGCCTTCCGGAATAGAGATAACGCAGGTAGGAAACCATATATTCATCGATCTTATGTAAACCTTCAGAAGTATTGATGACCGGGAAATAGAATCTGGTCCAGGTAAAGGAATTATCACCATTCAGATCATAAAAACGGTTATCAAGACTTCTGATCAGTGAAACTGCCGTCTTATCAAAGGTATAGTTATTGCTTTTTCTTTTGCGGTAGAGTTTCGTTGCCTTGCGTCTGATCCTGTCTTTCATCTTGCGGATCGTTACCGCACTTAGATCGATCTTGCCATCCAGATAATTGAATCCCAAAAATTCCCAGGCTTCATGAGGCAGAGATACTTTATATTTCTCTTCATTTAGAAGCAGATTCTTTCCATTAAGATATTCTCTGATCAGTTCATAATAATGATCAAGTTCATCCATATCATTAAAGAAAATGATCATATCATCCGCATAACGGTAGTATTCCACGTTCTCTTTGACCATTCTTTCATCCAGATCCTTCAGATAGATATCCGCAAAGAAACCCGATAAAGGTACACCGGCCATCGCTCCCCTGTTTTCACTTATCTCTTCACCGTTATATATACAGCGGTCCTGCTTCAATAGATAACACATGAAATCATACAGTCTTTCATCATCGATTACTTCATCAAGTATCTTTATAAGCTGATCCGTATCGATGGAATTGAAGTAATTATGAATATCCAGTTTCAGCACATACTTATTATTCAGATCACTTATCTTTAAGATCCGATCAAAAGCTGTCTTGGCAGTCTGATTCCTTCTGAATGAATAACAGTTTTCAGAGATCTTATCTTCGTATTTATACAGTTTATAAGTCAATAACTTTAATACCCAGGTTTCATCTTCACTGTAGCTGTAGACGATCCTTTTCTTGGCTGAACCCATACGGGCTATTTCTTTCTTAACGGGATAAGAAAAAACGAAATCTTTACAGATCTCCTTATATCTTTCTTCCGCAATAAAAACACTCAGTTGTTGTATTTCTTTTTTACTGAGCTGATTCTTATCCGACTTATATTCAAGAAACTCTTCCCAGGTCTCTTTTTTACTAAGGGTGTCTAATAAAGATTCCATAAAAGAAAAGGAAAGAGAAAGTGCTTTGAAGTAAGCTGTGCTTACGATACCGGATGGTACATGATCCGACTGCCTGTAAAGTACTCTGATGGATCATGCTGCAACCTCCACAGGCGCAACGTGTGCTTTTCTCTTTCCGTTTATTCCATGACTACAGATACTGATGTAATCTCTTGGAAATGTATTCAGGTCTGTTCGGATAATGTTCAATGAAATTGATGAACGCATATCCGTTCTTTTCCGCTACTTCTCTGCTCCAGCGGTATTCTCTGTGATATGTTGTCGTCTTGCCTATCAGCATCATAATCAGTGCCGGTTTGTCATTGTCATAGACGACGATCGAATAATCCATGAAACGTCCGGTTCCGCCGAGTGTTGTCGGTGAAACATTTTCTTTGACGGTGTAGTTGCTGAATTCACTGGCCAAGACTTCCAGAATCTTTTCTCTGCAGGTCTTGCCGTCTTCTACTTCCTCAAAGTCTTCCGGTTCATAGTTTACGGTCTTTTCAGGCTTGGCATTCTTCTTCTCAGCCTGATATTCATTAACGATTTCCTTCAATGATTCCGCATGTTCGCCAAGCGCATCCTTGAGGGAACCCAGTAATTCCGAAGCCTTTTCCTTGTTTTCTTCGCTGGCAACATCCTTCAGTAATTCCGAACCTTCTTTGAGTATTTTATCAAACAGTCCTGCCATAATTTTTCTCCTTTTATTTATGATATATATCTTCTCTTATTAATAATTATACAAAATGTTAACGGACACAGAGTTTAAGTACTCTGTCTGAACGCGATACTTCAACGATCTGATCCGTTTCCTTAATCAGTTCGCCATCCGCATAGACTCTGGTCGTCTCGTGATTGACACTGATCCTGATCTTCTTGTTTCCATCGATCACTCTGGAATAGGTGTTCTTGTCATGGGCACAGATCGGCGTCATTCCGATGGCGTCACAGTCGCAGTCGATCCGCGGTCCGCCTGCCGACAGATTATAAGCAGTCGAACCGGTCGGAGTACAGATGATGACTCCGTCGCCTCTGACCATCACTTCTTCCAGACCTTCGATATCCACTTTCAGATCGACGGTCTTGCCGAAATTATCCTTTGCCACCACGATATCATTTAACGCATAGGCGCTGATATTTTCGCATTTGAGTTCAAGCAGTTTTCTTTCACTGACTTTACACCCGGAAATGATCTTATCGAAATCATCCAGTTCATTTAAAGACATCGCACACAGATAACCCAGACGGCCAGTATTGATACCGATCAGTTTCTTTTCAGCCTTAATGGCTGTTTTGGCGGCTTTCAATAAAGCTCCATCACCACCTAAAGAAATGATCAGTTCACACTCTTCAGCCGAAAAAGTTTCATGCGATCTGTCATGAAATAGTTTCTCACTCAGTTCTTCAGACATGGAACACTCGTGATTTTCTCTTTCGAGTTTTTCGACGCATTCCTTTGCCTGATTCAGCTGTTCAACTGTAAAGCCGTTTGCACAGATATATAGTTTCATCGTTTATTACTCAGATATTCATCGATGCCCCTGGCAGCCAGTTTGCCGGCACCCATAGCCGAAATGACCGTGGCTGCACCGGTAACCGCATCACCACCCGCAAAGACACCGTTTCGGGAAGTCAGTCCGCTTTCATCGATCACGATACCACCGCGTTTATTGACCTCAAGTCCTTCAGTTGTATTCTTGATCAGAGGATTCGGTGATGTGCCGATCGCCATAATGATCGTATCGACATCCAGGACAAATTCCGATCCCGGTATTTCTACCGGTCTTCTTCGACCTGACGCATCCGCTTCACCCAGTTCCATTTTAATACACCTTATACCGGCAACGAAACCGTTCTTAGGATCTCTTGGATCATCCGGATTATTATAGCCGAGGATCTCGACCGGATTGTTAAGCAGACGGAAATCAACGCCTTCCTCTTTCGCATGTTCGACTTCCTCTTTCCTTGCCGGAAGTTCTTCCATCGAACGGCGGTAAACGATATAGACCTTTTCGGCTCCGAGTCTTAAAGCGGTCCTGGCCGCATCCATAGCGACATTGCCTCCTCCGACAACCGCCACATTTCCGCCCTTCATAATCGGAGTGATCGGATCTTCTTTGTAAGCCTTCATCAGATTAGATCTGGTGAGGAATTCATTGGCCGAATAAACGCCTTTGAGTGATTCACCCGGTATATTCATGAAGTTTGGTAAGCCTGCACCGGTTCCGATAAAGACTGCTTCATAACCGTCTTCAAACAGTTCATCGATGGTCAAGGTCTTACCGATAACGACATTGGTCTCAATATCGACATTAAGTTTCTTTAAAGTATCCACTTCTTTGGCCACAATACTTTTAGGAAGTCTGAATTCCGGAATACCGTATACCAGAACACCGCCCGGAGTATGCAAAGCTTCAAAGACTGTAACCTTATATCCCTTCTTGGCCAGATCGCCGGCACAGGTAAGTCCCGAAGGGCCTGATCCGATGATCGCCACTTTATGGCCGTTTGATTCAGGAACATTAATCTTTATATAACTTAAGGAATTGTGATAATCAGCCACAAATCTTTCCAGTCTGCCGATACCGACCGGTTCGAAACGGATACCCATCGTACACTTGGATTCACATTGCGATTCCTGCGGACAGACTCTTCCGCAGACCGCCGGTAAGGAAGAAGTTTCGGAAATGATCTGATAGGCTTCTTCAAATTTTCCCTCTTTTACTTTCGCAATAAAATCAGGGATATGGATATTGACCGGACACCCGGTAACACATGGCTGAGTCGGGCAATGGAGGCAGCGGCTGGCTTCGTTAAGTGCCGTTTCTTCACTGTAGCCTAACGCAACCTCTTTGAAGTTATGCGCTCTTTCTTCCGGAGTCTGAACAGGCATTTCATTTTTCTTTTCGATCAGTGCCATTAAGCCACCTCCTTCTGGAAGAGATTGCAGGTATCCTCATAGGCATGTCTTTCAAAATCCGTATACATGCGGTTGCGGGACATCGCTTCGTCGAAATCAACTTCATAGCCGTTAAAGTCCGGCCCATCGACACAGGCAAACTTCGTAACGCGCTTACCATCCTGATTGAGCGTCAGTCTGCAGCATCCGCACATTCCCGTGCCATCGATCATGATCGGATTCATGCTGACCGTGACCGGAATATTGAAAGGCTTGGCCGTAAGTACGACAAACTTCATCATGATCAGAGGACCGATCGTAATGATCTCATCAAAAGTCTCACCGTTTTCCAGCATCTCCTTTAACGGGACTGTAACATTTCCCTGCTTGCCATAAGATCCGTCATCCGTATACACAAACAGTCTGTCGGAACATCTGTTGAATTCATCTTCCAGAATGACGATATCTTTATTCCTGAAACCGATGATGGATGTCACATTACATCCTAATCTGTGGAATTCTTCCGCTACCGGCATGGCGATCGCACAGCCGACACCGCCGCCGATGATACAGACTGAATGAATACCTTCGGTCTTTGTCGGCTCACCCAGAGGTCCGACAAAGTCTTCGATATATTCGCCTTCATTTTTATGATTTAATTTTAAGGTCGTAGCTCCGACGATCTGAAAAATGATCTTGACCGTACCTTTTCCCTTATCTGTCCCCGCAACCGTCAGAGGTATTCTTTCTCCCTCTTCATCGACTCGTAAGATGATGAACTGGCCTGGTTTAGCCTTTCTGGCAACCAAAGGAGCTTCAATCTCCATCTGAGTAACGGTTGTATTCAAAGATTTCTTAGTGATGATCTTATACATGAATGTTTCTTCTTTCTTTATAAGCAAGACATAATGACTATCTTAATTATAGCAAGACCTCAAAATCCAGATATTTCATTTATAAATATTTTTAAAAATATATCATAATATATTTGGAATCCTATTAAAACTAAACCGGAGGTATCGAATATGACAGTTATTAGACCCGTATCTGATCTGAGAAACTATCCTTCTGTTCTGGAAGAGACCAAAGACGGAAATATCGTATATCTGACCAAAAACGGCAGAGGTGCTTATGTGATTATGGAAACTTCGGAATTTAAAGAGTATTTAAAGGATAGAGCTTCGATGAAGCTTATGTCGGAACTGTCCAAAGCCAAAGTTTCAGGATATATTTCTGCCGAGGATGTGAAGAATCATTTCAGAGACAGAATTAATGAACTGTAAGATCGAATACATAAAGTCTGCAGTCACAGATCTGGATGATCATTTCGATGATATCCACATTTTATTTCAATGAAAAACCATGGCAACTTACCATGGTTTTCTCTTACTCTGCTTTCTTTCTGATCAGTTCCCGATAGATGAAATCAGGATGGTCTTCTTCCTTGACGATGTCCCAGTCATTCAGATCGAAGGCATCGAATTTAGTATCAGTCTCATATTCCTCTTTCACAAAGGATACATAGGCTTTCGAACAGTACGGATAGGACTGTCTGTAGATCGAAGCACCGCCGCAGATGATATATTCGGTTTCATCTTCTTTGTGTTCCTCAAGGAAAGCGATAAGATCATTTACGACACTCACGCCTTCCACTCTGTATTCGGGATCCAGAGAAATAACGGTAATATATCTGTCTTCCAGTTTTCTAGGTAAACCATCGAATGTGGTCTGACCCATGACGATATTCTTGAATAAAGTATTCTGCTTGAAGAGTTTTAGCTCATCTTTGAGATGCCAAGGCAGAGCTCCTTTATATCCGATACCCTTGTTCGGATCAAGTGCTACAGAAAAACTGATCATTATACGGACACCTTTCCTTTAATAGCCGGCCATGGATCATAGTCCAGGATCTTCACATCATCGATCGTGAAATCAAAGATACTCTTTACTTCCGGATTTAACCATAACTTAGGTAACGGTCTTGGTTCTCTGGAAAGCTGTTCCTTGATCTGATCGACATGATCGAGATAAATATGTGCATCGCCGAAGGTATGTACGAACTCGTATGGTTCATAACCGCAGACCTGAGCCACCATTGCCAGTAATAACGCATAGGAAGCAATATTGAACGGTACACCCAAAAACAGATCGGCTGAACGCTGATAGAGCTGACAGGAGAGCTTCTTCTGATCAGCGGAAACATAAAACTGGAAAAACGCATGGCATGGCGGTAAAGCCATCTGGTCGACCTGTGCCGGATTGTATGCGACGACCAGATGTCTGCGGGAGAACGGATTGTTTTTGAGGTTATTGATCAGATCAGAGATCTGGTCAACACCGCTGTCATTGAAATTGCGCCACTGTTTGCCATAGACCGGACCCAGATCGCCCCATTTATCCGCAAACGCTTCATCATCACAGATCTTCTGGATGAATTCCTCCATCGTTTCACCTTTATATTCAGATGATTTCTTGTATTTATCATATGGCCAGTCATTCCAGATCTTGACATTCTTCAAAGCCAGAGGCCTGATATTGGTCTCACCTTTAAGAAACCAGAAAAGTTCCTCAAAGATTCCGCGGTAAAAAACTTTCTTGGTGGTGAGAAGCGGAAAACCGTCTTCCAGGTTGACCCGCATCTGATAACCGAATTTGGAGATCGTACCGGTTCCGGTACGGTCCTGTCTTTTTTCACCGTTTTCCAATACATAACGGCATAGATCCAGATATTGTTTCATATGTAAAACCTCTTTCCACCATTATAACTTCTTAAATGAAAATATGTCATAATTAAAGCGGAGGATTTACAAGATGAAAAAAATACTATTGATTATGCTCCTGGTAATGCTCTGCGCATGTACCGCTAATAAAACAGAAGAACCGGAACCGACACCGGAACCACCGACAGTCGATCCGGCACCGACCGAGCCTACTCAGCAGGATGAAAAAGAATATGTTTATCAGCTGGATAAGAACTGGATCGCTTATGATTTCACTCTCAAACACGCCAAACAGACCTATGAAATCAAAGACGGCCTGATTCTCAAACTTGAAGGCAAGGAAAAGGAAGAAGCCTATTGCCAGAACGGCAGTTGTCTGGTTTATGATATCGTAACGCTCAACGACAGAGATATCGAAGTCCTGGAGAATCTCGATCTCAATATCAATGCGGATTACGGTTTCCTGAACCTGTACAACCTCAATGATGAACTCTTCATCCTTAACTTCAACTATGTCGCTCAGTTCAACAGCTGTGCCGGTATCGTCTTTGATAAAGACGGCAATACGATCATGACCTATAAAGATTGCGATCTTACCATGAACGAATACTATCAGAACCAGTTCGGTTTAAGTTACACCAATCCTAACAACTTTACCGAAGCAAGATTTGAAATCTACACAGCTAACGGTACAGAGTTAAGCATGGAAGTAATGAACTAAAATTATTAAAACAAGCGTAAAAGAAAAGATAGCGGAATGAACCGCTATCTTTTTAAACTCTTCTGTTAAACTTTTAATTATTTGTCGGAAGAACCTGAGCTGAGGTTGACGCTTGATGACTGAGAAGGCATGTATGGAGCAAGCTTAGCAGCCATATCATGAGCAGTCAGAGTCTGTAACCATACTCTACCCGGACCGGTCAGAGTCGTTAAGAATAAGCCCTGTCCGCCGAAGAAGACGTTCTTCAGACCGGATACTGATTCAACATCATAAGTTACGGTTGATTCGAATAAGGCAACGTGGCCTGTTTCAACTTTGATCTGTTCGCCTTCAGCGAGATCAACTTCAACTAAAGAACCGTCGATTTCGGCCAGTAATGTACCTTCACCCGTGAATTTCTGTAAGATGAAGCCTTCACCACCGAGCAGACCTGCCCAGAAATTCTTGTTTACAGTAGCATCAACATTGACAGTCTCATCCGCTACCAGGAAAGCCTGTTTCTGAGCGAAATATTCATGTTCGCTGTCGACATTGAAAGCCTTGATCGTACCAGGGAATGAAGCTGCGAAAGTAATTTTTGAATTATCCTGAGTTGCGGTATGATGGACAAACATCAGGCTGGCGCCAGAGAACATTCTGCCGATTGACTTCAGTAAACCGCCTTCGGCATTAGTTTCCATATTAATGGTTGCATCCTCCCAAGCCATCGCTCCGGACTGGGTAAAAACTGCTTCTCCGTTGTCTAAAACGACGTTAACTGCCGGAAAAGAACCACCGATAATTTCATATTTCATATTGTTAATTCTCCTTTTACATTATTATACCAGTAATCAGTGCCTCTGTTTAAGATAAATAGCCAGGACCTGGATATCACTCGGATTGATACCGGATATTCGTGATGCCTGTCCCAATGATGCCGGTTTGATCTTGGCCAGTTTCTGCCTGGCTTCTAAAGCAAGGTTATCCACATTAAGATAATCGATATCTTCCGGAAGACGGATATTGTCCATCTTCAGCATCCTTTCAGCTTCTTTGCGTTCCTTTTCGATATAACCTTCATACTTGACTTCGATCTCCACCTGACGGGCAATATTCCTGTCATAATCCACTTTCATGAAATCAAGGATCTTGCTTAATTCGACCTTTGGTCTTCTTAACAATTCATAAGCGTTATGAGAGCCTTCTTCATTCTCAAAACCGAGATCTCTGAGATATTCGTTGATGCCGCTGTCCTTTTCGACTCTGGCGTCCTTCAAGAACTGTTTGAGATCAGAGATCTTGCCCATCTTATCGAGATACTTCTGATATCTTTCATCGGAAATAAGTTTATTCTCATGACCGTATCTGATCAGACGCTGATCGGCATTGTCGTGTCTTAAGAGTAAGCGGTATTCCGCTCTTGAGGTAAGCAGACGGTAAGGTTCATTTGTGCCCTTGGTCACCAGATCATCGATCATGACACCGATATAAGCCTCATCTCTTTTCAGGATCAGCGGTTCCTCATTGTCAAGTTTACGGCGGGCATTGATACCGGCCATGATACCTAAACCTGCTGCCTCCTCATAGCCTGATGTGCCAAGGATCTGTCCGCTGATAAACAGATTCTCGATTTCCTTTAATTCCAAAGAAGCCTTTACCTGCAAAGGATCGATCGCATCATATTCGATCGCATAGGCATATTTGACGATCTTCGCATTTTCCAGACCGATCAGAGAATGAACCATCTGTTCCTGCACATCTCTTGGCATGGAGGTTGAAAAACCCTGAATGTATGTCGTATCAAGAGATAATGATTCCGGTTCCAGGAAAAGCTGATGTCTTTCCTTATCCGCAAAACGGACGACCTTATCTTCGATCGAAGGACAGTAACGCGGGCCCACTCCTTTAACGACCCCCGAATACATCGAAGATCTATTCAGATTGGCTTTGATTATATCCAGTGTTTCCGGTGTTGTATAAGTCAGGTAACAGGCAATCTGTTTATCGACCGGTAGTACTTCATCTTCTGTAGTTTCTTCGGAAAAATGCAGAAACTCATCTGCACCCGGTTCGTATTTTGTCTTGGAAAAATCGATGGAAGAAGTCAGAACTCTCTGCGGCGTACCGGTCTTGAGACGGAAGAGCTTCAATCCGAGTTTACGCAGCGATTCCGATAAGTCTTTCGTTGTACGGTCACCATCCGGTCCTTCCGATCTTGTGTCGGAAGAGATCATGACGGTCGAGTCCATATATGTACCGGTCGTTAAGATACAGGCCTTAGCTTCAATGATACCGTTTTTCTGTAATCTTACGGCCTTGAATTTCTTATCCTCACAGATCACCTCTTCAACGATATCTTCGATGACTTCAAGGTTTTCTGTATGCATACAAAGATCGGCCATCGCCTTGGAGTATTCCAGCTTATCGGACTGGACCCTCATATTCCAGACCCCCGGGCCTTTGGTCGTATTCAGCATCTTGAACTGTAAAGCGGTCTTATCCGCGATCTTAGGCATGACACCACCCAGGGCATCGATCTCTCTGACGACGACACCTTTAGCCGGTCCGCCGATCGACGGATTACACGGCATCTTGGCGATATGTTTCAGACTGATCGTGACTAAAACCGTATCTTTTCCCGCATGAGCTAAAGCCATCGCGGCTTCAACGCCCGCATGACCGGCTCCGACGACGACACAATCACGCATAAAAGATACTCCTGATGCGTTCGTATATTTCTCTCATATCAGCGTAATGAGTCATGATATCGCCATAAGTCTCATATTCCAGATCTTCATAGACTTCCAGAAGTCTTTCATAAAGCGGAAACAGACACAGTTCGCTGGCCAGAATATAGAGACCCTTGGTCGCATCCTTGGCCATTGCATAGTCTTCTGTGTCCAGCATCCCTTCCAGATCCGCAAAAAACTCGTCAGCCAGATAGGCATTGACGATTTCTTCGTATTCGGAAATATTCGGATACTTTTCCAGGATGATATCGTAATTCAATCCGCAGCTCGCATATTTGTTTTTCATCGTAATCATTATAAGACATGAACTCATTTGCCGTAAAAGAATGAGTATTGCCAAGCAACTGCCAGACAGTTCTCCATTCACTAAATTATTAATAAATAATGGTAAAATACAGTATATGCTGAAGATCAGTAAAATATCCAAGACCTATAAGACCGGAGATCTTGTCCAACAGGCGCTGGATGATGTTTCGCTTACGTTAAGAGACAACGAATTCGTGGCGATCTTAGGACCTTCCGGTTCAGGTAAGACCACGTTATTGAATATCATCGGCGGACTCGACCGTTATGATGAAGGTGATCTGATCATTAACGATGTCTCCACCAAAGACTATAAGGATCGTGACTGGGATGCATACCGTAATCACACGATCGGTTTTGTTTTTCAGTCATACAACCTGATCCCGCACCAGAACGTCTTAGCTAATGTCGAACTGGCCTTAACGATTTCCGGAATCTCCAAAAAAGAAAGAACTCAAAGAGCCAAAGAAGCTCTGGAAAAAGTCGGACTGGGTGATCAGCTTCACAAGAAGCCAAATCAGATGTCCGGCGGTCAGATGCAGAGAGTGGCGATTGCCCGTGCCTTAGTAAACAATCCGGATATCCTGCTGGCAGATGAGCCGACCGGCGCTTTGGACACCAAGACCAGCGTGCAGATCATGGACCTGCTTAAGGAAGTTGCCAAAGACCGTCTGGTCATCATGGTCACTCACAACCCGGAACTAGCCAATGAATATGCGACCAGGATCATCCAGCTGAAAGACGGAAAGATCATTTCCGATTCCCGTCCGGCAAGGATGAAGAAACAGGAAGTGCATCATGAAAATATGGGCAAGTCTTCGATGTCTTTTCTGACTTCGCTGAATCTGAGTTTCAATAACCTTAAAACCAAAAAAGGAAGAACTTTCCTGACCGCTTTTGCAGGCTCCATCGGTATTGTCGGTATTGCGCTGATCCTGGCTTTATCCAACGGTGTAAACAACTATATCCGTGATATTCAGGAAGATACCTTATCCGAATATCCTTTGACTATCTATGATACCGGTATGGATCTGACGGCTTTATTTGCGGAGACCGGTAATCTTCATACATCCGACGACAAGGAAGATGATGCGGTCAAGGAAGCCAGACTTCTGGAGAGTTTCCTTTCCGGTACTTCGACCAATGACCTTAAGTCACTGAAGGCTTACTTTGACAGTTCGGATGAATTATACGAGAATGCGTCATCAGTCGAATACTCCTATCCGGTCACACCTTATATCTACAGAATCGTGGATGACAACGACATCAGGAAACTCAATCCTGATGAGACCTTCTCCAATTCCGCCAATCAATCAAATCCGTTCACTTCCCTTCTCTCGATGGGTTCCATGAGTATGTCCCAGTTCAATGAACTGCCGGTCGATGAAAATTTATATAAGCAGCAGTATGATCTCTTAGCCGGTAAATGGCCGGAGAAATATGATGAAATGGTCATGATCCTGACCTCTGAAGGAAATGCGACTGACTATTCGCTTTATCTGTTTGGCTTAAAAGACATCAAGGAACTTGATGCCCTGTTAGAAAGCTACTACAAAGGTGAACAGGTTTCCTTTACGGAAAGTACTACTATATACAACTACGGTGACTTTTTAGGAAAGGAATTCAAACTCGTCGATGTGAAAGATCTCTACGAGTATGACAGTGAAAGAAAGATCTATGTCGATAAGAGTTCCAATACCGATTATCTCAGAGAGGTAGTGAATAATGGTGAGGTTCTAAAGATCGTCGGAGTTGTCAAACCAAACGACACCACCGAAGCTTCGATGCTGGCAACAGGCGTCGGATATCTCAGAGCCTTGACCGAATATGACATGAATAAAGCCCAGAACAGCGAGATCGTCAAATATCAGCTTGCCAATCCGGAACTGAATATCTTTACAGGCAAAGAATTCGGTGAAGAAAACGATCCGTTCAATCTTGAAGAGATCTTCTCGATCAATGAAGACGAACTGACTTCGGCCTTCGGTTTTGATTTCTCGACCCTGGATCTGTCTTCCGAATCCTTCGCAGGTGTGGATTTCTCCGACGTTGATCTGGACATCAATACCGGCAATATCGATCTTTCCGGATTGCAGGGCATCGATTTTACCTTGCTGTTAAAAGACATCAACGTTAAAGTATCATATCCTGATCTGCAGGAAACTTTTGAAGAAGTGACATCCGGATATATTGAGTACGCTAAAAACGATCCGGCTACCAACTATTCGAGACTGGCCGATTCGATTCAGATGTATCTGTCCGAAGCACGTGCCAGAGACATCATCAATAACCATGTCCGTAATTTCCTGGCTAAGTCGGCATCCTTCTTACCAAGCACAGCCGAAATCAGAAGCCTGCTTCAGGATATCCTCGACGGCTTAGGAGACTATATCAGAGAAAACAACATTACGGATATCACTGACATCGATAACATTTTCCGTGACTACATGCAGAGTGACTATGTCAAAGAAAAAGTCAACGCCTTTGTGAATATGCTGTCAAAGCGATATGACGATCTGGAAATGGATGACGATGATCTCTCAGCTATTGCCACGGATCTTTATGAAGACTATGAAGCCTATGCCAAAGAAAATTATCTGCCTGAACCATCCAAACTGATCGACAGTTTCAATGCCTACCTGCAGACCGAACAGGGCAAGAGAGTCTTCAATGAAGGTATAAGAAAAGCTGTCAACGTCGATGAGATACAGGGACAGCTCGAAAAGAATATTTCATCGGTCATGAGTATCTATTCTTCCGAAATCAGCAAATTCATGAGCGAGATGATGAGCGGCTTCACGAACGTGATTGCCGATAAATTATCTTCGGCTTTGGAAGATATTATGAAATCCATGCAGAATGTGTTCTATTTCAATTCAGGCGCATTCTCCAATGCGATAAATGTCAATATGGATTCCAAATCACTGGAAGATCTGATGCTGTCAATGGCATCCAGCGGTGCTACCAGTTACGCTTCCAACCTGAAACTGTTAAACTATGCAACTCTGGATAATCCGTCAAGGATCGCTATCTATCCGAAAGACTTCGACAGCAAGACCAGAATAATTGCACTGATTGACGGTTATAACGATGATGCCAAAGCCCAGGGTCAGGATGAGAAAGTAATATCCTATTCCGATACCGTCGCGACATTGATGGGCTCGGTAACCAAGATCGTCAATATCATTTCCTATGTACTGATCGCCTTTGTAGCTATTTCACTGATCGTTTCTTCGATCATGATCGGTATCATTACCTATATCTCCGTTCTGGAAAGAACCAGAGAGATCGGTATCTTGAGATCACTCGGCGCCTCAAAGCGCAATATCTCCCAGGTCTTCAATGCGGAAACGTTTATTGTCGGTTTACTGGCAGGAATCATCGGTATCATCATTTCCTATCTGGTCATCATTCCGGCCAATCATATTCTGCATAATTTCCTGAATATGCCGGTAACTGCTTCATTAAAGATCATCAGTATCATCGAACTGATCTTCCTAAGTGTGGTGCTGACACTGATCGGCGGTCTGATCCCGGCCAAAGCCGCTTCCAGAAAAGATCCGGTTATCGCCTTAAGAACCGAATAGAAAAGAAGATCGAGGAATAATTCCTCGATCTCTTTTTTTATTCAATTGTGATTCTTCCTTCGGTTTCTCTGTACATATTGGAGAAATCTTCGATACTCTTTGCATAATCGATCATCGCCGTTATATCCACCGGACCGATTTCCACGATCTTTTCACAATCCGTCAGAACGGTATTGCCGTCGCCACCGCCGAAGATCATAAATCCGGTACCGCTGATCGTATATGTCTTATTCATATCGATCGGAACATATTCGCCGTTTTCTAATACATAGACATCCTTTACTCTGCGCTGATCTCCGGAGAATCCCGCAAATGTATTATTCTCATCTTTTATTACCGGTGTTTCAATTGAGGTATCGATCGTGTACTTCAGACCCGATACACTTACGAAACCGCCGAATTCACCGACCGCATTGCCATCGAGCTTATAGATGCGTTCAGTATTCTGTGCACCGAATTCCAGGAAATCCAGGATCTGCTGGCCTGTAGCCTTGACAGAAGCGAGTTCGTTCTGGAAAGGTGTTACATTAAGCAGAGTTTTATAGGTGATCTTGCCGGCCGGGATCGTCGCTCTGACGCCGCCGCCGTTGCCTACGCCGATATCCGTATTCATTTCATAACGATAAGCATCGGCTACAAAGTTACCAACCGTTGTTTCTCTGCTGCGGGACATTCTGATTCCTTCTTCATCTGTCATCGACAGATCATGATCGCTATCGATGATCTCAATCGAAAGGATCGAATCCAGCTGTTTGTAGGCTTCATCTACTTTATTTATAATACCTTCATCCTTTTTATCGGATTTCGTAATATGTACGGCTGAAATACTGCTGTCTTTACCGATGATCAGTTCGCCCAGTGCTTCCACAGACATACCGACAGAAGACAGAACAACATCCTCACCGTTCTTGTTCGGATAGCGATCTTCGATGATCGTAGAATGAGAATGGCCATCCAGAACGGCATCGATACCTTCGGTATGCGAGATCAGAGAGATCGAATCAAACGGCTCACAGTCAGCTGTCGAACCAAGATGCGATAAAGCTACCACATATCGGGCTCCGTTTTTTCTGGCCTCATCGACCAGACTCTGAATTCTTGCATAGAGGTCTTCACCGTTATTTCCTTTATAGAAATCGTAGACGATCTCACCGTTTTCCATGAAATTAGCCGGAACCGAACTGGTAGTGCTCTTCGGAGTCAATAGACCCAGAAAAGCTACTTTGATTCCGTCAAAATCCATAATCACATATTCCGGAACATCTTCAAAAGTATTCCCTTCGCTTCCCTTGTATTTCACATTGGAAGCTACAGTCTTGAATTTCATTTCTTTCTGCAGTTTCTTCAACTGATCCATACCATAGTCAAACTCGTGATTGCCATACGTTACGACATCATAACCCACTTCATTCATGATGGAGATGACCAGTTCGCCTTTGGATAAGGAGCCAAGCGTTCCGCCCTGGATAAAGTCACCGCAGTCTACCAGCGCCACATATGGATGTTCAGCCTTGGCTTCATCAACCAACGCTTTAACAGAAGCCAGGGTCAGATTCTCATCTACACCGCAATGGACATCACTGGTAAAGAAAACATAGATGTCATCTTTCTGTTCTATTTTTTTCTTGCAGGAAGCAAGTGTAAAACAAAGCAGAATCATCAGTAAAACCGTAAGAATTTTTTTCATATAAACCACCTTTCGTTTATTTATTTACCACAGAAGAATTTCGCATCTTCTACGCCAAGCTGCTCCATCAGTTCCGTTACTGTCACCAGCTGATAGCCCATATCAATAAGCTCCGGCACAAGTCTTTCACTGGCCCTGGCCGAGGACATATACAGGGAATGCATCAGCACTACATCATAGTTATCAATGCGGTCCATGATCCGCTGATAGGTTATATCCTCATCACGGTTACTCCAGTCCTTGGAGTCCACATTCCAGGTAATCGTCGGTAAAGAAATCTCCGCTTCCATCTGTGAGTTACGCAGTTCATACGGCGGACGGTAGGTCTTCATTTCGTAGTTCAGTTTTTCTTTAACAAACCTTACCGGCTCCATGACTGCCCACAGCGCATCTTCCTTGCTTTGGGAAGACAGCGCGTCATGATACTCCGTATGGGAACCAAGTTCCATTCCCAGTTTTAAACCATAAGCCATACTATCCAGTTCATCTTCATCCATCCTGCTTCCTACCACATAGAAGGTAGCTCTGCCTCCGTATTTCGCAAACAGTTCAAACAGCACGGTATCTACCGGACGGTACGGACCATCATCATAGGTGATCGCAACCATCGGACGGTTCGGATCAATGTAGTTTTTATATTCATAGCTCTCTAATGCTTCTTCACCCGCATCTTTACCGGTCAAAGCTTTCAGATAGTTTAAAGGTACAGAGAAAGAATAATCATATTTTTTAAAATACAGTTTCAGCTGATTATCTTCCAGTTTCGCTTCAATCTTGGACAGATCCAGTTCTTCAGGTTCGCTCTCCAGCCAGAAAGCAGTCGTATAAGCTTCATCAAGAGAATCCTTCTTCATGTTGTATCTGAGCATATCCGAAACCATTTCCGCTCCGCCTGTGATGCTCAATGTCACATCCGTAAAATCCTTATTCAGATAGAAGGCTTTTTCATCAGGATATGAGAGCTCATAGAAATCGCCTTTTTCTTCAAGCTTATAGTCATAGATCCTTTCTTCATCTGTTTCACATAGACTCTTGGCATATTCATATACCTTCTCGCTCTGTGCCGGATAAAAGGCGTAACACTTGCCGTTACGGTATTCTTTCGCCCCTTTATTGTTTGATCTGACACAGGCGCACAGACAAAAAGCCATTAAGACAGCACTTAAAACTACGAATATTCTGTTTATGATTCTTTTATTTGTTTTCATGTTCATTTGAAGCATTTTTCACTAACACTATTTTAACATCCGTTATAATGAGAATATGTTGAAATTGTATTTTCTCAGACACGGTCAGACAGAACTCAATGTGAAAGAAAGGGTTCAGGGCTGGAATGATTCGCCATTAACCGAGCTTGGTGTTTATCAGGCCAAATGCACCGGTTACGGATTACGCAACCATGTCTTTAACGCTGCCTATTGTGGAGATACCGGCAGACAGATCGCAACCGCTGAAACTTTCATGTCTCAGAACCTCAATCCGATAAATATAATACCTGATTATCATTTCAGAGAGATGTGCTACGGCAAGTATCAGGAAGGTACGTATTACGACATGCTTAACCAGCTCTTTGAAAGAGTAAACGATGTGTATGGAGGCTATGAAGGTTTATACAGACACTACACAGACATGGAGATCGGCCAGTTACTTTGTGAAAGCGATGAAACAGGTGCTTTCGAAGGACCGGAAAAAACGTGGTCCAGAGTAAAGGAAGGTATCGATTTCCTGAAAGATAAATATCCTGAAGGAGATATTCTGATTTCCACTTCCTCCTTTGCGATCTCAGATACCGTTCATCATCTCTTCCCGGGCAGGATCGGAAAAGGCCTCGTGGAAAACGCATCGATAACAGTAATCGGTATCGAGAACGGCGAATTCTCTTTGCTGGAATACAATAATATTTCTTACCGCAAAGAAGGCGAAGAACACTTCAAACAGTAGATACGACCTGTCATGAGACAGGTCTTTTATTATACATGTTATAATTTGTTTGTTTGGAGAGATAAAAGTATGGAAATAAACAGTATAATTCATGGTTTTAAAATCAATAACATTTCTCATCTTGAAGAGATCGATGCGGATCTCTATGAAATGAGCCATGTCAAAACCAGCGCCCGCGCCATCTGGCTTAAGAGAGCTGATGAAAACAAGACCTTCTCAATTGCCTTCAAGACCACTCCGGTCGATGATACGGGTGTCTTTCATATTCTCGAACACTCCGTCTTGAACGGCTCCGAGAAGTATCCGGTCAGAGAACCTTTCGTCGATCTGCTTAAAGGTTCCTTACAGACATTCTTAAATGCAATGACCTTCCCCGACAAGACCGTCTATCCGGTCAGTTCCCGGAATAACAAGGATTTCATCAACCTGATGAGAGTCTATCTGGATGCGGTCTTCAAGCCTAATGTATTGAAGAATCCGAACATCTTCTATCAGGAAGGATGGCACTATGAACTCAATGATGTCGATGAAGAACCGATCTATAAAGGTGTCGTCTTCAACGAAATGAAAGGTGCTTTCTCTTCACCTGACGGCATCAAATCCCGTCTGATGATGCACGCCTTATTCCCTGATACCTGTTACGGTAATGAATCAGGCGGTGATCCTGATTTCATCACCGATCTGTCTTATGAACAGTTCTGTGCCGCTCATCGCAAATACTACAATCCGAGCAATTCCTATATCTTCCTAGATGGTGATATCGATATCGAGAATATCCTTTCCATCATCGATGATGAATATCTTTCTTCCTATAACAGCGACGGCGATAAGATCGTCATCGAGAAACAGGAAGCCCGTGTTGCCGAAAACGTCATCAAGGAATATGAGATCTCTCCTGAAGAAGATCCTGAGGGAAAAGCTCAGCTGGCTTACGGCTATGTTATCGGGAATTTCGATGATTATGAGAAAACCATTGCTTTCTCTTTAATCTCATCCGTACTGTCTTCTTCCAATGAAGCTCCATTAAAGAAAGCTATCCTTTCCAAGGGCTTAGGTGAAGATGTTTCCTTTGATGTCCAGGATGGTTTATTACAGCCTTATGTCGAGATCGATGTAACCAATACCGATCTGGAAAAGGAAGAAGAGATTTCAAAAGCAATCAGAGAAGTTCTGGAGAATGCCGTAAACAACGGTATTGACCGCAAGGAACTGGAAGCTGCCTTGAACCAGCGTGAATTCAAAGCCAAAGAAAGAGACCTCTGGGGTATGCCTAAAGGCCTGGTCTTTGCGATCGGAACTCTTGATTCATGGCTCTACGGCGGTAATCCTGCCGAAAGTATCTGCTACAACGATCTGTTTGTTTCATTAAGAGAAAAACTCTCAGGTTCCTACTATGAAGATCTGATCAGAGAATATCTGCTGGAATCAAAACACTGTGCCTCGATCTTCTTAAAACCTTCGAAGACTTTAGGTGAAGAAAAAGCCCAGAAAGAAAGAGAAAAGCTATCTGCTATCGCTTCCACCTGGTCAGCTGAAGAAAAAGAAAAACTTGTGGAAATGAATAAGAAACTTCAGAAATGGCAGAGTGAAGGTGATACACCTGAACAGAAAGCAACACTCCCAAGACTGCATCTTGATGATCTGAAGAAGACACCTACTCAATATCCTTTAAACAAGGAATCATATAAAGATAAAACTGTTCTTGTTCATGAACCGGGCAAAGAAGGCATCAGCTATATATCTCTTATTCTGAAAGCTTCAGATTTTGAATTATCCGAAATGGCCGCCCTTTCACAGATGCTGTCATATCTAGGAAATCTGAGAACAGAAAACTATGATCTGCTTACCTTAAGCAGAGAGATGCGTTCGATCCTCGGTGACTTCTCTGCCGCCTTCAGACCGATCAGATCATGTAAAGATACTACGATCAATGATTATGTTATGGTCAGCTGGTCAGCTCTTGAAAGAAACGATGAAGAAGCTCTGAAA
This sequence comes from Erysipelotrichaceae bacterium, assembly GCA_017550145.1. GTDB lineage: Bacteria > Bacillota_I > Bacilli_A > Erysipelotrichales > Erysipelotrichaceae > Colivicinus. The sequence goes on along the minus strand of JAFZQG010000004.1, from coordinate 490,617 downwards.
CTGATTAAGGAAATCCTATACAGAACCGATTTCACCGATAAGAAAGCCATCAGAGATCTGCTTAAGCAGAACCTCTTCGCTCTGGAACAGGCATATATCAATGCCGGTCACTCACTGGCTTTACAGCGTGCAGCTTCCTATACTTCTCCTTCCGCAACCATCGCGGAATATTCCAGAGGTTATGAAGCCTACAAGTATCTGAAGGATCTTGATGAGAACTACGATGAAAAGGCTGATGAATTCATCGGCAAACTGAAAGAACTCGCTGAGAGACTGTTCATATCAGAAAGGTATATGCTGTCGGTATCTTCGAACAATAAAGATCTGATCGAAAGTTCAGTCTTTGATGATGCGCCTCATGGAAAGATCGGAAATAAGATTGAAGTAAAACCGTTAGGCAGAAAGAACGAAGGTATCATCGTTTCGGCCAATATCTCTTATGCAGCTGACTGTGCTTTACTTGATCTTGATAAGCACGAGATCGGAACCATGTGTGTTTTAAATAATATCCTGACCTATGACTATCTCTGGAATATGATCAGAGTCAAAGGCGGAGCTTACGGCTGCGGTTTCCGCAGCGGAGTTAACACGCTGGCTTCCTTCCATTCATACCGCGATCCTTCACCGGATAATTCATTAAAGGTCTATGCCGATACACCGCATTATCTTGAAGAATTCCTTAACAGCGATCAGGAACTGGAAAACTATATCGTCGGCACGACCGGTGAATTCGATCCACTCCTGCAGTTCAAAACTTCGATCGGTGTTTCCGATATCGAATATCTGATGGAATATACCTATGAAGATAAAGCCGAGATCCTGACATCGATCCTGAATACTTCCAAGGACGATGTCCGCAATTCTTTAAAACACTTTGATAAAATCAATACCGAAAACAACTTCTGTGTCATCGGTAATAAAGAAGCTTTAGAGAAATGCAAGGATAAACTTGATATTATCTTCGATCTTAAGAGTCGCAATCAGACAGCCTAAGCGCTGTCTTTTTGTTTACCTAATCTTTAGCACTTTATTAGCATCTATGCTAGCACTTTATACTTGACAGTGCTAATTATCGTGCTATCATATAGGTGTAGGGTAAATAAGACCCGGATACGGAGGTAAATAAAATGAAGTATTTTCCAAGAAATTTAGATGTATTCGATGACATGTTCGATGGTTTCTTACCTAAAGAAACAGTTTATACAGGAAGCGTAATGAAGACCGATGTCTTCGAAAAAGACGGTTACTACAATCTCGATATTGAATTACCGGGATATAAGAAAGAAGATGTGCAGATGGATCTGGTTGATGGCTATCTCAATATCAAGGCTACTCATAATTTAAGCAATGAAGAAAAGGATGCCAAAGGCAATCTGATCAGATCTGAAAGAAGATTCGGAACCTGCTCAAGAAGCTTCTATGTCGGTGAGAATATCAAGGCTGAAGATGTTAAGGCTAAATTCGAAAACGGTATTCTGAATATCGTCTTACCGTCAAAGGAACAGAAATCCATCGAAACAAAACAGACCGTAACAATCGAATAAATAAACGAAAGGTTGCTTCGAAGCAACCTTTTTTTATGACTCGTTTGCAGCAAACTGTGAATTATACAGTCTCGTATAGAAACCGTTATTTTTCATCAGCTGCTCATGTGAACCCTGTTCAATGATCTTGCCGTCATTCATGACCAGGATCTGATCGGCATTTCTGATCGTTGATAAGCGGTGTGCGACAATGAAACTTGTCCGACCTTCCATCAGTCTGGCAAAAGCTTTCTGGATGTATACTTCCGTACGGGTATCGATCGATGATGTCGCTTCATCCAGGATCAGCATCGGCGGCATACACAGCATGACTCTGGTGATACATAAGAGCTGTTTCTGACCCTGAGATAAAGAGTCATCATTAATCACGGTATCTAAACCCTGAGGCATACGTCTGATGAATTCCCAGGAATGAGTACGCTTGGCAGCAGTGATTATTTCTTCATCACTCGCATCAGACTTACCGATGGCGATATTGTCTCTGACACTCGCATTCTTTAACCAGGTATCCTGTAAGACCATACCATAATTCTTTCTGAGTGATTTTCTGCTTACCTCATATATGTCATTACCATCAACTCTGATCTTTCCCTTATCCACATCATAGAAACGCATCAGAAGATTTATTAAAGTGGTCTTGCCGCAGCCCGTAGGTCCGACGATCGCAATCGTCATACCCTTCTTGCCATGGAAGGAGAAATCTTCGATAAGTTTACGGCTCTTGTCATAAGAGAAATACACATTCTCGATATCGATATCACCTTCTGCTTCAGGCAGTTCTTTTTCTTTTTCCGGTGATTGAGCTTCGGCTTCGATCAATTCGAATACTCTTTCAGCACAGCTCAAGGAGTTCTGCAGTTCTGTAACGACCGAACTGATATCGTTGAACGGCTTCATATACTGATTGGCATAAGCCAGTAAGACCGTAATGCCACCGACACTCAAAGAACCGTTCAGGATCTTCATCGAACCGATCAATGCGACTAAAGCATAGATAACATTATTTACCGCTCTGGTGGATGGATTTGTCAGAGAAGAGAAGAAAGTCGCGCTTTGCGCATACCTGCATAACTCTTCATTTATATCTTTAAAACGTTTAGAGGCTTTTCCTTCATACGCAAAAGCTTTAACGATCTTCTCATTAGAGATCATTTCATTGATCAGAGCTGTCTGCTTACCTCTGGCTTCATTCTGTTTCGCAAACATCTTATATGAACGTCCTGCAATGAAACGGGCAACCAGGAAACTAACCGGTGTCATGACGATGACCATCAAGGTTATCTCCACATTCTTCGACAACATGAAATACAAGGTCACAAAGATCGTGATCACACCGCTGAACAGCTGTGAGAATCCCAGCAGCAGTCCTTCCGATAACTGATCGGAGTCAGCTATTATCCTTTGAACGATATCGCCTGTCGCGTGTGAGTCCAGATATGATAACGGCAGAATCTGAATCCTTCTGATGGCTTTCTTACGCAGATCTTCGACTGTACGGTATGATATCCGGTTGTTGATCAGATTCATGATCCAGGTTGCCAGAGCAGAAAGAAGTGAGAGTAAAGCGATCTTCAGAAGATAATCTTTCAACATTACATAATTAATGCTTTCAATATCTTTTATCGTATCGATCGCATCACCGAAAAGAATCGGTACGTATAACTGCAATACTACGGATACCGCCGCCATAACAATACTTAAAACAACCAGAAAACGATACTTCCTGATCAGAGAAAGGACTTTCTTAAGTGTTTCACTGTTTGAATTATTCTTAGGCAACAGTAAACACCTCCTTTCCACTCGGACGTTCTTCAGGAAATTGTGAGTAATAGATCTCCTGATAGACTTCACAGTTTTTCAGCAGTTCATCATGTCTACCCTTACCGACGATCTTTCCATCATCCATCACGAGAATAAGATCGGCATTCCTTACACTTGTCGTACGCTGCGAAACGATGAAAACAGTCAGATCATTCTTTAGATTATTTATAGCCTGACGCAGGCGCAGATCGGTTGCGAAATCCAATGCACTTGCTGAATCATCCATGATCAGGATCTGCGGTTTCTTTAATAAAGCCCTGGCTATCGTCAGACGCTGACGCTGACCTCCGGAGAGATTACGTCCGTTCTGTTCGACCCATTCATCAAGTTTCTTTTCTTTGCCTTCAACAACTTCCAAAGCCTGGGCAATTTTCAATGCTTCATATATTTCTTCATCGGAAGCATTCTCGTTGCCCCAGCGCAGATTATCTCTGATCGTACCTGCAAACAGTACGGCTTTCTGCGGTACGATACCGATCTTATTCAAAAGTATATCTTTCGGATATTCTTTGACATTTATACCATTTACTTCGACATTACCTTTATCTGCATCATAGAAACGCGGAATCAGATTTACTAAAGTCGACTTACCGCAACCTGTACCGCCGATGATACCGACAGTCTGACCTTTCTTTACTTTGAAATCTAAGTTTTCAACGGTTTCGGCTGCCGCTCCTTCATAACGGAATGAAACGTTATTGAATACTACCGAATACTGATCATCTTCCTTACTCTTGAGTTCATCTTCATATTTCATATCCGCATCGATTTCCATGATCTTTTCAACACGACGTCCGCAGGCCAGAGATTTATTGATCGTAATAATTAGTGAAGCAAGTTTAATCAATTCCACAATGATCTGAGCCATATAGTTATACAAGGCTACGACATCACCCTGCCTCAGAATTCCCATTTCTACTCTTAAAGCACCGATATAGATCAATATGATCGTGGCAGCATTGATTATGATATAGGTCAGAGGGTTCATCGCAGCGGAAAGACGTCCGACATATTCATTGAGTTTTGTCAGGAGCGAACTCTTATCATCAAAATCCTTTATTTCCTCTTCCTCACGGCAGAAGGCTCTGATCACTCTGACACCGGTCAGATTCTCTCTGGTCTTGCCTAAGAGTTTATCCAGAGCGATCTGAACTTTTTCGAATAACGGAATACTGACTAACATGATTCCGAAAACCACCAGACATAAAATTGGGATCGTGACCGCAAAGACCATGGCACTCTTAATATCGATCGTGAAGGCCATGATCATCGCTCCGAAGACAATGAACGGACTTCTCAGTAATAATCTCAGAGCCAGATTTAAACCTGTCTGCATCTGATTGATATCGCTGGTCATCCTTGTGATCAGCGTATCGGTACCTAAGGTATCAAGCTGTCTGTAGGAAAGTGACTGAATTTGATCAAAAAGCGCCTGACGCAGTTTACCCGCAAAACCGACACTAGCTTTAGCCGCAAACCATTGAGCCGTAAAAGAAAATAACATGCCTAAAACCGCCAAGGCGATCAGATAGATAAAACATCTGATGATGACAGACTGATTATTCTTAGCTATGCCTTCATTGATTATATAAGCAACCAGTAACGGTACAAAAAGATCCATCAGCGCTTCCAGCAGCTTAAAAGAAGGCGCCAGAATACTTTCGCGGATGTAGTCTTTCAGATATACCGTTATCTTTTCCATTATTTTGATTATAACATCAATACGAAAAAAGCCCTGTTCAGTGAACAGAGCTTCTTCAAATGAATTTTAATATTCTTAGGCTTTTAATGAACCTAAAGCAATGATGTTGCCTGACTTGCGGTCAAACAGGATGGCATTGTTGCCTTTGAATCCGACATTGACCTTATCACCCAGTTTATAGACGACACCACCGAACATGACACCTGTCAGGAGGTAATTGCCGATGGCAACTCTGACGGTTGTTTCCATACCGGTAGGCATTGAAGAATATACTTCGCCTTCAAACTTGCTGCCTTTGGAGATTTCGACGAATTCCGGTCTGATACCGATAACGAAATCCTCATCGCTCAGCTGTACTTCATCATCATAGTCTTCCAGTTCATCAACCTTCGCAACATGATACTTGAAAGTGGTTTCCTTGTTGCTCTTTTCAACGTAGCCCTTCTGAGCTGCCTTTTCATTGAGCAGATCGGCTTCTTCTTTCTTCATAGCTGCGTAATCTTCGTGCCACTTGTTGATGTCGATCGCTTCATTAGGAACGAAGGTCAGCTTCTTACCATCGAAGACATCCAGTTCAAAGTTGCCTTTGACCTGTTTGCCGTGAGCTTCGATGAAGTTGATGGCAGGGTTACCGACGAAGTCCGCAACGAAGAGATTGTTTGGCTTGTTGTAGACATCAAGCGGAGCATCGTACTGCTGTAAGAGACCGTTGTCGATCAGACAGATCTTGGTAGCCAGAGTCATGGCTTCCATCTGGTCGTGGGTAACATAGACAAATGTTGAACCTGTTTCCAGATGCAATCTCTGTAACTCAGATCTCATTTCGAGTCTTAACTTCGCATCCAGGTTGGATAACGGCTCATCCATGAACAGAACAGTTGGTTCCGGAGCGAGCGTTCTGGCGATAGCCACACGCTGCTGCTGACCACCGGAAAGTTCAGCCGGATATCTGTCCATAAACATACCGATCTTAACGATACGTGATACTCTTCTGACAGCCAGATCGATCTCTTCTTTTGTAAGTCTTCTGACTTCCTTGACCGGTTCACCATCTTTCAGGTTAACGAAATTATCATCAAGAGTGTAACCTTTGGCTGCTGCATCGGCTTTAGCCTTTTCAACGACAGCCGTTAATTCATCAACGCGTTTCTTTGCTTCGGCTGCCACATCAGAAGCTGTATGGAGTTTGTAGCCGAGCAGTTTCTTGGCAGAATACTGGGAGATCTCATAGGCATCGATCAGTTTGATCATAGCCTTGTTTTCATCCAGCTTGCCTTTCTTGTCGTAGCACTCGTTAATGGTCTTAACGATATCGTTAGGTCTGTTTAAAGCCTTAAGCAGCTGGGAAGCAGTCTTGCCTTCAAAGTTGATGACCGGTAAAGCTTCCTTGACGTTAGTCAGACCGAAAGAGATGTTCTCATAGACGGTCATGTTAGGCCACAGAGCGTAGTTCTGGAACAGGAATCCGACCTTACGCTTGTTGGCAGGAATATTGATACCCTCTTCAGAGTCATAGACGACACGATCACCGATCGTGATCTTACCACTGGTCGGAGTCTCCAGACCGGCGATCATTCTTAAAGTCGTTGTCTTACCGCAGCCCGAAGGACCCAGTAAGGTAACGAAAGCATTGTCTTCGATGACCAGATTGAGATCATCGACGGCATAGAATCTATCATAACGTTTTGTTATGTGTTCCAAGACGATTTTTGGCATTTTTTATCCTCCTATTCCTTCATCAAGGCTTGCGCCCGTAATCTTGTTTACGGCAAAGTTACTGATCAGGATCGTGACGATCAGGATCAGGTTGATGCCGCTCGAGAATGCATATAAGCCCATCTCATCAAAGTAATCCAGTGTCGTTGACAGGATGAAGCCCTGCACACACAGTAACATGAACAGTGAGAGTTCTCTCAGACAGGTCATGAACGGAAGCAGGAATCCGGAAACGATTGAAGATTTCTGGATCGGAATGATGATCCTGGTCATACGCTTGATCCACGGAACATCCTGGATGATGGCTGATTCTTCGATTTCATTCGACAGCTGCAGCATCGAGTTAAGTGAAGAACGGGATGCAAACGGAATGTATTTGACCGTACCGACAATAACTAATGCCAGGTAGGTGTTGAACAGATTGATCTTTCCTGATGAGAACAGGATGAAGTAAGCTGCACCGACCGCAACGGAAGGCATCAGGTAAGGTAAGAAAGCCATGGAGTTGACATAGCTTGCCAGCTTGCCATGACGGTCCTTACTTACGGCATAACCGATCAGTGTACCGATGACACCGGCTGTCAGACAGCAGATGACCGCTACCAGGATCGTACCGCCGAAAGCGTGCCAGATGGTCTTGTTATGTAAGATACCCATCTGACCGTACATGCCGTTTTCCGTAACGTTTTCATTTGTTACCCACCACTTGGTTGTCAGGTTAGAGGTGTTGCCCGTATACAGGAACGAATAGTCGCCCGGGTTAGGTAAGAACGTCTCAAACGCAAACGAGATGATCGGGTAGATCGAAGTGAAGAATGTGATCAGCACAAAGACTATGGCGATGACATATCTTCCGGTGTTACCTAGGTTGACCTTGGTGATCTGACCTGACTTACCCGTAACTGTCGTATAAGACTTACGTGAATGTAATGATCTCTGGTTGAGATACATGATCGCTACACCGAACAGCATCATGATGATACCGATAATCGAAGCTTCACCGGTGTACTTGTCATTCATTGAGACATACTTGGTTGCCAGGGTTGTCAGACCCAGATAGTGCGGAACCGGATAGGAACCGATCGTACTGCCGGCAACCAGCAGGATCGTCGACAGGATGGCCGGTTTGACCATCGGAATCGTAACTCTCGCAAAGATCTTCCAGCGCGGTGTATCCAGGATCGTCGCTGCCTCTTCCAGGTTGGCATCCATGTTTTTGAAGATACCACCGATCAGGATGTAGGCAAACGGTGCATAGTGCATGCCCAGTACGACGATACAAGGGAAGAGACCCACACACCACCAGGCCGGCATCTGAATGTGGAACAGTGAGGCCAGCAAACCGTTGGATGTACCGGTAACCTGGTTGGAGTTAAACAGGTTCTGCCAGACAACCGCCAGCGTCCACTGCGGCATGATGTAAGGGAAAATAAAGATTGAACTCAGATACTTCTTGAACACCATATTGGTTCTGGTGATCAGGTAAGCGAACACACCACCGAAGAGAATGGCGAAGGTGCACGAACCGATTGCCAGTATCGTCGTATTGATCAAAGGCGTCCACAGATTTGTCTTAGCCAGCCTGCTGGTAAACAGATCGGTGTAGTTGACAAGGGTATAACCCGATGCCTTGCCGGAAAGATACTGGTCGATCGTACCCGGATGGATCTGAACGGTATCTCTGACGATGGCAACGATCGGTGCGACCGTTGTGAATGTGACCAGAATACCTGTCAGGATCAGGATGACGTTCTGCGGTTTACTGAGATAAGTCTTTATGCTGTTCAGTCTGATTTTCATTGATTTTGACATAAATTACCTCTCTTACAGAAAGTGCCTTCGTAGATAATACTACAAAGGCACTATCGTTTTAGTTTCTGATAACTAAAAGAACTGATTTACTCTTATTCCGGAGTATACTTGTCGAGCATTTCGATCCAAGAACCGACTGTGAATGCTACAGAAGCGCAGTATACTGGATCTTCGACAACGAGCTTACCATCGGTTGTCCACCAATCATAGCCCTTATCCATGGTTGTTTCGCAAGCAACTTTTGCGGATAAACCCTGTGAGTGATGATATTTCTCTTCAGTGCCCTGAGCGACAACCGGGTTAGAAGAATAACCACCGAGGTCCTTGCCCCAAGCAGAGAAACCATCAACAGTCTCGGTCATGTAAGCGATGAATGCGCATGCAGTCCAAGGTAATGGTGAGTTGTCAGTTACAAACAGATAGTGGCAGTATGCATAACCACCGATACCTTCGTAACCTGGCTGGTAAGCGGCAACTTTAATGTTGTTTACAGAAACAGTATCAGTTTCTTCAACGGAACGAACCTTTGAGTAAACAAGCAGACCGAACTTATCAACAGCAGAAGCATCAACCAGCGTATTGCAGATTGGGCCATCATCAGTTACAGCATTGTAACTGTTAACCCATAACTTGATCCAAGCCAGAGCATATTTACCGTTTTCGCCTAAACCTAATTCTTCAGCATCCTTAGCCATAGCATCAACAGTTGGCTGGAAGTAGTTCTTTTCATCAGCAGACAGCTTGTCGAAAGCGTCCTTCAGATAAGCAGCATACTCATCTTTTGTCAGCATGTATAAGAAGTTCTTGCCGACGATTTCTGAGTCGATATCCATGAACAGACCATGTTCGCCTTCAGCTACGAAATCCCAGCAGTTGTCATATTTCTTGTCAGGGTTTACGCAGTTGTATTCGAAAATCTTATTGAGGGTCTGTAATGGCAGATAACCTTTGTATTCTTCTGCAGTAGTACCGTTAGCTTCAGCCCACTCTTTAGGGATGAATGTATCAAGAACACCGGTCTGAACCATCTTAGATTCAATCTGGTTACCATCCTGAATCAGAGTCATGGCGAATGTACCGACATCCTTAAGACCATCAGCAGTCAACTGATCAAAGATCTTGTTGTTCTTTGGCTGTTGCCATTCGAAGTCGAGCTTGTAGTTAGCATCGATTGTCTGAAGGTATTCGATGAATAATGGTAATGCACTCTTACCACGTGATGAGTTACCAACACCGTAGAAAGTCTTACCGTTAGATTCTTCGATAGCCTTCTTAGCCAGTTCTTCCAGAGTCATTGTCTGTGCTTCAGCAATGATCTTCTGAACTTCTGACTGATTGTCAACTACTGGTTCTTCTTTGGAACCACAGCCAACAAGAGTTGTTAATACCAGCGCTAACGCCAGCATAACCATAAGAAGTTTCTTCATTTAATTATCCTCTTTTCTTTTAGCTTGATTCTTTGCAAGCGTTTACATTATACCACCATATAAAGCTGATGTTAAGACAAAATCACACAATTCTCACACAAAAAGAGGTTTTTCAACCTCTTTCTATTCCTGATATTTTTCGGCAGCTCTGATCAGATTTTCCGCTACCTCGATCTTATGTTCAGCCCTGATCCTTTCGTTTTCTCTTCTGGCTTTCTTCAGTCTTTCGGATTCCTTCTCCTTATCCCGATAGGCTCTTTCGATATCGATCTCCGCCACATCTACGACATTATCCGCAACCAGTTCGGCAACATTATCTTTAAAGTATAATACACCGCCGTTGATCGCATAATGACGCAAGATGCCATCTTCATCGGTCTCGATGACCCCGATCTCTAAAGGCATCATGATCGGCATGTGATTGCTTAAGATCGTTCTTCTTCCTTCGCTGGTCGGCACATTAAGTTTGGCTGATTCGAAAGATTTATAGACACCTTCATAGGTAATCAGATCAACTTTAAACGCCATTTTACTTTCCTTCAGCCTTGGCGATCACATCTTCGATAGTACCACAGTAAATGAAAGCCTCTTCCGGATAACGGTCATATTCACCGCTTAAGATGGCCTTAAACGATCTGACGGTATCCTTGATGTGAACGAATCTTCCTTCCATTCCGGAGAACTTCTCCGCAACCGCAAACGGCTGGGAGAGGAAGTTACGGATCCTTCTGGCTCTATTGACGATGGCTTTATCTTCATCGGACAATTCATCGATACCTAAGATCGCGATGATATCCTGAAGGTCATGGTACTTCTGCAAGATCTTCAATACTTCCAAAGCGGTATTGTAGTGATCTTCACCGACTACGTTCGGATCCAGAGCTCTTGAAGTCGATTGTAACGGATCGACAGCCGGATAAAGACCTGCCGAAGCGATCTTACGATCTAAGACGGTCTTAGCATCCAGGTGTGCAAAGGCAGTAGCCGGAGCCGGGTCTGTCAGGTCGTCGGCTGGCACGTAGATAGCCTGAACGGAAGTGATCGAACCGTTCTTGGTCGAAGTGATTCTTTCCTGCAGTTCACCCATTTCGGTAGCCAGCGTCGGCTGATAACCGACGGCTGAAGGCATACGTCCCAGCAGTGCGCTTACTTCGGAACCGGCTTGGGAGAATCTGAAGATATTATCGATAAACAATAAGACGTCCTGATTATCCACATCACGGAAATGTTCCGCCATGGTCAAAGCACTTAAAGCGACTCGCATTCTGGCGCCCGGTGATTCGTTCATCTGGCCATAGACCAGAACGGTCTTTTCCAGAACGCCGCTTTCTTTCATTTCATAATAGAGGTCATTACCCTCTCTGGTACGTTCACCGACACCGGCCATGACCGAGAGACCGTTATGTTCGACTGCGATCGATCTGATCAGTTCCTGCATAAGGACGGTCTTGCCGACACCGGCACCGCCAAACAGACCGATCTTGCCGCCTTTGATATATGGACATAATAAGTCGACAACTTTAATACCGGTTTCCAGGATCTCGATCTTGGTCTGCTGCTGTTCAAATGACGGAGCGCTCTTGTGGATGATATCCTTTTCCACCGAATCATCCAGTTCAGCCAGACCATCGATCGGCTGACCCAGCAGATTAAACATTCTGCCCAGGATCTCTTTTCCGACCGGGACCTGAATAGCCTTGCCTGTATCGATCGCCTTCATACCGCGGGTCAATCCGTTGGTCTGCGATAAGGCGATACATCTGACCTTGTCATCACCGATATCCTGTTCAACTTCACAGGTGATCGTATCGTTGCCGAAAGGAATAATGATCGCATTATAGAGTTTAGGCAGTCTGTCATTGAAACGCATGTCCACGACCGGACCGATTACCTGTACGACTTCTCCGATATTCTCGTTCATGATTCCCCTTTCTAGCGTCTGATGGAAGCCACGATCTCATTCATTTCCTGAGTAATGGCTGCCTGACGGGCTTTATTGTAGTTTAACTGTAATTCGCTGATGAGCTTTTCCGCATTCTTGTTGGCGAGGTTCATCGCGTTCCGCCTTGCCGCATTTTCACTGGTCTTGGATTCCAGGAAAGCGACATAGATCTGCGATGAGACATACATCGGGATCAGCTCATTGAGTACTTCATTCCGGCTTGGTTCCAAGAAGATGTTTTCATCTTCTTCCTCTTCTTCGATTTCCTCAAACGGCAAGAGTCTCATCAGTTCCGGTTTATATGTCAGCGTATTGACATATCTTGTATAGACGACATTGATCTCATTCATTTCATACTGCATAAACAGTAAGAGGATATTATCGATCATCGTATTCAGAATAGTCGGCTGTAAGTCCTCAAGTTCATCGTATTTCTTAACGACCATGTAGTCATTCTTCATCAGCCAGTTGTAGCCGATCGTACCGATCGCAAAGATCGGTGCATCCTTAGGCACATTGGCCTCAACGAACTTCAGCACTTCCAGATTATAGTTGCCGCAAAGACCCGAGTTGGAAGTGATGATGATATACAGAGGATTGTTTATCTCGTGTCTGATCAGATAGGGATTATCCTCGACTTCCGGTCTTTTGCCTCTAAGTGCGACCGAAATAAAACGCCTGAGGTTCTTGGAATACTCTTCGTTCTGCTGTGTCTTGACGTTATATTTCTGCAGTTTGACTGTCGCAACTAGTTCAGTCGCATTCGTCAGTTTTCTGGTCGAATTGACAGTCTGCAGTCTCTTTTTGATCGCACTTATCTGTCCTGGCATATTAATTGTCCATTAATCTGAACTGGGTCGTAAAAACCGTAATGATCGAAGAAAGCTTCTCATTGAGCTCATCATCAATCACTTTCTTTTCTTCTATTTCTTTAATCAGATCGCGATGAACGGAATTCATCTCGATCAGCAGATCTTTTTCATATTCCTTGATCTCTTCTAATGGAATATCATCGAGCACTCCCAGACGGGATGCCAGTAAGAGGATGATCTGATCAGTCGTAGCCATCGGCTGGTACTGCGGCTGTTTCAGCATTTCCACCAGATGACGGCCATGGTTGATCCTGGCTCTTGTTGATGGATCAAGATCGGAACCGAACTGCGCAAAATCCAGTACTTCCTGATACTGGGAAAGATCAAGTTTCAAAGAAGATGAAACCTGCTTCATCGCTTTGATCTGGGCAGCCGAACCGACACGCGATACGGAGAGACCGTAATCGATAGCCGGTCTGATACCGCTGTTGAACATTTCGGTCTGTAAGAAGATCTGTCCATCGGTAATCGAAATGACATTGGTCGGAATATATGCCGAAATATCACCGGCCTGGGTTTCAATGATCGGTAAAGCCGTTAAGCTTCCCTTGCCCAGTCTTTCGGAAAGTTTTCCTGATCTCTCCAGCAGACGGGAATGCAGATAGAAGACATCACCAGGATAAGCTTCTCTTCCTGGAGGCCTTCTAAGCAGCAATGAAAGTGTACGGTAGGCTACCGCATGTTTACTGAGGTCATCATAGACGATCAGCACATCTTCACCTTTATTCATCCAGTATTCACCGATACTGCAGCCGGAATACGGCGCAATATACTGTAAGGATGCGAGTTCACTGGCTCCCGCGACAACGACTGTCGTATAAGCCATGGAACCGTAGTTATTCAGTTTCTCAATGATCTGGGCAACCGTCGAGTTCTTCTGACCGATAGCCACATAGATACATTTGACGTTACGGCCCTTCTGATTGATGATCGTATCGATCGCCAGAGCGGTCTTACCCGTCTGACGGTCACCGATGATCAGCTCACGCTGACCCTTGCCGATCGGAATCATCGAGTCGATGATCTTGATACCGGTCTGTAATGGTTCATTGACCGGGCTTCGATCGATGATGCCAGGAGCACTTACTTCGATCTGTCTGGTGTGGGCTGTCTTGATGACACCCTTGCCATCGATCGGTCTGCCTAAGGCATCTACGACACGGCCCAACAGTTCATCACCTACCGGTACTTCGATAACCTTGCCGGTAGAGGATACTTCCGTACCCTTGACGATGTCTTTGTCGTTGCCTAAAAGGACGGCGGCGATATTGTTTTCTTCCAGGTCCATGACCATGGCCTTGGTCCCGCCGACATTGAGGATTTCACCGGCCATCGCGTTATAGATGCCACTGATGTTTGCGACGCCATCGGCAACACTGGTAACCTGACCGGTCGTAAGTTCGGATTCGGTCTTGATCTGCGTGAGATTGAAATTCGCTATTTCCTTATTAAGATCGAGACCCAGATCCGCATTATCTGTTTCTATTTCTTTATTTAATAAGGTATCCTTCAGTTCATCCATGCGGGACTTGTAGGTGCCGTCCCACACCGATCCGTTGATGACGACTTTCACACCGCCGATCAGTTTCTTATCGATCTTGTTTTCAAGTCTGATCGTCCGGCTGAGTTTCTGAGAGAAGGCCGCTTCCAGCGTCATCAGATCTCTTTTATCGATCTCACGGGCAGAATAGGCACAGCCGAATTCGATACCTCTGGAACGGTAATAGTACGCCAGAAATGCATGGATGAGTTCATATTCCATGTGCTTGCGCGGCATGGATTCGATAACCAGAAACAGACCGTATAAAACGGTCTCATCAAGCTCATTGGCGAAAACTTCCTGAAGTTTCTTCTTTTTCTGTGAAGAAGTGTATTCAGCCGAAGTAATATACTTCAGAAGTTCCTCATCACGGTTCAGGGCATTATTGATATCTTTAAGATCCCTGTAACAGGTATCGATGAGATCTTCCTGGCTGACCAGCTCCATCAGGTTTCCGGCATAAATGGAGATATTGAAACTCATTTATTTATTACTTCCTTAACAAAAGAATCGATACTCTGTTTCTCACTCTGAGAATCGATCTTGCTTTCAAGAACCTTCTCGGCAGCGGTGATCGCCGCATCGACGATCTCGCTGTGAACTTCCTTCAGCATCTTGCTGCGCTGGAGTTCGAGATCTCTCTGTGCATTTTCCATCATCTGAGCCGACTGCTGACGGCCCTGCTCGATCAGTTCGTTCTTGACGCTGTTACCTTCTTCTCTGGCTTTTCTGACAATTGCTTCAGCTGATTTATTAGCCTGGGCAATCGTTTCCTTGGCCTCGAGATTGAGCTTTTCGTTTTCTTCCTTGAGTGCTTCTACTTCTGTAAGTTTAGACTGTTCATACCTGCTTCTTTCATCCAGAATGTTCCGGACAGGTTTGTAGGCCAGCTTGTACATAAGGAAAAACAGTACCGCTGTGGCACACAATTGCGTGATCGCCGTCCAGACATTAGGAACAAGAAGTTCAAGAATATCAACTATCTGCATATAACTATGCTCCTAAGATGAAGATGATAAGGAAAGCAACCAAGAGACAGTAAATGGCACAGGTCTCCGAAATGGCGGCACCGATGATGGCCATTGACTGGATCTTGTCAGCGGCATCAGGGTTCTTTCCGATTGACTCGACAGCCTTGACGGCTACCTTGCCTTCCATGATACCCGTTACACAGCCACCCAATACACATAATGCTGCCGCAAACGCCATTAATGCTTTTTCCATATATTTTTCCTCCTATTTTTCAGGTAATTCCTTCGCTATAAATGAAATGGATAAGGTTATAAAGATAAATGCCTGCATGACTCCCGAGAACAGGTCGAAGTAGAAATGCAGAACCGGGGCGACTAATACGCCCATGATGTTGAACTGTCCCATGAACGGGATCAGTTTTGATACCGACCCCAGCATCTGGTAGATAACCGACATCAGGATACCACCTGACAGGATATTACCGAACAGACGTAGAGATAATGACAGCAAGGTCGAGAACTTGCTCAAGACATTCAGGATCACAAACGGCGGCATCGGTTCAAACCAGCTCTTGATATAACCTTTGGCGCCTCTGGCCTTGAATGAGTAAACTTCGATCAGAATGACTGTGAGGGCACCTAAGGTCAGCGTTACCGAATAGTTCGATGTCGGAGTCTCAAGCGAGAACAGTCCGGCGATATTACTCAGAAAGATATAGGTCGCTACCGTCATGATGTATGGTGTCAGATACTTTGCCACCTCATCATTTGTCTTGTCCCTGACCATCCCATCGATCGTCTCCGTCAGCATGATCATCAGTAAGACCACACCTTTCGGCTGACTCAAGGGATCGAATTTCACAAGTTTACGGTTGATATAGACCAGTAACAGTGCCATAAAAACCGTAATGATAATGATCGAATAAACCGTTGACTGGATCTTTATATCACTCACCCCTTTCTTCTACTTAAAGCGTCTATGATCAGCGCGATCATAAACAGTATAAATCCGGCTGCCACCCCGTACATATTGAACAGTCCGGGATTTTTCACCGCTATATATATTACCACCAGAAGTAATCCAAATCTAACTATATTTCCGGCAATCAGAGCAGAATAGTTAGCTCCGGATTCCTTATCTGCCATCATCACCTTCATACTTCCCGACAGCATCAGCATATTCACTAACGAATAACCTGCCGATAAGATAATTCCCAAGGCGATCCGATAATCGATAAAAAATGTAAAACCGCTTAATACTAATGCGATCAGCGCCGTAATCAGATATATCCTGAGATTCATTTTCCGTACCTGCTGATATTTCTGTTGATCTTCTTCATATAACGGTTAAGCCTGCTTCGATCTTCCTCATCAAAGCCGTCTGTAAGAAGCTCATAACAGTCATCCTGGATCTTACGGGCATCTTTGATGACAGGCTTGGCCGTATCATTGACCTTGAGATGTTTGGTCTTGCGGTCACCTTCCTGATAGTAGGAACTGATGAAACCTTTCTTCTCCAGATCATCGATCGACATCGAAACGACCGATTTCTTTAATCTCTGGGCTTTTACGATCTTTGTAGCCGTATCGACCGGATTGGGATCGGCCAGATATTGCAGAATAATGATCTGGGAATCTGTCAGATCATACTTCTTGCATATGGGACCCAGCAGTTTCTGATACAGGCCTTTACTGGCATAAACATTTTCGATTAACGGTATCACTTTACCTCCGGATAAATAGTTCAGATATGAACAATATTATTCTATATTTTTCCTTTATAAAGTTCAATATTTATTCTCTTTAAAGCATAAGAAAAACATATCATCGGAGAATATTCCCTTCTGATATGTTTTCTGATTTTTACTTGCTTTCTTTGAAGACAGTCGCCAGTGTCGTCACATCCTGCAGATTGGAAGGAACGATGATCTTGGTTGACTGACCGTTTGCCATCTTCTCGGCTGCTTCCATGCTTCTGATGGAGAGATATTCCTTGGAAGGCTTGGCTTCATTGACCATTTCAATGGCCTTGGCCTGAGCTTCCGCAACGGCTCTGATGGCTTCCGCTTCACCCTGAGCGGTTCTGATTCTTTCTTCTCTGACCGCATCAGCTCTTAAGATAGCGGATTCCTTTTCACCTTCAGCTCTGGTGATAGCAGACTGCTTTTCACCTTCGGCAGTCAGGATGACAGCTCTCTTTTCACGTTCAGCCTTCATCTGCTTCTCCATTGCTTCCTGAATGGATTTAGGCGGAGTGATATTCTGAACCTCGACACGGGTAATATCGATACCCCATTTATTGGTAGCTTCATCAAGAACCTTGATAGTCTCATTGTTGATCTTCTCACGGGAAGTCAGTGTTTCATCAAGAGTCATGGAACCGATAATGTTTCTTAAAGTCGTGGCACAGAGATTTTCGATTGCCGCGATCGGTCTTTCGACACCATAGGTCAGAGCCTTAGGATCGATGACCTGGAAGTAAACGACAGAGTCGACATTCATCGTAACGTTATCCTTAGTGATAACGGACTGCGGTTCGAAGTCGGCAACCTGTTCCTTTAAAGAGATCTTTCTGGCAATTCTTTCCAGAATCGGCTGTTTAAGATGCAGACCGGCCTGCCAGGTTGCAGAATACTTGCCCAGTCTTTCAACGACCCAGGCATTTCCCTGCGGTACGACGCACAGACATGACAGTGCAACTGTCAGAACCACAAACAGCAGAAGAATCAAAATAGCAAATAATACAAAATTCATTTTCAAAACCTCCTTAAAAATACATTAATCTGTAACGGTACAAAAATAGACCGTAATACTCTAATAACAGTGTGATAATCAGCAAGAGGATCAGATACCAGGACGGCGGCATACGTTTAAATAAGAGGATCCAGATAAAGATACCCGGATTCAGTCCCAGAAACAGCACGAGCGTCGGATAATAGAAACGTGTCCGTGTTCCCAGATTGAGCATCATGATCAGGACCAGGAAGATCGTATCGATCACAAACCATATTGAGATCTTGTTGTCATTCGGGGTTTTTCTGCCGCTGTGAATTGCGCTATGCTCATCAGCAACTTCTCTGGCCTCGCAGTTTTCTTCATGCGCCAGTCTCAAGCCCTTTGCATCGCAATCCTGAGCGTGTTCATTACGCAGATTCTTGCCCTCATCAAAATCCCAGGCTGAAACACGGTTTTCTCTCTCGATTTCCTTAGCCAGCCAGTTATCACCATTCAATTTTTCAAAGCCGTTCTTAATCATTTTTTTATCCTTAGACTATATTATATAACAAGATTGCCCGGGTTTTATCCCAGGCAATCTTTTGTTTGATTCTTACTTTTTCTTCATCTCATGCCAGCCTTCCGGTACATAGTCATCAAAATAATGATGCGTTCCAAAATGCGTGGTATTATCGAGATTGTTTTCAAAGACACGGTCGGCATAGTTGGAATATTCCACTGTCGAACCGTCGTTTCTTTCGTAAGTTTCAACACCCATTATCGATTCATGTCTCATCCGCTGAATGCGGTCATCCATGGTTTCGCCCTGTGTATATGAAGGTGTAAATCTTGCATCGGATTGCGCTCTCAGCTGAGCCTGACCAGCCCGCCATTCATCCATATCCTGAGAGAGCTGTCTGCTCAGACGATCCGAAGCAGCCCAGGCCTGCTGATGCTGAGCCCAGGAAGCATTGATCATCTGCTGTGTCTGCATGGTATACATCTGAGCTTGCTGGATCTGGAAATTTCTGACATTTTCTCTGATCTGCTCTGCGTATTTCTTCATCTGCTCCGAAACTTCAACGCTTTCAGCAAAACTGAATATAGCTTCAAGATCTTCTTTTTTATCACTGATCATGTAGACTACATAAGGATATCCCCAGGAAGCGCTTGATGTTAATGCACCAGGTGTGATCTGTGCATAGCCGAACGGTTCTCCGGTGATGTTTTCACTGATACCGTTGCCCGGTACGATATCCACTTCGGTACCGAACCGGTACATGAAGACTGCCAGGATCTTCTTGCCGTCTTCATAAACACCCAGACCGCCATCTAAAAGATAATTACGGAAGATATCAGCTATCTGCATCGGCGAGATCGAAAGCCCGATCTGAAATTCTTTAATAGCATCGTTTATTTCTTTATCAAAGATTTCACGTGCCTTCTTTTCCGCCTTTTCGGAAAGATTGTAGTAATCCTTTCCTTCAACTTTCTTGTTTAACAACGCTGAAGCAAACCCATCCAGCTCGTCCTTGATGGAAACGGGCTGAGCATAATAATATCCCGATTCATTCTGTGTGCCTAGTTGCGGCTGCGGCTGAGCGACTCCAAACGCATTGCGTATCGCCTGTTTGGTATAAATGTAACCTTTGCCTGTTTCGTAGACGATCGTACATCCTTCTTTTTCAGCTGTAGCTTTGACATACACAGTCTGGTTCTTCGGATACTGTTTTACTTCCATGAAGGCCTGAGTCTTGAAACCATCGGGAAGTTCTCCCTTGATTAAAACATTGCCATTAAGATCTTTGAATTCATATTCTTTCATTTATATGCACCTCTAAATAAATTATACCTTTCAGCGATAAAACATTGCCACAAGCATATTCAGTAAACCGCATCCCAGAATTACATAAAGCGGATTTATCTTGTATTTTCTTAACGCAAAGAAAGCAAGCGGAATCGTAAACAGAGCCAGAACATTAACATTCCGATAAAGCAAAATGCCTTCGGATAATGTGCCTAATAAGATCCTCAGAAATGTCGAAAAGATCAAAGCGATGGCCATACACTTTAAGGCATTCATAATGCTTTCCATAAAAGAGATTTTCTTATATTTTCTGTAGATGCTTATTAAGATCAGGGAAATGATGCAGGAAGGTATGATACATCCGATCGTAGCCGCAATCGCTCCGCTGATACCATGCAGTTTCATTCCGACAAAAGTTGCACTGTTTATCAGTATCGGACCGGGTGTCAGTTCATCCAGTGCCAGCAGATCAGAAAATTCTGCATAAGTCATCCATCCTCTGACTTCTACAATTTCCTTCTCCACGAGCGGTATGGCGGCATAAGCTCCACCGAAAGCCAGTGAACCGATCTTTATGAAAGAAAGGATTATCTCTATCAACATTTTTCTTTTACCTTCTTTCCCAGCAGAAAGGTTTTAGCTAAGGCAGTCATAACACAGCCCAGAGCCAGATAGAAAACAGATCCCTGTATTACTCTGATATAAATAAAGGAAAGAACGATCAGGATCAGCGGATAGATCTTTTCTTTCTTTGTGACATTGATAAACAGTCCGATCAGTACATCCAGCAGCATCGCCACCACGCCATATGCCATGCCTTTCATGAAGTAAGCGACATAAATGTTCTGAATGATCCGGTTATAGAAGAAAGTTACCAGGATCATCACCAGCATAGGTGGAAGTATGCATCCTGATACGGCAGCAAATGACCCCCATAATCCTGCGATCTGATAGCCGATCACCATGGAGATATTGACCGCAATCGGACCGGGAGTACTTTGAGCCAGGGCAATATAGTCGTTCATTTCCTCTTCACTAAACCATTTTTCTTTACTGACGAAACTGTTTTTCATGACACTTAAAATCGCATAACCGGAATTGGCAGTCATGCTGATCAGAAAAGTTGTTTTAAACAGTGTCCAAAGTTTCTCAGACTTATTCATATCTGTTCTTCATTTCTATCATACAAAAAAACATCGATCAAAGATCGACGCATTTAAAAAGCGTATTATTTCCCTAATCGCCTGTACGCAACTTTCTACATCAGTTCAATGAGATTGCAGATACCGATATTGTAGTCTTCCGGAATCTCCAGAACCGGTTTCAGTGCTTCTTCAAGCATGGCATACTTCTCCAGACACTCTCTAGCCATCTTGCTTCCACTTGAAGTAAGCTTAAGTGATCCGTAGTATTCCTGCGTAATAAGCTTGAGATCTTTCAGTGATTCCAGCATCTTATGGACACTGGCTCTTGAATAATGCAGATCCCGGGCAACATCAACACTTCTGACCACGTGCTTGTTGTCACTGATTTTCTTAATTGCGATCAAATACTTAATCTGATTTCCTGTCAGTTTCATCTTCTTTTCCGCCTCCAAGAAAAACACTATAAAAGCGTTTTTTCGTTTTTGCTGCAATTGATGTATCTGTTGTACTGCTTATACAGGTACGCCAAACTTCATTTTAACATTATTTTCATGTAATAATCTGAGAAATTGTACTGTTTAGTACTATTTTTCATCTTTATCCAGCATAAAGGGAGTATTTCTACTCCCTTTGTCCGGCAATTTTCCTCAGATCAAGCGCATGACAGCACATTGCACAGGAAGAACAGTTTCCGCCGCATGCGCATGATGGTTTGCCTTTTTTCTTATCATTCAGCAGTGTTCTGATACATAAATACAATATTGCGCCAACAGCTGATATAACGATGATATTGCTGAGATTCGCTTGTAACCAGTCCATAAAGAACCTCCTAATTGATTTTTACTTCTTTTGTCAGAACTTCTGCTTCCTTGTACGGTTTAAACAGCATGTATACCGCATAGACAATAACTGCACTTGCAGCTATCAGACCGACATAATGAATTTCGCCGTTGAAGGCTGAACCAAACTGATAGATACATAGAGCTACGGCATAGGCGAATACACACATGTAACCGATGGCGATTACTGTCCATTTGGCGTTGTTCATTTCACGTTTGATGGCACCCATGGCTGCAAAACACGGTGCACAAAGCAGATTGAATACCATGAAGGCATAAGCTGCTACAGAGGAACCGTTAAAGAAGACATTAAGGACACCCATGATATCTTCACCTTCTTCAACGAGATCCGGTAAATCTTCCATGGAAATAAGTGTACCGATCGTACCGACGACATCTTCCTTGGCTACCAGGCCTAAGAAGGTAGCAACAGTTGCCTGCCAGGTACCGAAACCTAAAGGTGCAAAGATCCAGGCAAAGAGACTGCCGATATTCTCCAGAATACTTGCTCCTTCGCCATCTTCTCCCAGATAATGTAAGCCACCTTCAAAGGACAGAGAATTCAGACACCAGATAACGACTGAAGATAAGACGATGACCGTACCGGCACGTTTGATGAAGCTCCAGCCTCTTTCCCAGGTTCCTCTTAAGACGTTGCTTAAGGAAGGTACATGGTAAGCCGGAAGTTCCATGACGAACGGAGCAGGTTCACCTGCAAAGAGTTTTGTTTTCTTTAAGATGATACCGGAAATGATAATCGCCGCGACACCTATGAAGTAAGCCGAAGCTGATACCCACCAGGCTTTATTGAAGATCGCACCGGCAATCAGTGCAATGATCGGCAGTTTGGCACCGCAAGGAATAAAGCAGGTCGTCATAATCGTCATTCGGCGGTCACGTTCATTTTCGATCGTTCTGGTTGCCATGACAGCCGGAACTCCGCAGCCCGAGCCGATCAGCATCGGAATGAATGATTTACCGGATAATCCAAACTTACGGAAGATTCTGTCCATGACAAAGGCCACACGAGCCATATATCCTACATCTTCCAGAATACATAATAGGAAGAACAATACAAGCATCTGCGGTACAAAGCCCAGAACCGCACCGACGCCGCCGACAATACCGTCAGATACAAGCGATACCAGCCAAGGTGCAACATTCATGCTTTCCATGATGGAAGCTGCACCATCTGTCAGCCAGCCGCCGAATACATCGTTTGTCCAGTCGGTCAGGAAGGAACCGAAAGGTCCCATTGCCAGCCAGTAAACTCCGAACATGATCGCAAAGAAGATCGGTAAACCGAGAATTCTGTTGGTTACGATTCTGTCGATCTTATCAGAGATATTCATCTGACCGGATGCTTTCTTGCGGTAGATGCCTTTCAACAGGTTTCCGATATAGATATATCTTTCATTGGTAATGATACTTTCCGCATCATCATCCATTTCCTTTTCTACCATTTCGATATCTTTATTGATATGCTCAAGTGTCTTCTGATCAAGTTTCAGAGTCTCCATGACCTTGGCATCTCTTTCAAACAGTTTGATCGCATACCAGCGCTGCTGATCTTCACTGAGTGAATGAACGGTTGCTTCTTCGATATGTGCCAGAGCATGTTCGACAGATCCGCTGAAAGTATGTAAAGGAATGGTTCTGCCGTTTTTAGCTGCCTCGACTGCTGCTTTGGCAGCTTCATCAATATTCGTACCTTTCAAAGCACTGATGGAAACAAACTTCACACCCATTTCTTTTGACAGGACATCAAGATCGATCGTATCACCGTTTTTCTCAACGATGTCCATCATATTTATTGCCACAACAACCGGAATGCCCAGTTCAGTCAGCTGCGTGGTCAGATAAAGGTTTCTTTCCAGGTTTGTTCCATCGACGATATTCAGGATCGCATCTGGTCTTTCCTGAATCAGATATTCTCTGGCAACGACTTCTTCCAGTGTATAAGGCGAAAGCGAATAGATACCCGGAAGGTCAGTGATCGTCACGTCTTCATAACCTTTGAGTTTTCCTTCTTTTTTTTCAACCGTTACACCCGGCCAGTTTCCGACATACTGATTTGATCCGGTAAGTGCATTGAACAGCGTTGTCTTTCCGCTGTTTGGATTACCGGCTAATGCTATTCTGTAACTCATCTTTATACCCCCTATTCGACTTCGATCATTGCCGCATCAGCTTTTCTGATTGAAAGTTCATAACCGCGGACCGTTACTTCAAGCGGATCCCCTAATGGTGCGACTTTACGGACATAGATCTCTACCCCTTTAGTTACGCCCATGTCCATAATGCGGCGTTTAACTGCACCTTCACCATGAAGTTTCTTCACGGTACACGTCTTTCCGATTTCTACTTCTTTTAATGTTTTCATCTTCTTCCCCCTTTTACTGAATAAGGATTCTGGCGGCCAGCTCTTTATCGATCGCCACTTTCGTATCTTTGACATTGACGATCAGATTGCCGTTGATCGAAGAAACAACCGTAACGATCGAACCTGTTACAAAGCCCATATCCTCGAGATGTTTTCTGATTTCCTGTTTTCCGCTGATCTTGCCGATCACATTCTGTTCATTAATGTCTGCATAAGTAAGTGGTATCATAAGCCCTCCATAGTTAGCTAGTGCTAACTCTATAATCATTCTAGTTAGTTATTGCTAACTTGTCAATGATTTATTGAGATTATATTATTAATGTATGAACATATTCGAATCAGCGGAAATGTATCTGGAAACCATCCATGTCCTGTCTCAGGAGATGGAAAATGTGCGTTCTATCGATATCTGCAAGAAGATGAATTTTTCCAAACCGTCCGTATCCAGAGCTATGAAGAACCTGAAGAATGACGGTTATATCGACATTGATGAGAACGGTTATATTACCTTAAAAGAAAAAGGGAAAAAGATCGCGGAAAAGATCTATGAACGTCATAAGATCCTGACGGCCGGTTTCATCAAGATCGGTGTTTCTCCCGAAACGGCCGAAGAAGATGCCTGCCGGATCGAACATGTCATTTCCGATGAGACCTTCGAAGTAATCAAAAGTCATATAAAGTAAAAAGCCCGTGAGGGCTTTTCATATTATTTAAGGACTACCGATCCGCCGATGAATTCTCTGATGATCGAATTATTCGGGATTGCTTCTTCATCATAGATTGGATCGAAATATTTAAGGAAGTTCAGCATTCTCTGGGCTTCGCCATATTCCGGTTCATCACGTCGAATACGTTTTAATAATGGTTCCGCATACTTCTTCAGTACGGCATACTCATAGATACAGTTGGAATTGAAGAAGACATCAGCCTTGGAACTATACGGGAAGATATTCGCGTCTTCCGAGGTTCTGACCTTCGGCCACATGTTGATCGTACGCTGAGCTGGAGAGCTTCTGAACTTGTAGTCTCTGACCAGTCTTCTGAGCATACGCGCATCAGTCGTTGAGATACGGTTGTGATGGTCGATGGAGATCGGAGTAAATGGTGAGATATAGATCTTGAACTTATCTTCATCCGGAATATTGGCGGTCATTTCATCGTTCATCGCATGGATACCTTCGATGACGATCAGCTGATTCTTTTCGATCTTGGTGAGTCTTTCACCGAAGACCTTGCCCGGAATTGAAAAATCATAACGCGGCAGGTCTACTTCCTTGCCTTCAAGCAATTCACTGATGTGTTTCATAAACAGATCGGTATCGATGGCCCTGATGCTTTCGAGATCGACTTCACCGTTTTCATCATAGACTCTCTCATCATATTCCTTGTAGTAGTCATCAGTGCCCATGTACAAAGTCTTAAAGCCGTTGACATGCAACTGAATACACAGACGTTTCGCAAAAGTCGTCTTGCCCGAAGAACTCGGTCCGCAAATCAGCACAACTCGGGCATGTTTCTCTTTGATCATGTCGGCGATATTACTGATCGTTTTTTCATGCAGTGCTTCCTGCATCAGGATCATATCCGTAACATTGTCGTTGATGATCCTTTCGTTGAGGTCACACACGAAGTTAACATTCATCAGCTGACCCCATTTGGTCGCTTCGGAAAAGGCATTATACATCATCTCCTGTTCCTCATATGGAGGGATCTCGTTAGGATTGTTCGGATGCGGATATTTTAGGATCAATCCGTTACGGTAGATATACAGATCAAAAAGCTGCACATAACCGGTCGATGGTACAAGCAGGTTATAGAAGATCTGTAATTCATCATCCAGGGAATAGATTTCGATATCATCGATATTGGTGATGCTTTCAAGAAGCTTACCGGCTTCGGTAAGTTTCTGTTTACGGGCCAGTTTTCTGGCACCTTCCTTGGTCAGGTGTTCCTTGATGATAGGCAGATCCGCATCGACGATCTCTCTCATTCTCTTTAATACCACTGCTACATCATCATTGGAGAACTTATGGTTGGATGTGATAAAAAGACCTTTATTGAGAGCGTTATTTACAGTTACCAGCACCTTCTTGCCCAGCACATCATGAACAGCCTTGATAAAGATCAGGATCAGAGAGTTCTGATAGACCAGCCAGGCTTCCTGATTGCGAAGATCGAGGAATTCGATGTTGCAGCTGTGTTCGGTGATATGGGTCAAGGCACGATAGGCGTTATCCAGTTTGGCCAGATAGATCGGATAAGGAAGTTCGTCCTTAACCTGTTTAAGCAGATCTTCGATCTTTACGCCATCTTCAAATTCGATTTCTCTGTTATTCAGATTTGTTATTTTCGCAATATTTTTCATCGCTGTTTCCTCAAATTAATTATAATCAGAACTTCGAATCATCGATCTTATCTAACTCTTCCTTCATTCGGACTGAAACTTCCTTGAGACAGCCGTCCTCAAAAGGAACCTTCAGATGCGCATCTTCGACGATCTTAGTGAAAGTCTTGGTTCCGCCTAATCCGCAGATATGGACATAGTCTTTCCAGGCGTTCTCGTCTTTGTTCAGAGTCCTGACAAAGAACTGCAGTGCACAGATCTGAGCCAATGTGTAATCAATGTAATAGAAAGGTGACTGGAAGATATGACCCTGACGGTAGAAGAATCCTCCTCTTTCCAGTAATGGGAAACCATCATATTCCACATCCGGTTTATAGACTTTTTCCAGTCTTCTCCAGCAGGCTTTTCTTTCAGCCGGTGTCATATCCGGATTGTTGTAGACTTCGTGCTGGAAATGATCGACCAGACAGCCGTAAGGCAAGAACTTAAGAGCTTCGGAAATATGGAAGTAATGGTACTTCTCCGCTTCTTCCTTGAAGAAGAGATGACTCCAAGGATGCGCAAAGAATTCCATGGACATTGAATCGATTTCCGCTGATTCCATAGTCGGAACGCAAAGATCCGGAATTCTGATTTTACTTATAGAGCAGAAAGCCTGGAAGGCATGTCCTGCTTCATGGGTCAGTACATCCACATCGCCCGAAGTACCGTTTGTATTCGCAAAGATAAACGGAACCTTGTAGTCATAGATACCGGTACAGTATCCACCCATTTCCTTGTTCGGACGGGTCGGCAGATCAAAGAGTTCACCATCGACCATCATCTTAAAAAACTCAGCGGTCTCCGGTGACATTTCGGTATACATCTGTAAAGCTGCTTGAACTAGTTCATCCAGACTGCCATGCGGTTTAGGATTACCGGTTTTGAAGTTATAGGACAGATCATAGGATTCAAGTTTATCGACACCGATCCTCTTTGCCTGTTTTTCTCTGAGTTCAACTGTTAACGGAACGATATCTTCAATGACCTGATTGCGGTAGTTTCTGACCATCTCTTCATTGTAGTCAAGACGGTTCATCCTGATATATCCTAACGGAGTATAGTTCTCATAGCCCAGTTTCTTAGCCATGCGGTCTCTTACTTTCACTAACGAATCATAGATCTCATCGAACTTCTCTTCGTTTTCTTCAAAGAAACGGGTATAAGCGATGGTCGCTCTTTTTCTTATATCACGGTCATCATCATTCATTAACGGGGTAATGGATGCCAGATTATAGATCTGACCGTCAAATTCGATTTTTGCTGAAGATTTGAGTTTTCCGTATTCGGTAGAAAGACGGTTCTCTTCCTGCAGATCCGTAATGATTTCCGGTGAGAATGACTTCAAGGTATTCTCCAGGGTCAGATAATATGATTCCGGAATATCCAGCTTCTCACGATAAGGATTGCTTAACATGAACTTGGCCAGTTCAACTTCATAGACCTGCATTAATGGCATCGTCTGATCCCAATACGCATTTTCTTTATCATAGAATTCATCAGCCGTATTGATCGTGTGTCTGATCGAACACAGCGTCTGCATGGATGAGACATGTCCTCTGAAGGCATTGATCTCATCAAAAGCCTTCATGAATGATTCCTCATCCGTACTTTGTTTAAGAGCTGAGAGTTTTTCCTCATACTCTTTCTTCAGATCTTCATAGGAAAGTCTTTCATATTTAAATTCACTAAATTTCATAGTCACTCCTTTATCAGTCTTTCAAAGACAATCGATGCTATATATAAACCCACGCTGCCCACCACAAAGATGCCGGATCCCAGCGGGTATTTTTCTTTATTGGTCTTACCTTCCTTGACGACAGTGCTTCTGATCGCCGGTGTATCAACATAGACAACTTCGATCTTCTTGCGGTAATTTTCTTTTTTAACAAGATTTCTGAAGGCTTTGGCCAACGGATCGTTTCTGGTCTTATCCAGTGTCGTCAAGGTTATCTTTTCCGGTTTGAGTCTTCTGGCTGAACCTAATGAAGAAATAACCGGGAGATTGTGTTCATGACAATATTTGACCAGAATGAATTTGGATGTCAGAGTGTCGATACAGTCTATGACATAGTCGTATTTCTTATCCAACGAGAAATTTTCATCAATGAAAGTGTTTTTCGTTTCGACCTTCGTATCGCTCACTTCTTCCAGTCTTTTCTTTAAGGCTTCAGTTTTAACCATTCCGATATTATCTTTGGTTGTCATCAGCTGACGGTTGAGATTGGAAGGTTCTACCTTATCATAATCAAGTAAAGTAATCTGACCCAATCCGCTGCGGCATAAAGCTTCAGCCACAAAAGAGCCGACGCCGCCGACACCGCAGACCAGTACGCTTTTCTCTCTAAATCTGTCCAGTGCTTCTTTTCCTACCAGATATTCCATCCTGCTCAGATCAACCATTCTCTTACCTCTTGGATAGCCTTATCCTTATCATCGTACCACTTCACATCGAGCTGATTATTGAAGAAGGTATACTGTCTTTTCGCAAAATGCCGGGAATTGATCTTCACATCCTCAATACATTCCTCAAGACTCTTATCTTTATCGAAATATGCTTTGAACTCCTTATAGCCGATACCCTGCATAGACTGATCGGAAAAACTGATTCCTTTATTCAATAAACCTTCGATCTCTTCGATCAGACCGTTTTCGATCATCCTGTCTACTCTCTCATTGATTCTTTCAAAAAGGATCTGCCTTTCAGCCGTCAGGCCGATAATCAGACAGTCATAGATCGGTTTATGTTCCTGCTCATCTTTGATTTCAGAAATACCTTTATTGTGTTTCTCATAGATATTCAGAGCTCTGATCAGTCTTTTACGGTTATTCACATGGATCTTTTCCAAAGCCTTGGGATCCTTTGTTTCCAGAAGCTGATAAAGTTCTTCGTTACTGAGATCTTCATACTGTTCATCTTTCGTTTCTTCTTCAAAAAACTTATAGTCGTACAGAGCAGCTTTGATATATAATCCGGTTCCTCCAACAATGATCGGCAGTTTCCCTTTTTCACTGATTTCGTTTATCTTTTCTCTGCACAGTTCCTGGAACTCCTTGACACTGTAATGATCATCAGGATCTTTAATGTCGATCAGATGATGAACAGCCTGTGATAGTTCTTCGCTGTCCGGTTTGGCCGAACCGATATCAAGACCTCTGTATATCTGAATCGAATCACCGGATATTATTTCACCGTTAAACTGCGAAGCACACCTTATTCCGAATGCAGTCTTTCCGACAGCGGTCGGTCCGACAATTGCCAAGATTTTCTGTCTGATCTTCTTCTTTTTCTGGAAAGCCAGACGCGGTGTCAGATCATCGACGATGATGATGCCGCAATACACAAAACCGTGTTTCTCGATCAGATGCCGCATTGCCGTATTATCCTTATGCGTATCGATCCTGATATCAATACCGAAACCTTCCGCAAAATCCATGACCAGATCAAAAATACCTTTTATAGATCCGTCTGAGGCAATGCGATGAATCGTTCCGTAAGGTTCATCATCCAGCCAGGCTCCGTCGATCTCAAGATAGGTTTCTTCTACACCCGGCACAAAGGCAAAAGTCGCAACGACTTTATCGTTTTCAACCACTACATATGAATTGTCGTCTTCGATATCCTTCTCGATCTTATCCATCGAAGGGCGATCATCCCGCCACTGATCGGGGTTACCGGCTTCTTTCATCCTTTTACGGGCACTATCAAAAATCTCAGCGATTCTGTCTAAATCCTCGTAAACGGTGTGTCTTATTTCCGCCATAAGTCCATTATATAATATCCGTTTTACTGTTATGTATGTTGCGCTTGGATTACAATAGATTAGTAAAGAGGTGTTTTCTTATGGAAGAAAAGAAAGTTGATAAGAAGATTCTGAAAGAAATCGACAGCCTGGTCAGCAATGCCCAGAAAGCTCTGGACGAGTTTTCTACATTTGATCAGGAAAAGATCGACTATATTGTCGCCAAGTGTTCAGTAGCCGGACTTGATAACCACGGCATTCTGGCAAGAAAAGCTGTCGATGAAACAAAGCGCGGTGTCTTTGAGGACAAGGCAACCAAGAACCTGTTTGCGTGCGAATATGTCGTAAACAATATGCGTCATCTGAAGACTGTCGGAGTTATATCCGAAGATCCCGTTACCGGTATTACAGAGATTGCCGAACCGGTCGGTGTCATCTGCGGTATCACACCGGTAACCAATCCGACTTCAACGGTTCTGTTTAAATCTCTGATCTGTCTCAAGACCAGAAACCCGATTATTTTTGCCTTCCATCCGAATGCTCAGAAATCATCCAAGGCTGCTGCGATGATCATGAAAGAAACAGCCGAAAAAGCCGGAGCACCAAAAAACTGCATTCAGTGGATCGAACATCCTTCAATGGATGCGACTTCGACCCTGATGAATCATCCGGGTGTTGCGACGATTCTGGCAACCGGCGGCAACGCGATGGTCAAGGCTGCCTACAGCTGCGGCAAACCGGCAATGGGCGTCGGTGCGGGAAATGTTCCGGCATATATGCATAAATCATGCAACGTCGAACAGGCTGTCAACGACATCGTCATATCCAAGTCTTTCGATAACGGTATGATCTGTGCCAGCGAACAGGCTGTCATCATCGATCAGGAAATATACAAAGAAGCGATCGATACCTTTAAACGTTTCAAGGTTTATTTCGTAACTAAAGAAGAAAAGAATAAACTCTCCCGATTCATGTTCGGATACAGCAGTGAAGATAAAGGCTGCGAAAACGCGAGACTCAACGGTGATATCGCCGGAAGATCTCCGCAGTGGATAGCCGAACAGGCCGGTATCACTATTCCGGCCGATACATCGATCATCGGTGTACAGTGCAAAGAAGTCGGGCCAGGTGAACCGCTGTCCAGAGAAAAGCTTTCTCCGGTTCTGGCTTTCTATAAAGCAAAAGATGAAGAAGAAGGATTTGAACTGGCAGATCAGATGGTCAGATTCAACGGTCTCGGCCACAGTGCTGCCATCCATTGCAAGAACCAGGAACTGGCAGACCGCTTCGGTGATAAGATCCTGGCTATGCGTATCATCTGGAATTCTCCGGCAACCTTCGGCGGTATCGGAAATGTCTATAACTCCTTCCTGCCGTCATTAACCTTAGGTTGCGGTTCCTACGGTCATAACTCGATCGGTGGAAATGTTTCGGCAGTAAATCTGCTTAATATCAAGAAAGTAGGAAAAAGGAGAAATACCGTGCAGTGGTTCAAAGTACCTCAGAAAATATATTTTGAAAGAAATTCCATTCAGTATCTGCAGTCCTGCAAGGACCTGAATAAAGTCTTTTTGGTAACCGATACCTCCATGGTCGAGCTCGGTTATCTCAGCAAGATCACCGAACAGCTCAATCTCAGAAGGAATAAAGTTCAGATCCAGCTCTTCTGTGATGTCGAACCGGATCCTGATATCGAAACCGTCAGAAAAGGCGCGAGAATGATGGATGTCTTCAAACCGGATGCGATCATCGCCTTAGGCGGCGGTTCCGTCATGGACGCAGCCAAAGGCATGTGGATCTTCTATGAACATCCGAAAGTAAACTTCGATGATCTGAAACAGAAGTTTATGGATATCCGTAAGCGTGCCTTCAAATATCCGGAACTGGGCCGTAAGTCCCGTCTGATCTGTATCCCGACGACTTCCGGAACCGGAAGTGAAGTCACACCGTTTGCGGTCATTTCCGATAAAGCAAACAATAAGAAATATCCGCTTACCGATTACTCCCTGACTCCGACGATCGCCATCATCGATCCGGAGTTCACGACCAACCTTCCGCCTAAAGCTACCGCTATGACCGGGCTGGATGTCTTGACCCACGCCATCGAAGCATATGTCTCCGTTATGGCCAACGACTATACCGACGGTCTGTGCCTGAAGGCCATTAAACTGGTCTTCGATTATCTGCCTAGAGCAGTCAAAGACGGCAAGAACGATCTGGAAGCCAGAGAAAAGATGCACAATGCGGCAACGATTGCCGGTATGGCATTCGCCAATGCTTTCTTAGGTATGACACACTCACTGGCTCATAAAGTCGGTGCTCAGTTCCATACCGTTCACGGCTATACCTGTGCAGTATTCTTACCGCATGTTATAAGATATAACGGCAAGACTCCGACCAAACTCTCAGTCTGGCCGAAATACAATACCTACTGTGCCGATAAGAAATATCAGGAGATCGCTCAGCTGCTTGGTTTAAAAGCTGATACTCCGGCTCAGGGTGTTGAATCTCTGGCCAAAGCCGTAACAGCTTTAGTCAAGGAATGCGGTCTTGATCCTAATCTCAAAGCCATGGGTATTGATAAAAAGGAACTCGAAGAAAAGATCGACGAGATCGCTGTCCTGGCCTACGAAGATCAGTGCTCACCGGCCAACCCTCGTGTACCGATGGTCGACGATATGAAAGAGATCATCCGCAAGGCATATCAGGGAAATTAGTATTATTTAAAACTCCATCGGAAATTCCGATGGAGTTATTCTTTTTAATAACCAGATGCGTAATTGAAGATATCGATATTTGTCGGCAGACTCGGATCGACCTGATAGGTAACGATCTTATCTGCTTTTTCATCCAGCACTTTTTCAACTTTCACAAAGTAACCGTTGAACAGTGAATAGTTGTTGTAGTTTCCATCGAGGACATAACCGTTTCCGTTGGCTCCGAAATAATCAGCCGCATAATCGGAATCGATAACGAACTCCATGACACTGCCATCCATAGTGTGGTAGCAGCCGCTGTAATCCGTATCTTCATCAGCTTTCTCTTCAGCTTTGACGACCGGTAAGACGATACCGGAATCCAGAGTGAAGTAATAGCGGTCACCGATCACGCCATAATATGAACCTAATGCCACTGCGATAAAACCTTCCTCATCATATAAGAATCCGGTCTTCTTATCGACGGTGCAGTGATTTTTCATGAACTGATACTGAGCTGAACTGACAACTGTTGTCATACGGTAATCCATATAAGTCTTAGCCGTATTGGTTGAGCAGACACTCAGTTCTTCCGTTTTGAATTCTTTCTGGTAGTCATATAAAGCGTCCAGGCTGAATTCGCTCTTTTCCGCATCATTAAAGAAGGTAAAGCCACACAATACCAGCGCTGAAACGATAAGAATTACATACCAAAAATTCTTTTTCATAGTGGGTAATTATTATTATAGTTCACATTTTACTTAATTGACAAGTTTTCAAGTCCTTTTGTTCATAAGTTTTAATTGACAACGGGGCGCGATCTGAAGTAGAATTATAAAGCACGAAAGTGTCGGGAACATGGGCCTGTAGCTCAGGTGGTTAGAGCGCACCCCTGATAAGGGTGAGGTCGCAAGTTCAAGTCTTATCAGGCCCACCATTTCGGGGAATTAGCTCAGTTGGGAGAGCACCTGCTTTGCAAGCAGGGGGTCAGGGGTTCGAATCCCCTATTCTCCACCATACTTAGTGCAAAAAGTCCAGCAATGGACTTTTTTTCTTGCATAAGGGGATCGACCCTGACTGCTCTCCTACTGAGCAACCTGAATTGGCCTGGAAGACTTTAACTTGCTCCTTGTTTTTGTCAGGGGTGCAATCTGAAGAAAGGCCCATGTGCAAATCAGATTATCTGTCAATCTGAGAAACATACAGTGTTAAACCTAGTGGCTTCATTATTCTTAACAACGTATCAATACTTGGAGTTGTTTTATACGATTCTATTCTGGCAACAGATGATTGAGGCATACCACATAACTCAGCTAATTCTCTTTGTGAAATACCCAGAGAATTTCTCTGTTCAATAATTGATCCGATTATTGATGCCATACATTCGATGTTTTCCATTTCTTCTTTATTAGCTGCATCGATATTTTTGACATATTTTTTATAATCATTCCAGGTTTTCATCTGAGTTCCTCCTTGTTTCTTTTTAGATAATCTATTATTTCGGCTTTGGCTTTATTGATTTCTCTTTTTGGTGTTTTCTGTGTTTTTTTCCTGAAATAGTGTAAGAGAACAAACCTATTTTCTTTGTGATAGAAATAAAGAATTCTATTAACACCTGGCCTTAATTCCCATAGATTGTCTTCTATATATTTTGTAATTTTATCAGGAAGATTTGTTCCTTTCTGTTGCAATAGCTCAATATATAGGGATATCTGATTAAATTGAATTCTGGCATCTTTACTTCTTGTAGATTTGATTCTCAAATTTTCTAGAAAATCCCATAATTCACTATATCCATTCTCAGTCTAATAGAATTCAACTGTGAACATATTCGTCCTTTCTACCTGTAATTATGATAGCAATTTTGCTATCAATATTCAAATTTGAAAACAAGATCATTCTAATATGGTTTTTTTAATAAACATTATTTGTTTTTTTCCTCCTTCGTATCATTATTTGCAGAAAAAGCGATAATACCTAACAAATGAATTAAAAAGTATATACTTTGTGCAATATAATTAATTTAGAAACTATTTTTTCAAATAATTGAAGGAGCAAAATTATGGGTTTTTTGAAAGATGCTATTAAGAGCGGTCTCAGTGACGGTATCGCCAAGGGCATACAGGATGCGGTTGAAGGCGCAGTAAAACCTGCGGCAGATAAATACGCTAATGCAGCTGCGGAACAGCTCAATGCAACAACAGAAGTTCTTAAACAGAATACTGCCGAACTGAAAGAAGCAGTCGGCGAAACAGCAGAAGCTGCTTCCGAAAGCGGATTCTCATTCAGTGAAGGTCTTTCCAATTACGCCAGCAGCGTCAAGAGTTTTGCGACTGAACTGGCTAAAGGCATGAAAGAATGTCCTAAGTGCGGTGAAGTATGTGAAGCAGACAGAAAGTTCTGTCCTAACTGCGGAACACAGCTTCCTGATCAGACATTAGCTGCAGGGGTTATCTGCCCGAAATGCGGCAAACAGAATACGATCGGCACAAGATTCTGCGCTGACTGTGGAACAGTCTTACCGGCAGCAGCTGAAGAAGTAGCTCAGGAACAGGCTGAAGAGACGGAAAGAAAAGCCAGAGAAGAGGCTGAAGCAAAACGTCAGGCTGAATACGAGGCAAAGAAAGCCGAGATCACTTCCAAGATCGATGAAAAGGTCGATGTCTTAAAAGATACCGGTAAGGAAATCAGAGATAAGGCCAGCGAACTTGGAGGACAGGCAGTAAATGCTGCACTTGATAAGGCAGCCGGTCTGTTCAACAAATTCAAGAAATAGACAATAAGAAAAGAAGCTTATGAACTGTGGTTGTACACAATTCAGCAGCTTCTTTTTTCTATGCTTTGTTTTTACTGTTCTTTCTGATCAGCGGATAGAAACAGATGAAGGTCAGTACAACTGTTACAGCCACTAAGATGATCAGATAGACATGCCACTGCCAGAGTTCGGTAAGTTTGATACCGATAGGATTCTGGTAGGTAAACAGGAAGTTTGGCCAGAAATCTATATGCATAAGCTTGCCGTTTTCATAATACGGTGAAGCAAATATCGAGTTGACATACAGTGACACAAAACCCGCCACAGCGATAATGATCAGTGCATTACGGTAACTCTTCCAGGTAAAACTGATTTCGCCTGATTTGGCAATAGCGATTGCCAGTACTATCAGCATGCTGTGGAACATGAAAAACTGATAGGCCATCGGATGGGTGAAAGCCTGATCGACTCTGATACTGGTAGTAAAGATCGAAGGCATAGCTAAAGCAGACAGAGCTCCCAACAGACATGAAGGATACATGAATGACAGGAAATTTTCTCTGCTTTTCTTATTCTCGGTAAATCTTACATAGAAGATCATCAGGATCTGCATCGAACACAGATGCAAAGGCAGATGGTTCATCGGAATATACGGATAGATCAGACTTCCGTCAGCCGAAGGGACCATGTCGATAACACTGAAGACCTTGATCAGTTCCGATGCCACGCAGACAGCGCAGCAGTAGTTCAGAACTGTCTGTAAAGACGGTCTGTTCTTATTGTATAGATAAACACAGATGATAATTGCTACAGCACAGATAAGCAGCCATACAATATGTTGCCAAGAAAACATATGGATACTCCCCTTCTTTTATTAATTAATTATAAAACTTTTTTATCTTTTATTTCTGCGGAATCAGACCCGGTTTATCACTTCTCTTTGGAATACCGACTCTGAAAGTATCACCGGCTTCTTCCGTATCATTATGAGCCAGCACGGCCTGATTGGCTTCTACTCTTCCCTGTGCCGAAATAAACATGCAGGCATCAGTTGCATCCCAGCCATAAGCATTCATGATGAGCCTCTGTAATTCCTGATAGCCGCGTTTGATGGCATCGTTGCTTGTTTTTCCGACAGTATTCACAAACCAGAAATCTTCTTTTTCAGTTACCGGCCAGTTAAGTTCAAAATCCTTGATGATTCTGACTCTGACTGTTATTTCCGCATCGATCTCAACACCGGTCTCACAAACTTCACCATCACCCATGGCCGCATGGACATCACCCATCTGTAAAAGAGCGCCTTTGGTCTTTACCGGCAGATAGACGGTTGAACCTTTGGTTATGATGCGGCTGTCCATATTGCCTCCGGTCGGAAAAGCTCTGGCAGAAGCGATTGCCTTGCCTTTTGGTGCAACACCGATAACACCGATCATCGGATCAGCTTCAAACTTTACATCATTGAAATAAATATAGCCATCTTCGACTTTCAGAATCTTGGTTCTTGATTCACAGGTTTCCCATAATGGTCCGTATCCTTTGATGGTCATCATGACGCCCTTTGGACCTGTCTTTACATCGAGGATGTCGACTGCCAGCACATCACCCGGTTCGGCACCTTCAATATATACAGGTCCGGTAGCCGGATTGCACTTTTCCATATCAAGTTCCGTTATCACAAAATCTTCACTTGTAACCTGATTACCGAAACAGTCCAAAGTATTGAACTGCAAAGTCTCGCCATCCTTTGCATAAGCTATCGGTTTACTGTCTTTAGAAAAAACATATTCATAAGAATCTTTTATTACCTGCATAATACTTTCCCCTTAAAGTCTTTTGAGCATTTCGATGATTATTTCATAAGCCTGTCTGAATGTTTCGAGATCCAGACATTCTCTGGAAGTATGATAATCGCTCACGGTCGGACCGAATGTCACGATATCGATACCCGGAATCTCTCCGGCAAAATATCCGGTCTCGAGTCCACCGTGAGTTGCCGCTTCAATCAGTTTGTTTCCGGTTTTTTCTTCATAGATCTCAAAGAGTAGTTTACGCATTTCGGAAACAGGCTGATAAGCCCATGATGGAGCTCTTCCGTCAACAATCACTTCGAAACCGAATCTTTCCGAAATCATATCGATCTCATCTTTCATTTCATCAAGACGGGACTCAAGTTCTGCTCTCTGCAGAACTCTAAACGTCACATCATTATCAGTGGTACGAACACTCGCAAGATTTTCTGATGCAGTAATCAGCCCTTCGATATTCATACTGCGATGACGGTAGCCGTGAGGTAAAGCGATCATATACTTAAACAGATCCTGACTATCCTTTTCAATCAAAACCTTCTCTTTTTCAGTTTCATTAATTTCGATCTTCAGATCTTCTTCCGAGAATTTATATTCGTTGAGAATATCTTCTCTGATCGTGTTGAATGTTTCTGTGATTTTCTCTTTTTCTGCGGATGTCGCAAAAATTGCTTCGCCATAGATCGGAATGGCATTTTCTTTATTTCCGCCGTTAACTTCCGCAATTCTGATATCAGATTCCTTGGCCAGAGCATAAAGTATTCTGGCTGTGATCTTTACGGCATTACCTCTTTCGGAATCAATGAACATACCGGAATGTCCACCTTTAAGACCATCAACGGTAATCCTGTAGAAATCAGCTTCCATATCCTCTTTCTGTATTTCTCTATACAGGCGCATTTTCTGGCTTCCTGAAGAAGATACATTTGTATGCTCAAAAGACAGATTATCCAGATTCAACATTCTTTTACTCTTGAATAAAGAAAAATCAAGTTTTGCGGCACCGATACAACCTACTTCTTCCTGAACGGTAAACACACATTCTAATGGCGGATGAGCGATCGTATCATCTTCCAGTATTGCCAGCATGTACGCAACCGCAACTCCATCATCACCGCCTAAGGTCGTTCCTCTGGCTTTAAGTTTTCCATCTTCCACATAGATATTCAAAGGATCTTTAGTGAAATCAAAATCACAGTCCGAATCTTTTTCACAGACCATATCCGTATGGCCCTGCAGAATCAGAGGCTCGTGATCCTCATATCCTTCACTACCCTTTTTATAAACGACCACATTGTTTTCCTGATCTCTGATGCATTCTAGTTTATGATCACGGGCAAATTCAACGATATAATCGCTGATCGCTTTTTCCGCAAATGATCCGTGCGGGATCTTACAGATCTCTTCGAAATACCTTTCAGGTCCAAACGATGAATTCAATACGCTCATAGTCTTTGCCTCCTTCTTTTTTAAAGACGCCTTTGCAGGCGTCCGTATCATCATATCAGGCAGCGGTCTCGATCAGAACTTTGTAATCGGAAGAGGTCATCGTACTTCTGACAAAATTCTTCACTACTGTCTCTGCATTCTTCTGAGCTCTGTCCAGTAAACCTTTCTCAACCGCTCTTTCTTCTTCCGCATGAATCAGATCCGCAAAAGAAATCGCATAGGCTTCCGGAGAGATCGGATTGAGGATATTGTTTTTGATCTCATAGAATTTGTAGCTGTCAGGATCGACAGCTGAACTTAAGATCTTCGCTTTTGGCAATACGATCGTAAGCGTCAGATTTTCCTTATCGATTTTTACCTCGATATCACTGAAATCAATACCGGCTTTTATTTCACCGTCATAACTGTAGGTGAAGGTATTGGTCGTCAGAGGGATCTTACCCTGCCAGTCAAGTCCCAGTGAACTGAAGTCAAAGGTCTTGTAGTCTTCGACAGTTTCGCTGCGGGTAAAGAAATATTCGGCAGTATTCAGTTCGCCGATCTCTCTGATACCCGACTGTAAAGTTTCGCCCATTAAAGCCAGTTCTTCCTGAAAGATTCCCTCTTTATCAGGTTCAACAACGATCGGTTCATCCTGACGGTAAACTTCAAAATACCACCAGGTTCCCCCGATACATAATAACGCAACCAGTAAGACCAGTTTGATGACATTTCCTTTTTTCATTTTTACTCCTTAACTCTATCCGGTAATAATCAGATAGATCGACATTATAAACATCAGTAACGGTAAGCCAAACAGCAGCAATCCTGCCCAGAACGACTCGGCAATAACGCTCGTATCCTTGATCATGGAAAAAACGGAATATCTGCTTTTAACTTTTATACGCTTGTTGGTGCCGTGCTTATAAAACAGCGGTACATCATAGATATCTCTTCTCAGATAGGCGATCCAGAAGATGAAAGTAAACGGTACCGAAATGACCAGCCAGATCACTATATAACCGACATGCAGCTGTGAAAGAGGAATATCATATACGAAGTTATGGATAGCAGCGATAATTAATGTCGCAAAATTAAACAGCAGCGTATATATGGAGATCTTCAGAATCCTTCCTAAAGTAAAGAAACGGATATCGACCTTTTCTGTAACACCATTGATCCCTTCTTCAAAGACCGGAAGCTGGGTATTGTCTTTTGTCCGGTTGCCTTCCTTGTATATAACCATCTCTTCATGTTTCAAACGGTTCTGACCGAAAGCCGTAAACGCAACCATGGCGACAGCGGCCGAGGCATATAAAGTCAGTTCAATACTCTTAGAGAAGATGAGTGTGATCAGACCGATCACTAAAGCCGTCAGTGTCGGTTCCACATACCAGTAACGGCTGCGGTCAATCATTTTTCTGAATGTTAAGGCCGTAGCACCGCTCTGACCGTTGACGACAGCACAGAACTTATCGTTATTGATGAAATAGACAGGAATCAGGGCCGGCAGCTGT
The DNA here is from genome assembly GCA_017550145.1 of Erysipelotrichaceae bacterium. Classification (GTDB taxonomy): domain Bacteria; phylum Bacillota_I; class Bacilli_A; order Erysipelotrichales; family Erysipelotrichaceae; genus Colivicinus. Next base: position 450,051 of record JAFZQG010000004.1, on the reverse strand, counting down.
TCAAGGCTGTATCCCGAAACGCTCACATCGATCCCCTTTGTCTGCATGGTCTTTTCAACCTTCGGCAGGAAGTTTTTCTCAATTTCATCAAAGACTCTTTTTTCCGTTTCCATTCCGCTAACATCCTGCATCTTCACCCTGTGCCCGGCAACATAACCGAAAGAGAATTCTTCGGTCTTATCCCAGTCAAAAGGTTCACATTCATCCAGTACATTATTATCCAGCTGATAGTTTGTGTTGACGGCCAGCTGATCGACATAGGAAGAAGCGTGGTAGACTCTTTCGGACATGTCTCTGGTGACGGTGCAGTTTATAGGACCGCGCACAAACTGATAAGGCAAATAATAACCTTTCAGATCATCCATACAGTTGAAGATCTTCTTGCGTTCATTCAGTTTTATCTTTTTAGCAACGAAATTCTGCAGATGTTCCTTCGCTTCCTTTTCTGTAACCTCAAACGGAACGATCAGTTCCGGGAAACTGTCTTCTTTCGTGTATTCTCTTCTGACTATGCTTCCGCCGCAGAAGGAACAGGTCGATGTCGCTTCGTTCTCATCGATCATGATATCGGCACCGCAGCCTCCGCAATGATAAAAGGCTTTCCCCTTAGGAAGCGGATTTTTTGACATATTTGTCTGATGGATCTTTTTCCATTCCTGAGTCTTGCGGTACTGATCACCCGGAGCTCTGGTCGAACCGCAGTAATTGCAGCGGTAAGTACCGGAGTTTATCTCATAACGGATAGGTCCTCCGCATGATTCACAGATAAGACGGATCGGATTTTCATTGCTCATAATATTCACCTATAATCAAGTATAATATTTATTAAGGGGGACTGTATATATGAAAGCATTCTTTAAAGAATTCAAAGAGTTCATCTCCAAAGGCAATGTGCTTGATCTGGCGATCGGCGTTGTCATCGGCGGAGCTTTCACTTCCATCGTCAACTCACTGGTCAACGATGTAATCATGCCGATTGTCGGCGCAATCATCGGCGGACTTGATTTCACCAGTATCGCTATTCCTCTGGGTGGAGATGCAGCAATTATGATCGGCAACTTCCTTCAGGCCGTCGTTAACTTCCTGATCGTTGCCTTCGTACTGTTCAGTGTCATTAAGGCCATCAACAAGTTCAAGAAGAACGAAGAAGAAAAGCCGGCTGAAGCACCTGAACCAAGTGAAGAAGTAAAACTCTTAACTTCCATCGAAAAAGAACTCAAGAAGATCAATAAAGCAAAAAAGTAACCTAAGGTTACTTTTTTCATTCAGTTAATAATAGTCAGTACAGTTACTCTTATTCTTTGACGATCTTGGCCTGCGGACAGTGTTCCGCAATATAATCGAAGACAAAGTCATAATCTTCCTGGCTTACATAGATCTGATTGTTCAGAGTCACATAATTGACATTGATCAGATCGTGTTTGCGGTCAGCCCTGACACTTGTGACCTTGGAGTACTTGGAATAGACATCCTCCAGTGTCGACATATACGCTCCGGTTCCGATGTTTCCAAGATTCTTCGTAAGTAATCCCACATACATAGCCAGCTTGCCGATCTTTTTATAGTAATCCAGCTCATTTTCCATAGGGATATGTCTTATGCCTTCTTCATCCATTTCAAAACGTGCATGGTAATAGCCGCCTAACGAAAGAGCATAGACATAATAGGCACCGTATCCTACTACATAGACAAACAGGAAAATAGGGATACAGATCTTTAAGAAAAACATAAAACTCTCCCAGTCAAAACTTCCGTTTAAAGAGGTTATGATAACCATGACAACTACGATAAAAATATAAATACCCGTCAGGATCTTCATGACCAGATCAAGGATATTCTTATTCTTATACATGTCGATCTCATATTCCCAGATGTATTTTCCATCTTCATCTTTTTGAATCTTACTCATTGTTTACTCCTCTTGTTCTTCAAACTCGATCTGTCCGTCTTCACTCATTGACTTGATTCTGGCCAGAACCTTCACTTCATAACCCAGATCTTTAATTCTCTTTTCACCGGGCTGATAGGTCTTGCAGACGACCGATCCGCATCCTACCACTTCCGCATTAGCCTGTCTGCAGATCTGAATCAGGGAATTCATGGCTTCACCATTGGCTAAAAAGTCGTCCAGAATCAGGACTTTGTCATTTTCATTCAGATACTCACGGGAAACCTGAACAGTGTATTCGATATTTCTGGTATAAGATGTTTCTTTAGCTTCATAGGCATTTTTTGCCATATTGGCTGCCACTGTCTTTTTCGCAAAAACAAACGGCAGATAACCGAAATACTTTGAAGTTGCCTGAGCAATCGCGATCCCGCTTGATTCGATCGTCAGGATCTTCGTCGCACCGGAATCCTTGAATAATCTGTAGAACTCCTCGCCGATTTCTTCCATCAGCTTCGTATCGACCTGATGGTTCAGAAAATTATCGATCTTCAAAACATCACCCGGCAGGATCTTTCCGTCTTTTCTGATTCTATCTTCCAAAAGTTTCATAAACAGTTTCCCTTCTTAATTTGTATTATACATCAAGGTTTTCTCTGCCTGATTCAAACACGTTATAATACTGTTGGAACAGGTGTAAAAAACAATGAAATATATCTATTATATCAACAGATTCAAACTGCTGAAGCATACTGATCAGATCATCAAAAGACTTGAGAAAGTCTCGGCAGAGTTTAACCGCGATTATGAGATCGTCGTCAACGATTCGGTTGAAGACGCCAAAAACAACATTAAAAAATTTAAGGATACGGAATATATCATTACTGCAGTCGGTGGAGACGGTTCCATCAATCTCGTACTTAACAATCTGATCGGCACCAAAAATATCATCTCCTTCGTTCCCCATGGAACAGGAAACGACTTCTGCAGAGCCTGTTTTGAAAATATGGAAAACGGCATCCATGATGTGGACATCATCAGAATAAACGACCGTTACTTCATCAACGTCGCCTGTTTCGGTATCGATGCGGATATCGCCAACGATGACAACTTTATTCACAATCGCTTTATACCGGAGTCTATGCGCTATAATGCCGGTGTCGTTTATTACTTCCTGACCTATAAAGCAAGAAAGATGAAGATCGAATGTGACGGAGAAACTATCGATCAGGATTTTACGACTGTCGTTGCCGCAAACAGCCAGTACTATGGCGGCGGATATCGGGTCGCACCGGAAAGTCTCATCGATGACGGACAGATGGAAGTCTATGCTGTCGATAAACTCAACAAAATAAAAATGGCCTCAATCATTCTTTCAATGAAAGATGCCTCTCATCTGAATAATCCGGCTCTCAAAGTCTTTAAGACAAAGAAAGCAGTCATATCTTCCGATAAACCGATCAGAGCCAATTTCGATGGGGAACCTCTGGAAGCAGACCGTTTTGAACTGGAAATCATTCCGAAAGGATTTAAGGTCGAATTCAATAAAGACTTCATCAACAGAGTAAAACTGAAATAACTTAAAATGCTCTTCAAAAGAGTTTTTTAAATACATAACGATATTACTTCCGGAACTGTGATCTCACAGATCTTATCTTTTATCGTTCCGTCATTATTCAAACCGAAACAGATCACGCTGTTACTGTTCATATTCCCACATAAAAGATAATCATCAACGATAATGAAATCACGCGGATGGTCACCTCCACAGTCAACTGTTTCGATCAGCCTGAACTCAGATACATCGATTACAGATATTCTGTTTTTATATCTCGTTGAAACATAGAGATACTTTTCATCTTCACTCATCCTGATGGCGGCTGTTCCTTCAACATGTGTTTCATTATTATCCAGTACAGCTATCTGTCTGATAACAGAATAATCATTCATATCGATCATAAACAGTTCGTTTGAAAGTTCACTGACCAGATACAGATATCTGCCATCCTTACTGAAGACTCCATGTCTCGGCCCGCTTCCTTCAGGTAATACAATTTCATTTATCTTATTCAGATCCTTATCATAAACCATCACTTTATCTAAAAAGAGGCATGGAACAAGCAGCAGATCCTTGTATAACAGCACCTGGTGGCATCCGCATTTTTCTTTAATCAGAATATTCTTTATCAGCGTAAACTTATTATCTTCGATCTTTAATACCGAAAAAGATCCTTCATGGTAATTGGCGGTATAGACATAATCATTATCAGCTGTCACATAACAGGATGTTGCATCTTCAAAACACAAGGAATCTATTATTTCTCCCTTATCAGAAATCAGACTGACACCGGCTCCCTTTTCAAAATCATTAACAGAAATTATCTTATTTTCATAACGGCAAAGATATTTGGGATTTCTGATCTCACATAAGAGTTCACAGTTCTTTAAAACTCCACCATCAAAATCAAAACAGTAAATTCCCTTACTCTCTTTTTTTGTATAAGTTCCTGCGTATACCTTTTTCATTTCTACTCTCTTTTTATAGACAAAATATTATATATGACAATTGAACCGATAACGATGATCGATCCGATGATCGTTTTGAGATTCATATATTCGCCATAGAACAAAGCTACCAGAATCGGATTTAGAACCGGTTCGATACTGGCGACCAATGAACCGGCTAAAGGTTCACAGTTTTTCAAACCGACAGTCAGCAGAGTATAACCAGCTCCGGCCTGGAAGAGTCCCAGAGCCGCAACCAGTAATAATGTCTTAGCCGAGAAATCAGTTTCTCTGGTTATGAATACAAAACCGATCAATACCGTAAGCATATGTCCCAGTAATACTGAAGATAAAGAATCGCCATCCTTAAAGTCATTCAGCATGATCGTAAAGGCATAGAATAAACCTGATAACAAGGCAATGATATCACCTAAAAGATTACCCTTTCCCATACCATCAGTCATGACAATATAGATACCAAAAAGTACGGTAATACAGACGATCACATCTAGTCTGGCCGGTTTCTTATTAAACAGTAAAGCTTCAAGAATAATGATAAAGATCGGAGCGGTATATTCCAAGACGATCGCATTGGCTGCTGTCGTCATCTTCGTTGATGCCACATAACATATCAGCATCGCGCAGACACATAAACCGCCTTTGATGACCGTCTTATTGAGCTTAAGCTTATGGCCCGAAAGATACATATATGTACCGATAACTATTGAAGAAAAGATACAGCGTCCCGCATTGATTGAAATCGGATTCCAGGGAATAAGCTTCACAAAAAGACCGCCCAGAGAAAAAGCGATAGCGCCAAATAATACCAGGATCAGTCCGCTGTTTTTCCTTTCTTTATTCATAGTTATATTTTAAACAAAAAGACCAGACTTTCCATCTGATCTTGTTTATCAGTACCAGTAACTGGCTCTGAAACTGCTTTCCCTTTCTTCCAGAGGAATCTTTTGACTTTCGATTCTTTCGATATGGATGAAGCGGCTGTTTCCGATCATCTCGATAGCCTTATCGATCTCTTCTTCAGTTCCTTGTACTTCCATCGTCACCGAACCGTCATATTCGTTTCTGACCCAGCCGGTCAGACCCAGCTGATTGGCGGCCATCTGCGCCTGAAAACGGAAGCCCACACCCTGGACTTCTCCATAGAATACGAGATGTTTTCTGATCCTGTTTTTCATTCTTCTTCCTTCAGATATTCGTTAAACAGATATATTGTATAATCTTCCATTCTGAACATTTTCTCCGATTCCATATTTCCATAATGTTTGACCAGATATGGCCAGCTGGTCTTTCTGATTCTGTTTAAAGCGTAAGTATCTTCTTCGATTATCTTTCTTACCAGTTCTTTCGGTTCATCGGTTTTTAGATTTCCAATGATCCAAGGTTTTGTCATATTCGTGAAATTATAGAATACATCAAAAGTATTGGAAATATATAAAACCACAGAATCTCCGTAATGAAGATCAGGTATTGATTCATCTTTCATTAAAATCTCACAGCACTGTCTTTCACTCATGACATCTTTATAATCAAGGAACACTTCCATCAGTTCTTCGGGAACCTCATTCCAGTCGATTCTGATGTCATAGAGCTTACGGTTCTCGCCATCACAGGTTCCTTCATGAACAAAGAATTCCAGTTCCTTACACTTCTCAGTTCTGATTTTCTTAGCCATCTTATATAATTCAAGGATTTCATCTTTGTTTTCTTTGTTAATAAAACACTGCCAGCGGGGAATGACCCCGTTTTCGATCAGAAGATCAGAAGCCTTCATGATTTCTTCATAGGCACCCTTTCTGCCGACATAATAATCCTGAGTTTCTTTTAAACCGAAGAAAGAAAGCTGAACCTTCTTTACACCGACTTCCTTGAGGAAAGGAATATAATTCTCATCCCTGACCATCCTATAAAAACTGCCAAGTTCAAAACGTTCCGGAACACTGTTTTTGGATAGTTTTATATCCCTGTACCATCTTTCTCTGTAATCATCGCAGTAATCCGGTTCTCTCGCCCAGCTGTAATAAGTGATCTTGTCAAAATAAGGATCAAAATAAGTGACGATGAATTCGTCAGATCCTTCTTCCATTATCCTGTTAGGCATATGTCCCAGCCAGCAGTGCTTGCACCTGTTGGGACAGCCGTACATATCAACAACCAGATCCAGTTCCATCTTCTTAATTATCATATAAATACATCCATAATAAAACTCCCGTGAAGGGAGTAATATCTCTAGTAGCAGACTTCGATGATGTTGTCTTCTAACATTATCGCCCTGAATTCGCTGCCGCCTACCGTATCAGGTTCATAGAGGATCTCATAACCGTTAGCTTTAGTTTTGTTCAGGATCTCATCGAATTTCTCTTTGGAATCGACCTTGATACAGATGTGGATATATCCGGCATCATTCCGATCTTTCTTGACATCGACAATTTCCGGTTTAGTCATAAGTTCGATCTTCGGATTCTCATCGAACTTCATGATGTATGATTTATAACCGTTATCCTCTTCATATTCCGCATGGACAGTCGCACCGAAATAATCTTCAAAAAAGGCTTTGGCCTTTTCCAGATCTTTAACCATCAGACCGATATTACTGATCCGCATATTTATTTCCTCCTCAATTTATTCTTCTTCATTTCTTAAGATTCTTCTCAAGAATCTTTTTGTCGCTTCTTTCTTAGGGTTACTTAAGATTTCGTCTGCCGGACCTTCTTCCACGACGACACCGTCTTCCATGAAGATGATCCGATCAGCGACATTTCTGGCAAATTCCATTTCATGCGTTACGATAACCATCGTAATACCTTCCTTTGCCAGTTTGACCATGACGTCCAGCACTTCGCCAGTCAGTTCCGGATCCAGAGCTGAAGTCGGTTCATCAAAGAGAATAACTTCCGGGTTGGTTGCCAGAGCTCTGGCAATTGCGACACGCTGCTGCTGACCACCGGATAACTGATCAGGATAATAATCGATACGATCAGCCATTCCGACCTTCTCTAACATCGCCAGCGAAATCTTACGGGCTTCTTCGCTGTTCATCTTACGCGCAACAACCAATCCTTCCATGACATTCTGGATCGCTGTCTTATTGCGGAAGAGATTGAAACTCTGGAAGACAAAGCCCATCTTCATCCTGAGTTCCTTGATTTCCTTACGGGTGATCGTACGGATATCCTTGTTCAATTCATCAAAGGTATAGATACCATCATCAGCCTGTTCCAAAAAGGCCATACATCTTAATAAAGTGGTCTTACCGGAACCGGAAGAACCGATGATCGCGATGACCTCACCGTTCTCCACATTGAAATCGATTCCCTTGAGGACTTCATTACTGCCAAAAGATTTATGCAGATTCTTTACACCTAACATTTACTTCACCTTCCCCGGACCCAGCCATCTGAACTTATGATTCCTGTTGTCCTCTTCAACAGTCTGCATCGCTACCTTTACTTCATCAGGCTGTTTCCATTCCAGACTCTTTTCAAAATCCGCCTGCAGTTTTGTCAGAATCGTACAGATCATCAGATAAATGAAACCTGTTTCCATATACATCCAGAACGGCTCATAATAAACCGCTGCGATTCTCTTGGCTACCGACATCATCTCAATGACTGTGATCGAAGAAGCCAGAGAAGTATCCTTGGTCATACCGATCAGAGAACTGAACAACGGCGGGAAAGCAATTCTTGCCGCCTGCGGCAGAACGATCCTGACCATGACCTGGAAATAGTTCAAGCCGATCATATAACCGGCCTCTGTCTGGCCGATCGGTACAGCCTGGATAGCCGAACGAATGATCTCGGAGTTATAAGCTGCCAGATTAAGCGAAAAAGCGATAACGGCTGCAGGGAACCCTTTGAAATAGATTCCGAAAGAAGGCAGACCATAGAAAATGATAAACAGCTGCAGCATCAGAGGTGTACCTCTGAAGATCCACACATAAAAACGTGCAAACTGTTTTAAGCCCTTAATATTGGCAATCTGAACCAGTGCCAGGATCAGAGCCAGGATCAGCCCGAAAAAGAATGACAGTACAGTCAGAGGAATCGTGATCTTCAGACACTGTACAAGCAGCTTCGGAAAAGATTCGACCAGAATCTTCACGATCCTGATAAAGCGATCATTCATAAACGCAAACACCTCCAAAGAAAATCAGCGATAAATCAATATCGCTGATCACAACACATAACTTTTACTTATCTTTAATTCAAAGGATTGTTGGTAAGATCATCGTAGAACCACTTGTTGGAGAGCTCTGCGAGTTTACCGCTTGATCTGAGTTCCTGCAATGCAGCATTGAATTCTGCCAGGAGTCTTTCTTCACCCTTACGGCAAGGAATGGATACTTCGTTGACATCGGTCTCGATAACGAATGCAACTTCCAGTTCTGCTTCCGGATGGTTCTTCAGATATTCGCCCATGACGATATTGTTGAACATACAGAAATCAGCAGTACCGTTGATGACAGCCTGTGCACACTGGTCGGTGTTGTCGATCGGAACGATCTCAGCACCTAAAGCTTCAAGCTTGCTGGCCCAGGAGTTAGTCGCATTGGTCGCAACTTTCTTGCCCTTGATATCATCAAGTGAATGTAAACCGACTTCATTGCCGGTCTTGACGACGACCTGCCTGCCGGTAAACAGATATGGTTCAGAGAAATCATATTTCTCTCTTCTTTCATCAGTAGCTGTAACATCGGCAATAACCGTATCCCAGCGCTGTGAATCGATACCTACCAGTAAGGCATCCCATTCAGCCATAACGAATTCAACTTCAACACCGATGTGCTCAGCTACCGCTGTTGCGACATCAACGTCATAACCGGCATAGTTACCGTTATCATCAACGAAGTTGAATGGAGGATATGTACCCTCGATACCGACGACCAGTTTGCCTGCTGCTTTGATGGCATCAAGCTGATCCTTTGGTTCGTCAGTTCCTTCTTCTTTCTTGCTGCAGCCGGTAATCATTCCGATCACCATTAACAGTACAAGTAAAATCGTAATCTTTTTCTTCATTTTATTCTTCCTTTCTAGATATTAGCTGTTCATAATTTGCTTAATACTATTTTATAACGAATGTTTAATAAATTAGCCGGAAATGCTCAGACTTCGATATAAGAAAACCGTATGCCTCTGACTGCGGTCTGAAGCATACGGTTATATAATTTGATTCTATTTAGTTCCCGTGTTTCTGATGAACTTGACCGCCATTTCGGTAATATCATCAAACTGCGGTGCGCCATCATAGAATTTATCGACATCATCCCTGATCTTCTCACACAGTGTCTGACAATCGGTATCACCGACACTGTTGATCATTTCCAAGAGTCGGTCATCACCATACAGTTCTTTATCGATATTGGTTGCTTCAACAACACCATCGGTATATAAGAAGATCTCATCACCGGGTTCCAGAACTGTCTGTTGTTCCTTATAGACGATTCCTTCCATACCTGCCAAGACAAATCCGGCCGGTCCTTTCAGATATTCATACTGGCCGTTCTTTCTCTTGATTAAAGGTCTGTTATGTCCGGCATTGGCATACTTGAGTTCACCTGTTTCAAGATTAAGCATACCCATCCATGCCGTTACAAACATGCCCGCATCATTGCCCTCAGCCAGATGGTAGTTGGCATTGGTAAAGATATCTGCCACAGCGATGCCGTTTTCCGCATATGATTTGATGGTTGTCTTTGCTCTCATCATGAATAACGAAGCCGGTATTCCTTTACCTGAGACATCCGCTACCAGGAAAGCCAGAACATTGCCGTTGATGATATAGAAATCATAGAAATCGCCACCAACTTCCTTGGCCGGATTCATCAGGGCATAGATATCAAATTCATTACGATCCGGGAAAGCCGGGAACGTTGTCGGCAAAGCCGAGAACTGGATTTCCTTGGCATATCTTAATTCGGAGTCGATTCTTTCGTTGGCTTCTTTGATGAAATGCTTCAAGGCATCGACCGTCATATTGATACCATCGGATAACGAGACGAATTCCTGATTCTCTCTGACATCGACGGTCGTTTCAAGATTACCGTCAGTGATCTTCGACAGTGAACCGTTCACATCGTCGATATTCTTGACGACACCCATCTTGATCGCAAAAATGATCTGCGCAAACAGTGCACCGAAAACGATGATCTCCATGAAAAGGATCAGATAGATAGATAGACGTTTATTGAAATCGGCTTCCTTTGCCGGCAAAACTGCAATTACCAGATAACCTTCGGTTTCCGTATACATAAGATATGCTCTTTCATTCCTGAAAGTGACATTGGTCAGAGTATATACTACAGTCTTATCACGATCGAAATCCGGAATCAGATCACTCAAACGCATATTGAAACTGCGCTGGTAATCGGAAACAACGTATCCTTTTTCATCGACTACCATCAGATCACCGGTCGTGCCGACATTTCTGTAAAGGGTCAGTGTTTCAAGTTTGTCTTCCAGGTCATCGTGGAAATCTTCACTGCTGTAACCGGCCTGAACAAAGCCGTCCATATAATTGACACCTGCGTATTTATACCAGATTTCATTGTCCCTGCTGATCGGCTGATACGGCTGAACATACTCGCCGCTTTTCTTCATCATTTCCACAAATTCTTTGGCCTGTTCACCGCTGTTCATATTGAAACCGATGTTTTTGATTTCGTTGGAAGCGATGATGATACCGTTGCCATTGATGATGTTTATTTCGGAAACATCATGTGCTTCCGCCAGAACATTCAGATCGATATCCGCTTCTCTTCTTAGTTCATTGGCGATCTGTTTGGTCAGCTGTAATAGTGTTTCATCAGACTGCAAAATCAGATCATTAACCGCCTGAGAGAGTGTAAGTGAAAGACTGGTTTCCGTATCACTCTTGGAGATCGTCTGCTGCAGGAATAAAGTAAACAGTGAAGTTACAATGAAACACGCAATAACGACCATGATCAGAATTCTCTGAAAACGGCTGGTAATGGTCGGAACCGTATTCTCTTTTCCTCTTTCTTCCCATTCGATTCTATCTATGACAAAGACTGCCAGTGCTACTGCTATGGCATTGATCGTGATCATCGGGATCGAACACGCTTCAACAAAGGTAAAGGCTCTTTTGATATCGCTGATATTCGTCACAAAGATCATCAGCATGTGTATAGTCTCGATAACTACACCGGCGACAAAAGCCTGTACCGTATCCGGGGTATTGTCATCAAAGATTCTTGTTCTGAGTAAAGCAGCGATGATACCGGCCAGGATGGTTGAAATCGTACAGCCCAGACGGGTATACATGCCGGCACCCCAGTAGACCGCAAACCATCTTTCGACACCGCCGATCAGACCGGCGATCAGACCGGCCGGACCGCCGAAGATCAGACCGGCACACAAAGGCGCCGCATCACGCGCATTGATGATGGCTCCGGTAATCGGTACACCGAATTCCGTACCGATGATAGCCAGGATACCGAAAAGGATACCGATAAAGATCTGCTTATGCAGCGGTTTGACATTATGATATTTTTCCTGTTTTAAAACATAGTGCAGGATCACACTCATCACAACAGGTAGTATTCCGGTAATTAATAGTTTCTGTGCAGTATTCATTTCAGTTCTCGATAACTCTGTATTTTACAGTATTGGTAATTTCAACTTTCTGGAATTTCGCATCCCATCTTCCCCATTTACGGCCATACGCATAACCGATCAGCAGTTCACCATCACAGCTCAGATGGCCTTCCTTACTCTTGGCGATGCCCATATTGTGGGCATAGTCTTCGATATATCTTTTGGTGGAATCGGCTTTTTCAAAATGATAACCGTTATCCGATATATATACAGCCACCTCCGAACCCTGAGACATTCTGTTCTCGATGGAGAAGGCCATGAAGACCTTATAGTCATCCGCATATACGACATCCAGTGAATCCTGTGTCGTTCTGCCCATGACCATGCCTTTTTCTTCGATACTTAATGGCCAGTTTTCACTCAAGTCAGCCTTAGCCAGACTAGTATAGCCTCCCGTATCAGAGAAGTAGGTATAGTAGATATACAGTTCATTATCCAGGATAACGAAACTTAGTTCACCTATACCCCAGCCCTTGGGATTGCCTTCATATTCGATAATTGGTTCGGGATCGCCTCCCCAGCTCTGCCCGTTCCATTTTTCATACGGACCGTCAGGATTCTTGCTGCGGGCTACAAAGGCGGAATTGTTTGTACCTTTGCCTTCATAGTAATCGGTCGAAGTGTAACCAAGGTAATAATAATCATTAAAGAAGATCACACCCGGGTCACAGACCGAACAGCTGTCCTTAGAACCTGCCGTAGGCTTCAGGACTGTTTTTTCCGCTGACCAGTTTTCTCCGTCATCGGAATGCCTGTAGGTTATCCAGTCCCATTGCGTAGAGTTATTGCCCGGTGCGGCAAACCACGCATCCATGGACCCGTCTTCATTTCTGATAATGGAAGGTCCATAGCGGTAATAACCTTCAGAAGAATAAAAGAACGTTTCACCCTCATCAACCGCTTTGATCGTCAGATTCAGCTGAGGATCTTCCACGATCATTGGTAGTTCATTCCGCTTTAATGTAAAAAACGGTATGATCCTTCTTGGTGCATACAATTGCGTTTCCGCTTCCGCTCCCTGAGACAGAAAAACGGCACACGAGAGAATCACAAACACACAGATCAGAAGAGGGATAGGAAATTTCTTCTTCTTTCTTCCGTACATGTCTTTATTTTATAACATTCTAAGAGATATTGTTCTACAATACTGAATGTATGACAATCAGAGAAATAGGTGATTATCTGATCTGGTTCATGATCTACAGCTTCATCGGCTGGATCTATGAATCGGGATTAAGATCCTTCACCCACAAAAGATGGTATAACTCCGGCTTTCTCAACGGGCCATATATACCTATCTACGGCTGCGGAGCCGTACTGGATATCTATTTCTTAGGTTCCTTAAGAGATCCTTTTCTGATCTTTTTCCTCGCTGCCAATATCAACTGCATTCTCGAATACCTGACCAGCTATGAAATGGAAGAACTCTTCCATGCCCGTTGGTGGGATTATTCGAAGAAACCGTTAAATATCAACGGCCGGGTATATTATATGGGTTATATCGCCTTCGGAGTGTTTGCCACATTGACGATCCTTTATCTTCATCCATGGCTGAAAGCCCATACGACCGATAATATGTCTGATACTGCGGTTCTTGTTTCTTCGCTTCTGGTCATCCTGACTATCAGTATCGATACATTCATCACAGTCAGAAGCATGAAGGATTTCCAAGAGAAGATGGAAACTCTGACTCTGGCTCTGGAAGAACATCACGAAAGAGTAAGCAAGGAACTGATGGAAAGGATCGATTCATTACAGAGTCTTGAAAGAATAAAAGAACTGGAAAAGCGTCTTAACGCTCAGGAAAGACGACTCTTCAATGCCTTCCCTGATCTGAAGTTCCATAATATCAGATATACAGCCGAAGAGATAAGATCCATGATCATTGAGCAGAATAGAAAACTATTCAGATAAAAAGAGCGTATTCCCTTAGGATTACGCCCTTTTCATAATTCTTTTAAAATTTACTTATTTCTTTTTCTTATTGGCACTGAGCATCTTTCTGATTTCGTCGTTCAGTTCCTTGAAGACGCCTTTCGGATAAGCTTCATCCAAAAGGTCTACCATAGCCTTGACCTGTTTATCGGTAAGATCCTGATTGCCGACAACATTTCTTATCTTATTGCCGACGACGTAATTGCGGATCTTGGCAGCTGACTGATTTTCAGCAACCATATCTCTGACAACAGAACTTGATTTTGCGAATTTGATGAAGTCCTTATTGATCAGATCATAAGAAAGTTTGCCGTTCTTATCGGAATATTTATCAACCAGCATCTGGTATTCATTGCTGTCGACAATAACTTCTTCAACCGGTTTCTCTTTCTTTTCCTTGACCATTTCCTTGGTGACTTTAACACCCTTGTCTCTTCTGTATGGCAAGCCGTTAGTCAAAGCGATAGCTTCCGCAAAAGCCTCAGGCGGATACATCTTCTGATTGATGTTTTTCGCCGGAATAGCCTGACCGGAAGTACGGCTGATCGAGGCAATACCTGCCTGCTTATAATCAGCACGCTGGATCGTAATACTAGGTCCGCTGGCAAGCTTTACTCTGAAAGCCATTGCCGGAATAACTGATAGTTTTACAGCTTTAGTTCTTAACATATTATTTATTCTCCTGATACCTAAATTATACAACAGACATTGTCCAAAAAACAGACTGCGGTTACCGGTAAATCAGTTATTTTTATCCAGTAAATCATATACTTCATGAAGGTCATCGATTATATAATCGATCTGATATTTATCCGGTTTTTCTTTCCTGTTTGGATTGTACCAGCAGGTCACCAGACCCGCATTGATGCCACCCTGGATATCGCTGGTCAATGAATCGCCGACGATCATGATCTCTTTTGGGTCTTTATTCTCAAGTTCATTAAAGACCGCATCAAAGAAACCCATATTCGGTTTCTCGATCCCGATCGCTTCAGACAGGAATATACCATCCATCAGCTGATCAAAACCCGACATTTTCAGTTTCTTGGTCTGAGAAACGATCGTACCGTTTGATACGACATACTGCTTAACTTTATTCTTTAACGACTTCACGATCTCATAACTGTCATCACGATAAACGATCGTATCACCAAGCCGCAGCTGATAGCGGTCATTGAACTCTGCAGCTATCGTCTTATCAACACCGATCTCTTCAAAGAACTGTTCAAAACGTCCGACCAGAACTTCCTGTTTACTGATCTCGTTTCTTTCCAGTCTTTCCCAGAAGATATCATTGATATGCGAATAGTGCTCGATCATTTCGTCCGATAATTCACATAAGGAAAAATCTTTAAAAAGGCTTCTGATTGCCGCCTTCTGTGCCGCATGAAAATCCAGCAGTGTTCCATCAACGTCCCATAATATTGTCTTGATCATAGTTAGCTCCATGGTCTGATTTATCTTAAGTATAACAAAACAGGATTTACTCCTGTTCTGCTGTTCCTTCTGTTTCAGGTTCTTCTTCTTTCTTCCTCATAAAGGTCATCTTCATAAGTTCGTTTTCTTTCTTGACCTGTTCAATTTCGGCTTTGGCGTTTTCCGCCTCTTCCCTTAACTGCCTCTGAACAGCTTCGTTTTCTCTCTGCTGTTCCTTCAAGGCTGCTCTCTTTTCTCTTTCGATCCTTCTGACAACGCCGCCGATCTTCATATAGATCGCAAACAGGATCAGACCGATGATGATGGCGATCAGTGCCAGACCCATCTTCTGTAAGACACCTAATGATCCTTTGACGATCGAGTTGTTCAGTAAGACGACAAAGAGCTGTTTATTGCGGAAATACTGCCAGGCAAAAACACCTGCTCCGCCCAGGACAAATATTGAAGATAAAAAACCAAATATTGTTTTTAAAATTTTCATTTTCTTCTACCTCAAAAACAATTTTAACACTATTTCTTTCTTTCGACACCTCTAATAAAGTTTAATGACTTCGCTCATAATGTGCTGCCACATCTTTCAGCAGTTTGATGATCGGAAGATGCTGAGGACAGACACCCTCGCACTGTCCGCATTCGATACAGTCAGATGCTTTGCCATGTTTATTATTCAGTGCTCTGTAGTTGGAGAAATTGACGGTCCAGCCTTTTTCTTCAAGATTCTCCCGCATATCTTCGTTATACAGCGAGAAGTATTCCGGAATGCAGATACTCATCGGACAGCCCTCTGTGCAATAGTGACAGGCAGTGCATGGTACGGCAATCTGGGAATTGATGATTCCCGCAACCTTTCCGCATAAGGCAACTTCCTCTTCACTAAGCGGCTTGAAGTCCTGCATGTATGAAGTATTATCTTTCAGCTGTTCCAGATCGGACATACCAGATAAGACAACCATGACATTATCCAAAGAGGCCGCAAATCTGATTGCCCAGCTAGGTATCGACATCGAAGGATCCGCTTCCTTGAACAGTTTTTCTGCTTCTTCAGGAACTTTGGCCAGCGTTCCGCCTTTTACCGGTTCCATAACGATACAAGGTTTCTGATGAAGAACTGTCACCTTGTAGTTTTCCATCGATCTGATCCATTCGCTGTTCCAGTCCAGATAGTTTATCTGCAACTGTACGAATTCCATTTCCGGATGCTTAGTCAGGATCTGATCCAGCAATTCCGGAGTGTCATGGAAAGAGAAACCGATATGTTTAACTAATCCTTTTTCTTTCTTATCGATGATCCAGCTGAAACAGTCATATTCCTCATACTTCTTTAATAGACCTTCATCGATGCCGTGAAGCAGATAATAATCGAAATACTCAACACCGGTCTTGCTTAACTGTTCATTAAAGATCTTATCACGGTCTTCCTTACTGTTTATAAAACCCGCATGAAGCTTGGTAGCCAGAGTATAGGTACTTCGATCATGTCTTGAACTTAAAGCTTCCTTGACGACACATTCGGATTTAAAAGAGTTATACATCCAGGCTGTATCAAAATAAGTAAAGCCTCTTTCGATAAAAGTATCGACCATCTGACATACGAGATCTACATTCACATTTCCCGAATCGGACTTGTCGTTGAGCGGTAAACGCATCATTCCGAAGCCCAGTTTCTTCTGAGGTCTGAAATCCATGGTTGCTCCTTTATTTCTTTATTTCGGTCCAGTTGATTCTGGTCAAGACATCCTGATCGATCGCATTGCCCGATACACCATAAACGTCACCATACTGGTTCTGATAGACATGATCAGCCGCAACACTCACATCAACATTCTGGCCGTATTTATTCGTATAGGTATTGACACCTCTGATAGCTTCGGATCTGGCTTGTGAAATCCGGCTGTCGGAAGCCATCTTCTTATTCCAGGAATCCATGATACCGGCAGAAATCGAAGCAGAATTGTTTGCGAGCATATTCGTCAGCTTGGCCTGATTGTACTGCAGGTTGGCCATATTGAACTGTGTCTGTGCCTGATAAGTTCTGCTGGCCTGAAGAGCCTGATTCAGAGCGTTCAGCTTTCTGTTTTCATAATCATTCATGATCTCATCGGTCGGTCTGTAGGTTGTGACGAACTTCATGAAATCAGTGACAGCCTCATCTTCCTTCTCAACAGGCGCAATAAGCAGATATCTGGCTTCGGCACCCCATTCGATAATGTCACATTTGCCTTTACCGAATTCTGTTGAAGTTCCTTCCTGAGAACCTGTGGTACCGTTTAAAGCTCCGCCAAAGAGATAATTCATTCCACCCATCAGCATCTGTGAACCTGGATAATAGTATTCGATACCTTTGAAATCCATACCGGCCACAACCGTCAGAGCATTATTGTCTTTAATACCTGAATAGCGGACCATCACGCCTTTGTAGGTAGTGTTGTTAGGCTGACATTCCATACCACCCATTGTTTCGGTATAGAAGAAATTATTGTAGTAATCAGCCATTCTCTTGGTGGTAGCATCCATATTGAGTGTATTGTAGTCAGGAAGATCCGCAATACCCTTTTCCGTTAATGAAGTCTGAGTGATACTCTCCGCAAACTGTTTGAGATATTCTCTTTCCGGAAGCAGAGCTCTGATATCCTTCTTCTGCGAAGGATTGATCATCAGAGACATTTTCTCCATAGCCTTATTGCGGAAATCCGAGAACACTTCCTCCGATAAGGCATAGATACTGATGCCATTCTTATTGTCGATCGCAAATACCGAATAAGTAAAAGGAACTCTGGCATTCTGCGCCTGATCGTTTAAAGCTGCACCGATCAGATAATTATCGGAAATCTCCGCAGTCGCAATAACTCTGTTGCTTTTAGGATCTCTGAATTCTTTCATATGTATTAAATTCTCCTGTTTATTATCTATATATATTGTATCGTAAAAAAGGCTTCGAACTGAGTTCAAAGCCTTCAGGTTTCAGGATTTGATCCAGATCCCTTTCATGATCGAATGGGAACTGTTGTCCGTAGCGACGATATAGGAAACAAACTTGTTTTCAAGTGATCTGATCACATACGGATCCTTCTTTCCTTCTTCATCCACATAGATAGTCTGTCCGATATTAAGTTCACTGATCTTCTCAACTTTCTTCATCAGTTTTCCCTCCTGATCTCATCATATAAGGATGATCCGGAAAGGTTGGGGAAATATTCGGACAGTTTTTAGAATCTTATTTCTTCCGGAGCTGAGGTGAAGGAATAGAAAGTAGCTGTAGCATCCTTAAAATACAGTACGATCGTATTATCATCATTCTCATCATACATGCCGCGCAGATTAGGATTCTTGTCTAACATATCTTTCTTAGTTTCTACTCTGTCATCAGGAATAAGCTTTCCTCTTAATCTTAACCATCTGCCGTCCTTGAAACAGCACAGTTCCACATTCGGATTAGCTATTATCTGTTTATAACAGTCCTTGACCTTACCGGTCTGGATATACAGTTTGCCTTCGAATATTTCAGCCGTACCGAAAGGACGGACACGCGGTTCATTATTCTCAATGGTTGCCAGATAATAGACGCCGCATTCTTTAATGAAATCAACAACTCTCTGCATGATTATTTCTCCTTTTATCTCTATTAATATTATAAATTCTATCTATTTGACTTGTCTTTATCCACGTTTTATAATTCATATTATATAACATATGTTATATAAAGGAGAAAGCCATGCCACCGAAAGTAAAGATCACCAGAGATATGATCATCGATGCCGCCTTCGACATCATCAGAAACGAAGGATCCGAAAACCTCAATGCCCGCAATATCGCTGCCCGGTTAAACTGTTCGACCCAACCCGTTCTATACAGTTTCAAAACCGTTGATGAGATCAGGGAAGCCGTCTACCGTAAAGCTGATGAATACCATACATCCTTCATTCTGCCTAAAGAAACGGACAAGGAACCGATGCTGGCGATGGGCCTAAACTATGTCAGATTCGGACATGAAGAAAGAAATCTCTTCCGTTTCCTCTTTCAGAGTGACAAGTTTACCGGTATGGATATAAAGACATTATTAAATAATCCTGCTCTTTCGGAAATAATAAACGTTATGGCCCAGGGATTGAAGGTAAATAAAAAAGAAGCCAAAGAGATCTTTCTAAGCTTCTGGTGTCTGACTCACGGTCTTGCATCTTTACTGGCCAATAACTCTATGGCCTATGATGAAAAAACAGTTCGAAAGATTCTGGAAAAAGCTTATGAAAAGGAGATGAATTAATCTATGAAGAAATTTTATGACAAGAAAGAACTGCTGTTTGCGATCTTACTGATCGTTGCCTATTGTGTGATCATATCACCGCTTAAAGCCAATTACGGTTATGCAAGTGTGGAGATGCTGGTGGGGCTTACTGTCTTTGCCTTAGGCATATACCTCTTTGTCTCTAAATACGGTCTCAAAGAAAAATACGGTTTAGCTTCCTGGCCTAAAGATTGCAGAAGATATCTTTATTTCATTCCGATGTGGATCTTGTGTACAGGTAATATCTGGGGCGGTTTCGCCTTCGAACATCAGGGTATTAAACAGCTGATAGCCATCTTATCCATGATCCTTGTCGGTTTTGTAGAAGAAATGCTTTTCAGAGGATTCCTGTTTAGAGCCCTTCTGTCCAAAAACAGCACCACTTCTTCGATAATCATTACCTCACTTACTTTCGGAATCGGTCATATCATCAACCTCTTTACCGGACAGGCATCTTTCGAAACAATCGTACAGATCTTCTTCGCGATTGCCTGGGGTTTCATCTTTACAATGGTCTGCTACAAAAGCGGAAGCATTATTCCGTGTATTATCGCCCACAGTATAATTGATGTTCTGGCGGAATGTGCTGTCTATAATCTGACTGCCGACTGGATCTATGTTATCTCGACCATCATCGTTTCTATTCTTTACTGTACCTATTTAAGCAAACTCAAAAACAGTTTCTGATATAATGAGTTAAACCATAGGGAGGAAAAACTATAATGACATATCCTAAAGTGGAACTGCATTGCCATATGGACGGTGCGATTCCCGAAAGACTTTTTATCAGATACTGCCGTGAAGACGGACTGGTTCCGGAAGGAATGAGTGATGAAGAGTGGATGAAACAGAATGTCATGTCCGGTACGATGAGCTTATCGGACTGCATGGGACTCTTCGGTGTGCTTACCGGTATCTTGCAGAGTAAGGAAAGACTTGAAGAACTCTCATTTGAATTACTTAAGGATATGTATGAATCAGGAACGAAACTGGTTGAACTGCGTTTCTCGCCGCAGTCTCATCTCAACGAAAACCTGAGTATGGAAGAAGCAGTCAAAGCTGTTCTGCGCGGCCGGAAAAGAGCTCTGGAAGTTTATCCTGATCTGGTCTGCGGATTCCTGCTGTGTATGATGAATCTCGGTCTGAATCTCGGTACCATTGAAAACAACACCAGAACGGTTGAACTGGCTGCCAAATATAAAGATCAGGGTGTAGTCGGAATCGACCTGGCCGGTGATGAATGTGCTACACCGATCGAAGACTATGCTGTGCAGTTTGAACTGGCCAGAAAGCTCGGTGTCAACTATACGATCCATGCGGGTGAATCTGGTCCTGCTTCCAATGTGAAGTTTGCGATCGATCAGGGTGGTCATCGAATCGGACACGGCATCCACAGTATCGAAGATGATGCACTCGTAAATGAACTGGTCAATAAAGGTATACTCCTTGAAGTTTCAACGACTTCCAACTATTTCTCCCGCAGTGTATCTTCCCTTGAGGAACACCCGATCCGTAAGCTCTGGAACAGAGGCGTCATGATCAACATCAACACCGATGACCCGGCGCTGATGGGTATTACCTTAAAACACGAATATGATTTACTGGAAAGACTCTTCGGTTTTACCGAGAAGGAATTCATCCTGTCGAATATCTATTCCGCCAGAACATCCTTCTGTGAAGGTAAAGAAAAAATCATAGCCGAACTGATGGAAGCATTCCATAAGTGCTGATAGATAGCTTTATGCAAAACAAATTACTCACTTATCTGTTTCATGTGACGACCTTCATCCTGTCCTGGAATCTTGTTACATTTATCCTGGAGACTTTCGTTTCCAAAAGATCCTATCAGTTTTCGATCTCCGATGATATGATCACACCCTTGGTCATATCTTCGGTAATCTTCTATTTCCAGTATCTTAAAGACAGAAAATAAACACTTAAAAAGACAGATGAACTGTCTTTTTAAATCTCTAACTGGTATATTTGCGTCTGTTCCGATCATCTGTGCTGTAATAATCAGCCTTGGATTCATACATCTTGTTGTCGGCCTTTTTGGCCAGCTCGGTAATACTGAGTTCCGGATATTCCTTCAGACAGACATAACCGTATGAAGCGGTTAAAGCGAGATCGTTTTCTTCGCTCCATTTCTTCATACTCTCTTCAAAGGCGTTGACCATTTCTTCCATTTCGTTCTTCTCCGCATGAAGAATTACCACGAATTCATCACCGCCGATTCTGTAAGCCTTGCCCTTATCACCGAAACACTTTTCAATGCATCTTGCTGCACCGATGATTATCTTATCGCCGGCCTCATGACCGTAATGGTCATTAACTTCCTTTAATCCATTCAGATCGATCGCCATATAAATCAGATTAACTTTCATTCCCTCTTCCATATGTTCCTTCAGATCATTCTCATAGAACCTGCGGTTAGGCAAACCTGTTAAGACATCGATCTTTGAATTCTCCTCTTCGATCAGAATTCTTTCCGCAAGTTTCGTCTTCAGTTTGAGGAAACTGATACCAAGAATAAACTGGAAGATAAAGAAAATCACCAGATTGATTAAAGGTGCGGAAGTTCCCGTAATCGAGATAGAAATATATAAGAGGGCCGCATCCGCTAATAAGACGATCAGCGCATAGACATACGGGAACAGGAAGAAGCTTAACGGAATAGTCAGCGAGAAGGTCATGAAGACAGCCGGATCAAAATTGCCGGTGATTTTTGCATCGGAATAGATAATACCCAGTGACCAGGCGAAAAACAGGATCGCATACAGAGGATTGACATAATTCAGCAGCTTCTGACGGTTCTCGATATCTTTCTTGATATAGATATTCAAAGCGAGATAGATCAGTGCTGCCAGCAAAAGAACAACATAGAAGGAACGATATTTGTTTAAATAAGGTCCGTACCAATGCGGGTTAGCAATCGAAAAGAAGATCATAAAGATTTCCAGAACAGCTACTACTGTCTGGGCAATCATGGATATACCCCAGGATGAACTGTAAATGTTCATCAGGATCTTGTATTTTCTGTCTTTCATTATCTGTTTCCTCTAAGTGTGCTTAGTTCAATTGTATCATCCTTTTACAAAAACAGAGGCATTAAGCCTCTGTCTCATCTTATTCTTCAGTTTCCTTGATAATGATGTTCGCAATATCTGTCTTATGAACGATATATGATCCGTGACCTGCCTTAGGAATGATCATGAGTTTCGCATTAGGAAGTGAATCAGCGATCAGTTTGGTCTCCTCATATTTGACCGCATCCTTTTCACCGGCAATAACCGTTACCGGAATATTGATCGTCTTAAGTGATTCAGCCGAAATATGCGGTTCATCCAGAATCATCTTCAATCGCGGATCGCGGGTAAAGAAGTAGAACGTCTTAACTAAAGCCTTCAGCCATAATACAACACCATCCGGAGTCACATTGGTTCCGCTTAAGATCATTCTTGAAACACGATCAGTCTTATTGCCGATCAGTAAACCCAGAATACCGCCATCAGAGAATCCGTAATATACGACATCCTTCAGATCAAGCTTATCCAGGAATTCAACAATATCATCAGCCATATCCTTGTAGTGGATCTCCTTGACCTTGCCGCTCTGACCGTGTCCCCTTGAATCCAGCAGATAAACCGTGAAGCGATCCTTCAGTACTTCTGCAGCTTCATTGAAAATGGTGTGGTCCTCACTGTTGCCATGAACCATCAGTAATGGACGTCCGCTGCCTTTTACTTCATAAAACAGATTCTGTCCGTTAATTTCAATAAACATTTTTCTTCCCCCTTAATTCAGTTATTATCTGTATATCTATATCATTTTTAATTATAAAACATTTGGGTTATAATATTTGTACAGACTGAACATAGCTCAGCTTGGTAGAGTGCTCGGTTCGGGTCCGAGAGGCCGAGAGTTCAAATCTCTCTGTTCAGACCATTAGACAGACAAACCACCCAGACGGGTGGTTTTCTTTATCTGAAATAAACCAATAAAAAAGACAGCACTCTACAATTTGCTGCCTCTTCTATAACAGGGAGTTTTTAATGAAAAATTTCTTAGCAATTAAATATTATCAATTCAATATGAAATCTATGTGAACTATTGTGAAATTTATCTGAAATCTTATATTTGATCATTTGTTAAAATAAGGGTGATGTTAAATGTGTTAATCCGGAAAGGAATCATCATATGAGTCTTTATGCGATCGGAGATCTGCATCTTCATTTTTCTTCGCCTTTAAAAGCAGAGGCTCAGCTTTATGATCCTTTATGGAAGAATCATGAAGAAAGATTCAAAAGGAACTGTGAGAATCTGCTTATGGAAAATGACACACTTGTCTTAGTAGGTGATCACAGCTGGGGCAAGAATCTTGAAGAATGCGAAGCGGACTTTGAATACATCAGACAGCTTCCGGGCAGAAAGATCCTGACCAGAGGTAATCACGATATGTTCTGGGATGCCAAGAAGACAAAAAGGCTTAATGAACGGTTTAAACCTGAACTCAATTTCCTGCAGGACGGTTATGAAGTATATGGAGACTATGCTTTGATCGCAACCAAGGGTTATACCTTTGAAGGACCTTATTATCTAAACTATAAAGGTGAGGTTGTCGGCTATGATGCAGAGAAAGAGGAACATGCCAAGAAACTGGTAGAGCGTGAAGCACAGAGACTGATCAAGTCTTTTGAAAAAGCAAAAGCTGACGGTTATAAGAAATTCATCATGTTTCTGCACTACCCTCCTACCAACATCATGGAAACCGATTCGGTATTTACCGAAATAGCGGAAACATATGATGCCAAAGAAGTTATCTATGCCCACTGTCATGGTTATAAACGATTCCATGACAGCATTGAAGGAGAATATAAAGGAAGGAACTATCGACTGGTATCCGGTGATTTTCTAAGCTGGGTTCCGGATAAGATACTGGATTGATTATTTGCATACATCTATAAGCAACATTAACTTATAACATATTTGTTAAGGTTATAATTATTTCAGAGGGAATATCATGAAAATAATACATTGTGCTGATTTGCATCTCGATTCAAAAATGAGTGCTCATCTAAATTCAGATCAGGAAAAAGAAAAAAGGCAGAATCTTTTAAACTCCTTTTCCGAAATGATCCAATACGCCAAAAGAAACGAAATTAATAGCGTTATTATTGCTGGCGATTTATATGACAAGAAGAAGATTTCGTTTGAAGCTAAAACCAAGGTGCTTGATACTATCACACTTAATACCGATATTAATTTTTATTATCTAAAAGGTAATCATGATTCAGAAAGTCTTTTCAGCGATATTGAAGTTTTCCCAACAAATTTAAAACTATTTGATGAGAAATGGATTTATTATGACGCTGGAGAAAACGTAGTAATTTGTGGAATCGAAGTCAATAAAAGCAATATTTCTGACTGTTATGATAAGTTAAATTTAGACCCACGAAAAATTAATATTGTTGTAATGCACGGTCAGGAGAATGAATATAGAAATGGCGATGATACCGTTGTTATAAGTATTAGGGAATTGAGAAATCAAAATATTGATTATCTAGCCCTAGGCCATATTCATTCTTATAAATATAAGGAACTTGATTCTAGAGGACATTATTGTTATAGTGGCTGTCTTGAAGCAAGAGGCTTTGATGAAATTGGCGAACATGGTTTTGTTGTTCTAGATATCGATGAAGTTAACCGAACAATCAAACACGAATTTATAAAAATCTATCCAAAGCACGACGTCAAACAGATAAATATAGATATAACAGACATAAATACAGCTAAAGGCGTAATAGATAAAATTGATGAATCCTTCAAAAAAGGAAGAATCAATGATGCTGATATAGTAAAAGCTGTGCTGTTAGGAGAAGTAAACTATGACTGCAATTTAAACATTGATGTTATTGAAAAAAAGTTGGAAGACTATTGTTATGCGGTGAAAGTTGAAGATAAAACTTCGTTTAAAATCGATTATGAACAATTCAAAAAAAATAAATCATTAAAAGGAGAGTTTGTCAGACTCGTTGAAATGCAAAAGGATTTATCCGAAGAAGATAAAATTAAAATTATCCGCTATGGCATTAATGCCTTAAAAGGAGAAGAGATCGGATGAAACTGAATAGTATAAAAATAGAAAACTTCGGAATACTATCAAACTTTAACATAACATTTAAAAACGATTTTACAAAGATCGTTGAGAAAAACGGTTGGGGGAAATCTACTCTCTCAGATTTCATCTGCGTTATGTTCTATGGTTTTAAAGATGAAAACAAGAAAAACAAAAACGAAAGAGAGAGGGAAAAATATCGCCCTTGGCAGGGCGGAGATTATGGTGGAACGATTGTATTTGAAACTAACAACACCATATATTCTGCTACCAGACAATTTGGTAGTAAAGATAGTGAAGACATATTTGTTTTAAAGGATTTAACAAAGAATATAGTATCTAAGGATTTTTCATCTAATCTGGGTTTAGAACTATTCGATCTGGATAGAGAGTCTTTTGAAAGGACTATATATATTGATCGAAATGGCTGTCAGACTTCAATCACAACAAATATGAGTGCAAAGCTTGGTAATCTGATAGACAATACTGATGATATAAACAATTTTGACAGTGCTGATTCGGCTTTAAAAGATCTTATAAATACTATGACACCTAATTATAAAAGAGGGTCAATTTATAAGCTTAAAAACGAAATATATGATTTATCTGTCAAAACAGAGGACAAAAACAAAATCTTAAATCAATTAGAAACTGAAGAAAAGGAAAAAGAAGAAAAGGAAAAACAGCTTTCTGAAGCAGTTGATTTACTAGAAAAATATAAGAATCAACAAAACAAATTAAGTAAGTATAAAGATTTGCAACTAAAAAAACAAGCATTTGATGATCTTCAAACGTCTTTTGAAAATAGGAAAAATATTTTAGATAGAGAACGACTTAGTTTTCCTGCAGAAGTACCTGATACTAAAGAATTAAATAGTTATATTAATAAAGCTACAGAATTAAATAATATTGTTTCTGAAGCTAATGCATATAAAATGGCAGATGATTCATATTATAAATATTTAGATTTTAAGAATACGTTTGAATCGCTACCTACAAGTGATACTGAAATAAATAATTATAGAAAGAATGTTCGTCGTTTAAAAGACGAAGAACTACTTAACGCAAATAATAAGCTTGATAACGAAGAAGAGAATTATATTAATAGATATTCACCTGTTTTTGAAAAAAATATTAGAGATGAATCATATACTGGCAATCTGCGAAATCGTTGGATTGAAAGATTAAAAAAGAACAGTAATCTTAACGCAAAGAAACAACAGTTATCTATCAGAGAAGGAAACACAGATCTTATCTTTTCTATTGTATTTCTAATTATTGCAATTGGTATTCTTGCAATTGATCTAGTTTATGGCCTAGTACTAAAAGAAGAACTTATTCAGAAATATTTTATTCTTTTATTAATAGCGGCTTTAGTATTTATTTCTATTTCTTTAGTTTTCTTTATCAATAAAAATAAGAAAAAGAAAATTAATAAAATCAAACGAGAAGAAATTACTAGAGAAATAAAAGATGATTCCAAGTTTATAAATGATGTTGATAGTGAAGTCAAAAATCTTTTATCAGGATTTGGCATTTCTTTTAATGAGGAGTCTGTTCTGCCTGAACTTGATTCTATAAAATCCAACTATGATCGATTAATTGAGCTAAAGAATAGAAAAGAAAAATATGAAAGATTTATTACAGATCACGAGCGATTAAGCGAAATAAACAATGTTTCAAATTTTATTCGTCGATATATTTCAAACACAGAATATAATCGGTTTGAAAATGATCTTGATTTGATATCTAATATGTTTACTCAATACAAGCAGTTGGAAGATAGAAACAAGAAATATGACGAGTGTAATAATAAAGCAAATGTTTTAAAAGAAGACATTACCCGCTATCTATACAGACTTGGTTTTGAAGATGTTTCATATCTTAGTATAAAACTGGAAAAGATTAAAGAAGATTTAACTTCTTATCTTAATTCGTTAAATGAGTATAACGAAGCTAAAAAACAATTGAATCTATTTATTGAAAATAATGATATTGAGATTTTTAGAGATTTAAGAATTGACAGCGAACTTTCAATAGAAGAGCTAAATGATAGAATTTCTTCGACAGCCGATACAATTGATTTATTAAAGACAGATTTGATAAATATTAACTCATATCTTGAAGATATAAGGGAATCTTACGATAATATCGTCGAAGATGAAAATTTGCTTCTCGAAAAGAAGGAAAGAATTAGAGAAGAGAAGCAAAAATATGATCTTATTGAGTTGACAAGAAAATTGCTGAATGAAGCCAAGAGTTCTTTTGTTAATAAATATGTAGGGCCAATTACTAATTCATTCCGCAATTATTATGAAACAGCTACTTCTGAATCATCAAATATTTTTACTTTTGATACAAACGCAAAACTAACATATGAAGAACATGGTTTAGAAAGAGAAGAAAATACATTAAGTTCAGGATATCAAGATGTAGTAGGTCTATGTACCAGAATTGCACTCGTCGATACAATGTTTACAAACGAAAAACCTTTCATTATTCTTGATGATCCTTTTACTAACCTGGATAAAGATAAATTAGATGGCTCAATGAAATTATTAGATAAACTATCCGAGCAATATCAAATTGTCTATTTTACATGTCATGACAGCCGTTCATAAAAGAGGATAACAATTATGTCAATTAATATTTCAGGACTCGCAACCGAGACCGTAAATGAGAAAACAAGAAACATCGATCTGTTAAGCACTAAAGAAATCATTGAGATCATGAACGAAGAAGATCTCAAAGTTGTGGAAGCGGTAAAGAAGGCTCTACCGCAGATCGAAGCTCTGATCAAAGAAACGATTGCCTCCTACAAGAAAGGCGGAAGGATCATCTACATCGGAGCCGGAACATCAGGAAGGCTTGGTCTGATGGACGCGGTAGAAGTAATACCGACATATAATTCAGACCGTTTTGTCGGACTGATTGCCGGAGGTGAAGGAGCCTTCGTTAAAGCTGTCGAAGGAGCCGAAGATTCAAAGGAACTGGCAGTAAACGATCTTAAGGAACTCGGATTGAATGAGAGCGACTTTGTGATCGGTATTGCGGCCAGCGGCAGAACTCCTTATGTCATAGGCGGACTTGATTACGCCAGAGAAGTCAAAGCCGGTACAGGATGCCTGTGCTGTAACTTCAATACCGAAATAGCTAAGCATTGTGATTACCCTATCGAACTGAGTGCCGGACCGGAAGTGGTTACCGGCTCAACAAGATTAAAATCAGGAACCTGTCAGAAGATCGTCTTAAATATGATCTCGACCGCTACCATGATCGGTGTCGGAAAAGTCTACGGCAATCTCATGGTCGATGTCAAAGCAACCAATGAGAAACTGGTTGAAAGATGCCGCAGGATCGTCATGGAAGCAACAGGCTGTGATCATAACAGAGCCGATTCTGTTTTAAAAGAAACGGATAATTCGTGTAAACTCGCCATCATCATGATCCTGTTAAATATCTCCAAAGAAGAGGCCGAACAGAGATTAAAGGATTCTGACGGATATATCAGAGATGCGTTGAAATAAACATAAACAAAGAACCTGCTTCCTCAAGTGAAACAGGTTCTTTTCTTATAACTGTCTATATAGATCCTTTGGTTTTAATCCATTGGCTTTTGCCATTCTCTTCCAGCCGCTGTTGGCGATAGCCATATACAGTGATCTCGGGAAAGCCGGTTCGCGATAGATATCTTCGGTTATGTAATTATAATTGATTGCTTCAGCAAGTTTATCCATTCCCCTGGCAATCTTACTCGTAGGCCATTTGCCGAAAGGTACGGCTTCCATGAAACCTCCTACCAGTTCGCCGGCTCCGACTCCTAATCCTCCGCCGTATTCAAAGCCCATCTTTGTGCACCACTGCTTTATGCCTTCAAACAGATTGACCAGCTGTTCTGATTCATATAAGCCCATATTCGCCAAGGCATAGATACGTTTATTCTTTCCTTTGTAATCTTCTTCAAACTTCTCCATAAAACGGATCAGCTGTGATGGCAATCCATCAACATATAAAGGCTCGCACAGAACGATCGTCGAAACATCTTCCAGTTCTTTAAGCAGTTTATCATTATCGTTAAGATATTTAACCAGGTTGATGATCTCTGTTTCTCTGTTTAAACGTTTCTGCAGTTCTACAGCAAGTTTAGCAGTATTGCCTTTTACTCTCGTGCTCGCATTAAGCAAGACGATCTTTCCTTCCGCTTTATACTCACCTCTGTCAGGTATCTTAACTTTCTTATTGTCTTCTTTAAAAATAACTTCCTTGACCTGTGCTCTGAAGTTAGTACAGACAGCTGTCACATATCTTCTTGCGCATTCCTTTTCTTCTTCACTTATCTGATGGCCATAGAAGATAAAAGTAAAAGGTTTGATTTCGTTATAACGCTTCTGATGGTGAGTTTCATTATTGACCAGTTCGAAATGCGGCAGAACATAGCCAAGACAGCGGTCAAAAATATTCTTTATAGAACCTGAAAAACCGCCATAGGTATACTTACCGATTACCACGACCTCATCCGCATGATGAATCAGATAGCCCATATTCTCATAACCGTCTTTGACGACACATCTTCCCGGATCCTTGTTCCAGCAGTTGAAACAGCCGACACAAGGTTTGATTGAACCGTTATCGCTGACTACTTCATAACCTTCATAATCCCCGGAAATCTTTTTGTATTCTTTTTCATTTAAGTCATGTATTAAAAGATTCATGCGCTCTCCTTTCTTTCCGGCATATACCAGAATGAATGCATACCGTGCAGATAAGTTCTGGCGCCCTTAGGCATCTGAGTAAAAGCATTAAACGCATTATAGTAATCACCGGCTCCGGCCGGGATTGAAAAGGCTCCTAAAGTTCCCAGTAAAGTTAATGAAGGATTAAACAGGAAAAGAACAAAAGGTATGAAACCGAAAACGATATTCGGTAAAAAGCACATGAAGATAAAACCGGCTTTGGAGAAAGTTCCCGGTCCCACCACAAACAGCATTCCCTTCTTTAGATTGTTGTACATATAGACATCGCCTTCAAAACAGATGGCATGAAGAAACTCATGCGGAACAAGTGTAACCAGTGAAAGAACAGTTCCGATCGGATTCAGCTGCGTCCTGCCTACATAGAAATACAGAGCAAAGGTAATAACGGCGATCGCCAAGGCCAGACCGTTCATGACCAAGGCAAGCTTATTCATGCTTCCGGCTTCCTTGAATGGAACATATCCGGGTTCATGTTCATGAGATATCAGTGTTGATTCATCACCATTGTATTTTCCTGCAAAATGAAAACTATCCATATCAATCCATCCCTATTTTTTCCAATTATAATCTAATTATTTACTATTCTACCAAATGTTCATATAAATAAATGCAGACACACTGATCTTCAAACAGTATCATAGGAATACACAATTGAAATACGTATTATTACGTATTATAATGATAATGTGTTAAGGAGGTCACCATATGCCAATGACGTCTAAGGAAATGGTGAAGTTCTTACAGAAAAACGGGTTTATTGAAGTATCAGGTGGGAAAGGTTCTCATCGAAAATTTCAAAATCCCGAAACAGGGAGAACTACTCTGATTCCTTATCACAACAAGGACTTAGGCAAGGGTATGGAGCAAGCCATTCTCAAGCAGGCAGGACTTAAAAAATAAAAGTCTTGCCTTCCTTTCTTGCCCTAAACACAGGAGGTACCAATATGCAGAAAATCTATTATCCAGCCGTCTTTCACGTTGCTGAAGATGTTGGAGGTTACTGGATTGAATTCCCTGATCTGCCAGGCTGTTTTACACAAGGTGGAAACGAAGTAGAAGCTATGGAAATGGCTAAAGACGCTTTAAGTCTCTGGCTTGATAAAACAGGTGAATTATTTGAATATGATATTGCTAAACCAAGTCCTATAGCTGATATACAAAAACGTTTCCCTAATGAAATCGTTATGCTTATTGAAGGTGACCCCGAATACTATGCCCGTAAGTATTACACAAAAGCCGTTAAGAAAACACTGTCTATTCCTCAATGGCTTAATGATAAAGCTATAAAAGCAAACCTTAATTTTTCTCAAGTATTACAGGAAGCTCTAATCAATAAACTTGGATTATAGTTAATTCAACTAAAAGAAAAGCTTCTTTAGAATCAATAACAGTTTATCTTAATTCTCAGAAGCTTTCTCACAGATAATAATCGAAACTACTACCAGAATAATTCCGCTGATCGTAAAGATATCCCAGTGTTCGTGAAACACGAAGATACCGATCAGAGCAGCCGATACCGGTTCAAACGTTGAGAGCAGTGAAGCTTTAGCGACCCCGATATATTTTAAAGAGGCGTTGAACAGATAAAACGGCGCAACCGAACAGCAGATTGCCCACAATATATCGATCACCAGATAACGTACATTATGGGTATAGATGCTTAATACTTCACCCACATTGGTAAAAAGACAAAGATAGATAAGCGAACAGATAGCTGCCGCAACAGCCGTATAGAATACTCTTGTTAATGGAGCATAATCCTTCAGTTTTGTTGAAAGAAGGATATTATTGGCCGCATAGCAGAAAGCCGTCAGTAAACCCAGTAAGATACCTTTTACATTGAAGACGATACCGCTTGCGACACCGCAGGCCAAAGCACAGCCCACCAAAGAAAGAATAACGCTTATGATCTTAAACAGATTTATTTTTTCATTCATAAACAGGCAGCTGTATATCAGAACCAGTGAAGGCATCAGATAAATCAGTACTGCTGCCGTAGCCATACCGACATACTGAATGGACAAAGAATAAGCTACCACAAAAGCATAGATACCGACTGTCCCTGTCAGCATAAACCAGAAGATATCTTTTTTCCTGATCCTGAACAGTTTCCGATCAGTAAATAACACCAGTATAAACTCAATTATCAGTGTCAGTATCAT
Source organism: Erysipelotrichaceae bacterium (assembly GCA_017550145.1). Taxonomy (GTDB): domain Bacteria; phylum Bacillota_I; class Bacilli_A; order Erysipelotrichales; family Erysipelotrichaceae; genus Colivicinus. Next base: position 417,339 of record JAFZQG010000004.1, on the reverse strand, counting down.
CCTCATCGAAGACATTTCAAAACCGCCCAGGCCTGAACCTTCCAGAAGTTTCACAAAGACACCGTTGCTGCCCCATAAAACAGCCGCAACCAGAACCATCAGTGATGCATACTTTTCCATCGCTATAATCTTATCACGGCAAATAAAAAGCAGTTAAGAATTGACTTAACTGCCTTTATATATCCTTATATTATTTATACTTTATTTCTCCACATGAACGATATAGGTATCAGACTTCGCGTTCAGTGATGAGCCATCGGAATAAGTGAAGTAAACTTCGATATCGACTGTTTCAAATACTGCACCCTTCGCATAGACATTGCCATTGCCATCAATATCCAGAGCTGATGTATATGCTGTATGGAAATCAGCTTCCTTGGTCACATCCATCTTGTTGATATTCCAGTCATAGCACATGATATGAGTTACAGTGTAAGGTATCTTTTCTCCGCTGGATGCTTTGACACTGACGTTGTTTTCCATATCGAAGACGACCTTTTCGCCTTCAACACAGACATCGACTGTAGCACTTACATCATTAGCAGTCTTGACTGTAATCTTGGCAATACCAGGAGATACACCGGTCACATTTCCTGAATCATCGACTTTGACGATACTCTTATCCGAAGAAGTGAAGGTAACGGATTTATCGGTCGTGTTTTCCGGTAAGACTGTGACTTTGATCTTTTCATTCTGGCCGTTATAAAGCACCAGCTTGTCCTGATCTACTTCTACCTTATTTGCCGCAACACTCTTCGCTCTGGTTTCAAAACCGATCGTCAGTTCCTGATCACCGCAGGTAATATGGATCTTGGTCGTACCGACTTTCTGTGCTGTTACATTACCTTTCTGGTCAACGGTAACGATGCTTTCATCATCACTCTTATATACCGGGACATCGGTAGTGTTGGCAGGACTTACTTCGAGTTCCAGATTCCAGGCTTTGGTTCCTTCGATCGTCCAGTAGTTGTGATACTGGGTCTTGAGTCCCGTACATGGAATACGGTTATTCACAAAGATCGCTTCGATCTTGGATCCGTCTTTGGCTTCGGACAGATCGGCTTTCTTGCCATCAACCATCCAGCCCACAAAGGTCTTGCCTTCCTTGCTGGTCGGTGTTTCCAGAACCAGGGTTTCACCTTCTTTGAAGGACTTGATATAGGTTTCTCCTTCAACGATTACTGTAACCGTATTGTATTTCTCATAAACAGCTTTCAAAGTCATATCTTCGGTAACGATACTGTCAAAATCATAAGCTGTGCCTTTATACTGCCATTCCTTGAACTGCGTACCTTCTTTTACAGGATCGGCAGGTTTACTTACTTTCTGATTTTCACCCTTGATTACGACTGCTTCAATAAAAGATCCGCCATCGGTATCAAAGTTTACGGTATACACGGCCTGTTTCGTACATCCACTTAACCCTATCAGCAAAAACAACATCACAAATGTGACAATCCGGAACATGTATTTTTTCATCTCATCTTACCTCTGACTTAATTATATATATCTTGAACCATAAATATAAAGGTATTAATATAGTATTTGTTTTTTAAGGTAAAACGATGGAAATTAAATTCGGTACACCAGAACCTATCGTCTTCACTGACAGTGAATTCAACGTCGAATTCAAAGCCAGATCTTTTGGTACGATCAGGATTATCGAAGCTGAATATTCTGATGAAAATGAGTTTAAAGTACTGGTAAAGAAAACAGCCTGTGAGGCTTTACAGAAATTCTTTGACGAAAACGATCTGGCCTACAGTGACCTTGAAGGCAATTATGAACTGTACAATGAAAAGATCCAAAGAGAACTCCGCAAGCTACAGATCGATTCCGATGTTAATGTCGAAATGTTTAATCTGACTCCAGACAGCTATGAACTCTATAAAGAAAAACTCGGTCTTATCCATACTGATAAGCATAAAAATGACTGGGATCCCGTTCCGTTTCTCGGTTTCCCAACAGATGAGGAGAAACAGTAATGGAAAGCTTCACGATCAGAAACTTCATTTCTGAAGACTGTCATCTTCTCTACCCGATTCTGGCCGATCATAAGGTCATGAAATATATCGAAGAACCTTTCAGTCTTGAAGAAACGATTGAATTCATTGAGAATAACGGGCTCTGTGATCCTCCAAGGATCTTTGCGGTTGAAAGTGATGATGCCTTCATCGGCTATGTCATCTATCACGATTACGATGAAACAGCCAAAGAAATCGGCTGGGTCTTAAGATCGGATATGTGGGATAAAGGCTATGCGCAGATCTTGACTGAAAAACTGATCTCCATGTGCAAAGATGAAGATAAAGATGCGGTGATCGAATGCGTACCCGAACAGCACAAAACCGTGCATATTGCGAAAAAGTACGGATTCGAGCATGAAGGCCAAAGAGGTGTATGCAACGTCTATAGACTGAAGACGAAATCGCTGTAAAAGCGATTTTTTCTCTTCAAAATATGAAATAATAAATATAAATAAGCATATCAATAATACAAAGGGGATCATATGAAGAACATTAAGAAATCTTTTATTTTCCTGATCGTTCTGTTTGTCCTGGCATCAGCTTTGATGTTTGCGGCAGACAGACTGCAGAGAGCCAACGGAAAGATTGAGATCATTGACGGAGAAATAAGTGTCAATGACGGTATTCTCGCCTATAAGCTCTATAAACCGAAAGAAGCTTCTTCATCCAATAAAGCTCCGGCGGTTCTCCTGTTACACGGTTATCAGAATGACCATGAGACCTGTGCCGCCTATGCGATCGAACTGGCTAAAAGAGGTGCGGTTGTCTTATGTCTTGATGAATACGGACACGGTTCATCAACGTTGGGTTTATTAAGCAGAGGTTATGTCAACCATAAGGTAACTGTCAACTATGGTAATGACTCCGATGACAATAAGACCTATACACCGATCAAAGGATCAGAGCGTTACCGTATACTGATGAACTTCTCTAACCTGTCTTTCTTTAAAGACCGTTATTCCAAAGACAGTGACGGCAATTCGATAATCGACTCCTCATGCGGCGGATCGATTGCCTATGAATATCTTTCAAAACTGGATTATGTCGACAATACCAGAATGGCTGTTTCCGGTCACTCGATGGGAACCTGGTCCAGCTGGAGTGTGGCAGCTGATTTCGCCAATACGAAGATCGAACCTAAAGCGATCGTCTTACAGTGCGGCGAGCTGTTTACCGATGCTGCCTATGATACAACAAAGTATCATTTCAATAACGTCTTACTGTTACAGTCCAAGTATGATGAGTTCTCCTACTTCCGTGACTATGAACTCAATGTTACAGACGATCTGCTTAAGACACCGTTACGTTACAATTTCTTAGGCACAACGGCCGATAAGGCAGCCTGGAATACCACCTATGGCAAGTTCACTGACGGTTCTGCCAGAAGAATGGAACTGCTTTATACCAACCACCGTCTGACGACACATAACATTCATGGATTAGAAACGGCTCTGGCCTGGTTTGATGAAGCGATCAATCTGCCTGTCGATCTGCCTTACGATCAGATCACGGCCAAGATAAAAGAATATCTGGTACTTGGTGCGATGTTATTAACGTTATTCGCGATGTTCCCGTTAATGAATATTCTTCTTAGTACACCGGTCTTTGGTTTTGTTAAACAGGATCTTCCTTCCAAGGAAGGCATGTTAAGAGGCGGATCAAGGATCACGGGTACATTATTAACGATGCTGCTTTCGGGTTTATCCTTCCCGTTCATGACACAGCTCGGTCATGCGTTATTGCCTCTGCCGGAAAAGATCTTCCGGATGACGGTCGGTAACGGCTTCTTAGGCTGGTATCTGTTGCTGATCATTATCATGCTTATCAGTAATCTTATCAGGTTCATTAAAAACCGAAAGAAAGGCATCAAGTCTGAAGGCTTCAAACCGCTAGCCTTCTTAGGTTCGCTCGTACTGGCTCTGATTATTGTCGGATATATCTATCTGGTCAATATGTTATACAGCAGACTGTTTGATCTGGATCTGCGTTTCATCTGGCCATTCTTCAGAGAATTCAATTCCTTAAGAATCAAACAGTTCCTGGTCTATATTCCGTTCTTTGCGCTGTTCTATTTATTAAACAACGCCAAGGTCATGAGAGACATGAGAACCAACGCCACATACAAGGAAGGTTTCTTTGCTTTCTTAAGCAACTGGTTCTATAACTTCCTACTGATGGCAGGCGGTGTGCTTCTGATCGTTCTATTAGAATACATTCCGTTCTTCATGGGTATCGGACCGGGTGCCGATGTTTTCTTCGGTTCAACCTTCGGCGGACCATTCATGTCGATCCTGATCCTCTTTGTTCCTCAGGTACTGTTCTTCTCGATCCTGTGTACCTGGTGCTACCGCAAGACCGGCACACCATATACCGGAGCTTTCATCGCTGCGATGCTGGCATGCTGGATCGTAACCGGCGGTTCTTCATTCCTGTAAGAATCATTACAGTATATCTTCAAAGAAACAGATCCGTTCTGTTTCTTTTTTTGTGCATTAAAAAACGCAAGCCTCAGCCTGCGTAATATGGAAACAGGTATTAATACCTGTAATCAGGAGTAATATATTTTTCTTTCATGAAAGTATACCTCCTGACATAATCATATCATTTTGTGTTTACTTATTCATCCTTAGGCAGTCTCGGTAAGAATGATTTGTATAAAGCCAGATACAGGATAACGGAAACAAAGACACAGATTACCGCATTGATAGCTGTTGAACCGGCTACCCAGGTCGCAATGATCTTGGCTGCTTCCTGAGGAATACCCAAGAGATAATTACGGTAGAGATAACCGACGATCGGATCAGCTATTACATTGAAGCCCAAGCCCGCAATTGCCGAAGTAGCTGCTACTGTAATGATTTCCTTGCGGTCAGTCTTTTCTTTTAAGCCGAAATGTTTAGCTACAGAGCCGGAGATCAGACCGATCAGGAATTTCAACAGGAAAGTCTTTGGCGCTGAAGTAATATATCTTGGATCAAGCACATCGGCAATAGATAATCCGATAGCACCTGATAATCCGCCATAGACAGGTCCCAAGAACCATGATGATAAGACAACGATCGCATTGGCAATATGAATGGCTGTTGAGGTTCCGGCCGTAACCGGAATGGTTATCTTACCGTAAGTAAATGCCACATAATTTATAACCGCAAACATTGCCGTGAAAACAAGTTTCTTTATTCTGTTATTCATTCAGAGCCTCCTTGCGTATATTTATTTCTTTTTTACTATTCTAGCACTCATATTTTCTGATACAAGAAATACTATCCGTAAGAAAAGAGGTGTTGAACCTCTTTATATCAGATAAGCCTTGGTTGCACCCAGCTGTTTAGCCAGTTTGACATATTTCAAGGCATATTCTTCATCGGTCGTAAAATCTCCCAGGACTTTACGTTCTTCATCACGGACACCGAACTGACGGTAACGGATGATCTTGTAGAAACACTTATCCTTGATGATATTGGAGACATAGGTAACGGTCTCTTCATTATCCTTATCCCGATCAGGGAAGATGATGGTTCTTACTTCATAAAGCTTATTGACCTTAAGCAGATATTCGAGATTCTTTAGGATTACTTCATTCGGATATCTTATTAACCAGTCGGAGAATTCCTTATTATAGGCTTTCACATCCAACATTACTCCGTCGCAGTATTCCAGGATCTCTTTGTTTTCTTCGAAATCCAGAGAACCGTTGGAATCAAGTAAAGCCGTTAATCCCATTTCCTTTACTTTAGGAAAGAGTTTGATAATGAAATCCTTACGGATCGTGCATTCACCGCCTGATAAGGTAATGCCTGTAATATATGGTGAAACCTTTTTGATTTCTTCCAGAACCTCATCGACACTCATCCAGGTGATCTTCGGTGAAGAATTATTCTGACAGGTTTTGATGCAGGTATCACAGCCGACACAGATACTCTTATCCCAGACAACTTTGCCATCAACGATACTTAAGGCTTTGACCGGACAGGTCTTCACACAGGCTCCGCAGTTGATGCACATATTGATCGTTTCCGGATTATGACAGAAGCGACAGTTAAACATGCACTCCTGAAAAAAGATGGCCATCCTGTTAGATGGACCATCCACATTGGAAAAAGGAATGATTCTGTTTACCGGTGCACTAATCGTCATGACGTACAACTCTTCTGTCTAAAGCGTGAGCTCCGTCCTGAGCACCCTTACCGAAAACGGTAACGTTGTTTAAAGACTGCTTCTTCTGGTTGAGTTTTTCGATTTCGGATTTCTTGACCAGATAACCCGTAACTCTCACCACATCGCAGTTCTCAAGATAACCGGAGAAGTAACGTAAGCCTCTGCTCAGAGAGCCTTTGATGATCGGAAGGATAGCTTCCGGAGTCTTTTCATAGGTTTCTTCGAATTTGAAGATATCACCGGTTCCGGTCGGGAAGTACGGATGGAACTGTTCATTGACCTGTAACTGTTCCAGGATCGTCGGTTCCGCAAAGATCGGAATTCTCGTACCCGGAGAATCTTCCATACCGTCAGTATCAATACCGACCTGCGCATGGAGACGGTAACGGTGATCAAACGCATCACAATAAGGAGCGACATGTTCCTTAACGCGTTTGTCGATGACGTCCATGATTCTTAAACCCAGATCAGTAGCTTCTTTATTCAGACCGAAGCCCTTCTTCTTGTCTTCGATATGTAAGAGATGATTGACACACTCAGCCAGCCCCACCAGTCCGAACATGCCGGTAAAGTTTTCCTGTTTTACGAAGCCTTCGGTTACCAAGAAGTTTGCCTTGAAGAAATTGGATTCTTCGACACAGAACTTAACACGTTTGTCCATGTATTCAAGCTGCAGATCGATGTATTTCGGCAAGACATTGTTTAAGAAATCCTCAACATCCTTGGCCGGTAATGAACACTCGTAGAGTTTCAGACGCGGAAGCGTAAAACCGCCACCGGCTTTCTTTAAACCGTTGTAGCAGGAAGCGATCGCATAGTCTTCGCCCCATTCCTTCACAAACATTCTGTGATTCGCAAAAGAAGGTTTGGCTGTCTTAAGCATACATTTAATACATGCCAAAGCGAAATCATCGCTGGTCAGTTCCGGATCATATCTTAAGGTAATATTCGGGATCGCCAGCTGCATCTCTTCCGTGAGTTCCAGTAAGATTCTGGCTGTAATAGAATCCTTTGGTCCGATATCCGCATGGACAAAGGAATCGGTCAGGACCTTATCGATATGTAAAAGGAATAATCTCAAAACTTTCTTTGCATATTCCCTGTCCTCTTTTAATACAAAAGGTTCCAGCAGTTTATCCAGATCGCCTAAATAGACCGGATAAGCGGTGACTGATGGCACATGGGAATAGAAGATCTCCAGATTATTGACAGCCTCCAAGAGGTCATTAGGAGGAGTCAGTCCTAAAAAGTCACAGCCTTTACTGAATAAAAGTTCATAATCCGGACAGATATAGCGCGGACGATATGGCAGATGACCTTCATTCAGATCGCAGAGTGCTCCTTCGGCTTTGGCTTTATAGTATTCATCGGAAAACCTGATGGTATTATCGGAATCTTCACCGATTTTGGCTAAAGCCAGCAGGGTCTGATCATAGGTCAGAGTTGGATTGGTAACGACATTTAATGCTTCACTCATAGGAATTTCTCCGTTTTCTTGAATATATTGTAACAGTTAGTTATCGGCTCTGGAATAAGCACACTTCATATGCACTGTCGCATCATGAAGCACTTTGCCCAGAGTATCGATGGTTTCTTTTTTAGCCATTTCGCAGATCTTCTCATTGGCCTCTTCGATCAATGAATAATCCTTAGCCTTGATCATCTTCTGATCATATTCGTTAACCAAGGCATAGCCTTTGCTTGGAACGCTTAACTGATATCTTTCGATCAGCTGAACACAGGTTCCGAAATTCGGATCAGCCAAGGCGCCAAGAAGTCTTGAACCCCAGTAGAAGGAATCGGTTGATACTTCCGGTGAGACTTCGCTCATATACTTAGGCATCCTGGAAACATTTGTGTATAACGGTACGACCGTGTTAAACGGATTGGCACCGAAACAGATCCATTCCACACCTTTCAGTTTCGCAGGCATATAACCTCTGATCTGTAAGACGGCCATAACACCGGTCCTGTTGATACCGATCGGACGGTAGATTCCTTTTTTCGGATTATCGTTTTTCTGATAAGGATTATATGGCGTACCCTGATAGTAAGATGACAGGATATATTTCACATCTTCAACGGTGATCTTCTTTTCCGGAACCATTGACCATGGAATATCATCACTCTCCGGATTGAAATCCGCATTCTCGCCATCCCACTTATAGGTATTAGGATTGAAGTAACGGCCCATATACCAGGCACGCGGCGTATTGTATACATGATCCGCATCGGAATGGGAACCGAAGACATAACGCGGATTGAAGACCTTGCCCTGATTGAGATTCAGATGGTTGTCCTTAATGAACTTCTTGAGATCCTTGCTGCAGAGATGATCCTTCTTTGCACCATAGGCATCTTCCAGATCGAAGTTATCGATACCGAACTGGTTAGGCATGATGACATACTCTTCATCCTTGACGCGCTTGGCGATCCAGTGATGACCGCCGATCGTCTCCAGCCACCAGACTTCATTCTCATCATTGAACGCAATGCCGTTGGCTTCATAGGTACCGTATTTCTCCAATAAAGCACCCAGTCTTTCGACACCCTGTCTGGCTGTCTTTATATACGGAAGGACCAGAACGACCAGATCTTCTTCACCGATACCGCCCGGTACTTCTTTCTGCTTGCCTTTTCTTTCCTGATAGACTACATACGGATCGGCACCGATGACTCTCGGATTGGATGTAATAGTCTCGGTAGCGGTCATACCGACATTGGCTTCATTGATGCCATTGGCTGCCCAGGTTCCGTTCTTCTTATCCACATTCGGAGTCGAAGTATATCTTAAAGGTTTATCAGGCAATTCGATCGTCAGATGTGCGATCTTGCTGACATATTTTCTCGGCTGCTTATCCGGTTCAACCACGATCAGTTTCTTTACATCGATTCTTCCGTCATCATCACGGGCAATCATTGTCGAACCGTCATAACTTGCTTTCTTTCCTACCAGTATTGTTGTACAGGCCATAATAAAATCCCCCTTGTTTCCAAGTTATATTATAGCCCTTTGTATCTTATGGCTGCTTAATCTTACTTATAGAAATCGTAAACGCGTTTCTTGAAGTCTTCTGCTTCATCATAGACCGCATGTGAATAACCGTCGTAGAAATAACTTTCACATCCGATCCTCTTGGCCATATCTTCCATCATATCTGCACTGTAGATCTGATCTTTTCTTGATCCGATAATTAAAGTCGGAACTTTTATTTCGCTTACTCTGTCCTTCAGGTCAAATTCTCTGCATGCCTTAAGCTTGACCAGAAAGTATTTGAAATCTTCATCCGTAAGATTCTTGTAAACCATAATGGCACTATCCAGATTGGTTTCATAGACCTCTTGAGAATAGACATTTTTCATGAAACTGTCGATTAAAGCGATCAGATCCTTCTTTTGGGCATACTCATACCAGTATTTGAACTTTTCGTTGTTGACATCGCCATCCGTAGTCGAACACAAGACCATCTTCTTGAATAATTCCGGATGTTCGAGAGCCAGGACCTGGGAAATCATACCGCCGGCCGATACACCAAACAGATAGATATCCTTTAATCCCAGTTCAATGATCATGTCATAAATATCATTGGCCGCATCAAAAAGATCGTCTGATTCGTCGATTACTTCCGGTCCGTCAAAGACATAAACCGTATATTCTTCACAGAAAATGCTGTAGGCACTCTCGATCTGAGCTTTAGCTAAAGATACGGGCAGAAGGCTCAGTCCCGGTATCATGAGCATCACCTTTTCTCCCGTTCCGAATTTAAAGTATTTAGCGTTCATAATCTATACCTGCGGATCCATGATCCGCTTTCCCTTTCGGTAAAATGCACAGTTTTCCATGCATTCACTAAATTTTAGCCGAATTATGACTATCTGTAAACCCTCTGAGCATATATCTTGTGAATTTTTTAACATATGAGTATACTTTATTTAGATACAAAAACGGAGGAAAATATATGGCAAATCGTTTTATTCTTAACGAAACATCGTATCATGGCGCAGGGGCCATCAAAGAAATCCCTAACGAAATGAAAGCCAGAGGCTACAAGAAAGCCTTTGTCGCATCTGACCCTGATCTGGTCAAATTCGGTATTACCGCCAAAGTAACGGATTTATTATCTGAAGCAGGTATAGCTTATACTCTGTATTCCAATATTCAGCCAAACCCGACCATTGAAAATGTCCAGTCCGGTGTAAAGGCCTTTGCGGACTCCAATGCCGACTGCATTATCGCTATAGGTGGCGGTTCTTCAATGGATACAGCTAAAGCCATCGGTATCATCAATACCAACCCGGAATTCGCTGATGTCAGATCACTGGAAGGCGTAGCTCCTACCAAGAATCCTTGCACACCGATCTTAGCTGTACCGACAACAGCCGGAACAGCTGCCGAAGTAACGATCAACTACGTTATTACCGACCCGGAAAACAAACGTAAATTCGTCTGTGTCGACGTTCATGATATCCCGGTCATCGCTTTTGTCGATCCGGATATGATGTCCTCAATGCCTGCTGGCTTAACTGCCGCAACCGGCATGGATGCTTTAACTCATGCGATCGAAGGTTATATTACCGGTGGTGCCTGGGAATTATCGGATATGTTCCATATCAAGGCTATCCAGATGATCGCCAAGAACCTCAGAGCTGCTGTAAACAACGATCCTAAGGGACGTGAAGCTATGGCTCTGGCACAGTATATTGCCGGTATGGGCTTCTCCAATGTCGGACTCGGTGTTGACCACTCCATGGCTCATACCTTATCCGCCTACTACAATATGCCTCATGGCAAAGCCTGTGCGACCTTATTACCGACCGTTATGGCTTATAACGCTCCGGTAACCGGTGAGAAATACCGTGATATCGCTGCTGCCTTTGGTGTTGAAGGTGCTTATACCTTACCGCTTGAAGAAGCCAGAAACGCTGCAGTCGCTGCCGTCAAGAAACTCGGTGAAGATGTCGGTATCGAAATGTCCTTAAAGAACGTTGTACCGATGGAAGATGTCGATGCCTTATCAGCCGATGCCTTCAAGGATGCCTGCACACCTGGTAACCCTCGTCCGGTAACCGTTGCGGATATCAAGGAAATGTTCCTGTCATTAATGTAAGTAAATAGTATTTGAGGCTCACTGTTGTGAGCCTCATGCTTTTTTTATGCTTTCTTTCTGATGTATAAGAGATAGGAATATCCGATCGGCAGTATTGAGATAATTATTATACCGATAATGCTTATATAGTAGTTACCGATGAATGCCGAAATAAACATCAGGATCCCGCCGATAACAAATACATAACCCGCAAAACGATGGGTCTTATCCCAGTTCTCCTGATCGTTAAGAGTCCAGGGAACTTTAATACCGATGGTATAGTTCTGACGGCACTTCGGCAGATAATTACCGATCACGATAAAGACGAAACCAACCAGGATCATTATCGAGACTCTCACATCGATATTCATATTCAGGGCATTACCGTATATTACGATACTCGTAAATGCTGCTATCAGAGGTATGATCCACATAACCAGATTAATGACCTTATCATTCTTATCACTGTTTTTCGGATCAGACATTGTTCCAAAAGCACAGATCAGCTGTACTGCCGGAAATATCAGATTAAACAACACGGCTACCGGTTTGGAATAATAAGAATCTGCCGTACCCGAAATATCATAATGCATCGCAATCTGATCAGGAAGTCTGTTCCACAGGATCAATCCCAATATTAAAGGAAACAGTGACAGCAGAGTCGTAATAATGATTGTCTTTCTTTCTTCCTTAATTCTGTCCATTCTTTCCATCTCCCTTCAGATCAGCCAGCCACAGCATTACTTCTTCGATCACACTGGCATTTAATGAATAATAAATAAAGTTCTTTTCCTTTTCCTCAAAAACCAGATCAGCCTCTTTCAGCAGTTTCAGATGATAAGAAACGGTTGCCTGAGTCATGGAAAAAGTCTTACTGATATCTCCGGCCGACATCCTGCCCTTTTTTAACATTGTCAGGATCTGCCTTCTGACCGGATCATTTAGTGCTTTGAATGTTTCTGAATAACCCATACTTTCCACCTATTTAGATAACTTTCTAATTAGAAAATTATCTAAATAGATTCTATATTATTCTTTTTCAGATTGCAAGAAAAAACCGGTTTTTATTTTACCGGTCTTCATCTTATACAAAAGTACAGAGCTTTTTGACACTATCCTTTTTCTTCTTTTTCCAGGTTTTTTCTTGAGAATACTTCAGGAATTTCTTTAACGGTTCAATATCTTCCTTATGATCGTAAGCCTGCAAACATTCATAATAGATCTTCTTATCTTCATCATATACAATCAGAGGTCTGATATCATGAATGATCAGATAATAATTCAGTAGAGTTCTTCCTACTCTTCCGTTTCCATCAGCAAACGGATGTATCGATTCAAAACGCAAGTGAAAATAAGCTGCGATAGTCAGATAATCGGAAGAATCGCTCTCATTGATTTCTTCAAGCAATTCATTCAGATCTTTCTCTACGTCTTCCGCATCACTTCCTATCTCATCTTTTCCTACAATATAATCGCCTTTTTTAAATTCTCCCGGTCTTTCACCTTTATTGTAGCGAGTCTCATCATAAGTTCCTTCCGTCAGAGTCTTGTGAACTTCCTTAATCAGATCGATTGTGACAGGTTCCCTATTAACCATCTTATCCAGCAGCAGTTCGTAGCATTTTTTCTGATTCTGTATTTCGAACAAAGTACGCGGATCGCCATTAAAACTGCTTACTCTATCTTTTTCGAATACTTCTTTGACAATCTGATAATCAGTTTCTTCATTTTCGATTCTGTTTGAATGATATGCAAAAAGAATTCTGAAATCATTCAGAATTCTTTCCAGATCTTCTCTTGTCTTGTATTCTATATTCAGCACGCCATAATTATAACGCGCAGTAATTCTTGTTCTGGTTTCTTTTTAATACCTTTTTTCTTTTTCCTTAACCGTATCCTGAAATATATAGTAGAAATCCGAACAGGTTCCATCCATATCTTCACTGCTGCTGTTGTATAGAAGTTTCTTATAGATAAAGATGATCGGACTGCAGGCTACATCAATATGCGGAGCTACAAGACACGGATAGTCTTCTCCGTCTACTCTTTCCCAGTCAAAGCCCTTTCTCAGTAATCCATCCTTCAGCATCATTTCCCCGAGTTTGGTTCCCAGATTTACCGCCAGAGCTCTTATCATCTGATCTGTCTCGCTGCCGTCTTTAAGACCGCGGATATAATTGATCAGCTGATCGATCTTATACATGTCATCACCGATCTCATCGTTAAAAGCTTTCTTTGCGATCTTATCGGCCTTGGCGCAGTTGGCATCGGGATCAAAATCTCTGACATAGTTTCGACCGCTGTGGTTCTTGTTGTAGTTGCCCTTTTTTCTTATTTCTTCTAAAGCCATCTTTTCATCCAGACTGCCATAGTTTCCGCTTTCCAGATCATGGCTGATATGTGACATAAGAAAATCCAGATAAGTAACGGTCGCCATCCCCGCTGCCGGATACAGCAGCTCATCCATCCGGATATCGGGATAGCGTTTTTCAACAAGATCCAGTTCATATCTGCTGAGTTTCAAGATATTTTCCATAATTTATATCTTCATTTTAGCAAATTAAAAGCCCTCTTTCGAAGGCTTCAAATGTCATGGCGCTGACTACAGGATTTGAACCTGTGGTACCTTGCAGTACGCCGCCTTTCCAAGACGGTGGAATAAACCGCTCTCCCAAGTCAGCATCTACTTATATTCTATATGAAAACTCCTTATAAGTCTCCCCTGTTTCAACATCTTTCCAGTAAAAAATACCATCCTCAAACATCATGTAACTGTGACGGGAATTCTCTTTCGGAATGGAAACGGAACCCGGATTAATATAGGTGAATTCTTCGTATTCTTCCAAAGCCGGCACATGGGTATGACCATAAAGCAAGATACCATCAGTTCCCGGTAAAGGATTCTTCTTATTGAACACGTGTCCGTGAGTCGCATAGATCTTTACATCATCAATATACAAGAGTGCATATTCGGCCATGATCGGAAAATCCAGAACCATCTGGTCAACTTCACAGTCACAGTTTCCTCTGACACAGAGTATCTTTGAAGCAATCTCATTGAGCTGTTCAAAAACTTCTTTCGGTACATACTGTTCAGGCAGATCGTTACGCGGACCATGGTAAAGAATATCTCCTAACAAGAGGAGCTTATCCGGTTTTTCTTCATGGTAACGGTCCATCATTTTTGAACAGTAATAGGCACTGCCGTGGATGTCCGAAGCGATCATTAATCTCATAATTCCGTTATTATTCTATCAGAAACATTCTAAACAATGTACAATTATACAAAAAGGAGGATACAGCCCATGAGTGATGTTCTGAAGACTTTCGGCAGCCGCGTTTTCAATGACGAGGTCATGAAGCAGCGTCTGTCCAAAGAGACCTATAGAGAATTAAGAAAGACCATCAAGAACGGTGATGAACTTAACTATGCGATCGCCGAAGAAGTGGCCAAGGCCATGAAAGAATGGGCTGTGGAAAACGGAGCTACCCATTTTACCCACTGGTTCCATCCTTTAAGCGGGGCAACGGCTGAAAAACATGAAAGTTTTGTCTCGACGGCCGGTGGCGGAAAGATCACTCTGGAATTTTCTCCTTTGAATCTGGTCAAAGGCGAGACCGATGCTTCATCATTTCCATCAGGCGGTTTAAGAGACACCTTCGAAGCCAGAGGCTATACCGCCTGGGATCCGACTTCCTATGCATTCATCAAAGACAACATTCTCTGCATACCGACAGTCTTCTGTTCGTATTCAGGTGAAGCACTGGATCACAAGACACCATTGTTGCGCTCCATGGAAGCACTCAATGAACAGGCTTTAAGAGTCTTAAGACTCTTCGGCAATAAAGATGTCAGACACGTCAAACCGACAGCTGGCGCAGAACAGGAATACTTCCTGGTCGACAAGAAATACTTCGATCAGCGTGAAGATCTTAAACTTACCGGAAGGACACTGATCGGTGCCATGCCTCCTAAAGGCCAGGAAATGAATGACCACTACTACGGTTCCATCAAGACCAGAGTTGCGGAATTCATGAAAGATCTTAACGAAGAACTGTGGGCCTTAGGTATTCAGGCCAAGACCGAACATAACGAAGCCGCACCTTCCCAACACGAACTTGCGAATAACTTTCTAACTATTAATGTCTCTGTCGATCAGAATAACCTGACAATGGAAGTAATGAAAAAGATCGCCAAGAAACACGATCTGGAATGTCTCTTACATGAAAAACCTTTTGCCTGTGTCAACGGTTCAGGTAAACACAATAACTGGTCCTTAAAGACCGATACCGGATTAAATCTCTTTGAACCGGGTGATACACCGATGGAAAATGCTCAGTTCCTGCTTTTCCTGTGTGCAGTAATCAAAGCCGTGGATGAGTATCAGGATCTGTTAAGAATATCTATCTCCTCAGCCGGCAATGATCACCGTCTGGGCGGTTATGAAGCACCACCGGCTATTGTCTCCCTTTTCTTAGGCAACGAACTGACGGAGATCTTAGAAAGTATCGAAAACGACAAGGTCTATGCGAATAAGAAGAAGTCTCAGCTGAAGATCGGTGTCCATACGATCCCTAGTATTCCTTCGGATTCAACCGACAGAAACAGAACTTCGCCATTCGCATTTACCGGCAATAAGTTTGAATTCAGAATGCCGGGTTCAAGTGCTTCGATCTCTACCCCTAATACGATCTTAAATACCGTCATAGCTGAAGAACTGAGAGAATTTGCAGATAAGCTTGAAAATTCCAAAGATCTGGGAACCGATATTCATAAACTGATCAAAGACACCATGAAGAAACATTCCCGTATCATCTTCAACGGTAACGGATACGATGAAGCCTGGATCAAGGAAGCCGAAAGCCGCGGCTTAAGCAATTACACTTCCACTCCGGAAGCACTGTCTCATTATCTGGATAAAAAGAATCAGAAAGTCTTCGCTGTCAATAAAGTCTTAAGCGAAAGCGAACTGAGATCCCGCTATGAGATCTATCTGGAGAAATACTACAAGACGATAAATATCGAAGCCAGGACCTTACTGGATATCCTCAAGAAAGATATCCTGCCAGCCAACCTGCGCTTTGAAAATGAACTGGTCAGACTGGTCATAAACAGTAAACAGCTGGGTATCTATGACAAGGATTCCTATGAAGCAGTTACGCTTAATAAAGTCATATCCTTAAAGAAACATATCTGTAAAGATATAAGTAAAATGGAAAAACTGCTGGATAACAGACCAGACGAATCTCTCAAACTTTCTTATTTCTATCACGACAGGATCCTTCCGCTCATGAACTCCATCAGGAAGTATACCGATGAACTGGAAACGATCACCGACAGAGAATACTGGCCGCTTCCTACTTATAAGGAACTGCTGTTTGGCGTAGATTAACGAAATAAAACAGGCTCAGCCTGTTTTTATTACGACCAGTCGATCCACATCAGATACAGCAGATCACCTAATTGTTTGTTTTCAATATTGGTAAATACCTGAGAGGTTGGCATATCACTGCTTCTTCGAAGAGAATTGTATTCTTCGATTACTTTCAGTAACAGTTCTTTCTGAATGATCCAGATCTTTCCGTAAAACTGATTGATATTATAGTTTTCACATCCGTTTAATCTGGTATCTATGAATTTCGCAAATTCTCCGAAATCCTCATCAGACAGATATTCCTTATCATCTGAAGGATCAATATACTTTTGCCCTTTTTCATCGGTACGCAGATACTCATCCTTCATCTCGCCTAAGCGATAGCGGTATTCCATTTACTTGCCTGCTTTCTTTTTCAGATCACAGCCATTATAGAGATATTCTCTGAGTTTCAGATCCCAGAAATCCCATTCATGTCCATAGCCCGGAACCTCTTCATATGTGATCTTGTAGCCGAGTTCATTCATGTAATCTCTGAAAGCTCTGGCTGACTCTAACAAGAAATCCTTATCTCCGATCGTCAGGACCAGTTCAGGTCTTTGTAATCCTTCGGTAACGATCCTCTTCGCACTGTACCAGCCGTCTTCTTTGGTGTTGAGGAATTTCTTGTTGCCATTCATGGCACCAGGTGTATAAAGATTCTCTCCCTCACCGAACCAGTTGAGATTGACTTTTTTCTTGCCTACCGGTCTTGAAGTTATTCCTGACATACAGAAAATCTTAGAGAATACTTCCGGATGAGCCAGACCGATCGTTGAAGCACCGGCCGCACCCATGGACAATCCGCCGATATAGGTATCCTTTCTTTTTGTTGAAACCGGAAACATATATCTGACAACCTGCAGTAATTCTTCGGCTACAAAGCTGTGCATCTTATCGCCGTCTTCCCGATCGCGATATGAAGAATTAAGACCTGATGGCATAAAGACACAGATCTGATTGTCTTCCGCATATCTTGCGACATTCGTATAGTTTAAATAATCGGTATGATCTCCCGAAAAGCCGTTCAGTAAGATCAGGACCTTGTTTTTGCGGTTGACCTTATAGATCTGTTCAACCGATTCTTTAGCTGCTGCGGTAAAAGTCCAGGAAGGAATTACTGCCGAAACATCGACCTGTCTGCCCAGACATCTGGATAAAAAATTGAATCTTACTACTGCCATAGTGTACTCCTTATTTATTTAAACCTTTTACGGTCATATTCATATATCCTTTGAATTCTTCACTCTCATTATCGAATTTCAGTTCATTACCGTTTTTCATTTTAATGATTACTGATCCCAAAGATTCCGTATTACTGTCTGTTTCTATTGAAACAACATTTCCATAAGTAAAACTGTACCCGTTACTGTTTAAAAGATCTTTTCTGTTAAATGATTCCACCTTCCTGATATTGTCTTCATCCAGCTGTGAATAATGAATAAAGATATGAGAAACAGAAGGTTTATACAGATAGAGATATGAATGATCTTTGAAGATGATCGCAAAGCCCTGATCATTCACAAAGACATTATTCTCATCTGTAAAACCTGCAGATTCCAGAACACCGTGCTCCCAGTCATCATAAGGCAATACGGAAATAATTTCCTTCTTACTTATTTCTGGTAATAAGTTTCTGAAATACTCATCCAACTCACTTTTCTTACCGATACTTATTCTCTTATTCATGGATTTCCCTTTTCATCATCACCAGATACTCAGTTGTGCCTTCTTCGAACTTTCTGGTATCACTCAGATAGAAACCGTGTGCCTCATAGAAACGGATCGCGTCGGTGTTCTTTTCGATAGCCCATAAGAAAGTGACTGGAAAGTTTTCTTTCGCATATTCGATCAGCTTTGAACCGATGCCCTGATCCTGAAAGAAGTAATCGACATACAATTCAACGATCTCATCTTTTTCGATATGGATCAGACCCTTGACGATACCATCGTCATAGACATAGATGTGTTTAAGGAACTTCTTATATTTCTTCGCTTCGGTGAGGACCTGCAGTTCATTGAATGAAAAATCGTCATCCTGAAAAATCGGTCTGAACTTTATCCGCTTCACAAACACCAGGATTTCCGCGATCCTTGAGAGATCGTTAACTGTTGCCTGTCTTATCACTGTTTAAACCTCTCAGTATTTTCTCATGCAGAGACTCGCCGGTCTCAAAATCCAGAGTCCTGCTCATTTTTCCTTTTTTGACATTGATGATGAAATCCGACCAGTTCATTACTTCTCCAGTTTCCTTTAATATGACGACACCGATGATAGAGTTGCTGTTTTCATAGAAACGGTATCCTTCATCATATTCGATTGCCGCATCATAGTCTTTATTGATCTTTAAAGCGATGTCTCTGGCTTCAAAATAAGCGATATCCTTTTTACCGTGCTTTTCTCTTATGCCATCGATGACTTCATAGAAATAGTCACCGCAGTTTCTTTCAAAACCATCCTTTTCCGTATGATTCAATCTGCCTTCGATAAAACCGATCGGATCGCATAACCATTCACTATCCGGACAGTAGATAACCGGGAATATGAAACCATCTACCACCTCCCAGTCACAGTTCATGTCAAACAGTTTCTGCTGCAGCATGATCTGACCCATGGCCGTTCCGAAATAGACAGCGAGATTCTTATACTGTCTGGTGAGTCTTTCGTCATTGATCGAATGGAAATACTGGATCATCATATCGATACGGAAGAGTTCACCGCCGATACCGAGACCTAATGCCTTCTGTGTGATCTTTTCGGCATTCTCAACGTTCTGTTCGATATCAAAACCTTCGATATAATGACCGCCCTTGGTATCGATATAATACATGAGTTTGCGTTTAAGTAGCTCTAAAGCTTCTTTTACTTCTTCGGGAGAATTATAACCGACCGGAACGGGTGTAAATTCACCGTCTCTTAAATCATCACTGATCGTTGCCACCAGAATATCTCCTTTGGTCAGAGTCGCAAATTCATCGGTCTTTTCCAGTAAGACATCCAGATCAACTTCGCCATATCTTCTCTCGATCAGATTCTTTTCAATATCACTTATTCTGAACTCTTTCATTACATTTTTAATCATATCATTAGTTCAGAAAAAGAATAAGGAGCTTAATGGCTCCTTATCTGGTATTGGCTTTTCTGCTCTGGTAATCCTTTCTGATTTTCGCATCCCAGTTTTTCGCAATGCTTCCGCATTTACGGAAATGACTGATCGATTCCTCAAGACTGTTGAAATTGGTTTCGATACCTTCCTCGTCGCAGCAGTATTCTGTTGCCCTGTCTGCGCTGATACCATAGTGTTTAGCTGTCTCTACCGCATCGATATTGGCCGCCAGGAACAGGAATTCCCAGCCCTCTTCCTTCTGCTGCTCGACCATTTTCTTGACTTCATCGGAAGTGTGTTTATGTGAAGCATTCTCCAATCCGTCCGTAATGATCACAAAGATCGTATTGGCCGGTACATCTTCTTTCCTGATATATCTGTGCACGGTCTTGATGTGATGAATGCCATCGCCAAGAGCATCGATCAAAGCAGTAGTGCCTGAAGCCAGATAATCATCTCTGGTCATCTTTTTGATTTCGCTTAAAGATACGCGGTCATGAATGACCTTGCTGTGCTGATTGAATAAGACGGTTGAGACCAGGCATTCTCCTTTCTCTCTTTTCTGTTTTTCGATAAAGGAATTGAAGCCTCCGATCGTATCTTCTTCAAGTCCGCTCATTGAGCCGCTTCTGTCCATAATGAAGACAAGTTCTGTTAGATTCTTTTTCACTTTCAGTTCCTCCTATAAAATGTGATCGTATTTCTACGATCACATAATAAGATTTATTGAACTGACAATGGTCGTTTGGGAAACGACATTTAACAGCCTAAGGTTTTCTGATCCTCCGTAAAGAGTATTTCATTGATCTGGTATATATCATAGATCCCGTGTTCGATACAATATCTGATGATCAGGTCGAATTTGCTGCTTCTTGATAAGACAAATCCCGCTCTTTCCAGCAAGATATTCGTTTCCTTCAGATCCAGTTTCATACCGATAGCCAGAGCTACGACCGTTTCCTTACGCGGACGGTATTCCTTGGTATTCTTGATGTGGTTGAAATGTTTACGGTCGATATTGGCCTTCTTATAGACATCCGGATCAAGTAAGCCTTTTTCATCGATCATTCTGATCAGACATTCGGAAAAGGATTCGTCAGGTTCAAAGATGTTATTGTAGTCGATGCCTTGCAAGATCGAATCCATATGATCTTCAAGACTTATCTCCTCAACCGGTTCTTCATCCATTTCGAAATAACTGGCATGGGCTTCGGCCTTCTTGGCTTTGACTCCGTATTTGCCAAGCGCATCCAGTTTTCCGTAATCAGGTCTCTTTACCTTATAGAGATTCTCATCGAGATAAACATGGATATTGCAGTAAAGTCTGTTGGCAGTATCGAAAGACTCATTATCATAAACCAGCAGATAGACCATCATTTCATTTTCCAGTAAGAACTCCGTGATTGTATCTGTCGCGATCTTTAAAGCCTGGCCCTTAGGGAAACCGAAAGATCCCGAAGCGATCAGAGGAAAAGCGATGGAAGTGACCTTATATTCTTCAGCCAGTTTCAGACATTCCCGGTAACAAGATGCCAGGATTTGAGCTTCCTTAAATTCACCGTTTATATATTTAGGACCGCAGGTATGAATAATATACTTGCAGTTGTTTAAGCCGTAGGAATCGGTAATTATAGCCGAACCGTCAGAAAGGAATCTGATTCTGGCACATTCCTCGTCCAGTTTCTTTCCGGCAAGTTCATGAACCGTCTTATCGACACCTCCGGAACCCGAAAGAAAAGAATCAGTCGGATTAACGATCGCATCGACATAAATTGTACTGATATCATTGCGGCTTATTTCCAGTGGCATAATTTTATTTTAAACCATAAATCACGATGTTTATATAGCTTCACGAAACAAAAGTAAGCTTAGGTGACAAAACAGGATTTTTAACGTCAGAATAATCTGAAAAAGGTACCCGAAAACATTTGATTTTTGCTGCAGCGATTTTATATTATTTATATAGGTGTATATATTTTAGGCATATCAGTCTTATGACTAATCTGACACTACTCAGTTTCGATAATTATACATTTACCGGAGATCTGGCTGTCATCGCCATCTGTTTTGTTATGGTCATACTTCTGATGACTTCTTTTGTCAGCAGAACCCGCAGTTTCAGTATCTTCATCAATATCATCGTCTTACTGGTAGCTTCAGCTCTTGCCAATATCATATATCATATCCTACTGGTAAACAGTTCTCCCGGAGAGTATACGGGGGTCTACATAATGCGGATCGTATATCACGCATTGATGTTTGATACGTTCTTTTTGTATTCACTCTATGTTCCGGTAGCGACCGGTATGGATCACGCCAAGGCCAGAAAGATCGCGATCGCTTCATCCATCCTGTTCTTTATTCTGGTGGGTGCCGATATCATCGAAACCATCAGCGGCTACGGCTTCAGAATCAGTCAAGACGGTACGGTTGTCAATAAATCCAATCTGTTCATGATCGGTTACTGCCTGTATATCGCATTCCTGCTTATCGCGATGAATCAGGTAAAGGGTCTTCTGTACAAACAGATCCTGACCGGCTTCTTTGCGACTATGGCGATCTCCGTTCTGATCCGTTTCTCTCAGCTGATCTTCAATCAGTCATCTCTGACAACCATGACCTTTGTCTTACCGGCAATCGCCATGATGTACTATATGCATTCAAATCCTTACAACATCACTTTAGGATCAGTCGATGTCAGATCCATGGAAGATGCGATCAGAGATATGTACAACCATAAATCTCCTTTCGTCTTCCTGAGCCTCTTTTTGCCGGAATATGATGAAGAAGGCAAAGACCTCCCTGATGAAATCAAAGCTACTATCAGAGACTTCTCAACCAAGTATTTCCGTAAATGTGTCCTGTTCCAGATCGGTAACGGTCATGTTATACTGATCGCTCCGAAAAAGCATAATCCTGATTATGAACAGCGTATAAGCGATATCCTTGACGGTTTCAACAAAGAGTACAAGCGTTTCCATGTCGCCTATAAAATCGTTATCGGTGAAGACATTGATGAGATAAGCCAGAAGAACGAATATGTCTCACTGATCAGAAGCATCCATAACAGCATGCTGGAGAATACGGTCCACATGGTTGACGACAGCGATGTTCTCCGCTTCAACAAGAACGAATACATCCTTAAAGAACTTACCGACATCTACAACAAGAAAGATGTCAACGACCCTCGAGTTCTGGTCTTCTGCCAGCCGGTCTTCAATATTCAGAGCGGACAGTTTGATACCGCTGAAGCATTAATGCGTCTGAAACTGGAAGAAACAGGCCTGGTCTTCCCGGATCAGTTTATACCGTTAGCGGAGAATTATGGTTATATCCATGTCTTAACAGAAATAATATTGCATAAGTCCTGTCAGGAAATAAGTCAGCTGATCAAAGAAGGCTTCAATATCAACCGTATAAGTGTCAACGTTTCCGTTCTGGAATTAAAGGATAAAGGCTTCTGTGATGATATCAATCAGATCATCAGCAATAACAGTATCTCCGGCGAAAAAATCGCGATCGAACTGACCGAATCCCGCAGCGAAGCCGACTTCATGATCATGAAAGAAAAGATCGAAGAACTGCGCCGTCAGGGTGTCCGCTTCTATCTCGATGACTTCGGAACCGGTTATTCCAATATGGAAAGAATCATGGAACTGCCGTTTGATATCATCAAGTTTGACCGCTCGATGGTTCTCGCTTCCAAGACTGACCAGCGTTCCGAAAAGATCGTGGAGAACCTGGCTCACATGTTCAAAGATATGGAATATTCCATTCTGTATGAAGGTGTGGAAGATGATGTTGATGAGAAGCGCTGTAAGGAAATGTCTGCTTCCTATCTGCAGGGCTTCAAATACTCCCGCCCTGTTCCGATCGAACAGCTAAGAGAATTCTTACCTAAAGCGTAAAAAGATAATCACCAATGATTATCTTTTTTATTCCGTAAACAAGATATCCAGATCGACTCTTCCGTCAATGCCATCGATTATTCCGAAATCAGCCAACTGCCAGATCTGAAAAGGTTTCTCATAGGAAGGCCAGTCCGTATACTGCGCCAGCCAGATCTTTTTCTGATCGGTATGCGACCAGATCGTATCCAGATAATATTTACTTCCATAAAGCATACTTTCGTATCCGCGTTTATTTACTTCTTTTTCAAAGACATCATAGAGATGATTCAGATCTTTGAAGCTCATCTTATATTCATTGAAAGAACCGAAATCTTCCCAGTCAAAGATCAGCGGCAGATCAAGTTTAGTATCCGCCATTTCCTCAAACATACCATCCAGTGACTTAAGCAGATCTTCCTTGCTGTTATCGTAACAGAACAGATAAGCACCGACTTTAAGTCCCGCTGCTTTGGCGTTCTTGAGATTCTGATGGTACTTATTATCCACATGGAATCTGCCCATATAGGAATAGCCGATCCTGATGATCACAAACTCGCAGCCCGCATCTCTTACCGCTTCATAATCGACATCGCCCTGCCATGTTGAAACATCGATTCCGAACCGTCTTCCTTCACCTTCATAATCCGCAAGGAAATCTTCGAAATGATAGTCTTCATCCGTTTCCTCATCATCTTTAGGCATTTTATCGACGACTTTAAAAGTCGGATACCATTCCGTTACATTACCTGATTTATCACTTAGTGTTATATGTAATGTGTATAAACCTCTTACCGAAGTATTAACTTTGCCTTCAACGCTTATCGAAGGTTCCGGATCCGCATTATCGCCATAGGCAATATACTCCATGACATCAAAGTAAGTTCCTCTTAAGATCATTCTGCCGCTGCCGCTTCTTAGAATAAGAGGCGGTTCAATATCTCTTACCACTACTTCAAATGAGGCCGTTGAGACGTTGTCATAATCATCCTTCGCAATTATATTAACTGTATAGGTGCCGGAAAGTTCTGAATCATAATCCGTTTCAAACTCCAGTGTTCCTTCATCGATTTCAATATTCTCAATGATGTCGTTGGCAGTATAGGCATCTCCCGGATATTTATATACGGTATTCTCTTTTATCTCTATATGCGGAGGAGTCGTATCAACAACTTCATAATTGAAGACA
Source organism: Erysipelotrichaceae bacterium (assembly GCA_017550145.1). GTDB lineage: Bacteria > Bacillota_I > Bacilli_A > Erysipelotrichales > Erysipelotrichaceae > Colivicinus. Next base: position 392,470 of record JAFZQG010000004.1, on the reverse strand, counting down.
GCTTCCTTTTTCATAAACCATTTCTTTACCGTGTAAGTGAAACTGTATATGCCTACTTCGTCAGTATTAAAATATTCTGCTTCCGGTATAACTTCACCATTACTCTCCAGAACAAAATCCAGAGCCTTATATTCTTCACCTTTTTCCAGAGTCTGTCTGTCATAGTCAAACTGCACATATGGCCTCATGAAAAAGAGCCCGGCAATACAGGCAAGCATTATCAATGGCAAAATGGATCCTAACCTTTTATGCATGATTTTTGATAATAAAAACAATCCAAACGGATTGCCCCCAACAAAATAATTATCTCATAAGTCAGAGGAGAAAAACAGTCTTTTCTTTTTATATGAAATTGTTATTATGAAGGTGTAAAGAGAAGGAAAAAATAATTAATGATCTGTGGGAGCGCAGATAAAAACAGGAGGATTTAAAAATGAAGGAGATTCTGAAAGAAATTCATTAATCCCTCATTGACTTGTAATCAGCGGGCAATGAGTGGTAATTCAGCTGATTAAAAGGAGAATCCTATGGAGGACAGACCAACAGCTTAAGCATGGCTTGGTTATGCAGTCTGTAATCAAGCGTAATAAAATAAATTACATCTTAAATATCCTAATTAAAACACGAAAGTGTCATACAAATGGTTATCCCATATAACCGGGTTGCTTAGAAAGAATAAGCACAAAACAAAAAATTAACCGAACATTAACAAAGAAGAGGAACATTCACGTACCTCTTCTTTCTGTTTTATAGAGTAAGTATCATAATCGTACCGATCGTATTGATAGCCAGATTCGCAAACGCATGGACCAGCCATGAAGCAATCAGATTGTCATTTCGCTGTTCGATATACTGTAAGAATATTCCGGCTCCCATCAGTCCTGCAATACAGAGAATAAAGATAGCCGGATTAAACCAGTCAGCCACTATTCCGATATGATATACCGCAAACAGAAAACTGCTTATCAGATAGGCAGGTATGGTTCCTGATGGTTTTACAGCCTGAAACAGAAAACCGCGGAAGAACGATTCCTCTAGAAATGAATTGACGATTATTATATACAGGAAGACGATCCAGAAGTTTTCTCTGGTGAGATGTTCCTTCGCAAAGAGATTGTCTCTGATATTAACCAAATCCAGCTGATTTCTAAGGATCAGGAACGAAACAATAATAAACAGATAAACGGCTACCATGAAGATGATCAGCTTCTTAGATGGCCTGTTATCTGTTATATGCAATACTGTTTTAATATTCTGTTTTGAGATAACACAATAAATGATTATCGCACCGAAGAAAACGATCATTTTAAAAAGACTCTTGATCCAGTAAGCAGGTATAACTACCCTTTCGATCAGAGTCATTATTATGACTGCCGAAATGCCTAAGACTAATCCCGGGACTGAAAATTTTCTGTTCATGACTTTTCAGTTTTCCCTCAGCCACATGATCAAATCGTTTTCATTGAAGGCTTCCCATTCAGGCAATCCCTCAACGTTCGGATCTCCCTTATGCGCAAAAGTTGCCCAGTACGCTGACATTCTTTCACTCAAAGCATAATCGGCTTCTGTATAAGGACGCCAGAAACCGTCCAGCGTCTTGAACTGATAACGGTTATCACAGGAATGCGGAACACCCGCATCATCACCGGGCTGTTTCTGATCGAACACATAGAAATATACCCGGTTACCGTTGTTCTTTATGACTCTGCATAGATCTCTGATTCTCTCAAACATGTTGATACCGAAGAGCGGTTCTTTATCATTGGCTCCTTCATCGGCCGTACAGCCGATAATTATATCGATATCATGAGGCACCAGATCATTGAGGAAGTATTCATCTGTTTCATGTTCCAGTACATAACCGTCTGTATAGATGTTGAAACCGTTCATGAAACCAAGTCTGTCATTCGCATCTCTGATTATCTTCCAGTCAAGTTTTCGCATCTCTTCAATACTCTTGCAGCCAAGTGATTCCATAAATTCACAACCGAGTTTCAAAGTATCTTCCCTGGATCGATCACCCACAAAATGACCGAGTCCTCCGGCTGACTGAATGGAGACATGTCTGATCATTCCTCTACTTAATGGCGAACATAATAAAGACATCGTTGAACGTCCACCCGAAGATTGACCGAAGACAGTTATATTGTTTTTATCGCCACCGAAGCCTTCGATGTTTTCATAGATCCATCTTAATGCACACAGCTGATCCAGAAGACCGTAGTTCCCGCTTGTTCCATATGGACTTTCTTTATTCAATTCGGGATGAGCGAAGAAACCGAAAACATTGAGACGATAGTTGATACTGACAAGGATGCAGCCTTTTTCACAGAAACCGTCACCGCAGTATTCATAGTCCGAACCATACCACTGCTGACAGCCTCCGCCATGGATATACATCATTACCGGCAATCTGTCATCTTTATGCTCAGCGGGAGTGTAGATATTCAGGTAGAGACAATCCTCTGACATCTTCGGAGGATACGGATAATTATCGATCTTGATATATTCGTGTTCACTGTCGTTGCTTATATCATCTGTAGCATCAGCCCAGCGGTCATACTGTACACAAGCCGGACCATAGGTATCGCAGACTCTGATCCCTTCCCACTTATCTGTTTCTTCGGGAGCTTTCCATCTTCTTTCACCGATCGGAGCTTTGGCATACGGAATGCCTCTGAACAGCGCATAACCTTTATTGGATCTTACTGACTGTAAAAGTCCGTATTTTGTTTCAACGATATCGATCATAATCTGTTACCTTCCTGATCAAAGAAATGGAAATGTGTTTCATCAAAGACTATTCTGACTTTCTGATTGTGGGAATACTTAATGATATCGGAATTGTTTGTCTTCTCAATTACTGTCAGTTTCTGATCCTGACAGACCAGATGCACATAGAGATCGTTTTCGATCATCTCCGCATATTCAACGATCGCTTCTATACCGCTATGTCCGATCTCGATATTCGTACCTCTGATACCGACAGTCATTTTCCTGTCCTTGCCTAATTTCTTGAACTGTTTCTGATCAAGTTTATAATCAGCTCCGCATAAAGAGAAAGATCCGTCTTTACTTACTTCAATATCTTCAAAGATATTAGCCGAAGCGGAACTGATGAATTCAAAACAGAAACGGTTAAGCGGTTTATTGTATACTTCGCTGATGGAATCATCCATCTGCTTGATGCCGTTATTGATGATAATAATGCGATCAGCCAGAGACAGCGCATCATACTGATCGTGAGTTACATAGACGAAAGTCGTACCATAGACATCATGGATCTTTTTTATTTCACTTCGTAAATGTGAGCGCATCAGTACATCCAGATTGGAGAAAGGTTCATCAAAAAGAACGATCGAAGGTCTTCTGATCAGAGCTCTGGCAATAGCTACTCTTTGTTTCTCACCGCCGGAAAGATCCTGCGGAAGTCTATCTAATTTATTAGTAAGTTTAAGTAATTCGGAAATCTTTTTTACTTCAACATCGATCTCTTCTCTTGGGGTATGTTTTACTTCCAGAGGAAAAGCGATGTTCTGATAGACGGTCTGATTGGGATAGAGCGAATAGTTCTGGAAAACCATGGCCACATCTCTTTCTTCCGCTCTGATATCGGTATAGTCTGTATCGTCAAACCACACTTCACCCAAAGTCGGTCTTTCAAGCCCGGCGATGATTCTTAACAGTGTACTCTTGCCTGAACCGGATGGTCCTAAGATCACCGTAAATGCTTTGTCTTTAATCGTTGTGTCAAAATGCTGGACAGCGATGACTCCTTCGTTGGAAGTATAGGGCATCTGTTTCTGATGCTCGAGAATCAGTTTCTTCTGCTTACGATCAAAAAGCCCGCTCACTTTCTGAAAGGGATAGATCATCGTTATATCTTTTAATATAATATCCGGCATTATTATTTATTCTTTTCTTTTTTATTCAGTTTTCGATCAAGATCATATGTGCTCTGTTCCGATATGATCTCTTCTTCGTTTATTTCTTCTATATTGTCTGTCTCGAGATTGTTTTCTTTGGCAAAGATCATGAAATCTCTGTTTAGAGGTGCTCTGATCAGATCACCGTATAAGGCAGGTACAATCAGTAAAGCCAGAGGAAAGGCTTCGATAAAGTAAATCATCAGTACAAACAGTAAGGTGAAGAGAATACTGCGTAATGGTTTTCTGATCGCAAAATAGACTGCCATCCGTATAACTGAACTTACCGGTGCTTCAAAATATGAAAGTACCGGCGGGATGTGAACGATGGCTGTAATCACCACAAACGCAATGATTATTCCTAACATCATGTACAGCATGCCCCAGATGTTTATTCTCCAGATCTGATAACCGGTCCATAATCCTTCAGCTGTGATCAGTACCATCAGGATGATCAGAAGATTCAGTTTGATACCGATGATCAGGTTTTCTTTATATGATTCAAAGAAAACTTTAAAAACACCATTGCCCTTTCCCGGAGGAAAGACAACTTTCGAAAGCGTATGAAACAGCGCTGCCGAAGCAGGCACGATCGTCAGAACCGGTAAGGAAAAGATCAGCCATAAAAAGCTGACTATCAGCATATTCGCGATCGTTTCTCCAGCATCTTGATGAAAGGATTGTTGTACTGCATATTCTATAGAGGTGTATCTTTAATTTTCGTTGTCTCTCCTGACTTCAGACATTCAATTGTGTTGAAGGAAGTCATGATATAGACGTCTTCGCAGGATGGATTGAATATATATGATCCGTCCACACTATATTCTAACATTCCATAGGCTTCCAGATAGGAAAGGATCTCGCCGTTGGTCGCAAACCAGACCCTGTCTTTAATCCCGCTCATATACTTCAGCAGTTCTTCGATCACGTTCCAGTTATTGTCTCCGTCAAATTCATACGCATGACCCCAGACATAGAATAACTGCGGTTTTAATGAAGGCTTTTCACAGAAATCCCTGGCCAGTTCCATCAGTCTTTCGTCCTTGTGATGACAGGTCGGATCAAGTATCAGAGGTTTTTCCGGTAAATCAAAAGCATAAGTCGATTTAACCGTTCTGGCACCTTTATATCCGGCGATCCTCAGTTGTTCGACCACTTTGTCGTTATAGAAACCGAAAGGATACGCAAACATTTTCAGCGGTCTTTCAACCAGCTTCTCAAGTCCGGCTTTATCATCGATGATCTCGTACATGGAATAAGGCTCTCCCAGGTTGCTAAGATCGCTGTGATATAATCCATGACCGCCTACTTCCTGATTCCTGTATAAATCCTTAACTTCTTCCTTTTCGATCTTGGAGATATCAAAAGGACCGTTACTGTTCTTATAACCCAGAACTCCGTAATTAAGATTGAAGGTACCCTTCGCTCCGTATTCTTCAAACAGTTTTACCAGTCTGCGATCCTGAACGACACCGTCATCATAACTTAAAGTGAAAGCCTTGTTTGTGCCGTTCGGAAAGACCAGTGAATCAAATCTCTTGCCCATAAAACTCCTTTTAAAAATGATCCACAGAAGTGGATCATGTGTTTATAGTTTTTCTGCTCTGATCGGCTCCGGTTCTCTGAACTTGAAAGCCGAATTGTTGTCAGCCTTGATATCGATACTGTCTCCGGTAAACTTCAGGGTATAGACATCTTCGATACAGGTCTCGACCCATCTGCCATGGATGATCAGTTCATCATCCTGTTTCCAGAAGGCATCAGCCAGATACAGCTGGGTGAAATCATCATGTGTACCAAGCAGATTGGAGAAACGGGTGCCGTTGGTGGAAACTCTGATCTTTTCCTGGCGTCCGTTTTCTGTCTCAAAATCCCAGACAAAACCGTAGTCATCAAAATTCAAAGCAAATGTTTTGATGCCATCAGGCTTGCTGCCGATCATGAAGTTGCCCGCAAACGGTGTAAAGATACCCGTCTTTACTGCAAACTTCTTTCCGTCAATTTCTTTTACTAACGGTGAGAACGGCTGACACTCAGGATTGCCGATATTGAGACGCTGCAGCTTGCGGCATAAAGCATCATATCCTTCATCATCCTGAGGCAAGCTTGCCGCATCCGTAATCTTCTCCACAAAGTCCCAGGTAATATTCAGAGTACTCTGAGCCCAGTGTGCACCGACTGCTGTTTCGGTAATGGCGATCTCCATATCCTGGTCAGGAAGGATGATCGTAAACTGGCCCATGGCACCATCGGCTCTGTAGGCTCTGTGAGGCTTGCACATCCAGATCTGGAAGCCATAGCCCAGGAAGTTATCGGAAGCTTCCGGGTTGTTTATAGATTCGGTAGCCGAATCATTCTGATTGGTGGTAGCCAGCTTGACATAGTCTTCAGCCAGGATTCTTTCACCTTCCCAGACACCGCCGTCCGCATAGAGCTTCATCAGACGGAAGTTATCTTCGGTCGTCGCAAACATACCGCCGCCGCCGACTTCCATACCATCGGCCATACACATGCAGCGCAGGTTATCATAGTTGATACCGATCTTATCGAAAAGACGCGGTTTCAGATAATCAAAGAGTCCCAAGCCGGTCTTCTTACGCACGATCGCACCTAACATCGTCGAACCGGTAGAGTTGTACATGTAAGTCGTACCAGGCTTATGATTGACCGGTGTATGCATGAAGTCTCTGATACAGTTCTCGGAATTGAAAGGCATCGTATCCATACCGCAGCCCATGCACAAGACATCTCTGATCGTTAATAATTTCAGATTCTCACTCGGATCTTCAGGTGATTCATCCGGGAAGATATCGATGAGTCTTTCATCGAGCTTCAGAATACCTTCAGTATAGGCAATACCCACAGCTGTAGCCGCATAGGTCTTGGTATGAGATTGAAGTCCATGACGGATGTTCGGACCAAACGGTGTCCACCAGCCTTCGGTAATAAGCTTATTGTGGCGCATGATCATCAGGCCATGCATTTCCGTCTGGCTCTTTTCCAGATTTTCGATATATTCAAGAATCAGCTTACTGCTGACGCCAACCTCTTCAGGTCTGGCTTTTTCAAAAGGTTTTCTCTTATCCATAAATAATTATCCTTTGACACCACCGACGACCATGCCCTTGATGAGTTCCTTCTGGATGAACGGATAGATCATCAGAACCGGAATCAAAGCAATGATGGCTACCGCCATACGTGCCGATTCGGTCGGCAGGTTTCTGGAAGCTAAGAGGGTTGCTTCGTTGGACAGGTCTGTTGTTTTTAAGAACTGAATGGAATCCATCAGTTTTTTCAGGTAAACCTGAATCGTATACAGTTTAGGATTGTTGATGTAGTAAATACCGGCGGTCCAGTTGTTCCAGTAACCTAAGGCTGAGAACAGACCGATGGTCGTCATGATCGGCTTGGAAAGCGGAACCATGATCTTGGAATAAATGGTCCAGTCATTGGCACCGTCAAGTCTGGCTGCTTCGATAATGGAATAAGGGATATTCGCATTGAAGTAGTTTCTTACCAGCATGACATTCATGCCGTTCATTAAAGCACCCGGTACCAGATAAGCCCAGATCGTATCCTTGATATGGAAGAGTCTGGTCCAGACGATATAGGAAGCGGTCATACCGCCGTTAAACAGCATAGTGAAGAACAGGATGAAGGCAATGACGTTTCGCGGTTTAAAGTCTTTCCTTGATAAAGGATAGGCAAACATTGAAGTCATGACCAGGCTGGCAATCGTACCGATAACGGTAATAACGATAGTCAGACCGTAGGCACGGAAAATCGTAGCCCTCTTGGCCCACATGAACATGTAGGCATCAAGTGACCAGGAATCCGGTATGAAACGGTAACCGTGAACCAGTGAATCTTCTGAAGAAAGCGAAACCGTGAGCATCAGAATGAGCGGAATCACACAGAAGATCATCATCAGGATCATGATGACCAGGGCAACGTAATGGAATTCTCTTTCGCCTTTCATTAAGACGATTCTGTTTTTATTCTTAGCCATATTTATCTCCTAGAACAATGAGTTCTCCGGGTTGATCTTCCTGACCAGCAGGTTGGAGATCATGACCAGGACAAAACCGATAACCGCCTGGAAGACGGAAGCAGCTGAAGACTGACCGACGTTATTGGAAATCATCAGCGCTCTGTAGACAAAGGTATCGATGGTCTGTGTCGTTGAATACAGCATACCGTTTCCTAACGGTACCTGATAGAAGAGACCGAAGTCTGAGTTGAAGATCCTACCGATCGACAGCAACAGCATCATTGTGATCATCGGCTTCAGCAGCGGCAGTGTAATGTATCTGATCTGTTCCATCTTGGTAGCACCATCGATCCTTGCGGACTCGTATAAGCTCTTATCAATGCCACCGATGCTGGCCATATAGATGACGGAACTCTGTCCGGCAGATTGCCAGATATGTACGATCGTCAGAATAAACGGCCAGTATTTTGCCACGTTGTACCAGGCAACCGGATTATCCTTGAAGAATACGGTATTGAGGTAACCGTAGCTGTGGCTTAAGAAAGCATAGACCAGGAATGAGAGGATAACTGCCGAAACCATTGAAGGGAAGCAGATGATCGGCTGAATGACCTTGGAGATCTTTCTCTGCGCGATTTCGTTCATGCACAGGGCAATGAAGACCGCCAGGAAAAGGTCTAAGACGATCCAGCACGCATTATAAGCCAGCGTGTTTCTGATCATTATATACGCATCTTTGGTTTTGAACAGATACTCGAAGTTTGCAAAACCGACCCACTTGCTCTTCAGAATACCGACCGTGTAATTGATCTTCTTGAATGCCAGCAGTATACCGAACATCGGCAGATAGTTGTTGCAGACAAGATAAATCATACCCGGAAGCATCATCAGATAAAGAGGGAAGTCGTTTTTAAACTGTTCTTTACGCTGAATTTTCTTCTGTTCTTTCAGAACGTCATCAAATTCAGAGCGTTTAGTCTTATTTTCCGACATAAATGAACTCCTTTACTGTATAATCATCCATAGTTTCATATTAAGCAAAAGCCCATTATCTATCATTAAAAAAAGTACACATCACTTTCATTTTCTATCATTCAGAACCTGTCTGATAAAAGCGATGGCACAATCCGGGTTGTTCGCATTGGCAACAACCCCCATTATCACATCATCGTGGTAGAATCCCGCTTCATGTAAAACCGATCCTTCATGCAGAATTATGCCGGAAAGAATCGTATTTCCCTTTGAATCCGTGAAGTAATACAGGTCGTTTTTATATTTATCCAGTAATTCTTCTTCGATTGCCTTACTCAGATCCAGATATCCGCCATCTTCCGCAAAATAATCAAAGTATTCCTGATCAGCCACATACAGATCAAGATCGCTGATCGTGAATAAAGCGGTCAGGACCTGCATGGTTTCGATATCAGCTGTCTTATCGGAACTTAATCCGACAGAAAGTTTATCATTGACATTGACTGTCTTGCCTTTCATATCGTATCCGGCTTCTTTCAGCACTTCATCAAAGATCGCTGTATCAGTCTCTCTTATTGAAGAATCGCTGTTGAACAGCACTGCATACATGCAGGCATCTTTTCTGCCGATATTGCTTATAAAGACAGTTATCAGTATTCCGAGTATAAATAAAACCAGCAGAATCAGTGCTTTATAATAATCCCAGATAAAGGTAATTCTGCTTTTGGTATCCGGAAGCTTTTCCAGCTGTTTCTTATCTCTTAATAGTGTTTCACTCAGTTTCACCTTCATTTCCTCCGTTGTTGCGCCAGTCATACGGACCGGTTCCCACCAGTTTATGGAAGACTGTCGAGAAATATGAAATATTGTAATAGCCGACATAGGAAGCGATCTCGGAAACCGACATCGAAGTCGATAAAAGTAAACGCTTGGCTTCTTCGATCCTGAGCTGATTGATATATTCTCTCAGGTTCATATTCATATTGTTTTTGAAGAGTTTAGACAGATAGTTAGGTGTGACAAAAGTAACAGCTGCCACATCGCTTCTGTCGATATTCTCTCTAAAATTCTCTTCGATATATTTTCTGGCTCTGACGATAATATCTTCCGAATTGATTGACTCCTGCAGTTTACTCTGCTGGATGGAGAAAAGCGCTTCGGTGTAACGGATCATCTGGTTGCGGCTCTTGGTTGCCTCTTCATCAGCCGCAATGATCTCCGTATTCATGAAGATGATATTTGAACTCATACCGTTGTCTCTGAAATGCGTCACAAAGACATTGATGAGTTCCTTACGGAAACGGTCAAGTCCGGCTTCCGTACAATCCATATGGTCCAGTAATGAATTGATATATTCCTTATAACCGGCTTCATCTCTTTTCTTCAGATACCAGAGGATCTGATTTTCATTGAGCTCGATCTCCTCATTGCCCTCATAATTGATCTGTTCATTCTGGAAGAAGATCTTTCCGGAGAAGTAACGGATCTTACGCATCTGATCATATAAGGCACAGACAACATTGCTGGCTTCATAGAAACTGAAGATATCGGAAATAAGAGCTACCGGTTTCAGGGACATGTGAACTTCAGAGAAAGAAATGAGCTTCTCGCATCTCTTCTTGAGTTCATCATCAGACAGTTCTCCTCTGATAAAACAGAAACACCACAGGAAACGGTCATCGGAATTCACCACCGTATGAGCTGAACCGATATATTCCAGTAACGCTTCATCATGAAGCTGCGAAGCGGTAAAAACCAGAAGCTCTTTGTTCCAGGTCTTCTTGATCGCATCAGTCATATCACTGCAGGTAAAGACGATACGCCATTTGCTGTCGGCATCAAAATCAACACCGTTTAGTCTTAACCCCGCATTGACGATATCTCTGTTGGTACCAAGCACGCCATCGCATGCCTGTCTTAAGATCGAAGACATCAGCGAATCGTTCCGCGATGCCGATTCGATCTTGCTGGCAGCCTGTTTCTTCTGCACATTGGCGATCATCTTCTGGATACAGACCTTTACTTCTTCCAGGTCAAAAGGCTTGGTCAGATAACTGGTTACTCCATACTGTATAGCCTTCTGCGCATATTCGAATTTCTCGTAACAGGTCAGAAACGAAAACTCCACATCCTTATCCTTGTTGTAGATGTGTTCCAGAACTTCAATTCCGTTACATAAAGGCATATCGATATCACAGAGCACAAGATCGGGATGCTCCTCATCAAAGATGTCTTTAGCCATCTGACCGTTATAAGCTCTTAAGATCTTGGATATTCCCAGCTGTTTACAGTCGAGCTGACTCTGGATGACATCGATCGTCGAAATATCATCATCACATACCAGCAGTTTCATCTTTTTCTATCTCCTGTTCCGGAATAAGCAGTTCAATATGTGCTCCGCCTTCTTCTCTATTGGAAATGCGCAGTAAATCATTGCGCTTATAGATAAGGTTCAGACTGTAACGCACATTAGTCAGACCCAGATGTTCCTTGGTAAACGGGTCATCGGCTTCGGCATTTATCAGTTTATCCATAGCTTCTTTGGAGAAACCCGGACCGTTATCTTCTTCGATCAGTCTGATACCTTTGAAATTCTCTTCTTCATAATAATCGCCCCTGATCGTCACATACATCGTATTGACCAGAGTCATAGCGTGTTTAAAGGAATTCTCCACCAGTGAGAACAGAATCAGATAAGGGATCTGTTCCACCAGCATTTCCTGCGGACACTCATAGTTAAATTCGATACTGTTCGGGAAACGGATCTTCTGCATTTCCACATAGTTCATGATATGCTTTAATTCATCTTCCAGAGATGTCCAGTCTTTGGCCTTATACAGCATATATCTGGTGAATGCCGCAAAAGAAGCGATATATTTGCGGATATCCTCAGCTTTACCGGTATAGGTCATATTATTGATCGTATTGATCGCATTGAGGAAAGTGTGCGGTTTGACCTGTGCTCTCAGCATCTTCAGCTGATTCTGCTGTCTTCTGATCTCCGCATCATACTGTTCGATCGTCAGATTTCTGATCTTATCCGACATATCATTAAAGCTGCCGTAAAGCTGCTCGAACTCTTCGCTTCCCGCATTTTCCGAATTCAGTTTATAATCGAAATCACCGATTGAAAGTTCTCTGTTGGCACTGACCAGTTCCCTGATCGGATCATTGACTTTCTTATGAATGAAGTAGATCAGATACATTACCAGTCCGACACACAAAGCGCTGTCGACGATCATAAACAGTGTTGCGATCCTCCATACTTCACCGGCATTTTCGTTCTTTGATACAAAATATGTTGTAGCTTCGGCATTGTTCTGATCAATCGGAACGACCGCATACCCTTTAATAAAATAACTGTCATTTCTTGAAGTATCGATATATTCTTTCAGTTCTTCGCTGCCGTTGATCGCATATACGACGGTTCCGTCATTTATATAGGTATTCAGATTATCAGACTGTACATTATAAGGAATATCCATTTTATACAGGCTGAAATCACTCATGGCACCGATTATATATTTACCAAGTCTGAAGGCATTATAGTAATATCCCTTGTCCAGGAAAGAAATCGTTGACCATTTCTTATGATTGATGGAATAGTTGTTTTCAAGACAGTAATCTCTGACAAACATCTTAAGATAATTGCCTTCCTCTGACATGACGATGCCGTTTTTGGAAAACAGATAAAGATCGCTCTCCGTATCAGCTACAAAGATAACGGATATATCGGAAGAAGTCATGATCTTGGAGTTGATCGCTTTGATGACATCGTTTTTCTCGACATAACTCATCTCCATGGAACCCGGATTGATGTCGCAGTTGTTGTAGATGGAAGTCGAAAGATCATATAGATGCTCGTACAGAGTATTCAGACGGCTGTCGATCGAAGATGTCCAGTTGGAAGCGATCTTCTGGTCATCTTTGATGATCGTCTGCTTATAGAACGAATCATACATTACGGATGTCACAACAAAAAACAGCAGTGACGTGATCATGATGCCCGATATCAGCAATACTGTTTTTCTGATCAATGAGTTCTTCATTTACTTACTATTTCAATTATACAAAATAAAGCGGAATCAGAGATCCCGCTTTAGTCAACTTGATTTTAGTATCTTAAACTATTTGTTGGCCTTTACCCATGCATCAGCCTGTGTCTGGTAATCAGCAACGATCTTGTCGATGCCGGCGTCTTTAAGAGCCTGTAAGAATACCGGATACTGCTCATCTGGGTTGACATCACCATACATCAGAACATTGCTGTACTGGTCAACAACATTCGATACTGCTGCGATTTCATTAGCAACATTGGCTGTTGAAGGGATGAAACCGTAGAGAGGTGGAGTAGCAGCCTTTTCGAATAAGATCTTGCCATATTCGCCGTTTGATCCGGTTTCGTTTCCTGATTCATAAGTGAGGAAGTAATCGAAGCCGTTACCGATCATACCGCAGGAATACATGCAGTTGTAAGGTACTGTATTGAAGTCCATGCCATCAGGATATCTGATCATTGTATGATCTTCATTCCATACATAGTCCTGTCCCTCAGCACCGTAGATCAGAGCATCCCAGACGAACTGATCAGTATAGAGCAGGTTGATGAAACGGGCAGCAGCAGCCGGATCCTTGCATGAGTGAGAGATACCGATACCTAATGTGTCAGTAGCCTTGTCATCCAGAGCGATCGTAACTGCACCGAATTCAGCACCGTAAGTATTTGTGGTTGAGAACATGTAAGCGATTGAATCACAGTCATTTGAGTGACCCATGATAACGCCCTTTGAAGCACCGCCCATAACGACAGCGTCATGGCTCAGAGTGTTAGCAGAACCTTCCGGATCAGCATAACCCTTCTGACGGAATTCATATGCCTTGTAGATAGCATTCTTGAAAGCATCAGTCTCATAGTAGTTGTAGAGAGTTGTGCTGTCGCCGACAGTTGCGGTATAAGTACCGACCTGTGAAGTCTTGGTCTTGGAGTTGTAGATTCTGTTGAACTGATCGCAGTATACCAGGAAGTATTCGTCAGGATAAACTGTCTTCAGTTTAGCCATTTCTTCGCCTAAGGTATCCAGATCCTTTACGTTTGCAGGATCAACACCGGCAGCCTTAGCTTCGTCTGATTCAACATATGCCTTGTTGTAGATCCACTTCCAGTCAAGAACGGTACCGAAGAAACGCGGAATCATGAAGATCTGGCCGTCAACTTTACCGTTGTTCAGAACATCACCGATCATATCGATTGTCGGTTTCAGTTCGTTGTCAGCATACTGATCGAGTGGAATGATGTATCCGTTGTCTGCCCAGTTGGCAACATCGAATACCTGTACGATATCGGCAGTATCATCACCGCCGCTGGCGAGTTCCATAGGAATCTTCTGGAGATAGTCACCGATTGAAGTGATCTTCAGATGAATCTTATATCCGGTTTCACCAAGTTCGTTCTTCAGATAATCATTGATTGAATCTTCTACAGTCTGTGTAGCTTCCAGGTTTGGAACGATAAACAGTGTAGACATATCAATAGTAATAACTGAAGGTTCGTCACCTGACTGTTCCTTGCCGCCTGAGCATCCTGTTAATGATGTTACAAGCAAGAGAGCAGCTAAAAGAACTAAAAGTTTTTTCATTATTTTTCCTCCTGTTAGAGTCCTTTCATTGAATTCATTTAATCATTTTCGTTTTTCAATTACTTTTAAAAAAAACGCATGCTTTTCAAAAATTAAACGCAGCTGTTTTCTTTTCTAAACAAACTCAAAAGTCAATCCCACTTTTTTAATACCATGCTCTATATACGCTTTCCTATAATACATTTGAAAAGAGAGGAGATTTTTATAATGTCTACACATTTTGTAAAATTCAGGTCAAATGCTTTGGCCAGAAACGGTGAATTCTATATTCATCTGGCTGATAAAGGCCTTCCTGAGTTTCTGGTTCAGGGTAATCCATATTATAAACGTAAGGCCAAAACGATCATTCTGTTGCACGGATACAGCGGAGACTGCACGGACTGGCTCTACAATTCGGCCGCTGCCGACTTCTCCTTAAAATACAATCTCAATGTCGTTATGCCTAGTGGCGGACTGGATTTCTATTTAGATAAGGAAGCGACCGGACATCAGTACTGCAGATTTCTCGGTGAAGATCTGATCAGATATCTCCGTGATACCTTCAATATTGCCTTAAAGAAAGAAGATACGCTGATCGGCGGCCTGTCAATGGGCGGCTTCGGTGCTTTACATACCGGCCTGATGTATCCCGAAACCTTCGGCGGTATCATGGCTTTATCTTCGGCGCTGATCATCTACGGCCTGAAAGATATGAAACCGGATATGAAAGATCCGGTCATGGCCAACTATGCGTATTACGTCAATGCCTTCGGCGATCTAAAGAAAGCAGAAAAATCCGATCACAATCCGGAAGTGCTGTTTAAGAAGAACATCAAAAAAGGCATCAAAAATCCGAAGATTTTCATGGCCTGCGGAACCGAAGATTTCCTGCTTGGCCCGAATCACAAGATGAGAGATTTCCTGATGAAGCAGAAAGCAGATCTTAAATATGTCGAAGGTCCGGGTATGCATAACTGGGATTTCTGGACACCTCATGCCTATGAAGGTATTGAATATCTTTTAAAGAAATAATTAAGGGAGGATAAATAAATGTCAAATTTCGAGAATGCAAAAGTACAGGTAAAACAGGGCTGGTTACAGGGTTATACCGAAGGCAATCTGAAGATCTTCAAAGGTATTCCATATGCCGCTCCTCCTGTCGCAGAAAGAAGATTCAGACATCCGCAGGATCCTGAAAGATGGAGAGGTGTACGTAAGGCTACACAGTATTCGGCTGCCGCCATCCAGCACGTTATGGAACAGGAAGATATGCCTGCCAACGTTCATGGTGTACCGCAGTTTCTGGCACCTTCGCAATATGAGGAAGACTGCCTCTATCTGAATGTCTGGACTCCGGCTAAAGCACCTGAAGACAAACTTCCGGTCTTCGTCTGGATCCACGGCGGCGGCATGGTCGCAGGAAGCGGCTGTGAAGTTGTCTGTGACGGAAGCGGTTTTGCGAAAAGAAAAGATATCGTTGTCGTTACGATCAACTACCGTCTCGGTTTCTTCGGTTTCTTCGCTCATCCTGAGCTGACAGCTGAAGCAGGCGGAACCAGTGGTAACTACGCCTTATACGATATGCGTAAAGCCTGCCAGTGGATTAAAGAAAACATTGCTGTTTTCGGCGGTGATCCTGACAGGATCACGGTTGCGGGACAGTCAGGCGGTGCTGCCGGAACCGGAGCTCTGCATGCGTCGCCTTTAATGAAAGGCCTGATTCAGAGAGTATCCATCGAAAGCGGTCCTATCTACTGGGGCTTCATGCAGCCGGGTCCGAGAAAGAACATGGAAGACCTCGGTGTTGAATATATGAACTATATCGGTGTCAAAGACATTGATGAATTAAGAAGAAAAGATGCCTGGGAACTCTTTGATAAATATGAGGAATTCCAGAGATCCAAGGGTATCGGACCGATGGGCTTCGGTTTCACCTTCTGTATCGATGGTGAATTCCTGCCTAAACCTTATTCCGAGATCATGGATAACGGTGAATTCAATGACTTCGATGTGCTGATGGGCTCCTGTGCTCAGGAATTCCCGGCAGTCAAAGTCGATGAATATTCCGTTGAGAAATTCCATGAATATCTCAAGGATGCCTTCCCTGACAACTATGAGAATATGATCAAATGGTATCCGGCTACCAATAATATCGAAGCAGCCAAGCAGGTTTCAACGATTGCCTCCGATATCATGCTTTTAGGTTCAGCTAAACTCGGTGAGTTATGCAACAAGTTCGGAAACAAAGCCTATATCTGGCTGATGTCTAAAGAAAATGAAACCGAAAGAGGACATAACGACGGTTCTCCGCACTGTGCGGAAATGCCATATGTCTTCGGCAGAGTCGATACCGGTGAAAGAAATCCGTTCTTCCCTTATCACTGGGTAGGAGCAGATTATGACTTCATGGAACTTGTTCAGGGTTACTGGTACAGCTTTGCGGCAACAGGCGATCCAAATGGTGAAGGACGTCCGGAATGGAAGAAATATGAGAATAAATTCGACATCATCAACCTGAACAACAATTCAGCGATGATCCCTTCCGATCAGCAGGACAAGTATTCCTACTACTATGACAAACTCTTAAGCAACACCTTCATCTTAAGACTGTTTGGCGAACCGCGTTTTACACCGAAAAATGACTGATAAGAAACCGATACTCGAGATCAAGATCGACATCGCCGAAAAAGGTCTGCGCATGGAAACCGAACTCGGCGAAGTCTCCATGATCCCGTTTGCCGGAACAGTTGACTGTGAACTGTTCAAAGGAATCGTAGAACCATGGGGTGTCGATACACAGATCGTCGACCAGAGCAATATGCGCCATCTCTCTGCCCGTTACGTCCTGACGGGTAAAGACAGCGAAGGCAACGACTGTCACATCTATATCGAAAACAACGGCTGGATGGAAAATAAACCTTCAATGAAGTTTACGACCGTTCCGACCTTCCTGACCGATAGCCCGGTTTTAGCACCGCTCTTGCACCGCAATCATTTCATCGGTACAGGTACGGTAGAAAAAGACGGACTCTGGATCAGATTCTATGAGATCTGATATTACACAAAATACCAATAATGATGAAAGCCACCTTCAAGGTGGCTTTCACTTGTTTATTTAAACTTTAAGTGTTTTTATTCGTCGATCTGGATAATACCGTTTCTTCTATAGAAGCGTTTCGCAAAACCGTAGGCAAAACGATTGGTGAACGGTCTGATCTCATGACCGTGATTGGTGATAGCCAATAGACATGTGTAGCATTTATCATCATTGGAATTATAGTAGTGAACAAAGTATTCACTCTCCGGGAACATCTCATCATGTAAGACTTCCACTTTATCGCCCTTATCTCCGACATACGGATCATCCCAGCTTTCTTTATTCTGGCTCAGTTCAAAGCGTTTATTGAGACCGTTGACCTTAGCCAGATATTTCATTCTCTCAACGGCTCTTTCATCATGACATGGCAGTTCTACCAAAGGTGAACTTACACCTCCGACATAGAGCAGAGGGACCATGACCTCCTGATTGATCTTTTCGGTTTTGCCGAAGAAACAGTTATTGCCCGGATAATCTGCCGCATCCATCGGCAGTAAAGCCGCAAACTTTTCCGGACACTGCTGGAACAGATCCCAGCTCTTGATACCGCCCATGGAGAAACCGGTCGCATAGATCCTCTCTTCATCGATCGCATATTCTTTACATAAGTGATCGATCAATGAGACGACTTCGTTTGCCGACACGCGCATGTGCATCTCGACTGCTACCGTAATGAATTCATTCTCCTGTCCGATCTCCGGCCATTCGGCTAATGAAGCTGTCGCATAAGCTGAATCACCACCGCCATGGAACACCAGCATTAACGGTCTCTTTACATTCTCTACATCCAGATCCTTATCATAGAATGTCACATAACCGACCTTGTGCTCCTTCATTCTCATGAAAGGTGCACCTTTACGGAAACTCTCATTATCATCGCCAATCGGAATCATTACCGATTCGGCTTTCGCAATAATACCTTCGGCTTCGTAGTTATAAGCTTTCATGATCCTGCCTACCCAGCGACGGAAATTGCCTGTATAGTCTCTGAACTGCTTAACCAGATCCATATCATCCTGTACCAGGACATCACCGCAGTTACCGCGTAAGATCGCATTGGCCTGTTCGCTGCTTCCTATTGATACGACATGGATATCATTCTTTTCCGGTTCCGGCATAATCGAAAGATCTTTTAAAGTAGCCGTGACCATCGTCTGATCAGCCATACCCAGATCACCCATCTGGATGTTGCCGTTCACCTTCTTAAGATAGTATCTGGCAATATAGTCAGCTCCGCTGCCGAAACCGTAGGCATACATTCTGACACAGGAACCTAAGATGTTGTAGGAGACCTCATCAGGTAAAGCATCATTCTTCATGATGGCTAATCCGTCACGGAAATTCATCTGGGCAATACCCAGGTTATTGCATACGGCTTCATAAGCGCCCGCTTCCTCTTTCTTCCAGTCTTCTCCTTTCGGATTGACCAGTATGATACCGACACCGTTTTCCTTCGCAATCTGCTTTAAGCCGCTGTCTTTTATCAGTTTTTCAAAACCCACAAAATCGGTTTTCTTATCCGGAAAACACAATAAGGTCGGACCTGTAAAACCGTAGTTGATCAGATTTGACTGAACTTCGTTTGCGGGTTGTGTATAAAGGATCTGATAACCGTTATCAGCGAATTCATAATAGATATCACCGTTTTCCACAGTGATCATTTTTCTGATCTGTTTAAATGCCATATTTCTCCTTACTTATAATCCTCACTGATCTTGTATGTTTCTTTTTCGAAATCAACATCCAGACTTACTCTTCCTCTGACGTTTTCCCAAGTAATATTCATCCGGGCTTCATCACAGTCGATACTGATATCCGCATCTTCGCTGAAGACCGGACAGGTATTACGGAATCTGAGTAATTCCAGCTGTTTACTTACAACATCTTCTTTCAGTAATTCCTTAGCTTTTTCCAGCGAAAGATTACTGCGGTTGATTTCCTTATGACCGCCCACACCGGCCTTTCTCATGGCCTCGTAATCATTCTTCCCGGCAAAGAGATCCAGATACCAGATCTGCGGTTTGCCAGGCATGAATAACTGAATGGCTCTGGCCATCAGCATTCTCGCATCGCTCTCACCCAGAGCACTGTAATAAGTCGCATTGACCTGATAGTAGACGTTCTTGGCGCCATGAAGATCCTTCACGTAACCGCCTCTGCCCACGACTGTATCGATCAGCTTCTGAATATCCTCTTCCGGCAGTAAGCCTTTCAGATCGAGTAAAGGTATGCCATCATGACAACCCAACATGTTTACGGTCCTGATCTTATTCTCGGTTATTTCATCGACCCATTTCTTCAGATAGAAACCGTTCTTTCTGACAAACGCATCGATTAGTAAACCAGGCAGGAAGAAATCATAAACCATATAACCCTTTTCAGATAAGAGCTTATAGATCTTTTCCTCGTAGCTCGCATGGATCTCCGGCAATAAGGTTAAACCATATTCGCTTGCTATATCATCGATCTTCTGCAAGAGATCCCAGGTTCCCGGATCGTTGAGGAAGTTTCTCTCACCGACTGCTTTCGGCGCATAGGCAAACGCATCAAGTCTGACGATTGCCACACCGTAATCGGAAAGTCTCTTCAGAGTCTCACGGTAATAATCCCAAACTAAAGGTGATCTGATATTGAGGTCCATCTGACCCAGATATGATCTGTTCGCATTGAGATAATCCAGTATCTGATCCTTATAGTTGTTCCATCTGCCTAAATCAATATCATTTAGAGCAGTTTTATTTCTTAAGGCTTCGTTGACTGTTTCAGAAACCGTTACAGCTGTGGAGTACTGCATATTCAGCTGCTTAACAAGATCCAAAGGATTGACTTCGTTATAGATTACCTCCTGATAGAAAGTATTCCAGTATGGCACATCTCTGCCATCAGGAAACCTGACCATCAGGATCGGTAAACCTGCCTTACGGAAAAACATATCTTTAATATATTTCTGATCAGGAACGATATAACCTTCCTCACTCATCTCACCACAGCCTTCCCAGAATTTATTCCAGTCAATAAAGAAATCGCGGTATCTGGATTCATCGCCGTTACGGATGATGTCCTGGAACTGCGGTGATAAGACAGAAATATGATTCAAGATGAAATCCATCAGTAAATCGATATTAAGCTCATGAAGATCATCGATATCCTTCTGATCCGCATAGGTTTCGCTTAAGTCATAATTGATCAGAGAAAAGCCTCTGTCGAGATCTGTATTGAACACGCTCGGCAAGATATAGAAAGACTGAAACGTATCTTTGAATTCTTCCATTTTCAGTAAGGAAACGATATCCGCAAGTTTACCTCCGATGCTGTCGGGATAGGCATTAAGCAGGGTTCCGATACTCATCTTTTTCTGTTCCATACTTGCTCCTTAAAAGTCTGCGGGATCAAGAAATTCTCCCGCTTTAGATATGATTATTGCCGCACTGGAAGCCCGGTCATCCAGTTCTTCCTGTTCGATCTCCAGTACCATCGTCGTGAAGGCGGAATCGGTCTTGCCGTCACGTGCTCTTAAACGGCGATGTTCCCTTGTTTCTTCTGGTGTTGAATTCAATAAGATCGGAATATCGATACCTTCGATATTTTTATTGCCGCCATGGGTCCATTCAATGATCAAAACATCGGTCTCAGAGAAATCAACTTCATCATACCAGCGGGCTTCTTCACTTCTGCCCATGCGCTTGAGATAGATCTTATCCTCACCTGCTTTAAAAGCATTCAGGATCTGATTGACCTGTACATAGTCCTGTTCCTTATCTGTTCCCAGATATTCTTTTAAAGCTCTTCTGCCAGCCTTCTGGTAAGAAGCTAACCATGGATACTCATTTACCATCTTTGGATCCGGATCGATCTCATCTTTCCATAATTCATCCAGTTTTTTCTGGACATCAGCACTGTATTCACCGCTCTTTAGCAAACCCTTTAAACCCTCACTACGGAATATCGAGAACCTTTCCGCATCGTTATACATCGGAATCCTGAAAGGATAGTTATCACCCGAAAGCACATAGGCATTGATTCCCTGATCGATCAGATAATAAGCCAGCAAAGAAGCGATCTCACTCTTGCCTACACCTGATCCGCCGAAAACCGTAACGACCAGTTTGTCCTTATCGAATCCTTTCATCTTTTCGATCAGAGCCGGAAAGATCTTTTCCGCCTTGGCTTCATGAGACTCATCGATCTTGATCTTATCTCCCGGCATATCTCCATGAGGCAGATCCTCGCTTAATTCAGGTTTCTTCCAGCTATTCAGATCAATCTTTTCAAGTTTTTCTTTCAACATTTTTTACGCCCCCGGTACATATTTCTTTATAAAGTAAGCCAGTTCCTTAGCCATACGCGCATGTGTCTTAGCCGAAGGATGACCGGCTGCACCATAACCCTCAGTCATCATATTGATAGGCAGATATGCGAAACAGCACAGTTTCTCATCGCCCTCTTCTTTTAATTCCTTTACCGCATCTATGATGTGATGATACAGATAATAATCGATCGAACCCAAAGTACAGCAGATGAATGTATCAGGACCATTGGCCTTTCTGACCTGTTTTACAAATTCCTTAAAACGCTTCTGGAACCATTCGCCCATCGGTTCGATCTCATCCAGTTCCTTATAGAAACGGATCGGTGTTGCATCATTGGTACCGAGATTCAATACGACGATATCGTTATGATTCTTAACAAAATCCCACTTCTTTAGCGGACGCTCATTCTTGCGGTCATATAGTTCATCGGTATATTCATAGATATCTTCCATCGCATGCATCGGCATGAAAGGATGTTCAGGCTTAATGGCCGCAATACCCGATTCACAGACCATACTCCATTCATAACCCAGTTCTCTGGCAGCTAAAGCACCATAGGTGATCCAGCCGTTTTCTTCACTGGTCTTGAATTCGAATGCATTATTCGGAGCTTCGTTGCCAAAACCGCAGGTGATCGAATCTCCCACAAATTCAATTGTCTTCTTTACGCTCTTATCGGCTTCATAGAACTCACCGTCAGTCTCAATCTCGATGATGCCTAATTTACCTCTGGCGTTCTCGGAAACCTTAACGATCCTTAATTCACATTCCTCTTTTTCCTCAGCCTGCCATAAGACAAGTTCTTCTTCATCATGACATTCATGACGATAGATCAGTTCATCGTTTTTTACCAGACCGATACATGGCCAGTCAGGTGGCGGAACCGGCATACCCGGAAGACCAGGAATCTGATCAGATTCCGCAACTGTTTTTACTTTCAGATAAGTTCCTCTTACACCGATCGAAAAACCCGTACAGCTCCAGTTGATGAATAAAGCGTTTTTCTCTTCATCGTAAACCGTTCTTCCGTGTAACCTTACTGATGGCAGTAATTCCTTTATCAGCATTCTCTCATTCTCCTTTGACTATGAATCCGTACATATCTTCACTAGGCACATAAGTTACTTTTATCTGATCTTCCAGCAGTTCACTCAGCCAGTCTTTCATATATTTCATACCCAGTTCTTCCCAGTTGAAGTGGCCCAGATTTATGACAGCCTTCTTCTTATTCAGCTGCATCGCATCTCTGACATAAGACAATACCGTCCAGTCGATCACTTCACCCGGTATGATCACATCCGCATCTTTTTCCAGGGTCTCAATTACCTTGACCGAATACTCGCCTTTACTTCCGTCTTTTCTCTTATATTCATTCGGGAAAAGATGACCGACCAAGGCAATTCTAGATACCATCATATCCGGATCACCGACGATCCTGGCTCCGTTTAAACCGATCCTGTCGATCAGATATAAGCTTAAGTCTCTGACACTCATCGGTTCGATCTGAACAAGATAATGCGCAAACAGGCCTGTATCGGTCCTTACTTCTGCTTTATCTTCCCAGTCCAGGTATTTGAGTACTCCCGCAAAGATACTGTCAGGTCTATTGGCGTGCATATGGTCGTGGTCACGCCAGATACAGATACTGTTTTCTTCCAAGAGTTTCTTCTTTTCCTCATAAATGGAATTTGTGAAAGTTTCATCCCAGTCACCGTCATCCGATGTATAGAAAGTCGGTTCATGAACGACGATCAGATTGGCACCCAGTTCGATCGCCTTTCGTATCACATTGACAGTTGCGACCATCGCACAGACGACACCTGTACATTCGGCTTCGAGATCACCGATCTTATAGTTGTCACAGCCTTCATATGTCTCAGGAAACTTCGGATGATAAGCCAGTATCTTCTCAATCACTTCTCTGTTTTTCATCTCGGACCTCTGCCGTAAAACCGAATACCGGATTACCCTCGGAATTGAATAAAGAAGGAAGACAGTAATTCATCTCACAGTATTCGATCTTTATACTTCCTTTGAAATCACCTTTTAATACCAGTCTGTCTTTATCTAAACTGTACTCATATTCGAGTCTGTTATTTTCATTACTTACACATAAAACTTCTTTCAGATCATTCCTGATCTCCAAGCCTGCGGCTGTATCGCTAAAGGTAATCGTGATCTGATCATCGCTCTTATCAATTGAGGCAAAACGCGGACAGTCAGCGGTTCTCGAGTTGTCGTTATAGACGTGTTTAAGAACCATATAAGCCAGTCTTTCACCGACCATCTCCTTGTGACGCGGATGAATATTGAACTTTTCTCCCGCATCCAGGATACAGACATCATAGACTTTATTTAACGCCTTGGCAGCCTCTTCCTGTTTATGACGCATCAGGTTATATGCCTTGGCAGCAGTTATGCCTACACCTTCAAAAGTTGCCAGTTCGATCTGAAAGAACGGGAACTCATAACCCCAGAGTCTTCTCCAGCAGATGATCATCGTCTTCATACTCTCGTCGTAGAAGTCATACCAGCCTCTGGCATCATCATCCTCACCCTGATACCAGATGACACCTTTGATCGCATACGGCGCTACCTTCTTTAACATCGTTTCATAGACACCTGCGGGTCTGGTGGCCGAACGCGGAGCGATCGGATAAGTTGCCCAGATACTAGGATCAGGTTTAGGCATATTGCCCAGATTCTTGAAGAACTCCGTCATGTCTTCACCCATCATGAAACGTTCGGTGAATTCCAGCTGTTCCTTTGTAGGAAGCGGTACAGGAAGTTCGGAAGTCTCATAGTATTTGCGGAAGTCGATCTGCGCACAGTTTCTTTCATACTCGTCCAGTACTTCCTTCAGTTTTTCGTTATTTTTCAGATCTTCCATATCCGTCCAGGCTGAAGCCGGAGTTCCGCCCCAGTTACAGCCGACGATGCCGATCGGTACATTAAGTTTTTCTCTTAAGATCATGCCCATATAGGCACCTATTGCCGAAAACATGATCTTGTTATCGGAACCGACCCATCTTCTCCAGAAACCGTGATCCGGGCAGCTTTCTTTTTCAAGGAAACCCAGGAAAGGAGTCTGCGGGAAATTAAAGAAACGCAGATCGGGATCATCTTCGCTTTTAACCGTTTCACTACAGTCCACATCATATTTCATGATGAATTCCATATTGGACTGGCCACCGGCCAGCCATACTTCACCGATCGCCACATCTTCAAAACAGATCTTCTCATCGGTGATCTTTGATGTAACGGTAAAAGTGGTTTTTGAACAATAATCCATCTTCGGCAAAGTCAGAGACCAGACACCGTTTTCCGCAACTGTCTTTTCCTCAACATCTCCTAATCTGACAGTAATTTCGTCATTATTGGCGCTTCTTCCCCAGACAGGAATATCTGCACCCTGCTGTAAGACCATGTGTTCCGCAAAGATTCTTCCAAGTTCCAGTTTCATTACAGAATTCTTCCTTCCACATCCTTAAAGAAACGGTCACAGTCTCTGGCCGTGAGTTCCGGCATTTCATCCGCACCGCCATGACCGAGGTGCTGATACATCAGATACTGAGCTCCCGGAATAGCCTTGGCAACTTCAAGTGCCGCTTCCGGTGTAGCCAGTGGATCAAGACCGCCTTCCCAGATCATGACCGGGAAAGGAATTTCTTTCAGTCTTTCTAAAAGTTCAGCCTGTGATTTGGCCTCGCATCCCGTCATATCTCCCAACATCGGTAAAGCAAATTCTTCCTTTTTTCTGTGCATCAGGATATCAAGGTGTTCCTCAAAGTTGGCCTGACGGCGGGCCTGACGCTCCGGATTATTCGTCGGCCAGTTTTCGATCCAGGCCGTTCTCTTTAACTGTTCGACATTGCCCACAAACTCATCCGCATGATCTCTCATCTTGGCCAAAGGAGCCGGTAAATCCCGCTGTTCATGGTATTGGGTGATACCGTCACAGCACACATAGGCTCTGATCAGCTCCGGTTTATGGAAAGCGATATACCAGGAAGCCCAGTTGCCATGAGAAATGCCTGTGTAATAAAAGGACTTTATACCCATGACTTCCGCAAAAGCCATGAGGTCTTCACCCCATACCTTCGCATAGTCTCTTAAAGTCTGATCAAAAATATGGCTGGACTGCCCATATCCCCTCATATATACCAGGAAGCAGTGATAGTCATAAGGCGGCTGTCCCAAAAGAGCCATATGAGAATCCTTAAAGAAAAAATTCTGGGTCGAAAGCAGATACTTATCTCCGCTTCCGTATTCTCTGTAAGCCAGAGTTACTCCGTTTACTTCTACTGTTTTTATTTCATGCATAACAAAACCCCTCGTTTTCTTCAGTTTAGATTATTCATAATGACGAAAAAATCAAAATTAACACATTGTTTTACAATTTTATATCATTGGTCTTTCATGATCCTGTATCAAAACTCATCTTCTTATATTTTTTAATAAGCAGTTTACTTATTTATAAGGAAAAAATCTCTTGAACTGGGATAATAATCTCAGATAATACTGCGCTCCACCGATTTAGGCGGTAAGAGAAAAGGAGGAAACCGTGGCTCGCGGGTTGGCATAGTGGAGACATGCCAAGAATGTTCCATATCTTTATGTCGGTATGGAATGAGACAGACTAGCGAAGGCGAAGCTGTCAGAGCAAATTCAATGTCAAGTATTACATTAAAGAACATCAAGAAGGTCTATCCAATCACCGATGATGAGATCAGATCCAAGAAGAAGAAAAGAAAACAGCAGGATGAGGCTCCGGTCGAAGGTTTCGTCCCGAACCTGCAGATCACCGATGAAGGTGTCGTAGCTGTTCAGGACTTCAACCTGGAGATCAAAGACAAGGAATTCGTTGTCCTGGTCGGTCCTTCAGGCTGTGGTAAATCCACGACCTTAAGAATGATCGCCGGACTCGAAGAGATCACTTCCGGTGAACTCTATATCGGCGATAAGCTTTCAAACGTCATCGCACCGCGTGACCGTAATATCGCCATGGTCTTCCAGAACTATTCACTTTATCCGCATATGACCGTCAGAGAAAACATGGGCTTCTCTCTGAAACTGGCCAAGATGCCTAAAGATGAGATCGAAAAGAAAGTGCAGGAAGCAGCCAGAACTCTGGAAATCACCCAGATCCTGGACCGTCTTCCAAAAGCCTTATCAGGTGGTCAGAGACAGCGTGTTGCGATCGGACGTGCCATCGTCAGACAGCCGCAGGTCATTCTGATGGACGAACCGTTATCCAACCTGGATGCCAAACTGCGTGGCCAGATGAGATCAGAAATCATCAGACTCCGTCAGAAGATCGATACCACATTCGTCTACGTTACCCACGACCAGATCGAAGCCATGACCTTAGGTGACAGGATCGTTGTCATGAAAGACGGCTTCATCCAGCAGGTCGGAACTCCACAGGAAGTCTTCAACCATCCGGTCAACACCTTCGTTGCAGGCTTCATCGGTACACCGCAGATCAACTTCTTCCATAACGTTCCATTAATCAAGAAGAACGGTGAATACTACATCACTATTCAGGGTCAGGACATCAAACTTGATGAAAAACATCAGAAAGTTCTGAAAGAAAAAGACACCGAAGAAAAGAACCTGATCGTCGGCGTCAGACCTGTCCATATCGAAATGAGTGATCAAGGCTTCACCGGCAAGATCGAAGTATCCGAAATGATGGGATCCGAAGTACACTTACATATCAACCTTAACGGTGACGATATCGTAGCAGTCATTCCGACAGCCAATCTTGACCTCGATAAGGTCAGCTTAGGTAAGGACTTCACCTTCACCTTCAATCCGTCGCTGATCCACTGCTTCGATGCCGCAACGGAAGAAAATCTCATCTAATATGTATCAGAAAAACTACGAAGAATTAGCTAAAGTCGTTGCAGAAAAAGCGATAATCATTCCGGTAGCCGAACATCGTAAACCCGACGGTTCGATGGATGTCGAAAAGAACCTGAAGACCTGGAATAAGGCACTGGAGCGCTTTGAAGTAATCCGCTTGTGGCCTGAAGGCAAAACTCCGAATTATGATGACAGGGCACCATTACAGCCTGAACCATCGATTGTCTTTGTCCCGGCTCAGGGAGAGAAAAGAGCTGACGGTACGATCATCGTAGCCTGCGGCGGCGGTTTTCTGACCAGGACAGGCTGCGAAGGTTTCAATGTTGCGGAATACTTTGCACGAAAAGGTTTCAACTGTGCGATTCTGACCTATCGTCTGCAGCCGTATGGCCGCAAGGATGCGTTAGATGACATGCAAAGAGCGATCAGACTGATCAGATCCAAAAAGGCAGAACTCGGTGTCAGCGAGAAAGTCATCTGTATGGGCTTCTCTGCCGGAGGCATGCTTTCAGGGAATGCCGCAACGCATTTCGATAACGGAAATAAAAACAGTGATGATCCGATCGAAAGAGAATCATCACGTCCCGATGGTATAGTCATGGGCTACGGTGCCTTCTGCTTTGCGGGCTTACCGGGTGGCTTCTTTGTGGATCCTTTCGCCAATCAGATCAGAAATCCGTTCTTTGCCGATAAGGAAGAACTGCTGTATTATTCTCCGGAAGTAAATATCACCAGAGAAACTCCGCCGTTCTTCATCTGGCAGACCAACAGCGATGATCCGCGTAACTCCTTCACGATGGGACAGGCCTTAACCGCTATGGGCATCCCGTTTGAGATGCATCTGTTCCCGGAAGGTGTGCATGGCTTAGCTTTAGCCGATGGAAACAACGATCTTGGCATGGATGTTCCTCAGGTCCGTAAATGGGCTGAACTATGTACTGACTGGTTAGTCAAATATCTCTAAGTTACACAAAGCCGGCAATACCGGCTTTTTATCTGTTTAATTCTTCTATTATTTCTATCGCTTCATTAAGATCGTTAAGTATGTAATCACATTTTGATCGGGCTTCATCTGATACATATGCCAGATCAGGAATATGGATTATTCTTAAACCAGCATTATACGCAGACATGATGCCATTGGCCGAATCCTCAAATGCGATGATCTTTTCTTTCGGAATATCGAAAGGTCTTATAGCTTTGAGATAGATCTCCGGTTTTGGTTTGGATTCCTTTAGATCATCACCGAAAACTATATAGTCAAAACGGTCCCTGATTCCCGCACCGCCAAGGAAGCCTTCCGCAATTACTTTTCTGGTGCTGGTCGCAACAGCTTTCTTGATCTTGTTCTTTTCAAGATAATCAAGCAGTTCATCAAGACCCTTCTTCTTTTCGATCGGATTGCTTTTCATATATTCAAGCTGGATCTGCCATACCCTTTCCATAAAAGTACGGAAAGGAAAATCATCGCCCATATCTTCCTTGAATCTTCTTTCGGTCTCTTGTGAGTTATTTCCCATTGTCTTTAGGACCAGTTCTTCGGATACACCGTAACCATAGACTTCACTGCATTTTAGAGCACAGTTATAATATGCTCTCTCGCTGTCCAGCATCAGTCCATCCATATCAAATACACACAGTTCTACTCTCATATACATAGATTGTATAATAAAACAGTAAGGGGAACACGTCTGAAGTCTTCCCTGACCAAAAAAGAGGTTCTTATGTTTGTTTATAACTACCACACTCATACTGCCCGCTGCGGACACGCAACAGGCACGGATGAAGAATACGTACTGGCCGCTATCGAAGCAGGATATAAAGTCCTGGGTTTTTCCGATCATGCGCCATATCGCGATTATCCTTTACCGCGTTCCCATATGGACTGGTCACAACTGGTCGACTATCTGGATTCCCTGAATTATCTCAAAGAAAAGTATAAGGATCAGATAAAGATCGTCATCGGTCTGGAAAGCGAATACTATCCTGATTGCGCAGATGATCGCAAGGAACTGCATGACAAGGTCGATTTCTTCCTGCTCGGTCAGCACTATGCCAGACCTGACGGGACCTGCAGTTATTTTAAACTGAATACGGAAGAAGAGACCCGCCTTTATTGCGAACAGGTATTGGAAGGCCTAGATTCGGGATTATTCACCTATCTGTGCCATCCCGATGTCTTTATGAACAGGCAGACCGAGTTCACGGAAGTCTGCGCCGAAACAGCTCACCGGATTGCCCAGAAATGCGTGGTAACAAATACACCGGTAGAAGTAAATATCCGCGGCATAACGAAAGGCCTTAAACCTTTTGTGAGCGGTGAACGCTTTTTCTATCCGCACCGTGAATTCTGGGAGATCATGTCGTGCTATCCGTTAAAAGTCGTTACGGGCATTGACGCTCATGCGCCGGCTGATCTGCTGGACAAGAAATCAATTGAACTCGCCTTTGCGGAACTAGAAGATCTGGATCTTGATTATATTAAAGAACCGTTTATCTGAACTCACATAATCACTGTGAGTTTTTTATTAAATATCGGTATAATAAATGAGTATGTTGAAACTGAAGAAATCGCTGAAAGTAAAAGTGATAGCCGTAATCGGAGTCATATTAACCTTACTTACCGTTTATCTGGGCGGTATCATCTTTTACAGTTCCCATTTCCTGCCAAAGACTTCCATCGAAGGAATCAATGTCTCCGGACAGAGTATCAGTAAAGTCAATGAAGCATTCAAGGAAATCCATCCAACCTTAACAGTTAAACAGAAAAATAAGGATGGCATAAATTACGAAGACCAGAAACTTGATTTAAGAAACATCAGTGACGACATCGTCTATGATGTTTCCGATTCCATCAGAAAGCAGAACACCTTATTATGGTTTGTGCCTAAACAGGACGATGAACTGGAAGCTACCAAAATCAGCGGTACTTTAGATAAGAATAAATTAAGTGAGCTGATCAATACCCTATACTGTCTTAAGGAAGAAAACATCGTTAAACCGGTCGATGCGCATGTGGATATCGTAAACAATCAGGCGGCTATCGTCAAAGAAAACGACGGTTCCTACATCAAAGCCGATATCGCAAGCGGAAAAGTTGAAACAGCTATCGAAGAATTATTCAACGGCAGAGATACGGCGGTTGTGGATCTCTTGGAATACTATGAAAAAGCGCAGATCCTGGAAGATGATCCATCCCTTGAAACAAAGAAAAAAGCCCTGGAGAATGTGATATCCAAGACGATAACCATCGATCTGGATTACTATGATGAAACATTAAGCGGATCGTCACTTACTTCCTTACTCGAAGTTAAAGATTCTCAAGCCACGATTAATGAAGATAAACTTGACGATTATGTCATGGATCTCTCATATGACAATCCGTCATTAAACAGAGCTGAACTCAAGAGTGATCTGATAAAGGTCTTACTCTCCAATAAGAACGAAACAGTTTATGCGACCTTCGAAGAAGCAGGTGAAACTCTGATCGAAGTAGTGATCACCGAACAGACGCTCTACTACTACGAAGACGGCGTCATCATTCTGACCTCACCGGTCGTTACCGGTAATCCGGCCATCACCGATGAAACACCGCACGGCAACTTCGAAGTAACCAAGAAAGTAACCGATACCCAGCTGATGGGTCGTGACTATATCGAACATGTTGACTACTGGATCGGCTTTGACGAAACCGGAAGAGTCTACGGTTTCCATGATGCCAGCTGGAGAGATGAATTCGGCGGTGATATCTATACCTACGATCCATCCCGCGGCTGTGTAAATATGCCTACAGACAAAGTCGCAAGATTATTCGATCTGGTGGAACTTGGTACACCGGTCTATATCCACGAATAACACAAACCGCCTCATAATGAGACGGTTTCTTTTACTTCAGGAATTCTCTTATTCTATCCAGATTCTTTTCCGCTTCCTTGCGGCCTATTTCATATACTCTTCTTAACTCTTCAGGATCCTTTTCGATCTTTCCGATATTAAGCGATTCGCTTGGCCTGATGACCAGAGCCTTACCTTCTTTTTCTCTTTCTCTGATTGCTTCAATATCTTCGTTATAACGGATATGTCTGGTCGCCATGGCTTCGTATGCCTTTGGATACTTACGTAAGGCTATTTTTATTATCGGCAACAGTTTATTCTTTTCCTTCACAAATCCGTCAGGCTGGGTCAGAATGATGACGTTGCGGTCATAACCCTGTTCCTCCATGAAACGGAAAGGGACACTGTCCACTACTCCGCCATCCAGAAGTTTATAGCCGTCAATCTCAACCGGTCTTGAAACCAGTGGCATTGAAGCGGAAGCTCTCATCCAGGTGTTATCTTCCCTGCCGCCATCCATGCATTTATGATATATGCACTTTCCGGTTTCGATATCGGCTGCCCCGACATAGAACTCCATCGGGTTATCTTTAAAGGTTTCCTTATCGAAGTAAACCAGTTCCTCAGGTAATACTCTGTAACAGAAATCGGCTCCATATAAGTCACCCGTCTTGATCAGCGATTGAATACTGCAGTAACGGGGATCCTTACAGTAGTCTATATTTATCTGGAATGGTCTGCCGATCTGTTTTGACTTGAAGTTGCAGCCGAAAACAGCTCCTGCCGAAATGCCTGCCGCTCCGTCAAATTCTATATTGTTTTCCATAAACACATCGATGACACCGCAGGTAAACATGCCCCGCATGGCACCGCCTTCCATTATCAGTCCTTTTTTCATTGTTGCTACCTTTAAAGTAATTATATACTTATCTTTATTTTTCATCGCATATTATGATTTAAAGAACTTGTTATAATGATGAAGATGGAAAAAGAAAAGATTATCTATCAGGATGAGGAGTTTTCATTTGCAGAAAACAATGGTGATCTGTATTTTGTCTTTGAAAACAGATCTTATTCTCTTTCATCTCACCCATATGAACCGTGTTTATATATCCATAAACCTGATGAAAGAACCATTACCATTCATAATTCTTTCGAAACAGATACCATTTATAACGCAATCAGAAACAATGAAGAAATAACCATGATTTCGGGACACCGTTATAGTATTAACGGATTATGTCATCTTCTTAAACTTGCATGTGAAATAGACGAAGATTCCTTTGACATCACATATCTGGAAGGAAGAATGTTTATTGATATTCTGAAAAGAAATAATGCCTTCAGCAGTGAAACAGCTCTCGATCTGGAACCATACGGTCTTAAGAACCATAACATCATGAACCGTTTCATTCATTCGAAAAGAATCGTAAGAAATACTGACGGAACATATTATCTGATCAAATCATACTAAAAGATCTTTCCTGTAAGAATCAAATCATAACTGGGAAGATCTTTTTATTTGTTTTATAAGGCCTTCATTTTGAAATAGTTTTTTACGGTTTGGGTTAGGTATTATACAATTTTTCTCAAATAATGTAATGGAGGTCAACTATTATGCTTGACTTTCTGAGGGCTGCATTAATTGATATAAGAGGCCTTAAAATGAATAAAGACATTTATTTTAAGATAGCGATCTTCGTATTTCAGATTGCTATTGCTATCATCAACCTTTTGATCTAGCTTAGCCGAATATATTTGATTTTTGCAGCCCAAAAATGGGAAAGGATCGTGCTCAGAACACGACCCTTTCTTATATTTGATTTTTGCAAATATATTATCTCATTCAGACACTAAAGATTCAATTATTCTTGAGTAATAAACATTATCATTTTTAATAATTTTATTTTTTAAATTTTCCCTCATTTTAAGTTAGGAATTTCGTATTTTTTTGCAAATAATGTAATGGAGGTCAACTATTATGCTTGACTTTCTGAGGGCTGCACCAATTAAAATAGGAGGCTTTTTAAGTGGATATCAATGTCTGCTTAAAAATAGCGATCTTCGTATTGCAGATCGCTATAGCTATCATCAATTTTCTGATATAGCTTAGTCTAATCCGTTTCATTCTTGCAGCCCGAAAATGGGAAAGGGTCGTGTTCAAAGCACGGCCCTTTCTTACGTTTCATTCTTGCATAATTATTATCTCATCTTGATGATCTATATTCAATGAAATATATGTAAAATATCTGTAAAAAACATGATTGTTCATATTAAAACGAAAGAATCTTTTTCAAACAATCATTTCTTACATCTGATTTTTCGCATTTGTATCATCTCATTTTAAAACTGTATTTTCTATACCTTCTGAAGGGTTTCTGCACTGGATTTTTAAGGGTCAAAAGTGGTACTATAAAAAAGATTTCGGATTATCTGATAATAATCATTTTTAGGGGGTATTTTTATGGTTACAACAATGGAATTGCTTGGTATCGTCATTTCCCTGATGGCTTTTGCTTATGCAGCCTGGCTGTATCTCTGGGTTAAGAAACAGCCTCAGGAAAACGAGATGATCACTAAGGTCGCGAAGCTTATTCAGGAAGGCGCCAGAGCATTCTTAGGCAGACAGTTTGGACTGCTGTTCAAGTTTGCGGGAATGGTTGCCGTGATTATTCTTCTCTTGCTTCCGAAACCGATCTGGCAGGGTTTCTCCATCAACAATGTCTTCATGGCTGTATCTTACATTGCCGGTACACTGTTCTCGGCTTTTGCCGGTAAGATCGGTATTGAAGTCGCAACGATCGCTAACGGTCGCTGTGCCTATGCAGCAAGAGATGGTATCAAACCGGCATTTATGACCGGCTTCAGGGGCGGAGCTGTCATGGGTATGGCTGTTGTCGGTGCCTGCAACCTCGGTGTCTGTCTGGTTTATCTTTTACTGGCTGATCCGCAGGCTGTCTTATGCTTCAGCTTCGGTGCCAGCTCACTCGCGCTGTTTGCGAAAGTCGGTGGCGGTATCTTCACAAAAACCGCGGATATTGCAGCTGACTTAACAGGTAAGGTTGAACTGGGTATTCCGGAAGACGATCCGCGTAACCCGGCCGTTATAGCTGATAACGTCGGTGATAACGTCGGTGACGTTGCGGGTATGGGCGCTGACCTGTTTGACTCCAACGTTGCTTCTCTGGCAGCTGCTATCGTCCTCGCTGCCAATCTGGACAGAGTATCTTCATTTAAACTCAATGTCGCAACAGTCTTCTGTTATGCGGCTTTAGGTCTGCTGGCATCCATTCTGGGTGTCATGACAGCCAAGATCGGTAAAGACGGCAACCCTACCGGTGCCTTAAACTCATCGACTTACGTCACAACCGGTATCTATGCTGCCTTAACCGCTTTAGCTACATTTGTATTCCATTTCCGTTTTGAGATCTGGGCAGCCTGTGTCTTAGGTCTGCTGGTCGGCGTCATCATCGGTCTTACTACTGATTACTTCACAGACGACAGTAAGAAACCGGTTCATATGGTAGCACACGCTTCCCACACCGGCCCGGCTTTCACGATCCTTTCCGGTATCTCTTACGGTTTCTTATCATCACTTCCAGCTATGGTCGGTACAGGTGTTTCAACACTGATCTCCTACCGTCTGTGCCAGAACATTGATCCGGCTTTCTCAACAGACTATGCCTTATTCGGTATCTCCATGGCTGCTGTCGGAATGCTTTCGATCGTCGGTATGATCGTTTCCAACGATGCCTACGGTCCGATCGTCGACAATGCCAGAGGTCTTGCTGAAATGGGTTCCTTAGGTGATGAAGTTCTTGCGATTACCGATGAACTCGACTCTGCCGGTAATACGGTTAAAGCCGTAACCAAAGGCTTCTCAATTTCCGCAGCCGGTCTGACTGTTATCGCGCTGCTCGGTACTTTCATGAGCGAAGTAAACAGCGCAGCTGCTGAACTCGGTCTTAAAGGTGTAACAGGTTTTGATGTCATGGATCCGCTGGTCTTCTTCGGTATGCTGACAGGTGCAGCTATCCCTGCTGTCTTCTCAGCCATGCTGATGCTGGGTGTTGACCGTAACGCACAACGTATGGTTGCGGAAATCCACAGACAGTTCAGGGAGATCGTCGGTCTTAAAGAAGGCAATGTCGATCCTGACTACAACAAGTGTATTGAAATCGCCGCTGACGGCGCCATTAAGGAACTGATTCCGGCCGGCGGTGTTGCGATCGCTTCTACCATCATTGTCGGTCTGGTCGGCGGTGTTCCGGCTATCGCAGGCTTCTTAGTCGGAAACATCATCTCCGGTTTACTGCTGGCTTTATTCATGTCCAATGCCGGCGGTCTCTGGGACAATGCCAAGAAATATGTTGAAGCAGGTAACGAAGGCGGCAAGGGCTCTGAAGCCCATAAGTCAGCCGTTGTCGGCGACACAGTCGGTGACCCGTTCAAGGATACTGCAGGACCTTCGATCAACACACAGATCACGGTCGTATCACTGATCGCATCACTTCTGTCAACGCTGTTCCTGACATTCTCAATATTCGGTTAATATATACAAAGCAGTGGCCTAAACCACTGCTTTTCATTCCAGATATCTGTTACGGAATTCTGCTAACTCTTCATCAGAGAAAGCGAATTCCTTTTTTATATACTCATCAAAGTTTTCATATTTTTCTTTGATTGAATTCATGATTGTTTCATATGTTTCTTCCAGCACTCCGAACATGATCGTCTTCAGTTTATAATGTTCGGGTTCTTTTTCTTTATCGATGTCCCTGCGTTTCTCTTCCAGTATGTCCGCATAATATTCGTTGCTTATGAGATAATCCTTCCGGATCTCTTCATCCTTTACACCCAAAGCCAGAAGAATAATCATCGCTGCCACTCCGGTTCGATCCTTCCCGGTAAAACAATGCAGATAGATCGGAACTCTTCCTTCCTTTATCTCCTTCATCATGATCCGATAGGCTTCGTTGTTGATAGGGATCTTCTTATTATATTCCTGGATCTGTCTGAGCTGATCCTGTCCTGCTGCACCGGTCTTACTCATGCCGGTCGGTGACCAGTCGATGTCTTCAGAGCCTTCAACAGACAATCCGCTGTGAGGTATATAGGTACTGCCTTCAAGTTCAGGATCAGGATCACTCTGAATTTCCGCCAGACTGCGTAGATCCATGATCGTTCTGATCTTAAGACTTTTGAAGATTTCCAGTTCTTCACCAGTAAAAGCAGAAAGTCTGACGCCGCGATAGAAAAAACCTTTCCGGACTCTTCGTCCATCATGTGTTTCCAAGTCTCCGAGATCGCGGAAGTTAAGTTCTTTGCGGCATGTGTCTATAGTGTTCATATGGTTTATAATCATATTATATCTGTTAAAGGAGCCAAAGCCTATGAATAAGCGTATCCGTATTCTATCCACCTCTGATGTCCATGGTGTTATCTATCCTTATGCCTATGCCGATATGAAGGAAAGAGATCATGGATTTGCCCGCTTATCAACGTTAATAAATGAACTCAGAGATGAGAATACTCTGCTTATCGATAACGGTGATACGATCGAAGGCTCATCTTTTACTTTCTATCACTACAGCCGCAAGAGAGATGAGATCTGCCCGGTTTCTTCGATCATGAGATCGATCGGCTATGACTATCTCAATGTCGGAAATCATGATTTCAACTATGGCGAAGAGGCTCTGTTCAGACACATTAAAGAAAGCGGATCAAAGTGGCTGACGGCCAACGTCTTATATAAAGGTGAACTGCTTGGACCGGAATATGTCATTCATGAATTCTGTAATAAAAAAATGGCTGTATTTGCGCTGACTTCACATTTCGTACCTCATTGGGAAGATAAAGAGAATATCAGAAACTTTACTTTTCTTGATGCCTATGAAACAGCCGAAAAGATCGTCAGGAAGATAAAAGAAGAAGAGGATCCTGATTATATCGTCTGTGTCTATCACGGCGGTTTTGAAAGAGATCCTGAAACCGGGGAACCTTCCGAAGATGATACCGGTGAAAATCAGGGATATCGTATTCTGGAAAACATAAAAGGTATCGATGTCATACTGATGGGACATCAGCACCGTACCTGTGTGGGAAAACTCTTCGGTACAGCCTATACCCAGCCATTCCAGAACGGTATTTATCTTTCATGTATAGATATCGATACGGAAACAGGCGAAATCACTCCTGAACTGCTGGAGGTCAAAGCCGATCCCGATGAAAAGGTAATGGCTATCGCCGCCGCAGAAGAAAAAGAAGTTCAAAGCTGGCTTGATACACCGTTAGGTCATACGGATATCGATATGCGCATCCTGGATGACATCGATGTCAGATTACACAAATCCCAGCTCGCAACTTTCATCAATATCGTGCAGAAAGAAGTCAGCGGAGCCGATCTCTCGGGTGCCGCCTTATTCCTCAATGCCTGCGGTTTTACCGGAGACATTACAATGAGAACACTGGTCAATACTTACTTCTTCCCTAACACGCTGTTTGTGAAGAAGATAAACGGTAAGATCTTAAAAGAATATCTGGAAAGAAATGCGGACTTCTGGACGGTTAAGGATGATCAGGTCATCGTCAATCCGCTCTATGATTTCCCTACTCCGGCTTATCACAACTACGACATGGTGGACGGTATCGAATATACGATCAAGGCTTCCAATCCGAATGGTTCTAAAATCATAGAACTGACCAGAAACGGAAAACCGATCGGTGATGATGAAGAATTCACCATCGCCATCAATTCCTATCGGGCAGCCGGAAGCGGAGGTTTTGAAATGATCAGCGATTCGCCAACCGTTAAAGAGATACAGAAAAGCGTCTCCGAAATACTGGCGGAGTATATCGAAGAGAAAAAGGAAATCGCCTTTGAACCTGTAAACAACATAAAAGTGATCGTCTAGATCACTTTTTAAATACCCTTATTCTTGATCAGCAGCTGTACCAGATCCGCATTATTTCTGGTTTTGATAAACAGATCGATCAGGGAATCGATCGAATCATCCCGATAGTAGTTAAGCAGATCTCTTCTGATTATATTGACAGCCAGCTGTTCGTCCTTGTCCAGCAGCAGATCCTCTCTTCTGGTTCCGGACTTGGCGATATCGATAGCCGGGAACAGTCTTCTTTCCTGCAGCTTACGGGACAGTATCAGTTCCATATTGCCTGTGCCCTTGAATTCCTCATAGATCACATCATCCATCTTGGAACCGGTATCGACTAAGGCAGTAGCCAGAATCGTTAATGAGCCTCTTTCTCTGGTTTTACGGGCAGCACCGAAGAATTTCTTCGGCATATACAGCGCATTCGGATCAAGACCTCCGGATAAGGTCTTGCCGCTGGAAGCTTCCGTCAGGTTATAGGCTCTGGATAATCTGGTGATTGAATCCAAGAGGATAAAGACATCTTCTCCCGCTTCAACCAGACGTTTCGCATGTTCGATGGTCATCTCCGAAACATATTTGTGTTTGGATGGCTGTTCATCAAAAGTCGAATAGACAATCATCACATTCTCGCCTTTTACGATCTCTTTGATATCGGTGACCTCTTCCGGTCTTTCATCGATCAGTAAAACGATCAGGTGAGCTTTCGGACAGCTGCACTGAATAGATAAGGCAATATCTTTTAAAATCGTGGTCTTGCCGGCTTTAGGCGGCGAAACGATCAGGCCTCTCTGACCCTTGCCGATCGGAGTGATCAGATCCATGACTCTCATCGATAAAGATTCGCCCTGTCTTTCCAGTCTGACTCTTTCATCCGGAAAAACCGGTGTCAGATCTTCAAAGGTTACCCTTGAGCGGATCATTTCCGTATCCAGGTAATTGATCTTATCGATATAGATCAAGGCACCGTATCTTTCGCTGTCTTTGGCTTCTCTTTTTTTACCGATGATATGATCACCGGTTCTTAAGCGGAACTTCTTGACGAAGGTCGGCGAAACGAAGACGTTGTCATCACCGGTCTCAAAGTTATCACCGCGGATAAAGCCGTATCCGTCCTCCATGACTGTCAGTACACCTTCCACCGGTGAAGAGGGATCAGGTTTCTTACCGATAACTCTGATCTCGCTGTCTTCGGTCTTTACTTCTTCCTTCTTTTCTTCAGCCAGCAAGGAAACGATCTCATCTTTCTTAAGACCGCTCACTTTTATATCTCTTTGTTTCGCAAGTTCTTTTAACTCGCTCAGTTTAAGTTCTTCCAGTTCTTCTTTTGTCATACTATTTTCCAATCAAAAAATATTCTGCATTTTTATCACATAAAATCAGAGCTCTGATCAAGTGTTCATAAGTGTAAGGTTCATATGATTCAACGCCATCGGACTTATATACGCCGTTTTCATTCTCATAAGTCAGCGACCACTTTACCGCATCTTCGATCTCAGACTGTTCAGCTGTAAAGTGTCTGTCCCATCTTTCGATCTGTGCCAGTTCCAGTTCTTTCAGGAATTCATTAGTAGCTTTTTCATCCAGCTCACCTGTTTTCTCTTCAAGTTCAGGAATATCGGTAGTTATCGTATAAGTTGTGGTCCTGTCTGCTTCGGCAACATAAAAATAGTTTCCGTCAAGACACTCAAAATGGAATTGCAGTTTTGTCATGTTTGTCTCCTTGTGTGGGGTTAATTGATTTGCGAAAAAATAAGGCGAATATATGCTTACAAAGATATTTTATACTATTTTTTCAGTTTTCCGGATATTGATCAAAGATTTCACCATTTACTTCAATGATCGAACTCAGTTCATATTTACGCTGATCACTGGTGATCAGGATCTTCTGTACCAGATCGATCTTTCTGATCGTGATGGTTTCATTAAGATAATGACCGCCTTCCTTATACAGATCAGGCATAAAGTATACGATCTCGACTTTAGGTCTTTCGTTTATATGCGCTGAAAGGATCCGGAATTTACGATCCAGGATCTCTTTCTGATTTTCAGTCAGAATGATCTCATCCTGTGTCAGTCTGGCTGTTTCACTGATCGCTTCACTGTATCCGGTGAGCGCATCAAAAGGCGCAAACTGGGCAGCCCGGTCATAGTTGGACATGTGCCTCCTGTTGCGCGAAACAAAGTGCGGCAGATCGATGATGTCATCATAGCGATGCGGATCTTTTTCACTCATTCCTTATGTCCTCCGATCTGACTGTTGCGCTGGATACCGGTAGCGCCTTCTTCAAAGTTCGTTCCTTTTAAGACGGAATTCTTTCCGAAGCGGTGTCTGATATCAAGTATGGCCTTGGCAAGATCTTCTTCCTTCTTGGCTTCGATCTTTTCACTCTGTTTATCCTTAATGACTTCTTCCGGATCACTAAAAAGATCGAACTGTTCGACTTTCAGTAATTCATCGGCCTTCTCTTTTCTGATTACCCGATCGGCCGCAATATTGATCCTTCTGATCATCAGCTGTTTATTGACGTTACTGTCAAAGATCTTCATGATGGCTTTGGTTATTACCTTAACGGAAGAAGTAAAACCATCCAGCTGCACAGATCCCTTAGCCGGAGAAGCGGTGATCCTTCCGTAATAGTCTTTTACTCTCTGTCCTTCAAAAGTCCTGAGATCATTTGAACGGTCATAGCCGATATAAAGACTCACATGGTCAGTCATCAATCCCTTATCCACCAGATCCAGACACAGAGAATCGATCATCTCCTTGCAGACGACTTTGGCTTTCTCAAAAGTATATGGTTCCATCAAAACCTGTCCGGAAGCCAGAGAATTGTTTACCGGTTTGTATTTCTTGATTTCAGCCATCGTACAAGGCTCATATCCCCAGGCATGGTCTATAAGCAGTTCCGCATTGATACCGAATTCATCATAGAGTGTTCCATCAGCTTTTAATGAATATCTTGCCAGATCGCCCATTGTATGAATATTGTATTTATCCAGTCTGCACATGATACCCGGACCGATACGCCAGAAATCACTTAAAGGCTCGTGAGTCCAGAGTTCTCTTCGATAAGACATCTCATCGAGTTCCGCAATTCTGACTCCGTCCTTATCAGCCGGTTTATGTTTGGCAACAATATCCATTGCGACCTTAGCCAGATATAGATTGGTACCGATACCTGCTGTCGCAGTTACACCCGTGCTGATCATGATGTCTTCGATCATCTTTAATGCGAATTCATGCGCATTCATCTTCCAGGTCTTGAGATAAGCACTCGCATCGATAAAGACTTCATCGATCGAATAGACCAGGATGTCTTCAGGTGCAACATATTTAAGATAGATATCATAGATCTTGGTACTGTATTCAATATATAAAGCCATTCTCGGCATGGCTACGACATAATCGACACTTAAGGAAGGATCCTTTTCCAGCTTATGCAGGTAGGAAGACTTGCCTGTACATCTTCCCGCTTTACGTAATCGCTTCGCATTTATTTCCTTAACCATCTGTTCAACTTCAAAAAGACGCGGTCTGCCCGGAACTCCGAAAGACTTGAGAGCCGGTGAAACGGCCAGACAGATCGTCTTGCTGGTCCTGGTCTCATCCGCTACGACCAGATTCGTATCCAGCGGATCAAGTCCTCTTTCCACACATTCCACCGATGCATAGAACGATTTTAAGTCGATGGCTATATACTGTTTATCTTCCATTGACTATATTTTAACCCAAAAAGAAAACAAATTGAATTATTTTCAATCTGTTTCCCAAAAAATAAGACTTCATTGAAGCCTTATTTGTAGAATTTCATGTTTTCGAAGTATTTATTGATGATCGTATTGAACTCAGCCCACAGATCGTTTTCATGTTCCTTACCGGCATTACCGATCTCTTTCCATTTAGCTCTGAGGTCTTTGATCGCATTTACTTCCTCATCGGTGAATTCACTTCTGGCCAGATACAGCTTAGCCTGTGAAATAAGTTCCTTCTTAGCTTCAGCACGTTTGGAGAAAGTTTCCTTCAGTTCATCATAGTAGGCATCTCTGCGTGCGAAGTAAGCTTTACGCTCAGCCAGGAATTGCTGCCAGAGATTGTCATCCTCTTTATATCCGGCACTGCCGACTTTCTTCCATTCTTCCATCAGCTCATTGGATTTGTTTCCGGCTTCCTTGACGCTTTCGATATTCGCAACTTCCTTAGCCTTGGCGATGAGTTCTTCCTTAAGAGTCTTATTCTGTTCGTAAGTCTCTTTCAGATTCTCAAAATATTCGTTCTTCTTATCATAGAACTCTTTTCTGATCGCATTGAACTGCTCCCAGAGTTCATCGTCCTTTTCCTTATTGATACGACCGGCATGTTTCCAGTCTTCCAGCAACTGTTTCATCTGCTCGGAACCTTTTTTGAAATTATTCTTCGAGAGAATCTCCTTAGCCTTGGCAATAATCTCGTTCTTTCTGTCTTCGGTATTCACAAAGATGTCACCGGCCTTGCTGCCGAGTTCATCCATCAGTGCATTGAACTT
The DNA here is from genome assembly GCA_017550145.1 of Erysipelotrichaceae bacterium. Taxonomy (GTDB): domain Bacteria; phylum Bacillota_I; class Bacilli_A; order Erysipelotrichales; family Erysipelotrichaceae; genus Colivicinus. Next base: position 349,438 of record JAFZQG010000004.1, on the reverse strand, counting down.
CTGACTCAGTTCCTGATCCGCAAAAGACTCTTCTTCCTCTCTGACCCGTGGCCATCTTCTCTTCAGCTCTTTAGCTTTCGCAAAAGCCTCAGCTGCATTTTCTTCGCCCAGCAGTTCTTCAAGTTTGGCGATCAGTTCTTCTCTCTTATTTTCCATAAATGTATCGTACCTACCCCAACTTTTATTTTACCACCTTTAAATCAAACTGCGGAAAAAATCAACATTCATCATTTTCCTTTGTATAATGTTCTTAACAAAATCCCATATGAAACTAAACAGGATCGCAATTGATCATAGATTCAAAGAAATCGAAAAGGTAGAAAAACTGTATATAGATTCTTTTCCCGAAGATGAAAGGATTCCTTTTAAAGTCCTTCTGGATATCCTCTCAGTACAGAAGATCATGGACATCTATTATGACAATGATCAGCTGATCGGAATGACCTATGTTTTTACCGATGATAAAATCGTTTATCTCAGTTACATATGTATCGAAGAAGAATTCCGCAATATAGGATACGGATCTGAGATCTTAGAAATACTAAAAAACGATTATAAGGATAAATGTCTGGTCATCGATATCGAAGAATGTGAAGAAAATGATGATATCCGTGATGAAAAAAGAAGAGGCCGGGATTTCTACCTGCGTCACGGTTTTGTCTCAACGGGCATATTCTATAATTTCTATCATGTGGATTATGAGATCCTGTGCTGCAACGGTACTGTCACACAGGAAGAGTGGCACTCTTTCTTAAGCAGACAGCGGGGAAGGATCACCAGAACCATCAGATACTATAAGAAAGACAGCTAGTCCTTCTTTTCTTTCAGATACCAGGCAATCAGATAATCCGTTACTTCACCATAAGACTGGATTCCGCTTTCTTCAGAGAAAGTCTTAAGATAGGAATCATTGATCTGATCGGAAACTTCTTTTAAAGGTGATTCATATTTCCTGTAGATTGCTGCAGTATCCTGACGGTCGATTTTGACTAATATCGTTTTTATATCCTCATCGTACTTGTTATATAACTCTAAAGCCTTTTCCGGATTGACCTTGTACAGCGAAGAGAAACAGTAAGTAAAAGCCTCATAATAACCGCTGTATTTAAAATACTCATCATCACTGTTTATACAAGCCATAAAGGCACAGAAGTTGGCCTCCTGTTCACTGGCGATACCCAGGCGATGCGCTGCTTCATGAGCCATCGTAAAAGGCAAAGGTGCCAAAGGTACACTGCCCGGTACACCGGCCTCGCCGCTGAGCGGCATAAACATTCCGATAATTCCGTTATACATCAAATATTCTCCGACTATGGAGAGTTTTTTTACTCTGACTTTAGATCCCTTAAAGATCGGATAATCATCTTCCAGTTTTTCATATATCTTACCGGCTTTAGCTGCCGTCTTATAGAAATCTATTTCCTTCATATGACCGTTTTCATCTCTTTCAACACTTAAGGTATATGAAGAAGCTTTCTGCAGGTAGTAATCACAGGTCTCATATAACTGCTCAACGCTGTATTCTTTTACATCAAGATTTATCGATTCGGATAACGGAGCTGCATAGTGGTTCAACATCCATCCCATGACCGCTGCAAAAGCCATCAGGGAAAGAATAAAGAATAATACGGATAAATACTTAAGAATACTCTTTTTCTTCTTAATTACGATTATTAAGGAAACGATCAGTACTATTATTAAAACGATTAATAATATATCCCAGACCGCAAAGGGAAAAGGTGAACTTATATAGCTTAATAGACCGATCCACTTCTTTGAAAGATTCCTATATAAAGGAAAGAAGAGATCAGGAAAACGATGGAACATAAACATGGATATTCCATCGATCATAAATAAGACTATTCCTGTTATGAATAACTTCATCTTTCTAATTATACCCGAAAGAAAAGATCCCCTGAGGGATCTTGACTTAATTGTTATTCCACTTGGTGAACTCTTCATCGGTAGCGAGAACTCTGTGAGTCTCACTGAGGATGTGTTCGTGTCCGGCTTCATAGATGACGCCTTCCTCTTCCTTGTTGTAGGTAAGAGCTTTACGCTGCTTCTCCACAATTGGATTTGGATGCGGGATCGCTGAAAGCAGTGATTTCGTATACGGATGAATCGGATTCTCGAAGATCTCATCGGTCGTACCGGTTTCGACGATATGACCCAGATGCATGACACCGATTCGATTGGAAATATACTTGACCATGGAAAGGTCATGAGCGATGAACAGGTAGGTCGTACCCATGTCATCCTGAATATCCTTCATCAGGTTGACGACCTGGGCCTGAATCGAAACGTCCAGTGCCGAGATACATTCATCGGCAATGACCAGCTTCGGATTCATGACCAGCGCTCTGGCAATACCGACACGCTGTCTTTGACCGCCCGAGAACTGATGCGGGAATCTTGTACCCTGTTCCTTGGACAGACCGACACGATCCAGAACTTCATCAACTTTCGCATTGATCTCTTCACGGGAGTTGCAGATATGATGGATCTCCAGACCTTCCGCAATGATCTGCGAAACCTTCTTACGAGGATTCAGACAGGCCATCGGGTCCTGGAAGATCATCTGCATATTTGTACGCAGATACTTCTCATCTTCTCTGCTGAGTTTACCGGAGATGTCATGACCGTCAAAGATGATCTTGCCATCGGTAGGCTCATAAAGTCTGATGATGGAACGTCCGGTCGTTGATTTACCGGAACCTGATTCACCTACCAGTCCGTATGTCTCGCCTTCGTAGATATCGAAGCTGATACCGTCAACCGCTTTGGTCGTATACTTACGGCTGATACGGAAATGCTGTTTCAGATTTTCAACATGAAGTAAAGGTTCTCTTCTTTCACTCATAAAGTTCAGCCTCCTTCTTCATCTTTTCGATTCTGACCTTGAGGTCTTCCGGCATATCCACTTTCGGAGCACGCGGATCACAGAGCCATGAAGCTACTCTGTGCTGACCTCCGACATCATACATCGGCGGTTCTTCGGTATAGTCGATATTAAGCGCAAACGGGTTACGCGGAGCAAAGGCATCGCCCTCTACTCTCTCCATCAGGTTTGGTGGTGAACCCGGAATCGCAAAGAGTCTTCTGGAATCCGTATCGATATCCGGCATGGAGCTAAGGAGTCCCCAGGTATACGGATGACGCGGATCATAGAATACTTCATTGATCTTGCCCTTTTCAACAATACGGCCGGCATACATGACAGCCACATAGTCCGCAACTTTCGCAACGACACCCAGGTCGTGTGTGATATAGATTACGGAAAGGCCCTTCTTATTCTGGATATCCTTGATCAGTTCCAGAATCTTTGCCTGAATCGTAACATCCAGTGCCGTCGTCGGCTCATCACAGATCAGTACATCCGGATCGCAGGCTAAGGCGATTGCGATGACGACTCTCTGTCTCATACCGCCTGAAAGTTCATGCGGATACTGTTTGAAACGCTTATCAGGATTATCGATGCCTACTTCCGTAAGCAGTTCGATCGTTCTTTCTTTAGCTTCGTGGTAAGAGATATGGTAGTGTTCTCTCATCGGTTCCATGATCTGCTTACCGACGGTCATAGTCGGATCTAATGATGTCATCGGATCCTGGAAGACCATGGCAATATGTTTACCGCAGAACTGATAACGGATCTCTTTCTGCGGCAGTTTAACGAGGTCAACTTCGTGCTTCTCGCCCTTTTCATCTTCATACTTGTAGATGATCTGACCGGAATCGATCACACCGTTGGAATCAAGAATACCCATGATGGTCTTGACGGTAACGGATTTACCGGAACCTGATTCACCGACGATGGCGATCGTTTCACCTTTGAACAGGTCAAGTCTGACACCTCTGATGGCTCTGACCGTACCGTAAGCGGTATGGAATGAGATATTCAGGTCACGAATGTATAAAACACGGTCGTTTTTATTTCTTTTGACTTTTTCTTCCATAAATACCTCCTACTTGTTCAGCATCTTCGGGTCGAAGGCATCACGCAGACCATCGGCGAACAGATTGAAGCACAGCATCAGGACAGCCATGACAAGAACCGGAATGATCAGGATATGCGGGAATGTCGTCATGGACTTGTATCCATCAGAAACCAGCGAACCTAAGGAAGCCATCGGAGCCGGAACACCGAGTCCCAGGAATGACAGATAGGCCTCTAAGAAGATCGCATTCGGAATTGAGAACATTGATGTAACAATGACCTGACCTAAGATATTCGGCAGGATCTCTAAGAAAATGATTCTGAACTTGTTGGCACCGAGCGTTCTTGAAGCCAGGACAAATTCCTGTTCCTTGACTTTAAGAACCTGCGCTCTGGCGATTCTTTCCATACCGATCCAGCCTGTCAGCATCAGGGCAAAAATAATCGAAGTAATACCGGCTGGAAGCACCATACCCAGCAGAGTAACGATGACCAGCGTCGGAATACCGTTGAGGATCTCGGCAAACCTCTGCATGACACTATCGATCATGCCGCCGAAGAAGCCTGAGACAAGGCCATAAACCATACCGATAACGATATCGATGACAACTGCTGCCAAGGCAATGATCAGCGATACTCTAGTACCGGACCAGACTCTGGTCCAGATATCTCTACCCTGTGTATCAGAACCGAACCAGTAGTAGACATCGGCTGCATCTTTTTCGGCATACTGATTGGTGCCGTTATGATAACCATCGAAGATACCCAGTTTTTCAATACCCGGAATACGCGGAACCAGACATTCCTGGCCGCCGTGAATCTGTTTGTAGGTATATTCATTCATGTTCGGACCGATGATCGCCATAATCGTGATGATCACGATAATGATGATACCGACCAGGGCACCTTTATTCTTTTTGAAGTTATTCCAGACATCCTTGGCATAGGAGGTAGCACTGTAGTTTCTGTCGATCAGTTTTTCATCGGCAGCATGCGCAAACTTGAAATCGTCCGAATGGAACTCATGATCAATATTTGACATAACTATTTCTCCTCCTTAGCAATACGGATACGCGGATCGATGACACCGTAAAGAATATCAACAAACAGCATCACCACGATGTACATTACGGAATAAACGAATGCACACGCGATCGTGACATTGTAGTCATTCTCCTGAATAGCAGTAATCATCAGTCTTCCGATACCCGGGATACCAAAGATCTTTTCGATAACACTTGAACCGGTCAGCAGGTTGACCAGGATCGGTCCCATAACCGTGATAACCGGGATTAAAGTGTTTCTTAAAACGTGTGAAATGATCATCTTCCAGTTTTTAACACCTTTGGATTCGACCAGCAGAATATAATCGGAATTCATGACATCGATCATTTCACTTCTGGTGAAACGTGCGATATTTGCGGTCGGTGAAACACTTAAGGCAATAGCCGGAAGGATCAGAGAGATAAACGGCTGTTCAACATTGTAAAGGATCGGCAGCCATCCGAGTCTATAGGCCACAAAGTAACAGAGTAACAGGGCACAGACATACGACGGAATACTTACACCGAGAACCGAAATGGCTGAACAGAGATTATCGATCCAGCTGTTGTGATTCAAAGCAGCCAGAATTCCCAGAACAAGACCTAAGACAGTACCAATAAACATAGCCATTCCACCGACAGCGATCGAGATACCTAAACGATCCTTGACCATTCCGCTGACAGCGAAGTTCTTGTTTATTGCATAAGAAACACCTAAATCACCCTTCAACATGTTCTTACAGTAAAGGAAGAAACGTGTTACAAGCGGTTTATCCAGACCATATTTTGCATAAAGCAGAGCTTTCTGTGCTTCCGTCAATTTTTCATCATTGAACGGCGTACCAGGCATGAGGTCCATCAGAATAAACAGCACCAAAAGAATGACAAATAGTGTTGCCAATGAGATAAGTACTCTTTTTACGATATACTTCTTCATATTTAACTCCTCTTGACAATAAAATCTAAGAAAACCAGAGCGATTATTTCTAATCGCTCTGGTTCAAGTTAATACTGTATTTCTAACTTATTCACCGTAATGGTTAATATTGATTGATAAGTAGAATAAGTAACCCTGCAGACGATCTACGTAACCTTCAACACCCTTGTTGGCATCGACCTGTTCGCCTGAGAGAATAACTGTATCCAGGTTACCAGCTTCATATTCCATCAGAGCAGTCTGAGTATCTTCGAGTACTCTGAAGACAATCTTCTTAGCTGTACCAGCTGCAGTGTATTCATCATCGAAGTAGTAGTCAGCATTGCGTTCGAATTCATATGAGTAGCCAGGAGTCCAAGACTTCAGGATGTACGGACCACATGACAGAATTGTTTCTGCACTTGTAGCATACTGATCGCCCTGAGCATCGATGAATTCCTTGTTGATTGGGAATGCACTTGGGAATGCCAGACAGCCTAAGAAGATACCGTTTGGTTTTTCAAGTGTAACCTTGAAGGTCTTTTCATCAACAGCTTCCCAGCTCTTAGCGAGTAAGACATCAGTGATCCACCAGCTGTAATCAGAAGCGAGTTCCGGAGAAATCAGTCTGTCCCAGCCATCAACGAAGTCCTGAGCAGTTACAGTTCTGACGACGTTACCGTTAACGTCAACCCAGTTAGCATCATCTCTGATCTTGAATGTATAAACTGTACCGTCTTCGCTCATTTCGAAGCTTTCAGCGAGATCCAGTTTGTAGTTACCATCAGCATCCAGTTCAGTTAAACCTGAAGTGAATAATGTTTCGGCGATGAATGAAGTACCATCTGTAGCATACTGGTAATCGAGATAAACGATATCAGTATTTGTGATCAGGTTAACTTCGTCCTTACCGACGATATGACGGTAGTTATCAACAGCAGCAGAGTGGAATTCAATACCGGAAATAGTCGGTCTGATAATCATAGCACCACCGGCCTGGAAGACAGGAATTACACCGAAGTCTTCCTGAACCAGAGTCTTTTCTGCATCGAGGAATAACTGCCATCTTTCAGACATATCGGTTGTAGCTTCTGCATCTTCAACCTGCTTGTCATATGTAGCACTGTTGTAACGGCCTGCGTTGTTGGAAGTGTTGTAGCTTACATACAGATCCATATAAGTCTGTGGATCGGCATAGTCTGGGCCCCAACGGGTAAGAGCTACATCGTAATCACCATCAGTCATCAGCTGCAGTCTTTCTTTCTTCTGCTTAGAAACAAGAGTGACTTCGAAGCCGACTTCTTCAAGGAAATAAGCGATCTGCTCAGCAGCCTTGATTACTGAATCACCTTCATTGGTTCCGTATAAGAGGTTGAGTTTCAGCTTATCTTTGCCGAGTTCTTCACATGCTTTAGCATAGTACTGCTTAGCCTGTTCGACATCATAAGCAACGACTGAACCCTGGTCATCACGGAAGTCAACACCGGTTACCGGGTTGGAAGCAAGCTTGAAAGGAATAATACCTTCAGCAGCAACCGAACCATCGTTCAATGATTTCGCAACAGCTACTCTATCAATAGCGTAACCGATTGCTTTTCTGACGTTTTCATTCTGGAAGATAACGACGTCATCTTCTTCAGTTCCGCCGCCACCGTTGTTACCACCACCGGAGCAGCCAACCAGAATGAGTAATGCTAATAAAATAGCTAATAACTTTTTCATCAACAATCCTCCTTGATTATTAATATTTATAATGATAAAACATTATGAAAACGTATGTCAATAGAAATGTAAATTAATTTTCATAAATTATGAAAATATTTTCATAATATATTTTATCCTATATAATAATAGAGACGGAGGTTTTCTATATGAAAACATTATTCTTTAACGCCGATGTCTATACCGGTGAAGGCTTTGCAAAATCCTTCATCATCGAAGACGGAAAATTTTTAAAAGTATTTGATGAAGCTCAGCCCAATATACAAGCCGATGAGAAGATCGATCTCAAAGGAAAATTTGTCTGTGCCGGTTTCAACGATTCGCATATGCACCTGCTCAACTTCGGACAGTCACTGGTAATGGCCAGACTTCATGAACACACCGATTCCCTTGCGGGTATGATGAACTATGTCTCTGAATTTTTAAAAGAGAATCCTGTCAGAGCAGGACAGTGGTTAAGAGGAAGGGGCTGGAATCAGGATTACTTTACAGATGTTAAGCGCATGCCATCTAAATCCGATCTCGATCAGATCTCTGCCGATATTCCGATCATGCTGACCAGAGCCTGCGGCCACTGCTGTGTCGTAAACTCCAAGGTTCTTGAGATCTGCAATATCGACAGAAATACTCCATCTCCTGATGGTGGAGCTGTTGATTTTGAAAACGGCTTGCTCTATGACAACGCCATGGATCTGCTGGATAAGTATATTCCGGTTCCCGATAAGGAAGAACTGGGTAAAATGATCATTGCGGGAGCCAAAGCACTTAATACCTTTGGTATAACTTCCTGTCAGAGTGACGACTACTGCGTCTTCGGACAGCTTACCTTCGAAGATATAAATAATGTATATAAGCAGCTTGAAGACACAAAACAGTTAACCGTCAGAGTAAACGAACAGTCCAACTTCACTAAACTGAATGAATTAAAAAGATTCGTGGAAAGCGGAAATAAGACCGGAACCGGAACAAAGATGTTCAGGATCGGACCGTTAAAGATGCTGGGAGACGGTTCCTTAGGCGGCAGAACAGCCCATCTGAGTAAACCTTACTATGATGATCCTTCGACCTGCGGATTCTCGCTATTCTCCGATGAACAGTTCAACGAAATGATCTCCTATGCCAACCGCCATGATATGCAAGTGGCAGTCCACGCGATCGGTGATGCCTGTCTCGATAAGGTATTAAACGCCATTGAGAACGCCTTAAATGAATGTCCGCGAGAAGATCACCGTCACGGTATCGTACATTGCCAGATCTCCCGTCAGGATCAGTTAGACAGAATGATCAGATTAAAGACTCATATCTATGCTCAATCGGTATTCCTGGATTACGATAACCACATCGTTGAACAGCGTGTCGGAAAAGAGCTTGCTTCGACCAGCTATAATTGGAAGACATTGGCTGATAACGGCTTAACGGTATCCAACGGTTCTGATGCACCGGTAGAAATACCTGATGCCTTAAAAGGCATAGAATGCGCTGTAACCAGAACATCATTAGACAAGACCGGCCCTTATCTTCCTGATCAGGCCTTCTCCGTAAAAGAAGCGCTGGACAGCTTTACCATCAATTCCGCCAAAGCCTCTTTTGAAGAGAATTATAAAGGTCTCATCAAAGAAAACTATCTGGCCGACTTTGTTGTATTGGATGAAAATCCATTCAATGTCGATAAGTTCAGGATCCATGAGATAAGAGTGGATTCAACCTGGCTTAATGGTGAATGTGTCTACAGAAACAACGGATAAGCAATTATCCGTTTTCTTTTCCTTATATATAAAAGAGGAAGGTTATTCCTTCCTCTCATCAATTTTATTTATCTTCCTGAACGGCGGTTATGACCCGGCTGACTGTAGTATCTTTCCTTATCTTTATACATCTCCGCATCAGCCAGTTTCTCCAGTTCTTCAATTGAAGCATCCGGATTGTCTTTATGTGTGGAACAGCCAAGAGACATTGACACTTCATTAACCAGATCTCCACGCCATTCCGCGGTGTTCTCACGGATCTTCTTTATGATCGTTTCATGATCATCGGCGGATATCAAGGCAATGAATTCATCACCACCGGTTCGATAAACCATGCCGCTGGATCCGATAACGCCAAGTAGACAGGAAGCAGCACCTTTAATGAGTTCGTCTCCGGCAGCATGTCCTTTAGAGTCATTTACAGCTTTTAATCCATTGATATCTGCGGAAATAAGAATCAGCTTTTCCGGAATACCTTTTTCCTTGTATTCTTTGATATCTTCCTCATAACGGTGTCTGTTGAATAATCTTGTCAGTTCATCTGTCTGAGAAATACGGATCAGGTGTTCCTCACGACGCTTTTCGGCATCAATATTCTGGATGGTATAGATGACCATGGTAGGTTTATCTTTGATGCTGCCATGGATTCTGATGTACTGAGCTCTGAACCAGCCTTTCTCATTGCTGACAAATTCTTTGGAAATAGTCTTCTTACCGATCAGTCTGGTCGGAACAGTCGTAATATCCGTAAATTCCCAGAATTCAGCCAGCATATCGGCAGCGATCTTGTCCTTAAGACCCTGTACCAGATGAGTATGATCCTGACCTTCTTTGATCTTGATCTTGTGAAGTGCCGCACTTCTTAAGGACATTTCGGTTGAATCCGCAAAATCGATCAGGTTTACATAGTCATAGATTTCAGCCATTGAACTCAGAATATGCAGCTGTTCATCAGTTTTATTCTTCTGATACTGAACATCCGCAAACTGGCTCATCATCTTGCGGTAATAGTTAACTGTCGCTCTGCTTAAAGTAAGTCCTGCAACAAATATCAGTATTGCTTCAATCGTACAGCCGGATAATATAGGAATGAATACCGGCAGGATCTTTGAAAGATCTGTACTGCTTGAAACGGTATATACAGCTTCTCTCCATACCGCAAGGCTCATGATTATATAATTCAGTAATGAGACGCAGATAAAAATGCCGGTATTGCAGTACAGCAGGCTCATTAACGGAACCATGGTCCAGGTAAGTCTGATCGGCACATGAGAAACATGCATGCAGTAAAGCAGTATTTCCTCACCTATAAAGGCACAGACACCCGGAATATAACTGTACGGCAGTTTTCTGAGAATAAGGGTATTACCTATGGCCAGTATCAGCACGATCGCTGAAATCAGTATGCAGGTGTTGTAGTTGAAATATATGAAAACACCGGCATAAACACCCAGCGCCAGAGCAGGTCCCGCAAGAACCGAAAACCAAAGTACCCTGTTCAGGGATATATTTACCTTATGACGATTATTACGTTGGAACCCTTCATAATCCAGAGTTTCTTCCAGATTCAGATCGAATATCATTTTTATTTCAGGTTATCTTAAATTTATTATAGTCTTCTTTTCTGACCAGAATAAATATATATAAATAGGGAAGTGTGAATTTTTAAAAATCATACTTCATCATCAATAGCCTTTTTCAAATCTTCGATGTTTCTGTATCTTTTTGCGTCTTCATCCATGGAAAGTTTTCTGCCTTCCTCAATAGCCTCAACTGTTACTCTGTTGGGAACATCCAGTTTAAGCGCAAATGGTAAACCATTCTCTCTGATAGCTGTTTTTAGAAAAATGTTTATAGCCGCCGACATACTTAAACCAAGCTCATTAAAGACTTTTTCGGCTTTCTCTTTAACATCTTTATCTGTTCTTATGTTTAAATTTGTCGTAGCCATATTAATTACCCCCATGTTTACACCTCCATTATACATGTTTTAGTAATATTTCTACATTTTGTCATTATTTTGTCATTATTTTTATTGTTTATTATTCTTTTTATATTTCAAGTTAATTTCCTCCCCCTACATTATTTGCAGGGATTCATTCAATACCTGCTTTTCTGCATAAAAAAACCGTTATTTTCTAACGATTTCTATTGCCGTGGTAATACCTATTACTTTTTAATCTCTTCTTTCAGACTATCCATTGAACAGGAAATACTGTAGAGCTGTTCATCACACATCCGTTTGACATGATTGAATTTCGTCTCTTCATATTCCCTGTTGTACCTTTCAAACTCGCTCTGGAAGTATTCGTAATCCTCAATGTATTTTTCATAATCCAGACCGTCTTTTACTTCAATACCGATCAGTTCTTCAAGTTTCTTTTTCAGTTCTTCATTATTCATCGATCTCTCCTAACAGTTTCCCGTATAGACATATTCCAGTTTCTCTCTGGCAATTTCTGCGAGTCTGTATACTTTCTTCACATTTGTTGCATCTCTGTCCGTCATCTTAAAACGCGGGAAGAACCTTGATACATGTAAAGGTACAGATCTTCCGATAGTGTTTCCATCCTTATCCTTAAGCTCGGAAACCCAGGTCGATAATTCTCTCATTTCTTCTTCAGAATCATTTTCACCCGGAACGATCAGAGTCGTCAGTTCAATATGACAGTACTTAACTGCTTCGCTGATGAAATCCATTACCTGTTCTCTGTTTCCTTTTAAAACGTCATTATAGTAACGGTCACTGAATCCTTTCAGATCGATATTCATCGCATCGATATAAGGAAGCAGTTCCTTTAATACCCAGAGTTCAGCAGTACCGTTACTTACCAGTACGCACTTCATGCCTTTCTCATGGAAAAGCTTTGCGCAGTCTCTCACGAATTCATAACCGATCAGCGGTTCATTATACGTGAAGGCAATTCCGATGTTTCCTCTTTTCTGATTATATTCACCGATCCGTAGTAATTCCTCGGGGCTGATCACTTCTGCCTGTTTAGCCAGTCTCTTGGCTTCATCAGACCAGGAGATCTCATAGTTCTGGCAGAATGGGCAGTGCAGGTTACAGCCAAAACCGCCGATGGACATGATCATGGAACCGGGATAGAAGTTTCTCAACGGTTTCTTTTCAATCGGATCAAGCGCTATGGAAGTGATCTTTCCGTAATTAAAAGCTTCGACCTTACCGTTTACACAGCTTCTGCCTCCGCAGAATCCGATCGCTCCTTCTTCGATATGACAATGTCTGAAACAAACTTCACATACAGCCATATATCAATAATGTCTTATTACTTCAAAGCGCTGAAGTTCGACATCCTCGTTTTCTCTGATTCCCGCCTTTCGTTTGGCAATCTCGATCTGTTCCTCTACACTGTCAACGCCATCAAGATCCGGAAGCAGTAAACCTCTTCTGCTTCCTTTAGTAACGATCACTCCGTATCTCTTGACATCAAGTTCTTCCGGTCCGCTGACATCTTCGATCTCGCCCAGTACATCGACACTGATCTCCAGATACTTCAGTTCCTTTTCCTTGACCGGAGAAAAACGCGGATCTCTTGAACATGCGCTTATCGCATTCTGTATTATCTCTTGAGCGATATTATCCTGTGTGGCCATGATCGTACCGATACAGCCACGCAGCTGTCCGTCTTTGTGTAAGGATACAAATGTTCCGGCCCTTCTCTTCAGCATCTCTTCAGGCAGATCATCGCTTACCTTAAGATGTTTTCTTTTGATGACATATTCTTCGACGGCCTTTCTGGCCAGTTTCACATACGCATCGGAATTGGAGTTTTTCACTTCAAGTTCTCTTACGGTTTCTTTTTCTCTTCTCTCCAGGAAGTGACGCTCTTCATCGTTTCCTTCCGGATAGAAGGTACAGATACCGTAACCCACACCGGTCACATCCTGATGAGAGAGTTTTTCACTTCTGACTTTCTTTCCGTCAAAGGCACCGGCCATGATCACAAAGGAACGGTGACCGCATTCTGCCGCCTTGTCACAGAAATCCTCATCAAAATCAAACAGTTCACCAAAAGCTGCCCTTGAACAGACATCCATGATCCTTTCGTCATATAACGGACCTTCTTTCGCAAAGCCGTATGGACCATAGGTCTGTAATTTATGTGACAGGTCGCCGCTGGCAACGATCACAACTTTCCTGTCTAATTCTTCGACAGTTTCATTGATGATCATGCCTAAACGGTAATGATCGGTTAAAGGTAATCCGGAAAGGCCGATCCTGACGATCTTTCCTTCTTTATAATGTTTCCTGATGAACCACAAAGGAACCATTGTGCCATGATCAAGTCGCGGATCTCTTTCACCTAAAGTTCCGGCAGGAAAATCTTCTCTGCCAGATAGTTCACAGATCTTATCCACCAGTTCACTGTCATATTCTTCTGAGAACTTTACTTGTGAAGCGTTGAATCTGTCAAAAGATCCTTCAGCTTTCTTTTTCGGTGAAATATGAAAGTAATCCGCATACATGATCGAATGCGGGCTCGTAATAATAATTGTTTCAGGTCTCAATTCAGCGATCTCTTCAGCTACTCTTTCGTAGGCATCGATTGTTTCTCTGATCTGATTCTCACTTCCCTTTCCGATGGCTGGAACGATCATCGGCGGATGGGGAACCATAAAAGCAGCACATACAGGCATAACTTTTCTCCTCTATCTTTATAATATCCGTTTCCGCTCATAAATTGAACTGAGAAAGATGTATTATTTAGATATGAATAAAATCAGTATCATTCCGATCGGATCAGGCTCAACAGGAAACTGTTTCTTTATTGAAATAGGAAAATACAGCTTACTGATCGATATGGGCATCGGTTACCGCAAAGTAAAAGAAGCACTGGAATTCAGCGGCAAGGATATCTGTCAGATAAATGCGATCTTTCTGACCCATGGGCACTATGATCACGTTAAGGCTGCTTCTCCGATCAGCAATAACACCTTCTGTAAAGTCTATGCGGATCAGTCATCAATGTACAGTATCTGCAAGATAAAAAGCGAAAGAATAATACTGAATATCGATGAAACAGTTGAAGTACTGCCGGGCTTGAAAGTCAGAATGTTTTCGCTGCCCCATGATTTTGTGAGAACCTGCGGCTATACGTTTGAATATGAAGATCGGAAACTGGGCTTTGTGACGGACTGCGGAAAGATGAATAAAAACATCATCGAAGAACTCAAAGGCTGTGATCCGATCATCATTGAATCCAACCATGACGTGGAGATGCTGAAGAACGGCCCATACCCCAAAGAACTGCAGAAAAGGATCATGTCGAAATACGGGCACCTTTCAAACGAAGAATGCGCCGATACGATATATGAACTGTATAAACACGGAACCAGAAATTTCCTTTTAGCTCATATTTCCCTTAAGAACAATACTCCGGATCTGGCCTTAAAGGCAGTAAAAGACAGGATGAAAGACAAAGAAATAAGCCTTTATGCCTGTCCTTTTGAAGGCAAAGATCTCTTAAAATATTAATTTAAAATAATTAGCACTTACCTCTTGACAGTGCTAAAAAAGTGGACTATAACATAATTGTAAGAAGAATCAGAGAAGATCCTAAGGTAAAACGTAGAATCCAAACCCTCCATTCCCCTTACTGAAAACATAGTTCATTAATTGAACAATGATTGAAAGTAAAGGAGGTAAATGTACTATGTTAGCACCTAAAGTATTTGGAAGAGATTTATTTGATGACTGGTTTGATGATTTCGGATTGACCAGGGAAATGGGTAATCTGAACCGCAAACTCTATGGTAAACATGCCGACAGGCAGATGCTTACAGATGTCAAGGAACATGAAGATCACTATGATGTTGAAGTTGATCTTCCGGGTTATAAGAAAGAAGATATCAATGTCGAACTTAACGACGGTTATCTGACCATTACTGCTTCCAAAGATATAAACGAGGAAGACAAGAACAAGGCCGGTAAGATCATCCGTCAGGAGAGATATTCCGGTACCATGAGCAGATCCTTCTATGTCGGTGAGGATATCACCTCTGAAGAGATCCATGGCAAGTATGAAGGCGGTGTCCTGACCCTGAGTGTTCCTAAGAAAGAAGAAGCTCAGAAGGTTGAACACAGCAACCGCATCATGATCGAAGGATAAAACGATCAGACCCCGCTAAGTAAGCGGGGTTTTTAAATGGTCATTTATGTTGCCCGCAGAAAACATTGTTTTCGTATAAAACAGAAATAAGAGAGGGAATTATATATGAAAAAGAATCAAAGCTGGAAGATGATTTAATGGATGTCGTAAATGGCGGGAAACTGTATGATGATGTGTACAGTAATGTGGATTCATACATGCATATATACAAGAATGACGGACAAAGTCCTGCAGCTCTTAAGAACAAATTCAAGGAAATCTGGGATACTCACGGCTGGCAATGGTCAACCAACAGTTCACAGGATGATTTAAAAGCGATCCTGAATTATATTGATCAGCATACCGATTTTTTAGGAGGCTGGAAATTATAATCATTCATTCTATTCGTATTTAAACCCGAAGGGAGACTTACTGTCTCCCTTTTAAATAGAAAAGAGGAATTGTGTTTCCTCTTTATCTGACTTTAAGATTTCTGAAAATATAATCCTTATACATATCCGCTTTCAGTTTACTGCAGATATAGGCATTCTCCTGTTTGCCGGAGAAGTGATAGAAGTCTACCAGTACTCCTCCATAGCTTAAACCGCTGTTGGTTTCGACCTGACAGAAATATTTTTCACACTTGTCGATACATTCCGGATATAAGGCTGCAGCCATCGCAGCCGGATCGGCCATATCCAGACAGTTCTCCCCGAAACGGTCTCTGTTCATATCCATCAGAACGATATTGGAATCGATACAGAATTTTCCGATCTCACTGCCGTTACGGATCTCTTCAATTTCTCGTGCATTAAGCATCGCATCACCAAGACACGCATCCCAGCCGACAAAGTAAACCGGATCGATACCTGAATCCAGAACGATCTTGCACGCTTCAGGATCCTGCCAGATGTTGAATTCCGCAACCGGAGAGACATTGCCGATACCTAGACCGGCAGTTCCCATAATAACGATCTTATCGACCTTCTTCATCGTCTCCGGTTCCAGCTTGATAGCCAGAGCCAGATTGGTTAAAGGCCCTAAAGCTATGACATCGATCGTATCGGCAGGAGCATCTCTTAATGCTTCCAGCATCTTTAATACCGCATGTCCTTCCTGAGGTTTAAGACTGTAATCGACCAGATCAAGATCCCCCATGCCGTCATTGCCGTGAGTCTCCGCTGCTCCGACCCAGTCTCTTACCAGCATGTCGTTGCATCCTTCATAGACCGGAGGATAGTATGAGTTATTGACCTTCAAGGTCGTCAAAGTATTAGCCGTGGCCTGTTTGAGTCTGACATTGCCGGAAACGGTCGTGATCATGATGACTTCATATCTTTCGTCATTCAAAGCCATGGCTATCGCCATCGCATCATCGGAACCGCAGTCCGTATCAATAATGATTTTCTTTCTCTCTTTCATACTATTCCTTTACTGTCGTAAACTTCTCCGGATAGATATCATCAGCCGGCCAGGTCGTCATATTGTGATACATATCCTGCCACTGTAAGATCTCATAGTTGCAGCTGTGAGCCAGGATCTCTTTTAATCTGGCCTTTTCTCTTTCTGTCTTGTGGGCACAGAGTTTATTGACGACCGCGATCTCATTCTCAGTCTTGGTTATATACTCATCACTCACATAATAAGCCAGCCACTTATAGAATTTATCCTCAGAATCAAGCTTGCACTGATCCAGCAGATCTTCACCGAAATAACGGTAAATGATATTGCAAGGAAACAGTGCCATCATACCTTCGGCTAAAGATCCCTCATGGACACACATCAGCTGAAAAGCTGTATAGGATCTTTTACCCGGAGCTTCAATGACGCTGTCCAGCTCTTCGCATGTCATACCCAATACTTCTGCCCAATATGTACGGTTGATCATGACCGTTGATTCAAAAGTATTCTTAACGATCGGATAGAAGATCTCCATTTCTTCATAGCAGCTGCACTTCCCTAACATCAGCGCCCAGCACTTTGTGTAGTCAAGCAGATACTGATAGTTCTGTTTTATCTGGAAACGGAAACGTTCCAGGGACATCGTACTGTTGACGATGTCTTTCATGTGTTCGCTGTTTTCGATTATTTCCGCTGTCCGATGTAAGATCGGATACAGTTCTTCTTCGTAGAAACCCATCTTATTCTTTCCTGTCTTTTTTGATCAGTTTTCTGATCGCCTCGCAGGCAATTTCTATTGTATGGTCGTTCATTGAACCGTAGGCCATGATCGCACCGGCTTTGACACCTCTGACACTGGCTACTACGAATAAGGTGCTGGTTTCCATTTCACTGGCCATGACACCGCTTCTTTCCCAGCAGGCCCATCTTTCATGAAGTCTCGGCGCATCCGGCATACTGTCGGGATCATGCTGGCCATAGAAGGAATCCTTGGATTGGGCAATGCCTTCCGCAAACGGATAACCCATTTCCTTGGTTACTTCAACTAAGGCATTGGTAACTTCTCGATCCGCAATGGCCGGATATTCGATCGGGATGTAGTGGATCGTTGTGCCCTCATCTCTGATGGCTCCGGTAATTACCACGCCCTCAAGTTCTTCATTATAACTTTCTTCACAGATCCTGCCGCAGGTTCCGACTCTGATGAATACTTCCGCACCGCAATGAATCAGTTCCTCTAAAGCGATCGCTGTCGAAGGACCACCCATACCGGTCGAACATACAGAAACCAGTTCACCATCAAGATAACCGCTCCAGGTCTTGTGCTCACGGTTGTGCGCAACCAGATGCGGATCATCAAAATGCGAAGCGATGATATCGGTCCTGAACGGATCGCCCGGAAGCAAGACATACTTTCCTACTTCACCTTTCTTGCAGTGAATGTGATACTGTCTGCCGTCTTCCGTCAGAACTTCTTTACTTTGAATTCGCATACTCTTCCTCCCTCGTCATGCGGCTGATGACTAAGGCAATGACACTCATTATCACCAGCATTATTATCACGTATCTGAAAACGATCAGAACGCCGTTATTCTTAACCAGAAACGAACTGACGATCGGCGCCAGAATATCACCGCATCCGCCCGCTGTGGCAATGATAGCACCGGACAGTGAGATGTGTTCATAACCGATCCTGGTCGCTAAGGCAATCAGGATGGAGAACAGCACACCGATAAAGAATCCAACTACTGCCATCGTTATATAGTAGACCGAAGTATCTTCAGTCAATACCGTTATCAGTAAAGCAAATATCGAGATCGAACAGTTTACCAGCAGGACTGTCTTTTCTTTCATGACTCTGAGTATAAAGATAAAACAGATCGAACCGAAGAGACTGAAAAGATTGAAGATACTTAGGACATAGCTGGCACCCGAACTGCTCATACCGGAAGCTTCCATCCAGGATGTCATATAGGAACCAAGAGTACTGCAGATGGCACAGTAGACCAGACTTGAAATACCCAGGAGCACAAAGCACAGTACCGTATTCTTTGCATACAAAGGTCTGACCTTTTCCTCCTGTGCCTCTTCAGCTGTTTCTTCCCATCTGGTCTTGGGAATAATGAACAGACTTACAACACCAACCAGCGATAAAAGGATATTACACAGATACATCGGTAAACCGTTATTGAACATATATCCGGCCATCATCGAGATCGCAAAACCACCCAGGGCATAAATTGCCTGTCCGGCTGATAGCGATGATGAATAGCTCTTAGGGAAAGCCTTAGAAAGCAATAACGGAGAACACGCATCCGCAACTGCCATACCGATACCGCCAATAAAAGCCAACAGGAATCCCGCTTCATAGATTGGAATGATACTTAATCCCACCATGTAGCAGAGAATTCCGATCGTCCCATAAAACATGATCTTTAACGGTCCGTATTTTCTGACCAGCTTATCGATTACCGGAAGCGGCACAACTCTGCCTAACGCAAAAGCCGAACCGATCAGTACGACTTTCTCGATCGGTTTCTCATACAAAAGAATCAGACCCGACATTTCCGAGCCGATCATCATACAGATGACACCGACAATGAAATATGACGCAAAAGCCAGGAAAGCCAGTCTTGTTTTACGCATCAATCGGATCCTTTCTACCGTATTTACGGAATTATATATCTGTTAACCGCAATATTATTTTCCTATATTTAATACTTCAATTCAATTTAAGAATCTTACGTATTTCTTTTTCGCTTATCTCTATGATCTGATCCATGTTCGAAGTATTACCGATCTTATAAGGGGAATCATCATCCTCATACGGATCATAACCGATCAGACGATCGGAAATGAGATGTTCATGATCTAATATCCATTTTCCGTCACAAAAGATATAGTCAGCACCATTTTCTCTTTTACCGTATTTATTCTCATCCTTAATATAAAAGTATCTGGTTTCCATATTACTCAAAAACACTGACTGTTATTTTAGCCTGCAGTTCTTCACTGACATACGGAAGTAATGACTGATCGATATTCAGATAAATGACGTTACTGTCTAATAACGGTGAAAGATCTTCCAGATCGCATTTATTGATACTCAGATTCAGAACCTCAGGAAACAGTTCCCCGAAACCCTCAAGAGAAGAGAGTCTTCCACAGCTCAGTTCCATCTGATATGTCACATTCAGACCTTCAAGCTGTCTGATGGAATACAGATCAGAATAATTGTATGAAAACCGCTTGATCTGTTTGTCTTTAAGATATGGTTTTATTGCCGAAATCGGAGCATCCGTAAACAGTCCGCCATAAGACAGTGGATCAGCCAGGAACGAATAATCAGATAATCTCATATTGTCGATATTCAGCATAAAATCATCTTTTTGAGGCAGGTGTTTTACTTCTTTTACCGCACTCGAGAAAAGTTCCAGACAGTTCATTTCAGTATTTTCAAAACCATCGATGCTGGTAAGATTCTTGTTGTTACCGGCCCAGATGCCCTGAAGTGATTCCATCTTATAAAGCGGACTTAGATCACTTATTTCGGTTCCCCGTATCTCGATCCTCTGCAGATTTGTGCACTGTTGTATTCCTTCCAAGGAAGTGATCGGATTGAAATCAAGAACCAGTGTCTGAAGATTCTTTAGTTCAAAAAGCGGTGAAATATCACTGATGTTTTCACAGGAAATCGTAAGTCTTTCCAGATTAGGCATCTTCTTCAATATCGAAATATCATCGATCGTAGAAAAATGAGCCTCACCCGATGTCGTAAATTCCAGGAGATCTCCAACGTAGAATTCTTCGACCTCATAAAAATAATAGCCATTGCCGCCGGTTGAAACAGTGACCTTATTGATCAGCTCCGGATTATCAAATACCCTGTCACCCACGATTTGTAAAGATACGATCTTCTTTAGATCCTCATCCGAAAGACCATTCAGACCAAACTGATTCAGCATCTGTTCCTGTTTACGGTTTTCTATAAGATATGGGTTGATGAACACAAAGAACACCAGTACAGCTGACATAACTAATGCCGCTACCAGCAGCAATGCCCGATTGCGCTGATTCTTTTTCTGACCGGTTGTGATCTTCATATCATGGAAGATCGCTGCCTTTAATACTTCATCAATGAATTCCTTATTGTCACTGTACTTTGTCTTAAACAGAGCCTGTTGCGAACTTAACTGCATCGTCAGTGACGGATCAAGATTAAGCTCCTTCTCATAGATACAGAGAATATTCTTATTCCGGTTAACAGCCGTTTCAATGACTTTACGGAAATTCATATTCCGCAAAAAGTCTTCATTTATAAACATTAAAACACCATAGGCCTTATCAATGCGTACTGCTTCTTTTCTGTCATATTTATTATCGTTTAAACAGTAAGCGATATTGTTTTCATCCAGAGCACTTAAAACCTCATTTACATTCTCATCTGCCTGAGTGTAACATACATAAACAAATGGTTTTTCATTTCCGTAATATGAAGGCATAGCTTATATATTAATGATACAGTATTCTTTTATTCTTCTTCAGTCAACCACTTTAATAATGGTTTCCGGTTTGATTTCATCACTCTTATCAGAGTCGCTTCTGTATTCCTTTGAATCACTGATCTCAATAAAACAAAGATTCTCATAATCATAAGCCCAGTGAGGAATAAGATACCAGCGATTCATGAGATCGGTATATTCTTCAGTTTTCTTCTTAAAATAATCATCAGGAAATGCATACTTCACATTCCTTAAGTATCTTTCAAAACCCGGAAGTCTGGCATCATCGATCGCATTATAGTCATAGTTCCTGTGCTCGATATAATACCACTGTCCGTTTTCCGCATGGTCTCTGTACCAGCGCCAGGTCTTTGAATTATCTGCCTTACCGACAAAATGGCAGATCTGATCAAGTTGCCACCATTTCAGATCCTCTTCATCTTTTGCTTCATAAACAAGATGATCTGTCTCTCCTCTTTCTCCTTCTGACATAACTTTAAAGCCATCCAGATACAGACCGGAGAATACATTTATATCATCTTCTTTACAGTCTTCAGGAAGATGTGCTCTTATCCATTTTTCATCAAGTTTCATTTCTTGTTTACCTGATTGTTTTGGTATGTTTTGATTCATAGATCTTTTATGTTCTCTAACAATTCAGGAATACTTTCTTTTATTGTTGAATAAACTATATCAAGATCTACATTACCGTAATCATGAACAATCCTATTTCTCAAACCATATATTGCAAGCCAAGGAACATCCTTGTGCTTTTCTTTGTATTCATCACTTAGTTTTCTAGCGTTCTCAGATATTTGAATAAGTCTAAATAACATAGAATCCAGGAGGACTTCGTTGCTATTTAGTTCTTCCTTATCAATATCTTTTGTATGGTCAACAATAAACATTAGATTTTCTTTTATTTTATCTGCATAATAGTCGTCGTTTTTAATATTATCCATATATTCTGATTCCTTCCTTAAGCACTTCATTTAAAAGTTTCTCGTTTCCAAGAAGTTGTCTGAAATCCAACAGATCGACTTTTTTGTGGAGTTCTTCTCTCAGTTTTTCCACCAATTCATAGAATTTTAATCCAGTGATTTTTGAGGATATCAGAAGATCTACATCGCTTGAGCCCGTTGCTTTCCCTTTTGCATAGGAACCAAAAAGGTAACAGTATTCAACTTCATATTCAGAAAACACTCTGTTACAGATTTTTATAATATCTTCTTTTGACAGTATTCCGTGCTCTTCATCAATCGGATTTATTTTCTCAATTTCACTAATAAGGAATCGGTATTTTGTACTCTCTTTCTTTGTTTCATCGTTCTCATAAGAGACATATGATCTTAAAGATACACCGATTCGTTCAGCAGCTTCCTGTTGTGTCATTCCTTTATCTGTCCGAAGTCTTTTTAATTCCGTCATTTGCATATTTCTCCACAATATTATTATGCAATTATTGCATATTTTATGTCAATTATTATATGTATTAATTGCATATTTTTATTTATTATATGTGCAACTTTCTATCTAATAATAGATATACTCTGAGAAACAATTATAAATAAATAAACTACATAAAGGAAAAGTCTGAAAAATAGTGATATAAGTATTTATAGAATCTGAAAGGAGAAACCACATTGAATCAGGCATTTCAAATTGAAGAATACAAATATGATACTACATGGCAGGCAAAAGCCCGTAAGCATCAGTCTGATTTCCGTGAACAGGAAATGAAAGTACCGGCTGTAAGGAACACGAAAAACAGTGGTTGTTATGGTAATGTCATTTCAGCGGAAGATGGTGCAAGAGGAGTTAACTTTTATTCGCCTTTCTGGGATGAAATCAAAAATGATCTTAAAGGAAAAACCGGTGCCATTCTGACAAATGTTCTTCGAAGCGAACATATTCCCTACAACGTTTTCTTTCCGATGAATCATGATCTCAATAAAGCAGCAGTACTTTTCAGAACACTGACCGGTTATGATATAAAATCGATAAACATCATTCTCATCGAATATGCACCATCTCCGAAAGAAGAGTATTTGAATGATCTCACATCATTTGATGCTTATGTGGATTATACAGATTCTCTTGACAGACCATGTGGAATCGGTATCGAAGTAAAATATACCGAACTGGGATATAAGATCGGTATGGGTGAGGAACAGAAGATCAATGATAAGGACAGCACTTATTACCGCATTACCAGAGAAAGCGGATTCTTTGATTACGGTGATATGTCTGAAGAAGAATTCATAAAATATAACTTCGGTAATCATTCCCGGGGTGATGATCTAAGGCAGCTCTGGAGAAATCACATTCTCGGCTTAAGCATGTTGCAGCACAAAGATATAGAGAGTTTTCTTTCCGTTCATCTTTATCCGTCATTCAATGAACATTTCAATCCTGAAACAAGCACCGTGCTGGCTGACTATGCTTCATTACTCAATGATCAGGGAAAAAGAACATTTATGCCTATGACTTTTGAATCATTGTTTGCTGCAATGAAAGAATGCGGGATGGATAAAATCGATGAAGGATGGATTCCATATCTGATTCGCAGATATATTATCTGAAAAAAGAATAGCTGAAATAATCAATAATATTTGAAAGAAAGATTTTGTATTTATCTGAATAACCTAAATAAATTATTAAAGGAACGTATTTGCCCATTTATGTAAATAGCCATAAACAAGAAAATGATCATTTGGCACACACAAATACCTACGATAATTAAAAGCATGGTTTTAGGAAAAGGCTTCAGAGACAGCTTTTTCACAAACCACAAAGCAAGAATAAGTATTGAAAAAATTAGCAAAAAGCTGAGACCGAATGAAATTGATAACAATTTTGAAATGCCTTCCATTATACGTACCTCTTTATATCAATTCTATAAGAAACAGTTGAATTATTAAAGCGGAGTAAAACCGAGTCAAGTATAAGAGAAATTAAAGAAAGCGGAGTTAAAAGAATAAGAATACATGATTTTAGACATTCTCATGCAACAAACCTAATAAATGACGGGGTAAACATTGTTGCAGTCAGTAAAAGATTAGGACATTCAGATATTACACAAACTTTTAATACATACACACATTTATTGTAAAAGAGTAGTGAAGAATTGATCGAAAATCTAAAAAACCTTCTCAAAATCTTCTCAGATCGATAAATGAATCAAAAGAAAAGCCTTAAAATAAGGCTCTAGAGTAATTTTGGCGGAGACGGTGGGATTCGAACCCACGGGCCGCTTATGACGACCAAACGATTTCGAGTCGTTCTCGTTATGACCACTTCGATACATCTCCGTATGTCTACATACTATTATAAACAAAAAAGACATAAACTTACGTCTATGCCTTCTTCTTACGTTTATTCTTGTCTTCGTACATCAGGATATCAGCTCTGCGGATGACACTGTTTGCTGAACGGTCTTCATCCGGATTATAGTCTGCAATTCCGATTGCCACACTTACTTTATCCCAATCATTTTCTTCATTCACAATACTGTCTTTACATTTCTTTTTAAAAGAACGTAAGAGTTTACTACGGTTGTTGTAGTCATCACCCTGCAGGATCACCGCAAATTCATCACCGCCGGTTCTGAATACCGGTGAGTGAGCGAAGACATCGCAGATCAGCTGACTGGCTTTTTTCAGATAGATGTCGCCTTTTTCATGACCGTAACTGTCGTTTATTGATTTAAGATCATCACAGTCGAAGACACCGATCGCAAATTCGAGATCTTTACCGTTATTATTAATTTCTTCATCCATCTCTCTACACGAGATATCAAAGGCACCTTTATTGTGTACGGAAGTCAACGCATCCGCATAAGCCAAGCTATTAAGCTCGCCGATATAGATCTTAAGGTGATCGATCAGATGATTGAATGAATGCGTCAGGATACCGACTTCATCATCCTTGTCGTATTCGAGATTGAGATCATAATTACCGGTATCGACCTGTTCAACTGTTTCAGTAAGTTTACGTAACGGATCGGTGATCTGTTTCGCAAAACGGATCGCCACAATGATTGCGGCTGTCAGCAATAATAAAGATATAAAGATGATTTCCGATATCAGATTATGCCAGTTACTGTTAATCTCAGAAATAGGTACTGTAACGTTAAGACGCATACCGTTATCCATCTTCATCCAGACCGCCTGTTTCTCAACACCGTCAAAATTATAGGTAACAAAAGTATCTTCACTTAATAAACCTTCAGGTACTTTCGGGTGATTTGTCTGCAGTTCTTCAATACTGATATACGGATGATAGATGATGTTTCCTTCATCATCGTTGATAAACGCATAACCGTTTTCATATAAGGAAATGTTCTTTACGGTCTCCGCCATCGTATCATAGTCGATCTCAATACCGATGACACCGATAAACAGATTATTTTTATAAATCGGTACGTTGTATGAAAGGACATACTCATCAAGATTCTCAGTGATGTATGGAGGCAGCCAGACCGGATTGCCTGTAGCCTTAGGCACCGTGAACCAGACTAAGGCCGACTGATCACTGGTATCATAAAGCGTAATATCCGTTACTTCATGTTCATAAAAGATGTTGCCATCACTGATGAACCAGAAACCCTTATCATCTGTGGAAACTGTCGGATCGATTCGATAGTAATAAGTCAGGATCCCTGCGGTATTGCCGGCAATCTTTTCGAAGACATCTTCAACCCTTTCGAGATGCTCACTCAGCTTTGACAGATCGGTCGCTGCCAGATCTTTTTCCGCATAAGCGGAAACCGTCTTGACCGACTGCTCGATACTGTCGAAATACATATCCAGATTTCTTTCGCCGTTCCTGCACAAAAGATAAAGGATCTGATCTGATGATTCGTTGCCCAGTCTTCTGATCGAAAAGGCAGATAACGCCGTAATGATCGTCATGGTTATGACGATCACGGATACGATAAGTGCTATGGTTTTTGATCTGATTGAACGCATATTACGGTAATAAAAAGACGGCAGGACCGGATATACGTGAAACTTACCGTCTTCACTAAAACAAGTATATCAAATAATTACTGGTTTTTCTTGATTCTTTCCATGCTGAAGCATGAATTTATGATAAGCACCGATCATATTCGCATCATTGCCGAAGACGCAAGGGATAATGATCGGTCTTCTGACAAACAGAAACATCTCTTTCTCCAGTTCTTCATAACATTTATCAAGTTCTTCATAAAGCAGTTTCTGTGAACTGATACCGCCGCCGATCGCAAAGACTTCCGGATCGAAAGTTATATTCAGGTTATATACCTGGATGGCAAATTCCCTGCAGAACTCATGGAAAGCTTCCTTCACTTTTTCATTACCGTTCTTTATCATTTCGAAGATCTCTTTACCGGTATATTTTTCTTCGGTTTCCAGTTTATCCTGTACTTTCTTTAATAAGCCTCTTGAACCGTTTATACCCGCAAAGGTATGCGCAAAATCGGTATAGTGATAATCGGCATTCACAAACGATACTTCACCTGCAGAATAGTGCTTACCGTAAACAACTTTATGGTTATAGATCAGACAGCCGCCGATGGCCCAGCCCAGAGTCAGCAGTATGGCGTCATTATAATCCTTTAAGGCACCATACCCTAATTCCGCATATCCCGCTGCCTTGGCATCATTCTCAAAAGACATCGGTAAAGGAATCCTCTTTTCCAGTATCTCTTTAAGATTTATTTCATGAACGATCCTGTCATAGGCACCACCCGAATAGAAGTAACCGTTCTCCGGATGAATGATACCGGGCATGGAAAAAGCCATACCTTCGACCTGATCTTTATACTGGTCATAAAGACTTCCTAAAGATTCCACATAGGTCTCCAAAGTACTGCCATCGGGATTGAAGTTTCCCTTATCGGTGATATTAAGTTTCTCATCAATGATGCCGTGCTTGATACTGGTGCCGCCGACATCCACACATAAGATTTTCATAGCGCTGTGATACGGTCGATTTCTATTTCCATATCCGGATAAAGTTTATGCAGTTCACTCTTGAGTTCTTCGATAACTTCCTTGCTGCTTGTGCCTTCCTTGGTCACAATGTAGAAGGAAATATACTTCTGCTTCTGATCAATCAGACAGCCATGAACTCTGCTGACCCTGTCGTTCTTTCTGACGGTCTCCAGAATTCTGTCCCACATCTCGGCAGTTTTCGGATCATTAAGCGAAGAAGTAACGATACCTACCGAAGTAAGAATGATCCCTTTTTCTTTTCTCGCTCTTCTGACGATCCTTCTCGTCAGCTTCGCGGTTTCAAGTGTTGAAAGGTCATTTCTGACTTCAATATCGACCGAACCGAATTTACGGTTTTCACCATAGCTGTGAACGACCAGATTGAAGACGTTCTCTACATTGTCTTCACTGATTATCATCTGTTTGATATCCTTACGCAGTTCATCACTTACGGTCGTACCGATAATCTTATCAGTTGTTTCCATAAAGGTCTCAATACCGGATTTAACGATCATGATTGAAATAAACAGACCGATCCAAGCTTCAATATTAAGACCGGTATATTTATACAGAACGATTGTCACAAGGATACCTAAAGAAACCAGACCATCCATTATACAGTCGTGTCCGATCATTTTTAAGGACATCGAATTGTGCTTGCTGCCGGCTTTGTGACACAGATATCCATAAGTAAGCTCACAGAACATCGATATGACAACGATGACAACGGCAGCCGTTGTATAATTCGGCGAACCTTCCAGTCTGATCAGGCTCTTTACCGATCTGTAAATCGAAAGAGAGCCCAGTGAAATGATCATAAAAGTGATCATCAGGACACCGACATATTCGACTCTTCCATAGCCCATCGGATGGCTGCTGTCAGCTTTTCTTTCAGATGCGAATGTCGTAATGATCGAAACGATCGATGACATCATATCACCCAATCCGTTCAAACCATCGGTAACGATCGATAACGAATGAACGATCGTACCGACAACGATCTTAAAAATCGATATTGTCGTATTATAAACAATTCCCGCCAGATTGAATTTAATGATGAGCTTATTGCGCTCATCAAACTTTTTATAGGTTTCCAGAATCTTCATATCTACTTCGAATTATACCAGATTAATCCGCAATAACCGTTATTCCGATACAGACGGCCAGCACAAAAAGGGCCAGGAACGTAAGTGTTATGACGGTATTCTTTATTCCGTTCTTCTTAATTCTAAAGAACGGATAAGGACCGTCGACTTTCCCCTTATAGTTCAGATAAAGAAAGATAAAGGTATAGATCAGCGTGATCCCAAAAGGCAGATACCACTTTTGACTGTGGCCCTCCCATAACAGATAAGAGAAAAACGACAGAAAAGGACAGACCAGATGATGAAAGAAAGTCAGACCTGTACCAAACATCGCTTTGAATCCGCCTGAACCTTCGGCCGGGACCAGTATAAATAAGGTAATGATGAATGTTATCACCAGCATACATACACTGGTGTAACGAAGATCAACAGCCTTTACAGGATCAATGAGAAATATGATTGCCGAAAGCATATTCAGATTATTTGAAAGCAGTGTGTAAAACTGGATGAATTTCATCCCCACTTCTCTGATCACAAAATACAATCCGATCAGATTGAAGATAATCATCAGAACATTGAATAAGATGCTCATACTTCAGATCCTCTATCTTAATACCAGATATTCTTTGACTGTCGCAAAGAATTCTCTGGTGTAATAGTGCGGTAATAAGACAAACAGTCCGCATCCGCCTTTACAGGAAACGTTGCCGTAACCGATCTTTTCCGCAATGTAGGATGCACGGTAAAGATGATAGAAAGCCGAAACAACTACTACTTTAATTTCCTTCGGATCTCTGCCGTCTTTGATGATCAGCTTCTGTGCGTTACCCAGATTCTCTTTAGTATCATAACTCTGGTCCTCAATGATGATCCTGAGCGGATCGATACCTCTTTGAATCAGATAATCTGCTCCGCCTTGTGCTTCACTTAGCGGTTCCTTTCTGCCTTGAGCTCCGGTCGTAATGACTTTCGTCTTTTTGTTTTCGTTAAGGTATTCATAAGCACTGTCGAGTCTTGCCTTATAATCCAGCGAAGGACCGTCATCTTTCATCTGTGAACCAAGGACGATCAGATAATCGGCATTCTTATCCGGTTCTTTTACAGCGAAAGATATGATTCTTATTTCAAGCAAGACAAACACCGCTACAGCAATCATAATCACTGAAACTATCGCCTTCTTTAAAGGATCACTCATTCCTTCCATCAGTTTTGAAATAACGATCAGAAAGATACCGGAAACAAGATAGAAGTAATTGAAAAATCTTCCCGGTCCGATCAGTGATAAGACTATGAGCCCATAGACCGCAAAGATTATTCCTGCACAAAGAAAGATCTTTCTTACTGTTTCCATATCATTTATTATCTCATAAACTTAAAAAGCCCCGAAGGGCTTTGATTAAGCTTATTTATGCGATGTATCTGCCGTTTACCCATCCGTAAAAACCGTTTCTGCAGCACCAGCGCCAGACAGAATCTTTACCATTCATTGTATAGTACGGATGTACATAGATCTGATTACCATGTTGTGGCAGACGATCATTTTATTCTCAGATTAATCTGCCATATCCTCAAAGGCTTCAAGACCTTTCTTAGCCTCGACCTTCTGATCACCGTGTCTGACCTGCGTCATAGTCACAAATGACAGGATAGTAAAGAAAGTGGCATAGATAAAAAGGATCTTGTAGGAAATAAGTCTCATTAATGTACCGGCCAGGATCGGTGTAACGATCTGGGCTGCCATGCTGGCGGTATAGTAATATCCGGTAAACTTGCCGACATCGGAACCCTTGCACATCTCGACCACCATCGGTAGAGAGTTGACATTGATGGCCGCCCAGGCTAAACCCAGCAGGGCAAAGTTCACAAACATGATCGGATTGATCGATTTGAAGATCATGGTCATGATGAAATCCATAAAGAACATCGAAGCCAGCAGGATGATGCCGCCCATGATGGTCTTGCGTCTGCCGATCTTTGAAGCGAGGTTGCCGATCGGGATATAGGAAAGAATGGCTCCGGCTGTTGCCACCAGCATGCAGGTGCTGGCACCGCCGAGTCCCTCACCCATGATTACCGATACATAGGTCGTGAACCAGGTCGTTACCGCGTTGTATCCGGTAAACCACAAGGCAATCGAAGCCAGAAGGAAACCCAGTGATCTTTTGACATCCGCAGGAAGTTTCTCATTACCTGATCCGTCATCTTCAGCCAGGTTCCATTCAGGATGCTGCTCCTCAAGCGCTTTGTTTTCCGCAACCAGTTTCGGTTCCTTCACAAACAGGAACAGTAAGCCTACCGCCACAAACATGATCGCCGAAACGGTTATGAACAGGATCTGATAATCCACATGTTCAAGACCCGCAATTTTGGAGTTCGGATACATGAAGGCTGCTACAGCCAGATAGATGATACCGCCGATCGCTCCCATCAGATTGATGACCGCATTGGCCTTTGAACGTAATGGTTTAGGTGTAACATCAGGCATCATGGCTACTGCCGGAGAACGGTAGGTTCCCATGGCGATCAGTAATAACCCCAACACAATTACGAAAGAAACGACCTTGAATGAATTAGGCTCTTTGTAATAGGAATTATCCAGAATCGGTAAGATATTCATCAGGATGATTGCCATGCCCGTGCCAAAGAGAATGAAAGGCATACGCTTGCCGATCTTTGTTTCTACCTTATCCGAAAGTGATCCGAATAATGGCAGCAGAAACAGCGCCAGAACATTATCCGCCGCCATAATGGCACCCGAATAAGTTTCATTCAGATGAAAAGTATTGGTCAGGATCAGTGGTATGACATTGTCATACATCTGCCAGAAAGCACTGATTGATAAAAAGGCCAGACCGACCGTAAAAGTTCTGAGATAATTGAGTTTCATATTGACCCCCTGAAATCTTCTTCACCTATAATTTTATCAGATTGAAAGAGTTATAATTGAACATGATGATTCAGGATATTGCACCTTTGCATCTCGATAACCAGTACAAAGATAAGAAAGCCGATAAAGGTTCTTTTATTCTGTCGTTTCGTAATGATGAGATCTTATGTCACAGCAATACGAACAGTTTCCCTCATTATGAAGAACTGAATGATCCGGATACGATCTATCTGTTTTCGATCAATAATGATGAATACTATCTGACACTGGATCCTGTTGAAATCAGCGATGGCGAATATGTATCAGTCAGAACTTTTCTTTCCGGTGAAGTCATTTCGAAAGAAAAGGCCTATGCAGCCTTTACCGCTTACCATCTTGATAAATGGTATAAAGATAACAGATACTGCGGCCGCTGCGGAAAAGGTCTTGTTCATGACCATAAGGAAAGAGCCTTAAGATGTCCGGACTGCGGAAACACCATCTATCCCCGCATCAATCCCGCTGTCATCATCGGTGTTATAAATAAGGATAAGATCATTCTGACCCGTTATGCGCACGGCTACAGACATAACGCGCTGATCGCCGGCTTTACCGAAATCGGTGAAACGCTCGAAGAATGTGTTAAAAGAGAGGTCAAGGAAGAAGTCGGATTAAACGTTAAAAACATCCGCTACTACAAATCCCAGCCCTGGGGCATTGCCCAGGATATACTGATGGGCTTTTATTGCGAAGTGGATGGCGATGATACGATCAGGGTAGATGAAAATGAGCTTAAATCGGCGATCTGGACGAAGAGAGAAGACATTGAACTCCAGCCTGTCGAATACTCACTGACCAACGAAATGATGAAGATGTTCAAAGAAGGCAGACAGTGATCAATATGATTACTGTTTTTTATTTTTTTAAGTTAAAATAAAAGCAAATAAAGGGAGATCAGATAATGGGAATCGTCGTATTCGGTGCAGTATTTGTGGATATCAAAGGATATCCGATTGCCCAGTATATTCCTTCGGGAAGAAACGTCGGCAGAGTTGTACAGGTTCATGGCGGAGTAAGCAGAAATGTTGCGGAAGATATTGCGAATGTTCAGCTGCGCCCTGTTTATGTGAGTGTCGTTGACAATACCGGTATCGGCAACGACGTTATCGCAAGACTCAGAAAACACAACGTCAATACCGACTACATCATCAGGACTCCGGACGGACTGGGGACCTGGCTGGCCATCTTCGACAATAACGGCGATGTCGTAGCTTCAATATCCAAAAGACCGGATCTTTCACTGATCAAGGAAGTATTGGATAAGCAGGGCGACAAGATCATTTCCGAAGCCGACAGTGTCGTCGTGGAAATCGATATGGAAGTAGATCTCTTGACCATTATCTTCAATCTGGCCGAGAAATACAATAAACAGATCTTCGCCGTCGTCTCCAATATGTCACTGGCCATGGAAAGAAGAGCCTTCCTCTCCCGTGTCTCCTGTATCGTCTGTAACGAACAGGAAGCCGAACTGCTGTTCTCGGAAGAATATGAAGGTCTATCTATCCCTGAATTCGAAGAAGTCCTGTGTGATAAAGTCGAACAGGCTGAAATAAAAAAGATGGTCGTAACCCTGGGAGAAAAGGGTGCGATCTATGTTGAACATAACGGTGAACACGGATTCTGTCCTTCCCAGAAAGTTGATGTCGTCGATACTACCGGTGCCGGAGATTCCTTCTTTGCGGGTGTTGCAATCGGACTGACCTATGGCAAATCCCTTTGTGAATCCTGCAACATCGGTACCAGATTAGCCTCCGCGGTCATTGCTACCAACGAAAGTGTCTCACCGCGCTTCCAGCCGGCTGAATTCGGCTTAGAAGGATTCCCTGATGAATGAATATAAAAAACTGATAGGCGACTTACACTCCCATACTATCGTCAGCGGACACGCCTACGGCACCATCAGAGAAAATGCGCGGGCGGCAGCTGATATAGGATTGGAGATCCTGGGTATTACCGAACACGGTCCGGGTATACCGGGAACCTGTG
Source organism: Erysipelotrichaceae bacterium (assembly GCA_017550145.1). Taxonomy (GTDB): domain Bacteria; phylum Bacillota_I; class Bacilli_A; order Erysipelotrichales; family Erysipelotrichaceae; genus Colivicinus. The sequence continues at coordinate 316,084 of JAFZQG010000004.1, read as the reverse complement.
ATCCGTTCTATTTCTGCAATCTTAAAGCCATACCGCGAGAACTTTATGGTGTAAAGATAATGATAGGCTGCGAGATCAATGTCTTAAACGAAGGCAAACTTTCTTTGGACCAGCGCTGGATCGACAGGCTTGATTACGGTATCGCCGGTATCCACCTGCTGTGCTATAAAGACTGTGGCAAGGAAGGCAACACCGAAAATCTTATTTCCTGCATGAAGAACGAGAAGATCAAGATCGTCTCTCATCCCGATGATGACCACACACCACTGGATTATGAGAAGCTTGCCATCGCAGCCAAGGAATACGGTGTTGCACTGGAAGTAAATAACTCTTCATTACTTAAACCGGATCACAGGATAAACTGTTTTGAAAACTATAAGACGATGCTGGAATGGTGTGAAAAGACCGGAGCCATGATCGTAATCGATTCCGATGCTCATGATCCGTCGGCAGTCGGAAGAACCGATAAGGCCTTTGAACTGGTGAAACAGTATAATTTCCCTGAAGAACAGATTCTGAATAACGATCTTCATAAAATATTAAGATTTATGGGAAAAGAATAAATAGAAAGAGGAAACATGGACAACTATTCTACACACAACAAAATGAAGCTGGGTTTCGGTCTGATGAGACTGCCTAAACTCGAAGATGAGACGATCGATGTTGAACAGACAGCGCAGATGGTCGATCTGTTCCTTGAAGCCGGAGGTACATATTTCGATACCGCCTTTGCCTATCCGGGATCGGAAGAAGCTATCAGAAAAGCACTGATCGACAGATATCCGCGTGAATCATATACGCTGGCAACCAAACTGATCTGCACTGATAGTGTCAACGATGAAGAGACAGCTAAAAAAGAATTTGAAACCAGCCTTGAAAGAACCAATGCCGGATATTTCGATTATTATCTCTTACACGCTATACAGCGTTCCAACTATGAAAAATATGACCGCTTCCATCTCTGGGATTACGTCAAGGAATTAAAAGAAAAAGGTCTGATCAGACACTACGGCTTCTCTTTCCATGCGGATCCGGAACTGCTGGAAGAACTGTTAACCAAACATCCTGATGTGGACTTTGTCCAGCTGCAGATCAACTATGCGGACTGGGAGAATCCTGGTGTCAAATCCCGTCAGAATCTGGAGATCTGTAAAGCCCATAATAAACCGGTCGTCGTCATGGAACCGGTCAAGGGCGGTATCCTGGCGGATCCACCTGCTGCCGTCAAGGAGATCTTCGACGCTGAAAACAACGGTCTCTCCTATCCATCCTGGGCCTTAAGATTTGTTGGTTCTCAGGAAAACATCCTGGCTATCTTAAGCGGTATGAGTAACCTCGATCAGATGAAAGACAACCTCAGTTTCATGAAAGACTTCAAGCCTCTTGATGAACACGAACAGGAAGTCATCAGAAAAGCACAGGAAGCTCTGAACGAAGAAAAAGATATTGCCTGCACAGGCTGCCGCTATTGCACAAAGGGCTGTCCGATGGATATCCCTATTCCTGATATCTTCACGGTCGAAAACCGCAAGAAAGGTTCACCGGAATTCAGAACCAAGAGAGAATATATGATCGTTACCCAGGACCACGGCAAAGCCAGTGACTGCATCCAGTGCGGTCAGTGTGAAGCTGCCTGCCCTCAGCACTTGCCGATCATCTCCTTACTGGAAAAGTGCCGCGAATTAGAGAATTAAGTAAAGAAAAAGGCCTCAGGGCCTTTTTCTTATACAGCAGGTAAAACAGTTAAAATTTTGAGGGAAAAAATGAAAAAACTTATCTTACACTGATATCTTAGCAGGCGATTGTGAATAAGCGGTGAAAACTGAAAAAATCGTTTGTGATATACATTTTTAAGAAGAGTAAAAATGATATTATTAAGACAGATAGAGAGTACTCTACTCAGAAAGGATAATTCATAATATGTTACATGAAGTGAAGTTCACCTCGTTCAACGAGCGTGATCAGGTTTACGGATGGATCTATGTCCCGGCATGCCGGCCTATGGGTATCATCCAGCTTATTCATGGTTTTGGTGAGCATTCCCGCCGTTATCTCCACATGATCACCAGCTTTATGGAAGCAGGCTATATCGTTGCAGCCGACGACCATGTCGGACACGGCAAGACCGCTTTGGAAAATGACAGCTGGGGCAACTGGGGTGATAAAGGTTTTGAGACCATGGTTGAAGATGAAAAGAAACTCCATGATCTGGTCTGTGAAAAGTATCCTGATCTTCCGTATTTCATGTTCGGACACAGTATGGGATCATTCATCACCAGACAGTATATTGCCCGTTACGGAAACGACTTAAAAGGTGCGACGATCTGTGGCACGACCGGTGTCTGGCCTAATCTCGATGACAATATCGCCATTGTTGAAAAACTGGTCAATGAAGGCAAAGGCGATGAGTCCGATCCGACACTTGGCGCAACCTTCATGGGCTGGATGTTTGCCCGCTGCAGTGAAGGTGTAAAACTCGGCAACGAATGGATCTGTGATTCACCATATGTCCAGACCGACCATGCGGAAGACCCGTTTGATGCCTTCACCAAACCTACCAGCAACAGAGCCTGGTATTACTTCTTGCTGATGATGAAAGATATTACCGGACCGGAGTGGGCTGAAAAGGTTCCTAAGGAGCTGCCGATCTACAACATTGCCGGCGACCAGGACCCGGTCGGACAGTACGGTACAGGTGTTTACCAGTGTGCTAACTGGCTGACAGATACCGGTCATGATGTAACGACTGTTCTCTATACCGGTTACCGCCACGAGATCCACAACTATGCCGAATTAAAAGAAGACGTCGAAGACGGCATTATCGATTTCTTCGATTCCTGCATCTTATAAAACACATATTATCTGTAGACAAAGCCGCAGTAATTTCTGCGGCTTTTCTATTGTCCTTCATTAAGTAAGCGTCGATATGAGATAAACCAGATCACCGACTGAACGATCAATGTCAGTGCCCAGCTTAAAGGGAAACACGAATACAGAACTTCCGGTGTATGATTCAGACGGAAATACGTATAGATATATAAAGCTCTGAATCCGCAGACACCGAATAAGGTTATGATAGTCGGCAGATTGGCCAGACCGATGCCTCTGATACCGTTGACGATGACATCCAGTAAACCGTTCAGGAACAGGAAGAAAGTCACATAACGCAGACGGATCAGACCCATTCTGATAACTTCGGGATCATCCGCAACCATTGACATCAATGATGTGCCATTCATCAGAATAATAAGACCGATCAGAAAAGCCCCTACTCCGCACATGACGAAATTCATTACAAGCATCTTCCTTATTCTCTTGTATTCGCCTGCACCATATAGCTGTGAAGTAAAAGTAAGTGAAGCTAAAGGGAAAGCATCCACAAAGACATAGACATATTCTTCGATTGCATTGGAAGCGGTATTCGCTGCGACAAAAGTCGAACCGAAAGAATTGATGCTCGACTGCACGATCATATTGCTGAAAGAAAACATCTGATTCTGTAAAGCCGAAGGAATACCATATCTTAAAACCTGTTTCATCAGTTCAGGATCATAGTTTTTCATATTTAGATCCAAATGGATCATACTCTCTTCTTTAAGTAATCTTCTGAAAGAAAGGAAAGCAGAACTATATTGTGAGATCAGAGTCGCCAGAGCCACACCGGCTACATTCATTCTGAAGACCACCACAAAGAGAAGATTGAGTAAGACGTTCATCGCTCCCCCGATTGCCAGATACAGGGTCGGATGAGAGGTATCACCGTTCGCTCTTAATATCGAGGAACAGAAATCAAAGACACCGAAAGCTACACCGCATAAGAAATAGATCCTCAGATACAGTGTCGCATCAGCCATAATATCTGATGGCGTACCCAGTAATCTGAGCATCACTTCCGCAAAAACAACACCTATCAGACTGATACAGAATCCGAACACAAAACCGATCAATACCGAAGTAAAAACCGCCTGTTTAAGTTGATCATGTTTCTTCGCTCCGATCATTCTTGAAACCAGGACATTGGCACCCATGGATAAGCCGTTCAATCCCCACATGAAGAAGACCGTGATCGGACCGGTCGTTCCGACAGCTGCCAGACCTTGCTGGCTTGCGTAATTACCGATAACGATCGTATCCGCAAAATGAAAACTGATCTGCAGGATGTTTGCCAGCATGATCGGCCAGACAAAAAACAGGATGTTCTTAAGCATCGAACCGGTCAGGATATCATTTGTTTCTGTGTTTCTTTCTTCAGACATATACATCCAACATCATATCATTTTTTCTTGCACAGAAAATGAAGGTTCGCATATTATTACAGTAGATGAAAATATCGCTTCTTACGATCTGTCCCGAACAGTTTGACTCATTTATCAAAACACCATTAATTTCCCGGAATATCTCTTCCGGTCTTTTGCAGCTGGAGGTCATCGATATCAGAGATTTTGCTCCGGGAAGTTTCCGCAAAGTAGACGATTCACCTTACGGTGGCGGGCCGGGTATGATCATGCGCTGTCAGCCGATCTATGATGCCTTAAAGGAAATCAGAACAGCTGATTCTCATGTGATAATCATGGCGCCACGCGGTACACCTTATAAACAGGAAACAGCTCATTTACTTGCAGAATATAAACATCTGATCATTATCTGCGGACATTATGAAGGAATCGATGAAAGAGTATATGAAGCAGCAGATGATATCATTTCGATCGGTGATTATATTCTGACCGGCGGAGAACTTCCGGCCATGGTCGTATGTGATTCACTCATGAGACTTATCGAAGGATCGATGAAGAAAGAAAGCACGATCGAAGAATCATTTGAAGACGGTTTACTCGAATATCCGCAATACACCAGACCTGCCGATTATAACGGTATGAAAGTTCCGGAAATACTTCTTTCAGGTAACAGAGAAAAGATTGCGGAATGGCGTAAAGAAAAAGCTCAGGAACTAACAGAGAAAAACCGTCCTGATCTTTTGAAAAAATAAGTATTGAAAAAGGAATCTGCACGATTCCTTCTGTTTTAAATTACGTTTTTGTGATTTTATGCAGCTTGATTTGAAAGACACAAAATCAGTTTTACTATTCGCACTCCTCAAGCATATTGCTGTTTATAAATCCCCATTCACCATCATAACTGCAATTTAAAAAGGTAATAGTATTTCCGTTGATGTCCTTTCCAGGAGCATCAATGCCGCTTGTAAATACCTGTTTTCCTCCCGGTATCAGTCTTATTATGTTGTTTAATGACCATTCGTTCTTAGAGAGTAAAGCAATTTCACCATAGCCTCTCTTTGTCATTAAATACTGTGGGCCTCTAGAAAACCCGCCGCTGACTTCTTCAAGTTCATCTTCATTAAGCTTGTTTACTTTCTTATTCTCTAACATTACTGACTCCCCTTTGGATTAATTCTATAAATCTTTCTGTATGTTTATACGATAATAATCCGTGTCGTGGCAATTTTTATGCTTTGTTCTCTTCGCTTCCTACGCCCATGAAGGTTTCGGAAATCTTGCGGGCTTCTTCTGAGGATTCTTTGAAGGCTTTAACGATTCGCGGATCGAAATGGTTTCCTGATCCTTCCTCAATAATTTCCATTGCCTTTTCGAAACTGTAAGGCTCCTTATAGCTTCGACGTGAGACCAGAGCATCAAAGACATCCGCAACCGCCATGATACGGGCGGAAAGCGGAATATCATCACCGGAAATACCCATCGGATAACCCTTGCCGTTCCACTTCTCGTGGTGGTAGGTTGCCAGATTCTTGGCTTCCTTCAGATAACTTGAGTCTGAAGATACAAGCTCCATAGCCTGCTGGATGATTTCATTACCGGCTAAGGTATGTTTCTTGATCTCTTCGAATTCTTCGTCGGTCAGACGACCAGGCTTGTTGAGGATCGCATCCGGAACCTTGATCTTGCCGATATCATGTAAAGGTGCGGAGTTGACGACATCTTCAATATATTCGTCACTCAGAACATCCGAGAACTCACCGTCTTTGCGTAACTGGTTCATGATCAGACGGCAATACGCCGCGGTCTTACGGACATGGTCGCCGGTACACTGGTCACGGCTTTCGACCATATCGGCCAGTACGAGGATCAGGCCATTCTGCATCTTATTGATGACCAGAGCCTGTTTCTGCACATCCGCAATATATTTAACAGTTTCTTCGATAGTCATCGAGAACGATTCATACAGGTTCTCGATCTCATCACCGGTATTGATCTGCAGTTCCTTGAAGTTTCTGACGCTTTCCTGACGGTCACCGCCGATCTTATTCGCAAAACGGCGGGCAGCCATAGCCATCGTGTTGATTGGTAATACCAGATTGTATTCCGAAAGCCATAATCCGATTGTGACGATAACGATAAAGAAGCCGAAGAACAGTGAAACGACTTTGGTCAGGAAGCTGATCTCATTCAGAGTCACTCTGCTCATGGAGATATCAACACAAGCATAGGCCTGCGTTACTCCGAAAGAGTCGATGACCGGCTCATACATCGTCAGAAGCCAACCGAAAGTTTCATCGGAAACGATCGGAGAGATCGGACGGCCATTGATCAGATCGTCATAGTAAGGCATGAAAGCCTCATCAAATTCTACTAAATCGCCAGGCTCACCACCCGGTGTATCTTCGGTATCTAGATCGAATACGACATGACAGCCGTCTTCTTTGATCTGATAGACGTAGACATAAAGGATATCATCGGAAGTACCTCTGATCTTTTCCAGACGATCTTCCGTAAGTTTATAGTCATAGATAGCTTCGCCGTGCTTGATATAGTCATTGACTTTATCACCATCGACAACTGAAGCGATCAGTTTGGAAACACCGACACCCAGCTGGGTGTGTTCTTCAACCGTCGCATTGTGATAGAGCATAAAGCTTATGCCCGCTGTAACAAGTGCAATGAAGACAACTGCGGCGGTAATGATTAGTAAGATCTTGGAACGTAAGGACATCATGAAAGAGACATCCGAAGACGATTCTTCCTGATCTTCTTTAGACAAAGGCTTCTGGTGCCATGGATGATATTCCAGAGTGTCACCGAAATATTTAGTAAGCAGCTTTAAGACAAAATAGACAATGATGATCGTGACAAACTTGTCTGCGATGTCTATCAGCATATCTGCAATCAGCTGTGAAATAAAAATACCGGCACCGCCTGCTTCATAGATCTTATGAGCCAAAGGAGCAGAAATACCTTCACCGAAACCGAAACCGTAAATCAGTGAAGTGATGACTGAACCAAGTGCTCCGCCGATCAGTGAATAAGGGAAGACCAGCAGCAAGGCTTTAGGCAGTTTCTGAAAATAGCCGCGGCTGGCATAATAACCCGTTACCACCGCTATCAGAACATTCAGCACACCATAGTAGACATTGTCTGCACTGACCAGTCCGTTGATCATGTTGGACAGGAAACCGACAACGACACCCGGCATGATACCGCTCATCGCCGAAACCAGTATTGTTCCGATACTGTCAAGGAAAAGCGGTAAGTTCAGACTGACCGCAATCTTTGAACCGAGCAGGTTAAGAACGATTCCGGAAAATATAAAAAGTGTCCCGAATGCGAAACCGGTTGAAAAACTGTATCTTCTTACCTTCTTATTCATATTTTGTTTGTCCTGTTTATATATTTATTCTAATTTAAATACGCCATAAAAGCGAATTAATTATTTTTTTGACATATAATTAAATTAACATATGGCCAAAAAAGATCTGATCATTTACTTACCTGATAGAGAAGAATATATTGAACTGCCGTCCATCCTTTCGTCTGATTATTCCTTACTGAAATATGACACGAAAGAAGAAGTACTGAAGAAACTGAACGATTCTTCATTAGAAATTGCGGCAGTTCTTTTTGATGGAAAAAGAGAAATAAGTGAAGACTTTTCGATCCTGAACAAACTCGAAGAAGACAAACGCTTCGCCGATATTTCCGCCATCGCGGTTTCAGCTGAACCGGATGAAACAGAATGTAAAACACTGATCGAACATAACGTCAATGAATATATGGTCCCGCCTTTCAACAAAGATATCGTCTTACTCAGAGTCAATAATGCGATCCGCTCCAAAGACTCCGCAACCTTCTTTGAAATCGAAAGAATGCTTCAGGAATTACCATCTCTGATCTATCTCAAGGACAAAGACTGCCGTTATGTCTTTTCAACTCATTACTGGCATCATCTGGATATGTCTAGTGACCCGAACTGGACTATCCGTGGCAAATCCGATATCGATATCCGTAAAGATAAACAGAATGCCATGAAGGCTATGGAGTCCGATAAGGAAATCATCAGAACCGGTAAAGGCACATCCTATATCATTGAAGAGAACGAAGACGGAGTCAAAGAATATCTGGAACTGATCAAGCGTCCAACCCATGACGCCGAAGGAAATGTCAACGGTATCATCGCGCTAATCAACGACGTTACGGAAATGCAGATGCTGAAACAGGAACTGGAAAAAAGATCACGCAGTGACGCCTTGACCGGCATCCTGAATCGTTCTGCTACCGAAGAAGCCATCAAAGATATCCTGCGCGAAGAAGGAAGCCACGGCGCTTTAATGATGGTAGACTGTGACCGTTTCAAGGAGATAAATGATACTTTCGGTCATGCCTCCGGTGATAATGTCTTGATTACGATCGGACAGATCTTACACTCCAACACCAAAGGCATGGATGTTACAGGAAGGATCGGCGGAGATGAATTCGTCGTTTATCTCAAAGATATCGACAGTAACGAAGATATCTGTACGATGGCCGAACATATTGAGAATCAGGCTATGCATGTCTTCGACAACGATATCTTAAAAGGCTATGTATCCTTATCTATCGGTATTGCCCGCTTCCCGGAAGACGGCAAGACCTTCGAAGAATTATACAAATCAGCTGATAAGGCTCTGTACCATGCCAAGGCGTGTGGCAAAGCCAACTACAAGTTCTATACACCGGATCTCTGATAACACAAATGAATACGGCTTACACTATTCTCTTACAGATCATCAAGATGTTCCTGATGATCCTTGTAGGCTATTATCTGTATCGCAGAAAAATCACGGACGATCAGCTCATAACAGGTCTATCCAATATTTTGTTATATGTGGCAACACCGACACTGCTCGTGAATTCTTTTCTGCGCGAATATAAGAGTGAAGAAGTTCCCGGTCTGATCTTTGCGTTTGTTCTGTCTTTTCTGATCTATGTCGTATTGATCATCACGGCAGAGATCTTTAAAAGAAAGGGAAGCAGTATCGAAAAATTCGGGATCGTTTTCTCCAATGCCGGTTTTATCGGGATCCCTCTGGTAAGTGGAGTATACGGAACAGAAGCCGTTTTCTATCTGGCACCTTATATCGCCATGTTTAATATCTTTGTCTGGACTTACGGGGTATATATCATGTCGAAAGACCCCAAGGAAGTATCAGTAATAAAGGTCATTAAAAATCCGGCTGTCTTCTCGGTATTGATCGGCGTCCTGATATATCTTTTACGGATCGATCTTCCCTCACCGATCAGTGGTTCGCTTTCAGCTTTTGCCGGACTCAATACGCCATTGGCTATGATCGTTCTGGGAGCCCATATCGCCCGCAGCGATCTGAAAAAACTGTTTACCGATCCGAAAAACTATAAGGTCAGTTTCTGGAGACTTGTAATTGCTCCGCTTATCATTCTGCTTCTGCTGTATTTTGTTCCGCAGAGATGGCACGAAATAAAACTGATTCTTCTGATTGCCGCTGCTGCGCCGATCGGTGCCCTGTCTCCGGTCTTTGCGGCCATGTATAACGAAGATACTGCTTACGCTGCCCAGACCGTCTGTCTGAGTACACTGCTAAGCGCTATAAGCATGCCGATAATAATGCTTCTGGCAGAAATGCTATGGTAAACTGATCGGGATTCGTTCCGATCTTTTTTTGTTTTCCATAAAAGATGTGGTATTGTTTAAAGGGGGTTTTATATGTTATTTACCAAAGTACCCGCTTATCTGATAGACAGTGAAAACGTCGGTTCAACCTGGACCTATCTGCTAAAAGGTGACGAAAAGTTCGAACTTTATATCTGTGTTACCGAAAATGCGAAGAGTCTGAATTTCTCACTGTTAAGAGAACTGACTGAAGAGCGTCGTCACAAGATCAACATCATCGAATGTGAACCAGGTAAAAACTCCCTTGATTTCTATCTTTCTTCCTATCTGGGTTATCTGATCGGCAAGAACAGACATTCATCCTATACGATCGTTTCGCAGGATACCGGTTATGATCACGTCATCGAATACTGGAAGAGCCAGGGCTATGATGTCCAAAGGATCAACACCAAACCGGAAAAAGAAAAGAAACACCGCAGAATTAAAACGGTAAAGAAACAGGCTGAAGAAAAACCTGTTGCGAAACCTGATTCCGAAATCAGAGTAATCAAGAAGAAAGAAATCAAGGAAGACGAAAAACAGTCTTTTCCGCAAAAATCCGTGTCTTCCCCGAAGGTGAAATCCGTAAAGAAGAAGACCGTTTCTGCCCCTGCCGCCGTCAAAAGCGAAGGTCATCAGGAACTGCTGAAAAGAGTACTGAAGGATCTTGAGGATAATGAGATCGAAAAGATCAAAACATATCTGGATAAGGTTCCTGAAGAGAAACGTGAAGATAAGAATTATATCTATCGCGGACTGGTCCGTAAGTTCAAGAGAGAAAAAGGTCTGGAGATATATACCCAGATCAAAAAAGAACTGGCCAATTATTACCGTCTGTCAGAAGAAAAGAAGCAATAAGCTTCTTTTCTTTATTCTGATTTTTCTTCTTTATTTTCCGGCTTGTTTTCCGGCCATTCGTTATCGAACTTGCCTTCCTTGATCAGTTCTTCCATGATGTTGACGACTTCTTCATTAAGCTGCGTACCTTTGACTTTTTCCATCTCTTCCGCAATCCTGCTTAATTCCATGCCTTTACGGTAAGGTCTGGTCGAATACATCGCATCGAACATATCCGCGACTGCAATGATCTGGGCAATCTCCGGGATCTCTTCTTTCTTGAGACCGAACGGATAACCTTTACCATCGAGACGCTCATGGTGATAACCGGCACCGATAGCCAGATCCGGAGCGATGCTGACTTCCTTAAGGATCTCAAAGCCGCGCTTCGCATGGTTCTTCATGACGACGAATTCGTTGTCATCAAGCTTACCAGGCTTATTCAGAATGTTGTCTGGGATCGAGATCTTGCCGATATCGTGTAACAGTGCAATGTTATGGATATCCTCAAGCTCTTCTTTTGTCTTACCCATTCTTTCCGCAATCATGCAGGTATACTTCGCAACTCTTGAAGAGTGACCGTTGGTATAGCGGTCTTTCATATCGATACACTTCGCAAAGACATCGCACATCTCGGAAATCATTTTTCTGTTTTCTTCCGCTTTCTTTTCCAGCAGTTTGGTCTTACGGCGGTAGTAGATCACTAATGATCCTGCAACGATTCCTATGCCCAGCAATACCATCAGTACCCAGAACCATGGCTGTTCATAGATGGCTTTCTCTTTGATGATCGTCAGCACGAATTCCCTGTAGACCTGTCCGGTGACATTATCGATCTGTGACATCCTGAACTTGTAGGTTCCGCCATCCAGGTTGGTATAGCTGATGTCACCGAGTTCTTTTCTGGTGATGATCTTGGCATCCTTATCGAAACCTTCCAGCTGATAACTAAGATACGGATTACTTAATGAATAGGTAAACGCAAAGGCTCCGATCGTCAGTCTCTGGCAATCTGCCGGGATCGTGACAGTATCACTGTTGAGCGTGCCGATATAGGTATCATCACAGTATACATACGGAATACAGATCTTCAGCTTGGTCTTATCCGTTGAATCATCATTGATATTCATACTGGCAACACCGGAGGTACCGGAAATATAAAGCGTGCCATCCTTGGCCAGATAGGAATAGGAGTTGGCAGTGGTTATGTATGGTAAACCGCATGAAGCATCATAGAAGGAATATCTAATTTCCTCATTCTTCAGCATCGCTTCTCTGTCGACCACATAGATACCGTTTCCGCTTAAGACCCACATCTCATTATTCTTGGAGAAATAGAGGTCGAAGTTATTCGAATACGGGAACTTCGTAATGGTCGTGACCTGACGGTCTTTCATATAAGCCAGCGAGTTACTTGTAACGATCCAGTAAAGCGAACTGTCAATTGGATCTTTCTTGATCCTCATGATGACTTCCGAAGCCAGACCTTCATCAAGCGATACCTTGCTTACCGAACCGTTTTCGATGATATAGATACCGTCACCGTCGCTGCCGGTTATGATCTCACCGTTTTCTCCTTCAATCAGGGAAAGCAGCTTGACGTTGCTTATACCGTCTTTTTCGTCATAGGTTTTAGTGATAACACCGTCTTTGATGATATTGAGACCATTATTGGTCGCGACTGCCATACTGCCGTCTCTTAATTCGATACACAGACGCGGCTTATTGGAAGCCAATCCGTCATCGACTGTATACTTCACATATTCATCACTCTTAGGATCATAACAGACTAATCCGTTATCACCGTTGGAGTTGAACCACAGCTGACCTTTACTGTCTTCATATATACTTCTGATACGGTCGGTCTTCAATAATTCCGAAACCGCATTCTCTTTTATTTCGTAACTGTTCTTATCCAGAACGACCAGACCTGTCTCACAGGCGATATACAGATCGTTGTCATAGATATGAGTGCTGTTTACTACCAGTGCATCAAGATCCGCCATAGCGGAAATATCCGTGAAACGGTTCTCGACCAGTTTCATGACACCCTGTCTTGAAGAAGTGAACCAGAGGTTTCCTTCCATATCGACCATCATATGATCGATACAGTTGTTCAGAGGTACATCTTTATACTCATGGTAGACACCATCTTTGATGAAACCGATGCCGTTATTGGCACAGAGCCAGATATCTTTATTAATAATATGGATAGAGTTGATCTTGCTCTGTTCACCGGTCTCATAAGTTATAGCCTCTTCCATATTCTTCAGATCCGCATAGACAACTCTGTTATCCTCTAAACCCAGATAGACATAACCTTCATTAATGTCATCTGGACGGATCGAAAAGATTGTTCCCAAACCGATGGAAGAAACACTGTAAAATTCTTTGACTTTTAAATTTTCAACCGTAAAGACGTCGCCATCTCCGGTCAGACCCCAGATCATACCGCTGTCAGTCTTCTCCAGACGCGTGATCGTCTTGGTGTCGGTACGGGAATCGAGGATCTGATGCAGATTATTGTCTTTATCCAGATAATCCAGACCCTGGCCCATACCTAAAAGGATATTGCCCTCAGAGTCTTCAACGAAATTTCTGATCGAAGAAGATCTGAGTCCGTCTTCTCTGGTCACATGAATAAAAGTGTTGTTGTCGAGGATCGAAACGCCGTTTTCATTGGTACCGATCAGCAGTCTGTCTCTTGAGTCGACATATAAAGTCAAAACGCTCGCAATACCAAGGCTCGACGGATAAAGATAGAAAGAATTGCCGTCATATCTGACCAGACCGCTGTAACCGCCGATCCAGATGAAACCCTCCGAAGTCTGCGTAATCGCATTAGCCTCGGAAGTAGGCAGACCGTTGGTATTGTCATAAAGAACCGCTTCAACACTGGTGTGGTTGTCAGTGAAGTCTTCTTCGGTTACTTCATGAGCTTCAAGAGGTCTGATGAAACTCATACTCATAACAAAAACTACGAGTAATGACAGGATTATCTTTATCTTTCCGTTTCTTTTCATAACAACTTAATTATATACTACAGCCACTCTTTCTTTACTCTGACGTAGATACGGATAAATATCTCGATTACCACAATATACAGAACGATCAGTAAACCGATCCATTTGAGATAAGACAGCGGCAGTTTAGCCAGATTAAGAACCGGCGCAATATCCGTAAATGAAATTATGATCGTCAGCAAGACAACCGACATCGTTGAAATCAGCAGTTCAGTTGATGACTTACTGGTAACAAACGGGATCTTATCGGTCCTGATCATATGAATGATGATCGTCTGGGAAATGATACCGAAAGTAAACCAGCCGGTCTGGAACAGCAACGATCTTTCAACACAGTTGTATTTCATGATGTACCACAGAACACCGAAGCAGCATACATCCAGTAAAGTTGAAATCGGGCCGAAGATAAACATGAATCTCTGGATATCCTTGCTGTCCCATTTCTTCGGATGCATGATGTAATCGTTATCCACGTTGTCAAAAGGCATACCGATCTGTGCTAAATCATTCAGCAGGTTCTGAATCAGGATATGGATAGGCAATAACGGTAAGAAAGGTAAGAAGATCGAAGCGATAATGACCGACATCGTATTACCGAAGTTACCACTGGTAGCCATCTTGATATATTTAAGAACGTTAGTGAAAGTCTTACGGCCGTTGACGACGCCTTTCTCCAGAACGTTAAGATCCTTTTCCAGCAGGATGATATCCGCAGTTTCTTTTGCGATATCAACTGCCGTATCAACGGAAATACCGACGTCTGACTGTTTCAGAGCCGGAGAGTCATTGATACCGTCACCCATATAACCGACCGTGCTGCCGCTCTCCTGGAAGAGTCTGACGACACGCTGTTTCTGGATCGGCGAAAGCTTGCTTAAGAGGTGGCAGTCCTTCAGTTTCTCCATCAGTTCGCTGTCTTCCATCGCATCGATATCCTTGCCTGATAAACAGTTATTCACATCGATTCCGACCTGCTTGCAGACTTTGATGGCCACACCTTCCGAGTCACCGGTCAAAACGACTGTTCTGACACCATGTTCCTGTAAAGCCTTGATGGCTTCTTTAGCCGAAGCCTTAGGAGGATCCAGGAAACCGATGAAGCCCAGTAAGACCATCTTGGTTTCATCATTGATGGAGAGTTCACCTCTGCCCTTTTTACTGCGCTTTTGGGCAACAGCGACGATCCTCAAACCATCCGCATTATGTTTCTCATAGACCTTATAGATCTTTTCCTTCAGTTCCTCATCAAGTCTTAAGACCTCACCATCCACATCCGCATACTTGCAGATGGACATGATCTCATCGACTGCACCCTTGGTGATCAGCTGTTCCTTACCGGTCTCATCTCTTAAGAGGACCGACATTCTTCTTCTGACGAAATCAAACGGGATCTCGTCGATTCTTTCATAGTCTTCCTTGAGATAACCTAGGCCGTCTTTTTCGGCTCTGGCAATTACTGCCTGGTCGATCAGGTTCTTTAAACCGGTCTGGAAATAAGAGTTCAGGAAGGAATGCTTAAGGATCCTCTTGCTCTCATTGCCATAACAGTCCATGTATTTTTCCAGTATTACCTTATCCTCGGTCAATGTACCGGTCTTATCGGTACACAGGATATCCATCTGACCGAAAGTCTGAATCGAATTCAGTCTCTTGACGATCGTCTTCTCCTTACTCATCATGACCGCACCTTTAGCCAGCGTCGAAGTCATGATTACCGGAAGCATCTCCGGTGTCAGACCGACAGCGATCGTAATCGCAAAAATGATCGAATCCCAGATATCATTTTTGGTGAAGATATTGATAGCCAGTATGATCGGAAGCATGATGCACATCATTCTGATCAGCACCATCGAAATATCATTGACACCCTTTTCAAAAGAGTTCTGCTGATAGACGCTCTCCAATGACTTGGCCATATTGCCGAAGTAGGTATTCTCACCGGTCGTCAATACTAATGCTGTAGCCGTACCGGAAACGACGTCCGTACCCATGAAACCGATATTGTTGAGATCGGTGATCTCGCTTTCCTTTTTCCATTCCGCAAACTTCTCAACTGCTGCAGATTCACCGGTCAGAGCCGCCTGATCGATAAACAGGTCCTTCGCTTCAAGGAATCTGATATCAGCCGGAATCATATCACCGGAAGAAAGTTTGACGATATCACCCGGTACGACTTCCTCAACCGGTACACTTGTTACGACACCGTCTCTGATGATATCCATCTTATTGGAGATCATGCTCTTGAGCTGTTTGGCGGCGTTGTCTGATTTGGTTGACTGTGAGAAAGAAATGACCGCCGAAATGATGATCGTCGACATGATCAGGATAAACGTTGAATAGTCTTTACTTGAGGCAAAGATAACATCTGTCGCCAGCGTGATCATAGCCACGATGATGAGCACGATATTAAAAGGATTGATGACGGCGTCCTTCAATCTGTTTAAGATCGGATGATTTTCTCTTATCTCAATGGTATTTTTACCGTAATTATCAATACGTTCTTCAACTTCCTCGTTATCAAGGCCGTTGTATGAAGTCTTGTACTTGTTAAAAAGCTGATCGACACTCAGATAGGAATCCTTGATCAGATTCTGTTCCAGTTTCTTCTGAATCTTGGCGGTCTTTTCCAGATCTTTTTTCTTTTTCATTTTTCCTCCTTACCACCACAGTAAAAAAGGTTTTATATAATCATAAAGATGATGAAATTATCTGTTATCCGCTGTGGTGCCCGGACAAAAGACTTTTCATGTTTTTTCTACTTAAAGGATCTTCCATCCGACACCCTCCTTCGTACTTATTTTACACTCATTTTATATGTCCTATCTTATAATAATTTCAAAAGGGGCTGATTATTATGACAAAACCAATTAAAATCGAAGATCTTCTCAAATTCCGCTTTCTTAGTAATCTTTCCTTCAATCCATCAGGCACAGCTTATGCCTATCAGCTGGCTAATGTCGATAAGGAAAAAGACAACTACTTCAATACGGTTTATGTGAACAAGAAAGCATATGTTTCCGCTAAAGATACCACTATAATAAACTGGTATGATGACACAAATCTGATCGTTACGGAAAAAGAAAAGAAGGAACCTTTAATCAATAAATATTACCTGCTGAATACCAGAGACGGTAAAAGAAAAATATTCTTCTCCACGCCTTTAAAGGTCACTTCAATTGAGGTAATCGATAAGAATACTTTATTATTATCGGCATACATCTCCGTCAATCTTCCTGATCTCTATAAAGCCGATAAGAAAGAACTGGAGAAAATAAAGGAAAAGAAAAAGAAAGAAGCCGACTATGAAGTTCTCGATGAGATCCCTTACTGGTTCAACGGTTCCGGTTTCATTAATAAACTCAGAACGGCGTTATTTATCTGCGAACTCAAACCATTCAGGATCAGAAGGATCACAGCTCCGACTTTATCGGCATATAATGCTAAAGTTAGCGAAAGAACGGTCTACTTTACAGGAAAAGATTATGACCGCTTCGCACCGAAGTATGACCGCATATATAAATATGATCTGGACACTGATAAAACCGAATGTCTCTATGATAAAGATGACCAGATCATTTCTGCTATCTATTGTCTGAATAACGATCTCTACGTTTTGGCGAGTGATGGCAGAAAATACGGATTAAACGAAAGTTCAAAATTCCATATCCTCAAAGATAAAGAACTGATAGAGCTTCCTTCGCCTGACAGATCCTTATATGATGCGGTAGCTACCGATACCATCCTGGGTTCAGGTAAAGGAATGGTCGTTAAAAACGGTTATCTTTATACCTTAGTTACCGAAACTGACCATGTGGAACTCTGGCAGTTTGATTCAAAGATCAGATATAAGAAGCTACTGAAAATGCCGCTGATCACTTTCTTTGATGTTTCCAAAGACAGGATCATCTTCTGCGGCTGTGATGATGTTTCCTTACCGGAACTCTATGAATACTCCTTCAAAGATAAGAAAGTAAAAGTTCTTACTTCCTTCAATAAGGGTGTCTTAAAAGACAAGTATGTCGCAAGACCTGAAGAAATAAATTACACTTCTGAAGGACTTAATCTCAATGGCTGGGTCTTATATCCGAAAGACTATGATCCTAAGAAAAAGTATCCGGCTGTACTTGATATCCATGGCGGACCAAGAGCTATTTATTCGAAAGGCTTCTTCCATGAGATGCAGGTATGGGCATCACAGGGATACTTCGTATTATTTACGAATATCAGGGGCTCAGATGGAAGAGGTGACGAATTTGCGGATATCCGCGGTAAATATGGTGATATCGATTACATCAATCTGATGGATTTCACTGATGCCGTCCTAAAGAAATACAGAGCCATCGATAAAACAAAGCTGTGTGAAACAGGCGGATCCTACGGCGGTTTCATGACCAACTGGATCATCGGCCATACCGACCGTTTCTGTTGTACTGCTTCACAACGCAGTATCGCCAACTGGACCGGCTTTACTTATCTGAGTGATATCGGATATAACTTCTGTCCAGATCAGAACGGTACAGATGAACCGATAAAAGATTACGATAAGCTCTGGGATCATTCACCATTAAAATATGTTGATAACGCTAAAACACCTACCTTATTCATTCACTCCGATCAGGACTATCGCTGTCCTCTACCGGAAGGAATGCAGATGATGCAGGCTTTGGCTCACCGAAACGTCGAAACAAGACTGGTCGTCTTCCATGGAGAAAATCACGAGTTATCCAGAAGCGGCAAACCTTCTCACAGAATCCGCAGATTAACTGAGATCACAGACTGGTTCAATAAACACACAAAATAGATTATTGACGTTGAAATTAAGAATATAGTATAATTTTAGCAGTCTAAGCACTAGAGTGCTAAAGGAGGTATAAAATGGATTTCACTATTAATGATGTTGATCAGGTTATTGAAAGAACCAACTGCAGCTACAAAGAAGCCAAAGAAGCATTGATGGAAACTAACGGTGATGTGATCGATGCGATCATTTATCTGGAAAACAGAGATTCCGCCGGCACTTTCTTCAGAGACTTCATCGAAGACAGCGGCAGAACTGCTGATTCGATCATGGAAACAATCAAAGAAGCTATAAGAAAAGGTGACGTTACCCGTATCGAAGTCCGTGACCGCGATGGTAAGACATTAACTTCCATCTCCGTCAACGTCGGCGCAGCAGTCGGAACCTTTGCCTTACTGGCAGGCGGAGCACCATTGATTGCGATCTCAGCGCTGGTTGCCCGTTTCGGTCTGGAATACCGCTTCGTCATCGTCAAAGAAGACGGTTCTGAAACAATCCTGTAAAACACAAAAAAGGAGCTATCCGAAAACCGATTGTTTAAGGAATAAAGCTCCTTTTTCATTTATCCAATTTGTTTACCAGATGAAGACAAAGTAATCTTTTTATATGCATTAGATTTGTCGTTTGGATGTGGTTCAAGACCAATAATTGTTATGTCTTTTTTATTCGGACCATAGATCCAAAATATTCTTCCGGCTCCAGGTGTATTATTTTCAAGATACGATTCAAACACTTTTTGTCCGTATCTTGCTGACAATTGTTCTATATCGTGTGAATTAAGCCCCGGATATTTAGGATTATTACTGAGAAGCTTCATAGTTTTACCCATCTGCTTATATAACTTTACTTCGTTCTTTTTTGCGGAACCATTTTTGACTTTTTTCGTCAGTGAGCTCCACAATTCTTCCATTTCCGGAATACCTAATTTGATATTGAACATTATTCCTCCTCAAAATCAGAAAGATCTAATGTTTTCGATACTTTCCCTTTTTTCAGATTTTCAACAGCCGAATCCATCATTGCCAATGTATTGGCGGATACACTAAAAGGCTTTACCAATTCTCTAGGTTCTAACACTATTCTTCCATCATCCATTTCTGAAACATGGAAGTAATCAAAAACTGCATTACGCAAAGTGATTCTTTTTTTAGAATCGAGTTTCGCATCATATTCCCTTATCGATATTTCGCTCATGTTGCTTTCGTCTCCAGTATTGGGATTTGTTCTTTGTGGGATATCCCACTCATATTATAATAAACTTACTATCTTCATTCAATGCTGTTTTCTAAAGTTTATTCTATTCGATAAAAGTTTTATATTCATAGATGGCTGTGAATATGTAGCTTTTATTTTATGTTTTTCTTTTGGAGAAAGACCTGAATGAATATAATATGTATCCATTCCGCAATTCTCTCCTCCCTTGATATCGCTGATCGGATCGTTACCTATCATCAGACATTCCTCAGGTTTCAGCTTATATTTTTTCAGTAACACTTCAAAAAATTTCTTATCCGGTTTCTTATATCCATATTGTGACGATATGAAGATCTCATTAAAAAATATTTCCAGATCCAGTTCTTTGAGTTCTCTCATCGTAAACAGATACTGGGCGTTGCTTAAGAGAAAGACCTTCTTTCCTTCTTTTCTTAATTCACTAAGCAGATCCTTTACTCCTGCATAGACCCTGATATGAGTCGTTGAATACTGTCTGAATACTGAGGCCAGTTCCCTGATTATCTTCTCATCACATTGAACTTTTTTATTCTTAAGCAGATATTCAAATACTTCAGCTATATCGATCTCAGTATCATGGCCTTTCTGATAATCTCTTTTTTCCAGTCTCTTTATGCAGTCAAAGTACTCTTTCTTCAGTTCAGGATATTCATATAAGGCGTCGTATTCAAAGAACACTTCTTTCATCTTCTTCCAGAAAGAAGTTCTGTATTCATCAGTATGAATATCGATCAGTGTTCCATACAGATCGAAGATATAGGCCTTATAGTTTTTCATAACGTTTCTTCAATCATAACATTATTATTAAAATAAAAGGCTGATGTTCTGGTTAAGTATCAGCCTTGTGTATATATTATCTGACCGGTGATCCGCAGTTCGGACAGAACTTCAGATTCGTTCTCGTTCCGCATTCAGGACAGTATTTGAAGTTTCCTTTTGTCTCAGAGATGCGTTTGTCCTTTGGCCAGGCCACCTTATATGAGAGTCGGAAGGTTTCGCTCTGTCCGGCTTCAACGGTGAGCTTTTTCTTTATAAAGCCTGTTTCCTTATCTAACTCAGCACCATTGAGATCGATCACATCGACACTGATATCCTTATTGTCGGAAACAGGGATCTGATCCTTAAGAATAACTTCCACAGCCTTAGGTGAAGTGTTGCTTACCTTGGTCTCATAGACATATTCCGTAACCTTCTGAGCCTTCAGCAGTACAGATGAAGTCTTCTTGGAGATGGTCTTGTGAGAGACATGGACCTGTTCCTCACGACCTAAGGTGATCTCCAGTTCTTCCTTGGTCATATCCGGATCAAGATAGACGCTGCCGGTATAGACTTCATTGAGATAGATACCCGCATTGACACCGTCATTGATCGGTAAATCGGCAGTCTTGATTCTGGCGATCAGATACGCATTCGGATCAGCCTTGGCGACAGCCGCGATTTCGTAGTCAGCCTTAACTGTAAACTTCTGCAGATCAGCAGCCGTACCGTCACCATCCTTGAAGATATCTCTCTTGCCGCTTAAGACATATTCGGTCATGGTTTCATCGGTATTGACTTCAGCTTCCTGTGTTTCCATTCTGACCATCGGTACAGTTTCATCTTCAACAATATCCATTTCTTCCATAGCCATGGATTTGCCTGCAGCTGCCATCGACATCATCATCATACCGTTGGCTCTGCCTCTTGGTGCAGCTACCTTTTCCTGGATATCCAGTCTGATCGTATCGAGTTCCGGTAAAACAGTTCCGGAAGCAGGATTGCCTGAATACAGACTCAGATCGATATTCTTCCAGTCTTCATAGGTATTCTCATAAATGGAAGCCTTCATTCTGATTTCCAGATCTTCCTTCGCATCGGAATGAACTTCATAAGTCGGTCTCCAGCCGGCGTTGTTTTCATGGTAACGGAGTTCAAAGGAATATTCTCCGGCCTTTGGTGCTTCAACTTCTACAACGATTACCGGTAAGGCTTCCTTCTTTTTCTCTTCTTCCAGTTTCTTGTTTAATTCTCTGGCCTTCTTTTCACAATCCAGAATCTCATCGTTTAATCCTTTGAGTCTTTCCGGAAGTTTTTCGATATAGTCTTTTACTTCTTCTGCATTCTGTGCAGTACGGTTAGTGAAATCACCGTTGGCCTGCCACAGATTTATCTGCAGCTGTTTTACTTCGATCGTCTTACGCAGATCTTCAAGCTGTCTCTGCAGTCTGTTCAGTTCGTTGTCTTCGTACTCATCGTTCTCCGGTGTTTCATAACGCAGATTGCCGCAGTGAAGACCTTCTTCACCAAACAGTCTGACAGTATCATATACGACACCTCTGCTCAGACCGTAGGCATAAAGTGTCTGTTTGCCTTCGGCTAGTTCGCACTTGCCTCTGCGGGTTACTTCCGCACCGTTAAGAAATACTTTTACGCTTTTTATTTCGGTATACAGTTTTGCCATCTCATCCTCCTGTTATTATTTTTAAGATATCCTCTATCTATAATTATAAACTCAATAGACCTCTAGTCCTTTGCCAACTTTGGCGACAAAATCCTGGACGTTGGTGATGATGCTGCGGGATGAAAGACTGCCGCGGTCGGCCAGTTTATTGACCATGAATTCGGAAATGTCTACGACATAGAAGTAGATCTGCCTAATATTACCGTCTTTCATTACTCTGTATGAAGGAGTCATGTTGCCGATCGCGATCGTATGCAACATCGTAGCCAGACAGATGACCGTCGTAGCCTGATCCGTCAGTTTTCTCATCCTGTCCTGTGCTTCATAGACGTTACCCGTTACTTCCGGCAGCGGTCCGTCATCTCTGATCGAACCGGCCAGGACATATGGAATATCGTTCTTCTCTAAAGCCCACATGATGCCATTATCGATATTCTTATTCTTTATGAACTCCTTTATCGAACCGTCACCTCTGACTTTATTGATGGTTTCCAGATGATGGTAATGTCCGTTATGAACGTTCTCCTGAGTATAGATATTCTGACCTAAAGCTGTATGCAGATAAGCAGCCTCCAGGTCATGGGTTGCCAGGGCGTTGCCGGCACAGACACCGTCCACATAACCGTTATTCACCAAAGCCGCAAAGGCATCTCTGGCATTGCGGTCAAAAGATAAAGCCGGGCCTAAAACCCAAAGGATATTGCCGTTGTCTCTTTCATATTTTAGAAGTTCACAGATCTCATCATATTCTTTGGAGAAGGAAGTCTCTCTGGAGCGGTTCTTGCGGAAAGCGAACGGGTCAACTGCACTGGTGTTATCCGCAAAACCGTTATTGTGGACATAGATGCCATCTTCACAGTCTTCGCTTCTGCCGATAATGACCTTATCTCCCTTTTTAACACTGCGTGCTTCCTTGGATAAGATCTTTCCTTCTTCCAATACAGGCACACAATCCATTCGGCTTTGTGTGGCACACAGCCATTCGCCATTAACTTTGAAGTATTCCGGGAAGATGGAAGTCGCATGGAAATCATCGGGAACCACACCGTCTTTTTCAACACACACGATTTTCACATCCGGAGCTTCAATAAACTTCTTTTCATTGAAATCCGGTTTCCTGTATGGTTTCAGTTCAAAACTCATCTTCCTCTACCTCCCTATATTTATCCTTATTATTAATAATATCCTGCTGTTATTATGACATTTTTGAAGGTATTCTGTATACGAGAATAATAAGATAAAATAATACCGGAGGATTCTTTATGGAAAAAATATTCTCGGTAAACGGATTAATCATCGATGCCGGTGATGACAATAAACAGTACACTTATTATTTCATGATCGATACGATCGCCAATAAGGCCGATATCTATTATCTGGAAGATAAGAATCTTTATGACAGACTCATTGAGCGCCTTAACAACAAACCCAATTATTCACTGACGGTCAAAAGCGATGCGCTGGAAAAGATCGTTGATCAGTTAGGCAACGTTAAAGTCGATGGCAAGAAGATCAAAGGCAAGGAAGCTGTAGCTGTTGCCAGAGAAGGCAGACTGGATGATGTGCTTGAAGGGATACTGAAATCACTGTCAGGTAAAAACCTCTTCCTGGTTCTGCCGGGATTACTGAATTCGGTAAGTGATAATTACAAGTGTGATATTCCTTTATCCGAACTGCTTAAGACTGCATTAAGCGAAGTCGGTGATCTTGATAAATGGCGTGCCGATGTCATCCGCGTCAACGACCGCAATATCGACAGTTTATAAAAAATCTTTAAAAAGTAAAAACATAGCGACAGCTATGTTTTCTAATACAGTTCCCACCAGAATTCGGTACAGCGTCTGTAATCATTTGATTTGCCGGAGAATTCCCTTTTCTGTTTACGGAATCTTCTGTTGCAGTACCTTCTGAGTTCGACACCGGCCTTTGAACGCCAGTATCTTTTAGGATAAGCCTTTTCTGCAGGATATTCCTTTCCGCATTCTTTTGTCCAGAATGTTGCATCAGGAAGAAGATATTCCTTATGACTCTTTGACCATCCGCATACCGGTGGCCACTGAGCATCACTGATCAGAAGGATATCCCTTTTTCTCTGAGAGCAGAAACGGGCATGACGATTCGATTTCACCTTACCGGTGAAAGGATCAGCATATTTTCTGTTGTCCATGTAAGTACCTCCTTGTACTTACATTCCGTCTAATACCACCATTTCTTTTCTCTTTCTTTTAAAATCTGACCGGTAATGTTTTCCGGTCAGATAATATTATATTAGATGTTTAAACAGATTCAATATTAGAGTTGTTTATTTAATAAGTTTAATATAGTTCCTTCTTGTATCAACAAGATGATAAAGCATCACTTCTTTTTTTTCGTTTTAAAGCTCAAGCGATTTGATTTTTCTGCGGATGGAATCGTAAGTATCAGATGATAGAGAAACTCTTCCTTCTCTTACATCGGCTTCGGCTTCAACCAGATCTCTATAAAGCTGGAGTTCATCATTCAGCTCGTTATACATTAATGATGGCGTGATGGGTTCATTCATAGTTAGTTTCCTTAATTTAATAGAATTTTCTTTTTTTATATATTGTAATCTTTTTTAGTCCAGATCTTCACCGTTAGTAGCAATTACTTTTTTATACCAGTCAAAACTCTTTTTCTTTATTCTCTTACGGCTGCCGTTTCCTTCATCATCCAGATCGACATACACAAAACCGTAACGTTTGGACATCTGTCCCTTTGACTGTGAGATCAGATCGATCGGAGCCCAGGTCGTATATCCCAGAATATCCACACCCTGATCGGCTGCTTTCTTGAGTTCAATGATGTGCTGGCGCAGATAATCAATCCTGTAGTCATCAATGATCTTGCCTTCTTCATTGATGGTGTCTTTAGTACCTAATCCGTTTTCTGTCACAAACTGCGGCAGACCATAACGCAGATAGAAATCAGAAAGGCTGATTCTTAGACCGATCGGATCTTTACCCCAGACTGAACCGACAGTCTCATCGGTCTTTTCCAGATATGGATTGGCTCTCCTTTTTCCTCCTGCATCAATATCCGGAGATAAACGGGAGAAATAATAACTGAAAGGCATGTAGTTTCCTGTTCCTTTCTTCAACAGTTCCTCATCACCATCTTCCATCTGTAATGTAACGCCGTCTTTCTTTAATTCATTGAGATAGAAGTAAGGATATCTTCCTTTATACAGCACATCCAGGAAACTGTAGGTATACATATAGTTATCCATCTGGGTAAATGCTACTTCTCTCGGTTCGCATGTTGCCGGGTAACACAATGATCCATCAAACATGGCACTGATATAGACATCATTTCCCAGCATTTCATGACACTTAATAATCGTTCTGGCATTTGCTACCAGCTGGTTGTGCGCCACCTGAGCAATGACCTGTTTCTCATTTTCGCCTTCCTCAAGTTTGATTCCTGCATTATGCATCAGGAAACCCTTGACCCAGACGATATTTATTTCGTTGAAAGTGATCCAGTATTTAACTCTGTCACCGTATCGTCTGAAACAGCACTCCGCATAATGCACAAAGAAATCAATGAGTTTGCGGTTGCGCCAGCTACCATACTTATTCACAAGCCCTAAAGGCATTTCGCAATGGGATAAGGTTATTAACGGTTCGATACCATATTCTAAACATGTGTTTATTACATCGTCATAATGTTTAAGTCCAAGTTCATTAGGTTTTTCCTCATCACCTTCAGGAAAGATTCTGGTCCAGGCGATCGAAAAGCGGAAGACTTTGAAACCCATCTCGGCAAGAAGCCTGATATCTTCTTTATAAGTATGATAGAAATCAATTGCCTTATGGGAAGGATAATATTTGTTTTCATCGATCTTGAGATCTTCAAGTTTGTCTCCGTAATCGGACATGCTCAAAACATCCGTGACACTTAAGCCTTTGCCATCTTCTCTCCAGGCTCCTTCACACTGATTGGCCGATACGGCACCTCCCCACAGAAAATCTTTTCTCAACATTTTTAGTCCTCCCAATATGACAACGCGGCACCGATAAGATTTGCCTCGGAACCATAGGCACAAGGCACGATCTGCGGTCTCATGAATGTGTATAAACCTTCATCTTTTAATGCCCTAGCCAGACCCAGATCATCCATATGCCTGTTTATTTCTTCAGTAAGAACAGGCTGTTTTGATATGCCTCCGCCAATTGCGATCTTCTCGCAGTTCAGCATTATTCCCAGATTAAGCAGCTGTACTGCAATATTACGACAGTATTCCTTTAATGCTTCTGTAGCTTCTTTATTTCCGCTACTGTAGTATTCAAAGAACGCTTTGCCGTCAGATACTTTTATACCGCTCTTTTTTTCAAACAGATTTAACAATGCGCTGACTGCACAATACTTCCACATGGATCCGTATGCGTTATCCTTATCATCGGCTTTTGTATAATCGATATTCATATGACTGAATTCACCGGCTGAATTACGATAACCTCTTACGACTTTTCCATCAACGATTATTCCGCCGCCGATCCCCGTACCGATAATATAGACTGCCCCGTTTTTACAGTCTTTCAGAGCACCATTCTTAAGCTCCGCAATCGCCGCTGCTTTACCGTCATTTTCTAAATGTACTTTTACATCGATACGTTCACTCAGTAATGAAGCTAAAGGCTGATTATTAAGACAGTTGATAGTCCCTCCGTCATTTATGCAGATACCTTTTTCAGAATCGATGATTCCCGGCAGACATATGGCAATTCCTTCACAGTCTTTTCCGTTCTCTTTCCACAGATTCTCTATTGAATTCAATAAAGCCTCAAGATCATTCTTCTCGGTATTGATAGTCTGACAGATCTTAAAAGTCAGTCCTTCTTCTACGACTGCAGATTTGATCTGTGTACCACCGATATCTATTGAAAAAACTGACATATGAATTTCCTCCGATTAATCCTAGCTCTTATCTGCTTCAAAACGGAAAGACAGGAATAATGCGATCGCAAAGATCGATCCTGCCATGATGAAGACAGTCAGAAGTGAAGTTTTACTGATTATAAATGATCCGATTATCGGCATGATCAGACTTACCGGAGCACTGATCAGACCTGAAGCTGCGGAATAGTATGTTGTATCCCTGCCGCCGGAACAGTTTACGACACCGACGCTGTTGGAAACATAGATGCCTTCAGCTGTAAAGCCGACGATGAAATACATAAGCAAAGCTAATCTGTAGTCCTTAACGACAAGCGCCATGATCGAAGCGATAAGTCCGCCAAATGCAGTCAACTTAAGCAATGAATACAGTCCGAAACGGTCAGAAACTTTGCCCAGAATAAATGAACCGATGATCTTCGACATCAGATAAGCGGTCGTCAGAATACCCGCAAAAGCCAATGGTGCACCGGGCGTATTCTTGGCCTGAACAATATAGTAAGGTATCGTAAATTCCAGTGAGGTCAGGACAACTCTGACAATAAGATACTTCTGGAATTTTCTGTTTTCTGTAATGATCTCTTTGATTTTATTTATGACGGATCTGATGTCGGGCTTGTTCAGATTGTTCAGTCTTTCGGGATCTGGTACTTCCTTGACACCGAAAGAGATAACCATTGTCGCAATACAGGCTGTAATGACACCGATCAGAAACAGATAACGGTAGTTATACGGAAAGACATTGGATTTAAGTAAACTCGAGAAAACCAGTGAAGCAAAAACTCCCGAGATCGAACCGACCATATTATAGGCACCGAAGAAAGTACCGAAGTTCCTGTTTATGACGTTTGCCACCATCTCTGTCCACAATGGATTCGACATACCTGATGTTATAGAACTTATTACCAGCGATATATAAAACATCAGTAAGGCAGTTGAGATGTTTTTCGTAAAGAAGGTCGAGATAAAGAAGAACAGGAAGGCAATACGCTGTAAGAAGCAGACTTTAACCGAAACCCACTTAGGTGATTTTGCATTAGCACCGATCACGCATGCAAAGAAGGCACAGACATAGTGCAGGCTGTAGTAGATCAGGGAAGCCAGACTGATATAGAAAGGATTGCTGCTTATTTCAGAAAGATAAACAGGTAAGACTGTTTCCACAGAAAAAGTCGTTACCGCAAACTGAAACGTGAAAGCTTCCAGTAGCAGAGATATGAAATTTCTGTGATAGTATCTTTCCTTTAAACTGTTTAATTCTTCCTTGTTCATATGATTCGCACAGATAAACAGCACACATCAATGATGTGGCTGTCTGATTATAATTCTTTAGTTTTTAATTTATTCTTTTAAGAAAGCAGCGATATCTTCAGGTGTAGCCTGCCCGTCGATCGCTCCGTATCTTGAAGCACAGATACCGCCTGCCGCATTGGCATAGCGTAATGCTTCATCAAGATCTTCCTTGCTCAGTTCTTCGATCTTCTTTCCGCACTTATCCAGCCAGGACAGGAAAGCACCCATAAAGTTATCTCCGGCTCCGGTCGCATCGATCGCCTTGACTTTGAAGGAAGGGATCGTGTTTCTTGCCGTTCCGTTGTCATAGATCGAACCGTCTGCACCTAAAGTGATCAGAACCAGTTTGATACCGAAGGAACGGAACCTTTCGGCTGCACCTTCAAGACTGCCACCGAAGAGAACTGCTTCTTCTTCTGAGACCTTGACGATATCAGCCAGTGGTAACATACTGTCGACTTCCTTCTTGGCTCTTTCTTCACTGTCCCAGAGTAAGCCGCGGTAGTTGATATCGAAAGAAATGATCTTACCTTTCGCTTTGGCATATTCAGCCGCATAACGGGTTGCTTCGCCCGATACTTCACTTACCAGTGAAACGGAACTGAAGTGGAAGATATTGCATTCATCCAGCAGTTCGGTATTAACTTCATCCTTGCTTAACATCGCATCCGCACATTTATCACGGAAAAATACGAAGTCTCTATCACCGTCTTCTTTTAAGACGACAAACGCCAGACCGGTATGTTCATCACCTCTGACTACACCGCGCAGATCGACTACTTTCAGATCTTTGAGATAACCGTAAAGGAATTCACCTAACTGGTCATTTGAGACTTTTGTAATGACTGCCGCAGGCGTACCGAGTTTAGCTGCCGCGCAGGCAACATTGGCCGGTGCACCACCCGGATTCTGGGCATAAAGAGGAATTCCTCTTTCCGTAAGACCCTGAGGGGTAAAATCAATCAGATATTCACCAAGTACACATAATTTTGCCATCTACCAGATTCCCTCCATATCAGTTACTGTTAATTCTTTTATCTTCATACCGCAATCAGCTGTTAAAGACAGTTCATCGGCTTCATCATCAGGGAAGACACAGAAAGTGAAACTTACCAGTCCGTCTTCCAGGAAGATCTCTACCGAAGTACGGTCAATCAGAGCTTTCATACGGATCTCGTTTTTATTGCTTATCGGAGCAGTAAAACATTTGCCGCGCATCTTGATCGGTTCCGGCGAAAGAAAGTAAGCATTATCGAAAGATGTCTGGGTATGTCTCCACTTTGGGGTATTGCCCGCCGTATAATCCAGGAAATATAATCCGTTATCAAGATCAGCCACCAGTTGTGTATACTGATTCTCATTCATCAGGAAACGGAAAGTAACCTTGCCGGTTTTTTCCGGAATCATGACAGCATCGATCTCAACTGTTGTGCCATGAACTCCTTCAAGAATATTCTCATGCGGTTTCAGTACAACATCTTTCTTTGAAAGACGTTTCTTTTCGATAACACTTATTTCTCTGACCGGTCTCTGGATCAGCCGATGAGTTCCATCTTCCATCTTTCTTAAAGTCAATTCTCTGGCGACTGTCATGGAATTTCGCCATGGGGAAGTCGGACCTCTTGATCCATCTCTCATCCAGGAGATCATGATTACCCGATCATCAGGAAGATTAGAGAAGGTCTGGGTTGCCTGACAGCCCTGGGCATAATCCGCAACATACGGTCCTTCTTCTCTGATGAATTGTTTACCATCAAAGGAACCGACATAGTAAGTGAAACCCGCAAGGTTTAAGACCCATTTGGATTCATTGCTGTTTTCAACCTTGATCTGGGCAATATCCGGGAACTCTTCGAAGATCAGTGATTCACTCTCGAGTTTCCAGTCTAAGAGATTACTTGAAGAATAGACTCTGTAGAATCCTCCTCCCAGAAACATGATCCATTTTGATGACTCTTCATGCCAGAAGACTTTCGGATCGCGGAAGTCATATGCATCAGGTGTATCAGGAGGCGTGATTACGGGATTGCCTTTATACATCTTCCAGCTACGGCCGCAGTCTTCGCTGTAAGCTACACACTGATGTTCGATCGGATGCTGATTAGGTCTGTCGATATGACCGGTATAGAAGGCAATCAATCCTTCCCCGCTTTCAAATAATCCCGAATCATTATTCTTATCAACGATGATACTTCCGGAAAAGATCGTTCCGTTGTCATCGGGATATAAGGCGATCGGCAGATTTTCCCAATGGATCAGATCCTTACTGACCGCATGTCCCCAGTGCATCGGACCCCAGAAGACATCATCGGGATAATGCTGGTAAAAGAGATGGTATTCACCTTTGTACCAGACTAAACCGTTAGGATCGTTAAGCCAGCCCTGCGGAGCAGTGAAATGATACTGAGGACGGTATAATTCCTTGTACAACATAGTTTCTCCCTATTCCAGATTGGCGTGGGTATCCCATAAAGATTTCACGTCAATTCCTTTTTTCCTGATTATTAAAGCAGCTAAGGCATCGCCATATATCATCAGACACTGTTCGAAAAGACTCGTTAACGGCTGCTTGGAAATATATTCATCAGGAAGATGAAGTTTGGTGGCAGCAGGAATTCTGACCTGCAGATCAGCGAGTTTCGCAATCGTGCTGTCAGGATTGGATCCGATATGGACGATCTTGCCGCCGATCTCTTTTGCTTTCTTGGCAATCGCTACCGGAATTATGGATTCACCGCTTCCCGATCCGACGATCAGAAGATCTTCCTCATTCATAGCCGGTTCATTGATGTCGCCGACCACATGAGTTTCAATTCCCAGATGAGCCAGTCTTTTAGCCATCGCTTCAAGCGACAGCAATACTCTGCCTACACCAACAAAAAACACTCTTCTTGAACTACATAGTAATTCGATCAGTTCTTCGGTCTCTTTCGGATCGACTTTGGAAAGTATTTCCTTACATTCTGACAAGATAAGATCTATTGATTCGTCATACTGTTTCTTCAGTTCTTCCACCATTATTCCTCCGTATATTTCTCACAGGCTTTCCGGTAATTCCCGGCATAATCTTTCGAAGAGAACAGACTTCTGCTTCCACCCACAAAACAGGTCGCACCGATCTTCTGCAGATCACGGAAATCATCGAAAGTCACTCTGCCATCGATCACGATATCCTTGCCCTTTCCGGTTTCATCCAGCATGTCTCTTACTTCTTTTATCCTCTTGTTCATGTCGACGCTGATCGTCTCGTCCGCAAAGCCCGCATAGCCAGGTTTGATCCTCATCAGTAAAACAAAATCCACTTCATTCATCAGATCCTTAACTGTATCCAGATCAGTAGACGGACTTAAGGCGATGCCTGCTTTGACACCGGCTTCCTTTATCTGATCAAGTCTTTCTTTTGGATCATTCTCCTTTTCGATCTGGAAACAGATCCTGGCCGGATTCATCTTCATACACTGTTCGATAAACCATTCGTTATTTAAAGACATGATGTGCACATCAAAAGGCAGATCTGTTTTCTTTGACAGCTGTAAAAAGGTATCAATACCCACCGGCAGACTTGGCGCAAAGGCTCCGTCCAACACATCGATATGTAAGGCTTTTACTCCGCCATCCTCCAGACGTCTGATCTCTGATTCAAGATTGCACAGATCACAGCAGATAACGGATGGCTGCACCGCAAAGACCGGTATCTGTTTCATACCGTCGTTCTCCTTTTATTAATTCTTTTTCTGTTTGCTTTGATCATGAATAAACAAGAATCTGTGATTCTTTCTTATTGATGATCAGAAAAAGACCGATCGATTAACCTTATAAAGATTTACCACACATGTTATGTGTGGTAAATCTCATAGAACTGATAATGTTTATCGCAACGTTTAAATAATGTTTGTCATAAACGGGCTGATTATTCCCATCTTGGAAAGGATCACATACGCAAGTGTTCCAACACAAACCAGTATGGATATAACTTTGATCAGTTTATCCAGAGCTGATGGAATAAGCTCGCGGTAGATGGTCTTTTTATTCAGGGAGTTGAAGCCTTTGGTGTCCATGGCAATAGCCTGGTCCTGAACCTTGACGATGGAACTGGCAACAACCGGTACCATGATCGGGATAAATGCCTTGAATCTCGCAAGCAGATTACCCTCGGTTTCCAGACCTCTTGCCCTCTGGGCATCACGGATCTGATTCATTTCCTTGCCTAACAGCTTCATTACCTGGAAGGAATCGATAAAGGTGAAGACACCTTTGTATGGCAGTC
The DNA here is from genome assembly GCA_017550145.1 of Erysipelotrichaceae bacterium. Classification (GTDB taxonomy): domain Bacteria; phylum Bacillota_I; class Bacilli_A; order Erysipelotrichales; family Erysipelotrichaceae; genus Colivicinus. The sequence continues at coordinate 283,361 of JAFZQG010000004.1, read as the reverse complement.
CCATTTGACACATCGTGGCACCCAGATCCGCCATATCCATTGAAGTGAACAGCAGGAACAGCGAACACATCAGAGGGATAACGCACAGATAGTAGTGGGATGCGTATTTGAAACCATTCAGATAATAGTCGATTCCAAAGATCGAAAACAATACCGGATCATTGGCTTTATCGATGTTAGGGGCAATGGCACCGTGGATACCGTACATCGAAAAGAACATTACCACCATCGTTACGACAATAAGCTTAAACAGGTCGGTCTTTTTCTCGTAAAATATCAATGCAATACTGATTCCGATCACAATGAAAGATAAGGCATAATTTCTTATCAGCATAACGGCCAGAATCAATGCCAGCGCTACCCACAGTTTCGTTGAAGGCAGCAGTTTTTGCAGTATTGTATCTTGTTTACGAGTCTGTAACATAAGTCTAACCCTTTCTTATTATTTTTAAATAATTATTTAATTAAGCTTTTTTACCGTTCAGGTTCTGCATGTTTTCAGGAAGCTTGCTTAAGATCAGCCAAGCAACAACACATGCGATACCCTTATCGAGTAAGTTGGTAGGAATACGAGCCAGGAAAGCTGAGCTGAATAAGTCTCTGCCCATGTTCTGCATAGCAGCGATCATGATGTTTGTGCCGGCGTTGCCGTCGATACCACCATAAACAGCCATAGCAATAGGAGCACCTGTAGCAGCATTCCATACAGCAACCAGGATCGAAGCGATTACTACATCCGGCCATAACTTCTTGAATTTACCCATACGTGCCATGTAACCAACGATCAGACCAGTACCGATGTTGCAGATACCGAATAATGAGGCCATGATATTACCGCCGACTAAAGCAGAGATAATATTGAACAGGACACCTGAAGCAGCACCAACCCATGGGCCCATGATTGCAGCAACGATAGCTGTACCGATGGAATCCATGTAGATCGGTAAACTTAAACTACTGGCTAACTGACCGCCGATGTAGTTGATCGCAACTCCTAACGGAATCATGATTGCGATGTAAGTTGAACGCAGTCTTCCTTTCGAAGAATCAACACTTTTCATTGTCATAAATTTCTCCTCCTTTTTACTTTTCGTACTTTCTTACGAATTCAGAAACTGACAATATTGAATCCTCTTTTCTATCGGTGAGATAGAAATCAAGATTCGTGATCTGTGGTGGATCGATTTGTGAGAATTTCAGTTTCTCTTGATCTTTGAATATTTCTCTTGGCGTTGCATCATCCTGAACCTGCCCCTGAGCCATCATAATGACGCGTGTAGAGTTCTCCGCCACATAATCCATATCATGCGAGATGATGATAACGGTATGACCGTTGTCATGCATCATCTTCAGGACGTTCGTCAGCATTCTTCTGCCGACTTCGTCCAGACCGCCTGTCGGCTCATCCAGAATAAGCACTTCAGGCTTGAAGACCAGTACTGAAGCGATCGTCAGTACTTTCTTCGTTGTATAGTCCAGAGTCATCGGATGGGCATCGATGATGTCTTTCAGATTCATCATTTCGATGACCTCATCACAGTTCTTTCTGGTCTCTTCTTCTGTAAAATTGAAATACTTTGCGGCAATCTCCAGTTCTTCTCTGACCGTCGTACAGAAGATCTGGTGATTCGGGTTCTGGAAGACATAGCCGCAGCGCTGTGACATCTGCGCAACCGTCTTATTAGCTGTATCTTCACCGAAGAGATATACCTTGCCTTCGGTCGGTCTGAGCAGACCGTTGAAATGTCTGACGATAGTGGTCTTGCCGGAACCGTTCTGACCGATGATGGAAACTATTTCACCCTCATAGATCGTCATGTTAACGCCGCGAAGTGCCCTAACATTACCGTTTGGATAAACATGAACCAAGTTCTCTGTTCTGATTACTTCTCTAGCCATTTAAGCACCTCTCTTCAATGCACCGAAGTATTTTTCGGCTTCTTCCAGGGTAATAGGAATATCACCCTTGCCCTTGAAACTCTTGCTCAGATCAATGGCCGCATCCGCAACCTGAGGAAGTCTGACGAAGTGTTCGTTGAGCAGCTGCTTGTTGGAGAAGACTTTATGCTTCTCATCAAACATGACAACTTCGCCATCGTGCAAGACGAGAACCTTATCCGCAGAGTCCGCAATCTTTTCGATATTATGGTCGACCATGATGACGGTCTTGCCCATCTCATGAAGCTTGGAAACCAGCTTGAAGATATTGTCTCTGCCTAACGGGTCCAGCTGGCTGGTCGATTCATCAAGGATGACGACGCGCGGCTGTAAGGCAAGGATACAGGCAACGGCCAGACGCTGCTGCTGTCCACCGGAAAGATCATATGGCGAACGGCCGAGCAGATCATAGATATCACACTCGGTAGCGGCGAATCTTACTCTTTCTCTCATCAGTTCGCGATCATAGCCGAAGTTGCACATTGCAAAGGCGATCTCATCTTCGACAGTCGACTGAGTGAACTGGCTTTCCGCATCCTGGAAGACGATACCGATAACATCGGTAACTCCTTCACCCTTTGTTTCATTCAGGCTCTTGCCGTCAACTATAACTTCACCGTCCCATTCGCCTCCGGCAACGAAAGGCAGAATACCGACGATGGATTTGCACAGTGTGGATTTTCCGGCTTTGTTGCAGCCGATGATACCGACAAAGTCCCCTTCGTTGATCGTGAAAGTAATGTTCTTCAGCACGATCGGGCTGTCATGAGTATAACGATAGCTGAAATTCTTTAATTCAATAATTGGCTTACTCATCTTTTCTCCTTGTCTTCTTTAATCATTATTCTTACGGCATCGCAGGCAATCCGGATCGTTTCATCCATATCGCCCCAGTTCATGATGGCGCTGGCTCTCTTCTTTCTGATACTGGAGATGACAAACAGTGCTGCAGCCTCCATTTCGGAACAGGCGACATTACCTTTCTGCCAGGCCTTCCATCTGATCTTCCATAAGTCTCCAAGTGGAGCGCAATCCGGATCGACTTCACAGAAGAAGGAATCCTTGGAATGGGTAAAGCCTTCAAGATAGTTGCGGCCATGAGCCTTGGCTGCTCTGGCCAGACAGTCGACAACGTATCGATCCGCTACCGCCGGATATTCGATCGGAATGTAATGGATCGTCGTTCCCTCATCTCTGACAGCACCCGTACAGATAACGCCGTCATATTTATTGCAGTCATCGGGATCCTTGACCGGACCGGCCGTGCCGATACGGATGAAGGTATCACCGCCGATTTTGATCAGTTCTTCCAGACATATCGCCGTTGAAGGACAGCCCATGCCGGTTGAGACAACAGACACTTTTTCACCATCCAGATAACCGGTCCAGGAACGGTGTTCACGGTGATGAGCCATCAGCTTGGCATCATCCAGGAAGGAAGCGATCAGATCCGTACGGAACGGATCACCCGGTAAAAACACATAGCGACCGATATCGCCTTCTTTTAATTGAGTATGGTACTGTTTACCATCAGGTGTTAAGATCGGCATGTTTCCTCCTACATTTTGTCCTGTGCAATCAGGATCCTGATTGCTTCTCTGGTTACTTCGATAGTCTTATCCATATCGATGAAGTTCATGATCGCACCGGCTCTCTTGCCTCTGATCGAAGACAAGACAAACAGTGTGGATGCCTCCATTTCGGAAGTCATGACATTGCCTCTTCTCCAGGCTTCCCATCTCTCTTTAAGTCTTGCCTCGGCAGGCATATTCTCCGGTTCATGCTGACCGAAGAAGGAATCCTTGGACTGGGTAATGCCTTCACCGAACTTGTAGCCGAGTTTCTTAGCGGCTGCCGACAATGCATCGACAACATGTCTGTCCGCAATCGCCGGATACTCGATCGGGATATACTGTACCGAAGTTCCTTCATCTCTGACAGCTGCGGTATTGATGACACCGATCAGTTCCTGATCAAACGCATCATCGCAGACTCTGCCGGCTGTTCCCAGTCTGATAAAAGTATCGGCACCGATTTTCATCAGTTCTTCGACACAGATCGCCGTTGACGGACAGCCCATACCTGTTGAAACGACCGAAACCTTTTCACCATCAAGGTAACCGGTCCAGGAACGGTGTTCTCTGTTCTCCGCTATTTTCTGGGCATCATCAAGATAGGATGCGATCAGATCAGTACGAAACGGATCGCCCGGCAGAATGACATACCTGCCTATATCTCCTTCTTTCAGCTTGGTGTGATACATGACTTCACTCATGATTTTCTCCTTCACTTGGCCTGTTTATAAATGATAATATTGTCACAAATTTTTGTTAAACTAATCACATTTTGTAATTATTTAATCATTAACCCTATTATAACATTCTTTTATATATTTAACTCTTGTTTTTAGCCTGATATTCCTCATAGATAGGAACGGAAGCGCTGGCGCCGATTCGATCAGCTCCGGCCTCAACCATTTCCTCTACTTCTGCTAAGGAATGGATGCCTCCGGCAGCCTTGACCTTGCACTTATCGCCGACGGTCTTTCTCATCAGAGCGACATCTTCCTTGCGGGCTCCGTATTTTGAGAAACCGGTCGAAGTCTTGACAAAATCCGCATTGGCCTTGAGTGAACATTCGCAGGCTTTGACTATTTCTTCTTCAGTCAGCAGACAGCACTCAATGATAACTTTTAACGTATTATCACCACAGGCTTCCTTGACCTTACGGATATCTTCCGTTACATAATCCAGATCATTATCCTTTAAAGCGCCGATATTGATGACCATATCGATCTCTCTTGCTCCGGCCTCGATTGCCTTAGTGGCTTCATAAGCCTTGGCTTCACTGATCATGGCACCCAGAGGGAAACCAACGACACAGCATACTCCGACATCAGTTCCCTCCAACAGCTCTTTGGCATATGCCGCATAGCAGGAATTGACGCAGACGGTTGCGAAATCATATTCTCTGGCTTCCTTGCACAGTTTTTCGATCTGCGATCTGGTCGCTTCAGCTTTCAATAATGTGTGATCAAATAATTTATTAAACATTTTCTATCCTCCTAGGCTATGATCAGTTTTATTCCCGAGTCTTTTATCTTTTTACGCCACGCTTTAGATATCTTGTTATCGGTAACGATGTAATCGAAGTCCTCCAGTTTCGCAAACTGATAAGGTTTGATCACATCGAATTTCGAAGAGTCTACCAGCAGATATTTCTCCGCGGCGTTCCTTATTGCCGTCTGTTTGGTTGAAACCTCGATGTCATTGACACAGGTCACGCTGTCTCCTTCAACCCCGGCTGCCGAGATGAAGGCTTTGGTCAGCCGGATATGTTTCAGATCGTCCCTGTTATTCTCGTTATAGAACATCTGTAAGCCGCTCTGATACTTCCCTCCAAGCATATAGACATTGTTGATATTGTTCTTGTAGAGTTTGGTCATCGCATTCAGGGTACAGCACACCGCCGTGATCTTGAGATTCTTGTTGAAGTAATCGATGATCGATGCGACAGTCGAACCGATATCGATATACACGATATCTCCGTCTTCCACAAACGATGCCGCTTTCTTGCAGATAATCTCTTTTTCGGTTGAATATTCGTTAAGATGCTGCAAGAGCGAATAGGAAGCCGAAGCGTTATTGTTATCCCTGTTCAGCATGATCGCTCCGGAAACGTTCTTCACGATATTCTTGCTCTTGAGCATTTCAATATCTCTTCTGATGGTCATCTGCGAGACCTGCAGAAAATCGGCCAGCTCTTTTACCGCTATGCCTTCGTTCTTTTCCAGAATGTCAATGATTCTGTTGATTCTCTCGTCGTTCATTATAATGTGTATTTTTTAACTTTTTGTTAAAATTATACCTTACTTATATAGTAGAATGATATTGTAGGAAAGTCAATTAACGGAGGTCATAATTTTGAAAATTATTCTCTTTGTATCCCACTGTATCCTTAATGTTGCATCCAAAGTCATTCTTTATGATGAAGAAGAGATCAATGCCGAAGAAGATCTGAGACTCAAATTCCTCAACGCCGCCATCAATAAAGGTGTTCAGCTGGTCCAGTTGCCATGTCCTGAATTTACTTTATACGGTGCCAACCGCTGGGGTCATGTCTCCAATCAGTTTGATAATCCTTTCTTCAGAAAGAGATGTAAGGAGATCCTCAATCCGATCGTTATGGAAATCAAAGAATACCAGGCTCATCCCGACAGATACAATGTTTTAGGCTATCTTGGTATCGGCGGTTCCCCAAGCTGCGGTGTCGATCATACCTGTATCGGTAACTGCTTCGGTTCCTTCGGCGGCAGGCAGGACCTTGAAGAAACTCTCAATGGTATCTCCTTGGCCAATAAACCTGGCATCTTTATCGATGAACTAAAGACATTATTAAAAGAAAACGGCATCGATATTCCGGTCGTTGAACTCTATGCGAACGAACCGGATAAATGCATGTCTCTTTTAGACAACATTAAGTAATGGAAGAAATAGATATCTATGTAGCAGGTGACAGTATCGTCTATGGTGAAGGCGATGATCTAACAGGCGGCTGGACGAATCAGCTGAAAGTGGATCTGTTTAAAGAAACGGATTATTTCTACCGCGTCTATTCCATGGGTATTCCCGGAGATAACAGCGAAGATCTCTTGAGACGTTTCAAGCATGAAATGGATATTCATCATAAAGGTTTCAGAAATATCATCATCTTCGGTATCGGAATCAATGATACCCAGATATTCGAAGACCATAACGTCATACCCGTTGAACAGTTTAAAGACAATATAATCTCATTAATAAAACAAGCCAGAGCATATACAGACAGAATACTCTTCTTAGGCCTGAGTAAAGTAGATGAGACCAAAGTCACACCTATCCCATGGGATAGTAAAATCAGTTACCGTAACGAAGAGATCCGCAAATATGACGAGATCCTTCGAAAAGTTGCTGAAGAGAATAATGTTGATTATATTCCTTTATTTGATGAAATAGATGGGCTGTATGACGGACTTCATCCCGATCACACAGGTCATCGGATAATAAAAGACAAGGCATTGAATTATATAAAAGATCGTTTCTGAGAAACGATCTTTTCTTCTTATTCGACCTTTATCTTAACCGTATCCGATTTCAGTTTAGCTGTTCTGGCACTGATTTTTATAACGCCTTTCTTATCGGCCTTTACCCAGGCTGCCAGACAGCCGCCCTGCAGATTTGTCTTATCAGGACCAATCAGTTCGCCACCCTCGACTTTTATCTCAATCCAGTCAAACATGTAATCCAGGACATTCCCATACTGATCAAGTGCTTCAAATACGACTCTGGTCACATCATAGGCTTCTTCTTTTTTTCTTGCGCAAAGTTTCAGATCATCAGGTGTAATCCTCAGTTTCTTTGGCATCGGATCCTTGGCATATTTCTTCCTGATAACTTCCTTACCGTCCACATAACCCACAAAGGACGCATCCAGCCAATCCCAGCGGTTATATACTTCTCTGTCTACTCTGTCCAGATACATCGGGGCATGTTTGAGTCCGGCAAAGAGTCTCTTATACGGATAGAGTCTTCTTCCCATCTTGTCTCCGAAATAGAATTCCACATAGTCACAGTTGGAGAAGATATACATCGGCAAGAAGCCGCATTCATCAATATCGCCGTTTGACCAGACGATTGCCGGTTCCAGTACCGGTTTTACATGCGGATCAAGCTGGCTTTCATAGACCGCTGTCGCATACTTCTTCGGTATTCTGAACATATCAAAGATACCATGGTAACAGACCCGATCACCCGGACCGAACTGATAATGGGTATTGTAGTCAAAAGCACACCAGGCAATGGCCCCGCATAGTCTGTCATCCAGCATGCTTTCATCATGTCCGTACGCATGTCTTAAAGCCTGATCCGCCCTGACGGCAGAAGTATCATAGCGTTTGGTCGGATGCCAGGCTCCGACAAACTCCGAAATCAGAAACGGCACATCATGATCGAGACCGGTTGCCATATTCTGATCGATATGCTTTCTCTCGCGTTTGCCTAACTCGAATTCATTCATCACATAGACATCTTCCTGGAAATCGGCTTTCTCCATATACTTGACCCCGCCGGTTGGCCTGGTCTTATCCAGCTCATGAGCTATTCTGTTTGTTTCTTCATAAAAATCAAAATCATTATCCGATTCATTGATTCTGACACCCCATAAGATGATCGAAGGATGATTGTAGCCTTCATTGATCATGTCTTCCACATTCTTAAGCGCCAGTTTCTTCCACTTCTCATCACCGATATACTGCCAGCCCGGTATTTCTTCAAAAACCAGTAAACCCAATTCATCACAGCGGTTCAGAAAATATCTGGATTGCGGATAATGACTGGTTCTGACAATATTAATTCCCAGATCATTTAGGATCTCCGCATCCTTTTCCTGAGCTCTTTTTGGCATCGCATATCCGACATAAGGATATGACTGATGGCGGTTAAGACCGCAGAGTTTTATTTTCTCTTCGTTCAGATAGAAACCGTCAGGCAGGAATTTTACAGTCCTGAATCCTGTTTTATCTTTAATTATATTTCCGTTAAGTTCAACTTCCACTTCATACAGAACCGGATTATCGATACTCCATAAATCAGCTTTCAGATCATCCAGTTCAAATTCCACAGTATTCTTGCCTTTTTTCACATCGGCAATAAAAGATCTGTTTTCTTTGTTGAATAAAATATTTACTTGTGCATTCTTAACGGCCTGCAGTGAATCCAGATACAGCTTAACCGCAAGTTTCTTATTCTCTTTTAAGACATCCAGCGGTGTAAGATGCATATCCCTGATATAGATATCATCACTCACGATTAGTTCGACATCTCTGTAGATACCCCCATAGCACAGATAATCGATCAGATGACCGAAAGGCGGAACGTCATTTCTTTCTGTTGAATCAACTTTGACTGTTATGATATTATCCTTATCTTTATGCAGATATCCGGTAAGTTCGTATTCAAAAGCCGTGTAGGCACCCTTATGACAGCCCAGGTGTTTTCCGTTAAGATAGACATCCGCAACACTGGAAACACCATAAAATTTAATAAATATTCTTCTATCTTTCCATTCCGGTTTAAATATGATCTTCTTTCTGTAACATGATATAAACATGGTTTCCTTTTCATCGAAATAGTTGAAAGGGATCTCTTTATTGGTATGAGGTATTGTGACTTTTTTAAAGTCTTTAAAACTTTCGTTTTTCAGATCGTCATTACTAAAAGAATCCTTGTAGTACCAGTCGTTAAACGGAAATACCTGTCTCATATTGTGTCCTCCCGGATTTATGATTATATGTACATCTTTCGTTTTCTATTATAGACCATATAAAAACCGTCATTTCTGACGGTTGTTTTTAGACAGCGAGTGAATCGACTTTATCTACGCACTCGATCAGCTGCTTCTTATAGTAATCGATCAGTTCGGTCTGATCAGGTGTACGCTTGATCGTACGTCTTAAAGCTCTGGTATAGCCGATGACTCTGGCTTTCTCCATAACCTCTTTCTTATAATCATCATCTTTGTCTTCAAAATAGAGATCCACAAGTTTATTCAATACATAATCAGCTGTATCCCAGTCGATCTTCAGGAATTTTTCGACGGCAGCGTGATCCAGTTCACCATAGCCTTTATATGCCAGATAGATCGAAGCGAATTCGAAGATCGGATTACCTGTAGCCAGAGTATCCATATCGATCAGGATAGCTTCGTTGTTGGCATAGTGAACGTTGCTGGTATGGTAGTCACCGTGAAGCATATGATTGCTTTCAGGGACATCCTCGATCAGTTTGTGAAGCTTTGTATAAGTCTCTTCCGGTAAATAGTCTTTTAACCATTCAGCCCAGCCTAAAGCCGTCTGTTTACCTGAAGGCAGGATACCAGGCTTTACTTCCGTACCGTGAATCTCCTTCAGCATATCCGCAAAGACCTTCACATACTTTTCCTTGTTTTCCGGATCCTGAATGATCAGCTTGGTCAGTGATTTCGCACTTAACAGTTCAAAGACGGAACCGTATTTATCTCCGACCTTGACTACATCAAACGGAATAGCTGTATTGACACCTAAGACCAGAGCGGTCTTGGCCAGTTCTCTTTCACGCTTGATGTCTTCCAACGCATCGTTGTTCTTGTAGACCTTGATGATCGTATCCGGATTGAGACGGTAAACGACACCGTTGGAACCTTCGCCGATTACTTCACAGCCATCAACGGACACATGACGGTATCCTTTTCTGACATCCATCATTTCCGCAAAACCGGTGATCTCAAAGATTTCATAGATTTCCGATGAACAGTTGATGATCGAAAACTCTTTTTCTCTCTTCTTGAACTTCAGGATCTGTCTCAAGCCCGCACTGGAAATGTATTTAAGATTATCCATATCCAGAACGACCGCTCCCTCTGGATGGGCAGCTCTGATCTCCTCAAATTCCTTGCCTACTTCTTCCGCATTGGTCGTATCGATATTGCCTTCCGGATAGATAGTCAGGACATTGTTTTCAAAAGTACTGTTCATAGATTATTTCTCCTCAATAACATTATTTTCTGATGGTCTTTTTCATCGTAAAGATGTTCTCATCACCGTCTCTGACATAAGAACAGTCATCCATGGTGTTCTTGACCATATAAATACCCAAACCTCCGATCGCTCTTTCTTCGGCACTTAAGTTGATGTCCGGATCTTCCTTGGCCAGAGGATCAAAAGGTATACCCTTATCTTTCAGTGTTATTTCCACATCATTATCTGTAAAACGCATGGAGACTGTACAGTAGCCTTCTTCGCCCTCATAGGCATAATGGGCGACATTCACAAACATCTCTTCTACCGCAACCGTCACAGCCATGATTTCTTTCATACCCGCATCATGCTGCTCAAGGCCTTCTTCGATAAAAGAGATAACTTCGTGAAGCTGTTCGTCTTTGGCGTCAAAGGTTCTTTCCATTAATTCTTGCATATTGTTTAATTCCCGCAGAAACCATCGGATATTCCGATCGTTTCATAAATGCTTATACAGGGGAAAACGGTTTTAATCAAACCGTTTTCCTTCTGCATTCGTGTTTTGTGTAATAGACTTATTCGATGGTCAGGATATCGGTAAAGCCGGTAATCTCAAATACTTCCATGATTTCCGGTTTCGCATTCGTAACCTTCATTGTGCCCTGATTATTCATGGTCTTCTGCGCAAACAGTAAGACTCTGAGTCCGGCTGAAGAAATGTAATCAAGATCCTTAAGATCGATGACCAGTTCTTTTACACCTTCCAGACTGCTCTTGAGTTCTGTTTCCAGTTCCGGAGCAGTAGTCGTATCAAGTCTGCCTACCAGCTCGATACTGAGTACTTCTTCTTCCAATTTTTTATTGATTTCCATTAAACAACCTCCTCAATAAATATTATTTTTATACTCAAATACGTATCTAATATTATGATACTTCACGGAAATTGAGTTTTTCCACTTTTTTGAACGCCAGAATGTAGATAACTAACGCAAAGATCGCCTCCAGACTGACCGCGATCAGCCAGGCTTTTATATTCACGTCTCTGACAAACTGGGTATTCTTACCTTCCATCGTTTTGAGAACCATCTTCGCAAAGACCGCGATTCCAATGCCCGCACCCAGTACTAAGCCCATGATCGTCGTCGCAATCGTCTCTCTGGCCAGATAATTCTTGGTTCTGGAGACTGAGAAACCGTTTATTCTCATGACGATCAGTTCCTTCTTCTTGCGGTTGATGAAGATGTTTGCCAGGTTGGTCAGGATCATGAACGACATCAGGATCGAAATACCGATCATGACATAGACAATTATGTCATATAATGCGGTAACCGGTTTGAACTTCGTGATCATCGCCGAAGGCTGATCAAACGACAGATTCTCATCGATCATCAGCAGTTCCGAAGTCAGCGCATCATAATCCGCACCATCTAAGTTCACATAGATGCAGTTAGGAACAGCTTCCTTATTGAACGCCTTCTCATAGGCTTCATTGGACATCATGATGACTCTTCCGACATAGTTGAGGAAGTCGTCGCTGTAGCTGATGTAATGTTTATTCAGACTGCCGTCATACAATACCCAGGTATCACCTTCCTTAAGGTTGAGGACCTCGGTCAGCTTGTTCTGAGCCAGGAAACCTTTTTCCGGCAGTTCCATTGCCTTGCCGGTGACAGGATCCTTGATGTTGATGAAGTTATTGATTTCTTTAGCGTTGGCAACGATCAGATTGACACCATCCAGATTATCTCCGTTACGGAAATAGTTTCCGTAATATGAAGCATAAGTATAGAAGACATTCTTGCGGTTGAGCACTCTTTCGATCTGCGTTAACTTCTCATCGGAGAGTTCACCATTAAAATCAATTCTGACATCATATCTGAAGATATCCTTGATCTGACGCTGCTGCATCTGGACAAAGCCTTCCTTGATCGTAATACCCGAACCGACGATCAGTACCGATCCGGCAACGATAATAATCGAAATAATAACTCTGGCTTTATCATTAAGAACGTTTCTGACGATCAGTCTTGAATACAGCGTTCCTCTGTTGGCATTCCTGCTTTCTTTCTTTTTCTTCTTCTTGGTTATTACCTGACCCTTCATCAGCGCTGAAGCCGGGCTTCTTAAAAGGCCCGTACAAGATAATACCGTAACGGTTGCCGCCATGATGATGATTCCGGCACAGACCATCAGCGTAATAGGCACATTGATGACGGTCTTAGCTCTGCCGAAGTTAAACATGCCTGTATTGGCAATCGCCAGCTGGATCACATCGGTCGCAAAGTAGGCAACAAGTACACCTAAGATACAACCCAAAGTGACTGACAGCACACCAAACAGCAGATATTTGCCTAAAACTTCGTTATTCTTCAAACCGAAAGCCTTGGCCGTACCGACATACTTTCTTTCTTCTTCGATAATGATGATCAGAGTCGAAAAGCAGACCAGACCGCCGACAAACGCAAACAGGATACCGAAAACCGTTCCCGCATTGGCGAAAGCACCGATATTGTTTACCAGTTCCACATAACCCGCTTCGGCATGACGGTCCGTTACCACCCAGGTACACTGGATATCTTCCAGCTGATCACGGGCATTCTGAATAGCCACCTCAGCTTCCTTGGTCTTTTCATCAAGTAAAGTTTTCGCATCTGCGATCTGTTCCTCAGCCTTGGCCTTCTCGCTGTTCATCTGTGCCTGAGCTGAACTTAAACGGGACTTGCCGGCTTCATACTGTTTCCAGCCGTCAGCCAGTTCCTGTTTCGCATCATTCAGTCTTTCCTTGGCGTCTTCGATCTGCTTGGCCGCATTATCGAATTTATTCAGTCCATTGAGCGCCTTATTGGCCGCATCATAGATCGACTGTACGGTATTCTTCGCTTCAGCCTTCTGTTCCTCAGAAATTACATCATCAGCAGTTAATTTCTGAATTACCGCAACAATGGCATCCAAAGCATTGAAGATATTCTGGGTATTAAGACCTGTATAGTAATCGATAACCGTCAGGATACCGATATAGTCTCTGTTTATTTCGAGGATCTTTACTCTCAGATTTAAAAGCTTTTCGGTAATGACAGTGCGGTCTCCGGTTTCCAAGGCATCGATAGCCGCTTGCGCATTATCTCTTAATTCATTGAGTTTATTCCTCATCGTTGACTGCGAAATGCCTGTCGCATCAAGCAGTGATTTGATCGTATTATATGAAGCCATGGCTGCTACCAGTTCATTCTGACCGGCTTCGATCTGGATCTGTGCATCGATCAGCTTGTCATAGCTTTCATTCAGTGTGTTCTGACCGACATTGATCTGATAACGAGCCGATGAAAGTTCTCTGTTTAACGTCTCCGTACCTTCATCGATCTGGCTTTGCGCATTATCAAGTTCTTTCTTGGCCTCTGCCCACTTCTCATCGATCATATCGTTGCCCAGCTTCTGCATATATTTGATCGAAGAAAGCTCCAGATCTCTGGCTAAAACTTCCAGACGGTTCTTTAACTGTGCCTGGTCTTCAAAATACTCATTGGAGAAAATCGAATACCTCTTATCCTTTTCGGTCGTAATGAATACTCTGGTATACAGATTATTCAGAACATCCTGATCATAAGCCTTCTTGCTTAATACGATGGCATAGGTTCCGTTGGTTCTGATGTAGTCAGGATGATTATGCAGACCGACGATCGTAAAAGTCTTGTTCAGCAGGACTTCGCTGTTATTGAATGAAGCACTTAAATCGATACGGTCTCCGATCTCCATTCCGAAATGCTTGGCCATATCGGCACCGACCGTACATTCGTTGGCCGCTGAGGCATTTCTGCCCTCAACGAGCTCTATCATACTGATTCTTTCCGATTCGGAAATGATCACGATATTATTGGAATCGCCCTTATAGGTATATTTACCGTTAAGAAGTACCACGCCTTCCGCATCCTCAACGCCCGGTGTATTTCTGATTTCTTCCACATCATCATCCGTTATACCCAGTGAAGAAATCATCTGCATATCTTTGAAATTATAATCTGCGTAATAATCGATTGCGGTTTCCTGCATACCCAGCTTCAGATACTGCGTAATGAAAAAACCCGCTGTTCCCAGCATGACGATCAGCACAATCGACAGGAAGGATACAAAACGCTTCTGTATGCCCCTGAACGCATCAATAGTCGCAACTCTTCTCACCAGTTCAGATCCTCAGCACGTAACGGATGGAAATTGGTACGGATACTGGATATCAGTCCGTTCTTCAGTTTTATGACACGATCGGCCATCTTGGCGATCTCCACGTTGTGGGTAACCATGATGACAGTCGTCTTCTTTTCTTTAACTACTTTTTCGATGACCTTCAATACACCCTGTCCGGTCGTAAAGTCCAGAGCCGCTGTCGGCTCATCGGCCAGAATGATCTTCGGATCCTTGACGATGGCACGCGCAATGCAGACACGCTGCTGCTGACCACCGGACAAAGCACTAGGATAACGGTCTGCACGATCAGCCAGACCGACCATCTCCAGAGCTTCCTTTGAGCTCATCGGATGCTTGGAGATCTCAGCAATGAATTCGATATTCTCCAAGGCCGTCAGGTTAGGCATCAGATTATAGGACTGGAAAATGAAACCGATATAATCACGGCGGTAATCGGTCAGTTCAGCTTCACTCGGATCAGAGAAGTCCTTACCCTCTACGATCAGCTGACCCTGGGTAGCCTTATCCATACCACCGATGATATTAAGCATCGTAGATTTACCACAACCCGATTCACCCAATACTACCAGCAGTTCGCCTTCATAGACATCCAGATCGATGCCCTTCAGGATTCTGTTTAATTCTTCACCGGACATGAATTCCTTGATTACACCCTTTAAGGAAACCAGAGGTTTTCTGCCCGTATTCACATCAAAGGAGAAACCCTTATCTTCCAGATCCAGAGCGATGACCGCAAATGCGTTCTCCAGTGATTTTACTTCTTCATCGGTAAACACCGTGTCACGGTTGATCAGCAAGGCACAACCCATGACACCGTAAGGGGTTTTTAAAGGAATAGCCAGACAGTTGTCGCCATAGAGATGGGCATTCTTCTGATCGATACGGTTATCATTCTTACAGTCTTTGACATATTCGGTCTCACCCGACATCGAAACCTTTCCGATCAGACCCAGATTAAAACCGATCGAAATACCGGTGTTGTCTTCATTGCCTTTGGAGGCAATCATATAACATTTCTGATCAGCTTCGTGCTTTAACCAGATCGAAGCCTCAGCGCAGTTAAACTCACCGCAAAGTCTTTCCAGTATCAACTGTAAAGCATTCTCCATCTGACCGGCATTCTGGAGTTCGTCCATGATCATCCAGACGGTCTTTACAAAAGTATCATTAGCGCTCATAATATACCCCTTTCCATATATTATATATAAATATGTTGTTTTTAATAAATATAGAGTTGCTAAAATAGAATTAGAGAAAATGAAGAAAATATTAAACAACATTCTGGTTCTATTGATTGCCATCAGTTTTATTGTGCTACTTCCTTTTGTGTCCGAGAAACATTGTTTTCATATTCATTCCGACGACATTTCAGCTGGCACATGTCCAAATTGTGGACACGAACTGACAATTGATTTCTATAAAACTCCTAATGGGCCTACCTGTACGGAAGGTGCTATCGCTAACTGTTCCTGCTACAACTGCGGTGCTGTGGAAAACCTTGAAGTCAGAATTGGACCGCTTGGACATGATTATGATGAAGAAATCAAGAAAGCAACCTGTACGGAAGAAGGCCGTGTCGAATATATCTGTAAACGCTGCGGTGACAGTTATACAGAAACCATCAAAGCCTTAGGACACGACTATAAATACAAGGTAACCAAAGAAGCTACATGTCTGGAAGAGGGCGAAAAAGTTTTTGAATGCTCAAGATGCAAGAAAACCTATACGGAAAAGATCAAAGCCTTAGGCCATGATTTTGAATTCGAAGAGAAAGAGCCGACCTGCCTTGAAGCCGGATACAAGAAAGGCTTCTGCAAGAACTGCGGCAAGGAAGTAAACAAGGTCTTTCCGCCTGAAGGTCATAAACCGGGCGAATTCAAAACCATCAAGGAAGCCACATGTACAGAGGATGGCTTGAAAGAAGCCACATGTACAGTGTGCGGAGAAACCATCAAGGAAACGATCGAAAAGAAAGGTCATCAGTATCCCGAAGAATGGACTGTTGTAAAGGAAGCGGGTTATTTCATTGACGGTGAAGAATCAAAAGTCTGTTCCCTCTGCGGTGAAAAGATCACTCAGATAATTCCGCATAAAGATCCGACTGTTCTGATCGAAATGGGAATCGGTGCAGCTGTCGCTCTGGCTGCCGTCGTTTATGTCCTGTTCAGAAAGTTCGGTAAGGAAAACGTTGAAAAAGCAATCGAACAGGAAAAAGAGAAGATCGAACTTGAGTTTGAAAACAAGACCGTTCTGATAGCCGGCAAAGATGAAGAAGTAATTGAGATGCTGAAGGCAAGGCCTTATCTGAAGGTCGTTACCTGTGATTTTGAAGAACTTGATGAATCAGCTGAAGAAAACGAACCTGATCTTATTATCATCGATATCTTAAGTGATGAGGCTCTAGATGAAGTGCTGGAAAAGAAAAAGGAAGCTCTCAAAGACCGCACGATCGGATTGTGCGTTATCCCGGAGATGCTGGAAGAGAATAAAGAAAGATTCGAACAGCTTAAAAAAGATAAAGAGATCCTTAACTATGTGCCATTCGGCGGCGAGGATAAATATGCCGTTCTCACCAGACTGATCTTGCCGATTGAAAAACCTGATCTCAAATCCGATGAAGCATTATACGCCATCGGGACGATAGCTGATCTTTTAGGCATACCTGGTGTTTCCACAGTCATCAATGTCTATGTTTCAGGCAGAGACATCAAATCGACCATCGAAGAAGGAGAACTCAATGTCAACTCGACCGCAACCGTCATCTCCGATATCGCCTATATCCTGGGCTTTGATAAAGTCGGTAAAGTAGTCGGTCTGGTGAATGATGTCGATTCGATCAAAACCGCACTTGATCCTGATGCCGGAATGCACGAAAAGAAAGACGGCCTCGGAGCCGCCAAAGATATCGTTGAAGTAGTACACGATATAAAACATTAAATTTTAATATAAAGAACTGTTGTCTATCAGCAGATCTGATTTTCCATAGAAGCTTAACGCTTCCTTTATCTCCTCAAGGTGATCCTTGGTCAGAGATATGATGGTATTGCTTAGGATCTGAGGAAAGAAACAGATCGAATAATTATTCACGATAACGTTAAGAATATCATCCCATTTCATGATGATATTCTTTTCATTATCGACAAACTCCAGACCGTTCTCATCAATGGTTATGAGCTTGGTGCCTTTTTCTTCCAGAAACTGTTCAATACCCTTCTTTCCGTTTCTCATAGAGATCAGTCCGATGATCAGTAATATAAATGCCGTTATTCCCATAAACAGAAATATGACATTATTGAACACAAAGGCACAGACGATCATAAAAACGATACTGCCTGCTGCCAGCAGATTATATCTGGTCATATAGCCGGTAAAGCTTTCGATCTTTTTATGCGGATTCTTCTGAATCTCTTTTCTTCTTGCGGAAACATAGAGAAGTTCATCGTAGTATTCTCTGCTTCCTCTTTCCTTGATCTCGATCTTCATTACTTATAGGTCTCTTCCAGCCACTCCTCCCAGGCTTTCTTGAAATTACTCTTGACGTTATCTTCGATGTATTCATAGAGTTTCGGAGACATATCCGCTTTCTCCAGATACATCTTATAGTCAAAAGTGGACTTGTCTTTAGGTACATAGCCCAGATAGTTATAGCCTAAACTGGCGCTGCGGTAGTACCATTCGTCCATCGTCAGTTCAGGATTCTTGATCAGGTCATAGATAGCTGCGATCGTTCCTGTTCTGTCTTTACCGTCATCACAGTGGATATGGATCCAGGCATTATCCTTATCGATCGAATTCACAAAATCAATGAATTCTTCGATCTGTCCTTCATCAGGCCAGTTATGGTCACTTAAAGGAAGTCTCACATAGGTGAATCCGGCTTTCTCAACCAGTTCTTTTTCGCTCATAATACTTTCGACTTTGATTTCAGAAGACTTATCGCTCTTATCATCGTTTGCCTCGACATAAGCCGTGATCGTTTCACCCTTTAATCCCGAGAATCTTTCTTCTTCCTCAGCGATAATATCATCAATATCTGTTTTCTCGCTGCCCAGATTATGCAACTCATACCAGCTTACTGCGATGTCGTTTAAAAAGTAATGGCTCTCTTTCCTTAAATCCAGTACATAAACCTTCTTCTTACCGGCAAGTTCCTTGATCTGTTTAGCAAGTTGCTCAAACTGCTTGGCTGAGAACTGACCGCTGGTCGAAATATTCAATCCATCCAGACCTTTTTCATTTACTTCCGCTTTGGTGTCAAACTGGTAGATACTGTCGATCCTGCTCAGATCGTATTTATCTTTCGTAATGATCTGCAGGTTTGTGATGGTGTTTTCATCTTCCACATCCAGTTTATAGAACGGTGAGAACTTGTATGCATCATTATTTGGAACTGTGACCGTTCCACCTGATGGTTTATAACTGCTGCCTGAACCCTGCGGTTTGCTTGTACAGCCGCACAAGACAAAGATCACGGCAAATAAAGTTAACAGTATTTTTTTCATTTCGCTATACTCCTCTCATAAAACGAATAAAGAACTGTCATTTACACAGTTCTCCCCCGATCGTATTTTATACCCTTAATGATTGATTTAATTATTTCATATTTTTTGTGAAAAATATATGAAACAAATTATTGTTTCTCCTTTATATCAGATAGCGCTTTTCTGGCGTCAAGAGTATCACCTTTTTCAAATTGTGCTTCTGATATTGAAAGCTGTTCATAAAGTTCAAGTTTAGCCATTCTTTCTTCATAAGTTTTCATACTCATGATCACTAAATCTCCATAACCGTTTTTTGTCACAAAAATAGGTTTGTCTGTTTTGTTACACATTTCGGATATGCCATTAGTATTTTTAAATTCTTTAATTGGAATGATCTGTGGCATATAATTACCTCTATGGTCATATTATACCATAATTATGGTATTTTTATTTTTCAAATAATTAAAAGACACCTTTATGCAACATTGATCTCTGTCTTCTTGGGTGTCTTTTTTACTCTCTATTCTTATAATGCTTTGGCTTTATTCTCCGTCATAGGCGCCATAACCCAGATAAGCGATTTCTCTTAGATCATAGATTGCGCCATTACTTACACTGACCTTCACAAGACCCGGTCTCATATCATACGGGAAAGCTTCGCCGCCATAAAGGAAGGCTGTGTATTTATATTCAGTTTCATCAGGAATAACTCTGATCGCCTTAACCACAAAATCCTCATACCACTCTTCTTCCTGTTCCAGAACTTCTACCTTCTGTAAGAGATAGGTATCACCTCTGGCCCAGCAGTAGGCATAGAATTTTCCGTCTTTGATCTTTAATGCTTCGTTGTCGGTCAGGGTCGGGAATTTGTTGCCTGTATCAGTTCTTATAAACATCCAGCCGTAATCACCGGCCATTTTCTCATAGCTTCCCAGAGCATCCATATCGATGACCGACATGCCGTTACCCATTTCTCTTAAAATCAGGAAATCCTGATCTTCAAAATAACCGGTAAAGAACTGCATATATGACTGATACATATATTCGGATGTACCGTAAGTTGTAATAAAGAAATCAGAAGCTTCTTTGAACTTAAAAAGCAATCCATCGTTCTTTAACGGCTCATACGAATCGATCAGTTCCATATCACAGACGATATATTCACCATCGTTTCTTAGGATCTTAACGGTTTTTAAAGCTGCATCAAAAGTAAGTGTTACCGTCATATTGGTGTCTTCACTTCTTGTGGAAAGCTGCCAGTTACCATCAAGCCATTCAAAGATATCATCAGGAATCACTCTTGGTTCAGCTGCAGCAGTAGGTTCCGGCTGAGGATCAGGTTCAGGTGATGGTGTCGGTTCTTCGTTTTTGTTTCCGCATCCGACCAGCACCAGCAATACAATAAGTAATAAGAATAATTTTTTCATACCATTTCTCCGTATTAATTATAATTGAGTTGCTTTCAATATTTTTATCCATTTCCGCTGTCTGTGAGCATAGAAGGCTTTGGCCCACAGATAGATGAACGGTGTCTTCCATCCTGCATCGATTTCAACTTTATCTGTGTATTCTGTTCCGTTTTCGTTTTCCTTCAGATAGATGGTGTGATTCCATACCGGAACATGTTCGTTTCCTTCTTTACTCTTGACCATGTCCTTATCAAACCGTTCGATATGGATCGTATGCGTTCCAAATGGAATGAAACCGAAAAGACGGAAACGATAGGAAGTAGTACTGCCTACTGTCCAGATAAGATTATCCGGATCTGTCGGAGTAAATGTCTCATAAGGCGCGGCAATATACTGCAAAGTCTCCAGCTGCTGCAGTTTGGCGAAAACTATGTCTCTTGAGGCCGGAAATATCGATGTCTTACAAAGTGTTTTCAATCTGATTATCCTTTTATCCTATGATGTTTCTGATTCTGTCTAAATAATCATCCGTATCTCTGAACATCTTCTGTCCGTGTCCGTATCCTTCAAATATCGTTTCTTCATAATCTGCAATATGACTCTTCAGGATCTTATGCGATTTCTTCGCATACGGTTCTCTGCTTCCGCACCACAGATATACTTTCGTATCATCGATCTTAAAATCATCGGGAACTCTGTATGTATAGTTCTCATAGAGATTGGCCTTCATGCTTTCATAACTTGAATTCCAATACATAAGCTTGAATTCATCCAGATCACTTTCATTTAGTCCCATCAGAGGAAGGGCTTTTATAAATGTTTTTGAAGGTATACCGCCGTTTTTCTGCATCCTGGTAAAAGCCTTAAGAGCCAGTCTGGCGCAGAGCTTTCCCTGATGAGCCACATAGATTCCGTCAAAGATCGCCTTGTCGACTTTGACATTGTTACGCGAAAGCATAACAGCCATCAGTGTTGCGCCTTGCGAAATACCGATCACGGCATCCAGTTTCCCGTCATGATTTTCTTTGACATACTTTTCTATTTCTATACATTCATTTTCAAAGTTCTTAAAATCAGGGGCATTTTCGTAACATCCGTTCATAGCCGGATAGATCACATGATATTCTTCTTCAAGCGGTTTAAAGATCTCACGAAATTTCTGCCAGTCGCATAACATTCCGTGCATGACCATTACCGTTTTACCTGTCGTCTTGCCAAAATCATGAAACTGCATATCTGCCTCCGCTTATTTCAGATGTTCAAAAATAAAGTCAGCTAAATAACGGTTACCTTCGCCGTTTGGATGAACACCGTCAGCGTACCATTCTTCATGATTGATCGTAGGAGTCAGCAGATCGATCGTTTCAATATCCAGTTCTTCTGCTGTTTCTTTGATAATCTTAGGTAAGACATTATCGATAACGTCCTTATTGATATTGAAGGCTACCTTACCGGTGCTTCCTTCGGGATAACACTCCACCGGAATCATGACGATGACTCTTGGCTTATTATCAAGAGACATGTATCCTTTTAAGAAATCCTTCAGCTGTCTTCTGTAGTTTTCTTCGTTCCAGTTCTGCGGTTTTGTATCGTTTGATCCCAGCATCACCAGATAGATGTCTGCCTTCAGATCGAGAGTGTAAGGAAAAAGCGTGCTGTCTACATACGGACAGTCGCCTTCCTTCTGTAATGTACAGCCGCTGATACCGCAGTTAATGACATTGTATCTTTCGCCCAGTTTTTCATTGAGGAAATACTCCCATGTCAGTTTCTTTTTACCTCTGACACCGGCTCCTCTGGTCAGGCTGTCACCTATGCAGGCGACATTGATTTTTCCCTTAACTGCTTTTGGCTTGCGCGGAAGCTTCAGATAAATGCTGATAATGTTCTGTGAGATTTTCATATATCTTATAGTCTCTTTTCGTAGCAGATTCTGGCCCGGTCAATATCCCTGAAATCTTCAGGATACATGACCTTGCCGCAGTATTTATAACCTGATCTGACAAACAGATCATTCATCGGTTTATTATCCGCATGCGTATCAGACCGTATATAAGAAACGTTGTTTGATACAGCATACTCTTCAACACACTTCATCATGTAGTCAGCAATACCGGAATGGCGGAATTTTTCCGTAACCAGCGAACGATGAAGCGTACAGTAAGGCTGATCATCTGACCAGTTTCCGTCATAGATCGCATTGAATATCGGTTCTTCTGTGATCGTCGCAACAAAGTATCCCGCAACTTCTCCGTCACAGGTTACAGTATAACCGCGCTTTAATACGACATCGTTTTCAACATCCTCCCTCTCGGGATATGAACCCTGCCATTGTCTGACGTTCCATTTCTTTAATGTTTCTTTTGCGTAGGCTACACCTTCCATAATCACCGGAACATCCTCCATTATTGAAGGTCTGCATCCCAGGATATGCTTTCCATCTGCTGTTGTTTGTTCGGTGAACTGTAACATAATTCTATTTCCTTTTTTTATAGCGGATAAAACACCGGATTCATATGATCATAAGTTGTAATTTCTTTAAAACCGATCTCATCTTTCAATATGTTATAAACATCTCTGATATGATCGGCCAGATATTCTGTTCTGTGGGCGTCGGATCCTACGGTAATGATCCTTCCGCCGAGATCCTTATAAAGCTTCAGGATGTTTCTGCTTGGCTGGGTATCAGATAGACCATAGTGGAAAGAAGAGGTATTCACTTCAATGCCCTTATCATCTCTGATCGCCTGTTTAAGAATTTCCGCAATGATATCTTTGACCTTTTCGAATGGATAGATTCCTGCCTTGTCATAACGTACCAGCAGATCCAGATGAGCCAGTACAGAATAGTTTTTAAACAGTTTCATGGTCTTAAGGATCTCTTTATAGTATTCTTCGTTATATTCCTTCTGAGTCTTTCCCTTCTGGAAATCCTGCGTCCAGAATTCCAGGTTGTTTACCTGATGCATGGAAAACAGAACAAAGTCCAGTTCCTTCCTGTATGTTTCAAACAGCTTTTCGTACTGTTCGACAGTAATAGACTGGATTCCGAATTCCAGGCCTGTTCTGATAGTGATCTTATCTCCGTAAGTTGCCTTCATGCGTAGAAGCTTGCCAAAGTATTCGGGATAATTGACGTTGGCCAGCGGATCCATTTCATCGATACTGTAGGACATCCCATCTCCGCTTCGCCATTCGATGCCTCTTGGATCATCCCAGTCCAGTTCGATCCCGTAATCCACATGATCGGTAAAACAGATCTCCTCAAGTCCGAGTTCTATACCTTTTCTGATCTGATTCTCCATTGATTCTCTGGAATCATCCGAGAACTCGCAATGCACATGGTAGTCAGCAAACATTTCTATCTTTTCCTTCTGTGATAATAGTCTATCGTATCCGTAATGATCGAATAAACAAGTTCATCACGGCTTTTGAATTTCTCAGGTATCGAAACCATCAGATACCACTCTCCCGGATAATCCCATCGGTAAGAAAAATAATCATAGATTGAATTATGATCAATGACTGCTTCGATTGCCGGGTCGATCTTTCTTATTTTTTCAAGAGCTTCTCTATGTATGTTGGCTCTGAATTCTTCGGCGTCTTTAAGATCTTTTTCGCTGTATCCGTTCTGTTCCGGTAACTTCATTTTTGTTTATTGTTCTGATTAAGGAAAGCGATGAATTCGGATACCGGTAAAGGTTTGGAGAAATAGAATCCCTGGATATAGTCACATTTCATCTTCTTGAGGATCTCGACTTCTTCGGCAGTCTCTGCGCCTTCTGCTACGAGTTTCTTGCCGATACTCTGCATCATCCTGATCGTATATTCCAGGATCTTTCTTCCGTTATCGGTCTGGACTTCATCCAGCATCGTCTTATCCGTTTTAATGAATTCCAGAGGTATATGGTTGATTCTCTGGATATTGGAATAACCTGTTCCATAATCATCCAGCGCAAAACTGTAGCCCATTTCAATCAGTTTATTGACATTCCGGATCATGATGTCACTGATGTTTTCAAAACTCAGTTCCGTTATTTCAAAGTTGATGGTTTCAGGATCAACACCATAAGTCTTCTGCAGTCTGGAAACTTTATCAGGCAGACTTCTCTCCATTAACTGAGCTACCGATAAGTTGATCTCAATGAAATCAAGTCCCAGTGTATTAAGATCATTCTCTGAGACAAAACGGAACACCTTATTCAGAACCATGTCTCCGAGCGGAATAATAAAACCTTCGGTCTCCGCAGCCGGAATAAAGATACTCGGAGAGATCATTCCGTATACCGGATCGATTATTCTGCATAAAGCCTCAGCTGAACGGAAAGCCTTTGCGTGTACATCATAGACAGGCTGATAATACATCTCGATATGATCATTTCTGAGAGCCTGATCAAGAATCTGTTCGATGTTTGCTTCAATCGCAAAAGTCTGCGAATGAACGATCTCGCTGGCATTGAATAATGATTTCTGGGAATTTCCTAACTTATGGAACATATGTCCCAGAGAGATTATTTCCTCGGCAGTATTAAGATCTTCCGGACAGTGGATCAGACAGATCTGCGGTTCAAAACGCACACCCATCTCGGTATAAGATCTGATACTTTCGGCTGTGCCTGAAAGAATGAGTTCTTCAATGTTTTCCACTTTAGCTTCATCGGCATTTAACACCAGATATAAAATACCCGGACGCTCATAGTAAAGTTCGATACGGTGACGGCTGTGCCAGTGGACAGACCTGATTCCGTCAGCGATCTTTGACATATATTCAACGTAATTATGTTCACCCAGATAATGTCTCAGTTCTAAAGAGTTCGGAATCCTGATGACAGCAATCTGAACGTTCTCACCCGAAAGAAGAATATTGCGTAAATCAGTCTGATAAGAAGCCCAGCTCAGCATTCCGACTTCGGCATCCATTCGCTCTTCCGGTCTCATGATCGTCAGCATTATCTGCATTTCCGCTATCGCGGTACAGAACATTTCCAGTAAGAGTTCCGGATAGAAAAACTGAATGATGACAGCCGCATGGCCGAATATATAGACACTTAATAAAGCCGACCACTTCCAGAAAGGAAGATAACGCCGGCAATAGATACAGTAGATCAGACCGCCTAAACCGTATAAGAGAGCGATCACATAGAACGCCGTCATTAACGGTGCCCTTGCGTAACCCGCCTCAGCAGTAACGGTGAAAGCGTTGTGGGTAAACGGATTCTGTGCCAGCATGCCCAGAATACAGGCATATGGTAAACAGAAGAAGAATCTTGACCACTTCTTTTCGATCAGGAAGGTCGTCCTCGTTAAAGCCAGTAAGAACAGCAGCAATACGGCATTGGTGGCGTTTCTGGCAAATAGGTACAGATATGTGGAAACGACGCAGATTATATAGCCTGTCTGCGATAAAGGGGCGTTATTACTGGTGATCTCCATTGCCAGGTCGGCGATGGTACTGAACAGTGATAAAAACACCAGTCCGATAAACAGCTGGTTCGCCGCTCCCTTGGTCATCTTACGTGAGTAACAGATGAGCAGAATCATCAGGAATAATGGTATTGAACAGATGTCGAAATAGATAATACTCATTTCTTTACTCTTATATTATATAGAAAAAGAATCAGATATAAATGTCGGTACATGCTATGATTTAGACAGAAGATACTTACATCAAAAAGAAAGGATAATACTATGAGCAGAATGAATTTTGGAGCCAAACCTTTTATGTATCCGCAGCCTGTACTGATTATTGCGACTTATGATGAAAACGGCATTCCCAACGCCATGAACGCCGCCTGGGGAATCACTACCGATTTCAAGGAAATATCCATCAGTCTCTCCGAACACAAGACAACCGATAACTTCGCCAAGACCGGCGCATTTACCGTCTCCATGGCTACCGAAGAGTATGTGGCAGCCTGTGACTATGTGGGGATCGAATCCGGAAGAAATGTTCCCGACAAGTTTGTCAGAGCCGGCTTCCACGCCACAAAGAGTGAATTTGTGAATGCCCCTCTGATCGATGAATTGCCGTTAGCCCTTGAATGTAAAGTCAAGAGTTTCGATGACGGGATCCTGATCGGCGAGATCGTCAATGTGAGTGCCGATGAAAGAGTAATCACTGACGGTAAAGTCGATATGAATAAACTGAGACCTATCACTTTTGATCCGTTCAATAATGTCTATATGGGAATCGGTGAAAAGGTAGCTGATGCTTTCTCAGCAGGTAAATCACTTAAATAAACTGAACAAACAAAAAAATACATCACCAGGTTCATATTTCTGAATGATGTATTTTTCTTTTGTTTTATTTTGAAGCGATCAGTTCTACTTCTACTAAAGCTCCTTTAGGAAGTTCTTTGACTGCAAAACAGGATCTGGCCGGTTTGGAAGTAAAGAAACCACTGTATACTTCATTGAAAGCTGCGAAGTCCTTCATATCCGTTAAGAAACAGGTCGTCTTTACCACATCATCGACACTGTAGCCCGCATCTGTAAGTAAGCCTTCCAGATTCTTAAAGATCTGTCTGCTCTGAATCACCACATCGTTTTCCACAAGTTCATTTATTTCGGGATCTACCGGCAACATGCCCGAACAGAAAAGCAGATCTCCTGCCTTGATAGCCTGAGAATAAGGTCCGGCTGCAGCCGGTGCTTTAGCGCTGTTTATTTTTTCGTTCATCTTATGCCTCCTTAACGATCTTTCCTGTCATATGTTCGATCTCTATCGCAAACATCAGCGTATTATTTCCTGATCTTTCGATTTCTTTTTGTATATATTCTTCATCATCCGTAAACTTATAACTCAATAATCTTGAAATACGGTTTATCTCTTCCTGATCTTCGATAAACTCCACTTTACCGAAAATAATAACGCTCTTTATATTCAGAGCCCATTCACCTTCCTTGCGGAAACCTTCATCATAGACACAATAGGATACTTTATTATGTTTTCTTAGTGAATCGATCTTATGTCCGCTCTTTCCGCCATGGAAATAGAGTTTGCCATCCTCTTCGCAATAATAATGGTTCAATGGCATCCCATACGGATAGTCATCATCACCCAGAACCGACAGTACTCCTCTGGGTTCTTTCTTTAAAATTGCTATACAATCTGAAACAGACAGTTCCTGTTTCTTTCTCAACATTTCTCTGAACATTGTAAACCTCTTTATTTATAATAGATATATATTCTGTGACTGATTAACCCTGTATATACAGATGATAGATGAGGAGGGATGACATGAAAAAGATATTACTGATAATAATGCTGGTCCTCTTATGCGCCTGCGGTAAAAAAGACACCTTAAAACCCGAAGAGATTTCCGAAGATCCGATCAGGCCGTATTTTATCTCTCTGCCAAGTAAACCTGTCAAAGAAGATGGGATCCTGATCGTCGCCAATGACGAAACCATCAATTATGATCTATGGGAAACCTTCATGGACGAAGTAGATAACGGTCAGAATACTTCCATCACGATTGCGCGTTATACGATCGACAGCGGTCTGCTTTATGAACTGCTGGTATATAACGGAGATTCCTTTATCATTTATTCCGCTTTTGCGTCTAATGATCCACAGATCGAGAAAGAAAATTATCCTTATCTGTACTTTACACGCTATGAAACGGTTGAAGACAATGTGACTTTCCTTAATTCAATAGCCGGTTTAAGCTATAATGAATATCCCGATCAGGAAACCTTCATGTCCGAATATCAGAAAATGACTGAAGGCGCAAATGTCGATATCTACGTTGTCTGGGGCGATTCCCGTCCTCAATAGCTAATCAGTTAAAAACTAATCGAAATAATCTTCCACCATCTGTTCGTATGATTCGATCCCATCGGTGGAAGTTTTTTCATCTTGGACATCTACCTCATCAGCCGCAGCTATAATCCTGTTCGGATTTACTTTTCTGACTTCAAAAGGAAAACCTTCATATTCAATCGATTTTCTTAAAAAGACATTTATGGCTGTCGAAAGATCAAGACCCAGATCGGAATAGATTTTCTTTGCGT
Source organism: Erysipelotrichaceae bacterium (assembly GCA_017550145.1). GTDB lineage: Bacteria > Bacillota_I > Bacilli_A > Erysipelotrichales > Erysipelotrichaceae > Colivicinus. Next base: position 254,787 of record JAFZQG010000004.1, on the reverse strand, counting down.
CATCTTTAATTCCGCTGTTGGTTCTGACAGTTAATGAAGAATCGTAATTGCTCATGCTTATTCTTCCTCCTATTCTAATTATACTAACAATGTAATTATTTTGCAATAACATTGTTATTACGTAAATGAATCCTTACATTTGTCTTACATTTGAAGTAATGTATAATATATGTCTATGAGTAAATTAGCGAAGATTTTACTTGTCATATTACTGCTGACTGCTTTAATAGGCTGTCAGAAGAAAAATACCCTGCCTGACGGTTATGGTGATGATGACTATGATCCTGCCCTGGTCAAGGGTTTTGATTATAAACTGAACAAACAGTACGAACTTCCGGGTATTCAGAGTATTGCCTATTCCGATTCCATTGAATATGTCGTCCTGGGTTCTTTTTTGGGAGTCTGCGACAGTGAACATAAACTTACTGCCGATAATGAAATAAAAAACGAGATTTTTGATATAGATGTCTATAAGAACGAGATCTATGTTGCAGAAAAAGCCGAAGATACAGGCAAGATAGTAATCAGTATCTACCGCTCTGACAATCTCAAAGCCGAAAGAACATATGAGACCGAACTTGAAGAATGTGCCGGTCTGACTGTTGAAGATGATTATTATCTGATCTGGCTCTACAGTAACGGTTCCTTATATCTGTATGATCTTGAAGGCAATTACAACAATACCATTACTTTAAACAATGCGCCTGAACATGTGAATGGTATTTCCTATTATGACGGCTGGATCTATCTGGCTGCTCAGGAAGGTCTCTTCCGTTATCAGGTCAATATGAACAGCGTAGAGTGGAATATTGTTCAGGAATATGAAAGTGATAAAGCCTTTAAGGGTCTTACTTTCATTAAAGAAAACAGACAGCTTGTGACTACTGACGGACATAATGTTTATGTCTATGATATGAAACGTCTTGATACTCTTACAGACTACAGTTTTGAGAAATACTGGCTTGAAACTTCGGATGATAAGGATACGGATGTTTTCTTTATCCTTCCATGGGTCAACCTCAAATCAACTGTTTCTGATAATGAAGACGTCAATAACTATCGTACCGTTTCCCGTTTTAACAGAGTATTGAAAATGGAAGAAGGCATTTTCACTGAACACTGCAACGTCTATGCACCACTATACCGGCAGGCCAATATCGGCACGTATCTTTCACAGGACGGTTTAGTATCCATGAACATTACGGTTCCGGAAAAAACTGATGAGTATTATAAACGGGCTTTAGCCGATATTGAGAATGCCTTTGCGTATTATCTTGAACATTACAACAGTAACAGGCCTTTCATCATCTTCGGTTATGGTGAAGGTGCACAGCTCGCAATCAGTCTTCTGGAAAAATATGCCAAAGATGATTCCTTTAAAAAGAAGCTGATCGCCGTCTATGCGATCGGTATAAGCATTACGGATGAAATACTTAAAAACCATCCGGAACTTCAGATGGCTCAAAGTAAAGATGATCTGGGTGTCATAATCAGCTACAGTGCAGTTGACCAGAGAGCCGAATTATCCGAAACATATTCCTATTCGATCAATCCGCTCAGCTGGACAACCGAGGATAAGATCGCTATGAAGCAGGAGAATCTGGGTTATGCCTCAGCTGATCCTAACGGATCGATCACCTCCGAAATCCCGGAATACTGCGGAGCTTATATCGACATTAACAGCGGTAAACTGATCGTCTATGGGATCGAAAATCAGGATGATCTGTATAACAGTAATAATGCTCCGTTCCATCAGGGTGATTATCAGCTGTATAATCTCAATTTCTTCTACCGTAATCTGGAAGAAAATGTTCTTACCCGTATTGAAGCATACAGAGACAGACATTGAAGTCTGTCTTTTTAAAAAGCGGATCAGTTATATCTGATCCACATACTCAATAATGTACTTAAGGTTTCCTGATCTTCTTTAATATCCGTACAGGTATACTGTTCGCTGTCACGGTTAACGATGACCTTGTGTCTGCCATTTTCATTTAATTCAGCTATATAGATACAGTAACCTGTCCAGCTTCTGTGGGCAAATAAGGTATTGCCCTCCATATAGTAGAACCACTTATCTTCCATCGCTTCGGGAATATGACCGCGTCTCAGTTTATCGATATCCTTTTTCGACAAATGTTTCTTCAATTCAAAACATTCATTCTTTTCAGGCATCTCAACCGTCTTCCAGTCACTCTTGACGGCACACTGATATTCCTTTGCGATCTCTTCGAGCGTTCTGCATCCGCGCTTATAGATATCATCATCCAGTACCGCAAACTCCACGGCGATATCGCATTCCTTGTTGTTCTTAAAGAAATCGCTGATGCTTCTGATCGCAATCTTCCAGGCCTCATTCAATGGATAACCGTATATTCCCGCTGAGATCAATGGAAAACCGATTGAAGCACATTTATATTCTTTAGCCAGTTTCATGGCACTCTGATAGGCACTGTATAATGCTTCAGGTTCATTATTCTTGCCGCCATACCATACCGGACCTACCGCATGAACGATATACCTGCATAGATCAAAACCCGGAGTAATGACGGCGCTTCCGGTTTCACAGTAACCGATCTCGTTGCAGGCTTTCTGTAATCTGTCCGCTCCGGCTGCCCTGAAGATATAGCCGCAGACTCCGCCACCCATCATCAGTTCGCTGTTGGCCGCATTGACGATTATTTCTGTTTTGAGTTTTGTGATACTTTCCAATCTTATTCTTATTGACTGCATACCTTAATTATCTTATAGATTTCAGATAATTTTCATATTTCTTATATAAAATAATAATCAGAAAAGGAGGACAACTTATGTCATATTGTCCATATTGCGGCAGAGAAGTTTCATCCGACATGTCGTTCTGTCCGGGATGCGGAGCCGCCATCAGTAATGAAGTAAAATCCTATACCGTATCCGAATCCATCACCTCCAACACCGGCGACTACAAGATCTATATCACCGGTATCGGATCTGCTTCCAAAACGGAAGTAATTGATCTTTTACAGGACGTCTTAGGCTACACCGAGATTTCCGCCAATAACCTGATCAGAAATATTCCTGTTCAGATTGCAGGCAATCTTTCCCTTAAACAGGCCGCTATCGTCGCTCAGGCTTTTGAAGAATACGGCGTTGAACTGGCAGTAACCAACAACGATGAATATGAAGACATTTCCCGTCATACCTCTTCATCATCGCTGTTCAACTCCGATGGTTCGTTCCTGTCTTCCGCAGCGATCGTTCTGGCAACGATAGGTGCCACAAACCGTTTGAGAAGCATCATCAAACCTCGCAGACCTAGTCTTTTACAAATGATCTTCCATTCTCTGTTTACCACCAGAAGAAGACCTCCGGTTCACGTAAGAAGAGTTATCCGTCCGCGTAATATGACCTTCCAGATGCAGCAGCATCGTCCGCACCCTACCGTCAGACAGCAGCTCTATCCTTTCGGTCAGATCTTCAACAACAAGAAGCCTTCTTCATTCGGTACTCATTCAAATAAACCTTCAGGTTTCGGCACACACTCAAACAAGCCGTCACAGAATAAGCCTTCCGGTTTCGGATCACATTCAAGTGCTAGACCGGGTGGTCCTTCCCACGGCAGTAAACCTTCGGGAAGCCACGGTCAGAGACATACCGGTTTTAAAGGCAAATAATCTTCAAGAGGCTTTGGCCTCTTTCTTCTTTCAGACAAACAAATATATAATTGAAAAGGAGGTTTTTATAAAATGGCAGAATTCAAATATGAAATCAATAATAAGATCGCTGTCTTAAGCGAAAACGGTGACTATACCTGTGAAGCCAATGTCATCTCTTACGGTGAAAACGGCAGACCTAAACTCGATATCCGTAAATGGAACAGAGCCGAAGATAAGATGCAGAAAGGCATTACCCTGAATAAGGAAGAAGCTCTGGCCCTGTTCGAAGCACTCAAAGAGTTTAACTTCGACGAACTGGCATAAACAATTCCCAAAAGACTGTTAACTTACAAACAGTCTTTTTATTTACGATATTATTCTGTTTTATAATGAAACCGATGAAGAATCATTCCATGAAACACGCTGTCAGAATATCCAAAAGAAACACAACCAGAAAGGTGATGATTTCTGTAATCATCGTCCTTGTGGGATTGATTTTTGCTTCGCTGGTATATTTTGCACAAATGGATAAAAAACCGGCTGATGTTATCGATAATACCGGAACCGATGTTATCGAAGAACCTGTAACTAAAGATGATTCAATGCCGGAAGAACTGCGTAATGAATGGCTCGCAAACAAAGAAATCAATTCCGATTATATAGGCAACATCATCTTTGATTCAGGATTAATAAATGTTCCGTTTGTCCAGGCTAAAGATGTCTATAAAGATAATGGTGAGATGTATGTCTTCTATACCGAAGAAGGACAGCTCGTTACCGATCCGACAAATTACAACGGCAACGACGTCTATATCTGGACCAACTGGAAAACCGGTAAGTGGGATAAATACGATGAAGGCGGATCATGTTTCATGGATTACGCCAATACTATTAATGATCAGAACATCATCATCTACGGTCACCACTTTGCCAGAGACTGGGATCCTTCCGGAAGCAAGCAGTTTACACCGCTGGATCTTCTGCTCGAAAAGGAAAACTATGAAGCAAACAGATCCCTGAAGCTGATCCTTGATAACGAGATCAGAGAATATACCGTAACCAACGTCTTCATCATCAATATCAATAACGAATACAACACGGAACTGCTTCGTACTGATATGAATGTGGACTTCGACGGCAATCCCGATCCGGGTTTCTTCGAGGAGTATATTGAATATATGAATTCCATCTCGGAATATGATTCAGGTGAACACCTTTCCAAAGATGACAGGATACTCTCGCTTATCACCTGTATCCAGCACCAGCCGGAATTAAGACAGATCATCATCTGTAAAGAAACTTCAGTAACAAAATACACCAATTCATAAATGAGCTCTGATACAAATCAGAGCTTTTATTATAAATCGATATAGTAATCTCCAGATCCCGATGAACTTATCACAAATCTGTCGATAATGATTTCCTTCGATTTTATCTGTGAAGACAGTCTGTGATACATCTCGTTAATTAATTCATCATTGTCATCCGCAAATAAGATTACATTATGTTTCAATTCACGCTTATCTGTCTTGAATGAATCATAAAGCAGATCATCAAGTTCTCTGTTTAGCTTTTTGATCTCTCCCTTTAATCTCAGAAAGATCTTATTATCTGTTTTTATTACTTCGGCGATCTCACATCTTAAAGGTTCTTTTTTATACAGAAAAGCCGAAACCGTATCCCTTACTCTTTCATAATCATCTGTTTCAAAAGGTTCCTTTACCAATACGTGTAAAGGAAGCCTGAATACGGCTTCCGACAGTTTTAATTCCTTGTTGTTTTCTCTGCATACAGAGATGATCTCTTCGTTATTCTCTGCAGAGATCAGCCCGCATATTCTTATTTCCATTATTCTGATACTCTGGCTTTTGGACAGTGTTCGATAATATAATCCAGGACAAAATCAAAATCCTCATCTTCCGCATAGACCTGATTATGAATCAGGAACTGATTGAGCTTGATGGTGTTATTCTGACGCAAGACTATGATATTTCTTACTTTAGAGAAATCGGTATAAAGATCCTGATGGTAGTAGGAAGCAAGGCCTGCTGAGGCGGCACCGATACTCTTGGTGGCAGCACCGACCAAGGCGGTGATTAAACCGATTGCTCTATTGATGTCGACCTGTTTGTCCATCTGCATATGATTAACACCGTTCTCATCCATCTCAAAGATCACACAGTAATAACCGCCGATCATCTTCGTGTAAATATAATAGCTTAAGGCAGCGATCACCAGGATCGTCACACATACATAAAACAGGACCTTGCCCATCATCGTAATACTCTCTATCGAGAAATCTCCTTCAAAGAGCATTATTACAAGCACTATGCCCCAGACTATAGCGAAGACCAGAAGCATTACTTTTACGATCAGATTGAAAATAACCGGATTCTTCATCATATCCAGTTCATATGCCCAGCGGTATTTACCGTCATCACACATCTTGATTCTTTCCATATTGTTTGTTTCCTCTGTTACTAATATTTTAATATATTCTGTTAATCTGATGATGTAACTTATCTGAACAAATAGTAAGATAAAGGTAACAAATTGGAGGACATAATAATGGCTGTTGATATCAAGAAAAGAATACCTGTTAATGGCGTGATGCAGAAGATCCATATTGTCAGTAATGACGAATCACTTCCGGTCTTACTTTTTCTCCATGGCGGACCGGGTGTCGTAAACCGTCACAGTCTGTTTTCTCATGACAGAGATCTTCTTGATACCTTTACGATGGTTACCTGGGATCAGCGCGGTACAGGCGGATCATATGCGGGTGTAAGTAAAGATACTTTAACTATTGATCAGCTTGTCGAAGACGCAAAAGAAGTCGTCGATTATCTGTGTAAGGAATTTAAGAAAGAAAAGATCTTTGTGATCGGCGGAAGCTGGGGAAGCTTACTGGGAATCAGACTTGCCTATGCCTATCCTGAACAGATTGCTGCCTTTGTCGGATTCGGACAGTTTGTGAATGGCGAGAAGAACGAACAGATAAGCTATCAGTATACCTATGATGCCGCAAAAGCAGTCGGTGATGAAGAGGCTGTCAAGAAGCTGGAAACTGTCGGTCCTCCTGTTAAAGGTGTTTATAAAGGCGGATTCGACGGCATGATGGTACAGCGCCGACTGATGATGAAATACGGCGGTTATTCAAAATCACAGGAAAAGCGCAGCTACATGGATTCGTTTGTCAAACCGATGATCCTGTCCGGTGAATACAGCCTGTCTGATCTTAAAGGAGTACTGCTTGGATATAAGAAGGTCCTGAAGGTCATGTGGCCGGAAATCGGAGAAGAAGATCTTACAAAATACAGAAAATTCAACGTACCGATTTTTGTCTTTGACGGAAAACTCGATATGAATACTCCTGCGGAACTTGTGGAAGAATGGTTTGAAGGAATAGAAGCTCCGCACAAGGAACTGATCTGGTTTGAGAATTCGGGACACAACCCGATGGGTGATGAACCGGAAAGATTCAAAAAACTGTTAAGAGAAAAACTTTCGGCAATATCTGCATAAAAAGGTCCCTGATTCATTCAGGGATCTTTTTTTCTAATCTAAGTCTTTACCGTTACTCTCGATCACTTTCTTATACCAGTAGAAAGAATCTTTCTTATAACGCTTCAATGTTCCTTTACCCAGATCATCCTGATCGACATAGATGAAACCGTAGCGTTTGGACATCTGGTTGGAAGAAGCACTGATGATATCGATCGGTGCCCAGCTGGTATAACCCAGCAGATCTACACCCTCATCAACTGCTTCGATCATAGCTTTAAAATGTTTACGGAAATAATCGACTCTGTAAGGATCATGAACGGTTCCATCCTCAAAGACATCCTTGGCACCGAAGCCGTTCTCAACGATGAATAACGGTTTCTTATAACGGTCATATAATTCGATGAGTGAGATCTTCAGTCCTTCCGGATCGATCTGCCAGCCCCAGTCGGATGCTTCAAGGTAAGGATTCTTGACGCCCAAGACTGTATTACCCGGAGTTCTTTCCGCATTCGGATCGGCCGATTCGGCCATCGACATATAGTAACTGAAAGAAAGATAATCACAAGGATATTTCCTGATGATATCAAGATCATCTTCAGCCATATCAATGGAGATACCGTTATTCTCCATTTCTTTTAAGATCAGTTTCGGATATTCACCGAACATCATGACATCCGATGCAAACATATTCTTCAGATTCTTCTTCTGCGTCAGATAGACATCTTCCGGAGCACAGGTCCGCGGATAGGTTATCAGCTTTGTCAGCATGCATCCGATTTGTGCATCCGGAATGATCTCGTGACACAATTTGGCTGCTAAGGCCGCTCCCACAAACTGGTGATGCAGAGCCTGGTAACAGCACTCTTCCACACTTCTTTCCTTGCACTGATCGGGAATGATACCGGCCGTGGTAAACGGATGTCTGAAGATACTGTCGACTTCGTTGAAAGTCAGCCAGTATTTGACGTATTTGCCGTAATATTCGAAACAGGTCTTCGCATAGCGCACAAACATATCGATGACTCTTCGATCGGTCCAGCCGTTGTATTTTAATGCTAAAGCTAAAGGCGGTTCATAGTGATGTAGTGTGACCAGCGGTTCTATACCGATTCTTCTCATCTCTTTGAAGAGATCTTCATAGAAAGCCAGACCCTTTTCATTAGGTGTTTCCTCTTCACCTGTCGGATAGATCCTTGTCCAGGCGATCGAAACTCTTAAGACATTGAAACCCATCTCTTTAAACAGAGCCAAGTCTTCCTTGTAGTGATGATAGAAATCGATACCTCTTCTTTTCGGATAGTAGGTATTGTCCTTATCGTTCATTGCCTCTCTGATGCCTTCAAGTGTTACGGCAATGTGCTTCTTGTAGTCGGTATTACTGGTATCTGGCTTATATGTTAATACATCCTCAACCGAAAGACCCTTCCCATCAACATCATAGGCACCTTCGCACTGATTGGCAGCTAAAGCACCGCCCCATAAAAAATCATCTCTTAATCCCATCAGTCCAGATTCTCTCCGTTACTTTCTATTACTTTCTTATACCAGTAGAAAGAGTCTTTTCTTTCTCTGTGGAAATCACCGTTACCATCATTGTCTCTGTCGACATAGATGAAACCGTATCTCTTCTTCATTTCACCGGTTGAAGCTGATACCAGGTCAACACAGCCCCACATCGTATAGCCCATGAGATCGACGCCGTCTTCAGCAGCTTCTTTCATGGCCTTAATGTGTTTCCTTAAATAATCAATACGGTATGTATCATGGAACTTGCCGTCTTCACTTCTTTCATCAACGGCACCCAATCCGTTCTCTACGACCATCAAAGGAATCTCATAACGGCCATAGACTCTGTTGAGATAAGTCCTTAAACCTTCCGGATCGATCTGCCAGCCCCAGTCGGATGCTTCAAGATAAGGATTCTTGATACCCATGAAGATATTTCCTCCGGCTTTATCTGTTACTTCCGGATCAGCAGAAACACATGAAGACATATAGTAGGAGAACGAATAGAAATCGACGGTCCCCTTCTTCAGCAGTTCTTCATCGCCTTCTTCGATACGGATGTTTATGTTGTGATCTCTAAAATATCTCTTGGCGTAATAAGGATAGTGTCCTCTGACCTGTACATCACCGCAGAAGAAGTTGTTCATATTCATCTGATCTTCAGCCATCAGAACATCCTCAGGATTGCAGGTATAGGCATAAGACAAAGAACCGGCAATCATATTACCGATCTTGAAATCAGGATTGATTTCATGGCCTAAGATAACCGCTTTGGCCGAAGCCACAAACTGATGATGGATGGCTTGAAAGCGGTCATTTCTTTCTTCGTCCGTTTCATTCATCACCAGCATTGATTCATGATCTTTGCCCTGCATGCCCAAGGCAAGAATACGGCCGATCGATTTCATACCAACATTGATCTCATTGAAAGTCAGCCAATATTTTACTTCATCCCTGTACTCTTCAAAACAGGTCTTCGCATATCTGATAAAATGATCGATCACTTCCCGGCCTGTCCAGCCGTTGTATTTCTCACTTAGACCCCAAGGTAACTCATAATGAGATAAAGTGACTAACGGTTCGATATTGTTCTCTTTACATCTTCTGAATACCTTATGATAGAACTCCAGTCCTTTTTGATTTGGTTCTTCTTCCATACCGGTCGGGTAGATCCTGGACCAGTTGATGGAAAGTCTGAAACACTTGAAACCCATCTCTCCCATCAGATCGATATCTTCTTCATAGTGATGATAGAAATCGACGGCCTGATGAGAAGGATAATAGACATTCTCGTCTATCTGTTTATCCCATAATCTGGGTGCTGATACTGTTCCGCCTCTTACATGGTCGGGAACGGAAGGACCTTTACCGTCTTCGTTCCATGCACCTTCATACTGATTGGCCGCAACAGCACCGCCCCATAAAAAATCATCTCTTAATGACATAGTTCTCCTTACAAAAGAAAGGCCTTGCGGCCTTATCTTTAATTGTTTACTTTTTCGTATAACTTGATAAACTTTTCTGCCAGAATACCGAAGGCTTCGGCTGACATCAGCTGGTCTTCAGCATGAGTCATCAGGATATCCATCGGTGGTAATTCGCCATTGGCAAACTTGGTTAAGAGTTCACCATGAGCGGAATGGCCTTCATTGAAGGTTTCCTGACCTTCTTTGATTTTGGCTCTGGCCTCATCATATTTACCTTCAGCAGCCAGATCGATCGCTTCGATGTATAAGGAACGGGCTGTTCCTACGGCAGCGATAATCTGGAAAGCAACCATTTCTAAACCTTCCATGTGTTATCCCTTTCTACCAAAGTTTACCGTCTTCCAGAACTCTGAAAACGATTGATTTGCCATAAGGCTGAGACTTGATAAGATTCTTGGTGTAAGCAGCTACATCGCTTCCTTCGTCGATATTGTCGACTTCAAACTGTAACTGGGTACGCATATTATTCGGATGACCGAGATATTTGTATGTCGGTTTTTCCTGAGCTTCAAGAAGATCAATGATTTCCTGTTGCTTGATCGGTGAATCAACGTTAAGTTTCATTCTAGTCTCCGAGTTTTTCCTTTACGGTATTGAGGACGTTCTTGCCGTTCATCATGCCGTAGTCTTTCATTTCGATTACTTCGACTGGTTTATCAGGAACGGTTTCCTGGACAGTCTTAAGCTGGAATCTTACCTGCGGTCCCAAAAGGATAATATCTGCTTCCGGTCCGTGTTGACCTACTTCGGAAACCGGGAAAGCGATTATTTCACATTCATAGTTGGTTTCAGCTGCAGCTTCCTGCATCTTCTTAACCAGAACACTTGTGCTCATTCCGGCAGCACAGAATAAATAGATTTTTCTCATATTATTTCACAAATCTCCTTTACCTTATTTTAGTCTCAGAATAGACAATATTTCCAGACTTTCCGTCTTCTCTTTGCGCAGTTTTTAAGTCACATTTCTTCGCAATGAAGACTTTGAACTCCTGGAACTCCCATGGAACGTGGTCATCGGTTCCGTTAAGGATCTCCTCAGCAACTTCGAGGTTCTCTTCCACCAGGGACAGAGGTGATTCGCAGGTGCCGTGCTGTCTTAAGATCCTGTCATAGCGATCCTTCATGGCAAGCAGTTTGTTTAAGGTGTCGCGGTAGACACTGACGGTTGATGTCTCAGGTCTGAACAGGAATGTCATGACTCCGCACGCATCGCCAAACAGGCATACCCGATCCTCTACGACTAAGAGCACCATGATGCCCTGAGTGTGGCCCGGAGCGTGATAAGGTTCGACTCTTACACCGCCCAGATCGAAGATCGTGTCTTCATTCAGATCCAGGAATTCGCCTTCAAAAAGCGTCTGGAAGAGCTCATCGGGATATTCATCGATATTCTCGACTCTTTTCTTCAATAAAGTACGGCGTGTACTTATTTCCGATCTTGATTTGTACAGTTCGATATCAAGGTGATTCATATAGACTTTATCCCACTGATTGATACCGTTGGCGTGATCCGCATGGCCGTGTGTGATCACGACATCGTATGGCACAGCGAAAGTCTCCTCGATATATTTCCTCAGATCACCTACACCATAAGCCGTATCGACCAGAAGGCCACGCTCATTTCCTTTGATGAAATACATGCAGGCATCACCCAGTCCGTATACGCGGTAGATATGATCGGTTATTTTTTCGTTAGTGAATTTTACTTCCATAGTTCTTTTAACAAAGACAGGGGCATATTATGCCCCTGATCTCTTTTTTATTATTTTTAATTAATCCTGAGCAGCTTCTGCTTCCTGTTTGCAGAGTTCATTATCATAAGCCTTGATGAACGGTAAGACGATTGGGATATCAACCAGGAACAGAATTATCCACAGAACGCTGGCCTTCCAGTCACCGGTAGCCAGGAATGCCTGTAAGACACCCGGAACAGTGAATGGAGTAGTCAGATAGAATCTTCCGACAACACCGGCAGCAGCCAGCAGATAGTAAGTTGTACAGTTAACGGCAGCACAGATAATCATCGGGATATATGTGTAGACGTTTAAGACAGTCGGTAAACCGAAGATAGAAGGTTCATTGATGTTGAAGAGTGAAGGAACGCCTGCGACTCTTGCAACACCTCTGGCCTGCTGGCTCTTGCAGAACAGCAGGATGACAACGATCAGGACGTTGTAGGAGATCCAGTTACCGAATAATGTGTTCATGGAACCGGCATAGATATACGGAGCTTTCTGACCGGCAACGATTGCTTCAGCGTTAGCAGCTAAGGCAGCAGTTGTGATCGGGCTTGTAACAACACTCAGCATGTTGCCGCCGTGGATACCGAAGAACCAGAATGTCGTAATTAAGAAGTTGATGATCAGAACTGAAGGTAATGATCCGGTAGCTCTCATTAACGGCTGGAAGATCGTGTAAACCAGTTTAGCGAAACCGGAACCGGTAGTATTTGTTAAGATTGCATCAACAGACATGAACAGAATGATGTTGAATGCTAAAGGCAGTAAAGCATTGATTGGTGCAGCTACGTTTGGTGGAACTGAATCAGGAAGCTTGATAGTGATGTTGTGTTCCTGGAAGAAACGGGTAATTTCAACCACGATCAGCGCAACCATGATTGCAGCGAACATATAACCGGCACCTAACATACCGATAGTTAATGAAGCGGTTTCCAGATTTACAGCACCGGATACGCAAAGGTAAACCAGTAAAGCAGAAATCATGGTGTTCAGAGCGTTCATCTTGTAGCTCTTAGCCAGCTGGTAAGAAACGCCACAGACAACATATACAGAACAGATACCAATTGTCAGATAATACGGAACCATCAGATATGATGCGTATTTACCGGCAAATGCTTTCCAGGCAAGCAGGAATGCGAATAAAGGATTGCTAGGTTCAGTTACGCCTGCAGGTACAGGTGGAACGAATAACAGACAGGCAAGACCACCGATAATAGTTAACGGAATAAGAATAGCCATACCGTCTTTGACAGCAGACAGATGACGCTGATTGGAGATCTTCATTCCGATTGGAACTACGTGTTCTTCCATGAAGGCAGTCATTTTGTCCATAAAGCTTGTTTTGGTTTCAGACATTTTTGTGTTTTCCCCCTTTGTCTTTACAGATCCTCCAAGAACCTCTCTGACCGACTGATTGATCGCCTTGCCATCGACAGCAGCGAAATCTTTCGGATCGACCGCGATAACCTTGATCCCGCCATAAGGAGCGGCGGTCTCTTCAATCTCTCTGAGCGCATATGCCAGTTGCGGTGCCACCAGAATAGCATCATACTTGGCAATCACATTCGGCAGTTCGCTCAGGCTGCGGGCTTCGATCACCCAGTTCTCGTCTTCCTCAAGATTCTGTTTCATCCTCTTGACGACCAGACTGCTCGACGCGCCAGCGGCACAGACCATCAGTATCGTTTTCCTTTGAGACATTCCTGACCTCTCTTGACTTTATAATACGAAGTATCAGAAAACGATGTTACAAACATCTTCCGTTTCATAACGGAACTTTCTGTACAGGGGGTTGAACCTTTTATAGGCAATGCTAAAATAAATTTATAGAGACCGTAAGATGATAGATAATATCGAGAAACAGATCCTTTTCAGACTGATCAAAGAAGCGGACTATATAAGCAGTAAAGATCTCGCTTTTTCATTGGATACATCCGAAAAGACGGTTTTAAAATACCTCAATCTGCTTAAAAACGACCTCAAAGATAACGGTGCTTCTCTGGAAGTAAAACACGGCTACGGTTCAAGACTCAACGTCTCCGATCAGGATCTTTTCAACGACTATCTGACCGATATCGGAAACAGCGCCATCCCTTCCGGCAAGGAAGAAAGAAAAATCTATGTCCTGTCCCGTCTACTTAATACGGAAGATTATATCAATCTCTATGATCTGGCTGATGAACTCTATATATCGACTTCCTTATTAAGAATGATCATTAAAGACATTTCCGGCATCTGCGATAAATATAATCTTACTCTGGATCATTCCCATTCTCAGGGTTACCGTATCGTCGGACACGAAAATGATGTCCGCCGCTGTTTAAGCAGAGAGTGCGCTGATTTCAATTCCCTGGAAGAATTCTCTTTCATGAAGAATGCGGGCAATGACCTTCAGGGACAGATCAGTTCCATCATCACTAAGACGCTCGAACAGTACAAGATCTCCGTCAGTTACGATGCGATCAACTCCTTAACCTTGCACATCATGATCGCCATCAACCGTAATGAGACGCAGAACTTTATCGAGATCGACCAGTTTGCGATCAACCGCATCCGTTCTTCACAGGAATTCTATGTCATCAATTCCATCAATAAACAGATGAACGAGCAGCTGGGTATCGACTTACCGGAAATCGAAAGGCTCTATCTGACCATCCATCTCAATGGCAAGCAGCGTCTGCACACTCATGAACACCTGCAGGTCCAGATCGATGATGATGCCCTGGTCTTCTATAACCGCTTCTTACGTAATATCTACCAGTCTACAGGCTATGACTTCTTTGAAGACGATGAACTGCGTGTTTCTTTACTGAACCATATCGTTCCTTTCATAACCCGTCTCAATCAGAATAACCTCATAAATAAATCCTCTTTAGCCGGTATTAAGAACGAATTCCCATATGCCTACGATATGGCTGTCACCGGTTTAAGTTTCTTAAGTGAAAAGAATATAACCGTTACTTCCGAAGAGATCGGCTATTTCGCTTTACACCTGGCTTTATCCATGGAAAAGAATCACCAGAGTGATGAAGCCTATGATATTGCCATCATTTCCAGCGAAATAAGCAGTCTCTATAATATGACTACCTATAAGATCGAAAGAGCTCTGAAAGGACTTGTCGCAAGTATCAAATATCTCTCTCCTGCCGAAGCAAGCGAATTAAATGAAGATACAGCTTCCTCATTCCAGGTCATTCTGAATATGACCAACGAATTATATCCATTCGACAACGTCATGAATGTTTCTTCTTTCCTCAATGACGAAGAACTCGAAAACATCCGTTCCTATCTGAAGAACTCCGCTTCCGCCAACGATATATATGATCTCTTCAGAAAAGACCTGTATCTGGAATTAAGCGGACCATTAGATAGAGATGAAATAATCGATAAACTGATTGAAAAAGCTTCCCTGATCTATAAGCTTCCGGAAGGATATAAAGACAATATCAATGAAAGAGAAAAGATCGAATCAACCGAATTCGGTCATTATATCGCTATACCGCACCCATTAAAAAACTTCCATAAGGAAGATTTTGTGGTAATCGCTAGACTTGATAAACCGGTAATGTGGAACAGACAGAAGATCCAGCTGGTTTTCCTGACCAATCTGATAACATACAAGAAAACCGAATGGTTTATGAACAGGATCTCTGCCCTTCTTTCCAATGAAGGGATCTGTCAGAACCTGCTTAAGACCGAAGGCTATGATGCCTTTGTGAACGAGTTTACGAAAATCAGAGAATAATACTTGCCAGCAGGATCACCAGAGGCAAGGTAACTATGGAAAGCAGAGTGGAGATGCAGACGTATTCCACTCCTTTTTTATAATCTTTATTGAACTGCTGAGCAAAGATCGCCACATTGGAGCCGCACGGGCAGGCTGCCGCTAAGAGGATAGCCATCTTGATCGTGGTATTACCTAACGGTAAGAATTTGAAAACACACATGATGACTAAAGGTACAATGATCAGCCTGGCCAGACAGACATAATAGATACTCTTTTTTCTGATCATGTTCAAGAGATCACTCTGAGCCAGATAGACTCCCGATACCAGCATCGCCAGAGGCGTATTGAGATTACCGATAATGGTAAATAACTTAGTTACGATCGTCGGCATACTTATCCCGCTGAAATAAACCAGTAAACCGATCATGACCGAAATGACGATCGGATTCTTGGCTACAACTTTCAGATTGATATAAGACTTATCATCAGTGATCGTATAGACACCATATGACCACTGTAGTAAATTGATCAGAACGATCATCATGGAAATATAGAATACGGCATGTTCGCCAAAAGTGGCCTGAACCAAAGGAATACCGATAAAACCCGCATTGGAGAAAGCTGTCGCGAATTCACCGATCCGATCTTTCTTATGGAAAAACAGAAAAGCCACAACGATCGATAAAAGCATGCATACAAGTGAAATCAGCAATGATGAAAACAGTTCGGCTGTTTTTTCCGGAGTCTTTTCCACACAGAAGTTGGAAATAACGACGATCGGGATCGCAATATTCAGCAGAATCTTACCGATATCTTTTGTCCCCTGATCACTTAACATCTTCTTCTTATAAGCCATATATCCGATAAACATCAGAATATACATGATCAGAACCTGTACGAGTAGTATCTTTACTATTTCCATATTGCGCCTTCTTTCTGTCTTTATCCTATAACATTACGAAAAATATTATTTCAATTATTTTCCGTTTTATTAAGGAAGTGTCAGTGTTCTTCCACGACATTGATTAATATATTGTCCGGTCCGTTGAAACTGAAGTATCTTAAACGTGTATAAGGATCGGACTTGAATTCCGATACTTCGATATTATGTTTCTCCAGATTCTTCTTCAGATATTCCGAATTATTGCAGGTCATTGTCAGGATCTGCTGAGGAAGATCCTTATATTTATCACCGCATCTGATCTCCAGCTGGTTTCTACCCATCTCAAAAAACAGTCTGTATTCATCATATTTCTCGATCGTCTCTCTCAGATACATACCCAACTTGTTTTCATAGAAATCCAGGATCTCTTCTTTGTCGCTTGCGAAAAGCGTAACTCTTAACAGATCGATCTTGGTGAAATAACTCGATAAAGCCGAATTGCGGGATTTCATGCGCCACTTTATGTGTCTGAAAAACTCTTTAACGAAATCGGGATGAGTCAGCACATAGGCAAACATCACATATAACAGCTGTCCTATATATCCACCCAGCGTATTGGAAACCAGGTCATCAACGTCATAATAGCCGAGCTTGCTTACTAACTGGATATTTTCAATAAGCAGAGAAACAAGGAAAGAAGTAATGACGACTCTGTTTCTGATATTCTGGCGGTAATAATCGAAAATATACGGAAGCAGATAGCCCATCGGCACAAACATGACGACATTGAGATAAACCTGCAGGAAGTTATCTCTGTCAATGATCTTTACATGTTTAAGCGCTTCATCCAAACCTTCGGTAAATAATATCTTAAGAAGTCCCAGGAAACCGTAATCTATTTTTAACGAACCCGCAAAGTTCTGATAGAAAGCCACATGAATCTGATAATCCTTAGCTGCCGAACGGGAAAATAACGCCACATAAGCCAACAGAATTAGATAAATAATGAAGATAAAAATCAGGACCTTCTTGCGGAAATGAAGATATTCGTCCGCGTGAGGATTCTTACTTAAGCGATCCGCAAGACTTATTCCTTTAAAATGACAGATTATCTGATCCAGTAACGGCATGAAAAACACCATCACAAACATCATGATCGTTACAAAGATACAGGTGGTATTTCCGGTAAAACTAGGAGCCATAGTGTTTAAGAGAAAAACGATACAAAGCTGTATCGTTTATTTCTTCATTGTCTTTGCGAAACTTTCTGAATTATATAAGGCATTGAAAACCGGAGCAATCTTATATTTATGCATTTCCTCATAAGCTACTTCCGAAAGCTTATCTGATGTTTCTTCGCCCTTATGAGCCGGACAGCTGTATTTAAGTTCATACAGAACGCCCGTTTCGTTAATCTTGCTTATACCGTCATAATAAATGATCTTGATATGTTCGCACTCATTACGCATTCTTTCACAGATGCTTTCCATGCATTCTTCAACAGTTTCTTTCTTTGTATCAAACGGGAAAGCAAAATCAATGTATTTGTAATCCTTGATCTTCTCGATCGCAGTGATCTGAGAATTACACACGGTATAAGTCGAACGGGTCAGAATAGACTGGAACTTGGTTACACGGGCATTGAAGTATTTAACATCGCACTCTTCGCCGTTGTATCTGACCAGATCTCCGACTTTGTAGAAGTTGTTGTTGTAGATGTTGATGCCGGCAATGATATCCTTCAGCATATCCTGTAAAGCCAGACCGATGACCAGTGACATCAGTCCCAGACCTGCCAGAATACTTGCGACATTCACGCCGTGGAACTGCAGAATCAGAACGATGGCAATTATTACTACCACATACTGCAGAATGCTGAAAATGATCCCAAAGAAAGTATTCTTATGCTGCTCATCCTTGGATGTATAGGCAACTTTCTTGATCAGAAACTGCTTTATTACATACAGAAACATAAGTCCGATTGCTGCAACCATCACGCTGTTTAAAAACGGCATCGAACCCAAATAATTCCATAAATCTTTAAAACTCGTTATCTGTACCATATCAACCTGATCCTTTATAATTTATAATAATTATACATTTTAATATATACTAATTATATAAACAAAGTTAATTGCCATAAGAACACACAATATCGTATAAGAATTATAAGAGAGGTAAAGTCAATGAAAGATTTAAAAAATAACTGTGCCCTTGATGATCAGAGTCTGGAAAACGTAAGCGGCGGAGCCGAGGAATATCTCGAAGTTACACTTTCCTATACTTTCAGAATTGCACTGGACAGAATAATGCCTACACTGCGTAAATATTATCAGACTGCCGATGAAGCAATCGCTGCACTCAGAACCGATGTAGCTCAGTTCTCTCCGGAAATCATTACACTGTTAAATAAGATCAATAATGATTCAGCTGTTGAAGCCTATATCAGAGAAAACTGGAATAAAGGACAATAGAAAATGAAAAAAGAACTTAAGAATAAAGCCCTGAAAGACGAATCATTGGATGATGTAAGCGGCGGCGTTGCGGCTTCTTTCAATGGCTTTACCCGTACGATCATTCCGGGTTCTGCGGAAGGTCTCGCCGGCAACGGCGGCTTAGGCAAGCTCAATGCTTTCGGCAGAATTAATGATCTGACCGATATCAATTCACTGGCCGATAAGGTCATGGGCAATTCGGGCATCATGGAATCTTCCAATCTGACCCGTAATTCCAACAAAAACAACGTTCCGGGCTCTAACCGTCTGAGCCATACCGTCAATGAAAACAGGGTAATCGGCGGCAAAGGCAAGAAAGGTTAATCTCAAACCAAAGAAAAAGCTATATTCATCAGAGTATAGCTTTTTATTTTGTCTTCGTTATTAATATAAGTTCGGTAAGCCTGCCCATCCGCAGCCGGAAATACATTCATAATGGTATTTTTCAGACGAAAATGGTCCCACATGTCCGTAATAAATGACTTTTTGTGTATTACCTTGACAGTTCGGACATTTAGTACCATCTTTAATTATTTCTTTTGAATCAACTACGAATTCAACTCCTCCGGTAACCTTTTCCAGATCATCATAATCAAACGCTATTCTTTCCTTCTTCATTGTTTGTTCCCTTCTTTTAATTATTATACGAATGTGTCTTATGACACGGCAATTAAACTTTCCAAAGTTCTTCGATGACCTTTCTGACACCGTCATCATTATTTGATGGACAGATCAGATCCGCATACTTCTTGGTTTCTTCTGTACCGTTTTCCATGACGACTGCCTTGCCTGCCGCCTTCAGCATGCTTATATCGTTTGCCGCATCACCGAAAGCGATACTCTCTTCGATCGGGATATTCATCAGTTCACAGAACTTGACTAAAGCTTTTCCCTTATCGACACCTTTGATGTTTACTTCGATAAATAAAGGACCCGAAGAAGATACTTCCAGTTGAGGAAATCGTGCACTCAGATCATTTATGACTTCGTCTCTGTCTGCTCCTTCAGCCAGATACAGAAGGAATTTCTGGGCATCCATGTGTTTTTCCGCAAAGGCTTTCTTTACATCATAGGCTCCGGTGAAATTGAATACGATTCCTTTAACTGCGACTTTCTTTATGTATTCACAGATCTCGTCATTCTCATCGCCTTTGACGATACGGCTGCCGTTGACCACGACTGTTTCATATACCGGTAAGTTCTTCACATATTCCAGTACTTCAAGGGCCAGCTCATAAGGTATGACATCTTCATAGATGTATCGGTCTTCAATGTAATTGAAAACCGAACCGCCGTTGCAGCACAGAGCATAATGAATAAACGGCAGATCTTTCAAGGCCGGTGGCAGTTCTTTATGGGTCCTGCCTGTTGAAGGTAAAAAGATCACACCTTCATCGCTTATTCTTTCCAGAGCTTTGATCGTTTTTTCAGAGATAGACTTATCATCTTTTAATAAAGTGCCGTCCAGATCGCACGCCAATACCCGATACATGAGAAATCCTCCTGTCTTGTTCAGTTTTATTATAGCCTTCTTTGTTATCCCGATTTACGATAACACTCCTCTGTTTTACTAATATATAGGTTTAAATATAGTAAAATATTATTAACAGATATTTATATCGGAGGATTTTTTAATGTTCTATACCGTCAGAGGGCTGCTGGAAAACCGCGGCGTTGCCCTGGAAGACACCGTCTATAAAGACTGCAATCCGCGCATGCTGGATTTCAAGATCGCCTCTGGAGATTTTTATGAAATTCCTAACGAAGAAAACGGCATCCTGCGTTTCAAGAATTCCGCTGATCTCTTTGATTTTGAAATGCTGAAAGAGATCCTGCCTGATCTTCAAAACATCAATTTCCGTCACAAGGATTTCTTCCCTTTCTATGGCGAAAACCTGGAAGCGATCGAAGAAGCCATCAGAGTCAACCGTGATAAAGTTGCCGTTGAAGGCGGACCATGTCTTTTCGGTGAACACGAAGTAGACTGCATCATTACACTTAATGATGGTTCGGAAACCGATTTTGATTATTCCACCGGCAAGAAATACAACAATCTTAATAAAACGGATTATGCCCAGAGCGACGGTGATCTGGCATCATTTATTGAGGTCAATGCTTCAGAGATCAAAAACATATCCTTCGTAAACCATAAAACCGGTTTAACTTATCAGGAATACCTCCATGTCTTTTTCCCTTTTGCGGTAGCGGCTGCTTTAAATGTTCACCTGGTCATGACCTTACCGGATATGTCCTACCGTAAATATCTTCTGTATTCTTTAAAACCTTTAGATGAAGAAAGTCAGAAAAAATACCTGGCTGAATTTGATGAGATCCTGTATAAGATCACCGAT
This sequence comes from Erysipelotrichaceae bacterium, assembly GCA_017550145.1. Classification (GTDB taxonomy): domain Bacteria; phylum Bacillota_I; class Bacilli_A; order Erysipelotrichales; family Erysipelotrichaceae; genus Colivicinus. Next base: position 233,457 of record JAFZQG010000004.1, on the reverse strand, counting down.
ATGTATATCGAACTGATCTATATCCTCAAGGCGAAATTCCAGATGGAGAATATGAGTCTTGTACATGGCAGAGATGAGAAGATGATTGAGATCTTCGAGGAAAAGAGAAAGCCTTACATCGAAAGAAACAAGGTCTTACGTTCTCTGACTAATAATCCGGCCAAGCTGGAATCGATCAAAGACTACATCTCGATGCCGGCTTTGCCTTTCTATATCTATGACTCGGAATTCATCCTTGAAGTAAACAGTATGGATGAGACCGATTCCTACCGTAAGTGCCGCAAGGCTCACAAGAACCTGACCTTAGGCTGCATCCTGTTTCCGGAACTTCTATCCGATGATGGCATAAACACCTTATACTGTGCGCCATTAGAATACAAGGAATACGGTAACTATAAATCAGAACTGGAGTAATATATGAAAAAATTCTTTCTCTCAGAAAAATTCCGCTCTGCCGATCTGATAATGCTGATCACCTTATGTGTTTTATCATATCTGGCCTTCAACATCAGAATGAGCTTTTCGGATGCCATAAACAAGACTTCCGATATCTCCTTAGGCTATATCGCCAGAGAAAACAACGGCGTCTATTACGTGATCGATGACGGACACTCCAGAGTTCTTTCCTTCAACGATGACAGCGATATTCTCTTATCAACGTATGATCTGTCCGATAACGGTGAAAGTATGCTTTATGTCGACGACATGTATGCGGCAGATGATTACTTCTATATTTCCGCTTCCGAATGGGACGGCATGATCTTAAGCAGAGAAGTGATTGCCCGTTTTGACTTAAAAGGAAACTATCTTGATACAATCTTTCAGAATGACTATTCGTTCAAGGTAACCAATAAACACCGCTTCTACGGTTTATGCGAATATGAAGGAAGTTTCTATTTTGCGGAAACCAAAGATGATGCCATCGTTTTCCATGAGCTTGCGGATGGTATTAATAACGAGACAAGAATCGCCTATCCGAATGCGTTTAATGCGGTAAGTGACGTCGTCTTTGACGGAAGCGTTCCTGTCGTCATGAACAAGAACGGCAAGATCGAAAGATTTGATGATCCGCGTAATCCGACTCTGGTTTATGACGCTTCCTGGGAAGAAAAGGAAAACCGTGTTCCGTTCAGAGTTGCGGTAAATAACGGAGAAGTCTATTTTACCGATGTCCGCCACGGTGTCATCGTCAAAGCCGATACGGAGAATCAGAAGAGTATCTATGTCTGTGACACCAGCTCCCAGACCGTATCTTTCTCCAATGACGGAAAGGATATGCTGAGAGTGGATGAAGACGGTCTTAAGGTCTCCGGCGAAGAAGAAAAGAGTTTCCTGACTTTAAACAAAGATGAAGATGAAGTAAAGATGCAGTATGCCTTCTTAGGCTTCTGCGCTGTCGGTGCAGTATTGGCCCTGATCATCGCATTCAGATTCATCATCATCTTCTTACATAACACTCATAATCAGACCACCATTATTTCAGCTCTGGTCGTATTAGCTGTCGCTTTAGTATGTATTGCCATTTCCATTCTGCTTCTTAGTTCTTTCCGAAACCTTTACAGAGAAAAGATCAAGGAACAGCTGGAATCCACAGCCGTGGTCGTAGCCTCCAGTATCTCTGAAGAAGAGCTGGATGCGATCAATACCTGTGCCGATTTTGAAAGCGAAGCCTACAAGAATCTGTGCACAACGATGGAAAACAATTTCCCGCTTACCATCGATTTCTATAAAACCACCTACTGTAACATCCTTCGACTTGATGAAAGCGAAGAGTTCGGTTACGCAGTAGCCTATCTTGACCAGTCGATCGGTACTTACTTCCCACTTGATGAGATCGAAACGGAAGAAGTCTACAGAGTCTATACTACCGGTGAAGATGTCTGGAACGATGCGGTCGCCGATGTTTCCGGTACCTATCTCTCCGTAAAGGTTCCGGTCGCCGATTACCGTGGCAAGGTCTATGCGGCCATTGCGGTCGGTGCGGATACGTTCGTCGTCGAAGAGATGATCTCCGGCATGCAGAAGCGGGTTCTGCTTTCGATCGTCATCATCGTCTTGCTGATCTGGATCGTATCGGGTGAAATCATTTCCTTCTTCAGCAACTCTGCCGCTTATCTCAAGAGAAAAGAAGAAGTCGGAAATAAGGCTGTTCCGATTCATATGTTCAGAATCCTGATCTTCATGGTCTTTGCGACCTTTAACCTGGTATCTTCCTTCCTGCCGGTCTATATCTTAAGAAGATGTGAGGCCTTTGCGGAAGTAAACAGAACTTTATTAGCTTCATTACCGATGACCGTCAATATCTTCGTCATGGGTATCATGTCGCTGTTCTGTGCGCAGGCTGTTCGAAAGATCGGCATTAGGAAAGTCTTCATGATCGCGACCTTCCTGTCCATGTGCGGCAATGCGCTGATGGCTTTCTTGCCAGGTTATGCTTCCGTAATAATTGGACTCTTCCTTGACGGTATCGGTGTCGGTCTGATCTCCAATGCGATCTATGTGGTCATCACATATCTGGAAAACGATGAGGACCGTCAGAATGGCCTGACTTCCTATAATGCCGCATCCTTATCCGGAATCAACTTCGGTATGATCCTGGGCGGTCTCTTAGCTACCGGAATCGGACAGAGATATGTCTTCCTGGTTGTTGCCCTGACCTGGCTCTTCCTCTTATTCTTCGGAGCCAGACTGTCTTCAAAACTTGAAGAATCAACCAAGTCCGTCAATCTGGAAAGCGCCGATAATAAATCTCTGTCAGTATTCGAATTCATTAAACACAAATCCATCTGGACCTTCATCGTAATGATCCAGAATCCGTATATCATCTTCAACAGCTTCGTCTTCTATTTCGTACCGATCTTCTGTGAAGAGATCGGCTATAATGAAACGATCGTCTCGCTGTTTCTGATGCTGTATTCCGAAGTGGCAGTCATGCTCTCAGACTACCTGTGCAACCAGACTCAGAAGTCTCTGGGCAACTACTCGATCTATCTGGCTATTGCGCTTAATATCTTTGCGGTCGGCTTCTTTACCATCAACGGTACGGTCGTCAGCCTGCTGATAGCTCTGGTAATTCTGGGTGTCGGTGCATCCTTTGGCAAGCCGAGTCATCAGACTTACTTCCTTAACCGCAAGGCCACCCAGGACTATGGTGAAGACAAGGCCATGGGTCTGTACAACTTCTCGGAAAATATCGGCGAATCACTCGGTCCTATCGTGTTCGGCCGTCTGATCGGTGCTGCTCAATCAGTAACCTTTGGCTTCCTGACTTTCATCGGAGCACTGTCGATAACGCACTTCATATTCAATGGAAAGGAACTTAATCAGAAATGAACGAAAAAAGAAAATCAATCGGAAAGACCTTACTGATAGGCAGTGCATCATTTATCCTGATGATCTGCTTATTCATGGGTGCTCTGGGCTTCCAGACCTACTATAACGGAACCATTGATAAGTATCAGACATACCTGCGTGATGCTCTGCAGCTGGCAATGACCAAGATCGATGGTGATGATCTGGCCAAATGTATCGAAACCAAGACCAAATCGGAATCATTCGAAGAAGCTCAGGATTTCCTGAATACGATCAAAGAGAACTACGATATCGAATATATCTATGTCGTCAAACCTCTCAATACCAACGAGTCCGACAACATGATGGACGTCATGGCCGGTATTACCGCCGAAGAAAAAGCTACGGATATCGAATTCTATTCCGTCACACTCGGAAGACTGACCGGAACAGACTATTCAGCCGAAGTTGCGGGACGCTATCTTGATGCGATGAACGCTGATGATGTTACCTATTTCACCAACAAGACCGAATTCGGTTACGACTATACCGGTGTCATGCCTATTAAAAACAAAGCCGGCAAGCCAGTTTCAGTACTGGCTATCGATATCTCCATGAGCGAGATTCAGAATGTCTTCTTTAAATACCTGTCTTTACTCATACTTGAAATAGCAGTCATTTCCGCTGTCGCCTTATCGATTCTCTACTCCTGGTTACAGAATCGTGTCGTTAAACCGATCAAGTCTCTGGAGAATACTTCCGTCAGCTTTGTCGAAAGCTATAAGAATACCGATGATCCGAATCAGCTTAAATTCATCGATCCGCAGATCTCGACCAACGATGAAATGGAAGTCTTATCCATTGCGCTGACTGATACCTTCACTTCGATGAAGAAATATATGACCGATCTGCTTTCTGTTACCAAAGAAAAAGAAAGGATCGGTGCCGAACTTAATGTTGCCAAGAACATCCAGGCCGACATGTTACCGAGAATCTTCCCGGCTTTCCCGGAAAGAGATGAATTCGATATTTTCGCTTCCATGGATCCGGCTAAGGAAGTCGGCGGTGACTTCTATGACTTCTTCATGATCGATGACAAGCACATCGGCTTAGTCATGGCCGACGTTTCCGGTAAAGGTGTTCCGGCTGCCTTGTTCATGGTCATTTCCAAGACCTTGATCAAAAACAGAGCCATGATGGGCGGTACGCCATCCGAAATACTGGAAGATGTCAACAATCAGCTGTGCGAAGGAAACGAAGCCGAACTCTTCGTTACCGTCTGGTTTGCGATCTTAGATATCACGACCGGCAAGGGTCTTGCCGCCAATGGCGGACATGAACATCCGGCTCTCCGTCGTAAGGACGGCAGCTTCGAACTGGTTGTCTATCCGCACTCACCGATCGTCGGAACGATGGAAGGCATGCGCTTCAAGCAGCATGAATTCGAACTCAATCCGGGCGATACCGTCTTCGTCTATACCGATGGTGTTCCAGAGGCTACTGATGCCAATAAGGAACTCTACGGAACCGATAGAATGCTCGAAGCTCTCAACAGTAATCCGAAAGCCGATGTCAATGAACTCTTACACAATGTCAGAACTTCTGTCGACAAGTTTGTGGGTGAAGCCGATCAGTTCGATGACCTGACCATGCTGGCATTCGAATATAAGGGACCCGATAATAAAGAGTAGTCACAAGTAACCGATAACGTATTATAATTAATATATAAAGATGTCCAGACATCATTAAAACAATAATAAAGGAGGATTTTTAATGGGATTATTTGATGGATTCAAAAAGAAAGAAGAAGTTAAGGAAGCTCTTAAAGACGTAGCTACACTGGCTAAAGAAGTCAAAGAAGGCCTCTGGGGCAAAACCGATGAGGAAATCAAGACTAAACTCGAAGCAGCTGGTTACGACTGCTACCTCAAGGTCAAATCAGAAGTTAACCATCTGATCAAGCTCGAAAACGACGCAAAGGAAAAAGCAGCTGCTGCTGCTAAAGAAGCTCAGCTTAAGGTTGAAGCAGCAAGAGAAGCTGTAAAGAGCGCCAAGATCGAAGCTACTGCCAAAGAAGTAATCGAAGGCAAGTGGGGCAATGGCCATGAGAGAAGAGAAAAACTCGAAGCAGCAGGCTTCAACTACACTGAAGTACAGGACAAAGTCAACGAACTCCTGCATTCAGGCAAAGACCTCGAAACAGTTGCCAAAGAAGTAATTCAGGGCAAATGGGGTAACGGTGCTGAAAGAAGAGAAAAACTCGAAGCAGCAGGTTACAACTACACCGAAGTACAGAACCTGGTAAACAAACTCTTAGGTTAACAGAAAGAAAGTCATTCAGAACACCTCATAATAGTCCTGAATGACTTTTTCTTTTCGCTTTATTTCTTGGTTTACGGAAAGGTTTACGATAATCCTTTACAAAGGTTTACGGAAAGGTTTACGATATAAATGTGAAAAACGATAAAATACTTAATGCATTAGAGAAACAGTTTAACGAAAAATACTACACGGCAAAGGAGCTGGAATACGCCAATGTGCCGGGAACTTTACTCACACCTTTTGAATATCAGGAGTTTCTGGAATACAAGGAAAGTATTGCCTCAGATGATAACGCTTATGTTAAGCTCCTTCCGCTTCCGGCTTTTAACTTCAAATGTCTGTATTATTCTTTTGGCAAGGAATTATCATCAACGCTTGAAACATATATGCAGCTGGCAGGAAAAGAAACTGATCTGACAGACAGATTTTCTTCAACTTATATTGAATCAAGAATCTATTCCGAAATCGAAGGTTCTGTGAATGTGGAAAACGTTCCGACAACCAGAAGAAGACTGAAAGAACTTCTGGAAAATGATGCTCCGGCTGTAGATATCAACGATATTATCATCAAGAATATGAAAGCCGGAATCGATTTTGTTCATGAATTACCAGAATTCAATAAAGAGAATCTGTTCAGACTGTATACACTTTTAAGCAAAGACTGTCTGAATGAAGACAGCAGTTTAAGACCTGGTGATTATTACCGTTATGATGAAGTGGAAATATCCCGCTATCATGGCTGCCCTTTCAATAAAATCAACGAAAGCATGAATGCCCTGTTTGAATTTGTTAAACAGACATTACACAGCAAAAACATTAACGAGATCATTCTGCTTCCGCACATATGTCATTATTATGTTCTCTATATCCATCCGTATTTTGATTATAATGGCAGAACAGCCCGGATGGTTTCGTATTGGGTTTATCTCTTAAGCGGATTAAACACTTTTCCACCGATCGTTTCTGAAGCAATCAATCAGACAAAATCAAGATACTACCAGGCAATAGAACTCAGCAGAGATTCTCATAATGACCTGACTTATTTCCTGTTGTATCTGCTTAACATTTCGCTTGATTACCTTATCTGTTACCAGAACCTGAACCATCTGGAGCAGACAGTTAAAAACAAGGGATCTGTTTTAACGGAAACCGAACTGAATTATATAAAAAAAATTATCATCTCATATAACGGAATCTTCTCTTATTCCGATTTTCTTAAAATGGCCAATGTTTCCATGAGCAAACAGGGTGCATTAAAGATTCTCAACAGATTCGTGAAGCTGGGAATTCTAAAAGAGGTTTCGACTCCTTCCAAATCCAAACTGTTTGATATCGACAGAAACAACGTTCCTTATACTTTGAAATATCAGAGGATTGAGCAGTAAAAAACACCATTTTACTGGTGTTTTGCTTATTCCCATTCTACGGTTCCCGGAGGTTTTGATGTAATATCATAGACCACTCTGGCAACCTCTTTTATTTCGTTGCATATTCTGTTGCTGGCTTTCTCCAGCAGTTCATATGGTAACCTGGTCCATTCCGCTGTCATGAAGTCATCCGTGGTAACTGCTCTTAAAGCTATCGTGTATCCGTAGACACGCGCATCACCTTTGACTCCTACCGCTCTTGAATCGGTCAGGACTGCAAAATACTGATTGGTTTGATTCTGCATATTAAAATCACTTATCTCCTGTCTGAAGATCGCATCGGCCTCTTTCAGGATTCTCAGTTTGTCTTCGGTAATACAGCCTAAGACCCTGACAGCCAGACCCGGTCCCGGGAACGGCTGACGGTAGACCAGTTCATAAGGCAAACCGAGTTTTACACCTGTTTCTCTGACTTCGTCTTTAAACAAGTCTTTTAACGGTTCAACGATTCTTTCAAAGGAGATCTTATCCGGTAAACCTCCCACGTTGTGATGTGATTTGATTACCGCTGAATCACCTTTTCCGCTTTCAATGACATCGGGATAGATCGTGCCCTGAACCAGGACATCGATCTTTCCGATTTCTCTGGCTGTTTCTTCAAAGACTCTGATGAATTCTTCACCGATGATCTTTCTCTTGGTTTCAGGATCAGAGACGTTTTCCAGTTTCTTCAGGAATCTGTCTTTCGCATCAACTCTGAGCAGATTCAGATCAAAGTCGTGACGGAAGGTCTTTTCGATCAGATCGGCTTCGTCTTTTCTTAATAAGCCATGATCAACAAAAACACAGATCAGATTCTTTCCGATCGCCTTATGCATCAGCATTGCCGCTACCGAAGAATCGACACCGCCCGACAGTGCCAGCATTACCTTCTTGCCTTCAAGTTCCTTGCGGTATTTTTCGACGGATTCGTTTATAAAATCATCCATCAGCCAGTCGGCTTTACACTTACATATCCTGAAGATGAAATTAGTAAAGATCTGCTTACCTCTTTCGGTATGGGTTACTTCCGGATGGAACTGTACACCATAGAGTTTTCTTTTTTCATCACAAATCGCCGCACATTCACAGGTATTGGTTACCGCGATGGTTTCAAAACCGACAGGCAGCTCAGATACATAATCGGTATGCGACATCCAACAGATACTGTTTTCCGGCATTTGTTCAAACAGGATATTCTCTTTTACTGTCAGTTCGCTCTTACCGTATTCACTTGAACCCTTATTCGGACTTACCTTGCCTTTGGCCAGATAGGCCATCAGCTGCATGCCATAACATATTCCTAATACAGGAACACCGATATTCAGTATTTCAGGATCATAGTGCGGTGAACTCTCCTCATAGACACTGTTGGGACCACCGGTAAAGATGATGCCTTTATAATCGGAATCTTTTATTTCTTCAAGTGTGATCTCGCTGTATCTTTTTATTTGTGCATAGACATGAAGTTCTCTGACTCTGCGCGCAATCAGCTGATCATACTGTCCGCCGAAATCCAAAACCAGTATTTTATCCATATAATACTAGTCTACTCCAAAAAGCAGTTCTCTGTAGCTAGGCATCGGCCAGTATTTTCTGTCAGTGATCAGTTCAAGTTCATCGGTATTCTTTCTTACTGAGCCCATTAATGGAATGATCTTATCACGATAGAAGAAGGCTTTCTTCAATGGATCGCTTTCTTTATTCTCATTTAAGAGTTTTTCCATCTTTTCCAGATCCTTAACAATACCTTTCTTAAGATCAGCAACTTTCTTTAAAGTCTTCTCTTCATATGATCCCTTAACATCCATCTTCAGTTTCTGCTTACCGCATAATACTTCGCATAAAGCCTCTTCGAATTTTACGCTTGATGGTAAGACGTCCTTCTTCAACATCTCCAGCATCGTCTTAGCTTCGATATTGATGGTCTTATAGTATTTCTCGAGATAGATCTCATATCTTGATTCACACTCGGTCTTGCTTAAAACGCCGTTATCCACAAAGACTTTGACATTCTTCTTATCAAGATAATGAGCCAGAGCTTCCGGTGTTGAAGCGTAATTGCTTAAGCCTCTTCTTTCAGCTTCCTTGATCCATGACGGATCATAACCGTTACCGTTGAAGATGATACGTGAATGTTTCTTTAATGTTTCCTTAATGACCTTATGGATCTCGTCATTGAGGTCTTCAGCTTTTTCCAGTCTGTCCGCAAAGCCCTTCAGTTCTTCGGCTACGACTGTATCAAGAATAGTGTTAGGTGTGGCGATCGAAGCACTTGAACCAGGCATACGGAATTCGAACTTATTGCCGGTAAACGCAAACGGTGAAGTTCTGTTACGGTCGGTATTGTCTTTAGGGAAAGTCGGGATCGTATGAACGCCGATCTGGATCTTCGCTCTTTCCTTATTCTGATAAGGTTTATCAAGTCTGATACTGTCTAGGATCTCGCTTAATTCATCTCCCAAGAAGATCGAAACGATGGCAGGAGGAGCTTCGGATGCGCCAAGTCTATGATCATTTCCGGCCGAAGAGATCGAGATCCTTAAAAGATCCTGATACTCATCGACAGCTTTAATGATGGCACTTAGGAACAGCAGAAACTGGGCGTTCTCCATCGGTGTATCACCAGGCTCCAGAAGGTTCATGCCCGTATCGGTCTTAAGTGACCAGTTATTGTGCTTACCTGAACCGTTAACTCCCGCAAATGGTTTTTCATGCAGCAGGCATTCCAGGTCGTGTTTTCTGGCAACCTTTTTCATGATCTCCATCGTCAGATTGTTCTGATCGGCAGAGACATTGATGGTAAGGAAGTTGTTTGCCAGTTCGTGCTGTGAAGGGGCAACTTCATTGTGCTCGGTTTTGGCCTGGATGCCTACTTCCCATAATTCCTCATTCAGATCTTTCATGAATTCGGAAACTCTGGTTTTGATCTGACCATAGTAATGGTCGTTCATTTCCTGACCCTTAGGAGGCATAGCTCCGATCAGGGTGCGACCGGAAAGAATCAGGTCTTCTCTCTGATCAAAATTTTTCTTATCGACCAGGAAGTATTCCTGTTCTGCTCCGGCTGTAGCTTTGACGTGGTCTACATTCTCATTGCCAAACAGATGCAGGATCCTCATCGCCTGTTTATTCAATGCTTCCATGGAACGAAGCAACGGTGTCTTATGGTCCAAGGCTTCTCCTGAATATGAACAGAAGACGGTCGGAATACACAAAATATTGTCTTTGATGAAAGCGTAAGATGTCGGATCCCAGGCGGTATAGCCTCTAGCTTCGAAAGTATCTCTTAATCCGCCTGATGGGAAAGATGACGCATCGGCTTCACCCTTTACCAGATTGGATGGCGAGAACTCCATAATGATCTTGCCGCCACCGGCTGTGGTCACAAAGCTTTCATGTTTCTCAGCGGTCGCTCCGCTTAACGGATGGAACCAGTGGGTAAAATGCGTAGCTCCATTTTCAATTGCCCAGTCTTTCATGGCCGAAGCCACTTCTCTGGCTATTTCGTAGTTTAAGGTCTCACCTTTCTTGATGGTTTTCTGTAATTCCTTATATGTATTCTTGGTCAGTCTTTCCTGCATGACTGCATCGTTGAAGACCTTGCAACCGAATTTCTCCATAATTTTCGTCATGATTTATTCCCCTTTTCTTTTTAATGATGCTTCGAGTAATCCTTTGAATAAAGGATGTACCTTATTAGGACGGGATTTGAATTCCGGATGGAACTGGACCCCGATGAAATAACTGTTATCTTTATGTTCGATCGTTTCCACGATATATTCATCAAACGATGTTCCCGATACTGTCAGTCCGTTATCGACGAGCTGCTGTCGGAACTCATTATTGAATTCATAGCGGTGTCTGTGTCTTTCCTTAATGTCTTGTGTATCATATAACTTTCTGATTAAAGTTCCTTCCTTTAAACGGCAGTCATATGAACCAAGTCTCAAAGTACCACCCTTATCTCTCTGATCATTCTGATCCGGCAGGAAATCGATTACTTTATAATTGCTGTCAGGATTAAATTCTCTCGAGTTGGCATCTGTCATATGGCAGACATGTCTGGCAAATTCGATTACCGCCACCTGCATGCCCAGACAGATCCCCAGATACGGCACATCATTGAGTCTGCAGTATTCAGCGGTAGTGATCATGCCTTCGATGCCTCTGTTTCCGAAGCCTCCCGGAACGATGATGCCGTTGCAGTCTTTCAGTTTCTCCGCCACGTTTTCTTCACTGATCGTTTCCGAATCGATCCATCTGATCTTGACCTTGGAATCGGTCGCATAGCCTGCATGAGTCAGTGCTTCGGCAATCGACAGATATGCATCATGAAGCTTCACATACTTTCCGACTAAACCGATCGTGATCTTATGTTTAGGATGTTTAGCCTTACGGATCATTTCTTCCCATTCTCTGAGATCAGCTTTCTTGCCTTCGATATCCAGTTCCTTACAGACGATATCTCCGAGTTTCTGCTTTTCCAGCAGTAACGGTATCTCATAAAGGATTGGGATCGTCTTATTCTCAATGACGCATTCCTTCGGAATATTGCAGAATAAGGCGATCTTTTCAAAGATATCCTTTTCCAGCGCTTTCGAACATCTTAAAACGATGATATTAGGTTTGATACCCATACCCTGCAGCTCCTTGACGGAGTGCTGAGTCGGTTTTGACTTATGTTCCTTGGAACACTCAAGATAAGGGATCAGTGTCACATGGATATAACAGACATTATGCAAACCCTGTTCCAGTCCGATCTGTCTGATAGCTTCGATGAAAGGCTGGGATTCGATATCGCCGATCGTACCGCCAACCTCACAGATCAGCACATCCGGATTCTTACTCTTGGCTGCTTTATAGACGAAGTCCTTTATTTCGTTGGTGATATGCGGAATGACCTGAACGGTCTTGCCCAGATATTCGCCCTTTCTTTCCTTATTCAGAACATTCCAGTAAACCTTGCCGGTAGTAAGATTGGAATACTTGTTCAGATCTTCATCGATGAATCTTTCATAGTGACCCAGATCCAGATCGGTCTCTGCTCCGTCTTCCGTTACATATACTTCGCCATGCTGGTAAGGAGACATGGTACCAGGGTCAACGTTTATATAAGGATCGAGCTTCATTGAAGCTACTTTCAATCCTCTGGCTTTTAATAATCTGCCAAGTGATGCGGCTGTTATACCTTTACCAAGACCAGATACAACACCGCCTGTAACAAAGATGAATTTTGTCATAAGGCCTCCAAAAAATCAAATAAAAACAACATCGTTCCGATGTCGTTACTGATGGGGTTTAAAAACCATCTTCCATGACCTAACAATCCATGGAAATAATATTTTCTGTACGGCCGTACATATAAATACTCATTTATACTAAACCTCGAAAAAGGTACTTGTCAATAATTTTTTTAAAGATTTTTTCGGAAATATTCCGGGAAATTAATTATGTGATTTCCTTCCTTTTTGACAAGCCCTTTTATGCCTTATAAAATGAAAATCAGAGGGACTCATTTATGAAAAACAATTCATCAAAACTGCGTTTCTGGATACTGGTCTGGGGTTTGGGCATAATCGGACAGTTATGCTGGAACATCGAAAACCAGTGGTTCAATACTTTCGTCTACGCCAAGATCGCCAAAGATCCGACCATCATTTCCTGGATGGTTGCCATCTCGGCAATTGCGACGACCATTTCCACTTTCCTCTTCGGTACCTTATCGGACCGCAGCGGCAAGCGTAAACCATTCCTGGCTTTCGGTTATATTCTCTGGGGTATCTTTACAATCCTGTTTGGTACGACCGAGTTTATCGCCAAAGGAAAGAGCGGAGCTTTACTGTTAGCTGCCACTGCTGTCGTTCTGGCTGATGCCTTAATGTCTTTCTTCGGATCCATGGGTAATGATGCCAGCTTCAATGCCTGGCTCAACGACATGATGAACGAAGAAAACAGAGGAAGCATCGGTGCTGCCCTGGCGACCCAGCCGATCATCGGTACGATCATCGGTACGATCTTAGGCGGTTTACTGATCGGTGCCAACGATAACTATATGCGTCTGTTCATCGCCTTCGGCGGACTGGCCATCATCTTCGGTTTTCTTTCCTTATTCCTGGTCAAAGACAGTCCTGATCTTAAACCTAATAAACAGGGATCATTCTTCTCTCAGTTATTAAGTGCTTTTAACTATAAAGAACTTCTGAAACACAAAGAACTGGTCTGGGTCTTCCTGGTACTGACAGTCTACTTTGTGGCCTTTAATGTCTACTATCCGCATGTCGGCAACTATATGATCTATTACCTTGGTTTTAAAGCCGATGATATCGGCATCATTCAGGGTATTGCGCTGATATTGGGCATGCTGTCGGTAATCCCGGCATCAAAGATGCTGAACAAGAATAAATTCGTTTTAGCCGCATCCGTATCGATCGTCTTATCTATTATCGGTGTGGGAACTTTAGGCATCTTCGGAAGACCGGAATATGTCGATCCGACTACTATTCTTAACTGGCCGTTATTGATAGGCCTGTTCTTCTTCGGCTGCGGATACATCATGTTCATGCAGGTCACATCCGTCTGGATGAAACAGCTGTTCCCTGAAGAAGCCAAGGGACAGTTTGAAGGTTTCAGAATCATTTTCTTCGTCCTGATTCCTTGGATCGTTTCACCATTCATCGCCAACCCGATCATCAAGAATAACGGTGAGATCCTCGACAGTAACGGACTCACAGCTTATCTGCCTACTCATGTGCTGTTCCTTGTTTCAACACTACTGATCCTGGCTACTTTCATTCCGCTCTACTTTGCTGCCAGACAGCGTAAACAGAGAGGTTAAATCATGTTATTAAAATTCATTCCGATATTTATCATAATCGTTCTGATCCTTATTGCGGAGAAATGCCTCCAGCTAATCGTTTTTCCTGTTCACCATGACACCGAGTTTCTGCGTAAACAGACTATCGAAGAAGGTTTCGCTGATGCATTAAATGCCTATGATAATGAATGGGACAGAAAAGACTTTTCGATCGAAAACGATGGCGCAACCATTTATGGCGAAATCATCAGAAATCCCGATGCCAAAGAAAACAGAGTCGCCATCATCTGCCATGGCCATACAGCCAACCGTATATCCGCTATTAAATACGGCGACATCTTCTATCGTCGAGGATACAATGTCGTGATCTATGATGAACGTTCGTTCGGTGTTTCGACCGGAGGATTCTGTACCTTAGGAGAAAAGGAATCAAAAGATCTTGAAAAGATCATTGCCTATGTCAGAGAAGAATTTTCTCCTGACTGCTACATAGCTTTACATGGTGAATCCATGGGTGCGGCTACAGCCTTACTGGTACTAAGATATACGGATGTTAACCTGGTTGTCGCAGACTGTCCGTTTGCGGATAGTGAAAGGCTCTTCAATGAGTATATCCGCAAGAATATGAGCATCCCTCCGATCTTCATTATTCCGATCTTAAAAGTTCTGGCTCTGTTACAGTATAACTATCACATCAAACAGACCAGTCCGATCGAAGCAGTCAAAAACACCAACGTTCCGATCTGCTTCATGCATGGTGAAGATGACGGACTGATCGTCTGTGATCACAGTAAAGTCATGATCGAAGTATGTAAGAATCCGTTAAGCAGACTCAATCTCTTTCCGAAAGCCGATCATGCGATGTCGATCGTTACCGACCGTAAACGTTATGAAGAACTTATTGATGAGTTCCTGAATGACTGTTACAAGCAAGCATAATAGACACATAAAAAGTTCAGCTAACTGAACTTTTTATTATCTTCCTGCCAGATATACCAGCAGAATCGAAGTAGATGAGAAGAACGCTGCCAGACCGCACAGTATTAATCCGGTTTTACAGTTCTTGTCTCCGTCTTTCAATCCGATATATGCACAGACGATACCGATCAGATCCAGAAACAGCCATAATGGCGCAAATTCATAGATCAAGACAGAGAATGATAAGGTGATAACACCGATAATCGAAGAGAATGTTGCCATAACTGTTTATCCCTATGACCTTATTTTATCAGTGTTTTTCTTTAATAAGGCCTTCTTTAAACTATTTTTTCATAGTGCTAAAATTTTAGTATGAACGGCAATTATACACTCTTTTACGTTGAAGCCAATATGGTCTGTCTGATCCTCTTCCTGCTGATGCTGGGGAAGAGTGTTCATGGTGTTGACCATCAGGCCAAACAGCGCTTTTTCAACATCGTTCTGATGTGCCACATAGATTATTTCATCTGTGATTCTTTCTGGATCCTGGTACTGAACGAGTTCCTGCCGAAAAACCGTCTGACGGTATCGATCGCCAACCTTGGTAACGCCGTTATCCTTTCGACAATCTGCTGTTTCTGGTTTACTTATGTTGAAATGGATCAGGGTGCCGAATATATTCAGAAGAAAAATTACCGTTATATGATTCAGGCTCCGGCAGTTATTCTTTCCCTGTTTCATATCATTGCCTTTCTTTTCTTCCCGTCGCTGATGATGGATGAGAACTACAATATGACGATTTTCTATACGATATCGTTCGTTCTGATTCCGATCACATATATCCTGGCGGCTGTTGTCAGATCATTCTTAAAAGTCTTATCTTCCGATGATCCGTCCACCAAACTGCGCTGTCTGACCATCATGTTTTATGGTATCGGTGTTGTCGTATTCGGTATCATTCAGACCACTGACTTACAGATCCCGATCTTCTGTTTCGGCTGCACGATCACTATGGTCTATATGTATCTGACTTCCCTGGATGACCTGGTCTCACTTGATCCTTTGACTTCCTTAAACAACAGAGCCCAGCTCAACCGTTATGTTATCCAGGAACTGCAGCGCTCTTCTGAAGATAACCCTCATTATGTTGTCATGCTGGACCTGAACGACTTCAAATCCATCAATGATAAATACGGACATATTGAAGGTGACAAAGCCTTATTAAGATCTTCCGAGCTCATCAAACAGGTCTGCGGCAAAGATAAGAACCGTCCGTTCATTGCCCGCTATGGCGGAGATGAATTCATCCTTGTTGTCAAAACCGCGAAAGAAAAAGATATAAAAGAATTGGCTGACAATCTGAAGAAAGCCTTCAAGGAAGAAAATGAAAACAATCCTAAAGATTATGAATTCAGTGCCTGTGTCGGCTATGCGCCATTCGAAGGTTCATATAAATCGTTCTTAAAAGCCATAGAAGAAGCCGATACCAATCTCTACGAAGAAAAAAGCGAATTCTATTCAAACAGAAAAAGATCCCGTTAAAAACAAGTTCACTGAACTTGTTTTTTTAGTTATCCCATCTGTCTTCTGTTTCGTTATTCTCAATACCGAGATCTTTTGCGTAGTGCTTACCATACTGATTGCCTATACCGTAATGGATCATTCCATTATTTCTTAAGACAATTCCCACTAAGACACCAATTACCGCAAAAAACAATATAACCAATACTGCCATAAAGACCTCCCTGAATACCTAAATTGTATTAGAAATATAATCCCAAATTCAACAATCACAGGTTTTTGAAAAACAATGCGACTTATTTGAAATACAATTTGATCTCTAAACGATAAAATATCCTTGTCCTATGAATAAAGAAAAAGATAGAATCTTCACAATTCCGTTTCTGATGGTACTCTGTATGAGTGTCATCAGCGGATCAGCCTCCTACATGGTCAATCCGATCCTGCCGTCTTTTCTGGTATCCAGAGGTGCTCCGATGGAGATCACCGGCATTATTTCTTCATTAATGAGCCTGGTCGCCTTATTCGGCAGACCTTTCTCCGGAGCGGCCAGCGATCACTTCAACAAGAAAAAGATCATGGTCCTGTCATATATCCTGTCGATCTTCTGTCTTTTCCTTTATTCGAAAGCCAATACCGTTCCGATGATCATAGCCGTCAGAATATTAAACGGGATTGCCTTCAGCTTAAGCGGGACTGTCTCCATGGCCTTTGGTGCCGACTTCCTGCCTTTAAACAGACTCGGTGAAGGATTAAGCTATATCGGAATCGGTACAGTCATCTCCACCATGATCGGACCGCAGCTGGGAGAATTCGTGGAAGTCCGTTATGGTATGGAACAGATCTTTATCTGGGCTTCGGTATTGAATCTGATCTGTGCCATCGGTACCTATCTTATTCCTTATCATCCTCAGGTTCAGCCAAAGAAAGAGAAGTTTGTTTTCAAAGCCGAAAACTTCTTTGCGCCGGAACTGTTTATGTATGTATTTCTGATCGGAATGCTGTCGATCGGAAACGGCATTCTGTTATATTATCTTAAAGACTACGGTACCAACAGAGGTATCGCCAACATCTCACTATACTATACTGTCAGTTCCATCACTACCGTCTTGACTAAACCGTTTACCGGCAAGTGGATGGACAGAAAAGGCATTGCCTATACTCTGTATCCTGCGTTTGTCATATCGGCTGTCTTCGCCTTCTGCTTTGCCAGAGCTCACGCTTTACCGCTGGTATTATTCGCAGCCGTTCTCAAGGCCATCGGTCAGGGCAGCGGACAGTCGGCCATTCAGGCTGATTCCGTAAAGAAACTCGGACTGGAAAGAAGCGGTGTTGCTTCCAGCAGCTGCTATATCGGTATGGACTTAGGTAACGTCTTGGGACCGGCAATCGGAGCTTTCGTTATCTCCGGATCGGGATATGCCTTACTGTTTGATATGTATGCAGTACTATTACTCTTATGTATTCCGATCTACTGGTTATACACAAAGAAAAGCGCAAAGTAAAGGTGACATTCAAGTCACCTTTTATAAATCCACAGATCTGAAAGCAATTTTCAGATGCTTATAATCCTCTGTGACCTCATACAGAGTGATATTTCTGCTTCTGCAGATATCACTAATCGTTTTTCTGTCGGAATCTTCGATCATGTTGCCGATAATGATGGCTGATATCTCTGGCCCATCTATAAGAGTACCGGCCTTGCCTAAGATCCGCCACTCTTTCTGTAAACTCCATTCTTCGTTTTTGGTCGTAAACAGATCAGCGACCCACGCATTGACGTAATGACGGATCTGTTCGTCTTTCTTCTTCGTGATGCGCTGAATGATTACATCTTTCAGAAGTTTCAGCGGATCGGAATCCTTTTCCGCAACATAAGAGACCGGAAGAATATTCGCTTTTGTCTTATTGTCATTCCAGCCGGCAATATCATATTCAATACAGATGCCTCTGTAACTGTTGCCGTACATCTGCCACATGATCTGACTGTCGTTTGTTTCCGATAAGGAACAGATGCCGTATTCTTTTCTGGTCTTAAACAGCAGCGAAGAAAGATCGTAGGCACTCTTTTCAGGATTCTCATCATCATTGATCAGATGGCTGATGTCCGGAAACTGTTTAAGAAAAGTCTTCAGATTTTCGTAGTATTGTGAAAAATCATAGCGCAGGCTCAATTTTGCCTCAAACTGGTCATCCAGATATTCGATCGGTGAAATAAAAAGCTTATCCTCATTGATATCCTGCAGATAATATTCATTTACCGGACAGTACTTGTACAGTTTCCTGGGTATGAAATCAAAAAGTTCCATCTGTTCATCACTGACTGTTAGAGAATCATCCTGCGGACGCTCTTCGATCAGTCTGATGGCTTTTCTTTTATATTCCTCTTTATCCATTACTGTATTCTTTGAATCTTCCATTATCTTCAGGTATCCATTCTGATCAGTTCTGCCAGAGCCTTATTCCGGTAAACCAGATCTGTTCTCTCAGTGAAACCCATGGCTTCCCAGAATTCATTGCCAAGTTCGTTTCTTTCAAATACCACCAGAGCTACTTTGTTTATTCCTTCTTCTTTTAAGGCAGACATTGCGGCTTCAACAAGTTTTTCTCCGACCTTCATCCTTCGATAATCGGGATGGACAGCTGTATGATAGATATATCCTCTTCTGCCATCATGTCCCGCAATAATTACACCGAGTATCTTTGAATCTTCTTCGGCCACAAAACAGGTATGGGGATTTCTGTCTAAATATTTCCTGATCCCTTCTTCTGAATCATCCACATTGTTTAAACCCATGCCCTTGCATGAAAGCCATAGTTCATAGACTTTAGCGTAATCTTCAATTGTCATTACCCGGACATTCATTCTTCGCTCCAGTTATTTGAATATTCTTTGTCTTCATCTGTTATTGCCAGAAACTCATCAGGATTGCCACAGATATCACCACGGCATTCTTTCTTTAACTGTCCGCATAATTCACACTTATAAAGTGACACGACAAAATGATCTACAGGTCCGCCATAGGAACTGTAATCCATTTCGCCGTAATCGGTCTCTTTTATCAGCTTCCAGCTGTGTCCGCAATCCATTATTGATCAATGCCTGTAATCGGTATTCTGTAACCGGTGTTGTTGTTGACAGGATTTGGATCGATATCCTGTGATCCCTGTCCCTTCTTAGGGATACTGTATTCATAGCGGTTATTCAATGAAGTTCTGTTTCCTGATTCTTTCTCATAGATAAAGAGATCGGATGCACTGTCGCTCTTTCTTGTGAAGCTGACAGAATAGATCTTTGAACCGCTCTCTTCACCGGTTCTTTCCGCAAAGGCGAATACTATCTTACCGCTGTTCTTATCGTTTACGGCATTGTATCTGGCACTGCTGTTGACACCGCTGAATTCCAGTTTGGAAGAATCATACTGGATCTCATACTTACCGTTAGTCAGCTTAACGTCTTCATTATTGTAGAAGTTTACGGTTACGGTATTATTGCTTTCGGTACTTATTTCGGTTGCGATCTTGGTTCTGGTGACAGCAGCTGACATTATTCCGTTTTCTGACGAAGGCTGTTCCTGTCCAGGGAAAAGATTTAACTGATCAGCACTGTATAAACCTGATACCTTAACTTTTTCATTGAATGATCCGATAAGATAATAGGCTCTTGTTTCAAGGTTTATATTTTCAAAATAGAGAACGTATGTACTGTTTCCGGTACTTGGCGAATAGCTCCAGAACAGATTGCTTCCGTCATAATACAGCGAATGTGATCCTGTTTCATCGGTCTCCTGCTCAGTATCCATTATCTGCTGAACGGTACAGCTGTATGTATTGTCGGTTCTGCTTAAGACAGCTTCATAGACGATTCCCTTGTTGTCCAAGAGGAATACATGATCTCCGGTATTATCCGTACACTTATAGGCAACAGCTACCAGCTTATTTGTGATATCCGGTTTAACCGATCCGTCAACAGTTCCGTTTACACCGTTTATGAAATAGATGTTTTCGTTATCAACTGCGATCAGTTCGCTTTCTGCAAAATACGGTACAGCGCAGATATCCTTAACATTATTTATCGCAAGATCATTGACCTTGCTTATTCCTTCTATTGTCTTAACATATAACGTTGAACCTTTATCAGCGCTTGTCGACACGAAATAAAGATTTTCATCTGCCGCATATGCCGCGCTGCTTAACGGCAGTTCTATATCTTCAATTCCGGTGTAAGCAGGCATGCTGCTTGTGTTAAATGAAGCTAGCATTAATTTCTGATCACTGATCAGAGCATTTAATGTTTTGTTAACCGTAAAGAATTCAACTTCACATCGGCCTTCAACAGCTTTATTTTCCGTTGAATATACTTCCGATTTCGCATAGATAGTTGTTCTTCCGACTGATACACCTGTAACAGTTCCGTTCTGATCGACGGTTGCGATGCTTTCATCAGCTGAACGCCATACCAGTGTATTATTCAGGCCGTATGGAGTTATATCGGCTGAAAGAGAAATGGTGTTACCCAGAACTTTCTTTACATATGTGTCGCTCATTGCAACAGCAGGAGCCTGATGTATCTCTTCTTTGTTGATATTGATTTTAACGGTCCTGCAGTTTCCGGAATAATCTCCGACGATCAGATACAGGTGCTTAGGCCCGTTTGTTCCGAGATTGACTTCATATGTTTCGCTGTCTCCGCCGGTTTTTTCTTCTGTGGTCGAACCGAATTCGGCGATCTTTGTTGTTCTGTCTTCTTCATACAGCAGCATTACTGCAATATAATTGTTATCGCTGGCCTTGATCGTGAGAATCGTTTCTCCTTCGACTGTTTTATCTTTAATTTCCTGTATCGTCGGATATACACTATCGACAACGAAAGGAACGTCCCAGACTTTTCTTACACTGTTCCAGTTAATGTTACCCGTTTTATCGGCTTGACTTTCCAGCGCCAGCTGAAGCGAAATGTTGTATCTGTTTCCTTCTGTAAGCTCAGAATATTCTCCCAGATAATAATTTGTGATGGTATTATACCAGTTTTCATCATTCAGATTAAAAAAAGATGCAGTTTTCTCGTTGCTTATATATTCATATATAACCCCGTTGTTATTATATAGGGCAACACGTCCGGCTCTGGCGTTTCTGATCAATGAAAATTTAACTTTTGAGAAATAATAATTTCCGGCAACGGAGTTTCTTTCAGGTCTGTATTCATAGTCGTATTTCGCTCCAAAAGGATTTCCTCCGAAATAGTAAACATTTGAATTGTTTCTGTTTGTATATAAGAAACTCTGTCTCGGATTGTCTATTTCATACAGATATGGGATATTGTGTGGAATATCATATGAATCTTCGATATAGGAACCGTAATCGACCATCGATGATTCATCCCAGCCGCCATAGTATCCTAAAACCGGAATGGAATGGGTGACACCGATTACACCTTCTTCACTGTCTCTTTCCTTGGCAAAAATATACCCTTCAACATAGGCACCATTAAAATCATAGTTCTTTATCTCATCACCCAGATCGATATCCAGAGTGACACTTACACTGCCATCAGCCGGAACAAGGACCGCTCCTTCATTGCTGCGGGTAAGTAAAACTTGAGCGTCATGAGATGTTATCTTTCCGTCACCATCGAGATCTGCATTTTCCATGCCCGGAAATTCACTGATATTACCTACGACATAATCAAGAATGACTTGGGCATCCTGATCGTTGAGGAGGTTGTCATTGTTCATATCCAGTTTTTTATTAATTGAATATGGTACACCGTCTACTGTCCACTTATATTGCGGATGCAAAGCAACTGTTGAGTTGTCTAAAAACCAGCCTTCAATAATACCCTGCGTAAAGAAAGAAGCGTCGAGATCATAGTAAAGATCTTCGTTGGTAATATTGTTTATGGTAAAGGAAACCGAATACTTGCCGGTCCTGCCAGGATCATCACCAAGCTCGGCTTTGACCTTGCCGTCTCTTGCATACTCCGAGATGTCTCTTGTTATTTCACCGTTGGTCTTGACGTTATCCATCAGGATAACAGTGTTTGATCCGGTTGCCGCATTAACATCCACAAGTCCCGCACCCTGGCGGAAAACACTGAAATATGATTTTGTACTTTCTTCGATCAGCGGTTTGGCTGTCGACATCAGTAAACTCTGAATCAGCGCTCGGCGAGTTATATTGAGTTTTGTCGCTGCATCATTAAGATTGTTCTCTCTGATGTACTGACTCATCAGTGCGACAATACCCGCAACCTGCGGAGTTGCCATGGAAGTACCGGACATGCTCCCGTATCTATCTATACCGCTGTTCAATTCACCCTGACTTGTTCCGTAAGCTCCATAGATATTTCCGCCCGGTGCCGTTATTTCCGGCTTCAGTGTCAAATCACCAGGAACACCATAACTGGAGAAATCAGACATCGTATAGTAATTAGAACCATAGTATTCACTTATCATGTCAGTTGAACTGATCCTGATCTTTCCTGTATAGTAAGAACCGTTGAAAGTGCTGTGTTCCTTGATATATTTACCGTCATTCAAAGATATCATAGCTACCGGTTGAGTATATTTGTATTCAGAAAGACCCATAAACATCAGACCCTGTACTCTGTTGACGATGATCGTAGCGACAGCTCCATTGTCTATGGCGTTAGTTGCTTTTTCCGCAAAAGTATTATCACCGCGGTTACAGATCGCGATCTTTCCCTCAAGAACATCTTTTACTTTCGCATAATCCTCTTCATTACCATAGTTGTCGATATAAACAAACTCATATTCACCGTTCAAAGTCGATAACGGATAACATTTTCCGTCACCATCCTGGTAATTGATAATCCGATCGTTGAATTTCAAAATAGGAAGAGTAAGACCGTCATTATCTACCGAAGCAACAGCCAAACTGCTCGAATACGAAGCCGGGTAACCTAGTGTGGAATAATTCACCCCGTCTTTATAAAGAATTCCCAGATAACTGTGTTCTGCCCAGTAACCGCTGTTTCCGGAGGCCATAGCCCACACTACATTTGTGTTGCTTGCGTTGTCGATGATTTTCTGAAGATTTGCTTCCTCAGAATAAGAAAAACCGGCAGAAGCTGATCCAAGCGAAAGATTCACCGCATCCGCACCGAGAACCATGGCATCTTCAATAGCCGCAAAATAGTCGCTTTCATAAGCTCCGCCGTTTATGCCGAATACCTTCATTACCAGAATCTGGGCATCAGGAGCCTCGCCCTGTACCATTACAGATTCCAAAGCATTCTTGTATTCGCCATCTAAATAAATATATCTGTTGGCAGCTACAGTACTGGCAACATGGCTGCCGTGATTACTCTGAACATCATTCTCATGACTGACATCAAAACTGTGGTCGACATAGTTGTATGCGAAAGGAACCTTACTGTTTACATAAGCTTGTTCATAAGTGGTCTCTGATTTCTTAAAGGCATTCGTTTTTGTCCAGTTATCACAGATCTCCTGCTTCGTTAATAAATCAACTTCCTTACCGCCTTCTCTGACCTCTTGAATCGCATGATCAAAACCTTCGCTGCTGAAAGATATATGCTTCAGATCAAGTCCGGTATCGATAACCGCTATAATCGAACCCGCTCCGGTATAACCGTTTGACCAGACAAGCGGAGCATTTACCATCTTTGTGGCATTGGACATATTAGGCTCAGCTGTATCTTCATCATAATCATCGACTTCATACTGGTTCTCCAGTACGACGTCTTTTACACCATCCAGCTGTTTTATACTCTCAATCGCCCAGTCAGGAACATAGGCAGAGATCATGTTTGTGGCAAGCGTCAGATTCCACGCAACATTAAGTTCACCGCCTAATATTTCTTC
Organism: Erysipelotrichaceae bacterium; assembly: GCA_017550145.1. Lineage (GTDB taxonomy): Bacteria > Bacillota_I > Bacilli_A > Erysipelotrichales > Erysipelotrichaceae > Colivicinus. The sequence goes on along the minus strand of JAFZQG010000004.1, from coordinate 209,335 downwards.
AGAAATACGTTCTGCTATCTTATCCTGCTTCTGCTTCAGAATATCTCTGTAACTCTGTATCCTGTCATCATCCGGATCAAGATCAGGATATGTTTCCATAGCCGACTTTCCTTCCAGAATAATGGAGACACGCTTATTGCCTCTCTTCGCATAAACGAGACTTTCTCCTCCATCATCAACATTACGTAAAGAATCAATAAACTCTTCATCGTTATCAATGATTTCCCAGGTTACGCCGCTTTGTGGCTCATCATCTTCCGCAAACGCAACATTAAAAATGCCTGTACCCGATACAAGCAGCAGTACAGTCAGAAGGAGATTGAGATATTTCTTGTACAGTTTCATAGTTCCCTAACCAATTATGATTTAATAATATTTATATTTATTATTTTACCTTATCTGTATATCATTTTCCCAAAATAAAAGGCCTTTTTCTAAAGGCCTTCCGCTTCAAGCAATTCCCTTAATCCGTTATTGAATTCCCGATAATATTTCGGGAAGTTCTCCGAACCATCCGCATATATTTTCTGATCATTCACAACTGCCTTAAGAGTAAACATCGTTCCATCACTTACTCCCTTAGGATGGTCTCCTCTGAAACCGTCCCAGGCCAGTATCTTACAGTCATTTAATAACTTCAGTACTTTTTCTTTATCACATATAACCTGTTTTTCCAGGACTCGTTTATAGTCTCCATCAACGATCCTGTAGTTATAAAAAGATACTTCTGCCTTATCATCCTTCAGTAATATCTCATATTCTTCACTTGACCTCATTGCAGAAGTTCTGAAATTCAGCATTTCAAAAGAATCAACAGGAGTTGAATCATTTGTCTTGATAATATGTTTCATCTTGTTCCACCAGCTCATTTATATTTTTATATTAACAGAATACATGTATAATATGACTGACTTATTATGAAGAAACAAAACAATATCCTTCTCATTTTCTCATTATGTCTGATGGCTGCCTGTTCAGTCGGACTCTATACGAATTCTACAGGTGTCTTTTTCACACCGATCGCCGAATCATTAAACGAGAAAAGAGGAAATGTTGCGGTATTCTATACCATCATGATCTTTGCGAACGCCATCTTCAGCGTCATTATTCCTACCAGAGCCACCAATAAGAACTTTAAGAAAATCTATATCGGCGGTGTAATAGGGTGTCTGTGCTCACTCATCTTAATGAGCAATGCGACAAGTTTAATAATGTTATATATCGGCGGATTACTTCTGGGTGCTTCTTTTTCAACGTTCTTTGTTGTTGTATTAACTACGATAATCAACTGTTCCTTTACAGAAAACACCGGAACGATTACCGGCTTTGTCTTAAGCTTCAGCGGACTGGCCGGAGCAGTCTTTTCGCCGTTACTGTCTTCAGTAATAAATGCTTATGACTGGCATATAGCCTTTTATGTCATGGCCGGAATAACCGTTCTTCTGTGTCTTCCTGCCATCTTTGCGGAAATGAAAATCGAACAGGAAAAAACCACCGTTAATGCCTCATCAGCAAAGTTCAATTATCTTTCCACCGGTTTTCTTATGATCGTCGCAATGTATGTGTTCTATATGTATCTGCCTGCTCTTCCTCAGCATCTTCCGGGAATCGCCTCCAGCAAGAGCATGGACCAGATCGGATCATTACTGGTCTCATCATGTATGATCGGAAACATTGTGTTTAAGCTTGTTGCGGGAATACTGGCAGATAAACTGGGATCGATTAAAGCGATGTTTATTATGAGCGCAGTCACACTTACCGGTGCGATAATGCTTCTTATTACAGAAACAACATTATCTGCCCTGATAGGATCATTCCTTTTTGGAGCTATCTTCTCTGTAGCCGCTGTATTAAGCTCCTACCATGTAAGAACGGTTTTCGGTACGGAAAACTACAAGAAAGCCTACTCAGTCATGTCTATGGCAGGTAATATCAATAATGCCTTTTCAATTGCAGCTATAGGTTATATCTATGACTTCTTTGCTTCATATAATCCGGCAATAATACTTGCCATAGCGTTTGACATAATTGCATTTATCCTGGCATTACTAGCCAAAAAGAAAGTATTAACCAAAAGCAATCAATAAACTCCAAATTAAAAGCCGTTATTCATAACTGATAACGGCCTTTTAATGATTATTCAACTCCGGTATTAGGGAATCTTGATGCAATGTGGGATGAAGAACTGCCGCTAGAATTATCAATAATTGTGAACTTGGCATCAGCCATCATTGGAATACCTTCAGGAATCACTATTGCAACATTAAGGGTATGCTCGCCTGCAGACAACTTTTCCAGGTATTCAGGCTTAAGATTTATAATAATAGTCTTCTCATCGATATCAGATCTCTTTTTATTGTCGACATCATTATTCTTTTTATCGTCTACATCATAATTCTTTTTATTAATTAACGTATTTCTAATATCATCAAGTTCTTCGTTATTGTATATATTACCATCATCCATTCTTATTCCTTCAAACAGAAATTGATCATTTATACACTCAAAAGTAAAGCTTAATGGTAAACCCGATCCTTTTGTCCATTTCTGATTGTTTCCTTCCGTAGGATAGAAGTATTTTTCAAAGACGGCTTCAGAACAAGTATAAATTGAAGAATTGTTTACAGACATTTCGTCAATGTAATTTGCTTCATTTATATCCCTCTCAACTTGGCCATCTACCATTTTTCCTTTATAGAAAGCGACAAATTGATAGTCTTTTTTAGGAATTGCGTTCAGCTTAAACGAGTTTCCCTTCGTAGTAAAATTGCCGTAGCCCTTGCCTATTACTTCACCTATTTTATTTATTACGTTGCCTTCTGATACAGTATTTTTACATTCAGAAACAGTTACGACGCCTCCTTCGGTTACAGCAAGATCCAATGTTATTTTTTTGTCAAAAACTGCTGTAAGTTTTCCTTTGGCAGTGCATTTGTATTCGATTGTCTGATCGGTTGAAACATCGCCATCTTCATCAATCCATTTTACAAATCTATAATTTGCATAAGGCTCAGCTGTAAAACTATAGACATCATACCAATCTCCAGACTCATAGTTTTCAAAAATTGTTAAGCCTCCGGAACTGGTAGTAGCTGTAGGGTTTGTGCCTTTCTTCGCCCATCCTACTTTGCCCATGTTGATATCGTTCGCCGCTACAGAGAAGGTGCTTTCCCAAACTGCTTTCAAAGTAATATTGTTTGTTATCTTAGTTGTATTAAATGTAAATTGATCACCACCAACAATAACAGGCGTTTGATACCAGCCATAAAAATCCCATTGATCGTTAATAGGTTCCGTTGTTGGCTTGGTTGCATATCCGTTATTGGCAACGATTTGAGTAAATGTTGAACTGCCGTTTGCTGGATCAAAGGTTACGGTATGGCCTACTGTTACATTGCATGAAGCGGTCTTGCTATCATCAGCATTACTTGTAACAGTAACGGTCGTGGTTCCAATACTTATACCCTTTGCATAAACAGTAAGATCAGATACAGCACCTGTACCTATTTCATATTTTGCCTGACAGCTTGAGTCAGAATAAAGTTTTACATTGCTGTTACTAACGCTCCACTTAACAGTTCCGTCATTAGCGTCATTAGGAGAAACAGATGCTGTAAAAGATACATTAGCACCTACTCCAATTGTCTGTGTTGTATTAGGACTAAGGGAAACTCCGGTTACAGGCACAACAACATTTGCATTATAATAGTCTCCCAAGGCCTGTTTATAATCAGCTGTCTTCCCTTCAGGGACATTTATCTGTAACGAATTAGTTGAAAGACCGAACGCATAATTACCTATAGTTGTCGGAGGAGTATTTCCATTAAAAGTCACTGTGGTCAAGCCTGTATAATCAAAAGCGCTATCTCCAATGCTTGTTACACTGGCTGGAATTGTAACGGAAGTTAAACTGGCACATTTACCAAACGCCATCTTTCCAATGGTTTCAACACCGTTGTTTATTGTTAACGATGTAAGACCGCAGTTTTGGAAGGCGTTTTCTCCAATACTATTTACTGTTGCAGGAATTGCAACGGAAGTAAGATTACTACAATCAATAAATGCATATGTTCCAATACCTGTCACGTTATTACCAAACACTATGCTTGTAATGCTATCTTTATATTCATACCAAGGAGAGTCAGAATAGCTGGTGTTTCCAACATAATATGTGTAATCCGTCATCGCACCATTGCAATTGATAGTAAGTGTTCCGTTATTCAAACTCCACCAATCATCTGCTTCTATCGTCTTATGCATCCCTGGTAAAAGCGTTATAATCATGAATACTGTCATCATGATCTTCAAAATGCTTTTGAATAAATGTTTCATATATATTTAGCCCCTTAGAAAATGCTTTGATTATATATGCGTAAAGCTGTTTGTCTCTAAGTCCAATTATATATCCATATATATAAAATTCAAGATAACGGGTACCGGATTTAATCAAAAATTTAAAAGCTGGTTGTTCTATTTTTATGGCCACAACACAACTATTAATAATATTAACCAATCAGGATAAATGTTTTCTGATCTGAAACAGCATAGAAAAACCTTTGAACCCTTAACAAAAGGCGCCTTCCGCTGTTGCAGAAGGCGCTGTTTTTAATTAATTCGACAACATCTGAATACTGATGTTCCAGCCGTTTTTGGTCTGTTTGCTGAACACGAATTGTGAATAGTGTTCAAGGATGCGCAGATTCAGTTCATCGATATACGGTTCCTGTAAAGGATCCGATTCAAAGTCTTTCGAATAGATCTGAATCATATGACGCTGAGAACTGTCGGAACACAACAGTCTTATAGTCGCATTACTGATATGTTCGAATATTGGATATAGCAGTTCGTCTGTAATAACTGATAACAATTTCAACTGAGAATCGTTATTCTGATAATTCAACAGGAACTTCTTCATCTCGCTGGAAAGAGAATACAGATCGAGATCATTTTTATTAAGTTCTTTTTCATACATCCGTGAACGGTACAGGAACTGCTGAGTAAGAGGTTTCTTCGGATAGTCAAAGACTTCTTCAACTGTTCCTTCTTCATAGATGTGTTTGTTGGCTAAGAAGATGACGCGGTTTGCGATCTTGCGGGCAAAGCTCATTTCGTGAGTAACGATAACACTGGTCATACCATCATCGACCAGATCTCTTATGACCTTTTCTACTTCATCGACCATAGTCGGATCAAGAGCGCTGGTAGGTTCATCAAAAAGGATCAGCTCCGGATGCATAGCCAGGGTTCTGGCAATCGCCACACGCTGCTTCTGACCACCTGAAAGCTGGGAAGGCATATGGTATTCCCTGCCGTCAAGACCGACACGGTGTAAAAGCTGTTTGGCTTCAACCTCTGCTTCTTCTCTTGAAACACCATTGACCTTCATCGGAGCCAGGATGATATTTTCTAAGATATTGAGATGCGAGAAGAGATTGAAGTGCTGATAGACCATGCCCATCTTACGGCGGACCTTATCGATATCGATATTCGGATCAAGGATGTTTTCTCCATCCACATAGATCTCGCCTTTTTCCGGAACGATCAGTCTGTTCATACAGCGAAGCAAGGTGCTCTTTCCGCAGCCCGAACCGCCGATGATGACTAAGGCTTCTCCCTTATTGATCTCTAAAGAAACATCCTCCAGGATCGGACCGTTTTCAAAACCCTTGGTGAGATTTCTGATACTGATCATGCGCTCACCTCCGTTTTCTTCATGAATAATCTAAAGACTTTCTTTGCCAGAAAACCGATACCGAAATAGATGATCGTAACGGCAATGATACCAAAGAAACTGTCCATGGTTCTTGAAGAAACGATCGTTGAAGCTCTGGTCAGATCAATAACAGCCAGATAACCGACGACCGATGTTTCCTGTAAGGTTACGATGAACTCGTTCATATACAGAGGAAGAGCTCTTTGAATGGTCTGAGGAAGTGTAATATAACGGAAAGCTTTCCAGCCGTTCATACCCAAAGTTCTGGCGGCTTCGATCTCGCCTTCCGCTACTGTTGAAAGTGCTGTTGAAAAGATCTCTGCCATATAAGCTCCGGCCTTTAAAGAAAGACCCAATGCAACAACCGGCAGTACCGGTATGATCGAGGAACCAAAAACGATATAGACTAAAATCATAAGTAAGACCATCGTCGGTGTTTCCACAAACAGCATCGTTATAACTTTAGCTATCCCGTTTATTATTTTGTTTGAACTTCTGCGCATAGCACACAAAATGATACCGAATACCGTTCCCAGAATAAAACTCGCCAGCGTCAGCAAGATCGTATTGCCTAAGCCCTGCAGAAAAAACTTATAACGGTCTTCATAAATGAAGGTCGCGTATATTCTGCTGATAATGTCTTTAAAGAAATCCGTCATATATCAGATCCTTTCTATCCGAGTATTTCGGAATTGATCGAAATGTTTCCGGTAGTGTTCTTCTTCACAAAATATAGTGGTGTTTCACCATAACTGTCCGAAGGAATAAAACCGCACATTCTTGCCTCATCTGCGTAAACATCAGATATATATCCTAAGGCCGCATCATAAGTGCCGTTTTTTAATCCAATGATCGCTTCATTGAATTCGGTCGGTACAAGTTCTATATTGTAACCGCACTTTGCGCCAAACCATAAGGCCATTTCTATATCAAAGCCCACACAGCTTCCATCTGTTTCCAGATACGCTCTAGGATAACCTGCCACATCAGAAGCAACCCTTACCGTCTTACCGTCTTTATTGACCGGTATATCCGGCATCTCATAATCGTTTCCGTCATATGAATTTATTCTGTCGATCAACGCTTTGTAATCATCAGTCTTTTTGAACTCCGCCAGGAAGGAATTATATTCTTCCGCAAGTTCTCCTTTATCTCCCGCAAAATACAGAATATATCCGACTACGGCAAATTCCGGTTCGATTTTTTCTAATCCCGTGGAATTGGTACTTAAGATCCTCCAGCTGACATCATCAACAGCGATCGCATCGACGTTGTTGTAGTTTAGTGCCATCAGCATATCAGCTGTCATATCGTAGCGGTATATCTCCATATCGCTTCTGCCGGTTAACACATAGTCACATTCCCAGGCAACATTGACTCCGACCTTTAAACCATGCAGATCATTGACGTCATCGATCTCAACGATTTCTTTCTTGGCACAGCCGCAAACAAAAAACAGCATCATAAAAAGAAGTGCTGCTTTGTATAAAAGGCTGTTTTGTGATCCATGTTTATTTTTCATAACTTTGAATTAATGATAACACATCAAAACTGGTCGAAAGACTGTGAGGCTTTCTTATTGATATAGATATCATTCAAAACAATCAACTTATTTCGGTATATTTTCCGTTTTAATTGAAATAATCTGCTATGATGAAATCAGAGGTATATATATCAATGAATCAATATATAAAAGATACTATTGAAACCATCTACAACCGATACGATTCGCAACCGGAATTCGTTCAGGCAGTAGAAGAATTTTTACTGTCGATCGAACCGGTCGTTGATAAACATCCGGAGTATAAGAAAAACGATCTGCTGATGCGTCTGATAAGTCCGGAGCGTCTGTTCAAGTTCAGGGTCGTCTGGACTGATGATGAAGGAAATGCTCATACCAACATGGGCTATCGCTGCCAGTTTAATGGTGCGATCGGTCCGTACAAAGGCGGTCTGCGTTTTCAGAAGAACGTCAATGAAAGTATCATCAAGTTTCTGGCTTTTGAACAGACCTTTAAGAACGCTTTGACCGGGATGCCGATCGGCGGCGGCAAAGGCGGAAGCGATTTTGATCCGGCAGGAAAATCCGAATCAGAAATCATGCGCTTCTGTCAGAGTTTCATGACGGCCTTATACAGATACATTGGACCGGACATCGATGTTCCGGCCGGAGACATGGGCGTATCGCAAAGAGAAATCGGTTATCTGTTTGGCCAGTATAGACGTTTAAAAGGAAATTTTGAAAACGGTGTACTTACCGGTAAAGGACTTTCTTACGGCGGTTCTTTGATCCGTCCGGAAGCAACAGGTTACGGTGCTGTTTATTATCTCAATGAAGTACTAAAGCACGAAAACGATACCCTTGAAGGAAAAAGGATCGGTGTTTCCGGTTATGGCAACGTAGCCTGGGGCATTATGAAAAAGGCAGCCGAGTTAAATGCTAAGGTCATCTATATGTCCGGACCTGACGGTTATATCAGAGATCCTGATGGAATAAGTACTGAAGAAAAACTTAACTATATTCTGGAAATGCGCAGAATCGATCCTATGCATTGCAAACCTTATGCGGAGAAATTCAACTGTGAATTTGTACCTAACAAGAAATTCTGGGGCGTAAGTGATGTGGATATCTATATGCCGGCAGCCGTTCAGAACGATGTCGGTTTTGAAGCAGCGAAACTGATCGGCGATTCAGGCGTAAAATACTACATCGAAGTAGCGAACATGCCTACGACCAATGATGCCTTATCATATCTGAGATCCTGTGAACACATCATCGTCGCTCCATCCAAGGCTGTCAATGCCGGCGGTGTCGGTGTCTCCGCTCTGGAAATGTCCCAGAACTCGGAAAGACTCTCCTGGACCGCCGAAGAAGTTGATGAACAGCTGCATCGGATGATGAAGACCATTCACGATAATTCCGTGAAAGCTGCCGAAGAATTCGGACTTGGTTATGATCTGGTATCCGGTGCCAATATTGCCGGTTTTGAAAAAGTGGCAGAAGCCATGCTGGAACAGGGACTGTTCTGATAAATGATTAATTATTATCTATGAAAACGGCCGTTCTTGTGAACGGTCGTTTTACTGTTTTACTGCATATGAAGTTCGACTAAAGCTGCCTGTGCTTCGTTGATTATCCTTAACTTATTCCAGTTGGATAATTCGCTGTTTGCTTCAGCTTTTCTGATTATCTCTTTAATACCTTCTATATCCTCATCCATGAAACATCTGTCGATACTGTTGAGTTCGTTTATTACGAGTTCGGCTTTCTTGTCGGCTTCATTTTCTTCTTCTCTGAATATCGTATAGGGACTATCACTGAAATAATTGCGGAACTTATCGATCTTGTCTTCATCCAGAAGATAGTTTCTGACCTCTCTGCCGAACATCTGTTTTCTGTCCTGTAGAGTTTCCTTGTCTCTCTGCATCTCTCTTCTTGTTGCACGGATCTTGGATTTGAGGAAAGATGTTCCTTTGATGAAGACCGCATAATCCTCAAACTCGGATGGATCATCAAAATACAGATAAATCCAGATTCCGTCTATGATGTATTTCTTTTCTTTATGCTGTTTCGCATAATCCATGGCATACCTGACAAAATCAATAAATACCTTGTCTTCGTATTCTTCCTTAGGAATAGTTTCTCTTTCTTCAACACCGATATAGTATTTCTTACCTTCGTTATTAAAGAAGCTGTATAAGACATCGGAATATTCTTTCAGTTCGTCCATGGTGAAATGATCAGCCGTAAGCATCAGATCATCAAGTTCGATATGATCGATATCGTTACCCTCAAGCGTTCTTGACATGACCGACTTTCCGCTTCCCGAATGACCGAGTACGAAACAGATATTGGTATCACCTGAATTGAAACTTTCTTCTTTATAATAAAGATCCGGTTCTGAAAGTGCGTATTTCTCGATCGGCAGATCCAGATCTTCAAAGATCTCACTACCATATATCAGTTCTTCTTTTTTAAGTTCGTACATATCCGGTACACTGCGACCAAGGTACTCATTTGAATAGTAATTGGAGATCCTCTTCTGTTTTTTCGGAAGGACTCTGTATTTGACATAAATTCTGTTGAGTTCTCTTGCTGAAGCGATATCATCGCTGATTATGGCAAGCGATGGATCTTCAATAGCTTGTGACAATTCTGTATATTTTTCCATAATTTTCCCTTTTTATTTAACAGTCCTGTTTACATATATTTATCTAAGAGTGCGTCGATATGATCCATCTTTTTATGTTTCGGTTTGCGGATAAGTCTTCCTCTGGTCATGACAATCGAGACGTTTCTTAAAGCCGTAAGATCTTCTAGCGGATTATCTCTGACAACGATCAGATCGGCACATTTGCCTTTTTCGATGCTTCCGATTTCTTTATCGAGGTCAATGATTCTGGCATTACCCAGTGTAGCTCTATACAGAGCTTCTTTCTTTGGTCTGCCGATATATTTGCTGAAGTAGTATAGTTCTCTCCAGAAGTTATAGTGCGTAACAAACGGACAGCTGACATCACTGCCGAGTCCTACCGGAATATCGTTTTCGATACAGGCCTTGGCACAATTGATTACACCTTCCAGTACGATCTCACCATTCTGCTTGGCGACCGGTAAGGCGTTGCTTTCGGACAGTTCAAATTTCGCATATGGAATAGCCGGAGACAGCGTGCAGATATCGACGGCTTTTCTTTCCTTGAAGAGTTTTATGATCTCCTCATCAGGTGTTGCGCCGTGTTCAATGGAATCAACTCCGTTTTCCAAGGCAACTCTTACACCTTCTGTGCTTTCAACGTGGGCAGCAACTTTATAGCCGAGTTCATGTGCTTCCTCACAGGCAGCTTTAACAATGTCCGGAGACATCTTTAGTACACCGGGCATTCCGCTTTCATCGGAATCCATGACACCGCCCGTGATCATCAGCTTGATCAGATCAGGATTGGTCTTGTGTATTTCTCTGACAAGCTGTTTAGCCTCTTCCGGTGAACTGACAGCAGTAGCGATCGAACCGGCAAAGTGACCACCCGGAACTGAGACACCTGTATTTGCGCAAAGGATCCTTGGTCCGACCAGTTTGCCTTCCCTGATCATATCTCTTACCTGGGCATCAAAATCCAGAATACCACCGACAGTTCTTAGTGTCGTGACACCACTCATCACCTCGGTCCTGGCATATCCGGCTACCAGATTCCTGGCAAAGAATCTGACTATCTTATTGCCTGTAAGCAAGGCATAAAGCTTACTGTAATCCTTAGGTTTGGAATCAGGTTTTGGAGGTTCTCCGCTTAGGGCAAGATGGACATGTAGATCGATCAGTCCGGGAAGCAGATAAGAACCGTTCAGATCGATCTTTTCATAATCGGACGGTACATCCTTATCATCAACGATATCGCTTATCTTTTCCCCTTCAACAAGCACGGTCTTTCCAATAACCGGTTCCATATCTATGGTTCCGTTTAAGATCGTTCCGTTTGTAAACGCATATTTCATATGTGACTCCCCCTCGTAGAAATACGTTACTAATTCAATTATCTTATAATTTCTTTTTTTTAATTACTTCATCAAAACATGCGCATCCATCCGAAAGATCTGAGTGTCGGACAAATTTGACATGTCTGGTCAGACCCGAATAAGCTATCAGATCAGTATTGCAGAATATCTTGCATAAAGGACGGATCCCATAGGACGAAAACATCTCAACGTACATACACTTACTTATGCTGTATTCGACCTTGTCTTTTTCTGAACTGAAATAATCATAAGTGATGCTTCCGTCTTTTACTCTGGAAGCATGATCCGAATCGTTCCATTTACGGACGATCGAGAAACAGTTCGGGAAAAGATCAATGAACTTAAGGATCTTCACAAAAGCGTTCCATCGTCCTTCCATACCTTTTTCTACAGCCCTGATGATTCTTTCATCTTCAAATCCCGCATCCTTTAGTTCCAGACACATGGCTATAACTGCATAGACAAAAGAAACATTGGTAGAAGGATAGATATTATGCTTTGCATAATTTTCAGAATTATACATTTCTTTCAGCCTTGTCTCATACAAAGACATCCGTTTCTCAATATCATCCATCCCTTCATTAATGAGCGCATTACGATAATACTTTGAAAATGATTTTATGTTCTTTCTGATTTCTTTTTGATTCATATTTAAGTCTGTTCGTTCTTAAACTTAATGATACCATATCGGCTTCATGTATCCTGTTTTCAGAAAACTGTAGCTTATACCTGCTTCAACGATTTATAAAAATACAGTTAAGCGATTTCTTTATGCTCAAGAAGCTTGCCAACAAGCATATTAATATCATCATCAGGAAGAAACGAGACCGCAGATAACTGTTATAATATTTTTAACAAGCATATATTCAAGGAGGATCAATCAGTATATGAAAATAACAACCTTTAATCCACAGATCGTTACAAAAAACGCAGAACCTCTTGTTTTGCTGTTTGAAGAACTTGGTTTCAAAAAGCGCCATGAAATGGAAAATATCGGTGAAAAAGATTTTACCGGTATTCGTATGAAGGATGAAAACGGCTTCTGCATCGATATAGCGCAAACCGATTCAGAACTGCCTGTAGATCGGGATATAATGGCCATACGCATGAATGTCGATGATTTTGATGAAGCCTATGGGCTGTTGCTTTCGCGCGGTTTCAAAAACTTCTACGGCGATAAGATCATTGAGACTCCTGTATCAAAATCAGCCATGATGATGTCTCCAACGGGACTGCAGATTAATCTGATTCAGCACATGAAAAAAGGAGAGTGATCTTAAGCTCATGGTAGTTTGAAGAATCGTGGGGTTTTGTAAGAATTATTAAAGAATAAAGACATCTGGGAAAGTGGACTTATCCACAATCGAAGATGTCTTTTTCATTTTTTTTCTTGCCTTGATTATATTACAGCCTTCACAGAGCAGATCTGCTGGTCTTTTGACATGGCTTTAAACGTTACACTAAGCTTCTTTTTGATCTTCGTATTTAGGAAACTGGCCCAGAAGCTGAGGGATATATCTTTCAATTATCGTGCACAACAACACTGCGATAATAAGTGCAATAAAACTTCCCAGTAATACTTTCAGATATTCTATATCAGGAATGATTTTTGACAGCAAAGGAAGGATCAGATCCTGCAGCATATTTTTATGAAGAAGGAATATTCCCATTGTATGGGTCCCGATATAAGTAATCGTCTTATAGCTGAACGGCCTTACCCCTTCTCGGGCGATCCTGATAAACAGCATCGATAGTGACATCACAAGCATTGTTCCTGATAAAGAGGTTACAAAGAACCAGAATAGATTGCCGTATTCAGCAGCGCACATACGAACCAACGCAAGCGAATCTGCTCTTAATACAGTGGAACAAAGAAAGATAGCCAGGCTCACCACAAACATCACGCCCAGGGTGACCGTTTTCTGCTGAGCAATGATAAGAATTGGCTCCCTGAGTCCGATTCCCATAAGCATGAATCCGGATGCGACAAATGCGACATCCAGACACCACGGATATCCCTGCTCCAGGTAAGGGAAAGAGAATCCTATGGCAAACATTGCAATTGCAGAAATCATGTAGAACAGTCTGAGCTTCGTCTTTTCAAATCTGAAAGAAAAAGAAACAACTGCCTGAGTTATGATCCTCGCTACAAAGAAAGCCGTCAGAAACCACAGCGAAGAAAGTGTTCCTGTTGAGGCAATAGCTGTCCATGAACCGTAAAACAGTTTGGGGAAGATAGCAAAAGAGAAAGGTGAAAAAATCAGGCCCCAGATGAAATACGGAACTATCAGTGCAAGAATATTCTTCTTAAGGAATTTTCTCCATCCTTTCCAGTCATTGATCAGGACCGGTTTTATACTCAATCCTGCCAGAAAGAAAAACAGCGGCATGTGAAATGAATACAGCACCCTTCTGTATAACGGTGTAGCTGAATTACTGGCTGCATGGCCGACAATTACCAGAAAAATCGTAATGGCCTTTGCCACATCTATCAGTTCTATCCTTGCTTTTCCTTTTTTCTTCATGCTGTTGTCCTCTTTCTTACATTCTAATTAAAATCAGAATCAACAAACCTCCAGTAACCGCAGGAAATACAAGGCACTGCTTTGAATTCGTACTTAATAGCATATTTGTAGAGAGTGAACTTCCTGTTTTGATAATAGGCCATTACGGCATCTTTGCTGAATACCTTTTTACAGAACCTGCATGTCTTGCCGTTAACTTTATTCAACGCAGCTTCAAATGCGGCAGTTTCCTCGTTTGTTGGAGATAATGCGTTACCTCCGCTTACTTCTTTTAATTCTTCATCCTTAATCAAATATTCTTTCTCTGACATAGTATTATTTCCTTTTTGTTCTTTTGCCTTAGTTGGAATTTATTTGCTGTTGTTTACAATCTATAAATCAAAAATATCCTCTCCTGTTTTTTTATGATCACCAGTATTGGGCGTAACCTCCTTTGATCATTTTCCTTTCCCCTTTCCATTTTGGATCGATATTATCGTAGAGTTCATGAACCAGTCTTTTTGCTTCTTCATAGTTTCCCGCTTCTTCGCAATCCTGAATCCTTCTTTCCATACTCCGACAATAATTATATTCTTGACTTAGCCATACCGAATAAGAGGAGCTATGCCCGAACAGAGCAACTCCCTCCCACTCAATGACATAGTCGTATTCTTTTCCGCCGCTTACTTTTTCAAGATTTTCATCTGACAGTTTTTTTCTTTCTTTCATGTTTATATTTCCTCGTTTCTTAATGTTCAACTGAATGCATAAGATATTAAATTCATGTTTGCCGTGCTGTTTTTTTATTCAGAAATATACTAGTAAGGAAAAACTACTTTTTCATATATCTGGCGTCTTTATAAGAGCCGATTTTAACGATCCTGTTTTCTTTTAGCAGATTACTTAGGACCAGCTCAACTGTTTTAACGCTGATATCAGGCACTTTGTCCAGGATTTCGCTCTTTGAAACAGGAACAACAGCATTTAAAAGAATGGCTTCTACCCGTTTCGATTTTTTGGCCTTCTTTAATGTTATTTCCATAAATGACTCGTCCAGTTCTTTGTAGCATCTGTAAAGGATCTGCATGAAATACACCATAAAAGGTGTGTAATCATTTTGGTTCTCATGCCATTTTGCAGAAGACCGCTCTAATGCATCATAGTAGCTTTCTTTATACTTGTTAATCTGTCCTTCAATAGATATATATCTTCCTATGTCATATCCTGACATATACAAAAGAAGTACAGTAAGCAGTCTTGATAGTCTTCCGTTACCATCAAGATATGGATGAATACATAGAAAATCCACAATAAAGCATGGTATAAGCAAAAGATCTGCAATATTGGAATTCTGTCTTGCATCATAATACGCCAGAAGAAGCTGCTCCATTGCTTTAGGGGTTTCTTTTGCGGAAACAGGTTTAAATCTGATATGTCTGGTACCATCGGGAAGGTACTCCATAATCATGTTATCACGAGACTTGTATTGTCCAGCTTCAGCGGGATTGACTTCTGCTTCCATCATTCTATGAAGCATATTAATTGTATCCTCATTCAGTTCCATGTGATCGTGGTTCATATGGATAAGATTCAGCGCCTCTTTATAACCGGATATTTCTTTCTCATCGTGAGTGACCGGGATAGCACCGTTCACAATATCCCTTATCCTGTCATCTGTCGTTACTATGCCCTCAATGGCATTACTGCTTTTTACTGATTCCACAATCGCCTTCTTCCGCAGTCTTTCATAAGAATCCGCATACTGAAGTTTCCTAAAATTACCTTTCGCACGAAGATCTGCTATTATCGCAGATAGCGACGCTATGTTGGCAGGAATGCTGATTTCCAAAAAGCTATAATCAAATTTTCTCATACATTTCTCTATATAATTTACTACCTAAATTTTATATATTTTTAGGTAGTAAATCAATACTTACTGTGCTTATCAATTTATATAAAACTAGGGTCCAGGTTGGTTTCTTCACCTTTCATTTCTACATAACTCCATATCATTTGTGTTTTTAAATTCTGAAAAATTGGTCGTCAAATTGTCGTCAAAATCCTCAATTCAAAATTCTTAACCATCAAAAAAGCCTTATTTCTAAGGCTTTCTATGTTTATTCGCCATCTCTTGGCTTCATTGTCGGGTTAAGAGTTTGAATATTTCTTAACTCTTTATATCTTTTTACGATAACTGAATCAGCCCATTTTATTGGCCTTTTATTGCCAGTATCCCAGATTTACTTCATGTATCTTTTTATAAGTTCACGATGTTTTGGTGTCAAATTGGTGTCAATCCGTGTGTCAACATTATTCATCTTTTTTTTGGATTAGCAATAATTGAATCCGTTTATTCAATTATACATAAAAAGCAGAGCTAGTCTTTAATTATGGTTGGTATTCAAAAATCAACAGGTTCATTATTGAATAGGAGGCAAACAATATGTCAGATATGCAGGTAACAGAGATACATTGCCCGAATTGTGGAAATGCTGAAAAGGTGAATGTATGCCTGCCGCAAAACTGTACCTGTTGAAACTGTGAAATTAAAGGGAAGGTGCAATCTTCCGCAAACATCTACATGACCATTATAAGCGATGTTTTTTCGTGATCTGATCGGTCATCATTTTTGATATAAAGAGGAAAAAAGAAAATACCCAGCGTTTGACAAAATGTCATCAGATGCTAGAATAGGGATTGTTTTAATGGAGATTTAAGAAATGAAAACTAAAAATCTGGAACTGATTAAAAAAATTCATATGCTGCTGCTTGGTCTGGCTCTGATCGCCAATTCGATCGCTCTGATCAGTGACATCAACGCGCCTAATACTCATCATGCCATGATCATTATCAGTGTCGTGCATATGTTTGCTTTGGCAGCAGGACTGTATTATCTCGCTTTTGGCTATGAAAAGGATTCTGCCATATTCTACAAAGCGTTCATGGTCCTTTATGCTTTGTCTAACACGATAAGACTGGTGTTCTTCGTGTTCAGAAACGCGGGCTTCCTGCCGATCGCTGCTACGGCGGTTACGATCATCGTCGTTCTTGTTCTGACTTTTGCAAAAGATCTCGGCAAGAAGAATTCGTGGATCGCTTATGGCATACTTGTGGCAGCCGAACTGCTGCTGGCGCCGAAATTCATGGTTGCAGGAGTCGATTCATCCTTGGTGATTTCCAAGCTTTCTGATCTTCTTATTGCCGTTACAGCAGGTCTGATGATCAACGGAAAGTATATCGATAAGGATTCACGCGGAACGAAATAAGTATCAATAACTGAATATGAAAGATGATCAGGGAAGAAAACCTGATCTTTTTTATGTATTTTTAAGATGCTTTTGGTCAATTGCCGGCAGTTGTTCATAAAAAAAGGGGCTGTCCGAAAACCTAGAAGCAAATTGTTTGCTAATAAGTCTTAAAGAGAGCCTCTTTTATTAACCTAAAGATGATTTGATAAGTATTCTTTCCTTGGACCCACATTTTTTGCCTAATTTTAGTAGATTTTTGCAAAAATTTGTGGTCAAATTGTGGTCAAAGTTGGAAGGCTCTACCATCAAAAAAGCCTTATTTTAAAGGCTTTTTTAACTATTCGCCATCTCTTGGCTTCATTGTCGGAAACAATATTACGTCCCTTATCGATTCTGATTCGCTGAACAGCATGATCATTCTGTCTATACCATAGCCGATACCGCCTGCGGGAGGCATGCCGTATTCCAGTGCTTCGATGAAGTCCATATCGATATCGTTGGCTTCCTCATCGCCCAGTTCCTTGGCTTTGAGCTGATCCTCGAATCTCTGCAGCTGATCGATCGGATCATTAAGTTCCGTATAAGCGTTGGCACACTCGTGTCCGGAAATGAACAGTTCGAATCTTTCCACAAAACGCGGATCTTCTTTGTTGGCCTGAGTTAATGGAGAGATCTCGATCGGATGACCATAGAGGAAGGTAGGCTGAATCAGTGTTTCTTCTACATACTTCTCAAAGAAAGCGTTGATGATGTGTCCGACTGTGAAGTGTTTCTCAACTTCGATTTCGTGTTCCTTAGCTAACTTGGTAGCTTCTTCAAGTGTATAGTTATTGGCTTTGAAATCAATGCCGGTCTTTTCCTTGATGGCTTCACACATGGAGACTTTCTTCCAGTCACCGCTTAAGTCAATGTCCTGTCCCAGATATCTGAAGGTCGTCTTGCCGCAGACTTTTTCCGCAATGTACTTATACATGCTTTCGGTGAGTTCCATCATGCCATCCAGATCGGAATAGGCCTGATATATTTCCATCATCGTAAATTCAGGATTGTGCTGCTGGTCCATACCTTCGTTTCTGAAGGTCCTGCCTATTTCATATACTCTTTCCATACCGCCGACCAAGAGTCTCTTGAGGTTTAACTCCAAGGCGATTCTAAGATACATATCCAGATCCTGAGAATTGTGGTGAGTGATGAACGGTCTGGCAGATGCGCCTGTTAATAAAGTAGTTAATACCGGGGTTTCCACTTCGGTGAACTCTCTGTTGTTCAAAAATTCTCTGATCGTACTTAAGATCTGCGGTCTTAAGAACGCTACTTTTCGGGCATCATCGTTCATGATCAGATCCAGGTATCTTCTTCTGTATCTTTCTTCAACGTCAGTCAGTCCGTGGAACTTCTCTGGGAACGGTGATAAAGCTTTAGTCAGATGGGTATACTTCAAGGCATATACGGATAATTCGCCTTTTGGATTTGATTCCGAAGGATTGGTACGGTAGACATAACCGTCAATACCGATAATGTCTCCGATATCACTGGCTTTGACCAGTTCATATGGTTCTTCACCCAGATCGGCCTTATTGATGACGATCTGGATCTGTCCGTATCTGTCCTGGATGTGCATGAAACACATCTTGCCCATTCTGCGCTTGGACATGATTCTTCCGGCTATGACCACATCGGTTCTGTTGTTTTCGAGGTCTTCCTTACTGGTTTCGTTAAAGTTTTCTCTTATGATTTTAGAATTACTTGTGGTCTTGAAACTGTGTCCGAACGGATCAATACCTTTAGCCTTTAAATCTTCGGCCTTCTGTCTTCTGACTAACTGCTGATCATTGAATTCTCTTTCCATCGTATCCTCCATAAAAATAAATAAAACGTCCCTATCGCTAAGGACGTTAATAACGCGGTACCACCTTAGTTCATATACATCTGTATATGCCCTTCATTCAGCTATATCGCACAACCGTTTCACTCCAAGCCTTTATTCGGATATCAGTATCTGTCTTCCTCCCACCTTTGGAAAACTCTCTTTAAGACCTTTTATATCTTACTCGTCTCTTCCTTGTGACAAGGTTATTTTACCCTAAGAATCAGGGATATTCAATCGCTATTCGCCTTTCATTCCGATAGCTTCGCTCTTGCCGTCGATTATTTCTTTGCACAGCTCAAAGGAAGCTGTAATAGCGGCCTTTATATCATCTTCCTCAACACCCAGAGGCTCTGATCCCAAAGCCTTATCTATATAGAAATAACTGTATTGGATATCACCCAGTTTCTTCAGATTCAATCCGCCATCGATGCCTTTTTCTTTCTGCTGTTTCAGAATACTCCTTACACCCAGATTAAACATCCATTTAGGCACATTAATGATCCTTCTGTCTTTATAACCCAATGCCTGATGGGCAATTTCCAGCAGTTCATTCCAGCTCAGATTATCCCATCCTATAGGCCAGCATTTGCCGCCTTTGGTATGTACCAGTGCTCCGCATATAGCCTGTGCAACCTGTCTGACGGTAACCATCGTTGAACCGCCTGCCGGGTAGAAGGTGGCGAAGTTGTTGCTTTGGATCTGTTCGGCCAGAAACATCCAGACCGGTTTTCTTCCTTTCTGAACACCGAAGATATAAGGAAGCTCCAGTACTGCTACACTGAAGTCATCATCCGCAAAAGATAAGGCGACTTCTTCCTGATCGATCCTTGAACGGATATAAGGATGATTCTCGATCAGTTTCATTTCAGGTTTTGTTTTGGCGAAATAAGAGAAATACGAACCGCAGATAACCGCATGTCTGACTCCGCATTCCTTAGCCAGTTTAAGCAATCTTTCAACAGGATCGATATTGTATTTCTTATACATGTCATAGATCGGATAAGGACCTTCGACTCTTTCGTCCACTCCGGCTGCAAATATAAAACCATCACAGCCTTTAAGATAACTTCTTAATTTATCATCATCCATCTCCAGGTAATTACCGAATTCGATCTGCAGCTGCTTAGGAAACTTCGCTCCTTCCGGTAAAGGAGGTAAAGCGATCGATATTACCTGATGTCCTCTTTCGATCAGTTCTTCGGCTGCCGCACTCCCCAGCAATCCGGTCGAGCCTATCATGAATACTTTCATTATGAATCCCCTTTTTCTTCAATTATAGCAACAAAAAAAGACAGGCTTTTCCAAACCTGTCTTTGTGTTTAAAACTTAATTATTGCTGGCCCCTGAACATCAGGAAATCGAGATATGCTTCTTCAGCTGACCAGAGTTCACCAATTATATATTCACAGCCTTCATAGTCATAATAGCTGTAAAGATAGATGATCAGACCGTCTCCGTCATAGAGCTTGATGCCACCGCCTTCAAATTCACCGGTGAAAGGCAGATAACCGGCACTTTCATCATCTTCTTCATAAAGCTCATCCTGATAGTTCATAAGACGAGGATGAAGTTCGATCGTGAATTCGTGGGTATTATAGTTGATACTGAAATCAGCCAGACCGATTTCGTTTACGACGACACCGAAGTTATTCTCATCACCGACCAGCACAAACATCCACTGACCTTCGGCATATTTGACTGCCGGGAAGTAAGCATCTTCCGGAGTCTCGCTGTAAAGAATGTCCTTAACGTTTTCAATAAACGCCAAAAACTCCGTATTCTCTCTGGTTATATCTGCCGATCTGGAAATAAGGTTTTCTTTATAATCGGCTTGTCTTGTTCCTTCTGTATTCTTACGGGAAAGGGTACCTTCATCAAATGTCGCTACAACATCAGCACCTCTTGTCGGTTCATCAGCTGTATTGGCACTGCTGCAAGCACATAAGATCAAAAGCACCAAAATCATTGTAAACAGTTTTTTCATTTCAGACCTCCTACTGCTTCCAAAACAAAATAATGTATTCTATCCCTTACGGGATAAAACCATCGGGAAACTGTTTGCACATTTCCTTATATAAATTTTAACAATATTGTTTCTTTAAATGGAATAGTTTGACCTAATTATGTGAAAAAACACAATTTCTTCACTAAACAGAGTTATTCGCTGTCCTGCTTGGAATTGTCGCAGACCTTTCTGATAACTAACGGCCAGACGATCGTCGCAAACAGCAGCATCAGCAGACGGGCCACAAAATTACCCCAATGTCCGCCAAACCAGACCGTAACGGTTGCCGGAGCAAACAGCTCTTTCCACGCAAACATCAGTCCTGCACCAACAGCTGTAAGTACCGGCAGTTCAGGTGCGCCGACAGGAATCTCATAATGTATATAGTGTCTTTCGACATATGAACCGATGATCAGTCCGGTAAAAGCACCGCAGGCCTTGAAGCAGTCGTTCATCATCTTATGCGGATCCACCAGAAGTTTGCCGTCAACATAATCCATAGGATAGGATTTGAAACTTATGTAGCAGATCGTTGCTATGACAAAGACGATCCCCAGGATCCCAAGCAGATCGAGCTTCTTGCAGTCGGAACCGATCTTTTTCTGAAAATAACCGACAAGATAGATGACTATCCACGATTCTATAAAGGCAACCACAACATCCTGTGGAGTATGTACACCGAGGAAGTTTCTGGAGAAACAGGTGAGCAGGATCAGCACACTGCAGGTGATGGCCAGCCATCTTCTTTTGGCCTTCTGCCAGACGATGGTTGTTCCATACATCGATGTTGCCGCAAACGAATGTCCGCTTGGAAAAGAATAGCCTGTCGCAGCCACCTTGGAATCTCCGGCCGGTTCGATCAGATCTGATCTGATCCAAGGTCTATAGGCACAGACAGTCAGTTTGATGATACCGTTAAGCAGATCGCCGAAATCGTGGGTGATCATGAAACGGTAACCCCACTTCTTATCCGAACCCCAGAAAATTATAAAAGGCAGAAAAGGCAGCAGATCGACCGCAAACTTTGACAGTGCATTGAATATCTCATCGAATACACCTCCTGTCAGGAAACGCAGTTCCTGAAGCCATAATAGATATTTAATATCAAGATCCATATAAACCTCCCTAAAGACTATATACGCTATTCATTTTAACATTTCCAATCTTTTCGAAATTAAAAACAGGACCTCAGTCCTGTCTCTAACTTACTTTTCTTCTGTCCTTTTCCGGATGATGAGCGTAGTATTCTTTCTTGTTCTCATACATCTCTTCATCCGCTTTGCGCATGGCGTCTCTGGTGCTGGTATCGCCTTCGCTCCAGAAAGAACCGATAGCCAGTGAGACCTTGCCTCCGGCTGCGGCGATCTCTTTCATCTTATTCAGCTTTTCTTCAAACTCTTCTTTTGTACCTTCAGTCAGAAGAGCCAGGAACTCATCACCGCCGACACGGTATAAATCTTTGGTACCGAAGACCTTCTTCATGGCATCCACGCAATCCATGATAAAGGCATCGCCCTCATCATGTCCTTCGTTATCATTGACGCTCTTCAGACCATTAAGGTCCATGTTGACGACACCAAACGGATAAATCTTTTCGGAAACGATTTTCTCTAATCTCTGCTTTACCGCATAACGGTTATTTAATCCGGTCAGGCCATCCGTACCGCCGATCTTGGCCAGTTTGCCCATAAGCTGATTGTTCGCGATCTCCGATCCCAGGATATATGAAAGGATCTCGATCAGTTCTCTCATATCGGCTGTCTTTTCGGTATTGTAGTTGGTGACATAGAGATAGCCGATGACGCTGTTCAATCTGACTAACGGCACGATGATCAGACTGTCGATTCCGTTTTCGATCAGTGAATCATGCCAGATCGGATCTATATCATTAAGCAGCTGGAAGTCATATTCGTTCTGTAAGATCAGGCAGTCGCTTTCGCCGATTGCTGCCTTCCAGGTCTTAACGACATCATATGACGGAACGTTGTTAGGCGGGTTGACACCTTCTCTATCGGGGTCAAGAGCTCCGCAGAAGAAACTGGTCGTTTCTTCATCGTCATCGACCAGGATGATACGGCAGGCCAGTGCTTCGGCAATCCTTCTGAAGTCTTCCAGCACGATCCAGACATTGCCCTTGAAGTCTTCGGTGCTCATCAGTGTAAGAATGCTGCGGATGATGATCTCAGCTGTATCGAGTTTAACGCTGGACAGCCTGCTCACATCTGCTTCTTTAGTCATTTCAAAGAAATATAGACAGTAACCTTTATTCTCGTCGCCTTCATTCAAAGGCAGCATCTGCTGATCGACCCAGCAGTCCATAGCCTTGACATCCACATAGGCATGCATACGCTTTCTGTTGAAAACACACTTGAAACAGAAGTCCTCGAATTTGATTTCTTTCGGGACCAGCTCATAGTAAAGCATGCCGTCATAATAATTCGGTCCCATGGCTTGCTTGTATTGTTTATTTGCACATACGATACGGATGTCACCGCAGTTGCCTTCCGGTGTTTTTTCCACCGACATGACACAGCACGGTATCGCAAACGTATCTGTCAGAGTCTGAAAATCCAAGTTGAATTTCTCCTTTTTAGATAGATTAACTAAATTATCTTTCTATGATTTTATGATACGTAATAAAACTATTTTAAACAAGAAATAAAAAGCGGAACTGTATCATTCCGCATTGCTGTTTATTTTTTCTTCGAAGATTTTGTTTCCTTCTTCTTGAGATCTTCCTTATTCTTATACATCCGATCGTCGGCTCTCTGGAAGACCGCATGAACATTTTCATCTTTTACCCGATCGTATTCGGCCATACCGGCAGCAATTACGATATCGTCCTTATCCAGATTTTCCACAGCCTGATCAGAGATCTTCTTCATCAGACTCTTTCTGTTCTTGTAGTCTTCGTCGGTCATTATAACTACGAATTCATCACCGCCGAAACGGAAGACAGGAGAATGTTTAAACAGACGGCAGATGATACGTGAAGTCTTACGGATACATTCATCACCCGCCTTGTGACCCAGTGTATCATTGATCTGTTTCATATTGTTGATATCGCAGATAACGATGGCCAGTTCATCGAGCTCACCGTCTTTGATCTGCCTGTTGAGTTCCTTTTCTCTTTCGACGTAGGCACGCTTGCTCTTGACACCGGTCAACGGATCGGTGTTGGCCTGGGTCTTTGCCGCATCAAGCTGCTTTTCGGAATCCCTGGCCCGTTTCTCTAAGATACGGTAGTTGTTTAAAAGAATGCTTAAGGTTATACCGAACATGCCGAGTAAGACGAAACCGGAATTGCGTTTAGCGACCTGTAACTGTGATAAGGCGTTATTGATAAACTGGAAATCGTCAGCTGTAGCGTTCTGAACGTAATGATTCTGGGTTTCGATAATCATGGTGTCGGCTGAAGATACGATGTAGTCCGACATCCAGATCGTTAATGTAAACATGATCAGTGCCAGCATCGCGATCCAGACAACGACCGAATTACCGAAACGGCGTTCCTCGTCTTTGGCGATGATCTGCCTGAAGAAGAAGAAACCTAAGGTTGCCCATATCGCAAACAGGAAGCAGGATTCACCGGCCATGACATTAGTGGTGAAGATACTCGGCAGCAGAATGAAGGCTGCGAATATCATCATTATGATCACACCAAGTTTTCCATCTCTGGCTTCTTCTTTATCTTTTCTCTGCACAGCAGTCTTATAGGCGCTGGCCGAAACCAGACCGTAAATAATGACTGCACCGATCGTTGTGACATCGACGATCCAGCCGATGGCGGTTCTGCCGATAAACGGGATCAGGATCGAAATGGCACCGACCAGCCAGAAAGCCTTATCCGGAATTCCCTTCTCATTTAATTCACCGATCTTTTCCGGCATTACTCTGTCTTTTCCTAAAGCATAGAACAGTCTGCTTAAAGCGGTGGTATTGCCGATCAGTGAAGTAAGGATCAGAGCCAGCAGAGAAAGCATCAGGATCGTTACACCGGCATTGCCAAGGTAATAATAAGCACAATAGAAAGCAGGCAATCCCTGTATGCCTTCGATATTGGACAGATCATTAATATATTCGAGCCAGCTGCCATAGCCTTCAGGATAAGCGGTAACAGATAAGGCAATAACCATGACATAAAGCAAAGTTGTCATGATTACCGAAATCTTGAGGATGGTATAGGACTTCTTTAAAGAGAAATTAAACTCTTCGCTCATGTGCGAAATATTCTCGAAACCGATAAAGGCCCATGGTGAAATAAACGCGATCTTCATGACCTGTTCAACCGAACTGCGATCAGGAATAAATAGCGGATCAAACACAAATGAAGTCTTGCCCATATTTATCATGGCCAGTAAAAAACAGACACTGATACCAGCCGTAAAGGTTATAGCCGATATCACCAGGATCGTCGTCGGAGCCTTGCGGCTGTTCGTACATAACAAGGTCGTTAATACGATAGCTACGATCGCCAGTAAAGCTTCACCGAAATAGACTTTATAGTTAAAGATCGAATATGAGAATCCGAAACGGAAGATGTCGCCTAAGAAGTATTTCGCAAATAAAGGTAAGGAAGTAACGTTAGCCCAGAAGATGGCCAGATAAGTTAAAGCGGTAAACCAGGCTGACAGGAATCCGAAGTCATAACCCAAAGATTTCTTCGCATAGGTATAGACACCACCGGCATCCGGATAGATGTTCATGAGGTAGTGATAGCTGTTACTGATTATAAGCATTACTACCGCACCGACGATCATACCCAAAATGCTGCCTAAAGGTCCGGCACTCTTGAGATAGCTGTTACTGGTTACGACAAAAGAGCCCCAGCCTATACTTGTACCGATCGACAGCGACCAGACTGCCAGCGGGGACATAAAAGGTTTTAACTCATTGTTTTTGACCTGTTCTTCCATTTTCTTATCTTCTTTTTCTGCTTTTATTTTACTACTTCCCTGCAAAAAAAAAAAAACAAGTAGTACTATAAGGTACTAACTGTTCCTTGTATAAAAACGGCTCTCATATGAGAGCCAAAAGGAGGTTATTAATCTATAATGTTCGCTATTTCTTTAATTCCGGTTTATTCTTCTTCGTTTTCCTTAAGATATTCACTTAATGAAGGCTTCTCAGGGAAATGCTTTTTCAGCAGTCTGTTTATATTGGAAAGCTTTCGAGATACAGGATTAAGAATGCCGGAGAAATAGATGCCGGTTACCACAAACATATACAGTCCGGCATAAGGCAAAATATCTCTGCGGTTAAGACTGGTCATGATCATAAAAGTAATGATACCGCATACCACCAGCATCTCTGCCATACGATTACCTCTCTGTTTCTCTTCCTTGGGAAGATTGCGGATATCTTCTCTCAGCAGCAGAAGATACATGTGCCCGTTTTCGATCTGATTCTCTTTTCTGAATCTTTCGATCCTAGCTTTTGTTTTCTGATCGGCGTTTTTATAGGTATCGGTTTGCTTGTAGTCTCCCTTTGGAATGGTAATGCTCATATTTCTATCCTCTTTACATCTTCATTTTAACTGAAATCATACATCAAAATAAAAGCCGATATTTGCACCTTCACGGTGAAAAGAAAAACCACTCATGTTGCCATGAATGGTTTTGAATTACAGTTCTTCGCCGTTACTGGCAATGACTTTCTTATACCAGTCAAACGAATCTTTCTTCAGCCGCTTGCCGCTTCCTTTACCGTAATCATCCAGATCTACATAAATATATCCGTAGCGTTTGGACATTTCGGCACTTGAAGAGGAAACAATATCGATCGGACCCCAGCTCAGATAAGAGAAGACTTCTGCACCGTCTTCGATTGCGTGTCTTAACTGTTCAATATGCTTTCTCAGATAGTCGATTCTGTAGTCATCATGAACTGCACCGTCTTCTACTTTGTCATAGGCACCGAAGCCGTTTTCCGCTACCATCAAAGGAACATGGTATCTATCGGAAAGCTGACATAAGGCATTATAGAATCCTAGGGGATCGGCACGCCATTCCCAAGGTGTAGGTTCAAGATTCGGATTCTGTGAAGCAACATAAGGTTTTACTCCATCCTTATCCGCGTCAACAACACTTGTTGAATAGAAAGACATTGCCAGAAAATCCATAGTGTTCTCCTTCAGCAGTTTTTCTTCTTCTTCAGTGATCTCGATATGGATGCCGTTATTTTCAAAGTATCTCAACATATATACCGGATATTCACCTCTTAATTGCACGTCCGCAAAGAAGTACTGCTGATAACGGTTTTTATTCATTGCCGCAATTATATCTTTTGGCTTGCATGAAGCAGGATACATCGTACCATCCGCAACCATCGTACCTAGCATCGCTTCTGGATCGATCTTTGATCCCAGCTGCTTGACTTTAGCACAGGCCACAAACTGATTATGGGCTGCCTGATACATCAGTTCAGGCATTTTATCGGGTGTTGTCTGATCATCATAGATACCCAGACAGCCGAACATTACCGTCGGCAAGAGATTCACCTGGTTGCAGACGATCCAGTATTTTACTTTTCCTTTATATCTTTCCAATAAGAGACAGGCATATTTTACGAAGAAATCAACAACTTTTCTGTTCGCAAAACCACCATACTCAGTCACCAGATATAAAGGTATATCGTAGTGGCACATTGTAATTACCGGTTCCATACCGTCATTAATGATCTCGTCGATCAGATTGTCATAGAATTTTAAGCCAGCTTCATTAGGCTCTTCTTCGTCTCCTCTTGGAAAGATCCTGGACCACGATATAGAAGTACGGAAAGCCTTAAAGCCCATTTCCTTCATTAAAGCCAGATCTTCTTTATAGGTATGATAAAAATCGATGCCATGACGTTTAGGATAATATCCTTCTTTATCTGCCAAAGCTGCTGCAATACCGGCTAAGGTATCGCCGCCTTCTTTTTCAATGTGGGCATGGTCTTGTTTGTCGTTGTATCTGTGGATATCGGAAGTTGAAGGTCCTCTGCCATCAAGATCCCAGGCGCCTTCGATCTGGCAGGCTGCTACCGCACCGCCCCACAGGAAATCCTTCGGAAAACCTTTTGTTAACTGTTTCATGTTTCTGTTCCTTCTTTCTTTAAAAAGCAGCCGTTAAAGGAGGAAAACAGCTGCTTGGTTAAGGTGTAAATTTATTCACCCAGATCTTCGCCGTTGGAAGCGCAGACTTTCTGATACCAGTAATAGGAATCCTTTAATGACCGTTTACCGGTTCCGTTTCCGTAGTTGTCATAATCGACATGGATGAAGCCATAACGTTTTTCGATCTCGCTGGATGAACAGCTGATAATATCGATAGGACCCCAAGGATAATAACCTCTCAAATCAACGCCGTCTTTGACCGCTTCCTCAAAAGCTTTGATGTGGTCTCTCAGATATGCGATACGATACTGGTCATGAATTGAACCATCGGCTTCAACTTTATCATAGGCACCAAGACCATTTTCGGTAATATATAATGGTTTCTGATATCTGTCCCAGTATTCATTAAGGGCAATTCTCAAACCGATTGGATCGATCGACCAGCCCCAGTCGGAAGCAGGGATATCGGGATTCGGAATCTGTCCGAGTCTGGTATGAAGATAAGGTTCCTCGCCAGAAAGTCTGGTGTAGTAATAGCTCAAGGAAACAAAATCGACAGTTCCTTCTCTGAGGGCTTCTTCATCACCCGGATAGAATTCGATATGAATATCATGGTCGTCATAATATCTTAAGGCATAGCCCGGATAGTAACCTCTGACCATGATGTCACCATATAGGTATTCCATCTGATTATGTCTCATATTCCAGAAAACATCTTCCGGTCTGTGTGAGCACGGATAAGTCAGGTTGGAGCAGAACATCATACCGATCTGGTTTTCCGGATCAACCTCATGTCCGATCTTGGTAGCCTTGGCACAGGCAACCATTTCGTTATGTACGCCCTGATATTTTGCTTCCTGAAGGTTTTCTACCTTATCGGCAGCAATTCCTAAGTGATTGAAACTTTCGTGGATGATCAGGTTGATCTGATTAACAACGATCCACTTTTTTACCTTGCCTTTATATCTTCTGAAACATACTTCGCAATATTTCACAAAGAAATCAATGACTTCTCTGGAATACCAACCCTTATATTTGGTAGCCAGATTTAAAGGCATCTCATAATGGCTTAAGGTGATTAACGGTTCAAGTCCGTTTGCGATCATGCAATCGAACAGTCTGTCATAGAAAGCCAGACCTTCTTCGTTCGGTTCGCTGTCATCACCATTCGGGAAGATTCTTGCCCAGTTGATGGAGGTTCTTAAACTGTTCATGCCAGAACCGGCCAGAAGCTTTATATCTTCCTCATAGGTGTGATAGAAATCGATACCTCTTCTTTTCGGGTAAAGCAGATCATCTTCATGAATTGCCTTTTCGATATAAGCGGTGTCGATCTCGTTGTTGTATCTGTCTTTCGGATCAAGATCATATTGTGCACGGTTGATGTCGGCCAGACACCAGCCCTTACCGCCTTCCTTCCAGGCACCTTCCATCTGGTTGGCTGCCAAAGCACCACCCCAGAGGAAATCCTTCGGAAGACCGTTGACTTTACTCATTTTACTCATATTATTAACCTTTCAGTTTAGCGTCGATAGCCTGCGCATATTTCAGAAAGTTCTTAGTCATATTTATTTCGACCTGAATGGTCATCAATGTATCCTGCGCGTGAGCGAAAAGCACGGAATATTCCATCTTTTCATCACCTCCGCGGATGTCGCCCTGAATCATTTCGGTCTGAACAACATGGGCAGCTGTCTGTACTTTTTCCGCATCCTTTAATAATGCCTTAGCTGCTTCATAGTCACCTTCACAGATCTTATCAAAAGCCTGGGCAGCGAAATTACGGGCATCGCCGGAATTCATGATGATTTCCATAGCCTTGCCGACAATATATTCTGTTTTTTCTTCAGGTGTCATTACTTTTTCACTCATTTTTTAACTCCTTCTGATTAAAGAAACGCTGTCGCTGACTTATAGCCATACGACAGCGTTATTACACTCTTAAGTTTAATCTATTATGCCTGTGCTGCTTCTGCTTCTTCAGCAACCTTCTTCTTTTCATAAGCCTTGAAGAACGGATACCAGATCAGAGCCTGTACGGCAAATTCAGCGATGACGAATAAGATACTCATCAGGTGGCCTTCGGTTGAGATCCAAGTTGAGATTGGATATGGGCAGTACCATAATTCAAACTGAATACGAGGAATCTTTGCGATTGGGAGCCACTTTGTGAAGGCCCATACCATTAAGGTATTTAACGGACCCTGAATCCACATCGGGATCATCAGATAAGGGTTCCAGGCAACGGCACCGAAGATAACCGGTTCGTTGATGTTCAGGATGCCAGGGCCTAAGCAGGCTCTGCCGAGAGCTTTCAATTCCTGAGACTTGGAGAAGCACATCATCAGCACCAGAGACAGTGTAGCACCGATACCGCCGATCCACAGATAGCAGGTATACATTGTGGTTTCAGTGAATAAGGAGAGGTTCTGAGCAGTAGCTGTTCCAGCCGCAACCAGAGCCAGGTTCATTTCCTGTGCCTGACGCTTTACAGGGTCGGTAACCGGAGTTAATACCCAACCGGAAATACCCATCGAGTAAATGAAGCACTGGAAGAAGGTAACAAGCATCATACCAGGCAACGTGTTGGCAATTAAAGCCAGCGGCGAGAAGATTGTCTGAATTGTTCCGGCAATATCCAGTCCGAGGATGTCGACTAAGCACCAACCACCGGCGATTACCAGCATGATCGGTAACAGAGCATCGAACCACTGACGCACGAAGTCAGGAATAACGGAATCTTCTTTAAAGAACGAGAACTTCGCGAAAGCGCCGAAGACCAGACCGGAAACAACACCGGCGAACATCGCTACGAACAGACCGGCAGCTCCATAAAGGCTCTGGCCCTGGCCTGATGCAGGATCTACTTCAGGGTTAACGAAGATCATGAACAGCAGTAAGCCGGTAATACCAGCTAAGAGACGCTGTTTTCTGTATCTCTTCTTTTCACAGTAGTTGAATGGGATCAGGAAGGCGATCATCAGAGAGATCTTTGACATCGTCCAGCCAAACGGAGTCCAGAAACTGCCGTTTAAGATTGCTAAACAGCAGAACAGAGAACCAGCCAGAATGAACGGCAGTATCTGTAAAATGGAATCCTTGATGACTACGATCCAGGTAGCGTTAGTAATCTTCTGCAGTTTTGGCGCAAAAGAATTCTCTAACCAGTTCATAAATGATTTCATGTAAGAATTTCCCCTTTCTTTTTACATGCTTCTTTATTGCAGAAGAATTACTCTTCGAATAAAGCTAAGATCTGATCTAAAGCTTTTTCGCCGTTAAGATGCGCATAAGCGTCTTTTTCGATAACGGCACACTTTACCGGATAGCCTTCGCATCTTTCTTCCATCTCATCAAGAATGTGAGCGAGGTGCGGTCCGATCAGCAGGCAGTCGATTTCATCAACGTAATCTTCAACCGTTGATTCGCTTCTGGCGTTAACGGTCATCTCGATTCCTCTGGCAGCAGCAGCCTTACGGATGTTGGCAGCCATGAAACCGGAAGAAGCACCGGTACCGCAAATCAGTAATACATTGTGTTTGGTCATAGTTTTAATCTCCTTTGACATTTATATCATTTCATTTATGCAAATGTTTGTCGTCCTTTGATTTGCACCCTAATCGTGCAGTTTGTTAAGTTCTGAAAGCAAATGATCGATTGCTTTGTTGCCATCCAGTTTTCCGAAGTAATCGTTATCCATCAGGATAATTTTGGTTTCTTCGGAGAACCTTTCCTTAAGTTCGTCGTAATATACTCCCAAATGTGGACCCACCATTACGACATCCACATCTCCCAGATAATTACTGATCTCGCTCTCGGATCTGGCTGTAATCGAAATATCGATTCCTCTTTGTTTGGCTGCATAACGCATTTTTGCGGCCATGAAACTTGTTGAAGCTCCTGTACCGCACACCAGCAATACTTTCAGTTTCTTTTCCACGTTTTTATTTTATGAAACATGGTCTACACTTATCGACCAGAGATTTGCCTTGTTATGGTGAAACTCTCTGTGAGCTTGGTTTATAATTACTGCTTATAATATAAGTAAATGAAGAACCAGTTAATCCAGCTTATCAGGACCTTAAAAGATGCCGACACGCCGGTTACTTCCGCATCTCTTGCGAACAAACTGAATGTGTCTCCACGCTCGGTCAAATCTTATATCCAGGAAATCAATCTCATCGTACCGGAGACCGTTTTGTCTTCGCGCAAAGGATATGTGATCGATAAAGATAAGGCTGATGAAATATTATCCGAATCCAAGTCCTCAATTCCGCAGACTTCCGAAGAAAGGGTCAACTACATCATCAACAACCTGATCAAAAGAGGCATGGTCAATGCCTATGATCTGTGTGATGAAATGTTTATTTCCTATTCGACCTTAAAAACCGATCTGGTTTCTGTACGTAAAACACTTGCAGCCGAAGGTCTCGATCTGGTCAATCAGAACGACAATCTGATCGTTAACGGTTTAGAAAAGAATAAGCGTAAACTTTTGAGCTCTTTGCTTTACTCTGAGTCGCGCAATAATCTTGTTAACTACGAAAAGATGTCCAGCAGTTTTGAAAATATCGACGTCTTATTCATCAAAAACACGATTCTGGAAAAGTTCGAAGAACATCGTTTTTTCATCAATGATTATTCTTTGGAAAATCTGATCCTTCATTCTGCCATTACGATTGACAGAATCTGTAACGGCTATGTTTCCGATGATACAGGAAATGTGCCTTCGGTTCTAAAATCACACGAATATGAACTTGCCAACGACATCATCAGAAAACTCGAAGAAAAGTTCAATATCAGTTTCAACAATTCCGAAGTCGGAGAATTCGCCATGCTTATTTTATCCAGAGCCTCTAACCTGGACTACGAAACCGTAACCTTCGAAAACGTAAGACAGTATGTTGGTGAAGAAATCTATGATCTGGCCAATACCATC
The DNA here is from genome assembly GCA_017550145.1 of Erysipelotrichaceae bacterium. Classification (GTDB taxonomy): domain Bacteria; phylum Bacillota_I; class Bacilli_A; order Erysipelotrichales; family Erysipelotrichaceae; genus Colivicinus. The sequence continues at coordinate 176,448 of JAFZQG010000004.1, read as the reverse complement.
ATCAAAGACTTTGCAGCTTATTACTTCTATATCGATCTCTCTCAGCCAGAATTCTTTGTGCGTTTTGCCTTACATATCAAGAACCTGCTGATCAGAGGCCACAGCGGCTATTTTTCCAAGAATCCGCTTACCACCTCCATCAAACAGAACTGTCCGCTGATCTATAATGCAGCCGTCAGTGCCGCGAGTATCGTCAGAGAAAAAACAGGCATTAACCTCAACGACGACGAGATTGCCTATATCGCCTTCCATATCGGCGGTGCTCTGGAACTTCAAAGCAATCTTTCCAATAAAGTAACCTGTTCGATCTTCTGCCCGAGTTATTACAATCTGAATAACCGTCTATCCGATACGATCTCCAGACGTTTTTCCGATTCGCTGGTTATCTCTTCGATACTTACGCATGAAGAAGAGCTCGACCGCATCAATTCCGACTTCCTGATTTCTACGATTGAAAGTGACCATAAGATCGGTGTTCCACTGGTCATTATTTCGCCATTAGTAAATCAGAACGATCTGGATAATATTCAGAATAAAATCAGTGAAATCTCTGAAATAAAGAAACAGAAAGCCTTCAGAGAGAATCTTTCTCACCTGATCAAAGAAGAACTTTTCTTTGTATTAGATAAAGAATATACCAAGGAAGAAGTGATCCATTTCATGGCCGAGAAACTAAGGGAAAATGGTTATGCTTCGGAAAGATTTGAATCCGATGTCTTAGACAGAGACGCGATTTCCTCCGTAGCATTCGGAGCCTTTGCGATCCCTCACGCCATGAAAATGAACGAAAAGAAAACAGGCATCTGTATCTCTATATGCAAGAAGCCTGTCGAATGGGATGAGAGTGAAGTCGAACTGGTAATGATGCTGTGCTTCAACCGCAACGAAAGACAGCTGTTTAACGAACTTTTTGAACCGATCAGTATGATCCTGGTCGATCCCGATAATCTTTATAAAGTATTAAAAGCCGGATCGGCTGAAGAATTCATTTCCATCCTCTCCGGACTCTCATACTGATGTATTGAAATAATGTTTTAAAAGGAAATCACCTAAGCCGTCGTGTTCGACATCAAAATCCGTGATGAAGTCAGCGGCTTTTTTGGTACTTTCAGAACCGTTAAGCAGACAGATTCCTGTCCCCGCTTTTTCAAGCATCGAAATATCGTTATCCATATCGCCGCATGCCACAACATCTTTCGGATCGATATCTAGTTCTTCACAGACTTTCAGAAGTGTAACGCCCTTGTCGATTCCCGGTTTCATAAACTCCAGTGTGCCGGTAAAGGATTTGGTATATGTATAATTATCGGAAGGATGTTTTCTGATCAGATCCATAATCAGTTCTTCATATTTCTCTTCGTCATAGTGAAACTCCAGTTTCACGACATCATGCTTACAGAATCTTTCCTTATCCACAAATTCGACATTGGATTTATTACGGTTCATCGACTCCTCGATCATCCAGTCCCTTCTTCTGGCTAAGACCTTATCATAGCCGTTCTCAAAGACACAGACATTCACATCCAGATCCCACATGAAATCCAGAATCTTTCTTACTTCCTCTTTAGGCAGCAGATTGAATCTTTCTCTTTCGCGTTTAAATCTGGTCCAGGCTTCGCAGCCGTTGACTCCGATAACCACATCTGCTTCAAAATCAAAATCCCATTCTTTGAACTTGTCGATCGTTCTTTTGTCGACCGGTCTGCCTGTTGCCAGACCCAGCAATGTTCCTTGTTCATGAAAAAGCTCCAGTGCTTTTCTGGTTTTGGGCATAGGTTTGCCTCCCTTCAGCACCAGCGTTCCGTCAATATCACAGATCAGGAGTCTGACGTTTTGATTCATTCTTTAAATCTTACACTTTATACAGGTGCCGTGGCAAATTTTATCCCAATTCTATAGAATATTATTAATCATGGGAAAGCTAAAAATATGTCTCTTAAATGACTCGTTTCCACCATTAATCGACGGCGTAGCCAATACGGTAAAAAATTACGCCGATATTTTAACTGAGGTCTGCGGTGATGAAGTACTGGTTGCCACACCGCGTTATCCCGGTGGCGATTATTCCGGTTATCCTTATCCGGTCGTTGCTTATCAAAGTCTCAATACTGCCAGAGTAACAGCCGGTTACCGTATGGGAAATTCCTATTCGCCGGAAGCCTTATTCAAAATCAGAGAATTCCGTCCTGACATCATTCATGCGCACTGCCCGTTCAGTTCTTTATTGCTGGGTAAACATGCGCGTTCTTTAACCAAGGCTCCTTTGATCTTTACCTATCACACCAAATTTGATTACGATATCGCCAGAGCGATCAAATATAAACTGATTCAGAAAACCGTCGTTAAAGGACTGATCGGCTTTATCGGAATTGCTGATGAGATCTGGACCGTATCGGAAGGTGCCGGAGAAAGCCTGAAAGAACTTGGCTATAAAGGTGAATACAAGATCATGAATAACGGTGTCGACTTCCCTAAAGGACCGGTTAACGACGAACTGGTTAAAGAAGTAACGAAAGGTTACGACCTGCCGCAGAATGTACCGGTATTTATCTTTGTCGGAAGGATGTTCAGATATAAAGGTCTTCCTCTGATCATGGATACTTTAAAGAATCTTCATGAAAAAGGCATTGATTTCAGAATGGTGTTTATCGGTGATGGTACAGACTTACAGTATCTCAAAGATAAGACCGCCGAATACGATCTTGAACATAAAGTACTTATCTTAGGAAAAATAATGGATCGTCAGATCTTAAGAGCCTGGTATACCAGAGGCGATCTCTTCCTCTTCCCATCAGTCTATGACACCAACGGCATCGTTGTAAGAGAAGCGGCCGCCTGCGGACTTGCTTCGGTTCTGATCAAAGGCAGCTGTGCCGCCGAAGGAATCAGTTCCAAAGTCAACGGCTATCTGATCGATGAAAATATCGAATCCTTTACAAATGTTCTTGAAGAACTATCATCACAGATTCCTGAGATGCGTAAGGCCGGAGCCAACGCCATGAATCAGATCTATGTTTCCTGGAAAGATGCGGTCTTAACAGCCAGGGTAAGTTACGAAGAACTATTAAGAAAAAGAAAATAATCAGAAGGCAGCTTGTTCTGTTTTCTGTTATCTTCCTCGAATTCGTATGTAATAAAAAACCGTCAATAATCTCGACAGCTTAATATAAAAAGAAAAGGCTCTGTTAGAAATCAATTACGATTTGTGACAGAGCCTTCAAAAACGCTTAAATAAGTTCGATTGTGTAGTGATTCATAAACGGTCCGGATGCATTATGTATTATTCTTACCTTCGTAACTGGCTCAATAATATATGGTTTATTCCAGATACATTCATATTCTTTGCCGTTGTCCGCTATTACTTTATATAAATCAACAGAAAAACCATTGATCGTATTTTGTCTAGAGATCATTGATGTAACTGTTCCTTCACAAAGATAGCCGTAAGGATCCTTACCATATGATGTTCCGCCATTAACATTTTCTAATTCTTCATTATTGATTTCGTTTTTCATTAATATCGGCTCCCCCGTTTTATCAGAATCTTTCAGATATTCTATAATCCTCCGTTATCTGTGGGATTAAGAGTCTGTATGGTATGGCATAAAGGACATTCATCACCTGCTTTTACATCTTCAACTTCACCTAACGGATAACTGCAACGTTCGCAATGATAGGGATTTAAAAAATGCCTTATTTCATCTTGAGAATAAGCGATAATACTCCCTCCCGATACCTTATCGAGATCATTGTCTTCTATTTTGAATTCTGTTTTCTTATTCATGTGCTGTTTTCTCTTCTTTGCTTATATGTATAAAACCATAAGATCGATCAGAGGATTTTTTACCATTTGATGCTTTCGAGATACTTTTTGATCATATCTGCTTCATAGCTAGAAAAACCTTTGTCGTTTACGACCGTAATACGATCATTATACTCGCCATTGAGCACAGATTTTTTAAAAGTTTTATAGTTGATTTTGCGATCTCTGATGGCTTTAGCAATAATATCAAGGATTTCTTTCCAGTTGTCTACAAGCTGGCCTCCTGTTACTTTTTCCAGGGTTTCATCATTTAACATATTCTTACTATTCGGCATGATTGATTCCTCCGATAACTGCTCATTAATTTATACGAATGATATGGATGTTGTGGTAATTATTTCTGTTCCTGCTGATTCAGAAAGTTTTTAATCAGGTCTGCTCTTTTGTTTGTTCTGCTTTATATATTGCGGCCTGATAAGGTTTTAACTTCAGGGTCATTGAACCATCGTCTGTTTCGTCATAGTTATCCAGAATTTTTACTCTGTTGATTAACCATTCAGGAAGTCTGTAAGTAACGTTCTTTTTTGAGAAGTTACCGACAACGAACAGTTTCTGATCATTGTATTCTCTGCTGTAAGCAATGATCTTTTTGTTTTCATGATCGTATTCTTCGGTTTTGCCATAGATAGCTGTATCATCTTCTTTCTTGATCTTAAGCAGTTTCTGGTAATAACGGTAGATCGATCTTTCGCTGTTTAAATCTTTCTGGGCGTTGATCTGCTTATAGATCGGGTTGATACATTGCCAAGGCTTAGTTCCTTTATTGAATCCGCCGTTAACGGAATCATCCCAGACCATCGGAACTCGGGAGTGATCTCTGGCTCCATATTTTATAAAACTGAAAACCAGCTTCTTAGGCATACCGTAACTGCACATCAGGTCATAGACAAAATGGCTTACAGGATCTTTCATTTCATCCATATTCTTGAAATCACAGTTAACTGATCCGAATTCCTGTCCCATATATATAAACGGAATACCGAAGCCCATATATGTGACTGTCGCCAGCATCGTTGCGGCTTCATAACGGTAATGTTTCGTATCGATCGAGAAACGGCTGACACTGCGGACGTTGTCGTGGTTTTCCAGGACCAGGGTATTCCAGCCGATTCCATATAATTTCTTCTGCGGATCAAACAACCCTTTCTTGAACTGTCTTAAATCAAAAGGCTTCCAGAAGAATTTCTTACCGCCGATATTATCGGAATCAAGATGGGCGAAATCAAAGATCGTATCAAGTTCATGGTTGTCCTTTGTCGCATAAGCCAGAGCATTTTCTCTTGATGGATGATAGGATTCGCCTACTGTATAGCTGTCATATAAAGATAATGATTTCTCATTAAGCTCTTTGAGGAATTCGTGGATACACGGTCCATCCACAAAGTATTTCGCACCTTTCTGATAGGTGTGTTTATCGTCGTCATCTTGGATCGGATAGACCTTGGAAAACATATTGAAGACATCGAAACGGAAACCGTCTACTCCCTTATCCAGCCAGAAGTTCAGGATATCGATGATCTCTTTGCGGACTTTTTCGTTTTCCCAGTTGAGATCGGCCTGTTCCTTACAGAAAAGGTGGAGATAGAATTCATCGGTGTCATTTATTCTTTCCCAGGCGCTGCCGGTAAAGGTGGAAGCCCAGTTGCTTGGAGGGAGAAGCTTGCCGTTTTCGTATTTTCCCTTACGGATGATGTAGTAATCTCTGTAAGGAGAATCTGCAGACTCTAAAGCCTTCTTAAACCAAGGGTGTTCAATGGAGGTATGATTGATGACCATATCCATGATCACCTTCAGATCGCGCTTATGACATTCCTTTAAAAGTCTGTCAAAATCTTTCATCGATCCGAATTTCTCATCGATATCTCTGTAATCGCTGATGTCATATCCATAGTCATAATCCGGAGACTTATATAACGGTGAGAACCAGATGGCCGTTACACCGAGTTCTTTAATATAGTCGAGTTTGGAGATAATGCCTTCGATGTCGCCCCAGCCGTCATTATTGCTGTCGAGGAAACTGAAAGGATAGATCTGATATACGATTGCGTTTTTGTACCATTCTGTTTTCATAGAAGATCCTCTTTGAATTTATTTTATCACCTATTTAAAAGAGCCCTTTTGGGCTCAAGGAGGTTTACTGCTTAATTGATTCCTGTTATCTTGTTGAATCTCTTTTTACCAGCGAAACAGGAATAATGTTTGTTTCTTCTGTTTTTTCTTTGCCTATAAGCTTCAATAAAGTATCCGAAGCTTTGTAAGCTATATCCTTTGCGTTTCTGTCAATGGCAGTAATGGAAGGAGAAGACAGTGTTGAATAAGGTGTGTTGTCAAAAGATATAAGTCTTATATCTTCGGGGGCATAGTAACCGAGTTCGCCGATCGCCTTCATGACCGAGAAAGCAGATCGATCCGAAGATGTGATGATCGCATCGATCCTTCTTCCTTCAGATAACACATTCATGATAATATCTCTGGTTTCTTCCTGCGATGATTTTAATCCTTTTCGAAGTATTACATATGATTCATCAAAAGTAATGCCTTTTTCTTCCAGAGCTTTCCTATAGCCGTTGACTCTTGGCGATTCGTGGTATTCGGCGATATATCCCGGAAGCAGAAGGATATTGGCGCAGCCCTGTTCAAGCAGATAGGATGTGGCTTCATACATTGCTTGTTCATCATCGTTTCCTGCCCAGGGGACATACTTATTGCTGTTTGGTCTGCGGTCTACGAATACCAAAGGATAATCGTTATCGATGAAATCATCTTCGAGTTCGCTTAATCCTGATACGTCAAGAATACCTGCACATAACTCAGATAATGCCTTAAGATATTCCTTTTCTCTTGATACATCATTGTGCGCGTCACACAAAAGAAGTCTGTATCTTTTTTCATTTAAGAATACTTCTGTATTATGAGCCAAGGACGAGAAGAAAGAATTGTCTGTGGTCGGAATGATCATTCCTATAGTTTTGTTATTCATTTTTATTACCTCAATCCTTCTATCAGCTCTTTATAAGTCTTGCCTTTGCGGAATAAGGCAGAGGATCCGAGTATAAATCCGTCTGCACCTAAGCTGGATAAGTCTTCTATGACCTCAGGCGAACAGTGACCGTCGATCATGACCTTGAAGCCGTATTCTTCTTTTAACTTAACCAGCTGTTCCACTTTCTTTCTGGTGAAGTCGATGAAGCCCTGTCCCGCGAATCCGGGATTGACCGTCATGACCAGAACATAGTCACATAAGTTGAGTATTTCACTTATAGATGATACTGATGTATCTGGGTTTACGGCTATGCCTGCATAGGCACCCATTTCTTTAATATGAGCTAAAGTCTTTACCACATATCGTTCAGACTCCGGATGGATATAGATGATATCGGCTCCCGCTTTAATGAACCAGTCTACCTTGGAGGCCGGGTTTTCAATCATAAGGTGAGCGTCTACTAATTTATCTGTATATCTTCTGATGGTCTCTATATCCATGACGCCCATGGTGAAATTAGGAACGAAGGTCCCGTCCATGATGTCGCAGTGAAAGATATCGACTCCCGCATCGTCTAAAGCTCTTACTTCATCAGCCAAGTGGCCATAGTTGGCACACATCATGGAAGGACATAATAATCTTTCTGACATACCTTTATTCCTCGTGAGCAGCCTTCAGATCCTGAGTCTCTTCGATCTCTTTGATCATATCTACTCTGATCTGATGTCTGCCGCCTTCATAAGAAGCGTTCAGCCACTCATCTACGATCATCTTGGCTGTTTCAATACCTATTACTCTGGCACCGAAAGCGATGATGTTGGTGTTGTTGTGCTGCTTGGATAATTTGGCTGTATAAGGATCGGAACAGACACAGGCTCTGATGCCGTGCACCTTATTGGCACTTAACGATATTCCTACTCCCGTACCACAGATGAGAACTCCTCCATCAACTTCATGGTCTGCGACCATCCTGGCTACTTTGTATCCTGATACAGGATAATTGAATCTTTCAGTGCTGTTTGTACCTACGTCAATGACTTCATGTCCTTTGGACTCTAAGTATTCCTTTATTTCTTTCTTCATGTCGACTGCGACATGATCATTTCCAATGGCTAGTTTCATCTTATTCCGTTCCTTCCCAGGAGAGATCTTCTCCGTTGGATCCGATTACTTTCTTATACCAGAAGAAAGAATCTTTTTTGTATCTGTTTAAGGTTCCGTTTCCTTCGTTATCTTTATCAACATAGATCATGCCATAACGTTTCTTCATTTCGCCTGTCGAAGCCGACACAAGATCTATGCATCCCCAGCAGGTATATCCGAGCAGTGGAATACCGTCTTCGTTTACCGCATCTTTCATTGCTTCGATATGTGCTTTCATATAAGCGATTCTATACGGGTCATGTATGCTTCCGTCTTCTTCAACTTTATCTACAGCACCAAAACCGTTTTCTACAATAAACAGTGGTTTCTGATAGCGATCATACAAAGTGTTCATTGTAATTCTTAATCCCAGAGGATCGATCTGCCATCCCCACTCGGATGCTTTAAGATAAGGATTTACTACGGCCGCAAATACCGCGTTGCCTCTGGCATGGTTTTTTATGATTTCCGGATCGGCAGAAGTACATCTGGAACAGTAATATGAGAAAGATACATAATCAACGGTTCCCTCTTTAAGTGTTTCCAGGTCCTCTTCTGTACAGTCGATTCTGATTCCTGCCTTCTCCATTCTCTTCCAGGCCCATACCGGATAGGCTCCTCTTGCCTGAACATCAATGAAGAAGTAATTGTCCTTATCCGCTTCCATGCCTTTGTAGATATCATCAGGATTGCAGGTATAAGGATAAAACTGTCCGGCCGCCAGCATACATCCGATCATACAGTCAGGCATGATCTGATGGGCTAGTTTAACAGCCTTGGCACTGGCCACAAGTTCATAATGAGCGGCCGTATAATTAATCTGGTCTTTGTTCTCTCCTTCTTCATAAAGGATCCCCGCACCCATAAACGGCATGTGCAGCAGCATATTAATTTCGTTAAAGGTGATCCAGTATTTGACCAGATCTTTATAATTTCTGAAAAGAATCTCACAGTAATGTAGATAGGCATCAATCATCCTGCGGTCTTTCCATCCGCCGTATTTCCTGATCAGTTCGATCGGGGTATCGAAGTGATCGATCGTAACCAGCGGTTCGATATTGTATTTCCTACATTCTTCAAATAAGGAACGATAAAAATCTACACCCTTTTCATTAGGCTCTTCATCATCTCCGTTTGGCAGGATTCTGGTCCACGATACAGAGAGTCTGTAAACTTTAAATCCCATTTCCGCAAACAGAGCGATATCTTCTTTATAGTGATGATACATGTCGATTGCTTCATGTGCCGGATAAGAATGCCTGTCATCACACTCCAGCATCTTCAGCTGTCCTCTGCTGACTTTCATTCTATCTTCACCGAAAGGTATCACGTCTACGGTAGAAAGGCCTTTACCATCTTCCTTCCAGGCGCCTTCACACTGATTGGCGGCGGTTGCACCGCCCCATAAGAAATTCTCAGGAAATCTGTTCATTGAAACTCCTATCTGTTTGTACTGGCCATTCTGAACCAGGTATAATGTTCGCCCTTGATTGAAACGGACAGCTGATAAACGTTCTTCGGCCAGCTGCATCCGCCAAATCCGCCATCTCCGATCGCATGAATATCGGCTCCGGTCTGTTTCATCAGAATTGCCAGCTGTCTGATTGTATCTTCATCGGCACATTCAACCGATGAGTTAAGGAAACACATTGTCAGAGTGCCTGGTTTGTAGGTATGCACATATTGCACCAGACCTCTGATGTCTTCAACAGTTATGCCGCCTCTTGATCCTGGGCAAGGTAAATCGATACAGTCTGCTCCGGCATCGATCAGTTGTCTGATAATGTCTTTCGGATCATAATCGGCTGTAGGATCTCCCAGGACTTTTTCATTTATACCGTCTTCCCATTTACCGGCCATAACGATCATCTCGTCACCTAAAAGGGATTTGGCCAGTTTTGTGCATTCGATCACATCACTTAAAGATGTTCCGCTTCCCGGATTACCGCCCAAGACAATAAAGTCAGCACCAAGCTCTTTACATTTAAGGATGTGATCCTTTGTTGCCAGCATTCCTTCGCGGCGATATAATGCCTTTTTGCCTCCGTCTTCACTGCCGGCTTTCGGACAGCCGAGATAAATGCCGATCGGACGGTTGCATCTGGCTTTCAGTTCCTTGATCGACAAGCCGCATAAGCCCGGATTGTTATTTAGATCATCAAGATCGATTGTATTGAGCATAACCATATCAGCACCCCAGGCAAACATCAGTTCACTGTTGGTCACACCTCTTACCACGCCGGGTCCGGCAAAAAGAAGATGCTGTCCCATGATCACTCTGGATTCTGATTTAAAGATGGACTCTTTGAGCTCCATCGGACTCATTTTTTCTATATCGGACTTGGAAGCGCCGATCAGACGTATGACATTTGACATGATGATATTCTCCTTAATTTAAGTATAAATAATAAACCGGCAAAAGATTTGTTTCCTTTGCCGGTTGTGATCTGCAACTAATTATTCCTGATCGAATTTCTTATCGTAACCGAACAGATATACCAGAGCAGCTGTTCCGAATAAAGCGATCAGCATTGCGACTACGAAGTATCCGAATCCTTCACCAATGAATAACGGGAATGACAGGATTCCAACAGGACCACCGGCTAAAGCGGCAGCATTACCGAATCCGGCAATACCGCCCGCAACTGCTGCAACAGCAACTGCGATATAGAACGGTTTCTTTAATGGAAGGTTGACACCATAGATAGATGGTTCGGTGATTGCGAAGACACCTGTGATACCGGCAGATAATGCGGTTTCCTTCAAACGCTGATTCTTTGTTCTTAAAGCAACACCCAGAGCAGCACCGGCCTGTGTCCAGTTGGAAGGACCGGTAACGGCATTGATCGTGTTACGGCCGTACTGTGCAAGGTTGAGAGTTCCCAGAGGAACGATACCCCAGTGGAGACCGAAGACAACCAGTACCTGCCAAGCAGCACCCAGAATAATACCACAGATAGTCGGATTGAGATTGTATAAAGCAGTATATGCAGCACCCATCCAGCTCTGTAATGTAGCAGTGATAGGACCGATTACCAGGAACATGATTGGAACTGTAACGATCAGTGTAATCAGCGGAACCAGGACATATCTTGCGTACTTAGGAACGATCTTTGTTGCATATTTCTCAACAAGAGACATGAAATAGATTGTTACGATAATAGGAATGACGGAAGAACCGTAGCCCTGTCTCTGCATAGACATCGGGATACCCAGGAACTTCAATCCGTTTTCGCCTAAAACCAGACTCTGAATTGTTGATGAACACATCGTCAGTGCAACCGCTACGGCAATATACGGATTGCATCTCCACTTAACTGCTGCAGCATATGCCAGGTATACAGGCAGGAAATTGAAGATCGCATTGTATATTTCGTTAATTACGATGTATACGCCGCTGTCGGTTGGTAAGCCACAGAATTTTGTAAGAATCATAAGCAGGGATCTGATCATACCAGCGCCGATCAGAGCCGGAAGAATCGGAGTAAAGATATTGGTAACCAGATCGATAACCTGATCCATGAATTTACCCTTAACTTTCAGGTCGTCTTTTTCAACGACATCAATTGATGAACCGACAATTCCTGTTACATCCTGAACGGCATTGAAGACGTCTTCTACTTCGTTACCGATGACAACCTGGAACTGGCCACCCTGTTCAATAACGTTGATGACACCGTCGATTTTCTTGACTTCTTCAGCGGAAGCTTTGGAATCGTCTTTAAGTTTGAAACGGACACGTGTAATACAATGAGTAAGAGAAGCGATATTTTCTTTGCCACCAATCTGCTCTACTATTTCAGTTGCGGTCTTTTTATAATCCATACTTACCTCCTTAACCATATTTGGTTTATCGTTTAACCACATCTACAAATTATCATCATAAAACGCTAAATGCAATACTTTTTGTTAAAAAAGTTAAACGTTTAATCATTTAACCAACTTTTAACCATTTTTCTATTGAATTTTCGGATATTTCTGACATAGAATTTACTTAATGAACAGTAAAAAAACGGTTTCCATTATTGATATTGCCAGACTTGCGGGCGTTTCTACCGCCACCGTTTCTCATGTACTGAACAAATCCGGCCGCTATTCCAAAGAGACCGAAGAGAAAGTTAAATCAGTAATTGATAAGTACGGTTATGTATCTAATAATGCAGCCAGAAGTCTTAAATCATCTTCTTCCCGTACGGTCGGCCTTATTATGCCGAATATCAACAACGATTTTTTCTCCACTATTGCCGTAAGTATTGAACAGTTTTTTGATTATAACAATTATTCTCTGTTTATCTGCAACACCGATAACGATCCTCAGAAAGAGAGACGCTATTTCCATAAACTTGACAGTATGCAGGTAGACGGAATTATGGTCATATCCTGTCAGAATCTTCTGGAATCGGATCTTGTATCAAGGGATATACCTATCCTTCTAATAGACAGGACTCCGATCAATTCCATGAATCTGCATATTGTTGCATCGGACGTCAAAACCGGAATGTTTAAAGCAACGGAAAAACTGATTGAAAAAGGCTGCAGGAATATAATCTTTGTTTCTTCATATTTGGCTACATATGTAAAGACCAACCGTAAAGACGGCTATCTTGAAGCCATGCATAAACACAATCTGAAAGCCGATCAGAGCACAGTTATTCAGCTTCCTAAGGGTTCGTCATTAATTAATACCGAAACAGCCGTTATCGAATATCTTGATGCCGGAAACAAAATCGACGGTATCATCTGTACCAGCGACAACCAGGCGATCAGTGCCATGATGGGACTCAAAAGAAAAGGATTAAGGGTTCCGGAAGATGTTAAGGTTTTCGGTTTTGATAATCAGCTGCAGTCAAGGATCTGCACACCGTCTCTTTCAACCATCGAGAGAAATCCTTCAGCAATGGGTAATGCCGCAGCCGAAACGCTGCTGAAACTTATTAAAAAGCAGGAGAACATTCCCGAGACATTGATCTTTGACTGTTCACTGATCGAAAGAGATTCAACAAAACAGTGAGTTTATGAATTCGCTGTTTTTTTATACAAACAATATTAAAGAGCCCTTTCGGGCTCAAGGAGGTTTACTGCTTATTCAGATCTTTCAGCAGTTTTCGATATTTCTTTTCGTTTTCTTTGTCACCGGCATTCTTATACATATCAGCCAGCAGTGTATATACTCCCTGTTTCTGAAGATCATTGGCCTTTTCAACTTTCTCCAGTGTCTTTTCCAGATACTTATTTCCTTTTAAGACGTAGGTGTCATAGAAAGTCTCAATCATCTCGTTTTCATCAGGATCGATCTCTTTGAGTTTTTCATAACACTTGGTAGCCATCTCTTGATTTTCTGTACTCACATAGTAATAGAAGGCTTTTTCATATAAGGCTTTCTGCTGCTTAAGGTTCATTTGCAGATCATTGAAACCTTTTAAGGTCTCTTCGATCTGATCCTTGTCGCCTTTCATGAAAGCTGCATTTAGTTTCATGAACTGCACATTGTATCTGTCATACAGCATTCCCGTTAACGGTTTGTTTATGAGTTCATCGAATTTATCGAATTCACCTTTCTGAAGATATTCACTCAATGATCTGAAGATCCTGCTTCGACCGTAAGCCTGAAGTCCCTGCAGAATTGCGGTTATTAATAAAGCTAATCCAAAATATATCAGAAATTTACTATCCATTATTCTTTGACCTTATAATTATCCGCATACGGATTGTACAGATTCGTATCGGTGTTGTGATCATAGATCTTCTTGCCTTCTCTGTAGGTATAGAGACACATGAAGTCATCATCGATCACCGCAAAATCCGCATCCTTGCCGTTTCTGATCGAACCTTTACGATCCGCAAAACCATAGACCAGGCTCGGATTTAAAGAAGCCATCTTTGAAACAGTCTCGATAGGGATATTCATATTCTTTACGAGATTGCGCATACCATATAATACCGGTTTGGCACTGCCGGCCAGTCTTCCGGTATCGGTCAGACAGAAACCTTCATCGGTGATCGTTACTTCACCGCCGAAAGGCCCCATATACTGTCCGGCCGGTAATCCGCCTAAATGAACATTATCCGAGATCATCATGATCTTATTGAAAGCATCGCGTTTTACTCTCATGATTATTTCGATCATTTCGTTGCGCACATGAAGACCGTCGCAGATCAGTTCGTTGTAGACATCATCATTGAGGATCGCTGCACCTAAGCCGCCCATATTGCGGTGATGCAGGCCGCTCATAACGTTTGCTGTATGCGTAATAACGGAGATTCCGTCTTTGAATGATTCCAGTGCTTCTTCATATGTTTGGTTACTGTGGGCGAAAGCCGCTCTGACGCCGTTCTTATTCAAGAGTCTGATGGCTTGCTTACTTAATGGCAGCTCAGGAGCTAAGGCCATCAGTTTTAGTAAACCGTTAGAATTCTTTATCGCTCTTTCGATCCTGTCTAAATCGATATCCGGATGTCCGGTATCAACGCCTTTTTCACCGACTCTGTTGAGATATGGCCCTTCGGAGTGGATGCCCATGATGGCGGCGCCGTCTTTATTCTCTTTCGCAACTTCCGCGATCAGGGCAAAGGAATCATCTTCATCGACAACGGTCGGGAAGATCGAAGTTACGGCTGCACTGCCTAAGGCCTTACAATAGCCTTCGATCTCGGCTGTGCCACCCTCACTTCTTGAAGGATCCCAGCCCATGAAGCCGTGGTTATGGGTATCGAAAATACCCGGAATGATCGTATAGCCGCTGTAATCCCGATCGGCTTGAAGTTCTTCGACATCTTTTCTTACAAGATCAGTTATTTTTGAACCTTCGACTTTAAGATAGCCGTCGATTATGCCCTGTTCACTTATTATGCGATCGCAATATATTATCATGGTTTAACCTCTCAAATCTCTGTAGGTGATCAGTTCAACATTATTGTCTTTGATCCACTGTTTAACTCTGTCTGACATCATCATCTCCGCATCCTTGCATCTTTCAAGAGAAAGAGTCGTCAAGGTAAGTAATTCCGCATCCACATATCCCGGATGGCAGCCGAAAACGCTTGTGCCGTTTTCTTTGAGTTCATCCGCTACCGAGAAGAACTGTTCAACGGTATCCTTGTTTAACTGATCGTTAGGATCGAAGACTTTCTTTTGCGATGCCATCGACATTTGAAGCAGCTTATATAACGGCTTATCTAAACCCAGTTCATGCCAGATCTCAGATGAATAAGGTATATCTTCCTGAACCGATAATTCATGGATGACCTTGCGGTAGTTCTCTGATGAGATGGAATGTTCGTGGAGATAACCGGGTTTGGTTCCGGTCAGTTCAATGAAACGGTTATACTGAGCCATGATCTCTTTTCTTACTTCATCGTAAGGGAAAAGTTCGGCTCTGCCTTCTTCGCTCTTCCATCTTTCATCTCTGGTTCTCACGCCTGATCTGATGAACTGTCCGTTCTCATCGACCAGATGCGGGATTTCCTTCGGATCGGCACAGCTCGGTCCGCTCACCAGATTGAAGTCGATACCGAAACAGACCTGCGGACGGTCTTTCATGAAAGAGACCGCAAATTCTGCCGAAGGCATATTTGCGAACAGTCCCGTATTGCGTAAGACACCGCGGTCAATTGAATCTACGATACCTAAGGTTACACCCCTGGTAAATCCGAAATCATCACCCTGAAACAGTATTCTTGTCATATTGTTTATTCCTCGCTTTCACCCATATGTCGACAAATCATTATCGATATATGGCTGAAAAATAAGGGGAAAGATTTTCTTTCCCCTTATTGGTTTTTAGAATATTCCGATTGCAGCACCGATAAGGGCAAATGCGAAGATCAGACCGATAAGCTTG
Source organism: Erysipelotrichaceae bacterium (assembly GCA_017550145.1). Lineage (GTDB taxonomy): Bacteria > Bacillota_I > Bacilli_A > Erysipelotrichales > Erysipelotrichaceae > Colivicinus. Next base: position 160,658 of record JAFZQG010000004.1, on the reverse strand, counting down.
GTAGGAGTCCAGCCCTTCTTGATGAGCCATACCATCAGGAACAGAGCAACGACACCCAGTAAGCCCGGGAAGACGCTGTTAAGGATATCAGCGATAACAACTTCGCCGCCTTCAGCACCGGTTGTATTGATGACCAGGTTCAGAGGTACGGATACCATCTGAGCAGTCATAGCACCAACCATCATCAGACCTAAGACAGAAGCACACTTCGTTAAAACCTGAATCAGACCTGAATTGAAGACCTGATCGATGAAGGAAGTACCGAGAGTGTAGCCTGTGTTGATCAGCAACCACTTAACAACAGACTGAGTTACACCATAGAGCAGGATGAAAATGATCGTACCTAAGAAGTTGCCCTGTCTGCACAGACCGATAGAAATACCGGCAGCGATGACACGGATACAGTTGAAGAACAGAGAGTCGAACATACCGGCAGTAGGTCCCATCAGGGCAGCCTTGATATTTTCGATGGTCGTTCCATCAACCTTACCTTCACTGTGCTGTCTTTCCATTGCGTAAGCCAGACCGGCTACGAAGGAGAACGGTACAGCGTGAGTGTTGAAGAATGACATGTGTCTTGCGACAGCTTCTTTCTTCTCTTCTGGATTATCGGCATAGAGTTCTTCCAGAGCCGGTTCCATTGTCATCATGAAGCCGTTAGCTTCCATCTTGACCATCGAGAAGCTGATGAATACAAGGTGAGAAAGCAAGAACATCTTCTTAAGAGTAGCTTGTTCCTGAGCAGTTAAATTGTTTTTAGCCATTAGAAGAAATCCTCCTCACTGTTTTTGTTTTCAGCTGTCTTGACGCCAGCGTTCAAAAGTTCATTCTTCATGTCAATAAGACGTTTGTTGCTGAAGAACATGGTGATAGCACAAGCAGCACCTAAGATGGCGATTGCTAATGTATCCATGTGTAAGTAAGCAACCATGACGTAACCGACGAAGAAGAAGATACCGACTTCCTGATCCCAGATCATGGCAGTCAGGATCGCGAAACCGACACCGATCATCATGCCGGAAGCAGCGCCTAAGCCGGTCATAACGAATGGTGGTAAAGTTCCTAACAGTTTGTTGAGACCGTCAACACCGTAAGCAACAGAGATGAACAGAACAACAGAAGGAATGAGCTTCATCAGAGCAGCAAATAAGAAGTTCTGGATTTTGAACTGTTTCAGATCCTTCTGAGCCAGTTTCTCCCAGTAAGCAGCCATCGGGTTGGAAATCAGTGACATGCTTAAGTTGTTTACAGATGTTAAGACAGTACCGATTGGGAACGCCAGGGCAACACCATCAGTGATGCTTGCGCCGGTTAAGATCGTATAGGCAACCGCAATGACACTTGACAGTGTAGCATCAGCAGCGATAACACCACCGATTGCGGAGATACCCATAAAGATGGCCTCAAGTTCAGCTCCCATAATAATTCCTGTACGGAAATCACCCAGTACAAGTCCTGCCAGCGGAGCGATTACGATCGGACGAGTCAGACACTGCCAAGACAGGCAGATCTCGTCGATGTAGCAAAGCAGGAAGTAAACGATGCATATTTTTAAAGCAGCACCAGCCATAAATTAGTTTTCCTCCTCTCTTTTCCCTTAATCAAACTAATTTAATATTTTATCCAAAGGTTCTGCCGCATCATCAGGTGTGACTTGATATACTGTTCTCAGACCAAGGTCCAGAACCTTCTTCAACGTGTCTTTCTCATCATCATACAGATACAGATGAGCTTTGTATTCCGGACGTGCTTCGCCGTTTACTTTTGGAGCGATACGTCCGTAGTTGCCGATATTGACGGTTTCCGGTTTCTCTTCGATGCTTGTGAGCACTTTGAGCAGATCATCCGGATTGTTTACCAGCAGCAGGATCTTGTGATCGGCAGCTTTCGGATTCTTCATCATTTCGATAGCCTTATCGACGGAGATGATTGCTGTCTTGCAGGTAGGCGGAGCAGCCATCATCAGGGATTTCTGAATGACGGAATTTTCAGCTGCGGCGTCGTTGGCAACAATGATTCTGTCAACACCGGTCACTCTCGACCATTTGATTGCGATCTGACCGTGGATCAGACGCTCGTCTAAACGAATCAGTTTTAACATTTGATTTTCCTTTCCTAAAAGAAGTCCTCGTCTTCTTTTACTTCTTCGTTCTTTTCAAACTCTACTACTCTGAGCATTTCTCTGCTCTGTTCAACCAGCTGTTTAACTTCTTCAACCGTGATCTCTTCACGGACAGCCAGTTCCAGCACCAGTGCCAGGTTGACACCGGCAATTAAAGTGGTGTTAGGTTTCTCCAGGTATGTGTACATGACCTGGTTGACGCTTCCTCCGTAAAGGTCGGAGAGAAGCAGTACGGTATCATTTTCATTAACTGTCTCATAGAATTTATCCAGATGTTCCTGAACGCTTTCCTGAGTGACATAGGCATCAAATACTGTGATCCTCGGGTTTGGTCCCATCAGTATTTCTACCGAGCTTTTGATACCGCTGGCAAAATGACCATGTGACGAAATAAAAATTTTTAACATAGTGTATTTCTCCTGATTTAAAAATAGCATTAACAGCCATGCTTGTTAATGCTATGATTTTTACTAAATCAGGTGCAATGCATTATATTGCACTTAATTAAGTGAATTATCTGTTATAGAAGCTTCTTCTGATAATGCCGACGAAAATCCTCTCCAGAGTACCGTCTTTATCTTCCAAAAGATCTTCGATCGTTCCGTCGACCTGAGCGATATATCTTAAAACATGATCGAGGATCTTCATATCCGGTAAGGAAATCTTATTATCGATCGTTACCGCAATCATGGCCTTCATTTCCATATCCTGACCGTAATAGACGGTATGCGCCGGAATATAGATATCAAAAACATCTCTTCCGGTAAGCACATAAGGCATGAACAGCAGCATTATGCCGTTTCTGGCATAGTAGTGGTTGATGATCTGCTCGTTATCCTTGTACTGATCATAAAGGATCTTCTGAGACTTGTCGTCTTTGCCGTATCTGTATGACAGTGCTTCAACAAACGAATCGATATCCTTGATGTTGGTATCGGTATGGATCGTCATCGTTTTCTTGATGCTTTCAATCTCGCTGAGGTCGTACCCTTTACGGAAGATGTTTTCGAAGAAGTCGTTATTGCCTTTTTCGTAGTCCAGTTCTCTTAAGTTTATTAACGGTAACGGATAGTTATAGTAAAGGATAAAGCCCGAATGTGCCAGAGCATCATAGTCTTCAAATCTGATCTTTCTCATTTCATAGAGATTGAACACATCGATCGACTGGATATACTGGCCATAGAGTTCCTTCATGCTTTCAGCCAGGTGTTTGGAATAAACCAGACCTTCGGTCGAAGTGACAGCCAGACGCTGTTTGCGGTACGGATAGGTGACCTTCTTAAGCATTCTTTCATAAAGAGCCGCAAAAGAAGAAACCAGCTGATCTCTGATCGGAGTTTTAAGTCTCAGCTGCAACCTGGAGATCAAAGCTCTTGTCAGCTCAAACGGGATCGGTGAAAACAGTGTATCATCTTCTTCGGTATAAGTGACCAGACGGATCTTGCCGGTATAGTCAAAATGATATTTCAGATACATCTGCAACATCAGTGATTCAAAATCTCTTTCGTATACTTTAAACAGATCGGTCTTGTGGATCTTGGCAGCGAAAGAGTTGCTCATATCATCGAGTATTTCATTAAACAGTTTGAGGTTTTCTTTGACCAGATCAAGAGGCAGATCATCGATGCCGTTGACCCGCATATCGATATCTCTGTTTATCAGTAAAAGCCTTGCGAAGTTGACGATCTCGATCTCCGGCGGTTCGACATAGCTCTTAATAGTCTTGTCCGCAAAGACCAGTTTGGCTACTTCGTAGTCGTAGGTCGCCCTGATCTCATCAGCCATCTTCTCATCGATCTGTACCAGTTTTCCTTCCTTAATACGGTTGGCCATCAGACAGATGTGGCTGGTGACTTTCTTGGTGGCAATATCAAAGATTGTGATCCTTGTGGAACGAAGCACATCAAGAAAGGCTTTACGCAGATCGCTGTAATAGTTTTTATTATTTATTCTGAATTCATCATCGAATTTCTGATAAGGGAATAACGGCTGGAATTCATGGTATTGCGAACAGCGAAGTTCCACCAGAGCGCTTCTGATATCCTGTTCCTTGCCCTCAGTGTGATAGCCCTTGTTGGCAACGATTTTGGCTTCAATGTGATATGACTCCAGGAAACGGATCGCCCAGGTCATATCGTTTCTGATGGCGGATCGCGACAGATAAAGCTCTTCGGCTAAATCATCGATCAACACATATTCATCCATCAGTAATCTCTTTAATATATATAAGGATCTGTTTATCGATTCGATGGATCGGTTATGAAACATCGAATACAGGACATTTATCCTGGTATAGAACTCGTCATATTCTGTGCCGCCAAAAGAATGAAGTCTGTAGCCCTTGCCTTTGATCGCCTCGATCTCACCGATATTCTCTTCCTTTAATTGTTTGTTGAGATATGGAATATCGTCTTTGACGGTTCTGGTCGATGATTGCGAAAAATGCGCCAGCGTTTCGGCTGTCGCAAATTCGGCGTTTCTCGCCAGATAATAAAGAATCATGATGTGACGGTTCTTGGATATCTGCATCGCTATCCGTTATTCACCGAAGGAATCGTTCCATTTGATTCCGTCGCGGGAAATCATATATTTGTATTCTCCGGTCACGTGGTCGTAGTGGATCGCATAGAAGTAACCCTTGGTTCCTTCGTTGACACCTCTGATCTCATAGACCATATACATATTGTCGTTATAGACAAGCTCTCTGTCGGAATAGGCTTTATAGTATTCGCTCTGTAAGTCCTGGTTGACAGCCGGCGCATCGTTGTAGAGTTTGTCAAAGATGCCCTGGTTATACATGCCTCTTTCGGCAGAAGTAAAGAAATCATAATTGGTCATATCGACGATGTTTTCATATTCGCCGGTCCTGACTCTTCTGAAGACTGTGTCCAGGCCGGTATATACCTTTTCGGTCTCTGTTTCTCCGTCTTTGTTTTTATATGTTACGCTCATCACGGCGGCAGGATTCATAAAGGTATCTTCTTCAACGTAGATAAACGGTGCGGCGTTTTCTTCTTTGAAATTCAGATTAAACATATCGGTGTGTTCCAGATTTGAAGGATCAAGCGCAATGTCGACCCCTTTGTTTGGAATGATCAGATAGACATTTTCGACCGCATCATCGTCGGTTCCATAGAAAACTCTTTCGTTTAATTCCTTGACCAGTTCAAGACCGAATTCTTCTTCAGCTCTTTTCATGATGTTGTCAAAAGAATTATCGAAACTGAGGGTGCCAAGATAATAGATCTCTAAGACCGTATCTTCTTCCATCGCTTCAAGATACTTATCGATCAATGTGGCTTCATCGTTCTGCGGTTTTGTTTCGGTGTTATCCGGTGTTGTCTTGCCGCCGTTGGTGTCGATATTATCGACTGCTGCCGCGTTTCCTGCTTCACTGCAGCCGCACAGGCACAATACACATAAAATGATTATTAACAGTTTTTTCATAACTCCTCCAGTAAAGAGAGAATCTCTTGAGGTTTTTCGATAATATAATCGGCTCCGGCTTCTTTCAGGGTTTCATAATCCCGATAACCCCAGAGACAACCGACAGATTTAAGGTTTGCGTTTCTGGCGGTCTTGACATCGACTTCGCTGTCGCCGACATAAAGGACTTCGCTTTTATCCAGCTTCATCATTTCCACCAGATCGTTGGCTCCCTTTGGATCGGGCTTTTTGATCACGCCTTCTCTGTCCCCATAGACATCTACGAAATTTATGTCCGGGAAATCATAGGCAATTATCTTCTTTGACAGGTTGTCACCTTTGTTGGAATTGATGGCGATCTTAACTCCTCTGTTCTGAAGCTCCCTTAACAGTTCGCTGACACCGGGATAAGGTATTGATTTATCGGTACATATATTAATATAGGTATCCAGATATTTACGACAGAGTCTTTCGGCTGTTTCGTCATCGATGTCTTTTGGAGCGACGGCACGAATCAGCCTCATCGCACCGTTGCCTAATCCTTTTCTGACGGTTTCGAGGTCTACTTCGGGAAAAGAAAAACTCTTCAAGGCAACATTCAGCGCATCGCAGAGATCCTGTAAGGTATAGACTGTAGTGCCATCCAGATCAAAGATCACGCCTTTAATCATCTATTTCTTCTCCACTACGTTATCTTCGTCTTTATAGATAGAATTCTCCGGAACCAGACCTCTTACTCTGGCCAGAGGATAAACGTTGGAATTCTTTCCGATGACTGTGCCCGGATTTAAGACGCTGTTGCATCCGATCTCGGCATTATCGCCGATGATGGCGCCGAATTTACGCAGATGCGTTTCGATCTTGACTTCACCGTCTCTGATCGTAACGTCCTTGCCGTCGGATTTGAGGTTGGAAATGATGGATCCTGCACCCATATGGGCATGATAACCAAGGATCGCGTCACCGACATAGTTGAAATGCGGGACCTGTGATTTATCAAATATAATGGCATTCTTGACCTCGCAGGAATTGCCGATAACACAGCCCTTGCCGATAATGGCGTTGCCTCTGATATAGGCCGATGGTCTGACTTCGCTCTCCGGACCGATAATAGCCGGGCCGTTCAAGTCGGCAGTCGGATGGATCTTAGCGGTCTTATGGACCCAGACATCCTTCTTTACTTCTTCGTATTCGTTTTTATCTAGTTTTTCAATCAGTTCTCTGATGATGTTTTTGATCTCCGGCAAAGCTTCCCATGGATATTCATACTTCTCCAGGTATTCTCCGGCGATGGAGTTGTTCAGATCAAAAAGGCTTTTGGTTTTATACATAATAAATACCTCCGGTTTCTATTTTATCGCAAAGACGTTCGCTTCGTATGCTCTGAGGCGATTGGAATAGCTGTCATAGTTGGAACTTAAGAGCTTTCCTTCGACCTTGAACGGATAGGAACGTTCTCTGTTTGTCAGGTTCATGATGACCATGAATTTATGATCGTCTTTTTCTCTGATATACGCAAAGACGTTTCGATCGGTAGTCAGCTGTCTGAAATCGCCATAGACCAAGGCCTTGTTTTCTTTACGCAAAGAAATGATTTTACGGTAGAAACTCAAGACCGATCTTTCGTCTTTTTCTTCGACTTCGACGTTGCATGCCCTGTAGTTCGGATTGACGGCGATCCAAGGTGTTCCTTTAGTGAAGCCGGCGTTGGCTTCGCTGTTCCATTGCATCGGGGTACGCGCATGGTCTCGTGATCCGTATAATAATTTCTTCAGGATCTTCTTTTCCTTTACGCCTTTGGCTTTGAGGTCATTATAGAGATTGATGCTTTCGATGTCGCGGTATTCATCGATTGAAGTAAACGGATAATCGATCATGCCGATCTCATTGCCCTGATAGATATAAGGCGTTCCCTTTAAAGTCATCTGCAGAGTTACCAACAACTTATTTAATCTCTCCGCATATCTGCCGCTCTTGTCGATCTTGGAACACATCTTCGGGTTGTCATGGTTATCAAAGAAAACACTTGGCCAGCAGTGATTGGAGTAGCGGGTCTGCCATCTGACGATTTCCGGCATCATCTTTCTTAAATCAAAATCATAGACATCCATTCTGATCTTGCCCGGATTCTCCAGATGATCGAAAGAGAAGAGCTGACTTAATTCGTTGCGGTCATCACCCGTAATCATTCTTGACATCTTAAGACCGTTGCCCGGGCACTCACCGACAGTATAGGCGTTGTGCGGTTTCAGACACTTTTCACTGAATTCGTTAAGATATTCATCGAGCTTCGGTCCATGGAAGTAGTGCTCGACACCCACAAAGGAAATCAGTGAACCGATGGTCGGATCCCCATCCGGCAAGCCCGGTGTCTTGGAGATGAAGCTTACGACATCCAGTCTGAAGCCATCGACTCCTTTGTCCAGCCACCAGTTGGCGATGTCATACATCTCTTCTCTGACCTCGGGGTTGTCCCAGTTGAGGTCTATCTGTTTCTCGGCAAAGAGGTGTAAGGCATATTTCTTCTTTTCATCAAAGTAACGCCAGGCACTGCCTGAGAAGAAAGAGGTCCAGTTATTCGGTTCATCTTTCCAGACATAATAATTCGAATACTTCTCATCGCCTTCAAGAGCTTTTCTGAACCACTCGTGTTCATCCGAGGTGTGGTTCATAACCAGGTCGATGATGATCTTTAAATTGCGTTTGTGGCATTCACTGATCAGTTCTTCCACATCTTCCATCGTGCCGAACTCTTTCATGATTTTCTTATAGTCACGGATATCATAACCGTTGTCCGCATTAGGTGAATCAAAGAAAGGTGAGCACCAGATCGCATCGACACCGAGTGATTTGATGTGATCGAGTTTCATCGTAATACCCTTGATGTCGCCGATCCCGTCACCGTTGGAATCATAATAGGAACGCGGATAGATCTGATAGAAAATTGCTTCCTTCCACCATTCTTCCCTGATCGGAACATCTTTATCTTCTTCTACTTCGTCCTTCAAGGAATTCAATAACCTTAATAAGGCGTCAATTGAACTGTCGTTGAGTTTACCTAAAGAAAGTTTCGTTAAGGCTTTGATCTGAATGTTTCCCAAAGGAGTCTTCTCAACCAGGTCTTCATCAAGGCCGATCGCATAAAGAAGTCTTGCGATGATATCATGCCCCGAAGCCGAGCGCATTACATCTTTCAGTTTTGTGTTTTTATTGATTTCCATGGATAGATCCTCTACTTATATTTTAATTCAGGGAAGGCGTTCTTTGGGGCTGTTTTTACTGTTCTATAATATATATGGAAAGAAGTAAAGGAGATTGAAGATGAGGAAGATAATAAACCTGCTTCTGTTGCTGTGTCTGGTTCTGAGCGGATGCGGCAAGAAAAATAATAACGAAAACACAAACGGCACGGCGATCGACATCAACCCCGAAGCTCAGGGCGTGATGGTCGATGAGGATATCTCCGGCGATTATTATGCGATCTCATGCCGTGATACCGACGGGACCGAACTGGAACTTAATAATGATTGTCTGCATCTCAATCCCGATGGTACCGGTACATATGAAGTTGACGGTGAATTCTATAGTCTCGAATGGAAATATGAAGATAAGGCCTTCTTTTTTACCGATGAAGGCGGCGATCAGTTCAACGGCACCTACTACAACGGCATGATCGGCGGAACATATTATTATGATTACTACTTCATGTTTGTATCAGATTATGATCTCTATCTTTCTCTGACTCAGGATGTTTCAACATTAACTGAAGATGCCGGCAACGCATCAAACGGAAACATGACCACCGAGAACGCCGCGAGTACCTCGGTCTACTATACCTTACAGACTTTAAGAGAACCTAAGTATGGCATCAAGACCGCACTGGCACTGGTGCCTTACGGCTGGAATGCTTCGGTCAGTGTCCTGTGGGGTGTCTGTTCGACCATGTATCCGGCTTTTGCGACGGTGACGATGACTTCGCCTGACGGCAACGCCCGGATCGAAGTTACTTCGACGATGGCCTATATGCAGATGGCCAGAAACGGATCGTGGGTAGCTGAAGGAACGTATCTTGACTTCTATAACATCTTCCTCAATTACCGTAACGCTCATGAGTACAACGATTACATTTTAGGTACGATGGGTTATAAAGGAACGATCATCAATCAGCAGAAAGCCTCTTATGAACATCAGCTTGCCTTAAACGGCGAAGCCAATACCTATCTGGCTGCCTTAAGCGCAACGCAGGGCGTCAACGGCAAACAGTGTGAGGGTTCTTTTGAAAAAACATCCTACTTTATCACTCAGGGCAACGCCTATGAGGTGGAGATTTCTTCGGCGGTAATCATGGCCGAAATTGAAAGCGGTATGTTTGACCAGTACCTCTGGACTGTTCCGTATTCCGCAGCTTTCACGGCCTATACCGAGGAAGCCTACAGCAATTACTATCAGATCTTTGATAACGTCGTAGCCAACACCAACTTCTCCAACGAGTTCATCTATGTCGTACAGCGCAATGCTCAGTACCTCAACGAGATGATGCACCAGTATCTGATGGAACAGGTCTACACTCCAAGTTCCGGTGATATAAATTCCTGGGACAGCGAGTATACCGATAACGGTTCGGACAAATTTATCAATGAATGGTGCGATGTCATAACCGAGAGAGACGAGTATACAACTGTAGATGGCAATTCCATCAAGGTTCCGACTGCCTATGATACCGTTTATCAGGATGGTGATTATATCTATATGGGTCCTGATTCATCGGCTCCGCAAGGATGGACACAACTGAATAAAAACTGATAAAAAGACGCACGAATGTTGTTGAGTCCATGGATAATAAATGAGATAATATTATTGCAGTAATGAATTAAAAAGAAAGGATCGTGGTCTCAACACGATCCTTTCCCTTTTTTCGGGCCGCAGCAATGAATTAAACCTTTAAACTACATCACAAACGTGACAATAGCGATTATTATCTGCAATATGAAGACAATAATCTTGTAGTACATATTCAACTACAGGCCTCCTTCTTTTTTTGTGCGGCCCTAAGAAAGCCAAACATATGAATGACCTCCAATACATTATTTGCAAAAAACCATTTAATACCTAACCTGAAACAAAAAACAAACGAACTATACGCATGTTTCGTTGATTATAGATCGTTAAGATGAGATAATAATTATGCTAAGTACGATAGTAAAGAAAGGGCCGCGCTATGAACACGACCCTTTCGCTTTATAAGGAAAGAAATGCGTTTTTTTATAAGTTTTCCAAACAGACTTCATTGAATATAAAACGTTAAGATGAGATAATAATGATGCAAAAACATAATGTAAAGAAAGGGCCGTGCTGTAACACGACCCTTTCCCTTTTTTCGGGCTGCAAAAACATAATGTAGTAATCTAAGCTATATCAGAAAATTGATGATAGCTATAGCGATCTGCAATACGAAGATCGTTATTTTTAAGCAGACATTGATATCCACTTAAAAAGCCTCCTACCTTTATTGGTGCAGCCCTCAGAAAGTCAAGCATAACAGTTGACCTCCATTACATTATTTGAGAAAAATCGTTTAATACCTAACCTGAATTCTGTTTTTTATCATAATTGTCTGATTTGGCCTACATTAAGCAAAAGAGTAAAATAGTATTGTTGGTAGTATGAAGATCCGACTACCGATGAAACAAAAGGCAGGAAACAAAACATGAGTAACTACTGGTTCTCCTACAGACCTGCACAGGCAGAAGATCTGGAGGAAATAATGAACGTACTTGAAGACCGGGGCAGATCGTTTTCGGATCTTTTGGGCAGTGATCTGCAGAAAGAAACGATTGCCGAATACATCAGAAACAACAAGGTCTTCGTTATAAACGAAAGAAAAAAGATAGCAGCTTATTTCGTTCTGGATAACGAAGAAAAGCCTTTATATGAGAATTCTAATATTTCCTGGGAAACAGAAAAGCCTTATAGTGTGCTGCGTTTCTTTGTGATCAGAAACGAATATGTCGACAGCGACATCTTCAACTTCATGATGACGTGTCTTGAAGATTATGCACAGTTCTACTGCATAAGTTCTTTGCGTTGCGATACGGCTGATGGCGATCCGATCAAAAAAGATCTTGAACTCAACGGATTTAATGAAGCAGGTACGATCGTCATTAAAGATAACTTCAACAGCAGACGTACCTGTTTTGAAAAAATAGTTTAATGAATAACTGATAGAAGAGCCCGATCTCTTGAATAATTGTTTTACAGACAGGCTCTTTTCTTTTGGGAAAAATTGATAAAATTAGAATAGAAACGTGAGGTATACAAATGAATACCGTTAAGTTTATCAATAATGTTTTTTTGCTTGATACTGCCGATACTTCCTACATGTTCAGGATCGATAAGTATAAACATCTTGAACATGTCTATTACGGAAGAAAGATGCAGATCGAGGACAGCGAAGCACTGTCTTTAAAGCGCAATATTCTTTACGGCGATACGATCATGTATAACAAGAAGGATGATGTCTATGCGCTTGATACGATACCGCAGGAATTCGGTTCCTACGGACAGGGCGATTTCAAGGAAGCTTCGATCGAGATCGAAAACGGAGAATCCTATACCTGTGACTTTACTTATGAGTCTCACGAGATCATCAAGGGTAATGTCGAAATCAAAGACCTTCCTTCTTCCTATGGTGCAGCAAACACCCTGATCGTTCATCTTAAAGACAAGGTCAATTCTTTGAAACTAGATCTCTACTATACGATCTATCCGAACGAAAACGTCATCAGCCGCAGAGCGGTACTGGTCAACGACGGCAAGAAAGACTACCGGCTTCATAAAATGATGTCGTTCTGTCTGGATCTGTTTGAAGATGACCTGACGATGATGGACTTCTGCGGCGCCTGGAACAAGGAAACACACATCAACTTAAGAGACATCAGCAGAGGAACCTATACCAGCGGTTCCCGTGTAGGTTTCTCCAGTGCCAAAAACAATCCGGGCTTCATCATCAAGAAGCGCAGAACTTCAGAGAATCAGGGTAAAGCCTGGGGCTTCAACCTGGTCTATTCCGGTAACCATTATTCCAGTGTCTCCAGAGATGAATACGGTATCTGTCGTATTCAGAGCGGTATCTCACCGGAAAGATTTGTTTATGAATTAAAGGCCTCAGCTTCTTTTGAAACACCGGAAGCCGTTATGACCTACAGTGATGAAGGATTAAATAAACTGTCACAAAATTTCCACTCCTTCATTAACGAACACATTGTCAGATCGGACTGGAAAAACAAAGAAAGACCGATCCTGATCAATTCCTGGGAAGGCTTCGGTTTTGATTTCAAAAAAGACATCCTGGTCAAGAGGCTGGCCAGGAACGCTCAGAAACTGGGCATCGAACTGTTTGTGCTGGATGACGGATGGTTCGGCAGAAGAGACAGCGACTTAAGAGGTCTGGGCGATTATGACTGCAACCTCAAAAAGATACCGGGTGGTATTAAAGCTCTAAGCAAGGATATCCACAATCTGGGAATGATGTTCGGTATCTGGGTGGAACCGGAAGCCATCAACGTTGATTCAAAACTGTATGAAACACATCCGGAATATGCGATCTGTGAAAAAGGTCGCGGTCCGTTCTTCGGCCGTCACCAGTTTCTGATGGATCTTACCAACAAGGATGTCAGAGACTATATTGTTGAGAATGTTTCCAAATTGATCGACGAGAATGATGTCGACTACGTCAAATGGGATATGAACAGAATGATGGATGCGGTCAGCGGTGCCTATAACCACGAATACATCAAAGGTTTATATGAGGTACTCGATCGGATCTTCACCCCGCGTCCGCATATTCTTCTGGAATCATGCAGCTCCGGTGGTAACCGTTTCGATCTGGGTATGTTGTGCTACTCGCCGCAGATCTGGGCATCCGATGATACGGATCCGATCGAAAGACTGGATATTCAGAAAGGCCTGTCTTATCTCTATCCGCTTTCGACGATCGGTGCTCATGTTTCGGCTGCACCGCACAACCAGACTCTGCGCGTTACACCGTTAGAGACCCGTTTCAATATTTCAGCTTACGGGTGCCTGGGTTATGAACTGGATCTGTCTCTGCTTTCAAATCTTGATCTGGCTGAAATAAAAAAACAGACTGAATGGTACAAGAAACACCGAAAGACTTTCCAGTTCGGTAAGTTTTACCGGATCGACGAAGAAAACGATTATGAACAGTTTGAGGTAGTCGATGAAGAGGCACTTGTCACCAAATTCAGAAGACTTGTTCATGCGGTACCGATCTATGACCGCTTATATGCGAAGGGTTTAAAAGAAAAAGGTATCTACGGCATCATATCCAAACCTTACCAGCACAACCTCAAACAGTTCGGTCATCTGGTCAACTTTGTATCACCGGTCAAGCTCAAAAGCGACGGCAAGATCTTCCGTTCCATCGCCTGGGTCAAGGGTCTTGGTGCCTCAGCTCAGACTTACCAGGCATCGGGTGCCGCTCTGGATGATGGAATAGTACTTAATACTTTGTTTATCGGTACGGGGCATAATGAAGATATAAGACTACCGTTGGATTACGGTTCTGATATGTACGAAATCAAGGAGATGAATAATGAGTCAAGAAAAGAAAAATAAGTATTTCTTCGGTCTGGGTACTGTAGGCAGGGACATGTTTTATGCGTTTGAAGCAAACGCCATAATCTACTTCCTTTCCAACATCCTGGAACTTCCGTTAACGACTTTTGCGATGGTCTCGCTGGTATTGACGATCCTGCGTATCTTTGATGCGCTCAACGACCCGATCACCGGTCTGATCATCGATAACGTCAAATCCCCATGGGGCAAATACAAACCGCCGATGCTGGCAGGATGTCTTCTGGCGGTAGTGTTCTATCTGATCATGTTTGCGGACTTCGGTTTTACCGATATCCGTTTTGTCATTATCTTCGGTGTGGCTTATCTCTTGTGGGATATCAGCTATGGCATCAACGATATTGCCTACTGGTCAATGATGACTTCGCTTTCGCTTGATCAGAAGGAAAGAGAAAACATCGGTGCCTTTGCGCGTATCTGTGCCAACGTCGGCATGTTTATCGTAATGGTAGGCTACCCGTCCTTTACGGCGATGCTGGGTGGAGGCAAGAGAGGCTACTTCTTGCTGGCGGTCATCTGTTCTGCAATGATGATCCTCTTCCAGCTGTTTACGATCATCGGAGTCAAAGAAAACAAAGAACAGTTCAAGGAAGAAGACAACACCTCCTTAAAAGATCTCTTCGGTGTCCTGTTCAAGAACGATCAGCTGATGTGGGTAACGCTGTCCATGGCTTTATTCATGGTCGGCTATTGCGCTACGACTTCTTTTGCGCTCTACTACATGCAGTATATCTTCGGTGATGTCGACAAGTATGCGATCCTGGCAGCTGCCTGTGGTGTGGCACAGTTGATTGCCTTGGTCATCTTCCCGCTGGTATCCAAACACTTTAAGCGTAAACAGTTATACGGTCTGGCTACGCTGACGGTCGTGATCGGTTATGTGATGTTCTTCTTCGCAGATAAGTCACTGGCTTTACTGGCTGCGGCGGCCGTCGTCATCTTTATCGGTGAAGCTTTCATACAGTTACTGATGCTGATGTTTTTGGCTGACACCATCGAGTACGGTCAGTGGAAACTTGGCAAGCGTAACGATTCCATCACTTTCTCGATTCAGCCTCTGATCAACAAGATCGGCGGCGCTCTGGCTACCGGTATCGTATCTATTACCTTAATGATCACCGGCATCAAGCAGGGTGATGTTGCTTCGGCTTCGATCGATTCGTTAGGTAAACTGATCTTCAAGAATTCAATGCTGATAATTCCGCTGATCCTGATCGTGGTCGGCTACTTCGTCTATGTGAAAAAGTTTGAACTGGACGAAGAAAGATACGCCCAGATCGTTCAGGATCTGAAAGATCGCGGCGATATTAAAGAATAATTTCAGCTAAAAGGGACCGTGAAATAACACGGTCCCTTATTCAATAATCTGTTTTATCTTTTAATTACTTCTTGGAAAATTCGTATTCTATCTTCTGCATCATAGTTCCTGATGCATCGATCTGAGTATATGAGATCTCGTTGCCGTTTTCATCATAGCTATATTCAATCGTCATAACAAGGCTGTTATCCGGATCGCAGTATTTCACTGTTTCTACCAGATCGGGATTCTGGTCCTTGTATGAGTATAAATAGATACCATCAAGCGTACCGTTATAATCAAACCTGTTGACCTTTTCCAGGAACTCGCCACTGTATTCATATTCATATGTCCAGCTGACATATCCTTCAACGTGCTGGTGGCTCTTTATGATCTTGCCATCCGCATTATATTCGTTCGAGGTTTCCATATATAATTCGCCGTCAGTTGAAGAATTTACGATACGGGTTGTATTGCCGTTTTCGTCATATTCATAAGTATAAATATCACCGACGGTCTCTCCGTCGTAATAATTTGTTTCCTTTATCAGCTGATTTTTACTGTCATATTCATATTCGGTTTTATCGATCTGCTGATGATCCTTATCGTATCCCAGATAGAGGATCTCATTACCTTTTTCATCATAAGATGACTCGCCGGTATACATGAGATTGTTGTCACCATCGTACTGTTCAAATCTTAGGAATCTGCCTTCATCGTCGTATTCGTTGACGTAGTAACATTCAACGCCGCCATCGTCTTTATAATATATTTCCTTTGTGCATACCCACTTGTCTTCTTTGACTGTGTCTTCGCTTGGGGCGTCGTTGTTTGCCGGTTGCTTATCAGCGGTCTTGTTTGAACAGCCGAACATACACAAACCGAGCAGTAAAATCAGTGATATGTTAATTGCTCTTTTCATCATGTTTATCCTTGTCTGCTATAAATATAGATTAATTATACATTTCAAATCAGATTACGATTGATTTTTATACCGTTTTAGAAAGCCAGCGTCCGTCTTTTTCGTAGTAGATGATTTCACTTAACTCATCAGAGGTCATGACTTTATAGATGCGTTTGAGATCGAGGGACAGTTTATATTTGTCCAGGTCGTTTTTATTGATCCAGAATACCTCTCCTTCTTTGGAAGATCTGATCTTTCCGGAAAACTTGTCTGTCTTGTAGTACAGCATCAGATAACGGTCTTCGTCCTTGGTTTTAAATTCTTCGATTCCACATAAGATCGGCTTTCTGATGGTCAGACCGGTCTCTTCTTTTACCTCTCTGATAACGGATTTATTGAAGTCTTCATTCTTTTCCACATGTCCGCCGGGAAAGGTCAGGCCGGGCCAGTCTTTCTTCTTGCGATCTATTACCAGTATCCTGTCTTTGTCATAAACAAGGCATATATTGGTCAAAATGCATTTTTCTGTCTTTTCCATACCTAAATTGTATATTAAATAGGCGTTTTTCGTATAATTTTCATTGTTTATAAGTGTTTTTGACTGTTGAATGTTTTTGTAACGGTTTTGTGGGGTTATTATCTTTTTTGGTTTAAAAATTTTGAAGTTATCAACAATTTTCCACATCCACTTTTTTTGATTTTCCACGCCGTGTTGAGATGTGGAAAAGTCTTTAAAAGCTCTTAAAATAAGGCTTATTATAAGGTGTTTTTTCAATATTATGTTGTGGAATACTACATTTATTCAACATCTTTCGGTATCTTTCATTAATGTGGAAAAAGAATCAACAAAGTTTCCACAAAATAATTTTGTGGAAAAATGTGGAAAACTCACTGAAACAGCAGTAAATAAGGCCTATTCACGGGTGCCTTCTGTGGAATGTGGAAAACTTTCAAAATTTTCATAAAAAATTGTGGAAAAATGGTGTTATGATTATCTTACCTCTTCAAGGTGACAGTAATGACAACGATTGATTTTTATTTGAATGATAAGTGGTCTGCGACCCTTAAAAATATAGCAAATTCAGGACAAATAGCCGAAAGCGTGCTGCCATACTTTGATTCAAAGCTGGTTTCTTTGGATGATGACGAAGCTGTGGTAACGGTTCCGGCTTTTATCAATTTTGCCATTATGAATCAGAATGTCAAACTGATTGAAGGTTGTCTTGAAGAAGCAATAGGAAAAAGCTTAAAGGTTAGGATCGTTCAACAGGATGATTACAACACTGTTTCTTTGCCAAAAGAATCCTTCACTAATGATTTTCTTTCCCGCCAGATCGATCCTAACCAGACTTTTGCCAACTTCGTGGTAGGGCGTTCCAATGCCCAGGCTCAGGTAGCTGCCATGACTTGTGCATCAAATTTAGGTATTGTTTTCAATCCTTTATTTATATACGGTAATTCCGGATTAGGTAAGACACATCTGCTTAATGCGATCGGAAATCACATCAAAGCACTATATCCGGATAAGAAGATCGGCTTTACCAGCGGTCTGGAATTCGTCGAAAGCGTTCATAAGGCTTCCCTTGAAAACCGTTTTGATGACTTCAAGAGGGTTTTCCAGGATCTGGATGTCCTGCTGGTAGACGATGTCCAGTTTATCGCCAACAAGCCGAAGACCCATGAACTTTTCTTTACCGTCTTCAATGAGATGGTAAATAACAGGAAACAGATCTGCATTACCTCTGACCGCACACCGAGTGAGATCAAAGGTCTGGAAGACAGGATCATTTCCCGCTTCAATCAGGGTCTGAATGTGAATATTGAAGCACCGGAGTATGAAACTTCGATAAATATCCTAAAAATGAAGATTGCCAACAGTTCGGGACCAAGCCAGGTTACGGTAGATGATGAGGTCCTAAACTACCTGGCCACTAATTTTTCTCAGGATGTCAGAAGTCTCGAAGGTGCAGTAAACAGGCTTCTGTTTTATTCTATAAATTTCCCGATCGGCGATGAACGCGATCATATCTCTTTGAGACTGGCAGTTGAAGCCTTCAAAGATCAGATCAAAGACGGGAAAAACGAATTAGCTATCTCAACGGTACGAAGGGCGGTATGTGATTACTACAACCTCACCAAACAGCAAATCACATCCGCCAACCGTACCAAGAACATCTCGACTGCCCGTCAGATCGCGATGTATCTGTGCCGGAAACTGCTTGATGCGACTTACGATGACATCGGACAGGAATTCGGCGGAAGAGATCATTCCACGGTTATGAGTGCCTGCGAGAACGTGGAGAAGAAGATCAAAACCGATCCGCTTTATCTTAAAGCTATCAACGAAATAGAAAGCCGTATCAGATGATCTTTCAACTATCTTATCGGTAGTAAAAATGTTAAAATTATCTTATAAATAAAGGGTTTTTAAAGGTTTTCCACATTTTTAAACAATCTAATAGTAGTAACTTTAAAAATCATAATAATAAAAGGAGCTCGCTATGAATTTCAAAATTTCCAAAAAAGAATTCCTGGATGCCTTATCACTTTCATCCAGAGCTATCTCTACCACAACACCGTTGCCTTCACTTTCAGGTATCAAGATCAGCGCAAGCGAGAATTCTTTAGTACTGGTTTCTTCCGATTCAAATATTTCTATCAGAACTTCAATCAATAATAATGACAGTAATGCCTTAATTATTAATGAACCGGGTGAAATAGTATTGGATTCAAGATATATTCTGGAAATCGTCAGAAAGATCGACAGTGATTTTATCAATGTCGAAACGATCGATGGAACTTTAGTTAAGATCTATGGCGGCAATTCCGAATTTAAAGTAAACGGTATGGAAGCCAATGAATATCCTAATATCAGTTTTGATGTCAGAGATAGTGCTCCATTCAAACTGGAAACCACTTTATTCAATCAGATCATCGATGAAACAGCTTTTGCGTGTTCTGATAAGGAGACCAGACCTGTCTTGACCGGTGTTAATTTTTCCGCCAAGAATAAGAAACTGTTTGCGAATGCGACTGACTCATACCGTCTGGCTTCCAAAACGATCGATATCGACAGAGATCTGAACTTCAATATCACTGTTCCGGCTAAATATCTGAATGAAGTCTATCATTCTATTGCCGGAGAAAAAGAAGTAACGATCGCTATCGACAGTCAGAAAATTTCCTTTATTTTCGGTAATACGATCATCGATACCAGATTACTTGATGATGAATTTCCTGATACATCAAGACTTGTTCCGACAAGTTTTACCCAGAAACTGACAGTTTCTTCCAGAGAGATGATCAGAGCTATCGATCGTACATTATTTATTAAATCTGATGGCAAGAATACGATAAAAATGAATATCGATGCCGATAAGATCGAACTTACTTCTTCAAATCAGTCGATGATTTCTTCATTTGAAGAGATCAAGGTCATCAGTTATGAAGGAAATCCGTTAGAAATAAGCTGCTCAGGTAAATATCTGCAGGATGCGATCAAAGCGATCGGTTCCGACGAAATAACTATTAATTTCTCCGGAGAATTAAAGCCGATGGTAGTTAAGAGAGAAGGAGATGATTCCCTGATCCAGCTGATTTCTCCTGTCAGAACCTACCGTTAAAACAGACTGAATTAAAAATAAAGCCAAAAAAATCCGTTTTAAGACGGATTTTTAATTTTATTAGGTGTATTACGTGCTTTTTGATACAGGCTTGAAATGGAAAATAAAGGCGAAAAATGTTATAATCTAAGAGAATATGGCCATTATTAAAGAGATAAAAATAAAAGATGAATATGTTACCCTGGGAAAGTTTTTGAAACTGGCTGATTTAGTTTCTTCCGGAGGAGAAGCCAAGGCTTTTCTGGCAGTTAATAAGATATTAATAAATAAGGAAGAAGATAACAGAAGAGGCAGAAAACTGTACAGGAATGATGTGATTGAAATAGGAACGGAGGTTTACAGGATATGTTGATAAGAACATTAAGATTAAGAGATTATCGTAATTATTATCGAAAATTTGTGGAATTTGATCCGCATCTTAATATTATTATCGGAAAAAACGGTTCAGGTAAGACAAATATACTGGAAAGTATCGTCGTCGTATCCAATACCAAATCCTATCGTACAAACGAAGATTCCGATCTGATCAGAAACGGAGCTGATTTTGCGACGATCAATCTTGTATCAGATGACTTCGAATATAAAGTAGTCATTAATAAAAAGAATAAATCTCTCTATATCAATAATAATCTCGTCAAACGTACTTCTTCCTTTATCGGTAAAATAAATGCCATTCTCTTTAAACCTAGCGATCTGGAATTATTTACTCAATCACCTAGTGAAAGAAGAAAACTGCTGGATATCGAATTAAGTAAGATCTCCAACAGTTATATTCAGTCATTACTCAACTACAATTCTCTTTTAAAAGATAAAAACAGATTACTGAAAGAACTGGAACTGGATGAAGTGTTACTGGATGTAATAAACGAATCCATGGCTCCTCTGATCAGGATCATTGTTAAAGAAAGAGAAGATTTCTTTGATACGATCAATGAATATATCTCACCGATCTATGAGATGATTTCGGGAAAAGAAGCCAATATCGTCATTACTTATAAGAAGTGTTCGGAAATCGGTGATGTCAAAGAAGAATTACTGAAGGCCAAGGAAAGAGACATCTATTATCACTACACCACCTATGGTCCGCATCATGATGACTACCGTTTCACGATTGACGGTCATGATATAAATGCCTATGCCTCACAGGGACAGAAGCGTATGATTCTCATCGCCTTCAAATTTGCGCTGATGAGATATGTCCAGCGTCAGACATCCAGAACACCGATCGTGTTACTGGATGATATTCTCTCCGAACTGGACAAAGAAAATCAGGAAAGATTATTAAATATCATTCCTAGTGACACACAGGTGATCATAACCAATACGGATATTAACGATATCGATATCAAGAAACCGTATAAACTGATCACCCTGAAGGAGGAACTAAATGTCTAACACAAGTATTAAACACGACAATTATACTTCTGAAGATATACAGGTACTGGAAGGACTGGAAGCTGTCAGAAAAAGACCCGGTATGTATATCGGTACGACTTCTTCTACCGGTTTACATCACTTGGTTTGGGAAATAATCGATAACTCTGTCGATGAAGCTCTGGCCGGTTATGCGACCAAGATCGATGTGAGTGTTGATAACAATGATATCGTTACCGTTACGGATGACGGCCGTGGTATGCCTACCGAGATTCATCCGAAGACAGGTGTCTCTACGGTTGAAACGATTTTTACCGTGCTTCATGCGGGCGGTAAGTTCGGTGGTGGAGCCTATAAGGTATCCGGCGGTCTACATGGTGTCGGTGCCTCTGTCGTTAATGCCTTATCGGAATGGCTCGAAGTTACGATCCACAAAGATGGAAAAGTATTCTTTATCAGATTCAAAGACGGTGGCAAGGTTGATGAACCGTTAAAGGAAATCGGTACCTGCGATCCAAAGGACACCGGTTCGATCGTCAGATTCAAAGCCGACCCGGAAATCTTTAAAGAAGGAACGATCTATGACTATAAGACCCTGTTTGACCGCATCAGACAGATGGCCTTCTTAAATAAAGGAATCAGACTGACTTTCAACTGGGACAAGGATGATGAATTAAAAGGTACGCATACATTCTGTTACGAAGGTGGTATCAGAGAATATGTTGAATTCCTGGATGCGAATGAAAGCCGTCTGTTTGAAGATGTCTTATACTGCGATGGCATGGATAAGGAAAGTTCGATCGCAGTCGAAGTATCCTTACAGTACAACACCTCATATTCCGAGAAAGTCTATTCTTTCTGTAACAACATCTTTACACCTGATGGCGGTATGCATCTGGATGGTTTTAGACAGACTTTGTCCAGAGTCATAAATGCCTACGCCAAAGATAACAACTTCATTAAGAAAGATGAACCGAATTTAACCAACGACGACCTCAAGGAGGGTCTGACGGCTATCATTTCCGTTAAGCATCCTGACCCTCAGTATGAAGGACAGACCAAAGGTAAGCTGGGTAATGCGGAAGTCAAACCGGTAGTTAATAAGATCTTCGGTGATTTCTTAAAGAGATATCTGTTGGAAAATCCGGATGTCGCCAAGATCATTATCGAAAAAGCCAAGTCAGCTTCCGAAGCCAGACTGGCTGCCCAGAAGGCCAGAGAGAATGTCAGAAGAAAAGATGACTTCGGTTCCGGTAACCTTCCGACCAAATTAAAAGACTGTGCTTCAAGAGACGCCTCCATCTGTGAGATCTATATCGTCGAGGGTAATTCCGCCGGCGGTTCGGCTCAGCAGGGCAGAGACTCCAACTTCCAGGCCGTCTTGCCATTAAGAGGAAAGATCCTGAATGTTGAAAAAGCGAGAATGCATAAAATATTTGATAACGCCGAAATCAGAATGATGATTCAGGCGTTCGGCTGCGGTTTCGGTGATGAGATCGATATCAGTAAACTCAGATATCACAAGATCGTCATCATGACCGATGCGGATGTCGATGGTCAGCACATTTCCACATTGATGCTGACATTCCTCTACCGTTATTTCAAACCGTTGATTGAAGGCGGATATGTCTATATTGCAATGCCGCCTCTCTATAAACTGTTTAAAGGTCAGAAGACATTAAGATACTGTTACTCTGACGAAGAACTGGAACTGGCAAAACGTGACTTCGGCGATGAGAAGTATGATGTTCAGCGATACAAAGGTCTCGGTGAAATGGATCCGAGCCAGTTGTGGGAAACAACCCTTGATCCGGAACATCGTACACTCAAACGCGTAACGATCAAAGATGCGATTGATGCGGATTCCGTGTTCTCGATGCTGATGGGTGATGAAGTTGAACCGCGTAAGAACTTCATCGTTGAAAATGCCCACTTCGTCAAGAACCTTGATGTATAAGGAGGTCGATCATGGAAGAATTAGATAACAGATTTTTCAATCATGGTAACATGAAAGAAGTCAACATTTCCTCGGAAATGAGAGAAGACTTCCTCAGCTATTCAATGTCCGTAATTATCGACAGAGCCTTACCGGATGTCAGAGACGGTATGAAACCGGTCCACAGAAGGGTGCTCTGGGCGATGTATGATGCCGGCTTCCTGCCTGATAAACCGCACGTCAAGTCTGCCAACATCGTCGGTGAAGTCATGGGTAAATACCATCCGCACGGCGATACCGCGATCTATGATACGATGGTCCGTATGGCTCAGCCGTTCTCTTACCGTTATCCGCTGGTTGACGGTCACGGAAACTTCGGATCACTCGATGGTGATGGGGCAGCCGCTATGCGTTATACGGAAGCCCGTATGTCTAAAATTTCCCTGGAATTATTACAGGATATTAAAAAGGAAACGGTCGACTGGCGTGATAACTACGATGCCAGACACCGTGAGCCGGTTGCCTTGCCTTCAAGATTCCCAAACCTTCTGGTCAACGGATCGATGGGTATTGCGGTCGGTATGGCTACCAACATGCCTACCCACAACCTGGGTGAAACGATCGATGGTATCATCGCTGTCATCGACAACCCGGATATCTCCACGGTTGAACTGATGGAAAAGATCCCTGGTCCGGACTTTCCGACCGGCGGTTACATCGTCGGCAGATCCGGTATCCGTCAGGCTTATGAAACCGGCAGGGGATCTATCATCATCAGATCCAAGGTCGATGTGGAAGATATGCATCAGGGCAAGCATAAGATCATCATCAAGGAGATCCCTTATCTGGTAAACAAACTGGTGATGTTTGAAAAGATCCATCAGCTGGCCAAGGAAAAGATCATTGACGGTATCTCCGAACTGAAAGACTTATCCAACGACCGTAACGGCATCAGAATAGAAATCGAACTCAAGAAAGATGTTCAGCCGGAAGTCGTCTTGAATCAGTTGTATAAATTAACACCGGTTCAGGCTTCCTTCGGTATCAACAACAACGTCTTAGTCGATAACAAACCGATGCTGCTATCGTTAAAAGAAATCATCAACTGCTACATCGATCATCAGATCTCGGTCATCAGAAGAAGAACGCAGTTCGACCTCAACGAAGACGAAAAACGCGCTCATCTGTTGGAAGGATTGAAGATCGCCTTAGATAACATCGATAGAGTTGTTGAGATCATCAAGAGCTCAGCCGATGACGACGAAGCATTAAATAAACTGAATGCGGAATTCGGAATCGATGATATTCAGGGTAAAGCGATCCTGGATATGCAGTTAAGAAGACTGACAGGTCTGTCCAGAGAAAAGATCCTCACCGAACTCAAGGAACTTTATGAAGAGATCAAGGATCTCAAAGATATATTGGCTAATCATTCAAGAGTCATTCAGATCATCAAAGATGAACTGACTGCCATCAAAGACAAGTATGGCGATAAGCGTAGAACCGAAATTATCGAAGGTGATATCTCAATGGAAGACGAAGATCTGATCCCGGTAGAAGACGTCATTATCTCCTTAAGTAACAACGGATATGTGAAACGCTTACCGATCGATACCTACCGCTTACAGAACCGTGGCGGTCGTGGTGTCAAAGGTATGAGCCTTAACGAAGACGATGTCGTCGATCAGAACATCACGATGTCCACTCACGACTATCTGCTGATCTTCACCAACAAGGGCAAGGTCTACAGAATCAGAGGCTTCAATATTCCGGAAGCTTCAAGGAACGCCAAAGGCATTCCGGTCATCAACATCATCAACATTGATAAGGATGAAAAGGTAAGGGCACTCGTTCCGATCAACCGCGAATGGGAGATCAAAGGCTATCTGTTCTTTGTTACGAAGAACGGTCTGTGCAAGAGAGTACCGGCATCTGAATTTGAATCCATCAGACAGAACGGCAAGATCGCCATCTCCCTCAAAGAAGATGATGAGCTTGTAGCGGTCAGACCGACCTTGGGTGATTCCCAGATCATCATCGGTGCCGCCAACGGTAAAGCTGTACGCTTCGATGAAAGAGGCGTCAGAGCCATGGGCAGAAACGCATCCGGTGTCAAAGGCATGAATGTCGATGACTCGGAAGTAATCGGTATGTGTACCGATGCGGAAGGTTCCAAGATCCTGGTCGTCTCCAAGAACGGTTATGGCAAACAGACACCGGTCGAAGAATATCGTCTGACTTCCCGTGGTGCGAAGGGCGTCAAGACCATCAACATCAACGAGAAGAACGGCGACCTGGTAGCCCTCAAAGCTGTCAACGGTGACGAGGACTGTCTGATCATGACCAACGACGGAATCATCATCAGGATCCACCTGGAGAAAGTTTCGACCATGGGTCGTGCTACCCAGGGTGTCAGACTGATCAAGCCGCAAGAGGGTACTGTCGTATCAGCCGTAAGCCTGATGGCTCACGACAACGAAGACGAAGAAAAAGGAGAATAATTTCTCCTTTTCGTTTACAATTTTTCTAAAAGCTATATAATTAAATTTCAATCAGAGGAGATATATTATGGATCAGAAAAAACTAATTGAATTATTTAAAAAGAAAAACCCCAACGATATAAATCACGAGAAGTCAGCAGAGTATTTTAAAACCGCTAAAGAATTTTACGGTGATCTGCAGGACGGCGTTGCGGACGAATTCAACTTCTTCGTGAATACGCTTGTCATATATGACGAGACCACTTTACCGAAAGGCAAACCGTCGTTTGTATCAGACAGTGGCAGCAGGTACTGGTACTCGAAGAAAGGCGTTGTCCGCGGCAGCAATCACTGGGGCATCGGTGTCGATGACTGTGACTGGGCCTTAAGAAGAAAAAGCGGACGTACCGTTTACGGCAAACCTTGGGGCAGACTCACGTTCACAAAAAACGAAGTATATGGTTTTGCGCGCTGGGAAGACTACATCTTTAAATCACGTCTTCACAACATCAACGGCAAAGAAGTACTGGCTACCTTCAACAACGTCTGTGGCGAGGATCTGGTAAAAGTCGGTAACAAAGTATATAAGAGAAAATTAGTCGAAGCATTTGAAGAAGTAAAGTAATAAATTGCCTGGGTAATAATCAGGTTTATACTTTAAATAATTATTATTTGTGATATTATTCTTTATATAAAGCAAAGGACCAGTAGACGGATACAGAACTTCAAGAGAGACGGGGCTTGGTGGAACCTGTCAGCGATGTGCCGTTGAATCTACCTTTGAGGATGTCCCAATCAGACACGTAATCCTGCGTTAAAGGAGAGAGTTAGAAATAAAGGTGGTACCGCGCAAGAAGCGCCCTTGTCTATCACCTTTTTATTTTTGTGGAGGACTATATGATTGACATTAAACTGATTAGAGAAAACCCTGAACTTGTCAAAGAAAACATCCGTAAGAAATTCCAGGACGAGAAACTGGTACTCGTGGATGAAGTGAAAGCGCTCGATGAAGAGTATCGTGCCCTTCGTACCAAAGCCGATGAATTAAGAAGTCAGCGCAACAGCGCATCCAAGCAGATCGGTGCCCTGATGTCTCAAGGAAAGAAAGAGGAAGCCGAACAGGTCAAAGCCGACGTCAAGAAGATCGGTGATGAGATCGAAGCATGCGAACTCAAAGAACCGGAACTCGAAGCACAGATCAGAGAAAAGATGCTGGTGATCCCAAACATCATCGATGACTCTGTACCGATCGGTAAAGACGATTCGGAAAACGTTGAGATCGAACAGTTCGGTACCAAGAGAACTTTTGATTATGAGATCCCTTATCACACCGACATCATGGAAAGTTTTGATGGCATCGATCTTGATTCAGCCCGCAAGACTTCAGGCAACGGCTTCTATTATCTGACCGGCGATATCGCCAGACTTCATTCAGCGATCCTGGCTTATGCCCGTGACTACATGGTAAGCAAAGGATTCACCTATTGCGTACCGCCATTCATGATTAGATCAGAAGTTGTTACAGGCGTTATGTCCTTCAAGGAAATGGAAAATATGATGTACAAGATCGAAGGTGAAGACCTTTATCTGATCGGTACATCAGAGCACTCCATGATCGGCCGTTTCATCGACACGATCAATGACGAAGCAAAACTGCCGATGACCCTCACCTCCTACTCGCCTTGTTTCCGTAAGGAAGTCGGTGCACACGGCATTGAGGAACGCGGCGTCTACCGTATCCACCAGTTTGAAAAGCAGGAAATGATCGTCATCTGCAAACCGGAAGAATCCATGGACTGGTACAACAAGATGTGGAAGCTGTCCGTTGATCTGTTCCTGTCACTGAACATTCCGGTAAGAACACTTGAGTGCTGCTCAGGCGACCTGGCTGATCTGAAGGTTAAATCCTGTGATGTTGAAGCGTGGTCACCAAGACAACAGAAATACTTCGAGGTATGTTCGTGCTCTAACCTCGGCGATGCACAATCAAGAAGATTAAAGATCAGAGTCAAAGGCGAAAACGGCAACTACTTACCTCACACTCTGAATAATACAGTAGTCGCTCCACCGAGAATGCTGATAGCTTTCCTGGAGAACAACTACAACGAAGACGGATCGGTTGATATCCCTGAAGCATTACAGCCGTATCTGGGCGGTCAGAAAAAGATCGTTAAGAAATAAAGTAATTAAGATTGTTTCACGTGAAACAATCTTTTTATATAATGGTGGTACGACAGAAAGGAGTGTTTCACGTGAAACATTTTGACGCCATCCTGTTTGATTATAACGGCACCCTCTTCTTTGATGCGGATATCAATGAATGGGCCTGGCATCAGACGATTGATGAAATTTCAGGAGGAACCATCAATTTCCCTGAATTATATAAAGAATATAAAGGCACCAAGAATCAGGCTTTTGTCGAAAAGATCTTCGACATCCTGAATATGCCAAGAGAAGAAGACAAGATCATTTACTGGTGCAACAGAAAAGAAACGGAATATTATCAGAAATACTGTCTGGCTCAAGGCAGAAACAAGATGGCTCCGGGAGCCGAGGAACTGCTTGATTATCTTAAGGAAAGACAGATTCCCATCAATATGAGCACTGCTTCACTTGAAACCAATGTCGATTTCTATTTCCGTTTATTAAATCTGGAAAGATGGTTTGATCGGAACAAGGTCGCTTATGATGAAGGATTTAAAGATAAAACCGATATGTATAAAGCTTCAGCTCAAAGAATCGGAACCGAAGTGAATAAATGTCTGATCTTTGAAGATTCACCTAATTCAATCGTTCAGGCTATCGAAGCCGGATGTGAATACCTTGTAGCAATAAAGAAAGAAGATACACCTGATCTTCCACAGATAAAACAGGTAATAAATGATTTTACGGAACTGAATTATGAAATTTTTGAATAAATACACACCTTATCTCAACTGGCTCGTATTATATGGAATAATCATAGTGGTTTTCGGCTTGGGTATCGATACCGGCGCAATGCTGCCGGTAATCCTGTTTCTAGCCAACGCAGCCATCAATGTCGGTAATGCCTTCCGTTTATATACGGAGAAAAACGAGGATGATCTCTGGAGAGCGATCAAGATCACCGTTTTCGGTCTAATCCCCTTCTATCTGCTGCTGTTTGTATTCTTTATGTTTTTAGGTTCGGCATCAGAAGATCCGGAAGCCGCCAGTATGGCAATCATAATCAGTACGACGATCGGTGGATTTGTATTGTTATCCAACGCTTTCTACGGATTCGGCTACGCCCGCCTGAAAAACCTGGGCGTTGTACATCTGATCCTGCCGTTTGCGTTTGTCCTGAATGTGTTTGATGCGATCTACCTGCTGTTCAGGTTTCACGTGAAACACAATTGAAACAAAGAAAGACATACTATAAAATATAGATGGTACAACAAACATGTTACTAACTTGGTCAGGTGCGGAAGCAAGCAGCCATACGAACCTCTGTCTGTGTGTACCATTTTTATTTAGATGGAAAAGGATTAAGAATATGGCTTTAGTGATATTTGAAGGAATCGTCTGCTGCTTTATCGTTCTGCTCAGCTGTGTCTATGGTATAGCTAATGGTGCTGAAAACATGGTTTTCTTTTATGATGAGAAAGTTCAGAAAAGATGTATTGAGAATAGACTTATAACTGAAAAGAAAATCAAAAGAAACAAAGGTCTGTTTATGTATCTGGGTGTACTGCCCTATTTTATCTTTGTGATCGTCGCCGTTTTCTTTATCAACAAAGCCCGCGGTTTCTGGCAGGGATTCTATCAGATGAGTGCCGTACTTCTGATTGAAGGAGTGTTTGACCGTATATTTATCGACTGGTATTGGGTCAACCACACAAGAGCCTGGTTAATCCCTGGTACGGAAGACCTGAGGCCTTATATCGACAAACAGGCGTTCATAAAAAAGTGGGCTGGCACAGTTATAGGTTTTCCGATAATATCAGCAATTATCTCCGCAATATTAAGTTTTATACTGAAATGAAAAACGAATTTATGATGCAGGCTTATAAAGAAGCCTTAAAAGCATTCAAAAAAGATGAAGTACCGATCGGCTGTGTTATCGTCAAAGATAACGAAATCATAGCCAGGGCTCACAACCGCAAGGTCAGAAAAAACTGTGCCCTCTTTCATGCGGAGATCGAATGTATTAATAAAGCCTGTAAAAAACTAGATAACTGGAATCTTAAGGGCTGCGATCTGTATGTGACACTGGAACCGTGCATGATGTGCACGGGAGCTATCGTCAACTCCAGAATCGACAGGATCTTCTACGGCTGCAAGGATCCTAAGGGCGGAGCCCTGGTTTCCAACATCAGATTCAAACGGATCAAGGGGTTAAACCATTATCCGGAAATCAAAGGCGGCCTGATGGAAGAAGAATGTTCGAAAATCCTGAAAGACTTCTTTAAAAATAAGCGCTAGATATTGCCACGGAAATAGAGAAAGTGCATAAACAAAGGCCAAAGATAAGACAGATGTTTTATCTTTTTGTTTTCAGCGGCTGAGAAATAAGAGGTTCCTTGGAGTATAATAAGTGTATGGCATATCAGGTACTCTACAGAACATACAGACCCGCAAAGTTCGCGGAAGTAGTCGGTCAGGATTATATCGTGAAGACTTTGGTTAATGCGATCAGAAACAACAAGATCGCTCACGCCTACCTCTTCGCGGGACCTCGTGGAACCGGCAAGACTTCGGTAGCGAAGCTTTTTGCGAAGGCCATCAACTGCGAATCTTTTGATGGTGAAGCCTGTGATCAGTGTGAAAACTGTAAAGCTTACCTGGATGGAAATCATCCGGACATCATTGAGCTCGATGCCGCCAGCAACAACGGCGTTGACGATGTCAGAGAAATAATCGAACAGGTTCCTTATGCCCCTCTTCTGGGTAAATATAAAGTCTATATCATCGATGAAGTACACATGCTGACAGCCCAGGCTTTCAATGCTTTACTGAAAACCCTGGAAGAGCCTCCTGCTCATGTGATCTTTATTCTGGCTACGACTGATCCGCAGAAAGTCATCCCGACCGTCTTATCAAGGTGTCAGAGATACAACTTCTCCAAGATCAGTACTTATGAGATCAAGAAAAGAACTATGGAGATCCTCAAAAGAGAAAACGTTCCTTTTGAAGAAAAAGCCGTGGAAGAATTATCAAGACTGGCTGAAGGCGGCATGCGAGATGCCCTTTCCCTTCTGGAACAGTGTCTCTCATATAATCCCGAAGAACTTAAGCTGGAAGATGTCGAACATATCTTCGGCTTAACATCTACTCCGGAAGAAGTCGATCTCTTCAACAAGATCCATCAGAACGAAGTCAGTGAAGTCGTCACCAAACTCAGAAATATGTATGTCCAGGGTATGGACACCAAACGTCTGGCTGTCGATCTGCTGGAAATCGTTAAGGATGCACTGATCTATTCCGATCAGGGTAAGGAAAACCTGCTCAACAGGATTAACGCCATTGAAGCCCAGGAAATTTTGAGAAACATTCCGATCGACACCCTCTTGCAGGATGCGGAAAATCTTGAAGAAGTAATTTCCCGGGAAAAACAGAATCAGAACTTCCTGGTCTATCTGGAGCTCTGTCTGATCAGAATGGCCAACACCAGAAGATCAGCAAGCCCGAAAAAGACTGTTGAGAAAAAGGAAGAAACCGTAAAAGAAGAACCGGTTAAGACGATCGAAGAAGAAAAAGTTGAAAGCTTTGTGGTAGAACCGGAAACCGAATTCCTGCTGGCGATCTTGCTGGATGCCAACAGAGATCTGAAGGTTGCGGATCAGATCATCTACAACAAGCTTGATCTCTATGCCTACGAACCGGAAAAACGCAAATTCTATCAGATGCTGATAGGAACCGAACTCTTCGCTTCCAATAAGGACGCGATCATTATCTGCGGTAACCGCTCTCAGGCCAACAACATCAATACCAAAGCTCTGAACGAAGAACTCTACCGCTTCATCAATAAAGAATTCGGTATCGACAAGATGGTCTATGCTATTGATCAGGATAAGAAGAACGAACTGATCGAACTTTATAAGAAGACACCGGTCGAAGAAAGAAACAAACCGGTCTATGTAGAAAAATATCATTTCGATGAAGTAAAAGAAGAAACACCGGAAGAGAAACTGAAAGATCTCTTCGGTGATACACTGAAAGTTGAGGAATAGTATGGATATCAACAAATTAATGCAGCAGGCTCAGGCCATGCAGAAAGAACTGGAAAAAGCCACCGATCAGATCAATGCGATGGAGTTTGAAGGATCTGCTTCCAACGGCCTGGTTAAAGTAACGGTCAATGGTGCAAATGAAATATTATCGGTAAATATCGATCCCGAGATCTTAAATCCTGACGATAAAGAGATGGTCGAAGATCTGGTGATGATCGCCGTCAATGATGCGTTAGAAAAAGTCGACGAACTCAAACAAGACAAGTTCGGTTCAATGGCTTCAGCCATGGGAATTCCGACCAGAAAATAATGTATCCGCAGAGATTTGAAGATCTGATCGCCCTTTTTGAAAAGCTACCCGGTGTCGGAAACAAGACTGCCCAGCGTTATGCGTTTGCGCTTCTAGAAAAAGACGGCGAACAGATAAATGATATAGCATCCACTTTAGTGGGAATCAAGGAAATAAAAAGATGTCGCATCTGCGGTTTTCTGAGCGATGAAGACGAGTGCTCCTTCTGTAAGGATCACAGCCGTAATCCTTCAGTGATCATGGTCGTAGCCAATCCGCAGGATGTAGTAGCTATCGAAAAGACCGGTTCATACAAAGGACTGTATCATGTTTTAGGCGGTCTTATCTCTTCATCAAAAGGCATCTACCCTGAAGATCTTAATATCGAAAAACTTTTAAACCGCATAAACGAAAACACCAAAGAAATCATCGTCGCCACTTCCCCTACCATGGATGGTGAGATGACGGCCTTATATCTGGATAAGATCCTTAAGGATAAACAGGTACTGGTAACCAGACTGGCTCACGGTTTACCGATGGGAGCCTCTCTTGATTATGCGGATGACCTGACCCTGATCAAAGCGCTGGATAACCGCAGGAAGATCGAAAGTGAATAAAATACTTACTGTCTACGACAATGACGAACCTCTCAATAACGTTGTAAGCGCATTGACCTTACAGGTTGATGAGATTTTTTATGTTTATCATCATGATGTCAATCTGAACC
This sequence comes from Erysipelotrichaceae bacterium, assembly GCA_017550145.1. Taxonomy (GTDB): domain Bacteria; phylum Bacillota_I; class Bacilli_A; order Erysipelotrichales; family Erysipelotrichaceae; genus Colivicinus. The sequence goes on along the minus strand of JAFZQG010000004.1, from coordinate 127,634 downwards.
ATTTTGTCAACATCGATAAGGTCCTGACCCGTTACAAAGACATCAAGACCCATTTCATCCAGTTAAGTAATGACGTGCCGCAGTTGCAGCAGATCCTCGATGAAAACAAAGACCTGATCATTGATGTCGGCGGAGCCAAGTATCTTTCTTTACTGCTGTTTGAATTAACCAAGAACACCTCTTATCAGATCATCTATTACGACGACGAAGAAAACAACATTAAAGATTACCGTACCCACACGGTCATTACCGACAAGGTTTTCAAATTACAGATCGATGACGTTCTGACTTTAAGAGGCGGCGAGATCAAGGAATATATGCACCGTAACGCCGCCGATAAAAGAACGATCGAAACCATTATGGAAGTTGTCGACAAAAACATCGGCAACTATGGCAACTTCATCCGTTACATAACAAAAGTCAATTCGATCATCAGTTCCAGTGAATACCTGGGAGCCAACACTTACCAGCTCAGCAACGACAACGCCCGCAACCTGATAACGGATGGCGGATACAAGAATATCGGAGATCTTTTTGAAATCGATGAAGAAAACTGTCTGACCTTCAAAACCAGAAAACTTAAAGAACTGACATCCGTATCTGGCGCCTTTTTAGAAAACTATCTGTTTATCAAACTTAACGAATCCGGATATTTCGATGATGTGAAGATGAGTGCGGTCATCGACTTCTCCGACGAAAAGTATATCTATCCGGTCAGATGCGAATTAGACTGTTTACTGATCAGAAACAACAGGATGCTGTTTGTGTCATGCAAATCGACTAAAGCTGATGCCGATACATTAAACGAGATCTATGTCCATAACAGCCGTTTCGGTAATGCCTTATCCTTGCCGGTTTTATGTATCTGTGAAGAACTGGACCGCAAATATCCAAGCACCTATGCCAAGGCCGAAGAACTCGGTATATATATTGTTGACAGATCATCGTTTGTTGATGACGATGTCTGCAAGGTCTTCCTGTCGATCGTCGAAGGCACTTATATCTACGATGATATCCGATAGAATATAATTGAATTAAAGATATGTCTGCGATTGCCTATATAACCGATTCCAAAATGCTGGAGCTTCACCGCCTCAACAATCATAAGACGGTGAACTTTTGGCGTCTTTCAACTAATGTTAATTTTTCTGATTTTGGTGTCGGAGATCTGGTCTTCTTTTTATCCAAAGACAAGGAACACCGCAAGAGAAACGAAAAAGGAATCGTCGGCTTCGGCAGAGTCAAAGAAATTAATGTTGCCTCCATCAAAACGATGTGGGATAAATACGGATTACTTAACGGTTATCAGAACATCGACGAATTCAAGGAATCGATATTAAGAGTATCCAAAGATAAAAAGCTGCCGAAAAAGATCTCGGGTTTCCTTCTGGAAAACGTCACCTTCTTCCAGCCTATCTATCTGAGCGAGTGCGGGATCAGAATCTCCAACAATATCGAATCATATATCTATCTCAAACCGGCAGAGACCGTAACGAAGCTGTTGCGTCTGGCTAAAGAGTCCAAAGATCTGTGGTCCGATCTCAACGACAACAGTGAAGCGATCGAAAAAGAAGAGATCATCTTCGCGCTGTTTGCGTCTCATAAAAAGATCGGCGATATTGAAGAAACGGAAAAGATACTGAGAAAAGCCAGGAAGGTTCTAAATCAATTCAAAGAAGAACACGAGGGATATGAATTCGTGCAGAATTCTAACAACGAGTTATACAGACTGAAAGGTTATGATCTGGACGTTGTATTCTATAATGATAAAGAAATAAACGACCGTTTACTGATCGGTCAGGTCGGATTATATAAGAGATATCTTGAAGATTACTATGACGGAAAGGTCTATACCCGTTTCATAAGCAGTAACCATGACAGCGAATTGAATGCCATAATGAATAAATATTAAGGAAGAGAAAAATGAAAAAAGTACTGATAGTAGTAGATATGCAGAAAGATTTTATCGATGGATCTTTGGGAACAAAAGAAGCTGTTCAGATCGTTGATAATGTTGCCAGGGAAATTAAGAAAGACTATGATTTTGTCATCTGTACGCGTGATACACACTATGACGACTACATGAACACCAACGAAGGCAGGCATCTTCCGGTCGTTCACTGTATCGAAGGAAGCGAAGGCTGGAAACTGAATCCGGCCATTGAAGAGGCATTAAGCAGCCGTGATCAGGGTTCGTATATGATCATCAATAAGCCGACCTTCGGCAGTGAAAAACTGGTTGAAGTCCTTAAAGAGGCAGACAAGAAAGAACCGATTGAAAGCATTACCCTAGTGGGTTTATGTACCGATATCTGTGTAGTATCAAATGCTCTGATGGTCAAAGCCGCTTTCTTTGAGACCCCGGTTAAAGTTATACCGGATTGTTGTGCCGGCGTAACTCCTGAGACACATGAAGCTGCTCTTCAGACCATGAAGATGTGCCAGATCGATATGGAATAGCAAAGAAGACATAACTTCATAAATTTTTAATCAAAGCAATATCAGATGATATTGCTTTTTGTATAGCAAAAACATACAATGAAACAGATGAATGAAGACAGAAACATCCTGATAAACAGACTGGATGAAAACAGAGAAACACAGAACAGACTTAAGGAAGAACTTAAGAGTTTTCCTAAAGGTCATGTGAATACCCTATACCGCAACGGCAAAGGTTATTATTATCTCACCTACAGAGACGGACAGAAAATAAAGAACGATTATCTCGGACCGGTCGGCAAAACAGACCTGGGCCTGCTTTTTAATAAACTCAGAGTAAGAGAAGATCATAAACGTCAGATCAGAGCTCTTAAACAGGAAGAAAAAGAACTGAAGAAAAAGATCGGAAGGTACAGAAGAAATGTTTCGCCGCTCGAGTAAGAAAGATATTTTAAACGGAAACATTCTCGAACAGATGATGCTGTTCTTTTTCCCGGTGTTCATGGGCTATCTTTTACAGATGTTCTATGGCTTTGCGGACAGCGTTGTTTTAGGACGTTTCATCGGTAAGGAGGCACTGGCCTCCGTCGGCGGTTCCGCCAATTCGATCATCAATATTATCCTTAACTGTGTATCGGGTCTGACGGCAGCCATAACCGTCAGAGTTGCTCAGAGCTACGGTAAAGGAAACATGGAGAAGGCATCCAACGTCGTCAAGACCGGAATGTTTGTGTCGATTTCTTTCGGCGCCTTTCTGACCGTCTTAATGATCACCATATCCCCCTTCCTGCTCAGACTGATGGGAACACCTGAAGAAACGATCTCAACATCACTTGTGTATCTGCGCTTCTATTTCGGATCGATGGTCTTCTATTTTGTCTATCAGTCCGGTGTTTCGATCTTAAGGGCTTTAGGTGATTCAAAAAGACCGCTGATGCTGATAATGGTAACCGCCGTCTGCAAGATCGGATTTGATTTGCTTCTGGCAGGAATCTTAAAACTCGGGGTCTTCGGAACCTCAATGGCAACTTTCCTTTCGCATCTGGTCTGTGCTCTGGTCATCCTGTTTATCTTCTATCACACCAGCGATATTTATCAGTTCTCTTTAAAGGAGCTGAGATTTGATAAGGAAGAAGTAATCGAAATCTTTAAAGTCGGTATTCCATTTGCGATCCAGAGCATGATGTTTGCGATACCATCAGCTTTCATTCTGTCCAAGATCAACAGTTTCGGTACCGATGCTATCGCTGCTTATTCTGCTTTCAGCAATGTTGATAATGTTTTCTGGTGCTTCTCCAATGCAGTCAGTACCTCAACGATTACGATGGCTTCCCAGAACTACGGTCATGGTAACCTGAAACGTGTCAGACTGATTGCTTTAACATCGATTCTCGTTGAAGCAAGCGGTGCTTTAATCTTCGGACTCACCTTCCAGTCGTACGGCAAAAACCTGCTTTCGCTGTTTTTGACGGATGCGGAACCGCTGGAGATCAGCTGGAAAATGCTGAGGATCATTTCGATGTCCTATATTCTCTATGTGTTTGTCGAACCGATGAGTGCGATGTTCAAATCCTGTGGTCTGATCAGAACACCGATGATAATCGCTATCTTTACGATCTGCTTCATGAGAATCGGCTTTATTACTTTGTTCCCGATGAGCGAGCCGCAGCTTCCGGTCTTTGCCTTCCCTTTGTCCTGGGTCGTCACAAGCTTTGCTTATCTGAACTACTATATCTTCAATGACCGTTTCAAAGATAAAAAGGTAAACAAAGGACCGATGGTTCTTCCAGATAAATAAGATGGGTATTACCTTTAGTAAAACTCCGAAACTTTTCGGAACGATACATATAAGCGCATTAATACTGACGTTTGTTTTAAACGTCATCTTTTATTTTCTGCTGAAAAATAAAGATAAAAACAAATTATTAAAGATCCTGCATTATCTGGGAACAGTCATGATTCTGGCAGAAGTTTTTAAACAGTGGTTCTGTTATGTTTATGTTTTCAACAGAACACTTAATCTCTGGTTCTTCCCGTGGCAGTTGTGTTCAATGGCAATGTACTGTTCGTTCATAGCAATTTATCTTAAAGATAAAAAACAGGAAGCCGTTCTGGTCTTTCTGACTACTTATTCGTTGCTGGCAGATATTATTGCCTTAGCTTTGCCATATGACATGTTAAGGGATCAGGTAATACTGACCCTACACTCATTTATTTATCATGGTCTGATTATTACCGAAGCAATAATTGCTTTACTGATACTTAAAGAAAAAGAAAAGGCATCCTTTCTACCGGCTACCCTTCTGTTTTTGCTGATGGCATTAATTGCTGAAATAATAAATGTTATCTCGCACTCTATCCTGAATAACATCTATATCGAACCAAATATGTTTTATATAACTTTAGCTTATGAAACAACTCAACCTATCTTTCATGAGATAGCATTAAGATTCGGTATAATCGCTGAAATTATATTTTATCTTTCAATGATTATCTTGGGCAGTTATCTGATCTTTGTTGTTGAAAGAAAGATCTTTAAAAAATAAACTACAGATCCAGTTCCATCCACTGATCCTTTTCCATAAAACCGAACTTTTTGTATACAGGTTTACCTAACGATGAAGCACCTAAGAATATTTTGTTTACACAGCGGCTTCTTGCCTCTTCAATCAGTTTTTCCAGCATCGATGTTGCAATCCCCTTTCCTCTGTATGCGGGTGCCGTATACATGTTGGTAATATAACCTCTGATACCCGAACGGTTGGTATATGTAGGTGGTAGTTCAAGAAAAAGAATCGCAGCAGTCGCAACTATCTTGTTGTTATCTTCCAAGAGCCATTCCACAAGTGAACCGTCAGAAAGTTTATCATCAAAATATCTCAACAGTTCCTCATCGATGTTGATATCGGGACTAATGCCTTCATCAATAAGCTGTTGTTTTCTGATTTCAGCCATAACAGGAATGTCTTCTTTAGTTCCGATACGATAGTTCATTGGATCACCTCCGTGTATATCTATATTATGATTTATAAAACAGGCAGAATACAAAATAGGGATTTTTGAAAAAAGATATTGCATTGTCTTTTTTATTCTGTTATTCTAGTAAAAATGAGTTTTAATTCCGGAAGGACTGAACTTGTTGGAAAGAGTATAAATCCTCCGGATAGGGGGATTTTTTTCTTTAAATGAACCGGCTCATCCAAGGGGGTAAAACTATGTCTGTTAAGAATCAGAAGATTGGCTACTTACCTGATGAAGTGCCATCAGTTGGAAAACTGATACTTTATGCGCTCCAGCAAGTAATCGTCATGTTTCCAGCTACTATCACTGTCGCTCTGATCACAGGATTCCAAGTCTCAACCACCATTTTCGCTTCCGGACTTGCAACCCTGTGTTTTATTTTGATCACCAAGCGCAGAATTCCGCTTTACTATGGATCATCATTCTCTTATCTTTCTGCCGTCAGTGCCATGGCACTGGCTGAAGGAAGTACTGATCAGATCGCCGCATGGCAGGCTACCGGCATCTTACCGCCGGAACTGATCTCCAAAGCTCAGTTCGGTATCATCATGTCCGGTTTCGTCTCGATCGCTGCCGGTCTGGTCGTAAAGAAATTCGGCGCGGAAAAAGTTGAAAAATTCTTACCGGCTACCATTACCGGTTCAGTATCAATGGTCATCGGTTTGACCTTAGCTGCTAACGCCATGTCTGATTTCCTGGGCATCGGTAACAGCATCAACGGCATGGATGTAACTCAGGGCTCGGCTGTTGCGAGTGCCTGGCTGATTACCGGTCTCATTACTTTCCTTTCAACCTGTATCTATTCAAGATATCTTAAAGGTCTGCTTTCACAGTTGCCTTTACTGCTGGGTGTAATAACCGGCTGCGTCGTAGCTGCCTGTTTCAACTTCGTCGGCGGAATCAACCTGTTCAGAGCTGTTCCGGCTGAAGCTTTAGCAGCTTCATCCTTCAAGCTCGGTGATGGTTCGTTCTTTGCCTTACCGGCATTCACTTTCCCGACATTCTCCTGGGCAGCCTTGATCGGAATCATGCCTATCGCTATCGCAACCATTCCGGAATCGACCGCTCATATGTATCAGCTTGATATATATGTAAATGATGTAGCGAAAGAAAAAGGCAAAGGCAGATATGATCTGGTTTCCTTATTAGGTGAAAACCTGATCGGTGACGGTCTGTGTGATATGGTCTCCGGTGCTGTCGGCGGTCCGGCCGGCACAAACTATGGCGAGAACATTTCGCTCATGGCTATTACGAGAGTCTTCTCCGTACCGGTGCTGATGGTCGCTTCCATCATAGCGATGATCATTTCCTGCTTCACACCGCTGATTCAGCTGATCTACGGTATTCCGCTTCCTGTCATCGGCGGTATCGAAGTATACTGCTTCGGTGCGATTGCCGCTCAGGGTATTGCGATCCTGATCGATAAAGGTGTTTCAATGTTTGATTCCAAGAACATTGCCGTTATCGCCTTAGTATGCATCATCGGCTTAGGCGGACAGTATGCTTATGGCGGAACCATTCCGTTCTTCGGTATGGGTATTCCATGCGTTGCCGGAGCCGCAATCTTCGGAATCGTTCTGAATCTGCTTCTTACTCTGGGAGACAAAGCTCAGCAGTAGTAAAATATAATCAATAAATATTAAACAAATAATACTTTAGTACCAGCTAAAGTATTATTCCATTTATAGGGAGGAAAAATGGCAAAACTTATTAATGAAGTATCCCACACCTTTAATGAATACCTGCTTATTCCGGGCCACACCACCAAGAAATGCGTACCCGACAACGTTTCATTAAAGACTGCCCTGGTCAGATATAAAAAAGGACAGAAACCTGAGCTGACCATGAATATCCCGATGGTATCGGCCATCATGCAGTCGGTATCCGGAAGCAAGCTGGCTGTCGCTTTAGCAGCCGAAGGCGGTGTATCCTTTATCTTCGGTGCCCAGAGCATTGAGTCACAGGCCGAAATGGTCAGAAGAGCCAAGTCATACAAAGCCGGATTTGTGCCGAGCGATTCCAACATCAAACCGGACGCGACTTTAAAAGATGTACTGGCGCTCAAGGAAGAGACCCAGCACTCCACGATTGCGGTTACCGAAGACGGTACCGGTACCGGTAAGCTCGTAGGCCTGGTTACTTCGCGTGACTATCGTATTTCCAGAACTCCGATGAACGCCAGCGTTTCAAGCTTCATGACCCCTTTAGAGAAGCTGATCACAGCCAAAGATACTGTCACCCTTTCGGAAGCCAACGACATCATCTGGGATCATAAACTCAATACCCTGCCGATCGTTGATAAGAAAGGTAATCTGAAGGCACTGGTCTTCAGAAAAGACTATGAATCACATAAGGATCATCCAAACGAACTGCTGGATGACGACAAGAGATATATCGTAGGCGCGGGTATCAATTCCCGTGACTACGAACAGAGAGTCCCGGCCCTGGTCGAAGCCGGAGTCGATGTTTTATGTATCGACTCATCCGAAGGTTTCTCTGACTGGCAGGCTGAAACCTTAGCCTGGATCAGAAAGAAATACAAAGGTAAGGTCAAATGCGGCGCCGGAAACGTCGTTGATGCGGAAGGTTTCCGCTTCCTGGCTGATGCGGGTGCTGATTTCGTTAAAGTCGGTATCGGCGGCGGATCGATCTGTATTACCAGAGAGACCAAAGGCATCGGCAGAGGACAGGCCTCAGCCTTGATGGATGTCTGCAAAGCCCGTGATGAATACTTCAAGAAAACCGGCATCTATGTACCGGTATGTTCAGACGGCGGTATCGTCTTCGATCATCACATCACTTTAGCTCTGGCTATGGGTGCTGACTTTGTCATGTTGGGAAGATACTTTGCCAGATTCGATGAGTCTCCTACCAACAAGGTCATGATCAATGGTACATACTATAAGGAATACTGGGGCGAAGGCAGTGCCAGAGCCCGCAACTGGCAGAGATATGATATGGGCGGCAGTGCCAAACTTGCTTTTGAAGAAGGTGTTGATTCCTACGTACCATATGCCGGAAGTTTAAGAGAAAACGTCAGACTCACAACTCACAAGATCAGATCGACCATGTGCAACTGCGGAGCAGTCACGATTCCGGAATTCCAGAAGAAAGCCAAACTGACACTTGTCTCCTCAACCTCAATCGCTGAAGGCGGAGCACATGACGTCTTATTAAAAAACAGTACGGAGGCAAAGTAAATGGATAAAAGACCTGCAAGTTTAAAACGCATCACCACAAAGAAAGCTGCCGAGAAATTCATTGATCAGCAGATCAAGGAAATCAGGGAACAGGTCAAAGATCAGAAAGTCTTACTGGCCTTATCCGGTGGTGTTGATTCATCAGTCGTCGCAGCCTTACTGATCAGAGCGATCGGCGATCAGCTGGTCTGTGTTCATGTGAACCATGGTTTATTGAGAAAAGGTGAACTGGAACAGGTCATCGAAGTCTTCAGAAAGAACATGGGTGCCAACCTGATCTATGTGGATGCTTCAAATAAATTCCTCAAGGAACTGAAGGGTGTAGCTGATCCTGAACAGAAGCGCAAGATCATCGGCAAAGTATTCATTGATGTCTTTGCCAAAGAAGCCAAGAAATTAAAAGATATTAAATTCCTGGCCCAGGGAACAATCTATCCTGATATCCTGGAATCCAAAGGTGTCAAAGCTCATCACAACGTCGGAGGCCTTCCTCCTGAGCTTAACTTTGAACTCGTGGAACCGGTTAAATACCTCTACAAGGATGAAGTAAGAGTAGTAGGTGAAACTTTAGGTCTTCCTAAGAATATGGTCTACAGACAGCCGTTCCCGGGACCTGGTCTTGGAGTAAGGTGTGTCGGTGCCATAACAAAACCTAGACTTGAAGCCTTAAGAGAAGCTGATGCGATCGTCAGGGAAGAGATCGATAAACTCAAAGACAAACCATGGCAGTATTTCTGTGTCATCCCTGACCTGCAGTCAACAGGCATTAAAGACGGTAAACGTTATATGGGCTGGGCAGCAGTCATCAGAGCTATCAACACCAAAGACGCGGTAACTGCCAAATCCTACGAGATTCCATATAAGACCCTCTATAAGATCAGAGATAGGATCGTCAAAGAAGTTCCGGGAATTAACAGAGTTCTGTGGGACATGAGTGATAAACCTGTCGCAACGATCGAGTGGGAGTAATTCTTTATAACCGCAAGAAAATTTTTGTATCATATATATAGAAAGAGGAATCTATATGTTTAGGATGATTTTCAGAAAAGTAAAGAATAAATTGTATATGTTTTTGCATCGCAAGAAGAAAGACAAAACTGAGAAGAAAGAGACAACCGGAAATTAAGCTTATTCAATCTGGTCTTGCGTTGTTATTTGTGACGATTAAGAAAACGACATATAAACAATCTGAGGGCATCAGCAGAAAATCTGATGCCTTTTATTATCAAATAGAAAATATTATAATAAAACATTATATAAGGAGTAAATATGAAAGAGAATTTAAAAAAATACACTCTGTGTCTGATCCTGATGTGCATCATCGCCATCATTGACGGTATCTTCATGATCATGTATCCTGACATCTCGCTTGCTACACTCGGTGTCATGGTAGCCTTATTCATGATCGCTGTCGGTGCGCTGTTTGTATACATCGACATCAAGGCATGGAGCTATGACGTTCCGTTTGACGGTTTATTACAGGGTATTTTACGTATTATCCTTGGTATCCTGCTGCTCAGAAATCCTGACTCTATGGCTGTTTATATCGGAATCGTCCTGGGTGTCTGGATGATCATGTCGAGCTTTGGCGGAATCAAACTGGCCTATAACCTCCGTTACACAAGCGCTCCATGGGTTCTGCTTATCATTCTGAATATCCTGAATATTCTGATTGGTGTAACCGTACTTTACACACCGGTTCTTTCTTCAATGGCTTTAACAACAACTGTCGGTATGGTCATTATCATCCACGCCATTATCAATCTCTTCTTTATCTTCGAGATCAGAAGAAATCTGAACGAAGTGGAAAAAGCAGTAACGGCACAGCTGGAACAGCTGAGACAGGAAGTCAGAAGCGAAGCACAGCCTGAAAATCCGGAAAACTAAACTCACAGTACATCAGCTTTGAAAAAGGCTGATGTTTTTATAATCAGATATCGAAAATTGTGACAGTTATTAACGGATAGCGTTTTATAATAAAGAAGAAGAAACAGAAAACCATACATTCACAGAAAAAATTATTTTTTGCTGTGTGTATCGGATACGGAGGAATACATGGGACAGATAGAAGCATATTTCGAATATATTACAGAGTTCAATATACTCAGCACGATATTAAGAATACTGCTGGCAGCACTTGCCGGAGGAATTATCGGTAACGAAAGAGGAAGAAGCGGACGGCCTGCAGGCTTCCGTACTCATATCCTGGTATGTCTGGGCGGAGCGATGACGGCATTAGTAAGTCTTTATGTATATGTAATGACCGGTATGGGAGGCGATATCTTCCGTATTCCTGCATCCGTAGTTTCCGGTATCGGTTTCCTGGGTGCCGGCATCATCATGGTCCGTGACAGCAATAATATTTCCGGTCTGACAACGGCAGCCGGAATGTGGGTCACGGCGATAATCGGCATAGCCTTTGGTTTCGGTTTCTATCTGGGTGGCATTCTGACAACAGTCATCTGTATGATCAATGCCAGCTGGCTTATGAAGATCGACCACAGACGTTCCAGAGAAATATATTATTATTTCGAAGTAAAAGACGTCACCATGATCGAAAAGGTTCTTGAGCAGGTCCAGACCCTGTTAGATAATAATGTTTCTTTTGAAACGATACCGGCCAAGAGCGGTCTTTCCGGAAGCGTCGGTTTCAATATAACGACCGCCAACACCGGTAATCAGAAGGAAATCAAAGACGCTCTCAACAGGATCGAAGGAGTAAGTTTTGTAGTACCGGGACGCTATTATCTGCGTCATCATCATTAATATCATAATCAGAAATATCTGATCAAAAATATCTGAAGCGTCGGTATAAATACTGATGCTTTTTTGAAATATAAATCATTTACAGTTTTTGTTATCATTAAGTAAATAAACATTATTGATGAAAATCGATAGAAAGGAAGTATCTTCTATGAAAAGAATAATGATTTTACTTAGTATATTGCTTATGCTGGTGGGCTGTTCTTCCAGCAAGGAAGCGGAAAATCCCGAACCTAAACCACTAAGTGTCGAAGAACTCTATAATCTGGGAATGGATGCAATAAATGCCAAAGATTATGGAAAAGCCTATGAATATCTGACACAGTATGTCGAGGCCGGCGGCACTGAGGCTTACTATGAACTCGGTTCGATGTATTATTACGGAGATGGCGTTCAGGTTGACGATGTCAAAGCATTAGAGTGTTTTGAACTGGCTGCCGCCAAAGGAAACGGAGACGCTATGGAAATGGCCGGCTGGTGTTATGAACAGGGCGATGGAACCGAAGTGAATGTTGAAAAAGCTTTCGAATATTACAAGAACGGCGAAGCTATAGACCATGCCGGCTGTACGACCCGCTTAGGCTGGTTCTATGGACATGGTATTGCAGTTGAACAGGATCTTAAAAAGGCGGCAGAATACTATCAGAAAGGCGCCGAAGCAGGTCTTGCATGGGCTCAAAGATTGATGTGTTACTGCTATTTATATGGTGTAGGTGTAGAAGCAGATTATGAGAAGGCATATGAATGGGGAATAAAAGCAGTAGAAAACGGCGATGACTTTTCTGCGTTATACCTTTCTACAATGTATAATGAAGGCCTTTATGTAGATGCGTCAGCTGAAAAGACGAAAGAATACCTGGAAAAAGCTATTAGTAACAACAATCAGCAAATTATCGATGCCATAAAAGAAGGTGCTGCCGATGGTTATTATTCAGCCGATGTTCTTCCGGATTCTCTGAAGTAGACGGAAGTAAAGACGGTTGAGGATATATCGGTTGCTATACATTATGATAGTTTTTCACAGATGAGTGGAACCGATAAATAAAACAAAAGCAGAATAAAGCATCAGCCAACGCTGATGCTTTTATAAATCTTAATAATCTGCTGTATTATTTGATGTTTTCATTACAAGCAGAAAGGAAAGCGGTAAAGATCTTATCTGAACCTTCATCATCACCCATCAGTTCCGGATGCCATTTCATAGCCAGCACAAATCTTTTATCCGGAACCTCAAAGCTTTCCACAAGACCGTCAGGTGAATGAGAAGAAATCTTTGCGTAAGATCTTACTCTTTCATCATCACAGATCATTGTGTGTAGACTGTTTACCTGATAATCTTCTTTTCCGATTAACCGATACAGCATCGTATCTTTTTCTATCTTTATCGGATGACGGTAAGTCAGAGAACGTGAACTGTGCTTTTCGGTTTTATCTTCATAGATGTTTGAACCCAAAGCTCTTAAGATATTGTTGAAACCGGCGCAGGTTCCGATGATCGGCAAATTCTTCTTTAAAGCATAACGGGCAATTTCCACTTCATATTCACTGCTGAATTCGCCGCCCTGCAGAATTATGCCGTCACACAGATCAACCTGCTGATAAAGATCCTGTTTTTCTTCTTCAGTCAAAACCGTATCATCACCCAGATCGCTTTTGGAGAAATCCAGTTTTCTTTCGCTCTGTGTCAGCATGATGGTGATACCGCCATGTTTACAGACCATCAGCCGATGTTCATCAACGAGGGTATCAAAATGAGCCAGTTCTTCTTCGACAAAATTTTTCTGCTTGGCAGGAATTCCGATTATGGGTTTACGCATTAGATTATCCTCAGTCTTTCTACTTTCAGTTTATCATCAAAACAAAGAAACCGTATTATGACATATCTTTACAGACAAATCTGTTAGAATATCGGTATGAGAAAAAACAGTATTTCAATAACTATCTTCTGGAGCGTTGTTTGTGTAATTGTGTTCATTTTACAGATTATGGGAATCGTTACGTTTGATTCGTTTGCCATAATTCCCTCAGCAGTAAAAAGCGGTCAGATCTATAGGCTTCTAACGGGAGCCTTAATGCATGCGAATCTGGAACACATCGTAGCAAATCTGTTTTCCTTTATAAATGTCGGTTCCTATTGTGAAATCAACACGAACAAAAAGAGCTATTCAATTGCGATCTTTCTGTCGATGTTACTGTCGGGAATTTTTGTAACCATCTTCAGCAACGCTTATACCGTCGGATTCTCCGGAGTTGTTTTCGGGATCCTCGGTTACTTTGCGGTCCTTCTTTATAAAGATGATGGACAATGGGATCAGAAAGATCTGTATCTGGTTGGAAGAATGATCATCCCAAACATCATTGTCAGCTTTATGCCTGGTGTTTCTTTGTCCGGACATGCCGGTGGTTTCCTTGGCGGAATTATTGCCGGCTTACTGTTTATCAGATAGCGATTAATTATCTGTATAAATATATCTAACAAATCTTATGGATGAAGATTTAAAACTGGAAATAATAAACGATAACTCTGTCTATCTTGAGGAAACGATCAGACTCTATAAAGACGCTTTCCCCAGCAACGAGAGAAGACCTCTGGACCCGTTAATCAATGACCCCAAAAGAGAAGGGGTTGTTTATGCGGTATTGAAGGATGATCTATATATAGGTTTTATTGTGCTCTTATCGCACAAGACGATTACCCACATCCTTTACTTTGCGACAGAAGAGAAATACAGAGACAGAGGCTTTGGCAGAAAGATACTGGAACTGGTCAAGGAAGCCTTTCCTGATCACAGGATAATTGCGGATCTCGAAGAACCGGATGAACACAGTTTTAATAATGATCAGCGTCTTAAAAGAATGAAGTTCTATCTGCGAAACGGATATCGGCAGACCGATATCGAATATGAATGGCGGGACGAAAAATATGTGATCCTGGTCAACGGCGATTATATCAGCGAACAGGAATATGATGATTTCTGGGAATACTTCTATAAAGAGAGAGAAAACTTTGATTACTAGATATGAGTAAAAAATCATTCCGAAACATGATCGTCTATGAGATCTATCCGATTTCCTTCTGTGACAGCAACAACGACGGGATCGGTGATCTTAATGGTATTGCTTCAAAACTTGAATACATTCAGTCAATGGGATTTAATGCGATCTGGCTTAATCCTTTTTACCGTTCACCTTTTAAAGACGGAGGATATGATGTCGAAGATTTCTTTGATGTGGATCCCTGTTTCGGTACGATGAATGATTTTAAGAAACTGGCAGACAAGGCTCACAAACTCGGGATAAAGATAATAGTTGATCTGGTAGCAGGACATGCGGCTTTAAGCAATCCGGATTTTCTTGAAAGTGCCAAAGCCGAAAGAAACGACAAGAGCGATCTCTTTATCTGGAATGATAACCCCTGGGATAAAGGAAGCAATATGATCTCGGGTATGTTTGATCGCCACGGCTGCTACATGGTTAACTTCTTTGCTCATCAGCCGGCTTTCAACTACGGATTCAACAGGATCGATCATCCATCCTGGCAGATGTCTTATAAAGACAAAAGAACATTTAAAACCAGAGAATACATGTTAAGGGTAATGCGTTACTGGCTTGATAACGGAGCTGATGGTTTCCGTGTCGATATGGCTGATTCGCTGGTAAAGAATGATGACGATAAAACCGCAACCATCGAAGTCTGGAACTGGATGTTCAGAAAAATCAGAAAAGAATATCCAGATGCTTTCTTTGTAAGCGAATGGTCTTATCCTGAACGTTCATTCAAAGCCGGTTTTGATGCGGATTTCGTACTCGATCACTGGGACAATTTCTATCACCGCCTATTCAGAAGTAATTCATCCACCAGAGGAACATCTGTAATAAACGGAAACAATGATGTGAAGTTTACCATAAAGGATATGCGAAACAGATTCAATGAAGCCGAGAAACATAAAGCATATCTGGCACTGATCAGCGGCAATCATGACACCTGGCGTATAGCCAATTATCTTGATCATAAACAGCTGAAGATGTTTTATATGTTTCTGTTTTGTATGCCGGGTATACCTTTTGTCTTATATGGCGACGAAATAGAAATGAAGACGATTCATATCCCATCAAAGGACGGCGGTTATCAGCGCACCGGAACAAGACTTCCGATGATCTGGAATGACAATAAACCATATCACGGTTTCACCAAAGACTCAGAACCATATCTGCCTTTCTTTAAAGAGAATACGTTTTCTGTTAAGCAGGCAGTTAAAGATAAGGAATCGATCTATAACTTCATCCGTGCGTTAACAGCCCTACGGAAGGAAATCAGCGACCTCAGTGATCCGCATGTGGAAATTAAAGAGAAAAACAGAGTGTTTATCTTTAAGAGAGGAAAGCATCTTCTGATAATGAATATGTCAGATAAAGAATATGCCTTTAAAGGAGAAGTAATAATCAGTTCAGATAAATTTGAAGGGAAGCTTCCTGCAGACGTTGCGATATTGATTAAAAAAACAAACTAAAAAGCAACAATTAGTAAAGCTAAGTATAAAAAAACTGATGCTTTCTAATAAATTAGATGTTTCGGATATTAATAGCGAAATACTGATTAATAGTCTTTCAAATTATATAAAAGAAAAAAGGTGTGCATACAAGGACGATAATGGTGAACGCTATACTGAGTTTTGTAGTAGAAAAATGATACAGGACGAATTTAAAAAACAAGGCTACTCATCTAATGACATCGATAATGCTATTACAGCTCTCGAGATTGATTTTAATGATCAGGCTACGAATTTAGCCAGAGCAATGATTGAAGTCGGCAGAGAATATGAGACATACGAAAATAGTTGGGTCTGGGATACTAGTTTCATTTATAATCATTTTTCTGATTTTGGCTTTACTCCAGAAGAAATACAATACGCAATTAATAACAGCGGAATAAAAACAGAGAATTTGAATTAACTGCTGTTTTGTATTAAATTGATAAATTAATATTGATAAATCAAAACGAAACAAGAAGATATAAAATAATAATTAATAGAGGATATGGCAATGGCAAAACAGAAACTTAATGATGAAGTTCTTGAAGAGATAAACGGAGGAACCATTAGTCTCGATGAGAACAATATGAAACTGTATTATGAAGATAAAATAGGATACAGGACAGAGTATCATGTGATTGATTACAATAGAGCAAAAATCATTATTGATTATTTAAAAGCAAACCAGACCGAAGAAGAAGTAATAATTGCCGAATTGAAAAATAGAGAATGTATTGCATAAAATATAGCCACAATTGAGCAATCATTCGTATAAATATACAGAAGAAATAATTGAAAGGAAAAACAAATATGGCAAAGAAAAAAGTAAACGATAACGAACTTGAAGATGTAAATGGCGGTTTAAAAATGTTTGATGAAAAAACCGACATGCTGGAAGCAAAACTTGATGAATTATTAGAAAAAACCGACATGATGGAACGTAGAGTGGATCTCTTCGAAATGAAACAAAAGGAAAATTATTTAGAGAGAGCAGATTTGCTTGAACAGAAAGAGGAAACAATGTTCTTCAAGAAGAACAGCAAGATGACCAAGAAAAACAGCCTGCTCAGGAAAAAGAACAAGCTATTAGGTAAATAAAATAAACATCTGCAATTAAAGGACGAAATATTATGGCAAAGAAAAAAGTAAATGATAAAGAACTTGAAGATGTAAATGGCGGAGCATATTTAATGTTCGGTGAAAAAACCGATAGGCTGGAATCAAAACTCGACAGTTTACTGGAAAAAACCGATATGTTGGAGCAGAAAGTTAATCTCTTTTTTGAGAAGGAAAACTATTTTAAGAAATCAGATCGGCTGGGGAAGAAAGAGAACGCCATCAACGAGAAAACCAACAAACTTGCCAAGAAAAACAGCCTGCTTTCAAAAAAGAACAAGCTTTTAGGCAAATAATCGTTACAAACCATTATTAATCACCAGGCATCAGCATCAGCTGATGCCTTGTTTATAGTAAGATTAAAGCAGAAAGACAAGCGGAGAAGAATAATGCGCATTGAATTAAATAATGGCTGGGAAGTACTGCAGGATGTCCATGACAACGGGGAAAACTGTAAACTGCAGGACAGCAAAGGCAGAAACACCGATATCGGAATGGCGATTTCGGATTGGGAAGAGATCAGTGAACTCAAGCATTTACAGCTGCTTTTTGATGAACACCCTTATTACGGAAGACAGTTAAGATATTTTAACTATGCACCATGGTGGTATCGAAGGATCATTTCCTTACCTTCTGAACATCATAACCGTTATATCGTTCATTTCTCCAATGTAGACTATTATTGCAAGATCTGGTTCAACGGGCAGTTTGTATGTGAACATGAAGGCTATATGCTTGGTTTTGATGTGGATGTTACAGATTATGTTAATGAAGGAGAAGATAATTATCTGATCGTCAAAGTCTGGTCTCCATGGGACAGCAGTGTTGAAAAAGAAAGATATACCGCCAGAACATTCTCTGTAGAAAGAAGAATGGTCAAAGGTACATATGAACATTCCGATACTTTCATACAGAGAGATGTCAATCCGATAGGAATCTATGGTGAAGTATGGTTTGAAATGTATGATGAAATACAGCTGATCGATCCGCAGATAAACTATGATCTCTCAGTTTCAAATTGTATAGCAACCGTAACGGCTGAAGCCTCAATCAATATCTTAAAAGAAGGTAATTATAAAGCGATATTGGTTGTAAAAGATAAAGAAAACAGTGAAGTATTAAGAATCGAAGAACCTGTAAAAGGAAATTCTCTTAAATTAAAAGGGGATACCTTACCGGTCAAACTCTGGTATGTATGGGATCAGGGTGAAGAAAATCTATATGAAGCAAGACTTTATGTATACTCAGAAGACAGGATCTGTGATGAATACGGGTATACTCTGGGATTCAGGACCATTTATCTGGATCGTGATAAAGAGAAGACTCAGGCTGTACTCAATAACAGACCATTCTATATCCGCGGTACATCCTATTTCCCTGATGCCTATATCTCCAACATGAACGAAGAACGCTACCGTCGAGATCTGATAAGGATAAAGGAAGCAGGATTCAACTTCATCAGAGTTCATGTCCATGTGGAACAGCAGATATTCTATGAGATCTGTACGGAATTGGGATTAGGTATCATGCAGGACAGCGAATTCAACTGGATGCATCCGACCGACAGATCCTATGAAGACAGATTTGTAAAGATCTATAAAGAAACGTTAAGAATGCTGAAACACCATACTTCGATCTTCTTCTGGGTCTGCCTGAACGAGCCTGGTGTCATGCTTCCGGGTGGAATGCATTGTGATCTGATGGATGTTTCGCCAGGTCCGGCGTTATATGCGGCATCACAGGAAATCGATCCAAGCAGAAGTACCATAAAAGGATCCTGCTGGGAAGATGATCTTTTAAGCGGAGACAGTCACAACTATATCGGTTCGCTGGTTTCGGAAGAAACACATTACAGCGACATCTATGGTACGACCGAAAAGTTCAATACCGAATACGGTTTTGATGCGCCACCTGATAAGGAAACATTAGCTAAAGATACACGTTTGTATAAACGGTTAGAAAAACTGATACCGCACATTGAAGAGATCCAGGATTATCAGTATAAATTACTGAAATACTATACGGAACATTACCGCATTCAGAAACACGCTCCGAATAACGGCTATGTACAGTTCCTGTTCAGCGATCTGTGTCTGCAGAGTTTCTATGGTCTCTATGATTATTACGGCAATCCTAAAAAAGGATTACAGGCGATGCTTGAAAGCAATATGCCTGTCGGCATCTTCTTAAAATATAAGGATGATCTTGATGAGATTCATCTGGTGAACGACTATCCTTACGGATTAGGTGAATGCACAGTTTCCTGGAAGATTATGGATAAGGAAGGAAATATAATATCCTCGGGAGAAGAAAAGGTAGATGTTCCATCTGACTGTAACCTGCTGATCCATAAATTTGAAGGTGGGCTTACAGATGCCGAGGCATGTATATTAAGTGTACGAGATAAAGAAAAAGAAATCTGTTCAAATGAATACCATCAGTTACTGAATATGCCAAAGCACGTCAAAGGACATCCAAGTCATATGGATCACGAACTGGGATGCAGGCTGTATTTTGCGGATGAATAGAAACAGGGTAACAATATGATTAAAAACATTATTTTTGATATGGGTGGCGTTCTGATCGACTGGACGCCGGATCTGCTGCTGGATGCAATCCATATCGAAGGTCAGAACAGGGAAGATCTCAAAAGAGAGATCTTCAGAGAAACGGAATGGATCGCTATGGATGCGGGTACCATGAGCCATGAAGAAGCATACGCATCCGTTTGTAAAAGACTTGACGAAAGACTTCATCCGGTTGCGGAATTTCTGATCAAGAACTGGCACACCTTACCTTTCAGAGAAAAGGAAGGCATAACCGATCTGATCAGGGAATTATATGACAAGGGTTATAAGCTTTATCTTTTAAGTAACGCCGATAACAAGCAGAAAGAATACTTCTATCGTTTACCGGGATCTGCCTGTTTTACGGGAAGGGTCACTTCGGCGGAAATTGGTTTATTAAAACCGGGTAAAGAGATCTTCGATTATCTGTGTAAGGAATATGATCTGAAAGCAGAAGAATGTTTCTTTGTGGATGACTCTAATCTTAATGTCTATATGGCCAGAAAGTATGGTTTTGAAGCCTGTGTCTATTTTGAGACAGACAGATTAAGACAGACGATGAAAGAAGCCGGCATCAGTATTAAATAAACGGAGTTCCATCAGGAACCCCGTTTAAATAATTATGAATAATGCTTATTGAGCAACTATTTTTTGATCCAAGGATCGAAGAAATTCATTACCCCTGAATAACCGCCATTTTCCAGAGTCTGGAAAATCATTTTTGTTTCACCGGGATATCCGGTGATCTCTTCATCACCGATAAGGAAGACAAGGTCTTCGGTATCTCCGCTGTCATAGTTGATGGTCATGAGGTCTTCAACCAGCCTGCCGTTATTGGCACGCTCCAGACGTCTGACTCCGAGTGAATAAGTAAAGTCATAATTTTTGTCCAAACCGGTATAATGTCCTGTTCCATCATCATTGAAAACCAGAGACTCGACATCAACGATCGCACAGTACCATTCGCCAACCAGTTCTTCCTTGGCTTTCGCAATCAGTTCCTCATCGCTCAGATCTCTCGGATCTGCAGGTTCGCTGACTGTTTCTGTCGGTTCCGGTTCATTGTTTTGCGGTTCTTCCGGTTTGTTTTCTTCGGATTTGCCACACGCAACAAGCGCAATCAGTAATAAACCAACTAATAATAATTCTGCAATTTTCTTCATCTGATAATAATCTCCTTATAATCTATTCTTTGCGGCCTGCTTAATCAGCTCATCAAATAAGGCCTTATGAGACGCATGAGCTCTTAATTCTTCCGGATGCCATTGCACACCCATGATATATCTGTTACCAGGTATTTCGACTGCTTCGATCACATGATCTTCTTTCGAATAGGCCGATATAACTAAGCCTTCTCCGAGTTTATCAATAGCCTGATGATGGAAGGAATTGACCTGCGTCTCATCTTTGATGATGGTTTTAAGTTTTGAGTTTTCCTCAACAATGATCTCATGAGAGAAAACATCACGAGGTAATTCATTAAATGAATGGACGTTTTTACCGGCGTTCGGTAAATCAATAATAAGCGTTCCTCCTAAAAATACATTGAGGATCTGCAGTCCTCTGCAGATACACAAGACCGGTTTAGCGGAATCGTTCAATACGTATTTCAACAGAAGAAGTTCACTCTGGTCTCTTTCAGGCCAGACTTCGATAAGTGTATCATCGGGATCTTTACCATAAGCCTTTGGATCGATATCACCGCCTCCGGAAAAGATAAAGCCATCGAGTTTTTCAGAAAGCTCTTTGATATCTTCGTCGTTTAAGCCGTTGGGGATAATGACGGGGATACCGCCGCTGCCTTTAACTGCTTCCACATAAGAATCATTCAGTTTCTGAACCTGACGTTTTCTGTTATTCGCCATCGTCTGTTTAAGCAGATCACAGCTGATGCCGATTAAGGGTTTACTCATTTGAGATCCTCCTTCCAAGAAACAATTATATTACTCTTTTTTAAGTTCCTCTCTGGTTTTGATCAGACAGTCGATAACGAAATCGATATCTTCCTTGCTGTGGTTGGCGCAGACCTGAGTACGGATCCTGGCCTTACCTTTAGGAACTACCGGATAAGAGAAAGCTACAACATAGATGCCTTTTTCTCTCATCTTGGCCGCAAATTCTGCAGCCGTCTTTTCGTCATACAGCATGATCGGTACGATCGGATGAACACCTTCGATGATATCGAAGTTGTTTTCCTTGAGTTTGTTGCGGTAGTATGTGGTAACTTCCATTAGATGTTTTCTTAATTCGCCGCTTTCCGACAACATATCAAAAAGTTCGATACTGGCACCCGCAATAGCCGGAGCCAGGGTGTTGGAGAACAGATATGGTCTGCTGCGCTGACGGAGCAGATCAATAATTTCTTTCCTGCCTGATGAATAACCGCCTGAAGCGCCGCCCAAGGCCTTACCTAAAGTACCGGTAATCACATCGACTCTGCCCTGACAGCCGCAGTATTCAACCGAGCCGCCGCCGTTTTCACCGATAAAGCCGGCCGCATGGGAATCATCGACCATGACCAGTGCACCGAATTCATCAGCCAGATCGCAGATTCCTTTGAGGTTACAGATGATACCATCCATGGAGAAGACACCATCGGTTGCGATCAGTTTGATACGGGCACCGTTCTGATCGGCTTCAATGAGTTTTTCTCTGAGATCGGCCATATCGTTATTCTTATAACGGTAACGTTTTGCCTTGCATAATCTGACACCGTCAATGATTGAAGCGTGATTCAGTTCATCGGAGATTACCGCATCCTGATCACTTAACAGCGTCTCAAACAATCCGCCGTTGGCATCAAAACATGATGAATATAAGATCGTATCATCGGTTTTCAGGAAATCAGAGATCTTTTTCTCCAGCGTCTTATGAATATCTTGCGTACCGCAGATGAAACGGACAGAAGCCAGGCCGTAACCTTTTTCGTCATAGGTCCTCTTGGCTGCTTCGATAAGTCTCTTATTATTGCCTAAACCGAGGTAGTTGTTGGCACACATATTGAGAAGTTTTTCGCCGTCTTCCATGGTTATATATGCACCCTGAGGAGAAACATAGGCAGCCTCGGCTTTAAACAAACCGGCTTCCTTTATTTCGATAACGGTATCCGCATACATCTTTAAAGTTTCGTTTCTGTTCATAAATTTTCCACCTTATCTATATTAGTCCAATCCAGAATTACTTTTCCTGATTTACCCGAAAGCATCGCATCGAAACCTTTCTGGTAATCTGTGATATCAAAGCGGTGAGTGATGATCTTGGAGATATCGAGTCCCGCCTCCAGCATGGTCGTCATCTTGTACCAGGTATCCCAGACTTTACGGCCGTAAATACCCTTAAGGTTAAGACCTGAGAAAATGACCTTTTCCATATCGACTTCCGTCGTATCCGGCAACAATCCCAGTAAGGCGATATTGCCGCCGTTTTTCATATTGTGGATCATCTGATTCAAAGCTACCGGAGCTCCCGACATTTCAAGTCCGACATCGAAGCCTTCGCTCATGCCGATCTCTTTCATGACGTCTTCAAGCTTTTCGTTTTTAAGGTTGACCGTTCTGGTCGCACCTAAAGTTTTAGCCAGATCAAGACGGTAGTCGTTGAAGTCGGTTACGACTACATGTCTGGCTCCGGAGAATTTGACGATCGCTGCGGCCATGCAGCCGATCGGGCCGGCTCCGGTAATCAAGACATCTTCACCTAAGACATCATAAGTCAATGCAGTATGTGTCGCATTGCCATACGGGTCAAAGATCGCATAGAGTTCCTCATCGATATTCTCTCTGGTCTTCCAGACATTGACATAAGGAATGACCAGATATTCCGCAAAGGCACCGTTACGGTTGACGCCGACACCCTTGGCATCGCGGCAGTTTTCCCTGTGACCTTCAAGACAGTTACGGCATTTACCGCAGGTGATATGTCCTTCACCGGAAACGATATCGCCCACGTTAAAGCCTCTGGCGCCCGGGCCGGTCTCGACTACTTCACCGACATATTCATGTCCGATCGTTAGACCCGGCTGGATGGTTTTCTGTGCCCACTTGTTCCACTGATAGATGTGCACATCCGTACCGCAGATCGCAGTCTTACGGATCTTTATTTTAACGTCGTTATATCCGACTTCGGGAATCGGAACCCTTTTGGCCCAGATGCCCACTTCCGGCTTTTCTTTGACTAAAGCCCACATCAGATTATTATTATCCATAGATAGTCCTCTCTGATTAAATTATAAAACATAAAAAGCACCCTGAATCTTAATCCAGGGTGCTTAAGTGATTTTTAAATAAATCCTAACGGAATAAAAATGATCAATGATAAAGCCACTAACGACCAGACAGTGATCAGGAATGTCTTCTGAGCCTTAGGACTCAGATCCGGCACAAAATTACTGGCCAGGAAAAACGGTATATAAGTAGTGATAAATACCGGAATGACACCCCACCACTTATAGACCCAGATGAAGGAATGATTGGAAGTTCCGGCCAGGAACGATTCGAATAACGCAAACAGCAGAGCCATACTTATTGCTCCCATCAGCTTATTCTTGAAAGTTCTTTTTTCCGGCAGCATCTTGAACGAGATCATACCGGCTAAAGAGAACATCATCGACAGTTCCCAGCACACACCGATCAGTAAGATAAAGGTCGTGGATGCGTTGGAAACAGTCCAGAGCGGATAACCGAAGAAATGTCTGATCAGCGCATTGCCGATCTCATAGAGCCAGTGCACACCATAGAGTGAGAAACCGGCGACAATGACCTTCCAGTTTTTCTTCTGTGCCTCACTCCAGTAGACATAAAAGATCACCGAAAGAATAAAGATAAACGTCCAGTTGAAATTTTCCGTACTTCTGACAACGACCGCATCGACTAAGTCTTTGGCGAATTGCGATCCGTCACCCCAAAACACAAACATATTTTGCCTCCGAATTATATATCTGCACTTACAATTCGATTTTAACATGTGATTAATAATTACTGCTTAATAAAAGATTGTGTGAAATAATAATATAGGAATATGGCAGATAAAAGAATTGACTTACATTCCCATTCGACTTTCTCGGATGGAACCATGACACCTACCGAACTGGTAAAGCACGCCGAAGAGCTTGGTCTTTCAGCACTGGCTTTAACCGACCATAATAATGCGGACGGTTTAAAGGAACTGATGGAAGCCGGCAGAAACAGCAGCGTCATTACGGTTCCGGGCTGTGAGTTTACGACCGAATGGAGGGGTACAGAGATCCATATCGTCGGTCTGTTTTTCAATGAGAAATACTGGGATGAAATCAGAGACTTTCTGGAACTGACTCATCTGGCTAAGATGAACAGCAATAATCTCCTGTTACAGAGACTGAATGATGCAGGTTTTATAGTTCCGCTCGAAGAGGTTCTGGCCTTGACCGGTAAAGGCGAATTCAACCGTTCGCATATTGCCAGAGTTCTTCTGGCCAGGGGTTATGTGAAAAGCACGGCAGAAGCCTTTAGCGGATTATTAAAAGAAGGCAATGGTTTCTATACTCCGGCTAAAAGATTAAGTACGATTGTGGCGATCAGATTTATCAAGACCTTTGGGGCAACTGCCATCATGGCTCATCCTTTACTTAATCTGACTTATAAGGATATGCGTGAATTCCTGCCTTTGGCTAAAAAAGCAGGACTCGATGCGATCGAAACCAGATATACGGAATTCGATGAAGAGATGACCAATACCGCTGTATCGCTTGCGAAAGAGTTCGGACTGAAACAGAGTGGAGGCTCCGATTTCCATGGAACTGCCAAACCGGGTATCGAACTTGGTTCAGGCAGAGGAAACCTGTTCGTTCCTTATGAATTCTATGAAGATCTGAAACAGTGTGCCAATCTATATGAATAGAAGACAGAAATGAATGAAACATCTGTCTTTTTTCTGATAGAATTAACGTTATAAAGGCTAACTTTATCAATGAATAACAATCTTAAAAAAATAACATCTATATTCCTGTCTGCCATACTGACGCTTTCTTTGACTGTGCCGGTAAGAGTTTTTGCTGACGACGAAGAACCTCCTGTTAACGAAGAGCCTGTAGTCAGTGAGGAAGTATTCGTTGAAGAAGAAACAAAAGAAGAGGAACAGATAAAGGAAGAGGTTCCTGAAAACGAGGAAACACCGGAAGAACCCGAATACGGCCTTGGTTACAAAAGCCCTCTTTTCGATTACTCTGACAACTATGTTGTTCATCGAAACAGATCGTTAAGAGGAGCCAAGAACTCCGAAGATGATCAGGGGTTGCCGGAAAAATATACAGCTCCTCATACATCGATCAAAAATCAGGGCGCCTATGGAACGTGCTGGGCTCATGCGGCTGCTGCTTCGGCTGAAAGTACTTATCTCCAGAAAACCGGAATTTCTCTTGATCTTTCGGAACTGCATCTGGCGTATTTCTTTTACCATAACCTTGGTGTTGAAGATCCATTAAAACTGATCACAAATGGTGGATTTGTTGGTGTTTATGAAGATTTACAGAACAACCTCTTTGCTATAGGCGGTTCTTCCGGCTATGCTGCAGATATGCTGAATACCGGAGTTGGTTTTGCAATTGAAAGCGATCTGCCGTACAGCATGCTGGATGGGAATCCATATTCACTGGAAAGATTCAATACCCAGCTGGCTGCCGCAGGCATCAATCCTGCAGAAATGTGCTACGGAGCTACCGATTATTATGTGAGTGATATTTATTACTTTGACGCGGCCGACACTCAGACGATAAAGGAAGCTCTGATAAAAAACGGAGCTATCGCCGTTTCATATTATGCTGAATATAACGAAAACGATTATTACAACAAAGATAAGCAGGCATACTACTGTTACGAAGATAAAGACACAAACCACGCAGTAACAATCGTTGGTTATGATGATACCTTTTCGAAAGAAAATTTTATAGTAAAGCCAAAGAATGACGGCGCCTGGCTGATCAAAAACAGCTGGGGCACAGACAACATCAGAGATAACGGCTATTTCTGGTTATCATATGAGGATGTGAGTTTTCTGACTAGTTTACCACTTCAGCTTTTTATTGAACCTGTAGAAAATCTGCGTCTTTATCAGCACAATGCTTCCGTAGGATGTTTCCAATATTTAAATGAAGAAGATCCGAAAACTGTTAAGATTGCCAATGTGTTTACGGCTCAGGATAACGAAGAAATAAAGAAGATCGTATACAACGTCTCTGTTTCCAATACGGAAACACAGATCAGAGTATACAGAAATATTAAAGAAAACCCTGAAGACGGAGAACTTCTTGGCGAATATTCCGTTTCCGATGTCTATGCAGGCACTCATACATTAAACCTTGAAAAACCGCTTTATGTAGGAAAAGATGAGAAGTTTTCGATTGTAGCTATCCAAAAGAACATATCAGGAGCAGATATTGCGTATGTTTTGAGCAGCAACTTTGAGATGGAGGATTATTGGGCCCGATTCATCGAAAACCTCGCTCCTGGCAACGGTTTATATTATGAAAACGGTAAATGGAACGATCTCTATAATTATAAAATCGATCTAAGTGGTTTAGTAGAAGATCTGATACTGACAGGATGTGCAGCTCACCTTAAAGCCTTTGCCGTACCGGTTGCTGAAAAACAGTATGAATACGAAAGCAAACAAACCGGTCCTATAGAATGGACAATTGGTGATTCAAACAACCTTACCTTAACATTTACCAGAAACATCCTGAATGATCGGATGATCGATGATTTCGTTAAAGCAGAAGTTGATAATATTGAGCTTAATAAAGATGATTATGTCTTATCGACAGGAAGTCTGAATGTTGCTCTAAGCGATTCTTTCATAAACACTTTGACTAAAGGCGTAGAACACACTTTAACGGTGTACTTTAAGGGAGGCGCATCTGCTTCACAGAAATTTATGATCAAAGAGAAAGTGGTGCCGACCGTCAAACCTGAAGATACAGCCCCTAAACAGTACGTCGTACCGATTACCGGTATTGAATAGTTTCACAGACCTCCTGAAAAGGAAGTCTTTTTGTATTAAGATTGATTTATGGAAGACAAGATCGTAATCAAGAAAATGGAAAGCGATGAAGAGATCAGAGGCAAAGCCTATGTTCACTTCAAAGCGTGGCAGGAAACATATCCGGGAATTGTGGATCCGGATTTTCTCTCTGAACAGACTTTAGAAAAATGTGAAGAGATTGCCTATAAGTATTTAGATAATATTCTGGTAGCCAAAGACGAAGATAAGGTGGTTGGCTTTGTGAGTTACGGTAAATACCGCAACAGCGATCTTGAGGATACCGGTGAAGTTCCGGCAATATATCTTCTTAATGAATATCAGGGAAGAGGTATCGGCAAACGGATGATGGAAGAAGCACTTAAACATCTTGAATCATATAAACAGGTGGCTTTATGGGTCCTGAAAGAAAACAAGAAAGCGATCGGTTTTTATGAGAATTGCGGTTTCCGTCTGGACGGACATGAAGAGACGATCATCTTCGGGACACCGATTATTGAAGCACGGATGATTAAGGAAATGAGAAAGGGAGAAATCTGATGAGTATAAATGTATACAAAGGAAACATTATTACTTCGAAATCTTATGATGAATTAAAAGTCATACCGAATGGTTATGTGGTGGTAAAGGACGGATTCATTGAAGAAGTCAGTGAATCTTTGGATGAACGGTATGTAAAAGAGATCGTAACTGATTTTGGAGATAGACTGATCATTCCGGCTTTCAGTGATCTGCATATGCATGCCCCACAGTATACCCAGAGGGGTATCGGTATGGACTGTTTATTGTTCGACTGGCTGAACAATTATACTTTTCCCCAGGAAGCCAACTTCAAAGATAACAGCTATGCGAAAAGCGTCTATGCGAAACTGATCAGAGACTTCTTACGTAACGGCAGTTTCCAGCTGGCTTTATTTACGACTATTCATTACGATGCCTGCGATATTTTGTACAGGATGTTAGAGGAAAGCGGATTATATGCCTATACGGGTATCACGAATATGGACAGGAATTCAACGGATTATTATATGGATGATACGGATGAGTCATTAAGGAAGACCGAGGAGTTCATAATTAATCACCGGAACAGCGAAAGAGTTAAACCGATCCTGATCCCGCGTTTTGCGCCGACCTGTACAAAGAAACTGATGTTAGGTTTGGGTGAACTGGCAAAGAAATATGATCTGGGTGTACATACACATCTGGTAGAATCTAAAGCCGAAGCGGCCTGGGCAAAGGAGTTATATCCGGAATATGCTTCAGATGGCGAGATCTATGAGAAGTGCGGATTACTGCAGGGACATGGTCCGAAGATCTTTGCACACGTGATCTTCCCGAGCGAAACGGAAGAAAGGATCTTAAAAGAATATGACGGCATCAGTGTACACTGTCCGGATTCTACTTCCAATGTCACAGCGGGAATCATGCCGGCATCAACCATGCATGAGAAAGGTTTAAAGATCGCTCTGGGTTCCGATGTCGGAGGCGGTCACTTCTTAGGCATGAATCATCAGATAGCCAGGACTGTTCAGATCTCCAAGATGAAGGAATTCTATGAGGAATCATATAAGCGAATTAAATTGGCCAACGCCTTCTATATGGCGACAGTTACGGGAGGATCGATCTTTGACCGCATCGGCAAGATCGAAAAAGGCTACCGTTTCAATGCACTAGTAGTTGAGAATATGCTGGATGAGGAATATAAGACATCATTAGAAGACGCATTAGAAAGATTCAGTTATATTGGTGATGACCGTAATATAACCGACAGATATATTGATGGAATCAGAATCGATCCTGAAGAAGTGTATGAGCGGATAAAAGGATAAGATATGGAACATAAAGAAATAAAACTGAATAAAAAGACGATCTATAAGACAAGCGATAATGTCAACTATGTGGAGATGCTGGTACCGGAAGAGTGGAGTATTACAATTGCCGATAACAGGGACAATTACGGCGGTTATTCCTATCCGTATACTTTCAAGATCAAACTCAGATCTCCGGACAAGACGGCTTTACTGACATACTTCTCACCGAGAAATTATCTGGATAATCATCTATACAGATATACAAACGGTCAGATCGATGATTACGGCGACCTCATGAGGAAGTTTGAAAGCATTGAAGACTATCTGGGCAAGTGGGCTGACAGCGATCTGAAGGATTACGCAAATGTAAAAGAGATCGATAAGATCACTTATTCCAATACGGAACAGTTAAGAAAAGAAAGAGAAGAGAAGGCTTCAAAAAGAGCTCAGGATAACAGTCAGCAGTTAAACGGTTTCTACTATAACCGGATCGCCAGAGTCTATTCCTATAAATATGATGGATATGACAGGATACGTTTATATGCGGGTCTGATCGAAGGCGAAGACAGAAGTCAGTGGTCGATCATTCCTGTGCCTTCATACGATCCGTTTATGATCAGCACCATGAAGAGTGCTTTCCCGGATATGCAGTATGATCAGAAAAGCGGTCAGTACTTACATATGACGATGAATGAAACTCTCTGGAATGTGCGCTGCCTTTATTCTTTCGACTGTCTGGAAAAGGATTATGAATATCTGTATAAAAATGTTTTCTCACCGGTATTGAATACGGGTGTAACGATCTGTGATGATATCTGGAATGACTTCAAGAGAATCAGAAACGAAAAGAGTGCTGAACTCAAGAGGATCAGAGAAGACAAGAAAGAAGCTCAGCGGATCAGAAACGAAGCCGACCGACAGAGAAGAGAATCACAGAAGAGTCTTTATGAGAGTATCCGTAAGACCCAGCAGGAGACTCACGACATCATAAACAGCTCCTATGAGAACCAGCGAAGATCGCAGGCGAAGGTCAGAGAAATGTGGGGCGATGTGAATCAGGGCAATACCCGTTTTGTGGACAGACATGGCAACGAGCACGTCATTCATACCTACAACAACTATGCCTACAAGAGCGGCGATACCTATGTGACAAGCGACAGTCCTCTGGATCATTCCTATGACTGGGAAGAACTGGAAAAGAAGAAATATTAGAGAGTTTTTCTGTTATATAATTGTTCTATACATAAGGGGGAGAACAGATGGTAAATCAGACCGAAACAAGAAAGATTGAAAAAGACGGACAGGAATTTTTCCGGGTAACGATGAGCGGTAAGGACTATGATCTTCCGTTCAAGGTCTTAGCCGGAAAGAAGGTTGCGTTCCTTGACATCTCCGGCCAGGTCAGCTTAAATGAAGCGGCTGCGGATGATATCGTGGAGATGCTGCTGGAAGCAGGGGTTGAATTCGATACGATCCTTAATCCGGTATCCAAGTCCAACGCTTTGGCTCATGCGATCGCTTTACGCTGGAACAAGGCCAAGGGTATGGATATTGACCATACCGTAGTTGCCAGAAAGAACGGCGACGGCAATAAGATCCAGGCAGTCTATCGTTCGGTAACGACACCGCGTGATCAGGTCATGTCTTTGACTGATGATGATGCGGAATATATCAGAGGTAAGAGAATCCTGGTCGTAGATGATGTCTACGGCGGAGGCGGAACGACCAAGGGCCTGATGGAACTGGCTGATAAGGCAGGCGCCATCGTGGCAGCTCATGCGGTCATCGCCGTTGAAGCAGGTGTAGAACTTCCTGAGGGAATCTTCTATCTGTTTACCCTTCCGTTAGGAGAGTAGATACTATAAACCACAAAACCATATGATAAAGAGTCATATGGTTTTTTAAATATGTTCAGGTGGACTATAATTTAAACAAAGAGATCGGAGAAGAAACAATATGGCAGAAAAGAAAAGACCCCTGATTATCGACTGTGATCCGGGTATTGATGATGCGGAATGTCTTTTGATGCTGCAGGGCTGCGGCTTGTTTGATATTCTGGGTATCATTCCGGTTCATGGTAATGTTCCTTTGGCTAAAACATCGGTAAATGCCTTGTATCTAAATAATAAATACGGCATCAACACCAAGGTCATCAAGGGAGCAGATCAGGCTATTATCGTCAGAAACCCAAGAGCCGAATTCGCTCATGGCAAAACAGGGCTGGCTAATATGGAGATCAATACAGATGGTCTGTCCTTTACGGATGGCTATGCCTGGGATTTTATCTGGGAAAAGGCTAAAGAATATAACGGTGAACTCGAACTGATCGCCGTCGGTCCTTTGACTGATATTGCGATCACGGTTTTAAAACATCCTGATATCGTCAAACTGGTCAAAAGACTTGTCATCATGGGCGGTGCGACAACAGCCGGGAATGCTTCGGCTTATGCGGAATTCAATATTCATCAGGATCCTCATGCAGCCAAGATCGTTTTTGAAGCAGGTTTCAATCTGACGATGGTCGGACTGGAATGTTGCTACACAGGTTATCTTGATCAGAACGATAAACAGAAGGTTATCGATACCGCAAAGAAGACTTCGGTAGGTGATCTGATTGAGGCTTTTGCGAGATTCGATGAAGAGAATATCGCAAACTGGTCAGTCAGCGAAGAACTGAAGAAAAACTTCTATGAACATAAAGTCCTCTGTGATGCGATTGCGGCAGCGGTCTGTATCGATGAGAATATCGCCAAATATATGGATCTGAATGTGATCGTCGATGTCGATGGCAAACTGACAATGGGTCAGACGGTCGTTGACTGGTTCGGTTTCTCTGGAAAACCTAACGTCCATGTGGCAATGAGCGTGGACAGAGAAAGATTCGTGAATATGTATCTCGACTGTATCAGATCATATGGCAAGGAGGGTGCATAAATGGCAAGAATACCTGTATGGATGGATGTGGATACCGGTTTGGATGATGCGATGGCATTACTGCTGGCTTCCAACTGTGAAAATATCGAACTCTTGGGTATCTCAACAGTCTTCGGCAATCAGGCCGTGGAAAAGACGGCTTATAACACTTTGAAGATCTGTGAACTATTAGGTGTCAATGTACCTGTAGCTATGGGTGCCTCTAAAGGAATCCTTGAAGCCCAGATCGATTACTCTCAGCCTTTACCACTCGATGTCCACGGACAGGATGGCTTAGGCAATATCGGAGACAGACTGCCTGAACCGCAGATGAAGCTGTCAGAATTAAGTGCTGTTGATCTGATGGCCGAAAAGATCCGTAACTGCCCTGATAAGGTAACTATCGTAGCGACGGCACCTCTGACCAATATCGCAACCTTTATCCTTTCTTATCCTGATCTGACTGATAAGATTGAAAGGATCCTGTTTATGGGCGGAGCGGTCTTCGGCGGCAACATCAAGCCTTCCGTTGAAGCCAATATGGGACACGATCCTGAAGCGGCTTATATCGTCGTCAACAGCAATATCCCTAAAGTAATGTTCGGACTTGATGCGACGATGATGTGCTTCATGAATGATGAAGAACGTAACCATATGAAAGAGATCGGCGGCAAAGTCGGTGAATTCCTCTGTGATTCATTAGATCATTACGCAAAACTGTATCAGAACCTGGGTGGCCTTCCTGGTGCGGTCTTACATGACTCCTTACCGATGTGCTGGCTGATCAATCCGGATGTCGCAACGATCTCTGAGTATCCGGTTGAAGTTGAACTCTCAGCCGGTATAACCAAGGGCTGTACTGTGACCGATACCTGGAACAAGGAACAGAAGAAACCTAATATGAAGATCGCAATGTCGGCAGACAGAGATCTGCTTATAAAGATGCATTTTGAGGCATTAAAGAAATACGCATAGGAGATAAATATGGTTGGAACAAAATGTATAGATTTTACAGATGAGACTCGTAAGGATGAACTCAGTAAGAATAATGAAAACAGACGTCTGAAAGTCCGTTTCTACTATCCCGGTGTTGATGAAGAAGGCAAGGAACCTTTAAAGGTCCTTACTGTGGAGAAGATTGGTAATTTCGGCAAGAATCTTGATTTCAGTACTTATGATCAGCTGGTC
The DNA here is from genome assembly GCA_017550145.1 of Erysipelotrichaceae bacterium. Taxonomy (GTDB): domain Bacteria; phylum Bacillota_I; class Bacilli_A; order Erysipelotrichales; family Erysipelotrichaceae; genus Colivicinus. Next base: position 94,074 of record JAFZQG010000004.1, on the reverse strand, counting down.
AAGATCTATGATGTGGAAATGGAAAAAGGCCCGTTTCCGCTGATCTTGTTTTCTCACGGTTACAGCGGCTGTGCTGAACAGAATACCTATCTGTGTAAATATCTGGCAGAACACGGTTATATCGTTGCTTCGATCTCTCATACCTATGAAGAAAGCATTACGGATTTCGAAGACGGCAGCGTCATTAAATTTAATAAGAAACTGATCTGGAAGATAATGAATCCTCTGAATCTGTTGGATCAGGCAAGATTATTAAAGAACACTAAACTGTCTGATGAAGAAGCCTTAAAGAAGTTTGATATCCATCAGGAAAAATATGAGAAGTTCATGGTAGGAAGAATTGCGGAATGGAATAAAGACGATCTGTGTGCGATCAAGAAGATCCATGAACTGGCGGAAGACAAGGATTCCTTCCTCTATCATAAGATCGATTTCTCCAACGGCATCGGTGCGACCGGACATTCTTTCGGCGGAGACACGGCTTATTTCCATTGTCTCTATGATGATGAGGTCAGCTGCGGTGTAAATATGGATGGCGGACTCTTCGGATTCTTCGGAGATACCGTTAACCATAAACCGTTCATGCAGATCCTGAACAAGGGAAACAAGACAGTTGTTACCCGTTCAAGAATCTATCATGACGCTCCTGTTCACTACATGGTGTTCAGAGATATGAAACACCTCGGATTCTCTGATCTGAAGTTCTTAACCAGTAAAGCTTCATCAGTCGGAAAGGCCGATACAGATCTGGTGATGAATACGCTGAATGAAGCTCATCTGGCGTTCTTTGACCGTTATCTGAAAAACGCTGATAAAGAAAACAGAACAGAGCTTGACATCAATAAAGAAGCTCTGGAAGAATACGAAGTACTATAAGCTCAAGACCCGCATTTGCGGGTTTTTAATTGTGTTGGACATCTGTTTGACATAAATAGTTAGAATTATTAATGATATTATTAATATAGATACAGATTTCTTTCAGTAAGAAGGAGAACAGGATGAAATTCAAGTATAATCACAACATCATGGAACTGTTTCTGAAACTGCTTCCGGTTCAGATTTTTATGTGTATTGCCAACGGCTTAAGCGGCATCGTCAACGGTCTGATCATCGGCAATATGCTTTCAAAGACGGCAATGGCTGCTTTAGGTCTGACTGCACCATTGACCAACTTCCTGGGATCACTTGCTCAGATCGTTTCCGGAGGTTCGGGTATTCTCTGCGGTATGTATATGGGCAGAGGTGAAGCGAAGAAGATCAATCAGGTCTTTTCCAACGCGATGATCGTGCTTCTGGTTGCCGGATCGGTTCTGACCTGTGGCTGTTTCGTTTTCGCAACGCCATTGGCCTCTCTTCTTGGAGCCAGTGCGGAAACTCTTGCGGATACATCTGCCTTCATCAGAGGTACGGCTTTGGGAATCCTGCCGATGCTGGTAATACCTTGCATGATGACCTTCTTACAGATGTGCAATAAATCATCGATCTCTCTTGCGGCAACGATCCTGCTTGCAATCTTCAATACGGTTTTCTGTCTGGGCAATATCAAGCTTATGGGTGCCAGTGTATTCGGTGTCGGTCTTGCCACATCATTCAGCCGTATAGCTACCGCAGCATTCCTGATCATCTATCTGTTCATCAAAAAGGATCTGGTCACTTTCGATGCGAAGAGTTTTGATACCGGTATGAGTAAGGAAATGGTCGTTCTGGGTTCTCCGGGATCATTAGCCGGTATCTTATATTCAATCAGAAACGTCTTTATCAATAACTATGCCGCGCAGATCGGCGGTACGACGGCCGTCAATGCTCTGGCGATCCTGGGATCATGCGGCTGCTTCTTCGATGCGATCAACATCGGTGTCGGCTCGACGCTGTCAATGCTGGCGAGTGTCTTTGTCGGTGAAAGGGATTCGCGTTCTCTGAAGGAACTGATGAGGATCACGGCCTTTATCGGAGTACTCTTAGGTGGAGTTAAGCTGGTGATCGCTTATGCATTCGGCGGAACGATCGCGAGGATCTTCGGTGCTGAAGGCGATGTCATTGATGCTACATACCGACTGCTGACGCTGTACAACTGGAGCGGACCGCTCAATATCTTCACCCAGATCTTCATGGGTGTATACCAGAGCTTAGGCAGAGTTGTCTTCTGTAACCTGCTTTATCCAGTCAACTGCATCGTCACACCGTTTATCTGCTGCGCTTTCATCAGCAAGATCATCGGCATCGATGCGATCTGGGGCTGCTATGCAATAGCTGAATGTGTAACGCTGTCAGTCATGTTTATCATTGCCTGCATCAAGAAGAAAGGTCTTGTCAGAAGCTTTGAGGATATGCTGTATCTCGACAGCAATTTCGATACCAAGAACAAGTATTCGATTTCCATCAAGGATATTGAAGGAGTTGTGTCCGTATCCAGAGGAGTCGAGGATTTCTGCAAGAACAATAATATCGACAACAGAAGAAGTATGCTGGCAGGTTTATGTATGGAAGAAATGGCCAGCAACGTTGTGGAACACGGTTTCAAGAAAGACAAGAAAAAAGACCACAGTATCGATATCTTTGCCTGTGTGGAGAACGATGAAGTACTCTTAAGACTCAGGGATAACTGTGTTAAGTTTGATCCACATACTAAATTAGAAATGTATAGCAATGATGATCCGACAAAGAACGTCGGAATCAAGATGGTATCGAAGATTGCGAAAGAAATGAACTATCAGACGACCTTCGGTATGAATGTGCTGAACATCAAGCTTTAAAAATAGGGGAAGAAAAATGAGCGACGAAAGATACAAGAAACTGATTTTACTTCATTCCAATGATATGCATGGCGATTTTCTGGCTGAGAACGTCTCCGATGAACTGGTCGGCGGAGTTTCGATGCTGTCGGGATATATTTCCAAAGTCAAAGCAGAAGAGGAAAACGTCATCTACTGCGTGGCCGGTGATATGTTCAGAGGATCGGTAATCGATTCCGAATATTTAGGTATTTCCACAATCGAAATAATGAATATGCTGGCTCCGGATGTCGTTACGATCGGCAATCACGAAACAGACTACGGCTTACCGCATCTGCTTTTCTTAGAGAAATGTGCCAGATTCCCGATCATCAATGCCAATCTGTTTATCAAGATGAACGGCAAGCGCCTTTTCAAGCCATATCACATCATCGAGATGGATGGCATGAAGATCCTGTTTATCGGTATCCTGACCGAAGAAGTCATGCAGAATGCCGCAAACGAAAAAGTCATCGGTTCGCTGATCGATGTCGAAAATGCAGCTAAGGAAATTGAAAAGATCTGTAACGCCTTTAACGGCATCGATATCGATTTTACTGTCTTACTTACCCATATCGGTTTTGACAGAGACAAGGAGCTTGCTGCTACTTTGGATCCGAATCTTGGTGTCGATGTCATAATCGGCGGTCATTCACACACATATATGGATGAACCATGTAAAGTAAATGATATTCTGATCGTTCAGGCCGGGACCGGAACCGATCAGATCGGACGTTTTGATATCATCGTTGATACCGACAACAATTCCGTCGCTTCCTATGAGTGGCATTCCGTACCGATCACTTCAGCCAACTGTCCGGATGATCCGAAGATGCAGGAACTGGTAGGTGAATTAAAGAGCTCGACGGATCTGAAATACGGCAGAGTAATGCGAAGACTTAACTGTGCCCTGGAACACGAAAACCGCTACAGACAGACCAGCCTCGGCAATTTCTTCTCCGACATCTTTGCCAGAGCTACGGGGTGTGACCTTGTCTTGCTGTGCTCGGGCTCGGTCAGGGTCAAGAGTCTGGGACCGATCATTACAATGAAAGATATGCTGGAAGCCTATCCGTATGAGGAAGCCTTCCGTGGCATAAAAGTAACAGGCAGACAGCTTAAGCAGATGATCAGATATATGTGCCGCGATGAAGTGTGGAACGGTACAGCTCATGAGTTCTATCAGGTTTCTGAGGGTTGGAATATCGTTTATAACCGCACAACAAAAGAATTGGAAAAATGCGAATTCAACAATAAAGAAATCACCGATGACCAGATCTATAAAGTCGGTTTACAGGAATATGATTATTCAAATATAAAGAAATTCTTTAATATCGATTATGAAGAGCTTGCGGGCAAGCCTAAAGTTGTTACCACCAACAACAAAGAAACCCTTTATGAGTATCTGGAAAACAGTGATACACTTCCGGAATATCCGGCTAAAGACAGACTCATTATTAAAGACTGATTATTTAACGACGATCGTATCTTCAACGGGGATAGAGGTGAGTTTTCCTCGCCAGGTAACTGTTACCGGACCGCCCTTGGCGTTATATAAGGTAAACAGGACATCCCCGTTTTCATATGTCTTCAATGTATAAGGGAAAGGTGAATCGATCGGTTCGTTGTATCTTTTATTAATGATCCCGCCAAACAGCGCAAAGGCTGTCGCGTTCACATCAAGCGTTGAATCCTTGGCATCGGTCTTGCCGTAGCCATTAACGCCATAGAAAGGCAGGATCCCACCGGTAATTTTCGCATAGGTGCTCATATCGCCCTCGGTCATATGATGTGACCAGTCATACCAGATTCCCGAAGCTTTTCTTTCATCTTTTTCTCCGCCTGTTACTAGTGCTGAAACAAGGCTATTTTTAAACTGAGTTTCCAAAGCGTTTTCTTCAGCAGCCTCTTCAGAACTCTGATCGAAGGTTTCGATGAATTCACTTTCATCCTGTTCATCAAATGGTTTGAGTTTCATGACGAAACTGTCATTTCTGAACCAGCCTTCCAGATCATCCTGTGTCTTCATACCCAGCAGAGCTAAAATCGCATAGGCTCCCGAGCAGTCTCCTTTAAACGAAAAGTCCATCGTTCCCCGATATACGCCGTAAGGAGTCTCTCCGACATGTGAACAGTTGAGTTTCAGATTATATTCGACTTCAGCCAGTCCGGCTGCCGTTACATGAGAAGTCCCGTCAATGATCATGGTCCATACGGAACCTTCGTTTCTTTTTTCTTCCGCGAGACCTTCTTCACGAAGATCGTTGAAATAATTGGCTGCAGAGGCCAGTTTGATTTTGTTTGTTTCCATATTTATATTTTAAGCTATACAGCATCCGGATATCACCTTATAAGAAAGAATATATGCTATGATGAAAAAGAAATATGACAGAATACGAAAAAATGATAAAGGGTCTGCTTTATGACCCGGGCGATGAAGAGATAGCCAAAAAACAGATTCCATATCTTGATAAACTCTGGGAATTCAATCAGCTTAAACCTTCTCAAACAAAGGAAAAGGAAACTTATATGAAGGAAGTCTTTGCGGAATGCGGAGACAACAATTATATTGAACTGCCTTTTCATGCGAATTTCGGTGGGCATCACGTCCATCTTGGTTCTTATGTATACGCAAACTTTAATCTTACATTAATCGACGACGGACATATCTATATCGGTGATCGTGTCATGATCGGACCGAATGTCACGATCGCAACAGCCGGTCATCCGGTCGATCCGGATTTAAGAAGAAAGAATCTGCAGTACAACAAGGATGTCCATATCGGCGAAAATGTCTGGATCGGTGCCGGAGTCATCATCATGCCTGGCATCACCATCGGCAAGAATACCGTGATCGGTGCTGGAAGTATTGTCACCAGAGACATTCCGGAAAACTGCATCGCTGTAGGAAATCCCTGCAGAGTCATGAGAGAAGTATCCGAAAGAGACAAGGAATACTTCTATAAAAACGAAAAAGTAGCTGACTGTTTCTGACATCTCCGTAAGGAGGTGTTTTTTCTGTATAATGAAACTGAACCAGGAGGAACAACATGAGACCTGCCTTTTCAATCTATAAACCAGACAACTATTCTTACAGCGGGGGCTTTGAACAGCTGCTCAGACAGGAGAAGACCCTTTATACAGTATCCGATCATAAAGAAGATCTTCCGGTTAGCTGTTTTGAAAGAGTATTTCCTGAATGGGCGTATGACTATGTGGTAGAAGGCGGTATCGCCATCGTATCCGGTGCGGATAAGAACACTTTTGATTTCGACAGCAGTTTTTTATGTAAAGCCAATGTTGAATATATTGATTTAAGTGAATTCGATCAGGAAAAAGCCAGAGTCTGTTCAATGATTTCTGTCTTTGGCGGAACAGGTAAAGGTGAGCTGACCCTTCATGAAAACCGCAACATCAAAAATAACCGCCGTCCCGGTTTCTATCCTGTCTTTCTTAATAAGAAATTAGGTAAAGGAACGATCATCTATACCGGTGTACCGATGAGTGAACTTCTTACCTGTGAGGGTAGTGATTTAAGAAAGACTTCTGATGTATTGGACTTCGATGAAAGAATAGCTTCGATCGATAAACAGAAGATCGCTTCAGCATTAAGAATCATTCTTAAGGAAGCGATGAATATGGCCGGTTATCCTTATCTGACGCTCTGGTATTATCCTAACGGCGCAAAGAACATCTTTGCCTACAGTATCGATGGCGATGGCTTATTAACAGAAGGTGTAAACAATCTGATCGAAGTATCTGAAAAGACCAATACGAAATTTGTCTTCTATATCAATAAGGAACTCTGCGGAAGTGATCCGGAATTAAAAGAAAAACTGATCCGTATTTCACAAAACAATATTATTGCCTCACACGGTGCGATCCATAATGCGCATGATTCCTATGAAGATAATCTCAAAGATATCAGAGAACATGAAGAATGGATGAATTCAATAGGCGTTCCTTTTGAGAAGAGTTATGCTTCACCAAGAGGCATGTATTGCCAGAACCTGGGCAGAGCTTTAAAGGATTCCGGATTCCGTCACAGCAGAGACTTCGGATATGCGATCGATGATTATCCTTACTATCCACTCAACGAAGGAGTTGATGAAGTACCATTACAGATACCTTGTGACGGATTCAATGTCTGCCGCTGGATGACCAAGAATGAAGAATCAGGTTTAGCTATGCCTAAAGCGGAAGAGATAATCGAATCTTATAAGAAACAGATTGATCTCAAGATCGAAAGAAAACTTCCTTTATTATTCTTCTGCCATCCGCAGTATTTCGGTTTATATTCTAAAGAGGTTTATCCGGAAATAGTATCTTATGCGATCAGTAAAGGAGCCTTGCCGACAGACTATGTTTCTTACGGTGACTTCTGGATCTCAAGAGATAAATGTGAATATGATGCGAATTATACAGATGGAAAACTTGAGATCACAAAGAATAAATGGTCTAATGAGATGCGTATCTGTGTAGATGGTGTAATACAGAATAATTAATAACAATAGATAGTTTTATACATTCGAACCCATAGAAATATGGGTTTTTTGTTTAAAAAAGTAGGTATCAGATGAATTTTTTCAAATAATGATTAAACGAAAGGAGAAAAAGAGAATCTGATTGAAATATTAGATAAATCTAATATAATTGTAATGGAAGTATTATTTTACGAATTACCAAACGGAGAAAAACCGGTTATTGATTTTTTAGAATCGTTGGATGATAAAACGAGAATCAAAAGCATCGGTGTAATCAGTTTATTGAAAGAAAAAGGATGCGGTTTGAGAGAACCATATAGTAAAAAAGTCAGAAACAACATCTTTGAGTTGAGAATAAAGAAAGGCTCAAACAACATCAGGATTTTGTATTTTTATGCAAAAGGCAATAAGGCATACCTGACAAACGGTTTTATAAAGAAAACCAGAAAAACACCCGAAGAAGAATTAATTATGGCAGAGAAATATTATAGTGAATACGTCGCCGGAAAGGAGTAATAATGAAGTCTGTAGATTTTAAAAGTATATCTTTTGACGATTATTTCGCCGAAAAGATGAAAGAAGAAGAATTCAGAAAAATGTGGGAAGATTTTCAGCCTGAATACCAGGTAATGAAAACCATTGCGAATGCCAGAGAAAAAAGAAACCTGACCCAGAAACAGCTGGCTGATATTTCCGGAATAAGACAGTCTGAAATAAGCAAGCTGGAATCAGGAATCAGAAATCCCAGTATAAAGATTCTAAAGAAACTGGCAGAAGCCATGGATATGAATCTTCTTATAGATTTTGTACCGAAAGAAAAATAAGAAAAACAAAGAAGAATTAATTTATTCATTCGAACCCATAGAGATATGGGTTTTAATATTGTGAATCTCTTCAAAGTTTGAATAGAAAGCGATAGCCAGGATGATCAGACAGTAAATAGTCAGATAATCAGTCAGAATCATAAACGGCAGAAAGAACATCAGAAAACTGATGGCTTTATTATATACAGTATGGCGGCTTGAGAACTTTTTGAACCTGATACCGACAAAGAGATAACACAAAGCTCTGACACCGACAGCAATATAGATCAGGATCGGAATATAGGATGGAGTTCTGGCCAGCAGAAAAGGGAACACTTTTATCAGCATGATACCGCTGAACAAAAGATCTGAGATACTGTCGAGCTTTGATCCGAAGTCACTTGTGATCTTGAGTTTTCTGGCCACAAAACCATCGATGACATCGGTAACACCACAGAGTGAATAGATAATGAAATAAGGCTTGCTTAAAGTCTCAATGAAGATCAGGCAGATGGCACCGATCAGTCTTATGGAAGTGATGATGTTGGCAAGATTCTTTTTCATTCCGATTTTGATTATAACATTTGTGTTTTGATGTATGGGGGAATATGATTCAAGCTATACCGGAAACTAAAGAAGAAGGGAATGATGTTATAATCGAAGTGTAAAAAAGATAAGGAGCTAAGATATGAGCGAATGGATCAATCTGGATAAGCGGGAAGCTTTCCATAAACTGCAGGAAATGAAGACTGTCAATCTTAAAGAAGTCATGACAGGTGAAAACGGTGCAGATAGAGTTAAGAAATACAGTGTTCCGATGCTGGAGGGTATGACCTATAACTTTGCGGCTAAGAATGTTGATGATGAGATTCTGAAAGCATTACAGGAACTCGCTGATGAAGCAGGACTGACGGAGAAATATAAAGAGTTATATAACGGTGCCGTAATAAATACCGGTGAAAAGCGTCTGGTTTTACATCAGTTATGCCGCGGACAGTTGGGTGATGACGTGATCGCCGATGGCGTAAACAAGAGAGAATTTTATGTTGCCCAGCAGAATAGAATCGCCGAATTTGCGGATAAGGTTCATAACGGTGAAATCGTCAACGGCGAAGGCAAACCGTTTACTACAGTCGTTCAGATCGGTATCGGCGGTTCGGACTTAGGTCCTAGAGCTATCTATCTGGCATTAGAGAACTGGGCCAGAAAGAATAATAAATTAAAGATGGAAGCACGTTTCATCAGCAACGTTGACCCTGATGATGCGGCAGCTGTCTTAAACGGAATCGATCCTTCGCGTTCACTGTTTGTATTGGTTTCCAAGTCAGGTACGACTCTAGAAACATTAACTAATGAAACATTCGTTAAGGAAGCATTAAAGAAAGCAGGACTTGATCCGGCTAAGCATATGGTAGCTGTTACCAGCGAAACTTCACCGTTAGCCAAGAACGAAGGTTATCTTGATGCCTTCTTCATGGATGATTATATCGGCGGAAGATATTCATCTTCTTCAGCAGTAGGCGGATGTGTATTATCGCTGGCCTTCACACCGGAAGTATTTAAAGAGTTCCTGGATGGTGCAGCTGTAATCGATAAACTTTCAACCAATGCTGACATCATGAAGAACCCGGCTATGCTGGATGCACTGATCGGTGTCTATGAAAGAAATATTTTAGGTTATGAAACGACAGCCGTTCTTCCATACTCCCAGGCTTTGAGCCGTTTCCCTGTTCATCTGCAGCAGCTGGATATGGAATCAAACGGCAAGTCCGTAAACAGATACGGTGAGGAAGTTGATTATGTGACCGGTCCGGTCATCTTCGGCGAACCGGGAACCAATGGCCAGCATTCTTTCTATCAGCTCCTTCATCAGGGCAAGAATATCATTCCGATGCAGTTTATCGGTTTCCGTAATTCACAGATCGGTATGGATCTCGATATTCAGGGCAGTACTTCACAGGCCAAATTATCAGCCAACGTTGCAGCTCAGATCGTCGGTTTTGCGTGCGGTAAGGAAGATGAAAATCCGAACAAGCGTTTTGATGGCAACCGTCCTTCCAGCATCATCGTTGCGGATATCCTGAATCCGGCAGCTCTGGGTGCTTTACTGGCACACTTTGAGAATAAGGTCATGTTCCAGGGCTTCCTGTGGAACCTCAACAGCTTTGACCAGGAAGGTGTACAGCTTGGTAAGGTATTAGCCAAGAGAGTTCTGGCCCATGATACAGACGGAGCTCTTAAAGAATACAGCGATCTGCTGAATATCTAAATGTTATATATCACCAGGCACGGCGAGACGCAGTGGAACAGAGAAAAAAGGATCATGGGCCGTTGCGATGAACCGCTCAATGAGACGGGAATCGCCCAGGCTTATGAATTAAAGGAAAAATTAAAGGATTATGACTATGATCTGATCATCTGTTCACCTCTGATCAGAACCGGACAGACAGCTGAAATCATTAACGAAGACAGAAATATTGAAATTGTTTATGATGAAAGGATCATCGAAAGAGATTTCGGAGAATTCGATGGTGCACATAAAGATGAATTTCCTTACTTTGCTTTCTGGGATTATTATCTGAACGAACATTATCAGAAAGCAGAAAACATCAGAGACTTCTTTAATAGAGTTTATGATTTTCTGGATGACATAAAAGAAGACTGTCAAAACAGAAACATTCTGCTGGTAACTCATGGCGGAGTAAGTATGCCTGTGGACTGTTATTTCAAAAAAGCCATCCCTGAAGGTCACCTTTCCGGGACCGGACTGGCTTTAAGAAACTGTGAAATAAGGACCTACCGGTTCTAATAAACGTAATAACGTAAGATAGCGATGATTTCGCTGTCCGGGATAAAAATACCTAGCCTTTCAGATTCCTGATGCAGGTATTTTTTTATTGCTTCATACTGCCTCCTGTGCCGAGTGATCAGTTCTTCATCATCTCCGGGTTCGATGAATTCCTTTCTTTGCCAGCGCGGAATAGACATCAGGACATGCGCATAGATACCGGAAACATTATTAAAGGATTCGGGTTGAATGCCTTTGGGATAAAGATCGGAAATCAGATAAAACAGATTCATCGAGACTTCACCAAAAAGTGTAGTTACGCTGTAAGGAACGATGTTTTTGGCATCATAATATTCCTTGCGGTTTTCAATGGTTTCGGTATTTTCGAGCTTGGTGTTTTCTTCTTCCAGCATTGTTGAGGCAACTGCTTCAAGTGAATCATCAAGCTGAATCTCACTCTTGGCCAGCCAGATAGCCTCCTTTACTTTACTGATTTCGCTTTTTTGTAATAACGGAGAGATTACGACATAAGGTTTATTCAGTTCCTTTAATGGGATGGTTGAGATTACGAAATCGACATTATCGAGGATCTTGGGATTACTGCTGATATTGTAGATCGAACTCATGGAGACGATATGGATATCAGGAACATTGTTTATCAGACGGGTAGCCAGCAATTTGGAAGCAGATCGTCCCGTATTGCACACAACCATAACTCTGGTATCCTGCATCTTTTCAACCTTGTCAAAACTTCTTAAGAAATATAAAGTCAGATATCCGATTTCATCATCGTCGAGTTTTAAGGGATAGATTTTATTGAACTTCTGAGAAGCTGATTTGATCAGGTTGAATTCATTAGGATAGGAATTGCGAATTTCTTCAAGAAGAGGATTATCTCTCGGAAGTCCGGAGTTGATCGCATCGATAGCACTTCTTAAATGGATGATCAGGTCAACACGCAAGGTATCGGTATCATTGATCTGATACATACCGCTGCTGTTTACATACTCGATCATTGAATCGATTGCTTCAGGAAGCTTAGTATCAAGTTCGATTCCCGAAGTGTTTGCGGAATAATCGGTAGAGCCGTTTAATAAATATTTAAGGATATCTACAGATTCTTTATTCAGATGAATAGAGAAGAGATCCTCAAGATAATGTGTAAGCTTTATAAGTTTATCGCTGCTGTCGTTCGTGAAATGAGAGCGGATGTTGTTTATGGAGCGGCAGACAACACAGTAGATCATAAAACTTAAAAACAGGTGGTGTGAAATGTATAAAGAAAGATCGTTGGAGATAAACTCCAGAACCTGATTAAGCTTCTTCTCATCCTCTGCACTGATAAAAAAATTATCTTTATCTATAAGGGTATTATAAATAAGCTCTTCTCCTTCCAGACGTATCAGCTGTTCACAGCCTTTGATTATATTTTTTAAGGAACCGTCCAGACGGTAACCTTTATTCTGATATCTGACAATATTAACTTTTAGATCTCTGATCGCTTTCTTGGAATATTTTACTGTTGAAATAATGGTACCCTTGGATACATCGAAAAGTTCACACAGTTCACCGATCGATACAGGACCATCTGCGAAAAGAAGATTAAAAAGAAGGATGATGCTGCGCTGAGTACTGTCCAGATAAGGGAACTCGCTGTTTTTCAGTACCTGGCTCAGTTTCGAGGAGATCTCTTTACCTGAGATGATTCTCATTCCCTGGCCGGGAATTCTGATGAATTCAATATTCTGTTCTCTGAGATACTGAGCGATTTCTTCGATGTCATTACGTACTGTACGTAATGAAACATTATATTTCTCCGCAAGCTGACTGGCAGTGATCGTAATTGCGGATCTTTCGAGATCTCTGATCATGAGTTTTTGGCGTTTATTCAGCATTTTATCGTCCTTTCTGATAAAAAATTCAGAAAATTGCACCAATTTAGCGGTGTTGTCTATAAAAATAGTATATCGTAACGTTTAATTGATAAAAAGCCTATAATCAGGACTTTTAGCTGATAATAATCATAATTTAACAATCAGATAAGTACAACGAATTGCACCATTAAATGAAATAAAAACCGCTTTTCTTTGTCTGAGACACACGGGATAATTTAAATGAAGAAACAATAATCAGATTTTGTTCATAATAACCACATAAAATACGGAGGTTAAAATGGGAAAACTATTGCTTAAAAACGGATATCTGATCGATAAGTCAGAAAGACTTATCAGATTCAAGGCAGATGTGTTGGTTGAAGATGGTTATATCAAAGAGATCGGTGAAAACATCGAAGATAATGAAGCGGAAGTGACCGACTGTACAGATCTGTTTGTAGCACCGGGATTCATTGATGTTCATACCCACATCTTTAAGAAGAATCCGAGTCTTGGCGTAGAGGCAGACAGAGTCGGTGTCGAATCAGGTGTAACAACTGTCTGTGATGCCGGAACAGCAGGACCGGAAACACTGCAGGAATTCATTGATACGGTCATCAAGCCTTCAAGAACAAGAGTCTTCTCCGAGATGCATTTCTCAAAAAGAGGACTGGAGATCACTCCGGAAGCCGACGACGAAAGCAAGTATGATTTCGATCTGGCAGAAAGAGTCTATAACGAAAACAAGAAATATGTCTGTGCAATCAAGGCCAGAGCTTCAAATACCACAGTAGGAGCACTTGGTATCAAACCGATCCAGCAGGCTGCAGCATTTGCCAGAAGAATCGGCTTGCCGCTCTATGTGCATATTGGCAGAGCTCTGCCTTATATCGAAGAAGTACTGGATACACTTGGTGAAGGTGATATCATCACTCATACCTTCCATGGCAAAGAGAGCAACTGGATACTCAAGGACGGCAGATTAAAACCGGAAGCCTTACGTGCCAGAGCCAGAGGTGTACTGTTCGATGTCGGACACGGCGAAGCAAGTTTCTCGTTCAAGACAGCGAAGATTGCCTTCCCGCAGGGTTTCATACCTGACACCGTATCGACAGATCTTCATGCGCGAAACATTGACGGTCCTGTATATACACTGACCCTGACGATGGATAAGATGATGGCCTTGGGTATAACGCTGGAAGATGTAATCGAAATGGTTACTGCCAAACCGGCCGAATACTTCAAATTCTCTGTACCGATCGGAAAGATCAGAAAAGGATATTGCGGAGACTTCACGATCTTCGAAGTCGAGAACGGTGAATATGAATATCTTGATTCCGATAAGAACGAGCTTAGAGGAAACACCAGGATCGTTCCGCATTACGCAATTGTAAACGGCAAAGTTGAGATGAAGAAATAATATGGTCAGCAGAGAAGTAATTGAATCAATCGAAGAAGTACTTAAGATTGATGAAAGCATAAAAGAAGAAGCAGAAAAATATTCCATCGAAGTATTGGACTATTTGAACGAACATAAAGTCAACTTCGATGACAATATGGTAATGGGCTTCCTGAATCATATCTTTGCCCTGTTTCAGAGATTACAGACAGGCGAAAGACTTCCTGATCTCGGAGATGATGTTCTGAGTCAGATAGATCCTGAAGCAGTAAAACTGGCGAAGGATGCTTTAAAAATAATAGAAGACGTAAAAGGTACGGTTCTGGATGAGGCGGAAATAGTCCTGGTAGCAATACACATTCAGAACGCCTTACAGCAAGCAAATAAAGAAAGTGAGGAGAAAACTAGTATGGGTAAACCAATCGTTGTTATCGGAGATCGAATGGGAAAGGGCCAGCACGTAGCTGACGGTGTAGTTAAGGCCGGTGGTGAAGCTTACACTATTCCGGGCATGGCAGCTGATATGAAACTCGGCGATGTCATGAAGGAAAAGAATGCCGATCTGGGAATCAGCTTCTGTGGTTCCGGTGGTGCCGGTGCTCTGAACGCTCAGAACAAGTACGGTTACAAATGCCGCTATGGTATGAGATCCATCGAAGAAGGTGAAAAGGCCGTAGCTGATGAAATCGTCGCACTGGGATTTGGTTTCATGGACAAGGAAGAGCTGGGAGAGAGAATCGTCAAAGCCTGGCTTAAGAAGAACGGATAATCATGGCAGAGAACAAGTCTTCACTCAAGCGAATGGAGAAGGCCGTTGAGATCGAATCTTACGGCAAGAACAGAAAAGAAGCTATCGGTGCAGCTTTCGGTAAGATTAAGAACGAATCTTATGCCGCTGTAGGAGATGGTGTTCTGGTCGACGTTCATGCGACTGATGTTTTCATTCTTGAAGAAGAGGAAAAAACCAGGATTCAGAAACTGTTCGGATTCTTCATGCCGCGGGAAATCCAGGATTACCGCGTTAAATTAAGAATTATTCTGGAAATCAAATATCTATAGGATTTTTCTGCATACAGCAGTTAATCAATAAAGAAGGAGGAAAATATGCTTACAATTCTTTTGAAGTCTCTGGTAATTGGTGCATTAGCCGGTGCTGCAGTTTCTGCAGGTGCTGCCAGAATGTTCCATGCTCCTGAGATTCAGGCAATGGGTGCTTTCAGAACCTTAGGTGAACTGAATGCTTGTAAAGGGGATCCTGTTGCTCACTTCTCATTTGGATTGGGATTCTATTTCTCATCAGCTGCTTCCGTTGTCGGATGTGGTGGTGTTACGCAGGATGTTGCGCACAGAATCATTCCAAACTGGGCTGCCGGTTTATTACTGTTGAAGAACAAGAAGGTCGAAGAAACATTATATGATCCAGCAAAGATGCTGCTGGTTGGTTCCGTAGTCGGTGCTGTAGTATATAGCTCATTAACATTACTGGCTTCTGCCGTTCCTGAAAAGTTATCAACAATTGCTGCCGGTGTCTTAACACCTGCTGCTAACAACATGGTTAACCTTGTAATGCCTATTCTGTTCTGGTTAGGTGCATTGGATGCCGGTAAGATCACTGGTATCTGGGGTACTGTATTAGGCGGTTTAACACAGCTGATCATGGGCAATGCCGTTCCGGGTCTTGTTCTTGGTATTATCTGTGGTAAGTCAATCGAAGATAACGGCTTTACAAAGATGGTTAAGATCATGATCGCTGTTATCGCTGTACTGCTGATCGTCATCGGTCAGGCTCGTGGATTCTGGGCTAAGGCTTTAGGCGTTCTGGCTGGATTTGGACTGTAGGAGGAATAAAACATGAAAAAATTACATGATTTACTGATGAAAGAAAATTCTTTCCCTCTCTTAACTGCTATGTTAGGCGCTGCCGTTTTTGCCGGAGGCTGCATGTTCTTGAATGACGGTTTCGGTCTGTTCAACGATGCTTCACAGACTGCAATGCTGCTCGTTGGTAAGACTGAAGGCGAATGGACTACTCCTGTCGGCTACGCTGCAGGCTTCCTGATTGCCAGAGTTCTTGAAGGACCGCTGGTAGGTATCCTTGATATCGGTGGCTCTATGCAGACCGGTGTTGGTACAGGTATGGTTGCTTTATGTCAGTCCCTCGGTTTAACCTGGATCACCGGAAACTTCATCGTTTCCCTCGTTGCTGGTGCAATTATCGGCTTAGTTATCGGTACTGTTATCATCGGCGTAAGAAAAGCAATGCCTGAAGGCATGTCTGCTTCTGGTACTGACATCATGATGGGTGTTGGTAATGCTGCCGGTCGTTACTTAGGACCATTAACAATCATGTCTGCAATCAGCTATTCTATCCCTTGTGGTATAGGCGCAATCATCGGTTCAGTTATTATGCATAAGTTAGACAAGCCAATCATCGGCGGTGCTATCTTAGGCGCAATGATCATCGGTGCATTCTTCTAGAAAATAAAGATTGGAGACAGCGATGTCTCCAATCTTTTATCAGGTTAAAAATATGGAAACTATATACGAAAAAATCGGATTACAGAGAGTTGTTAACGCAAGCGGCAGAATGACTTATCTCGGTGTCTCGACTTTGTCAGATGAAGTTGCCAAAGCAGCTGTTGAAGGCGGACAGAATTATGTCGTTATCGCCGATCTGATCGACAAAGCCGGAGAACTGATTTCGACTCATACCGGAGCAGAAGACTCCTGTGTAACCTGCAGTGCTTCAGCCGGAATTGCGATTTCAATGGCCGGTCTTATCTCCAAAGGAGAAAGATCGATCATTACCCGTCTGCCTGATTCAACAGGATTGAAGAACGAAGTAGTCCTGCAGAAGGGTCATTCCGTTGAATATGGAGCACCTATTACTACGATTATGAGACTGGGCGGTGCCGTACCTGTAGAAGTCGGTAATGCCAATCTGGTTTATCCGGAAGAAATAGAAGAAGCAATAAACGAAAAGACTGTCGCATTGTTTTATTGCAAATCACATCACTGTGTCCAGAAGGGCATGGTCGCTCTGGAGAAGATGATCGAGATCGCACATAATCACAACCTGCCTCTGGTTATTGATGCAGCTGCTGAAGAAGATATGCGTAAGTATATTGCCTTAGGTGCTGATCTGGTTATCTACAGCGGAGCCAAGGCTCTTGAAGCAACAACTTCCGGTTTTATTACCGGTAAGAAAGAATATATCGCTTACTGTAAGAAACAGTATGCCGGTATCGGCAGAGCCATGAAAGTCGGTAAGGAACAGATCATGGGTTTAATCGCTGCCATGGACCGCTATGACAATATCGATCATGATGCGCAAGCCGAAGAACATTTAAAGACAGTTAATTATCTGAATGAAGAGATCAACAAGATCCCTTACTGCCACGCTTCTTTATTGCAGGATGAAGCAGGCAGAAAGATCTATAGATCAAAAGTTACTTTCGACAAGGAATGCGGAATGAGCGCTACAGAGATCAGTGACAAACTGAAAGAAGGCAATCCTTCCATTCACTGTCGTCCTAATCAGCTGAATTTGGGTGTTATCATGTTTGATGTAAGACCGCTTGTAAGCGGTGATACCGAATTAATTATTGAAAAATTAAAAGCGGTAATGAAAGGAGCTTAAATGAATTTCTATAAAGATCGAGTAATGCTGAATGTGCTGGGCGGTTCCTTAGATAACGCTAAAGAAATCTATGAAGCCGGCGAAAAACACGTACTGGTCGGAGTTCTTTCCGCAAACTATCCGAATGTTGAAGAAGCGGTTGAAGATATGCGCAAGTATAACGAATTGCTGGATGGCAATCTTTCCGTAGGTCTCGGTGGCGGTAACCCTGCACAGTGGAAAGCTGTCGGTGATATTGCCAAAGAAATCAAAGCCAATCATTATAACCAGGTATTCACGGCTGTTTCTTATACCAGAGCCAATGTCGGAAACGACGAGGCAATCGTAAACTGTCTGGTTTCACCAAGCGGCGAACCTGGCAAGGTTATTATTTCAACCGGACCGTTAAGCAAGGACTGCAAGAATCCGGCTGTTGTTGATGTTGAAACAGCAATCGCCATGATCAAAGATATGAGCGGTTCTTCTATCAAATTCTTCCCGATGCATGGTCTTGCCTGCAAAGAAGAACTGAAGGCTGTTGCCAAGGCATGTGCCGAGAATGACCTGATGCTGGAACCGACCGGTGGTATTGATCTGAATAACTTCGAAGAAATCGTTCAGATTATCGTTGATGCCGGAGTCAAGAGATTCATTCCACACGTTTATTCTTCTATTATTGATAAAGAAACCGGAAACACCAGACCGGAAGATGTAAAAACCCTGTTAGCAATTATTAAGAAACTTGTATAATGTTCGAACGTCTTAAAGAAACCGGAATCATTCCGGTTGTAAGTATCAATGATGCGGATAACGCGAAACCATTAGCTGAAGCTGTTTATACAGGCGGTCTTTCATGTATTGAAGTAACCTTCAGAACAGCTGCAGCAAAACAGGCCATCAGAAACATTAAGGATAATTGTCCCGATATGTTTATTCTGGCCGGAACGGTGTTAAGTACAGCGCAGGCTGATGAGGCGATGGAAGCCGGAGCTTCAATGATAGTGGCACCTGGCTTAAATCCCAAAGTAGCCGCATATTGCAAGGAAAAAGGATATCCATATATTCCGGGTATCTGTACGCCAAGCGAAATAGAAACAGCTATGGATCTTGGATATAAGATCGTGAAATTCTTTCCGGCTGAAGCCTCTGGCGGCATAAAGATGCTGGAAGCTTTCCACGCTCCATACAGAGATGTTGAATTTATGCCAACCGGAGGAATAAATATCGAAACAGCTAAAGAATACCTGAAGAAAGATTTTATTCTTTGTGTTGGCGGTTCCTGGATCGCAAAAACCGACATGATTGATAAGAGACAGTTTGAAGAAATAAAAGAATCAGCAAAGCAGGCTGCTGAGCTGGTTCGTTTAATCAGATCTACACAATAAAATGGTAAAAGCAATTCTGTTTGATTTTGATGACACCTTAGGTAACAGAGAATATGCGGCTTATAATCTGTATCATGATTTATTAAAGCCGTATTTTTCTGATGAACTGCTGCTGGAATCGGCAGTTCAGGATACCTTGGTCACCGAACAGTACGGAAATTGTGATAAAAACTATGTTCAGACCCAGATCCAGAACAGATATAATGTTCAGTTTGATTTTATTCTGAAAGAGAAATGGGAAGAACTGATCGGCCAATACAGTGTTCCGTTTGATGATACGGTCGATACCCTTGAATATCTGAAGAAGAAGTATAAACTTGGAGTCATCACAAACGGTTATACATCGACTCAACATAACAAAATAAATAATGTCGGAATAGCTCAATATTTCGATATGATCCTCACCTCCCAGGAAGTCGGTGTACTTAAACCTGATCCTCTGATCTTCAGATGTGCTGCTGAAAGACTGAATCTGAATGTTGATGAATGTGTCTATGTCGGAGACGTCTTCAGTAATGATGTCTTCGGGGCATTAAGAGCCGGCATGAAAGCCGTGTGGATCTGGAAAAGAGGTTTCAGACAATGTCGGTATGATGTTCAGAAAATCGAGACCTTGTCTGATCTCAAGAAATTGTATTAACAAAAAAATCGGATTTGATTCCGATTTTAAATTTCACAGCTTATTACTACACCTTTTCGTTCCATATAGTAGCTGCATAAGCCTCTGGTTGGAACGATTTTTATATCGGCTTCAGGATAATCTTTTAAGACCAATTCTTTAAGACTGTTTGCTGCTGTTTCGTTTTCAGTATGAGTAATGATGGCCTTGCCTCCGCTGTATCCGGCTTTCTTCATTTCTTCCACAAGGATCTGGAGACTCTTCTTTTCGCCTCTGGCTTTGGAGGTAACGGAAATCTTTCCGTATTCGGTAGCAGTACCGATGATGGAGATATTCAAGACGTTCAGAGCGGCTGCGACAGTTTTGTTTACTCTGCCGTTCTGGGCAAGATTATGAATTGAGAAGAACGAGAAGAAAAGACGACTCTTCCTGATGTATTCACGCATTGTTTCTATGATCTCTTCAAAAGATAATCTTTCTTTGATTAGTGAGACCATTTTGTTCAAAGCCAGTACTTCTTCGGCTCCGGTCGATAAGGAGTCGATAACTTCTATTCTGACATCAGGATTCTTTTCCTGATACATCTGCTTGGCGATCAAGGCACTGTTATATGAGCCTGATAAGGCAGAGGTTACGGTTAAGACGATTATTTCTTTTGCACCATCAAAAGCTTCAGACCAGGCATCAATACTCGGACAGGATGTATAGGATCTGTTTTTGTATTTTTCCAGATAGTCCAGCATCTCTGTGACGTTCAGGTTTTCATCATCAAGAAAACTTCTTTCATCAGTATAGATCGTTAAAGGTACGGTTCTGAAATCTTCATGATCAACAGTAAAGAGATCACATGATGAGTCGGCAACAATTCTGACCATAAGAAAAAACCTCCTTATTCCAGTTAGATTGTAATGGGTTTTGGGGCATGTTAAAATGAACAAAACTGCGGTATCTGTCACATTTGAGACAAAAACAGTGATTCTGTACCATTATGAAAATCAAGACCGATTTAAACAGCAGAACCATCCAGACCCGCACCGCAATCGGTGATGCGATTTTGGATGAACTGGAGAAAAAGGATTATCTGAAGATAAAGGTATCTGATGTCATAAAGAACGCCAAAGTATCGCGGAATACTTTCTACCGTTATTATGAAAATCTTTATGATGCCTTATGTGACTATCTGAATATCATCGTTACGGGTTATATGATAGAAGGCGGTGAACAGAATGATCCGACGGTTTTTATGAAACTTGATCATATCGAATTTTCATTAAATTACTTTGACCGCTACGCAAGATACTTCCTGATCTTAAACCGCAACGGCATGTATGGTGTGCTGATCGATGCGGTCAATGAATATGTGATGAAGAATATCTTCCCGCAGAAGAAGATCCACATCTATGAACTCTATGCCTATGCGGGTGCCTTACTGAATTCTTTCCTGAAATGGGAAGAGGATGGCAAAAGAGAAAGTGCCCATGATGTGGCATTAATGATCTACCGCTTATTCAATCACAGTGAAGAAGCCTAGATAAAACAGATTTTAATTATAATAAGCGCTATAATTAGTATATATTTGGAGGGGAAAATAATATGGCAGAAAAGAAAGCAAAAAAATATGTAGCTGCTTCCGATGACGCTAAAGAAGTCAAAACCAAGACTCAGGTCCGTAAAGAAGCCAAAGAAGTAGGTAATGCTTCTGGTTTAAGAGTCGGTGCCGTTGTCTTATGGGTCGTAGCTCTGGCTCTGGAAGTCTGCGCACTGATGGTCTTCTTAGGAAAACTTGACCTGCGCTTCATTCCGCAGATGGCTCAGCTGATCGGCTTCCTGGTATTAGACCTGATCGCCGTAATCGTCGGTGCACAGCTCTGGAAGAAAGCTAATCACATTGATCCGGTTTCCGAAGAGAACGAAGTTAAATTCTGGTTATGGAACAACATGGGTGTTATCGCCTGTGCGATCTGTTTCTTCCCGTTTATCATCCTGGTTCTTACCAATAAGGATGCGGACAAGAAAACCAAGACCATCGCTACCGTTGCGGCAGTTATCTGCTTACTGATCGGCGGCGTTGCATCTTATGACTTCAACCCTGTATCTGCAGAGCAGAAGGCTGCGGCTGTTGATACACTCGGTGGAACAACAGTTTACTGGACAACATTCGGTAAGGTCTATCATACTCATGACGACTGCTCACACCTCAACCAGTCAGAAACTCTGACCTATGGTACGGTTGAACAGGCTATTGCGGCTAACCGTGTCAGATTATGCAAGACCTGTGCTTCAAGAGACGGTATCACTACTGTCACAACCGAGTAGTTAATCAAACAAATTACTGAAGACAGAAATAGGTAGAAATACCTATTTTTGTTTATAATCAAATTAGCTATGAAACTGGAGATAAAGAAAGCAGGAATCAATGGTGAAGGCATAGGCTTCTATAAACGGAAACCGGTTTTTGTGGAAGGCTGTTTTCCTGATGAAATCGTGGAATGTGAACTGACTGACTGCGGCCGTCACTATGAAGGAAAACTAAGCAGGGTATTAAAGAAGAGTCCTTACCGCATTAAGCCTGTGTGTCCGCATTTCCGTAAATGCGGAGGCTGTACCCTGATGACCTTAGAGTATGAGGAACAGTTAAGGATCAAGAAACAGTTACTGGAAGGAGCCTTATTCAAGTATGCGGATTATAAGGATCCTGTTGATGATATCGTTGAAAGTCCGAAACTGTATAAATACAGAAATAAATGTAATCTGCCGGTAGTCATGCATGACGGCAGACTTTGCAACGCTTTATACAAACAGGGTTCAAATCATCCGGCAATTATCGATAACTGTCTGATCCATGATGAAAGAGTCGAAGAGATCAGAAAAGAGATACTTGGAATACTGAATAAACATAAATATCCGGTTTATATCCATAAAGAAAAAACAGGCATCAGGCAGATAGTCGTAAGAGGTTTTGAGAACGAGTATCAGGCTGTACTGATTACCGGTAAGGATGAGATCGGTAAAGAGATAATCAGTGATCTCAAACAGATCAAAGGATTATGCAGTATCTGTCAGGGCATTAATATACATAAGAATCCGGTTCAGCTGATGCCGGAGAAACTGAGATTATTATCCGGTAAAAAGAAGATCACGATGAAGACCGGAGACTATAAACTGTGTCTTTCACCTCAGGCTTTCTTCCAGCTTAATCATGATCAGGCGGAAAGAATATATTCCGATGTTTCTTCGTTGATCAAAGATAGAAAGAAACTGATCGTTGAAGCATATTGCGGTATCGGAGCGATATCCATGTATCTTCATGATCGTGCAGATAAACTGATCGGTATCGAAGTAATAGACAGAGCTATCGAAGATGCCAGAGAGAACGCGAAGCTGAACGGTTTTGACAATCTGGAGTTCATCTGTGATGACGCATCAAAGGCAATCAGAAGACTCGTTAAGAAACAGAAGATCGATGTGCTGATCGTAGATCCACCGCGTACGGGATTAGATGATGAACTGCTCACAACTTTACTGAAAACTTCAGTAAAGGAAGTGATCTATGTTTCATGCAATCCTTCAACCTTAGGTAAAGATCTGGGTATATTAAAAAACCGCTACAAGATCGAAACAATTAAGGGATATGATATGTTTCCGCATACGCCATTAGTGGAAGCGGTAGTTTATTTGACTAATAAAAAAGATAAATAATGAATTATTTTGTAGAAGGATTACAGGGAAGCGGTAAAAGTACGCTGATCAAAAATCTATCCATGAAGTATCCTGCGTATACGGTTTTTCGTGAAGGAGACTATTCACCTGTCGAATTGGCCTGGTGTACCTTCATGACAAAAGACAGGTATGCCGAAATATTAGAGAAATATAGAGATATCCGCTCTACGATCGAAGAAAAAAGTCATGTTGAAGGCGATCACGTGATAGTTTGTTATACGCAGATTAAAACAGATATCCCGGGATTTTATAAGGATCTTGAACAATACGAAATCTATAACGGCCGTCTTGCTTTTGACGAGTTTAAGAGAACAATTTTTGAAAGATATAATAACTGGAACGGAGACGACACGATCTTTGAGTGTTCGCTTTTTCAGAACATTGTTGAAGACATGATCCTCTACAGGAATGCTTCAGATCAGGAAATTATGGATTTCTATAAAGAACTTGCAGACATAGTCAAAGACAAGCCGTTTCGTATCTTCTATCTGAAGACAGAGAATATTGCTGAAAATATAAATGTAATCAGAAAAGAGCGTTGTGATGAAAACGGAAATGAAATGTGGTTTCCGCTGATGCTGAAATTTTTTGATGAATCACCTTTTGCCAGAAGCAGAGGGATATACGGTGAAGAAGAACTGTATAAACATTTCTCACACAGACAGGAACTGGAACTGTACATCTGCAGAGAACTGTTTCCTGATAAGTTAACAGTGCTCAAATCAAAAGAATATTCGGATCAGGAATTATAATGATTGCTGAGCAGATTTGAATAATTTATGAAATACTTATGGCTTTGGCACAGCTGTAGGCTGTGGATAAAGCACACTGCAGATTAAAACCACCGGTGAAGCCGTCCACATCCAGTACTTCACCGATGAAATAAAGATTCTTACATAATTTTGATTCCATCGATTTAGGATCGATCTCATTCACATCGACACCACCGCTGGTGACGATGCCTTTATCTATGTCTTCAAGT
The DNA here is from genome assembly GCA_017550145.1 of Erysipelotrichaceae bacterium. GTDB lineage: Bacteria > Bacillota_I > Bacilli_A > Erysipelotrichales > Erysipelotrichaceae > Colivicinus. The sequence continues at coordinate 69,630 of JAFZQG010000004.1, read as the reverse complement.
CCCATATATGTCAGTTTAAAGTCCTTAAGATCCTTAACAAGCTTCTGGCGTTTTTCTCTGGTTAAAGAGTTAAGCAGACATTTGGTATCTGTATCCGTGTTTTCCATAAAGAAGTTTATGAACGCTTTTGGAAGAAGAGTAGTAAGCAGATAGGCGACATCCTTCTGCGGTTGTTTCTCGATCTCTCTTAAGAGTCTCTTATCCAGAGTCTCTTCATCTAGAGCGGGTTTGAGATCCAGAGATAATCTGACATCATCGATCCTGTTTATCAGCGAAGACAGACTTAAGGCAATCGGTCCGGTAATTGAATTAGGCAGGAATTCCAGATCACCGAAAATAGTTTTATGGAAGGTATCGTTTTCGGCTTTTAAGGAAACGTTTCTTAAAGTCAGATCATACATATCTCTGCTGATCTTTTCTTTGACCCTGATCGGACATAAAGCACTTTTGAGTTCGATGATCTTATGATCGAACTCTCTCGCAAAACGGTAACCGTCTCCTGTGGAACCGGTGGATGAATATGACTTTCCGCCTGTAGCTATGACCAGCTTATCGGCTGTATATTCATGGTTGTTGCAGATGATGGTAAATCCGTCATCTGTTTTCTTTACTTCTTTAACTGTTTCTTCAAAAGCGATCTTTACATTATTCTGACGGCACTTTCTTAAAAGACAGTCAATTATATCAGAAGATTTATCACTGACCGGGAATACTCTGTTTCCTCTTTCGGTCTTTAAAGGACAGCCGTTTTCATTAAAGAAATCTATGGTATCGGCAGGTGAAAAACGGTTGATGGCAGAATAAAGGAACTTTGGGTTTCTGACGATATTATTAATGAACTCTTTTGGTTCGGAGTTATTTGTGATATTGCAGCGGCCCTTGCCGGAGATATAGATCTTTCTTCCGACTTTGGCATTGCTGTCGATCAGTAAGACATCGTAGATATCAGTGTCAGAGTTTGCACAGAAAAACAATCCGGAAGCACCGGCACCGATGCAGATGATTTTCTGTTTCGCTGTTTTATTCATAATCTGAAGATCAGTTCAGGACTTTAATTGAATCGATCGCGTGTCCGTACAAGAGGACGGCTGATCTGATATCGCATTCTTTCATGAATTCTCTGGTCTTCTGTTCCAGGTTTTCATCTTCGATGATATCAGGGATCCTGACCGGATCGACACCGTAGAGCAGGACTGACTGATAATACACTTTTTCGTTTCTGGTCATGACGATGATCGGAGTCTTAGGCTTGATCTGTGAGACAACACCAGGGGAACGTCCGGTATCGGTATAGACGATGATGTAGTCGACTCCCAGTTCATCAGCCAGGTCGCAGGCGGCTTTACCGACGATGGAACGCTGTGAATCATCAGCCGGCAGATAGACATCCTGTAAGTGCGTTTCGGTCTCTTCAACGATCTTGGCCATCATCTTGACTGATTCGACCGGATATTCACCGGCTGCGGATTCGCCCGAAAGCATAACGGCAGAAGTTCCGTCATAGACGGCATTGGCGACATCGCCGACTTCGGCTCTGGTCGGACGAGGGTTATGAGTCATTGATTCCAGCATCTGCGTCGCACAGATCGAGATCTTGCCGGCAGCGTTGGTTTTCATGATCATCTGTTTCTGAATATACGGAACCTGTTCAGGCGGTAATTCAACACCCAGATCGCCTCGCGCAACCATCAGACCATCGGCTGCTTCAAGGATGGCATCCAGATTTTCAACGCCTTGAGTAGATTCGATCTTGGCGATGATCTTCATCTTGGAGTTATTGAAATCAAGGATCGCTCTGACGGCTTCGACGTCTTTAGCGCTTCTGACAAATGATAAGGCAATATAGTCATAATCCTGTTCAATACCGAAGAGGATATCTTTCTTGTCCTGTTCGGAAATAAACGGCATTGAAAGTTGAGCACCTGGTACATTAATACCTTTATGGTCGGAGATGACACCCGGAACCAGAACTCTGGTGATGATCTCATGGCCGTTGATGCCGGTAACTTCCAGCTGAACAAGACCGTCATTTACTAAAAGCAGTGAACCGATCTTAACATCGCCCGGCAGACCGGCATAGCTGATCGAACCTCTGTTGACATCACCAAGGAAATCATCGGTTGAGATGGTGAATTCCTGACCTTTGGTCAGTTCGATCTTACCGTTTTCAAAATCACGGAATCTGATTTCCGGACCTTTGGTGTCCATCATCGTAGCGAGCGGAACACCCAGCTCCTCTCTTACTTTCTTGACCAGATCCAGATTCTGTTTCTGAGTCTCATGGGAACCGTGGGAAAAATTGAAACGTGCAACGTTCATACCGGCCGCAATCATGTCCTTAAGGGTTTCTTCGTTATTGGAAGAAGGACCGATTGTACAAACGATCTTGGTTTTTTTCATGATAAATTACCTGCTTTCTTCACTTTTAATTATAGATTAAATATTTTCTTATGATATATTTTAGTTGTGAACGAAGTATTGCTGGCGAACATCCTTACAGTCATCGGTGAAGGCACCTTATTTATTGCTTCCACCAGAAAAAACAAGAAGGAGATTCTGATCTTTCAGATCATCTGTATGTCGTTTATGACGGTAGCCAGTTATCTACTGAAAGGCTACAGCGGAATCGTCATGGGTATCCTGGGTATTGCCAGAAACATCCTGTCGATCAAGAATATCGGCAGCCGTCCGATCTCCTATATCTTCATCGGTATGGCGATCGTTTTCGGTGCTTACTTCAACAATAATGGCGTTCTGGGTTATCTGGCGATCATTGCCAATGTTTCACAATCCCTGTTTATCTTAAACAGAAAAGCCAGCACCAGACAGATCAGACTGGCCTGTTCGTTCTCTTCGATGTGCTGGTGTCTCTATAATCTGGCCATCAAAGGATATGCGGGTGCAGCGTTCAATCTGACAAATTCTCTGTCATATTTATACAATGCCCTGAAGAAAGATCAGAAAGCTGATCAGAATCAGGTACAATAATAGAGGTATAAAGAAAGAAGGATAACTTAAATGAATGCGTTAAGAGAAAAACTGAAGAAACAGAAAGTCATCATCGGCATGGTCCACTTATTACCTCTTCCTGGTTCACCAAGATATGAAGGTGATCTGGAGAAGGTCTATGAGGCAGGATTAAAGGATCTTCGAGCTCTGGAAAAGGGTGGAGCCGGCGCTCTTATCATCGAGAACTTCGGTGATGTGCCATATGCAGCCGAAAATGAGCTCATCAACAAGATCGCTTTTGCGACTATGGTTTCCCGTTTGAGAAGAGAGACCAAACTGCCGGTCGGTATCAACTATCAGTTCAATGATACGGAAACCGAATGGGCAATTGCGTACTGCAATGATGTGGATTTCATCAGATGCGAAGTCTTTGCGGAAAACAGAATCGGTCCTAACGGCGTCTTCATTACTGCCGGTCCGAAGCTCATGCGTTTAAAGGCTCACTACAACAAAGATGTCATGATCATCTGCGATGCGAATGTTAAGCACACGTTTGCGATTGCCGAACAGCCACTTGATTTCACGATCGAATCACTGATCGAAGGCGGAGCAGATGGTATCATCGTTACCGGTATTACTACCGGTGTCAATCCGAGCGTTGAGGATGTCATCGAAGTCAGAAAACATGCGAAGGATTTACCGGTCTTCTTAGGCAGCGGTATCAACGAAAAGAACGTCAATGAATATCTTCCGTATATAAACGGTGCGATCGTCGGCAGTTCCTTAAAGAAGGATCATAAAGTCGAAAATCCGGTCGATGCGAAAAACGTGAAGAGATTTATGGCAAAAATTAAATAAAAACGAAACAGGGGCTGTTACGAAATAAGCATTCTGACAGCCCTTAAAAATGCCTGTTTATCTGATGTCTGTCAATGGCGGACATATAAGAGGAATCAGAACAACAAAATCGCCACAGGACAAAAGTCTCAAAGCGATTTTTTCTTTTCACACAAAAGAAAAGGCTGATTACGGACTAACCATTTCGTAACAGCCATTTTTTCTATATATGGAATTTGATCAGATATTTATTTGATCGCAAAGATCACATATCCGCCGTCACAGATCTCGTTGCTTTCGACGATTTCAAACTGGTTCTTGTTCAGGAATTCTTCCCAGGCTTCCCTGGTGCGTAATCTTTCGTTACCTTTAAGTGTATTCGCGTTTAACTTAATGGTCGGAACCATGAAGATATATGTTTCGGCTGTACGCAAGCCTTCCAGTAAGGCAACTTCCAGCGCGGCATCATCAAGAGTTTCCAATACTTCATAGGAGAAGATCGTATTGAATGCTTTGTCTTCAAAAGGCAAGGAAGTCATATTGCCTGATACATATGAAACAGAAGAATCGTTCTGATCGTTGATCCTCTGGGCCAGTTCTCTCATGTCGTCATCTTCGATGCAGCATCTGACCTCATAGCCTTTCTTATCCAGATATACGGATAAAGCACCGATGCCGTTTCCGGCTTCCAGGATCTTGCCGTTGACCGGAGTATACTGTTCGATCAGCTTCAGCATCGTCCGATATTCCTTTGAAGTCTTTTCCACCAGGCTTACATAATCGGAATAGTCATTGAATAAGGAACTGTACCAGATCGGGGCACTGATGGTTTTGTTTAAGCCGAGCTTACGGCGCAATTCGAAGATCTTGCCGTGGTTTCTTAATGGGACCTTACCGTCTTTATATAAGGCTTCTCTTGGCACAAAGAGATCCTTTTCTTTATGTTCAAGTCTTTCAAACAGCAGTAAACCGTCAAGATGATCCATCTCGTGCTGAACGACACATGAGCGGTCACCTTTTAGATCAATTGTCTGTCTGTTTCCATCCGGATCATAGTAGGCGATCGTCACATCGTCGTTGTATCTGACCATGGCTCTGTATTCATAGAGTGAGAAACAGCCGATCCGGAATAATCTGTCATGACCTCTTTTCTCGATGATTTCCGGGTTTATAAACATGTATCTGGTATCACCTAGAGTTACGGCACTCATGGCTAAAGGATAGGCGATCTGATTGGCGGACAGGCCGATGGCTCCGCGCTTGTTTCCTTCGTCTTTGATCAGCTGGTCGAGTGTATCGTTGAGATCTTTGACGCAGTTTCTGGTTTCTTCACATTCGAAATCCGTGATCCTTCTGGTCTTTTCCTGTAAGACCTTAGGATTATCCTTTTTATGGATATCATGAGTGACAATTGGCTTTATCATATTGTTTTCCTTCTGTTCTGCTGTCAGTATATCAAAATTCAGGGATTTCTTGTTCAGAAAGATACATATTTATATATAATGAAAGTGCAGTTAAAACTGGATTAAGGAGAAAAGATGAAAATCGTAGTAGTAGGAAGCGGTGGCAGAGAACATGCCATCATCAAGAAAATCAAAGAGAACAAGGATGTAGAGGAGATCTTCGCTCTTCCTGGCAACGGCGGTATCGCAGCTGATGCGACCTGTGTAAATATCGGAGCCAAGGATATCGAGGGTGTCGTCAACTTCAGTAAAGAAAACAAGATCGACTATGTTGTAGTCGCACCGGATGATCCACTCGTCATGGGCATGGTCGATGCTCTGGAAAAAGAAGGCATTCCGGCTTTCGGTCCGAGAGCCAATGCGGCAATCGTCGAAGGCAGTAAAGTCTTCTCCAAGAATCTGATGAAGAAATACAATATTCCGACTGCTGCTTATGAAACATTCGATGATGCACAAAAAGCTCTGGAATATGTGAAGACCTGTCCGATCCCTACTGTTGTTAAGGCTGACGGACTGGCATTAGGCAAAGGTGTCATTATCGCAATGAGCAGAGAAGAGGCAGCTGAAGCCGTAAAATCCATCATGATGGACAAGCAGTTCGGTGCCAGCGGAAACCAGATCGTTATCGAAGAATTCATGGAAGGCCCGGAAATCACCGTCTTATCATTCACCGATGGTAAAGTCGTAAAACCGATGGTATCTTCAATGGACCACAAGAGAGCTCATGACAACGATGAAGGTCTCAATACCGGCGGTATGGGAACCATCGCTCCGAATCCTTACTATACAAAAGAAGTTGCGGATACCTGTATGGAAAAGATCTTCTTACCGACCATTAACGCGTTGAATGCGGAAGGAAGAACCTTCACAGGATGTCTGTATTTCGGTTTAATGCTTACAAAAGACGGTCCGAAAGTCGTTGAATACAACAGCCGTTTCGGTGATCCGGAAACACAGGTCGTCTTACCTTTGCTGGACAGCGATCTGCTGACTATCATGAAGGCTACGACTGAAGGAACATTGGCTGAGACCGAAGTCAAGTTCAAAGACGGTTATGCCGCATGTGTCATCATGGCTTCCGACGGTTATCCTGAACACTACGAAAAGGGTTATGAGATCACTATCGCCGATGAAGTATCAAATATGGTATTTGTCGCCGGTGCGAAACTCGAAGAAGGCAAGCTTCTGACTAACGGCGGTCGAGTATTAGGCTGCTCAGGCATCGGAAAGACGCTTCCTGAAGCGATCGAGAATGCCTATAATGTCGTTGATAAGGTACATTTCGACAACGAATACTACCGTCACGATATCGGCCAGCGTGCTTTAAAAGCCATTAACGAATAATAAAATAACTGCCCTGGAATATAATCCGGGGCAGTTTTAATGATTGTATCTGTTTCTGACAACGGCCATGATATGACTGCAGGTCCCGTGATCCTTATAGTAGTCACAGGTGCAGTGATAGGTGTCATTTTCTTTCGTAATCGTCCTTATTCCATGGGTCGAACGAAGGATGATTTTGTCATCTTCGTAAGTAAAACGATCTTGTTCACGATTGTATAGCAATGACAGCTTTAATTTCGATAAATACAGTTCATCATCCCTATTTATCCTTTCAGCCAGGATAAACGGCATCTCATCACGGTTATTCAGATCGAGTGTATATAAATTATCCTTATTAATAGCTTTATATACGGCTGTAAAATCGGTATCGATCATACAGATCGTCGCAATTATCTTACGATCTGACTTATGCAGATCCAAAAGCAGTTTCTTGAATCTTTCGGAATATAGCTGCATGGAGCCTATTTCATCGATGATCAGATATTCCTTATCACAGTTAAGTATTTCGTCGATGCAGATATTCTCAAAAGAAACAAGATCGACTCCGAATTCTTCGATTGCGTATTCTTTAGGGAAGTCCACATGAGCCAGTATAAACTCTTTACCGGAAAAAGTATGAGTTTTAAAACCCACTCTCTGTCCGTCTTTGAGGATCTCTTTGGTGTAGAAACCGCCGCATCTGTCTCTGCCTAAAAGGTCAATCAACGACATGATGGCAGTCGATTTTCCCGTATTTGGCATGCCTGTTAGAAGGATCATGATTACATTATATGATAAATTGATCAACTTAAACGTTTTCGTAGGAAAGAAGTTTTGCGGCAGGTCTTTTTTGTGAAAATAATGTGATAAAATTAAATTAGTCAGGAAGCAGTACCCTGTACTGCGGAATGCTGCGGTTTCAATAATAAAGGTTTAAGTCTTTGTATTATTATTGGAAGAGCGTTAAGAAGAATTACCTGATCGGTTATATTTAAAAACGATCGACAGTAAGGCTGAAGGTAAACTTGTCATTCCCGAAGCCGAACTGTAAAAGTAATTTTTTTTGACAGTATTTGAAAGCGCTAACAGGTAAAATTAGGGTTTTCTTAAGAAAAAGGCTGAATTTTTGAAAGGACACGATATTAAACGTTATGACAAGAAACGTTTTTTATCAGAAAGGACAATATGAAAAAACTTTTAACACTTTTGCTTGCAGTCCTGATGATTGTCACTCTGGCTGGATGTTCTGGCGGCAAGACAGAACCGGAACCAACTCCTACAGAAGACACAACTGATCTGACTGGCAAACCTCTCAGAATCTTACAGTTCGTATCTCAGACTCTGGGCAGCTTATCATGTGAAGACCTCGTTTACGAAGGTATTCAGAAGTTCTGTGCTGAAACAGGTTCTACTGTTGATACATTCGAACTGAACTATGATGACACTCACACAGCTTCTTCACTGGCTGAACTCTGCTCATCAGGCAAATACGATGTAGTCGTAACTGGTTACTGGTCAATCGAAGAGTACGTTGAACAGGCTGCTCAGGATTTCCCTGACATCAAGTTCATGGTATTCGACTGCACAATTGACTTCGATTCATATCCTGAAATCAAGAACAACGTTTCTTCTTACCTCTGCAAACAGAATACTCTGGCATTCGCAGCTGGTGCTTTAGGTGCTTTAATGACTGAATCTGATCTTCCATTAGCAAATGAAGATAAGGTTATCGGTTTCGTAGGTGGTGGTATGATCACTGCTATCGATGACTTCCTCATCGGTTATATCCAGGGTGCTCATTACATTGATCCGGAAATCAAAGTCTTATACTCTTATGTTGGTAACTGGGAAGACTCAGGCAAGGCTCATGACCTCGCTCACGACCAGTACATCAACGGTGCTGATGTAAGCTTCGGTGTTTGTGCTCCTGCTTCATTCGGTGTATGTCAGGCTGCTTACGAAGACAAGAAGTATGCATTCGGTGTTGATACTGACCACTCTGGCCAGCTGGCAATCAGCCACCCAGAACAGGCAGAATACACTGTTTCTTCAGCTGTTAAACAGTTCGGTTACGCTATCTATGATGGTCTTATGAGCATTTACAACGGCACAATCAAGTGGGGTTCAAATAACTCATTCGACTTCGACTCAGGCTATCTTGAGATGATCGAAACTGACGTATTCGTAAAGACAATCAAGGAAGGCAAACCTGAACTTTACGAAGCATATGAAAAGGTTGTTGCTGACCTGCTGGCAGGCAAGATCGATGTTGGTACTGCTGTCGGTGCTACAACTGAATATGTAGATGCTGAAAAGGCAAAAGCTGATCCTTCAGCAAACTAATCATTATTAGATTTTTGTGATGCAAGATAGCCAGTTTTCTGGCTATCTTGCTTTTTATTGTTAACGTATTCGGAGAAAGAATATGACAAATGTGGAAAACAATACAAATTTGAACAACGATATTATCCTGAAAATGGAGAATATCACCAAGATTTACAGCAACGGTTTCATCGCCAACAAGGATGTCAATCTGGAATTAAGACGCGGAGAGATCCACGGACTGGTCGGTGAAAACGGTGCCGGAAAAACAACTTTGATGAAAGTTCTGTTCGGACATGAGCGGCCTGAAGAAGGACGTATTCTTTTTGAAGGAAAAGAAGCACAGATCACTGACCCGACTCATGCGCTGGAGTTAGGTATCGGTATGGTGCACCAGCACTTCATGCTGGTTGATACACTGTCGGTAGCTGACAACATGGTTCTGGGTGCCGAGCCGTCAAAAGGTATCGTCTACGATAAGAAAAAGGCGATCGAAATGACCAATGAGACGGCAGCCAAATATAACCTGCCTGTCGATCCGAACGCTTTGATCAAAGACCTTTCGGTCGGTTACAGACAGAGAGTCGAGATCCTGAAAGTCCTGCTCAGAGGTGTCAAGGTCCTGATCCTTGATGAGCCTACAGCGGTTCTTACTCCTCAGGAAACAGAGGAACTTTTCGTTCAGCTGATCAACCTGAAGAAACAGGGTTTCACGATCGTCTTCATCAGCCACAAGCTGCAGGAAGTCAAGCAGATCTGTGACCGTATCACGGTCCTGAGACTCGGAAGAGTTACAGGTCACGCAAACATTGAAGATGTCGAGATTTCTGATATTTCCCGTATGATGGTCGGCCGAGATGTCGATCTGGAAATTCAGAAGGACAAACCAAAAGTAGGAAAATCAGTTCTGAAAGTTAGAGATTTGGAACATATCGATAAATATGGCGTCAAGACGATCGACGGATTGTCGTTTGATGTCAGAGAAGGTGAGATACTGGGCGTTGCCGGTGTTGAAGGAAACGGTCAGAGTGAACTGTCAGATACGATCTGCGGTTTGCTTCCGCTTCAGCACGGAAAGATCACGATCGATGGTCAGTCTATTGAAGGCAAGGGCATCGATAAGATCAGAGCAATGGATGTATCCATGATGCACGAAGACCGTACGATCTATGGTGCTTCCAGAAATCAGTCAATTGAAGAGAATGTCATGGCTGACAGATATTTCAATGCGCCGTATTCAAAGAACGGCATCCTGAATCATAAGGAAATCACCGAGAAGACGAAGGAACTGATCAGTGAATTCGTCGTCAAGTGTGACGGCCCGGATGCTTTAGTCAAGACATTGTCCGGTGGTAACGTACAGAAGGTCGTTGCGGCAAGAGAATTCTCTTCCACACCGCGACTGCTGGTTGCGAGCCATCCGACCAGAGGTATAGACGTCGGAGCTACCGACCTGATCAGACGCAAGATCGTCGACTTAAGAGACAAATACAGTTCAGCAGTCCTGCTGTTCTCGGCAGACCTGAATGAGCTGATCAACGTATCCGACAGTATCATCGTCATGTATGACGGTCAGATCGTCGCTTACTTCCCTGAACTCGAAGGTGTAACTCCTAGTGTTCTGGGTGAATATATGTTGGGCGTCAAGAGGATGTCGGATGAAGAAATTGCCGCTGTGCTGCACGAAAAGGAGGAAAGATAATGGCTAAGAAAAACGGTTATACATCAACCACTCAGATCGAACAGCGTTTTACGATCATTCGTGCGCTGCTGGCTATTGCTGTTTCACTTCTTTTCTGTTTTATCCTTATTTTCATTTCCAGTGATAAACCTCTTACGGATATCCTGACGTTTATTGTTGCACCATTAACTTCACAGAGCCGTTTTGCGCTGCTGCTGATCAGAATGAGCCCGTTGCTGTTTACTTCTCTGGCAATGTGTATCCTGTTCTCAGCCAATACGGCTAACCTGGCAGTTGAAGGTGCTTTCTATATGGCAGCTTTCTCATCTGCCGCAATCAGTGTTCTGGAAAACTTCCTTCCGGCACCGTTCCACTTTATCGTGGCTGTACTGGCAGGATGTGTCGGTGCGATCGCCGTATTACTGATCCCTGCCGTTCTGGAACTGAAGTTCAATGCGAACATCGTCGTATGTTCACTGATGCTGAACTATATCCTGAACTCTTTAGGTAACTATCTGATCACCGGTCCGATGAGAGATAACGGCTATTCAAAAGAAGCAACCAAGGTTATCGCCAAGACGGCAAAACTGCCGATCATCTGGAATGCCGGCGGACAGAAAGTTCACCTGGGCCTGATCATCGGTATCGTCTGCTGTATAATCGGCTGGTTCCTCATCTATAAGACCAATTTCGGTTATGAGGCCAGAACAGTCGGTCAGAACCCTGAATTCGCTAAGTTCTCAGGTATCAATGTCGGTAAGGTAATCGTCTTAGGTTCCATCGTTGCCGCAATCTTCTGCGGTATCGGTGCTACTTCCGAAATCAACGGTTACTATCGAAGAATGGAATGGGATGTGCCGACCGGTTACGGCTGGGACGGTATCATGATCTCCATCCTGGCAGGCAACAACCCGCTGCTTTGTATCCCGGGTGCTGCTTTCCTGGCTTATATCCGTACTTCAGCCGATGTCCTGAATATGACTTCTAATATCCCGGTTGAAATCGTCAACGTCGTTCAGCAGGTCGTCATCATCATGATCGCTGCCAAGGGTCTCTTAGCCGGTCCTCAGCAGAGGGCTATCGTTGCCAATGCGAAGCGTAATGCCGAACTGCAGGCACAGGAGGCTGCTGCCCAAGGGGATGATTCTTCCGGAAAGGAGGTGCAGGCATGAACTTATTGAAACAGCTGCTGCCGCTGATCTTCAGCGCAAACTTCCTTTCAACAGTTATCCGTGTTGCTACACCGCTGATCCTTTGTGCTATGGCTGCCTGTATCGGTAAGCAGGCAAACGTTCAGACCATCACTTATGAAGGTATGATGCTGTTTGCGGCTTTAGCCGGTACCTTAGGTACATCATATACAAACTCATTAATCGGCGGTATCATTACCGGCGTGCTTGCCAGCGTATTACTTGCAGGCATCTACGGTTACTTCAATATTTATCTGGATACTTACGATACCTTGCTGGGTATCGCCATGAACAACTTCTCGAACTATTTCACGATCTTCCTGCTCTTCGTTCTGATCGGCAGAAAGGCTGACTCGAGTACGATTGTTTCACACAATTATCCGATCATTGAGATTCCTATCATCAAGGATATCCCGATCATCGGTACGATCTTATCCGGACAGAGCTTAGTTACTTACTTTGCGATCATCTCGGTCTTTGTGGCTAACTTCATCGTTTATAAGAGCACACTCGGACTTAGAATCAGATCGGTCGGCAGAAGTCCTGAAGCTGCTTCTTCTTTGGGTATTGACGTAAGAAAGACAAAGATGATTGCCATGCTGATCTCCGGTGTCTTTGCCGGTCTGGCAGGTGAGTTCATGTCCATGTCTTACATTTCGTTCTTTACCAAGAACATGGTTGCCGGTCGTGGCTTTATCGGTATCGCCGCTTCCAACCTGGCACTGGGCAGACCGATGTACGGCTTGCTGTATGCCCTGATGTTTGCGGTATCACAGGTTATTGCCAACCAGCTGCAGATGCTGCAGTTCACCTACCAGTTCGCCAACATGATCCCTTATATCATTACGATCGTCGGTCTGTGTATTACCGGCAGTGCGGAAATGAGAAAAGAGAAGCAGGGTGGTAAAGCTAAGGAAGATAAGAAAAAAGATAAAAAAGAAGCTAAAGCAGAATAATTAAAAATAATCTAAATCATTAATTAAAATGTCATCAAAGAAAGGTTCGCTATGAAGTACATTGCAGAAGGTTCTACCATTACCAACAGACTGTTATTCTTGGACGGAAGAGTTAAGGCAGATATCATGGGAGGAGGTGGATTCTACGCATATACGGCATTGCGGATGTGTACGGACGACTGTCTCTTCGTGTCGTCAGTAGGCAAAGACTTTGATGACTTTTATGGTGCGTGGTTTGAAAACAATCACTGTTCCAAAGAAGGCCTGTATTTCAGAGTCGAGAAAACAGAATATAATGAACTGAAATACTTCCCTGACGGCAGTTATATCGAATATTCCATCTACGGTGATCAGTTCACTGATGAACAGTTGCTGGCGATGCGTAAGGAAGGAATCATGTATGTTCCTGATCAGGATCCGTTTGTAAGAGAAAACAGGTCACTGAAAGTTGAAGATGTCACCTGTTTCATGGATGATGCCAAAGGCCTCTATACCAGCAAGATCCTTACTGATGAAACTACGGAAGAATTCCTGAAACACAAAGAAGGCGGCTGTAAGATCATGTGGGAAATCCCTTCGAGTGCTTTAAATGACGTTAAAGAAGTTTATGGTAAAGGCGGGATAGAAGCTCTTAAGCATTATCTCAGAGCTGTTGATATCCTATCCATCAACCGCAACGAATGTGAATTTATCTTCGAAGTAGAAGATGACGGACAAATCCTTCCGTTACTCAAGGATCTTGAGATTCCGGTTTACTACCGCGTGGGTACCGATGGCGCCTATATGGTAGCTGATCATAAGGAATGGTTCGTACCGATGATCTCAACGGTGGAAAAGGAAAAAGAAATCGATCCGACCGGTTGCGGAAACTCTTCGACCGGCGCCGCTTTATGGGCGTGGTGCGAAGGATATGATCCTCTGATGACCTGTGTCATTGGTAATGTCGTTGCTTCATATAATGTCAGACAGTACGGTCCTTATCTCGACATGAGCGAAGAAGTCCGCGAAGAGATGATGACCCATGCGAAAAACATCTATGAGAAGCTGAAAGGGAACAGTTAGTATGGACAGAAAAAACTACGATAATTCGCTCTTGAGGCAGTCATTGCGGCTGGAAGAGTATGTGAACATCGTCTATCGTAACGTACTGCCTCAGGTCAATAAAATTCCCGTAAAGGAAATCTGGGATGCCCAGAAGATCTTTATTACGGGCTGCGGAGACAGCTGGCTGGCCGGTATTGCAGCTAAACCGGCTTTTGAAAGTATCACCAAGAAAGAGACTTATGCGATACGGGCGATTGAATTCTCCCGTATCTTAAACAATAAGAATCTTGGTTATTCGCCTAACACGCCGTTAGTCATTCTGATCTCTTTCTCCGGTACGGCTTCCAGAGTGATCGAAGGCGCAAAAAGAGCCGTCGAACACGGAGCCAACACGATCGCGATCACTGCCAATCCGGATTCGCCTTTGGCTAAGACCTGTCATCACTGTATCGATGTCGGTTTACCGAAAGACGGAGAGTATCAGCCGGGTCTGATCACCTATAATGCGTCAATGCTGACGCTGTTTATGATCGCTTTAAGAATAGGAAGAGTCAGAAACAGTATCACACCGCTTGAATATGAATCCATGCATAAGGAACTGCTGGACTACACTTCCAGATGTCAGAAGGAAGTGGAAGGCTATGCGGAAAGAGCTTTTGAAATAGCTCAGAAATGGAAAGATCTCAAGGCTGAAGACTTTATCGGTGACTATGCCGATTTCGCAACGGCATATTTCGGTTCGGCCAAGGTCATTGAATGTTTCGGCGGTTATACAACATATGATGATTCAGAAGACTGGTGTCATATCAACTATTTCTTACTGGAACCGGAAAAGATAGGCAGAGTCGTGACCGTAAATAAAACAACTCCGTCTTTTGGAAGAGTTCTGGAAACGATCGATGCGGTTAAAATTCTGAAGAGTCCATGTATGATCGTAACGGACGCCAATAAGAGTGAGTTCCCGGAGGATATGGAAGTATTCACTGTACCATCGGCAAAATATTTCTGGATGCATCCTTTCATGCAGCATATCCCGTTTGATCTGGTTGCGGGCTATATCGGCGAATTAAAAGGCGTTAAGTCATTCCGCCAGGATGATCCGAAATATAATACTGATATCTGCAATAACCGCTTAAAGAGCGGTACGGAAATAAAAATCATTTAGGAGGCAAGATGGTCTACATTAAAGAATTCAGGCTTACTACAGGCAGAGATTCCTTACAGAAGATCACTGCCGAAATAAACGAAACAGTCAAAGAAAGCAAGATTACAAACGGAACGGTAATTGTTGAAACGGCTCATTCGACAGCCGGTATTTTAAAGGTCACTTCTTTTGGTGAAGAAGTTTTGGAAGATATCGTCAAAGAAATGCGCCGCATCGTTCCTGCCCGCATCAACTACATACATCAGGATTCTCCGGAGAATGCGGCCGGTCATATCAAAAGCAGTCTCTTTGGCTCATCACTGTCACTGATCGTAAAAGACGGCAGACTCTTATGTGAAGGAAAACAGGAAATCTGTTTTGCGGATTATGACGGTCCCCGCGAAAGGACCTACAGCGTCTGCGTAATGGGGGAATAACTATGAATCATAACGACTACAATAGCCCGCTGCTTGAACAGATCAGAAACAGCGTCAAAGATATCAATACGATCGCGGAAAATGAAACATTCGAATTATTCGAAAAGTGCGTTCCTGAAGAGGTTGCCTTAAAGGCCGGCAATATCTTTATTACGGGCTGCGGTGACAGCTACTGTGCAGCCATTGCGGCTAAACCGGTTTTTGAGAATGCGGATACTTCCACCAAGACCGGCATGGTTCCGGGTACACCTACTCAGGCTTTCAGGAATATCGAGTTCTCCCGTTACTTCAATACCTATGCGGGATGGAATCCTTTAATCCTAGGCAGAAACTTATTATGTGTCATTTCGATCTCCGGCTCTCCGGCCAGAGTCAATGAAGCTGCCATCAGAATAAATGAACACGGCGGAACCAGTGTTGCCTTTACCTGCAATCCGGAAGGCAAACTGGCCCAGAACTGCAAGTATGTCATTCCGATGACCTTACCTTCATATGATCTGGCACCGAATGTCACCTCATATTATTCATCGATGTTTTCACTGATGATGTTCGGTTTCTATATCAGCAGAGTCAAGAAACAGCTGAGTGAGCAACAGGCTGTAGCCTGCAGAGAAGGTTTGTTAGAATATGTGAACTCCTATGATGAAAAGGTCATGGAGAGATTATCAGTACAGGCTTTTGAACTGGCAAAGAAATGGGAAGAAGACGGAGTCGACAATATGGACTTTGTCGGAGACGGTCCGGATTATGCGACAGCCTTCTTCGGTTCAGCCAAGATGGTCGAAGCCTTCGGCGGTTTAACGACAAACGACGACAGTGAAGACTGGTGTCATATCAACTTCTTCATCAAGGATAGCGATCATATCGGAACCTTCATCATTGCGAATGAAGATTCTCCGGCTTTCAGCAGGGAGCTGGAAACAGTTAAAGTAGCTGCTTCTATCAGAAAACATGTGGCTGTCATATCCGATGCGGATCCATCGATCTTCCCGGAAAATGTTGAAGTATTCTCCATCCCGAAAGCCAGAAGCGTCTGGATGCATCCGCTGATGGAACATATCCCGATGGATTTTGTTGCCGGATATATAGGATGCTGGAGAGGCAGAGCACCATTCAGAAAGAACGAAGAACCTTATTGCGAAGACAATGATGCGAAGAGGTTCCGTAACAGTAAGATTGAAATAATCTAGAGGAGTAACTTACTATGGCTTATATGGAAACGATCAAGCTGCATACCGATTATCAGGGTATGCACGATGTGACCGGAGAAGTTCAGGATGTGGTAAAGAAGAGCGGTATTGAAGAAGGGATCTGCGTGATCAACTGCAATCATACGACCGCCGGTATCATCATCACTTCTTTCTGGGACAAAAGAGGACATGTCGATTTTCAGGAAGAGCTGGATAAGCTTATTCCGATGCGTTATGATTACCTTCATGATTTTGATACGCCGACCGATGCGGCCGGTCATATAAAGAGCGCGATCTGCGGTACCGGAATGACTTTAATCGTCCATGAAGGCAAGGCGATGTTAGGTTCATCACAGGGCGTGCTGTTCTGTGAATTTGACGGACCGCGTGACAGAAAATTTTTTGTGAAAGTCATAGCTGACTAAAGAGGAAACATTATGGCAAAAGTAATTACACAGATCTATGGATGCGAGAAGATCAAGGATGCCCAGATTGCGGCAGCATTAGGTGTCGATCATATCGGCTGCGGTTTCGGTGAAGTGGCACATCTGCCTCATCAGAAAAACTGTGCACAGGCCAAGGAATTCTTTGATGCCTTACCTGACAGCGTTGTGAAGGTAGGATTGACGATCGCCACCGATGTGGATGAGATCATCAACGACTTACACTTATTCGAACCGGATGTCTATCATCTATCCGGTGATATCAGAGATATCTCTCCGGAAGGCGTGCAGAGGATCAGAGATGAATTCCCTAATCTGAAGATCATGCAGGCGATCCCTGTCTATTCCGGTATTCCGGTCGAGGAACAGTGGCCTGTCGTTCTGGAACTGATCAGAGCCTATGAGGCAACGACTGATTTCTTCCTCATCGACACCAAGGATCCGGACAGCACGATCGGCATCGGTGCTACCGGTATTACTCATGACAGGGAGATCGACAGAAGGATCATTGAATCAACTGATGTCAAATGCATCATTGCCGGAGGCTTATGTGCGGAAAATGTTGCGGAAGCTATCCATCAGACTCATCCGTACGGTGTCGACAGCTGCACACTGACGACTTACCCGAAGTTCCTGCAGGAGATCACGGGCAGAGTCAAGGATCCGGTCAAGATCTGGGAGTTTGTCGAGGCAGCCCGCAATGCCTGAGGGCTTCAATAAAGTTATAGTTATCGGGGATGCCTGTGTAGACATCCACATCAGACTTGAAGATCTTCTTTCAAACAGCGCCAAAGAGATGCCTTACCGCATGAGCTTAGGCGGAACCAGTGGCGGTACCATCGCTTCGTTAAGCAGACTTGGCGTGGATACGGCTTTCCTGGGCACGATCGGTAAAGACTTCGGGGGACGTTTCATCAGAGAAAAGATGGAAGAACTCGGTGTCGATACCGGAATGCTGATAGAGAAGGAAGAACTCAATACGATCAATGTCCTGGCTTTCATCGATAACGAAGGCGAAAGACATCTCTGGGGTTTCCCGAGAGTTGATCAGGCCTATGCCGATCTTGATCTAAGCAGGATCGACATGGATAAGATCAGATCAGCTTCATGGCTGCACTCTTCGGGTATGACGATGCTGACAAACGGAACGATGAGAGAAAATCTTCCGGAAGTATTCAGGATCGCCTATGAGGCGGGTGTTGAAACCTCCTTTGATCTCAATACCAGAGTAAGTGATCTGAATCTGCTGGATCCGATCAGTGTTGAAGCGATCCGTAAGACGATCCCTTATGTGAAATATCTGACCGGTTCTGCCAAGGATGAATTTGTAAGTTTCTATCCGCAGGATAACTGGCTAGATTCATTGCGCCACTTTGCGGATGAGGATCATAAAGTCATAGCCCGCATGGGCAAGGAAGGATTCATCGTCATTAATAACGGTGAAGAGAGAAGATGTCCTTCCTATGATGTGGAAGTAAAGAATACGACCGGTGCAGGCGACTGCTTCAGTGCTGCCTTCATCGCCGCGACCCTGGAAGGAAAGGAGATCTTTGAAGCCGCCAAATATGCCAATGCGGTTTCGGGATACAAGATATCCTGCGGCAAACAGACTTATGACTTTGATCGGGAAACGATCGAAGAATTTATAAAAAATACAGCTTTAAGAAATACTGTCGAATAGAAGGAGAAGACAATGAAAAAGTTTATTTTGGACTGTGACCCCGGACATGATGACGCATTTGCGATCATGCTGGCAGCACAGAATCTCGATCTGCTGGGTGTAACGACTGTCGGCGGAAACGGCTATCTGCCTAACGTTACCAGAAACGCTCTGGTCGTACTGGAAAAGATCGGCCGTACCGATATCCCTGTTTATCCGGGACATGCCGGACCAAGCACAACTACTCTGATTACTGCTCCGAACGTTCATGGCAAGAGCGGTCTTGACGGCCCGGTCGTAACCGAACCGATCCGTAAGCCTGAAAGCAAACATGCGGTCGACTTCATCGTTGAAACCGTCATGAATACCGATCATGTTACGTTAGCAGCAACCGGTCCATTAACCAATATCGCAGCTGCCATTAACAGAGAGCCTAGGATCGTTGATCGAGTCGATGCTCTGTATATCATGGGCGGCGGTGCTTATGCCGGAAACTGGACACCGGCAGCGGAATTCAATATCTATGTCGATGCCGAAGCAGCATACAAAGTATTCCACAGCGGAATCAATCTCTATATGGTCGGTGTCAACCTCACGAGACAGTGTCCTGTTACCGACGAATTCAAAGAGAGCATGCGTTCCTTAGGTAACATTGCCGGAGTCTTCGGTGCCGAACTCTGTGATTTCTTTGCCAGAGGCGGTGATGCCCGTCTGCATGATGCCTGTGCTGTTGCCTGGGCAATCGATCCGACCCTGATCCAGGAAGCATTCCTCCATGTCGACATTGAACTTAACGGTACATTGACCAGAGGTATGACCGTTACCGATCTGCGTTTCTTACAGACCGATAAATGCGAAGCGGATATTGACTTAACTTCAACAAAGAAGTGGAATGATCCACCAGAGGGTTCACCATTCAGAGGCAAGGAGCCTAATACCCATGTGGCTATGAGACTTGATTATCCGCGTTTCAAGGAACTGGTATTAAGAACCTTAAAGAACTATAATTAAGCAGATTTAAAAGAATAGTAGGTAAAAAATAGGTATAAATTTATACCTATTTTTGTTAGACCTGATTAAAAAGATATAAAAATAAATGTCTGTGAAACTGTAAAAATTACATTATAAGCAGCAATACAAAAGAGAACACTCCGAAGATAAACATGATCGGAAGCATGTATATCAGCTGATGAGGATTCAGTTTATATAACATCTTAAGAAAACCGTTATCGGGATAAACGGTATAGACATAATTGGCTTTTGGATTGAGACCGGTCTTTATCAGAAAGACATTTATAACGTGGGCCAGACAGGCCAGGAAAAAGATCATAAACATATTCCATAGAGCATCTTTAAGATCGGGTGTATAGACATTGAGAGTATAGAAACTCAGACACGTTACGATCAGTAAGCCATGGTAACCGTAAAAACCAACAGCCTGAGCGGAATAGAAAGGCTGATCCTTGTTGTAGCTGTCAGGCAGGACAAAAGCCAGCACAGCACCCAAGGTACCGATAATGATGCAGAAGGCCATGATGTGCGTGTTATTGAACATTGAGGCGATGATGCATAAGATCGTCGACTGGTTGCACAGATAACAAGGCAGTTCGTTGTAGTAGTTGTAATCAGAACGGATATACTTGAGCGAATACTTGTAGATACGCATAATTATGAATTCGATGATACTGATGATCAGGATCATTCTCAGGCGCTGATCATAATTTAAAAACCTGTTTCCGATGTAGGAAACTATAAACAGCGTTAAGGCTGTAAGTATGGTATAGAACCACCACCCGATACCGAAGAGCGTGATCTTCAGATCCTTGGGGAATATTTTATATATTATCTTCATTAACAGAATTATATAATTTAATATTTTGCTATGCCATAAGCTGACAGACTAATCCCATCTGTCCACCAGTTTATCGACTTCCTTAAGGAACTTCTTGAGCTCGCTGTTGCGGGCATCTTTTCTTTTTTCGATCAGACGGATCAGCTTCTGTCCTTTTTCCATCAGTTCGTTGTAATACTTGTTCTGGGTATAGGTATCCTGTTCTCTGTTGATGTCTTCCCTGATCTTTTCCTGTTTTTCTTTAGGAGTAAGAACTTTATCCGGAGCCTCATCAGAAATGTATTCATTTTTTAACAGATCAAAGATATATCCGGTATATGGAGCCGAGACATTATATCCGTAATCGTTATTTAACAGTTCTGCATACGATGAACATACTTCATCATTTCCATGTACCGCAAAGATCATATCCGGTTTATCTGGATTATCTGTCAGCCAGCTGATCAGACCGTTTTTATCTGCGTGGGCACTGACATCCTGAAGCTGAACGATTTCTGCAGCAACATGAATATCTTCACCGAAGATCCTGACATCTTCTTCGCCATCAGCAAGTTTTCTTCCCAGCGTTCCTTCAGCCTGATATCCGGCCAGAGCGATCGTACATTCAGGTCTCCATAAGTTATGTTTGAGGTGATGTTTGATACGTCCATCCGAACACATTCCCGAAGCGGAGATGATCAAAGACGGTCTTTCGGAGAGATTGATCTTTTTGGAGTCCTCGGTACTGACGGTTACTTTAAGGTTAGGTATGACGAGCGGATGTCCACCGGCTTTGAGGATCTTCATCGCTTCCTCATCATAGTAACCGAAGGTATTATCCGCAAAGATCTCGGTTGCTTCAACAGCCATCGGAGAGTCCACATAGACATCAAAATCTGTATATTCAAGCATCTTTCTTTCCAGGATCTCTCTGACAAAATACAGGATCTCCTGGGTCCTGCCGACCGCAAAAGCCGGAATGACGACATTTCCTCCTCTTGTGAAGGTGGTGTCCATGATCTTGCTTAACTGGGTAAGCGGATCTTCGATTTTATTATGAAGACGGTCTCCGTATGTACATTCAGTGATCACATAATCACTTGTTTCTCTATCTGTCGGATCATTTACTATCGGCATGCCGGTATTGCCTAAGTCTCCGGTATAGGCCAGTGTCTTCTTTTTGCTGTTTTCTTCAAGAGTCAGATAAGTTATCGCACTGCCGAGAATATGTCCGCCGTCTTCGTATCTGGCTTCCACACCTTCAACAGGTGTAAATGTTTCTCCGTATTCAACCGTTTCAAAACAGTTCATGCAATCCTGAGCATTATATACGGTGTATAAAGGCTTGACCTGTTTTCTGCCGCTTCTTTTATTCTTGCGGTTATTCCATTCGGCTTCCGATTCCTGAATGTGTGCCGAATCCAGCAGCATGATCTCACACAGCTGTCTGGTTGCTTCGGTGCACCAGATCTTTCCATTGAAGCCATCCGCATAAAGTTTAGGTAAAAGACCCGAGTGGTCAATGTGGGCATGAGAAAGCAAGACTGCATCGATCTGTGAAGGTTTGACAGGAAGATCTTCGTTCACAAAGACATCCTTTCCCTGTTCCATACCACAGTCCAGCATGATATATCTTCCCTGAATTTCGATCACGTGACAGCTTCCCGTTACTTCATGATCAGCTCCGATAAAGTATAGTTTCATATTATCTGTTCTCCGTCTTCACTTAAATTATACCCTTTCACAAATAGTGATAATATTATTAAGTAACAGATAAAAGAGAGAAAAGTCATGATTATTGAAAACATCGATAAAGAATTATTAAGAATAGCTAAAGAATCAGATAAGGATCTGAAAGAGATATATGAAGGGATCGATAAAATTGCCTTAGCTAATTCGGATCGGATCCTTTCGGCTTTCATCAGGAATAATGTATCCTATTCCGATTTTGCGGATATCAACGGGTACGGTAATTTTGACAGTGGCAGAGATAAGCTGGAAAAGATCTTTGCGGAAGTATTAGGATGTGAAGATGCCTTAGTCAGACCGCAGATCATGAGCGGAACCAATGCCCTGTATCTTGTTTTTTCGGCTTTACTTAAACATGGCGATACGATGATCTCTTTAACGGGAACACCTTATGATTCGTTACAGGAAATGATCGGTATCTATGGTGAATCATCGCAATCATTAAAAGCTCATGGCGTTAAATACGAACAGATCGATCTCAAGGATAATGAATTTGATACGGAAAAGATCATAAATAGATTAAAAGAAAAGAATGTCCGACTGGTCGAAATACAGAGATCCAGAGGTTACTCTTCAAGACCGTCATTAATGATTTCTCAGATCGAAGAACTGATTAAGAGAATCAGAGAAGTTAATGACGAAGTAATAATCATGGTCGACAACTGTTATGGGGAACTCGTGGAAGAAAGAGAACCCGGACATGTTGGAGCGAATATCACTGTAGGTTCTCTGATGAAGAATCTGGGCGGAGGGATCGTACCGACCGGTGGATATGTTGCCGGCAGAAAAGACCTGATCTATATGGTGGCGGAAAGACTGACAGCTCCGGGTATCGGTAAACAACAGGGTGCCAACTTCAATCTGAACAACTCTTTCTTTAAAGGCCTGTTTATGGCACCAAATGCGGTCAAGAGTGCTTTGAAGACAGCGGTCTTTTCGGCATATATGTTAGAGAAACTGGGATACAGGAATGTTTCTCCTAAATATAATGAAAAACGGACTGATATCATTCAGACCGTTGAACTGGGTAGTGAAGAGAAACTGGTCCGCTTTACTCAGGGTATCCAGGAATCTTCACCGGTTGATTCGTTTGTGAAAGTCTTACCGGCTCCGATGCCGGGTTATCCATTTGATGAAGTAATGGCCTGTGGTGCTTTTACTCAGGGCTCTACGATCGAGCTCAGCGCGGATGCACCGGTCATTGAACCGTATACCTTATATCTCCAGGGCGGTATGTCTGAGGAATACGGAAAGCTTTCGATCTTGTCAGCTCTGAATAAAATAAAGGAAGTTTAATAACTTCCTGTCTGTCCGCCGTCAATGCGGATAATACTGTTGTTTATATAATCGGCGTCATCGCTGATCAGGAATCTGACCAGTCTGGCAACCTCTTCAGGCTTGCCGTAACGCTTTAATAAAATCTTATCGGTCTCTTCTTTAAGGAACTCTTCGTCATAACCGTCGAGTTCTTTTTCGGTTCCGATGAAGCCCGGAGCAATCGCATTCACATGGATGTATGGAGCGTACTGCACAGCCAGATCGTGAGTCAGAGAATTGAGTGCGGCTTTGGAAGCGTCATAGTCGAAGCTCATCGGATAATAGGTATTCATACCGTTGGTGGAAGAGATATTGATGATCCTGCCATACTGTTTTTCCATCATCTTATCAGCTACTCGCTTGCAGCAGTTATAGGCACCTACGACATTCACATCCAGTGTCCTGCGGAATTCTTCGGCGGTTTTAAGATGATATAAATTGGATAAATCGATAGCGGCATTATTGATCAGGATATCGATATTTCCTAATTCGTTTTCGATAGCAGTAATCGTTTTATCTACTTCATCTTCATTTGAGACATCAGTCTTAAATGTCAGACACTTTACCTTATATGTATCAGTTATCTCTTTCTGTAATTCAAGAGCCTGCTTCTCAGAGTTCAGATAAGTAAAGGCGATATCATAACCGTTGGCAGCAAGTTCGCGGACAATTGCTTTACCGATTCCTGTAGCACCACCGGTAACAAGAACAGTTCTGTTCATATCAGAAAAAGAGCTGTTAAGCTCTCCCTGAGTATTTTCCATCAAGTGTGGAAACGATAATCTTTTCACCCTGTTCAATGAACTGCGGAACTCTGGTTGTCAGTCCTGTTTCCAGAACGGCATCCTTGGTCTGAGTTGAAGGTGCACCTTTGATGGCCGGAGTGGTTTCCGTAACTGTCAGTTCAACGCTGGCCGGTAAAGAAACATCCAGTACGTTTCCTTCGAAGAACATCAGCATGATTTCGCAGCCTTCGATAAGGAAGTACTTGTTGAAACCGAGCTGTTCCTCACTTAATTCATGAGTTTCATATGTTTCCTGATCCATGAAGTAATAAGTGGAATCAGCTGAATAAGAATACTGAGCCTTCTTCTTTTCAATCATTGCCGGTTCAAACTTCGTTGACGCGTTGAAGTTTCTTTCCTGTGTAGAACCAGTCTTGAGGTTCTTCATTTTTGTTTTTAAGATAGCGGCGCCTTTGCCCGGCTTTACATGCATGAATTCAATGACCTGCCAAGGGTCACCATCGACCATAACGGTTAATCCGGTTCTAAAATCTCCTGCTTCAATTGCCATATAATAATTCTCCTATCAATAAATCTATTATATTAGTATCTCTGTTCTAAATCAAAATACCGATTCTTTTGTTGTACTGTGCTGTTTTATATACCTGCTCCACTTGATATAGCCGTAGGTCGTATTGGTGAAATAACCCAGTTTCAGGATCAGCAGGACATACTGTCCCGAGAGGATATTGATGATGGACTCCAAGGCAGCACACACATACCAGGCGATCCACTGTTCTCTTAAGCGGAAGAAGATAAACAGTCCGTTGGCGATACCCACAGCGGAAGCACAGGCATCGATATAGACGACTAATGTTTCTAATGAACGGTTATTGAAGAAATCGGTCTGAATGTTCAATCCGCTGATGAAATAACCTACCACCAGAGTCCATACAGCGATACCGACAATAACCAGAACTTCCTGATAACCTTTGAGCTTTCTTACTTCAGTCAGTTCTTTCTGATCGTCGTCGATGTGTTTGGTCCAGTTAATGAAACTCAAGATGTCGATCGGTAACCAGAAGAACAATGTAACGACCATTGTCGCGAAGCGGTACATCAGAACGATACAGATGATGATCTCGGTTATTTCAACACCTACGGAAACCAGGAAGTTGTATCGCGACTGTTTGGATATCAGCAGTTCACAGAGAATATTGAGAATGATATCCAGCAGGTACAGGAACATGATCACGATGCCATTGACACCATTTGCACTTTCTTCCGGGAAGAGGATCGCAAAGATCGCCGAAAGGATTATGATCGATAAGAACCAGCACTTCTCATAGGTCGTGAAGTATTTTGAACATAAGAGCACGATCAGTAAAGAGATGCCAAGGATAAACGAGACAATCGAGATATTAAACAGTGCAGCTGTCCGATCAGCCATGACCTGACGGTAGACAGAAGCTATTTCTTCACTAGAAGGATTATCGTGTTCAAAACAGAGGCTGATGCCATTATCAGTCAGGTATTCATAAGCGGTTATGGATACGTTTTCCAGTTTTATATATTCTTCATAAGGATAGGAAACGATCAGTGACTTATCATCTTTCTGGTAGATGACATCACAGATCGTAGAATCCTCATCATAGTCTTCTTCATCAAACTGTCTTTGTAGTTCAACGGTACCGACATAAGTGGTATTGCCGGAAAAGGAATTGATCTTATTTAATCCGAGCGCAAATGAAAAAAATGTCGCAGTAAACAGTAAAATGATAATCGCTATTTCCGCGATGCGAAGTTTTCTGTTTGGTTCGATGTTTTCTTTAATAGATTTAAACATATCTGACAAGATATATTGTATAGGAACTTGAGCTGGATTTTCAGAATAAATTAAAATATAAATAAATAGAAGAGACCAATAATATACGATGCATAATATACATATTGTTCAGGATCACCTTAAGGTGAAAGGAGAGCTATGAAAGATCTTTCTCTGGAAAAGAAAACAAAAACTCAGCTTAAAAAAATGGCGGATATCATTATTGCATTAACGACCGTTTACGGACCGATCAACATCGATGATCTTGTAGACAAAATCGCTTTCTATTTCCCGAAAGAATATGAGAGTTTTTATACAGCAGATATTTACGGAACGATAAACGCCTTAGTCAAAACAGAAATGATCAGTATTACCAAAGACGAACTGGTGTCCATGTATCACGAAAAAGAAGTGGAAAAAATGCTGAAAGACGAACAGCTTTCCGGATTCTACTATTCAAGTCTGGAAAAAGTATTTGATAATCCGAAAGATATACTGAATTATATCGACATCTTTGATATGAAAAACAATAAAGCTTTTGATGAACTTAAAGATTTTATAATGAACCTGAACTGTCAGGAAAATGTTGATCGAAATGATCTGTTCAAACAGGCAGTAGCGATAGAGTATGTCATGTCTGATGAAGAGAAGTTTATGGACCTGCTGGAAAAAGAAACCGGAGAAGAAATAGACCGGGAAAAGCTGCAGGAACTGATGATGGAATTCGGCGGAACTTTACCGCGCGGAATTTTACATGGCTATTCTTTCAAAGAACTAGGTGAGAAAATCGACGATATAGGATCATTTATCGAGTTTGAAAGAAACAGACTGGAAAAACCGGCCAGGCCGAAGAAGTTCGGATCTTATTCTTATGTAAAATGTGTCGAACTGGCAAAGAAACTTAAAGATACCGGAATCTTTGAAAAATTCTGTTCTGACAATCTGCTGGAACTGTATATCAATAATAAAGAGATTTTTGTTCAGCTGCTGGGATATTACAATAGTGACCGCAACGTCATTATTTACGGTGACAGAAAGGATATGGAATACAATTATCATTTTATGAGTGCCGAAGAAGGTTCATATCCTGATCTGCCTGCCAGAGTGAGCTACTGTGAAGCCGCCTTAGATGATCCCGAAGGCTTCATGACCCCTGAACTGAAAGAAACCCTCAAGAGAGAAAAACTTCCGGAAGCTCCGTTGATTTTCAGTTTAGACCGGTTGAAAGGACCTCTTATTCCTGGTAAGAAACAGCGTGATATGATCGGTGCTGTTCTGGAGTCACTGTTGATAATATATGATGAAATGAAAGAAACCGTCGGTGAACGATGCATTGAAGGCGATCTTTTCCATATCGTTCAGTTTTATCTTGAGGAAGACAGATTCTCTATCGGTGAATATACATATCTTGAATTAGGAGATCCCGTTCTTCCATTTAAAGTCAGCAGGATCGGTGATCTTTCAATAACCGCGAAAAACAGAAGAGACATAAGTATCGGTATCTATGCCATTCCGACATTAAGTGAGAAACAGGTTTCTTATCTGACAATTATTTATGATCAGAAAACAGAATTGATTGTTGGATATGATCTGGCAACGGAAAGCGAGATGTCCGGTATTGGTTTCAGGATTGTTAAGATTCTGGAAAAACACGACCTCAAGCCATCATCCCTGACGTTTAATAACGATTTTACAGAAGAAACACTGTGTGAATTGTTCGATGTTTACAATCTGGAGTATGATCCGATAATAGGAGATGATGAGCTCGATAACATCTATCGCGCAATGGTTAATGGTTTTGCAGACATGCAGGAAAACAACCTGATTCATTAACAGACAAAAGAGTGAATATGATATGAAAAATCTCCTGTTCAGGAGATTTTTCAGTAATTTACACAGTTGAGAATCTTGATGATGTCCGGGAAGTATTCCTTCCAGTAGATGGCACCATTACTTTTCAGACAGTTATTATCGGCATTGCAGATGAAGAGGAAACTCTCATCATCTTCTTTTGTGTACATCGTAAATTCTTTTTCTTCGATATACAGTTTTTCTTCTTTAAGTGAAGAGGTATCAAGTTCAACAGCCGGTACATGGAATAGTTCAAGATAGGATTCTTCGCCATCGGGTTTTATAGAATAACCGCGTTCTTCTCCGTTTTCATATTCCTCATAGTCCCAGGTATTCGGCAGATGGAAATAGATACCGCCGTTGACTGATCTGATGAATTCAAAATCGGAATAGATATATTCAGTCTTGTCATTTATCTCTTTTATTTCGCCATTCTGTGATTTTATCTGATAAGTCTGATAGTCTCCGTCACCTTCCCACGGGCGGGCATATTTCAAGATCAGCAGTCCGTCTTCATCATCACTCACATGACCTTCGAAATGATACATGCCTTCACCGCCGGAAGAGGCAGGATCGGTGCGTATGACTTTTATTTCGTTCTTATCGATTTCTACATTGGGTGTCTTATATATCGCGTACCATTCAAATTCCGTTCCATCGGAGAAATCCAGATTGAACATAAAGTTTCTTCCTTCAAAAGACAGTCTTTCCATATATTCTTCCTTTCCCGGTTCTTCTTTATTCTGACAGCCCGTAAATAAGATCAGGATAATTATTACTAAGAGAAGTTTCTTCATGATTTAATGATACAGATAAATCGTAATGTATACAAAAGGTTAGCTTATGCTAACTATAAGTGATAGAATAGATGTGGAGATCTGTTTATGGATAAGAAATATCACATTGAGAAAAACACCGTACAGGAAACGCTGATCATTCCGTTATATGCCAGAAAAGTCTGTGTCGATAATTATCCATCGCTGTTTGAGGATAAGGAAGCTGAATCGATCTGTGAAAGTCTGGATTACGATTTTGCATCCAAAGAAAAAGTCATGAAATCTAAGGCCGGTCTTTTCGGTGCGCTGGAGGTAGCTCAGCGTCATTATGATCTGATTTATGAAATAAAGGATTATCTTAACAGATATCCTTATGCCGCAGTAGTCAATCTGGGATGCGGTCTTGATGATACGTTTCAGAAAGTCGATAACGGATCATGTAAAGGCTACAACATCGATCTTCCGGATGTGATCGAAATAAGGAATGAGATAATCGGCAGTTCAGAAAGAGAAACAAATATCGCCTGTGATCTTTGTGATCGCTCTTGGTTTGAAAAGATCGATGGCAGCAAGGGAGTGATCTTTTTTGCGGCCGGTGTCTTCTATTATCTGAAGAAGGAAGAAATACAGAAACTGATCGAAGATATGTCTGAGCAGTTTCCGGGAGGCGTACTGGTGTTTGACAGTTGCAACAAAACCGGTGCCCGGATGATGAGAAAGACCTGGTTGAAGGAAGCCGGTATCAGTAATGTCGATGCATTGTTTTCTCTGGAAGATGAAAAGGAAATAGAGAAGTGGAACGGCAGCTTTAAAAAGATCAGTGCCAGAAGCTATATGCGCGGGTACCGTGACATCATAAATGAACTGAGTCTGTTTCATAAAGCGATGATCCGGTTCTGTGATCATATCGTCAGAATGAAGATCGTTAAGATCGAATTTCAGGAAAAAGGATCTGCTTAAATAAAGAAAACAAATGATGTTTGCGCTTACATTTGAAAAATATAGTTTTTTTCGTTGGTTTGCGCTTACTAATAAGGATAAAAAGTGCTAAAATCTTATTTCTATGGAAGCACTTTTGAAACTGGTTAAAAGTGAAAAGATAGAGAAGACCCTGAAAGATCTGCTGGGTCATTTTCTTGTGCTTTTATACTGGGAACTGCTTCTTTATTATCAGCTTCATTCTTCATTCAAAGGTTTCACGATCTGGAACTTCCTGTTCCTGATTCCGGTAGCTTTTATGCTGAATGCGCTGAACGGCTGGTTTGCCAGAAAGAACAAGCTGAACTCGTTTATCAGCATTATCGTCCTGTTTGCGGTTTCGCTTTTCTATCTGACTGATTATATGTACTACAAGACTTTCGGTTCGCTTTTCTCCGCTTCGATGATGGGCGTGGGAAAGAGCGCGGTAAGTAACTTCGGTTGGAGCTTAGTCGCAACGATCAAAGAGAATATCGGTATGATCATTATCTTTGAATTACCGATCATTCTGGAACTGGTTCTGACTTTCAGTAATCATCTGGCTATGGAACACTACCGCCTGACTGACCGTCTGAGCAATGTTCTTGTGGCGTTTGCGATGTGGTCACTGATCGTGTTTGCACTGCCGCTTAGCGGAACAGCTGATCATACGGCTTATGGCGCATATCACAGCCGCTATATCGATACCGATACCGCTTCAAACAAGCTCGGCATCATCTCCAACTTTTTAGTCGAATTACGCTATACCTTCTTTGGTACGAGTGATACGACGATGGTCTTACAGGCTGAAACCGAAACGAAGATTGAAGAAGAAACTGTTGAGGAAGAAAAAAGTGAAGTCGTTTCTTATAACGTCAATGAGAACATCGATTTCAACGAACTCAAAGAACTGACTGATGATCCGACGATCGTTGCCTTATGTGAATATCTGAGTAATGTTTCACCAAGCGAAAAGAATGAATACACAGGATTATTCGAAGGCTATAACCTTATATATATCTGTGCCGAATCGTTCTCTTCAATGGCTATCGATCCGGAAATAACCCCGACGCTATACAAACTGGCCAATAACGGTATCGTTTTAAACAATTACTACAACTCTTTCAAGAACGTTACCACTAATGGTGAATATGCGTTCCTGACCGGTTTATGGCCTGATGTTGCCAGACAGAATACCAACATGGGTAATCTGACCGGTACGATGGGACAGTCTATAAATAAGGATATGTCTCTGGCATTAGGCAACATGTTCAATGAAGCGGAAGGCTTACAAAGCAGAGCCTACCACAACTACTTAGGTGCCTATTACGGACGTAATGAGACTTTACCGAACATGGGCTTTACCTGCAAGTTCATGAATGACGGCATGACCTTTACGACCTCGTGGCCTTCATCCGATCTTGAGATGATGGAACAGTCGATCGATGATTATATCAATGACGACCGTTTCATTACCTACTACATGACTTTCTCAGGTCATGGAAACTACACGAGCGATAATGTCATGGTTTACCGTAATCTGAATACCATAACTTCCATGGTCGACAGTTCCTATGCGATCAGCGCAACCGGATATCTCTCTGCCAACTACGAACTGGAAAAGGCCATGACTTATCTGCTGGAAAGACTGGAAGAAGCAGGCAAGTTAGAAAATACTGTGATCGTACTGACCGGTGATCATTACCCTTACTATCTGACTGACGCAGGTTATAAGAGTATTACCGGTGAAGATATCGATAATGACTTCGGCAGTTTCAAGTCGACCTGTATTATCTATAATGCGGGTCTTGAGGAAAACATTGTAGTAGATACCCCGTGCTGCAATGTGGATATCCTGCCGACAGTCTTAAACCTCTTCAACATCTCCTATGATTCCCGTCTCTATGCGGGCACCGACATCTTCGGCAACGGCAATCATATTGCGCAGTTCTACAATAAGAGTTTCGTTACCGATTATGTGAAGTATAATTTTGCGACAGGCGAGACCATCTGGCTTATCGATACCGATGAATATGATGAAGACCGTCTCAATGCGTATCTGGAAAATATGATCAACATCGTCAAAAACAGATATGCGATGTCGATCGAGATCGAAGAATCGGATTTCTATCGCTTTGTGTCTGAAAACACGAAAGAGAAACCGAGTATGATCGATATCATTAATGATGAAGAAACCGTGTCTGATGAAGAATAGGCACGGTTTTTTATATAATTAAGTCAGAGGAGAAATACCCATGACTCAGACATACAATAAATATCAATATATTTCCAAAGAAGGAATAAAGATCGCCAGCGCCAATATGCCATCAGACTATGAACCTGATGCAGTCTATGATCAGTACTGGCAATCCGAAATGGTGCCATTCCTGTGCAAGGTTTCCGCAAGAGCACCGCATCACGGCATCTATATGTCTTCATATTCCAAGGAACTCTTCCATGAACTGAAGAATCTTGCTTTAAAAGGCATGAAACATTTTACCGCCTATGACACCAAGAACGGCTATCAGAAATATATGGAAATAGAAGATTATCTGCAGAAAGAGGCTGAAAGGTTTGCGGGAGGCAAGCTGATCGTAAACGCGAAGGCCACACCACCTACCTATTTCTCCAAGAATCCGCAGGCGGCAGCCAATGAGTTAAGACGCGATATCGATAACTATGCGACTTTCATCGGTGTCACCCCGGTCATCTTAAACAGCCGTTATGGAAGCATTCTGTATAAGTATGCGGGCAAGATCGAAAAAAGAGACATCACGGTCTTAGCCGGTATGGACTACGAAGGAGCGGAACTGGATTTCACACCATCGGCTCTGGATAAGCTTTCCGATAAGATGAGTAAAGGCAATCAGCCTTTCGGCAAAGGTAAACACGTCGATGACATCATGTATGGCCAAGCTCGTTCCTATTTCTGTATCTACTACAACGAATATGAAGAAGAAGCTTTACCGGTCTTCATGACCTGGATAAGTACACTGATCCCTGATCCGTCACTCTATCAGCTGGAAGCCGATCTTCTAAGCAGAAAGATGGGCAATATGGCTCAGGAAGCTGCACAGTATCAGCAGATCGCTTTGCAGAAACAGATGGAACTGCAGTACAACCGGCAGCGCCTTAACCAGACTCTGGCACAAAACTCGGCTGCCATGTCCGATATGATCATGGACTCCTGGAATCAGAAGATGGCTTCCGATTCAAGGATATCTGAAGCCCGTTCGCAGGCTACCATGGGTGTCAACACCTATACGACAAGTTACGGAAACAATGTGGATGTGAGTGTAACAGCAGATCACGTCTATCAGAACCAGTATGGCGATGTCTACGGTGTTTCGGGTAATGCACTCGATCAGAGCGATCTGAACAGTCTCAACTGGAAAGAGCTGAAGAAATAATGAATGTCTCTGAAGAAGAGAATTCCACTTATAAAGGAAACATCAGGTTTCCTTTTTATATTAGGGAAATATACTCTGGTGATAAAATTATATTAGCTATTTTATAGTAATAATTTGAAACAAAGGTATTAATTATGTCAGAGAAAAAATCTGCAGAAATCAGCTTTAAGAGTCTGAAACCGTATCTGTCACCGATGGCAGCCTGGGCTCTGGCGGTCGGCACGAGTGTCGGCTGGGGATCCCTGGTGGTGACCAGTTCCGACTATCTTTCACAAGCCGGACCGTTGGGTTCGATATGCGGTCTCTTGATTGGAGGAGCGATCATGCTGCTGGCAGCACGCAACTTCCACTATATGGCCAACCGTTATCCTGATGCGGGCGGTGTCTATACCTACACCAAGAATGTTTTCGGTTACGACAGAGCTTTTCTTGTGTCATGGTTTCTTTCTCTGACTTATATATCCATGTTCTGGGCCAATGCGACGAGTCTGCCGTTATTTGCCCGCTACTTCCTGAACAACGCTTTCCGTTTTGGTTATCTGTATACCGTTTTCGGATATGATGTCTATCTGGGCGAAACATTATTGACTTTGTTTGCGATCCTGACTGCCACCTATCTCTGTATCAAATCCAAGGAAGCGGCTGCTCAGGTCATGATCGTTTTTGTACTGATTTTTACGATCGGTATCTCTGCCTGTTTCCTGGTGGCAATGCTTAAACACGGATCGACATCCTTTATTTATGACCCCTCGTTTATTCCGGACAGATTACCGATTTCTCAGATCATCCATATCACGATGATCTCGCCGTGGGCATTCATCGGTTTTGAGAATATTACCCATTCTTCGGAAGAATATAATTTCAGAATTTCCAGCTTATATAAGATCCTTTTCGCTGCAGTTATTACCACAACGGCTTTATATCTGTTTGTCATACTGTTAAGCGTTTCGGCTTATCCGGCAGGCTGTTCAAGCTGGCTGGATTATATAAGCAGACTGAATGAATTCAGCAGTATTGAAGGTTTACCGGCATTCTATGCAGCTGATTACTATATGGGCAGTACGGGTATTCATATACTGATGGCCTGTCTGCTGGCACTGGTCTTGACCAGTCTGATCGGTAATCTCAGAGCTCTGAGCAGACTCTTCTACGCGGTATCCCGTGATGGTATCTTACCGGAAAGATTTGCCCAGCTTAATGAAAAAGACATACCGGCCAATGCGATGCTGCTGGTAGCAGCACTTTCACTTATAATTCCGTTTTTGGGACGTACCACGATCGGCTGGATCGTCGATATTACGACCTTGGGATCAACGGTCGTCTATGGATTTGTGGCTGCTGCAGCCTATAAAACAGCCCGTGGTACAGGAGATAAAAAAGAGATATTTACCGGCGGATTTGTCTTTGCGGTGATGATCATTTTTGCGATCTATCTGCTGTTCCCGAATCTGTTCACAAATGATACGCTGGCTACCGAGACATATATTCTGGTAATCATCTGGTCGATCCTGGGCTTCTTCTATTTCCGAAGGGTTATTGCGAAAGACCATGCCCGCCGTTTCGGTAAGGCGATTATTGTCTGGATCTCCATTCTGGCTCTGATCATCATGATGACGATGATCTGGTCTGGACGCATGGAAGATCAGCTGGCAAGTTCGACGATCGAGACGATCAGCAGTTACTATAACGGAACAGCCGATCCGAGTATTCTCGCACTTGATGAGAATACCTTCATCTCAAAGATGATGAGTGAGATCAGAAGGTCCAATACTATCAACAGTCTGATCGTTATCGGATTATTTACGATGGGTCTTACGGCGATGCTGATAAATCACTTCTCTTTAAGGAAATGGGAAAATAAGGCAACCAGCGAAAGAGATAAAGCTTATGAGGTTGCGTATAAGGATCCTCTGACAGGCGTCAAGAGTAAGCATGCCTATGTCGAGCAGGAAAGAGAAATTGCGGAGACGATCTATAAAGGTGAAGCTAAGGACTTTGCAGTAGTGGTCTGTGATGTCAACGGCCTGAAATATATAAATGATACTCTGGGTCACAAGGCCGGTGATAACTATATAAGGGCAGCCAGCGATCTGATCTGTGAATACTATAAACATTCTCCGGTCTACAGGATCGGCGGTGATGAATTTGCGGTTGTCTTGCAGGGAAGTGATTTTGATAACCGTCACGAAATCATGAGAGCCATCAACGAAGAAATCGAAAGCAATCTCGGTACCGGTAAGGTCGTGGCTTCTTTAGGCATGGCCGATTTTGATCCGGTAACCGACAATACCTTCCATGCGGTCTTCACGAAGGCTGATAATCTGATGTATGAGCGCAAGCAGCAGCTTAAGAGTATGGGTGCCATTACCCGTGATTAAAAGTGCAGGTGTTATTTATGACAAAGAGCAATGTGAAGTTCCATTCCCATGGCGGAAAAAGAATCATCCTGATCGTTGATGATGAAATGATCAACAGGGAGATCCTCAGACATACCCTGGAAGAAGAATATGATATCCTGCTGGCTGAAAACGGTGAGGAAGCTTTTGAGATCGTCAAAGAAAAGGGTGACAATCTTAACCTGATCCTGCTGGATCTGATCATGCCGGGTATTGATGGCAAGACTTTCTTACGCAACATCAAAGCCGATAATGAATATCTCCATATTCCGATCATCGTCATGACGGCTGATGACAAGGCCGAAGTTGAGTGTCTGGAACTCGGAGCTGCCGATTTCATTCCTAAACCTTATCCGCCAAAAGACGTCATCATGGCCAGAGTCAAAAGGACCATCGAGTTAAGTGAAGACAGGGATATTATTCATGATACCGAAAGAGATGCCTTGACCGGTTTATATAACCGTGAATACTTCTACCGTTATGCGGAAAAATATGATCACTACCACAAAGATATCGAAACAGATGCGATCGTTCTGAACATCAATCACTTCCATATCCTCAATGAACGTTTCGGTAAGGCTTATGGCGATGAAGTTCTCTGTAAGATCGGCCAGAATATCCGTGACAGTGTCGCAGAGGAAGGCGGTATTGTATCCCGTCGTGATGCGGATAACTTTTTAGTTTACTGTCCGCATCGAGAGATATACGCCGATATTCTGAATCAGGCAACCAGAGACCTCGTCAGTAAAGACGGTTCGCTGAAGATAAGATTAAGAATGGGTGTCTATTCCAATGTGGATAAATCGATTGATATTGAAAGAAGATTCGACAGAGCCAAACTGGCTGCCGATACGATCCGCAACAATTTCAACAAGAGCATTGCGATCTATGACAGCAAGCTCCATGACAAGGAGATGTATGCGGAACAGCTGATCGATGACTTCCAGAAAGCCATTCAAGACGAACAGTTTGAAGTCTACTATCAGCCGAAGTTCAATATCCAGAAAGATCAGCCCGTATTAACAAGCGCCGAAGCTCTGGTCAGATGGTTTCATCCGGATCTGGGTGTGATCTCACCGGGTATCTTTGTGCCTTTATTTGAAGAGAACGGTCTGGTGAGACAGCTGGACGGTTTTGTCTGGAATAAAGTCGTCGGTCAGATCAACAAGTGGAAGAAGGATCTGGGAATAGCGGTCCCGGTAAGCGTCAACGTTTCAAGAGTGGATATGTTTGAAGCGGACCTGGTTGAAAACTTTAAGATCCTTCTGGATAAACATAAACTGACTCCGGAAGAGTTCTTATTGGAGATCACCGAATCGGCCTATACCGAAGATTCCGATCGTATCATCGATATGGTCAAACAGTTAAGGTCAATCGGCTTTAAGATCGAAATGGATGATTTCGGGACCGGATATTCATCATTGAGCATGATCTCCTCCTTACCGATCGACGCCTTAAAGATCGATATGGGATTCATACGCAAAGCCTTTGAGAACGGTAAAGACACGAGAATGATCGAGATCATCATCGATATCGCCGATTATCTGAATGTACCGGTCATTGCGGAAGGCGTGGAGAATAAGGAACAGATGGAGACTTTGAAGAATATGGGCTGTGATATCGTTCAGGGTTATTATTTCTCCAAACCGGTTCCGGCAGATGAATTCGCAAAATTCCTGGTGGAAAAGAAAAATCAGGCTTAAGACAAAGTGTGGTTCAAAGCCACATTTTTCTTATGTCTGACCTATAAATTTCTTCGTCGTATAATAAACATGATGAATGTGAAAGAAAGAATCAGAAATACCTACCGTCCGTATTTCTACTGTTTCGATGATGTGGTCAGATATCAGTTTATCTCCAAGGGCTTGCTTTATCTCGTAATCATGATTATCGAAAGTCTTTCTTTATTATTGCTTAAGACAACAGGCAAGGTAGCGATTACGACCGGTGACTTCGCTTTTATCTTTAAGAGCTGGCAGGGTCCGATCCTGATCCTTATCGCCCTGGCTACTTTATTTATCTATCTGGCCTTTGATATAAATACCCAGATCATTTTTGCGAAGAAAGTCCTGACCAATCAGGAATACAGTATCCGCAGTATCATGAAGGAAGGATTACTGTCGATCAGACAGTTTTTCAATGTTGGCGGTTTTATACTGATCCTTTATATTACGCTGATCATTCCAATGATCGGTTTCGGGATATCGGTATCCCTGACCGAAAATTTCTATATCCCGACCTTCATCTCATCGGTAATCAGATCAGAACCTTTATATAACGTTATCTATACTCTGGCCATCGGTGTATTATCGATTATCGGTGTGATAAATATCTTTATCCTGCATGGCATGATCCTGGATAATATGCCGGTATTAAAATCATCCCGACAGTCGCTGAACCTGCTTAAGGAAAACTGGAAAGACTTCCTGATCCAGAATCTGATCTTTGCGGCCAGAGTAGCGTTAGTCAACATAGTGGCGATAATGATGCTGATGATTCCGGCAGTTATTGTGTATATACTTCCTTTAGATAAGTCCGTATCCCGCTATATGCTTATCATGATCTTTCTGGCAGCTCTCGTCATTATGCCAATGATCAACTCGGTCTTTACGACTTTCTATTTCATCAGATTGACTCAGCTGTATTACGATTATAAGCACGAAGAGAACTGTTTCAAAGTATTAAAAGGTCAGAAGAGAGTTCCGATCATTATTATTCAGATCATTCTGGTTTCAAGTGTGTGGCTGGGTATAGCTTATATCATCAATCAGAAATTCGATGAACTGGTTCCGGCTGAATCATCGGTCAGAGTAATCGCACACCGCGGCGGCGGCAGTGAAGCACCGGAGAATACGGTTGCGGGAATCAATAAAGCCATTGAGCTCGGCGCCTATGGAAGTGAGATCGATGTCCAAAGAACAGCAGACAATTACTACATCGTCAATCACGATTCAAACTTCAAAAGACTCTGTGGTGAAAGCAAAAGTCCGGAAGAGATGAAACTCTCAGAAATCAGACAGCTGAAAATAACAGATCCGCTCTTTCCTGATCAGGTTGAAAAGATTGCGACCTTTGAAGAGATGCTGGAGGCAGCAAAAGGAAAGATCGTCTTATTTGTGGAACTGAAAGGCAATAGCGCTGATAAGCAGATGGTCGATGACGTTGTCAGGATTATTAAAGAACACGAAATGGAAAAGGAATGTGTCATCATTTCCTTAAAATACAATCTGATCGATTATCTGGAAGACACTTATCCGGATATGGAAAGCGCCTATCTGACTTTTGCGTCTTTCGGAAAGACTGCCGAACTTCACTGTGATTATCTGGGACTGGAAGAAGAGGCTGCCAGCAGGCAGGCTATAAGAGCAGCACATAAGCAGAATAAAGGGGTCCTGGTCTGGACTCTCAACAAGGAAGAAACGCAGAGGTATTTCTTACTTACAAATGCGGATTTCATCATCACCGATAAGGTATCACAGGCGATGGACCTAATCGATGAGATAGCCAAACGGAGCGATCTTGAAAGACTATCCGAATGGCTTATCGAATAAGTAGCAGCAGGACAACAAGTAAAACAGTCGGTACGGTAATGGTGTCTATTTCGCCCGGT
This sequence comes from Erysipelotrichaceae bacterium, assembly GCA_017550145.1. GTDB lineage: Bacteria > Bacillota_I > Bacilli_A > Erysipelotrichales > Erysipelotrichaceae > Colivicinus. The sequence continues at coordinate 30,544 of JAFZQG010000004.1, read as the reverse complement.
GAATACAGTTCGCTTAAGGCGGAAGATAAGGCCACCGGTAACATTATCAGAAGCGAATAAATCAGATCATACTTACAGACATAAAGCATGAATATCACACCGACAATATATGAAACAGCAAACATGGCCAGTGTACCTTCGTAAGATTTCTTACCATCGGTATATGGCCATTTTATTTTATGTTTTCCAAAAGGAATACCGATTAAGGCTGCAGCCGCATCACCTGATCCCCAGATCAGGATCGAAAGAGCAGATAACTCTTTGGCATTGAAGATGCCCCAGGCAATCGCGATATTCAATGAAAACATCAGAAAAAGCAGGCACATACTTCTCTTGATTTCCTTCGGCCTTTTCTCAACAAACAGCGTACTGTACCAGGAGAATCTTTCCAGAAAACACAGGACCGGATAGAAAATCAGCATAATCAATAAAGACGCCAGAGCTGCCGAGATCCAGTTGATCGCAAACAGTATCATCAGCGATATACAGCTAAAAGCCAGAATATGCAGGAGTTTGCGGAATATAAATGATCTGATATGGAAAACAAAGTGTAAAGGAATGATCAGTGTCAGAAAGATCAGAGCATACAGAATAAGATCACCCATACATTTTAATATTCCCGTAAGGATATCCATACTTTGATTTTACATTAATTGACAGCACATTGTTCCTGCAATATTTCATAAAATAAAACCCGGATTATCTGTTGATCCGGGTTGTATCAGTAACTGTTTATGAAAGAGGTTTGTTTCTGTTTTCTCGTATTTCTTTTACTCTTTCAATTGGTAAACCTGAAGCGCACGATATTGTTTCGTCGTCTAAATAACGAAGTAATCTATATGCTTTCTTTTCTTTTGCTTGTATAATTCCTTCGATTATTACTTCGAATAAACCCATAGCTCTTCCTTCGTTTTTTAATCTTTCCATTGCTTCACACATATTAATCACTCCTATTATTTATCGTTTTTCAATAAATTTATTATCCAGAATTTTTATTGCATGAATTTCTTTTTTCTGGCTTTACGAATCTCTCTTACTCTTTCAATTGGCAAGAAAGTAGCCTGTGATAGTGTTTCATCATCTAACCAATCAAGCAAGTTGTACACTATCTCTTCTGCTCTCCTTGTTTCTCCAAGTACAATTCCTTCGTTTTTTAATCTTTCCATTGCTTCACTCATTCTGATTGCACCTGTTGATATTTTCAATAGAATAACTGTTCAAAATCCTTATTACATGAATTTCTTTTTTCTGGCTTTACGAATCTTTTTTACATTTTCAATAGGTAAACCTGAAGCTTGCGATAGTGTCTCGTCATCTAACAAATCAAGCAAGTTGTATACCATTGCTTCTTTTCCCTGCACAATTCCTTCGTTTATGCCTTCAATTCTTCCTTCGACTATACCTTCAGCTCTTCCTTCGTTTTTTAATCTTTCCATCGCTTCACACATATCTCTTTTTCCCTCCATAGTTTCTTTAAAATATTTTGTTCTGTTTTTAAGTATTTCATAATACATATCATCAGGATTCTTACATTTGAAATTATGCATCAGTTTCCCCAGATCATCGTTGCTTTCGTATGCGCCATTCACGTACACGATGTGCTCTTTGTCATTGAACAGCTCATCGGTTTCGATAATCATTCTTTCAACATGATATATAGGTTTGTTTCCTTTCAGCGTATCCTTTTCGGTTATGAAGATAACAAAACATTCGGGAAGATCGCCCTAAGGAACATCACCTTTATCCATTATGTTGGAATCAATAAGCCCGCTGTAATAACGTGCTCTTTGCGGAACGGATCCTTCATTGGCCCGTTGTATCTCGATATCATACAGTCTGTTTTCGCTGTCGATCGCTTTGATATCGAGTCTGATCGATTTTCCCTGAAGATTCTTGATGCTGTATTCCGGAATCGATTCGATTACTTTCAGGTCATCTTTCTTTAAGATTTTCTGTAACAGAAATTCGGTTTCTTCCGGTCGAAAACCGAAGACCTTTGACATGAAGTCATCATCAAAAAGTCTGAAATTTTCGATTTCGTTCAGATATCTTTGATTGATTGTTGTACTGTTGATGCAGTTCATATCGGCCTCCTCCTTTAAGTTTCTGTGAAAAGAGGCGCCGCTTTTCATTCTTCGATAAACCGAAGATACTGCCTTTGTAGCTATATTATAACATATATTACTAGAAAATAAATCAATTATATGAAAAAAGTATGTTTATTTATAGCGGTTATGATCTAAGAGAAAAACAGATTATGATAAGATGAAATTAATGAAATACCTGATGTTAATAATATTCATAGTATCAACGCTGATCCATCTTTATGCATCACTTAAAAAGGATCAGCCTTTAAGAGATTTCAGTAAGCCTTTTATTCTGCTGTCTTTGACCGGATTCTACTGTTTCTCTGTAAATGAGATATCTCCGACTGTAGTCCTGGCCCTGTTTTTCTCATGGCTGGGAGATATCTTGCTGATCCCAAAAGGCACATCCTGGTTTACGGCCGGCGGCATAGCTTTCATGATCTCGCACTTCTTCTTTATACTGAGTTATCTGAAGTATATTGATTTCAGCAAGTTCAGTGTACTGATCATCATTGCGGCAGCCTTATTCTATATCGTGACGGTAACGCTGATCTTCAGAAAGCTGAAGGAACATCTGCCGAAGAAGCTGTTCTATCCGATGTATCTGTATCTCTTGATTAACGGAACGATGAACTGTTTTGCGCTGTTCAGGTTCTTCTCGAATATGGATATGGCCGGTATAATTACCGCTATCGGTGCCATGCTGTTTTTCATATCGGATACCTGTCTGTTTTTTGTCAGGTTCAATAAACAGAGCAGGATGAAGACTCATTTCTGGGTGATGTCGACTTATTCACTCGGAGAGTTTCTGATCGTGCTCGGACTGATCTTACAATAGGAGGAAAACAATGAAATACTATCTTTACAACCCTTTAGCCAATAACGGTATCAGACCGGATATTGACTCCAATGTGGAACTGGTCGATGCGACTACGATTGACTACCAGAAATTCTTTGACGAACTGAAGAAGGATGATGAAGTTGTGCTGATCGGCGGTGATGGAACGATCAATCACCTGGTCAATACGGTCGACTGTGAAAAGCTTAAGAATAATGTCTATCTCTATGGAAACGGTACAGGTAACGACTTCCTCAATGACATCAACGAGAAAGCCGGAAACGAAATACTTCTGAATAAATATCTGAAGAATCTTCCGACCGTCAGGGTAAAGGATATCGAAAAGAAATTCATCAATAATATGGGTTTCGGTATCGATGGTTACTGTTGCGAAGTGGCGGACAAGATGAAAGAGAAAGAACCAAATAAGAAGATAAACTATACAGCTATCGCTATTAAAGGCTTACTGTTCTTCTTCAAACCTTGTCATGCGGATATCGAAGTAGACGGACAGTCTTATTCGTTTGATAATGTCTGGCTGGCTCCGACCATGAAAGGAAGATTCTACGGCGGCGGTATGATGGTGGCACCGGGACAGGATCGTTTCAGTGATAAACTGACGGTTGTCGTATACATGAGCAGATCAAAGCTCAAATCACTGATGGCCTTTCCGTCGATCTTTGAAGGCAAACATGTCGAAAAGACCGATATGGTCAAGATCATTGAAGGCAATAAGGTCCATGTGAAATTCTCCAGACCTTGTGCCGCACAGATCGATGGCGATACCGTACTCGACGTGAGTGAATACTGGGCCGAATTATAAAAGAAAGAGAAAAAGAAATGAAAAACGGAAACATCTATGTACCATTAGAGGAAAGAAAAGGAAATGAATCGATCGTTTATTTCACCAGAGACATTTCTCCTGAAGGTATCAGAAAAGCCTATGAAAAAGTAAATGAGCATATTACCGGTAAAGTCTGCATCAAACTCCATACCGGTGAAAAGAACGGACCGAACTTCATACCTAGCGCCTGGGTCAAGGAAGTCATGGAGAACTCTCCGTCTTTGAAGGATGCGACGATCATCGAAACCAATACCTATTATGAAGGCGATCGTTATACTACCGAGCAGCACCGTGAGACATTGGAAGTAAACGGCTGGACTTTCTGTCCGGTCGATATCACTGATGATGAGGGAACAGTCGATCTTCCTTTGAAGGGCGGTAAATGGTTTGATCATATGACAGTCGGTTCACACATGGTCAACTATGATTCGATGTTTACACTGACGCATTTCAAGGGTCATACGATGGGTGGTTTCGGCGGTTCCAATAAGAATATCGGTATCGGTTGTGCGGATGGCAGGATCGGTAAGGCCATGATCCACTCCAGTGAAGAAGGACAATGGGCGGTCGATGAAGAAGAACTGATGGAGAAGATCTCCGAGTCAACCAAGGCAACGATCGATTTCTTCGGTAAGAATGTTACTTATGTAAATGTCATGAGAAACATGTCGGTATCCTGTGACTGTGAAGGTCTGGCTGCCGAGCCGGTAGTAACGCCTAATGTGGGTATCCTGGCTTCAACGGATATCTGTGCGATCGACTGTGCCTGTGTTGACCTGGTTCATGCGATGACGGCTGAACAGAATGCGGCTCTCTGGGAAAGAATGCAGAGCCGTCACGGCTTCCGTCAGCTTACATACATGAAAGAACTGGGTATGGGTAATGACCGTTATATCCTGATCGACTTAGATAATAACGAAGTAAGGATTACAGCCAAGGAAGCAGTCAAGGACGTTAAACCTTTCAAGAGAATCGAATTCTGATAATGAAGAAGATCTATATTGCGGCTCCTTTATATTGTGATTATGAAAAGGACTACAATCTGCAAATCGATAATTTCTTAAGAGGAAACGGTTTTGATACCTATCTGCCGCAGAGAGACGGCGGAGTGATATCCGAGATGCCGGACTTCATTGAAGGAATGCCTAAGGACAGATATGTCTTTGAGAAAGATAAGGAAGCGATGGATGCTTCGGATGTCTTCCTCTTCTTGCTTGATGGCAGAGTTCCCGATGAAGGAGCCTGTGTAGCACTGGGTTATTTCTATTCCACCGGTAAACCATGTGTCGGATTAAAGAGCGATTCAAGGACCTTGTGTGAAGGTCAGGATAATCTGATGATCCGCATGGCTTTAAATAAGATATGCCGGAATAAGGAAGAACTGCTGGAATTCCTTAATCATTAAGCTAAAGAAAAGCGCTTTGTGTAAGAAGCGCTTTTAGTTTGGTCTGTTGTATAAAATGATTACTGACGGTTTTTCTTCATCTCCTGTTTATTCTTATACATTCTCTCATCAGCTTCTCTGACCAGTGTTGCGATCAGGTGTGAACGGTCATTGTATGTGTCGTTTTCATGCTCCTTAAGATCGGCACGGCCCGAGGCGACACTGACTTCAAACGGCAGAAGTTTTTTCTGATTGGCTTCATCTATACACTCATAGAATTTATCACAGACTTCTTTAGTCTTGTTTCCGTCATAGAGACAGGCAATAAATTCATCTCCGCCGTAGCGTCCAAAGAATCCCTGATGATTTTCCATGGCTGTTTTTAAAGAGGATCCGATCAGTTTAAGTAAGATATCGCCGCATTCATGACCATAGCTGTCGTTGGCGATCTTCAGATCATTCGCATCAAAGAACAGGACCGCACATTTACGTAACTGTTCCGGTGTCATGGCGTTGAAATTACGGTCACAGTCCTGACGGTTAGGAATACCGGTCAGTAAATCAAAATAAGCCAGACGCGATAACTGGATACGCTGAGTTTCAAGACGGATATTATTAAGGACACGCAGTATGAAGCTTGATACCAGCGAGAACAGGAAGATCAGGATCATGATGCGCGAGAAGTTCATCGAGATGAAAGCCTGAATAAACCGGTTGCCTTCAATATCGAAAAGTGAGACAGTCGTGATTCTTACAGTCTCGATGATACCGGTAGACATGACGGCGACCAGTCCGTAACGTAAAGTCTGATCCGCAATATCTGCTTTCTCCTTTGACGGCATAAACATACTTACGACCGCTGCCAGCAAGGACAGAATGATCAGTCCGCGGTAATAGTTGATGAAGTCGGAGTGGTCAATGCCGGTCTTCAGGAAATAAAGAGTATTTGTTCCGACAAAGAAGATGATAAACAGAATCTCCAGTACCGGCAGGATCTTATCGGAAACAAAGTTGTGTTTCTCTCTGCGCAGGTATCCCAGAAACGGGATCATAAACATATACATGGCCTGATACTCGATATTGGCACAGACCGGGATATTGGCACAGAAAAGATAGAAGATTCCCTGATAGCCCAGATACCAGCAGCTTACGCCAAACAGGAACAGAGCCAGGCAGAAACCCTGAATACTCTGTTTATAACCCAGAATCATCGAGAAGAAGAAGGCGATCATGGCGATACCGGAGAAGATCAGGATCGGGAAGAAGATAATAAAGTCAAACTGGTTGTTTAATAACGGATACCAGCGGGCATCGACAGCCGATAATAACAGGACTCTCTTAAGATTGGTGTATGGATCTTTTTCTTCCGGAACAAGCGTAAGAGTTATTTCATCACCCCAGGCTTCATCAGGGATGGCGGCCGAGATGATCAGATGTCCGACGTGATACTTATTATTAACACGTTCTTCACCATAGGTATAAAGAACCTTATCCTTATAAGAGACAGTAGAGATACCGTTATAGAAATCAAAACAGATGGCCTGTCCGTCTTTCCTGTTCCGGGCTTTTAATGGTACATGGACGACGATCGTATCGCCTTTGCGGGCAGCCGGGAAGTAATTGCTGTCGGAGTGTTCAGAATGCCCATCCGCAAAATACACATCAGCTGAAAGCTGATCATCTAAAACAGTATATTCGACATCACCGATATTAAGCAGATTAATAAGGCCGTTTATCGTAAACAGAATAAAAAAAGCCGATAAAAAAACGACAAGAATTAGTTTTCTGGCCCAGCTTGCAGATTGGACGTTTTCTTTCTGATCGGTTTCAGCCATATTATGTGTTGTTTTGATTAATTCAATTATCGCATGAAAGCTTACTGTTAAACAGATAAAAAAAGTACTAAAATGAAATTTACTGTTAACGGAAAAATGGATTACAGATTTCTGATTATTATCCTTGTCAGTTCGGCGATAATGATGAGTAATATCATCCGGTATTACAATTTTATCCGTTCCTCAAACGACGTTATTACTTCGGGCAGCGGCACTTTGTGGAAGTATGCGTCGCTGGGTATGCTGATATTCTTCCTGTTCGGTTATCTGTTTATCGGTTTCTTTTCCAAGCCGGATATCATGATCGCCATGATCCTGTTTTTCGGAAGCATCTTTGTAATGCTGACTCTGACGCTGATCTTCACGCTGCTTGGCAGTATCAAGGAAAGAGGTCTGAAGATCGTGGAAGTACTGATCGGCATCATCGATGCCAGAGACCCAAACCTTGATGGTCACAGTCAAAGTGTAAAGAATGTAACGATGCTATTCTACAGATATCTTCCGGAAGAAATAAAGGATCAGATCAATCCGGTGAGCCTGGAGTATGCCGCTTTGATGCATGACATAGGTAAACTCGGTGTACCGGAATCTATTCTGAATAAGCCGGGTAAACTTGATGAAGAAGAATGGAAGGTCATGCGTTCCCATCCGGAAATGGGTGTAAAGATCCTGGAACCGTTACATATTTTCGATGAGATCGCCGACTGGATCAGATACCATCACGAAAGACAGGATGGGAAAGGCTATTATTCGCTTCCATATGAAAAGATCCCTCTGGCAGCCCGGATCCTGGCAATTGCGGATACCTATTCGGCTATTACGATGCGCCGTTCCTATAAAGAACCGCGCAGTCACGAAGATGCCATAGAGATCATTAAAGATGTTGCGGGAACGCAGCTCGATAAGGATCTGGTTGAGATCTTTCTGAAGATCCCCAAAGAAGAACTTACCGCGTGTATTCCGGAAAATGTTAAATACTGACAGGCCTTATGGTCTGTTTTTAGTAATTGAGCCAGTAATCGGTAAGATTACCGTCTTCGCCATAGAACTCAGTCATGTCAACTCTCCAGAAGAAATACTGAGTCAGTTCTTCGGCGGAATATTTTCTGATGCAGTAACCCCAGTAGTATTCACTGGTTTCCTGGGATTCCGCAATATAGAAGTATCCGTCCTTAAGGCCTACGACCATGGCAATATGTCCGCCTTCGATCGGATCTGCGCCGCCTGCCAGCAGGTCTCCGGTTCTTACGTCATCGAGTGATGATTCAAGCCAGGTCTTGGGACCCAGATCGCTTAAGTCTTCCCATTCAGCAATTCCGGCTCCGAGATCCCCCGGATCATATCCGGCCTGTAAAAGAGCCCAGGAGACAAAACCGCTGCAGTCCAGTCCGTTCGGCCAGAATCTTTCATTGGTATATTCATATAATTTACCGCCCCAGACAGCCGGCATATCCAGGATCAGTTCGGGATCCAGATTGGCATATCTTGATTCGTGAAGATAGAGCCCTTTGTGGTAGTATCTTCCTTCACCGTCACAGAAGTGACCGATATAGGAAATCAGCCGGCCGTTTTCGGTGAAGTAGTGAATGCGGTAAGGAAACTCCAGAGCCAGGAAGCGTGCTGCCGCTACAGCACCGGCTCTGGTCTGATAACCGGCTTTTTCGATTCTTGAAAACATGATCTCATCCAACAGATCGTTGTCTTCTTCACTATAAAGACCCGGTGATAGGAATGGTTTACTGTAATCGAATTCCGCTTTAACGGGATCGATCAGATCGGTAACGATGATGTCGATCTCGACAGCGATATTCCCGATTCTTGCTTCAACGGTGGTCTGGCCTTCACTTAAGCCGCTGACTTTCCCGTTTTCATTCACTTCCGCAATGCTTTCATCATCACTGGAGAAAGATATTTTGACATTATCCTCGTCTACAGAATAATCAATATATTCGCTGCCGTAGATTGCCAGATAGATCGGTGAATCATCGATAGCGACATCATTAAGTAAAACTGAATCGATATCGCTGTAGTTCTTATATATAAAACCTTTGGAATTTTTGATTTTCAGATCATCAAGATCGGTCGAAAGAGGAATGATACAGGCGTTGTTTTCATCTGAACCGATCCATTCGTCTTTACCGATCGAACAGGATACTTCATCCGCAAACACAAGATATAAATCGTCACCCTTGATGTACTGGTCAGTGATCTTTACTTTTGAACCATTATAAAACATTCCGATCAGTAAGATGATCAGAAACATATTTAACAGAATAAGAGAAACGATCAGCCTGCTTTTGGCCTTCTTTCTTTTCATATGTTTACTATTCTAAATGATTAAGAAAATTAATGAGTGAACTTTCCCTGAATTTTATGTGAAAAAAGAAAAGAAGAGATCAATCTTCTTTTGTCTTATCGAGATAGTACTGCAGGATCCTGACAGCTGCCTGCTGGTCTATGATCTTCTTTCTCTTTTTTCTTGAGACATTGGCGGCGATCAGAAACTGTTCCGAATCCTTGGTGGTATTTCTTTCATCCTGTAAGATGACCTTTATGCCGGATTCCTGTTCGATTATTTCACCGATCTCTCTGGATAGCTGGGCTCTTGGACCTTCATCATCATTCTCCAGTAACGGGTAGCCCATGACGATAAGATCGGGCTGTTCTTCCCTAAGATATTCGAGAATCTTATCGATGGCTTCATCATAATCATCCGGAGTAAAGCGGATGGTTTTGACCGGCTGGGCAAGCCTGCCGGTATCGGATTTGGCGATGCCGCAGGTGACGCTTCCTAAGTCGAGACTTACATATTTCATATAGATAATTATAGCCAAAAGAGGTCAAAAAGGGTGGGTATTGACGGGTTAATTGGGAGATATTATACTAAAACTGATGATGCAAAACATATGTTTTAAAACAAATGGTGCAGATTAAATCAAGTTGAAATAATGCAATAAAGTGTGTAAACATCCTCCTCCTCTTAAGGTTGTGACAGCCATAAAACACACGTTATTTTCCTCAAAGCCAGACGCTCAGACGCCGTGCTTACTTTAAGAAATATGGAAAAAGCTAAAGAAGAAGAAAGATGGGTCTTATGTCCGTCCTGCGGATCCAAGACCAGAGTAAAGATCAGAAAAGATACAGTAATTGAAAAGTTTCCGTTATTCTGTCCGAAATGCAAGAAGGAATTTCTGATCAATATCAGAGAATTTGAACTGGAAGTGATTACGGAAAAGAAAGAAGGTGAGATTGCAGAGAGCCAAGATATATAAAGATTCCATAGGCTTGAAAACCACAGAATGACAGGTGATTCAAACGATGGATATTTCTGATTATGCTTTTGTTTAAAAGCCTGAGATGAGTATCAAATTAAAAATGTAAATAAGGGGTAATTATTATGCAAAATGAAAAATCAAACAAAATAATGGAATATTTTGAAGAGAAATTCATGCCGGTTGCCGCTAAATTAGGCAGTCAGAGACATCTGCTGGCTCTCCGTGATGGTGTCGTTATGATGATGCCATTACTGATCCTGGGTGCTTTCTCCATGATCGTAGCGGAATTCCCGGTACAGGGTTTCCTCGATTTCATGGCCAAGACATTTGGCGAGAACTGGAATGCCTTTGAAGGCGTAATCATGAATGCAACATACGGTATTGCCGCTGTTGTTGCCTGCTACGGTGTTACCAGTTCATTGGTTAACAGCTACGGTATCGACGGTACACCTGCCGGTGTTATCGGTATGGCTGCTTTCTTCACGATTATTGTTCCGACGGTTCTTTTTGATGCTGAAGGCGGAGCTGTTGATGCCTGGATCGCCGGTTCTCTTGATGCCGGATTACTGTTCACTGCTCTGTTGACCGCCATCATTACCGGTGAGATCTACAGAACACTGGTTCAGAAGAATGTTACGATCAAGCTTCCTGATTCAGTTCCGACTGCTGTTTCCAAACAGTTCACTGCTCTGATTCCGGGTATCGTTGTAATCATTCTCTTCACCATCATCCGTCTCGTCTTCGCTAAGACAGTCTGGGGTGGTTTCCCTGAATTCGTTACCGATGTCATTTCAACACCGTTAAGACATGCGGGTACTTCCTATATCGGTACCTTCATCGCCTGTCTTGTTGAACATGTCCTCTGGTCATTCGGTTTGCACGGTTCAGCTATCGTTATCTTCCCGATCTTCGAACCGCTCTGGCTGATCAACATGGCTGAAAACATCAACAACGGTGCCAGAAATATCGTTACCTTCACCTTCTATGAGAACGGTGTCTGGATGGGTGGCTCAGGCGCAACACTGCCGGTAGTTATCTACATGCTGGTATTCGCAAAATCCAAACTGCTCAAGAATGTCGGTAAAGTCGGTATTGCTCCGGGTATCTTCAACATCAATGAGCCGGTTACCTTTGGTCTGCCGATCGTTCTTAACCCGATCCTGATGATTCCATATATCCTTTCACCGATCGCCGCTATGACGGTCCAGTATCTCGGTACTGCTATCGGACTCTTCCCTCTGTGCAACAACATGGTTCCTTGGACCTGTCCGGTACTGATCAGTGGTTTCTTAACGACCGGTAGTTTCATGGGCGCTGTATCACAGCTCTGTGGTCTGGCTGTCTCATTCCTTGTCTGGCTCCCATTCATCAAGGCTTATGATGACAAGTGCTACAAGGAAGAACTCGAATCCGAGAATAAATAAGCTTTGTATATCGTTTGAATCATAAGATATAAAGGGAGATGAACCAGCTTCATCTCCCTTATAAAAAGGAGAATCGCAATGAGTTTAGACAGTAAGAAGTTCCGCCGTATCCTGGCTTTTATAATCGATGCTGCCATTGTAATGGCCGTCTGTTTTGTGATGTACAAGATCACAGGTAAACCTGATTTCTATGCCGTCAGACAACAGATGGATCTTTCCTATGAAAGCGAAGAGGCTGCGAGGATGGCTTACTACTATTTCAATATTTCCTGGCTGATCGTGATCGGGATCGTGTTTGTCTATGAGATGATTACTCAGATGATCTTTGATGCTTCCTTAGGCAAGAAACTGATGGGCTTAAAGATCGTTCCGCTAAACGAAAAAGGCAGAATCCCGTTTAAACTCGTGCTGATCATCAGGACCCTGATCAAGTGTATATCATTATATTTCCTATCAGGGGTTCCTTATGCCTTACTGGGATTAAGAGTACTGACCAACAGCGAAGCCCAAAGCGGTTTCGATCTGATCTGTAAGACAAAGACCGTCGAACTATAAAAGCATAAATATTAGATTATCGGAAAGATTCTGTTAAAATTAAAGAAACACGCAGGTAGATAATTAAGCAATAAAGAGAGGTAACTCATGCCGGCAAAACCAAAATTCAGCAGAGAAGAGATTATCGATGCGGCTATCCAGGTAGTAAAAGAAAAGGGAATGGATGCCCTGACAGCCCGTGAACTGGCTGCCAAACTGGGCTCATCCGCACGCCCGATTTTCACCGTTTTCAAGGATATGGAAGAACTGAAAAACGAACTGAAGAATACGGCGCAGGAAAGAGCCAGAGAATATATGGATATCGCCAGCGAGTATACACCGGTTTTAAAGAAGACCGCCATGCAGATAATCAAGTTCGCGATCGAAGAACCGAAACTTTTCCAGCTTATCTACATGTCCGAAAACAAAGACAGCACCAGAATGGATGAGCTGTTCCAGAAACATATTGCCTATGAAGACGATATGATCGAAATCATCATGAACGATTACGGGCTGAACCGCGAAGATGCCCAGGCACTGTTCCGTCACACGTGGATCTATAACTACGGCGTCAGTGTCTTGAGTGCCACCAGGATGTGTGATTTCTCCGAAGAGGAACTTAATCAGCTCTTGGGTGTTATCTTCCATGCGATGATGATGTATATCCAGGCCGGAAGGATCAACGATCCGACACCGTTTCCGGAACCTCTGGATCAGTAAAACAGCACAGGGCTTCAAAGCCCTTTTATTCTGGTAAAATGAGAAAAAGAAAGAAGGACAGGGAATATGAAATATGAATTTGATGAAATAATTGACAGAAGAAATGATCCGTACTCATTTTCTTTCAAGTGGCAATCTCCGGCATATATCTGCGACAGTTTAGGCATTAAAGAGATCAGAGATGATACGATCTGTCTGGAAACAGCCGATATGGATTTCAAGACCGCTCCGGAGATCATCGAGGATCTCAAGAAGCTCACAGAGTACGGTATCTTCGGTTATTCACGTATTCCTGAAACTTACAGACAAGCCGTATGCGGCTGGTATGAAAGAAGACAGAACTGGAAGTTCTCTCCTGATGATATCTACTATTTCCCGGGTACGCATAATGCGATTGCGGAATGTGTAAAGTGTTATACCAAACCTGATGAAGGAGTAATTTTTTTAACACCGTGTTACGGATATCATAACGATGTTGAACCAAACGGTCGAAAATATGTGGAAGTCAGAATGATCAATGACGGAAATGAATATTTCACGATCGATTACGAAGCTCTCGAGAAAGCCTGCAGTCAAAAAGAGAATACGATGCTGATAATGTGCCATCCGCATAATCCGACCGGCAGAATCTTTACTCACGAAGAATTGAACAGAGTAGCTGATATCTGCCGTAAACATAACGTCTTAATCGTTTCGGACGAAGTCCATTCTGATATCTTACGTAAAGACCAGAAATTTGAGCCGATGATGAAGGCCTGCGGCAGCGAGAAACTGATTGCGTGTACCGCCGTAAATAAAACCTTCAACCTGGCCGGTCTGGCTATGACCAATGTCATTATCAGCGATCCTGATCTGAAGATGGATGCGGCCGGTTTCTATTCGATGCCTTCGCCATTCGGTATTGAAGCAGTCATTTCCGCTTACACCAGAGGCGATGCCTGGGTAGATGCGTTAAATGAATATCTTGATGATAATATCGACACGATTTTACAATTCATCAAAGATAAACTTCCGAAGGCCAAAGTCATAAAACCGGAGGGAGGATATTCGCTGAATGTGGATTTCTCTGACTATGGTTTAAGTGATGAGGAAGTGGTGAACAGGATCTACGGCAAAGCCGGTGTCATCCTGAATTCCGGTCTCTTCTTTGATGACTGGCGAGGCAAACAGGTCCATCGCGCCTGCCTTTCTTCACCAAGGAGTCTGTGCCTGGAGGCTTTTGAAAGGATAGCTAAAGAATTTGCGGAATAAGTCATGGGGAAACCTTTGGCTTTTTTATATAATAGAATTGAAAGAAGAGGAACAGATAATGCAGGCAATCAACAATGACTGGCAGTTTACTAGAAAGTGGAACAGCGATTTTCTTAATGGCAAAAAGGGCGATTATGAAACCGTAAGGATCCCTCACAACGTTAAGGAAGTACCGCTCCATTACATAGATGAAAAGTCCTATCAGATGATCAGCGGTTATCGCCGCAGGATCAGAATACCTGATGATTTTGCGGGCAAAAGAGCCTTCCTGCAGTTTGACGGAGCGGCCCATATCGCGACTGTTTACGTTAACGGTAAGGAATTATATACCCATAAGGGCGGATATACGGCTTTCAGAGTGGAGATCACCGATTATGTGAAACCGTGCAGGAATGCCCTGGTTGCGGTAAAACTTGATTCGACTGAAAACCCGAGCGTACCTCCGTTTGGTTATGTTATAGACTATCTGACCTATGGCGGGATCTACCGTCCGGTATGGCTGGATATTCAGAAGAAAGATTATATCAGCGATATCTTCGTGAGTACACCGGATACCGATATGGTGAAGATCATTACAACGATCGACGGCAATGAGAAACTCGAAAAGAAGATCAGGATCATTGATAAACACCGTCGTGTTATCTGTGAAAGATCGACTACAAAGAACGAAATGAGTTTCAGGGTTCCCGGTGCAGCCAAATGGACACCTGATCGGCCTAATCTGTATACCTGCAAGGTCTCTCTGAAGAACGGTTCAACCAAAGAGTGCAAGTTCGGTTTCAGAACGGCCGAATTCAAGAGTGACGGTTTCTATCTCAATGGCAAGCGTTTTGTGATGAGAGGTTTAGACAGACACCAGTGCTATCCGTATGTGGGTTATGCGGTTTCTGATTCCTTGCAGAAAGAAGATGCAAGGATCTTAAAAGAAGAACTATGCTGCAATGCCGTAAGAACTTCTCACTATCCGCAATCCCAGGCTTTTATCGATGCCTGCGATGAAATGGGCTTGCTGGTCTTTACGGAAATCCCGGGCTGGCAGCACATCGGTGATGAGGAATGGAAGGATGTGGCCTGTGAACACGTTAAGGAAATGGTCTTACAGTACCGCAACCATCCATCGATCGTCTTATGGGGTGTCAGAATAAATGAGAGTCAGGATGATGACGAATTCTACAGACGGACCAACGCGATAGCTCATGAACTGGATCCGACCAGATCCACATCCGGAGTAAGATTTATCCTTAAGAGTAATCTTCTGGAAGATGTCTATGCATACAATGATTTCTCTCATCGCGGAAACAATCCTCCTGTCAGAAAGAAGGAAGATGTCACCACCGATATGGAGAAGTCTTTCCTGATTTCTGAAGCCAACGGTCATATGTTTCCGACCAAGTCTTTTGACACCTGGTCCAAACGTCAGGAACATGCCTTGAGACATGCGCGGGTCATGGACGGTGCTTTGGGCAGCGGTGAACATGCCGGTGTCTTTCAGTGGTGCATGTTTGATTACGCGACCCATATGGATTTCGGCAGCGGTGACCGCATCTGTTACCATGGCGTAATGGATGTTTTCCGTAATCCGAAGACGGCTGCTTATGTCTATGCAAGCCAGGGCGATAATAATACGGTATTAGAAACTTCATCACCTTTAGCGATCGGTGATTATCCGGAAGGTAAGATGGAGGACTTCTATGTCTTCACCAATGCGGACAGTGTCAAATTGTATAAGAACGATACTTTCGTTAAAGAGTATAAAGATAGTGAATTCAAGAATCTCAATCACGGACCGTTACTGATCAATGATACGATCGGTGATCTTTTAAGAAGTGTCGAGGGCTTTGATGAGAATAAAGCACGACTGATCCGCGAGAGTCTGATCGCCTACAACAAATACGGCGATGATATGCCGCTGAAGGTAAAACTGAAAGTGGGATATGTCTTAAAGAAATACAAGCTTACATTTGAAGAGGCTAAGAATCTCTATACCCGTTATATAGGAAACTGGGGCGATGAAGCTCTGGTATGGCGTTTTGATGCGATCAGAAACAGAGATGTCGTAGCTTCCAGAAAACTCTGTCCATCAAGTAAGCTGCATCTTGAAGTTAAAAACAGTTCGAGCAGATTAAATGAAGGCGAAACCTATGATATGGCCGCCATCAGGATCAGGATCCTTGATGAAAACGACAATCCGGCTTCATATGCGCAGCTGCCTGTACATTTCAAAACCGAAGGCTGTATTAAACTGGTCGGTCCGGATACGGCCACAGCTGAAGGCGGCATGACCGGTACTTATGTAATGACCACCGGCAGAGAAGGCAAGGGTAAACTGATCATTTCCGCTCAGGGAATGAAGGATGTGAAGATCGAATATACGGTTAAGAAACAGTAGGAGAACCATATGTATTTATATATAATTCTGTGTATTTGTTTTGCGGCAGCGTTTATCTATTTCGAACATCAGGAAAAATATGTTCCGGCAGTTGTACTGAAGGGTCTGGCTTCCTTGTGTTTTGTCTTATTGGGAAAAAGTTTTAATAATGATTCGCAGACTGGAAAACTGATCGTTCTGGGTTTACTGCTTGGATGTATTGCGGATATCTTACTGAATCTGCGTTTTGTGTTTGAGAAAAAAGGAAAGATCATATTCTTAGTTGGGATCCTGGTCTTCTTAAGCGGACATATCGTTTATCTGTGTGCCATCCTTCCTTATACAAAGAATGTTTTGCTTTGTGTCGTTGCGGGAGTGGTACTGACGGCCTTACTGATGAAATGGATCTTCACAAAGATCACTGCTCAGAAGGCTTTCAAGATCTTCGGTATCGTCTATATCGGAGCCATCGTTTTATTCAATGTTGTGGCGTTCAGTAATATGCTTACGGCACCATCGACTTTTGCGTATTACATTTTCTGCGGTGCGGTATTCTTCCTTATCAGCGATATCGTGCTGATCCTGAATACATTTGGCTCGGAATCAAAATTCTCATTACGTATAACCAATCTCAGCCTGTACTATATCGGTCAGTTACTGATCGCTTTAAGTATCAGGTTTATTAAATAATCAGAAAAGGAGAGCTTCATGAAGATTCTGTTTGTGACCAGTGAGTGTGCCCCTTATTCAAAATCAGGCGGACTGGCTGATGTGGCGTTTTCATTACCTCCGGCTTTATTAAAGACCGGTAATGAGATCGAGATAATCACACCTTACTATAAATGTGTCGGAGAAAGGTTTGAAAAGGAAATCGAATTCAAAGATTCTCTGAATGTGGTTTTGGGTGAGCGGAGTCTTTACTGCGGATTACTCAGAGGAGAATTAAACGGTGTACCGGTCTGGTTTATCGATAACCAGGATCTCTTTGAAAGAGACAGACTGTATGGATACAGAGATGACAAGTTCCGTTTTGCGTGGTTCTCCAAAGCCGTCATTGATGTCTTAAACAGGATCGACTTTGTGCCGGAGATCTTACACTGCAACGACTGGGAGACCGCTTTGGCGATCATCTATCTGAAGAATGATCAGTCGGAAAGATCTGACTACCGTAATATCCGGACAGTCTATACGATCCACAATATCGCTTACCAGGGCCAGTTCGGCAGAGAAGAACTGAATAATACCTTTGCGCTGGATCAGGGCTGGTATGAAGGAGCATTGAGTTATGAATACGAGGGCCGTCAGGATGTGAATCTGATGAAAGGCGCGATGCTGATGGCGGATGCGGTATCAACGGTTTCTCCTACTTATGCCAGAGAACTTCATACGACCCGTTTCGGTAAAGGCTTAGAGGGAGTCTGCGATCTCGTTGAATCCAAAATGTATGGAATACTTAACGGTATCGATCCTGATCATTACGATCCGGGCAAGGATAAGAGGATCCCGGCTAAGTTCACGGCCAAGGATAAAAGCGGTAAGCAGAAATGCAAGGAATATATTCAGGATGAATTCGGTATCAGAAAACAGAAAGATTGGCCGTTATTTGCGGTCGTCGCCAGACTCGTCGAACAGAAGGGTGTTGACCTGATCAGAGAACTGCTGCCGGAAATGATGAAGAAAGGTTTACAGCTGATCATTTTCGGTCAGGGAGATCGGGAGTATACCGATTTCTTCTATGACTGCGTCAATAAATATCCTGGGCAGTTCGGTTTCTCGGATCAGTATACCGAAGAAATGGCTGCCAAGGTCTTTGCGGGTGCCGATTTCTATCTGATGCCTTCAGCCTTTGAGCCGTGTGGCCTTTCCCAGATGATGGCCATGCGTTACGGTACCGTACCGATCGTTCATGAGACAGGCGGTCTAAAGGATACAGTAAGACCCTATTCCGATTTTGATGGTATCGGTGATGGTTTCTCTTTCCCGCAGTACACAGCCAAGTCACTGATGCTGGCGATCGATGCGGCAATCAAAGTCTATTTTGCCGAACGTGAAGTCTTTGAGGTGATCAGGGACCGCTGCATGAAGAAGGATTTCTCCTGGAACAAATCAGCTCAGACTTATCTGAAGATGTATTCGGATATCTGCGGTACATCTCATGATCCGAATGTTACATTTGAAGATGCCTATGAAGTGCTGGAAGTCATATACGGCGATCTTGAGGAATACCGTAATGCCTATCTGGCTTTGCAGGAAGATGATTATCACAATGTCTGCCAGATCAGGATCGAAGGACCGGGTGAAGGAACTTTCTATGTGAAGTTCACCAAGGCCGGTATGGAGATGGCTCCGTATGACTATAAGGGCTATGATGTGGCGATTGCGACAAATTTCGATAATCTCTACCGCATGGCTACCGGGCAGGTCTCGCCTGACAGACTGTTCGTTAACGGTCAGCTGAAGGTCGATGGCAATATCTCCAAGGGTGCCGAACTGAAGTATCTGATCGGCAAGAACAAATACTAGAATAAGAAAAGCTCCTTCACGGAGCTGTTCTTATTTTAAGGGGATAAATATATACGATACATTTAATTGGGGGCAGGTATCGGCAAGTTGATTTCTTCTTGCATAATCATAGTAACAGATATCTGTCCCTGAATTATGTTTCAATTATGTTAAATTATGTTATCGGCAGTTCTCCAGGACCTTGCAGAGATTTTCATAGGTCCGATCAAACGATCCAAGATCCAGCATTTCACTGACGGTATGAGCACCCGAAGAGATCGGAGCGTAGGTAATGATATCAAGATCAGGAATCAGACCTTTGAAGATTCCGCATTCGAGTCCGCCATGAGTAGCGGATTCTTTTAGTTCAACACCTTTTTCTTTCAATACATTTCTTAAGATCTCTCTTAATCCGGAATCCTTACTGTAAGCCCAGCCGTAGTAGCGGTCTCTCATTTCAAATTCAAAACCGAATTTAGGACACAGGATCTCCAGCTGTCTGATCATCAGATCGCCATGAGAAGCTTCGGCGCTTCTGATCAGGTCATCGAGATAGAGCGTATCATCTTTGATATAGATAACACCGGCACTTAAGGAGGCGACGCTTATATCAAGAGCCATTGAACGGTGCTGTAAGCCGTTTGGAATGACATAGAGGAATTCGAAGATATCTTTACTGTCTTGCGTGGATAAGGCCCTATCTGCTTTAGCTGTTTCTGTGAGTATTCCCTTGAAATCCGGATCGGAATACTGCAGTTCAGATTTTATCTTATTAAGAGTTTCTTCGGCCTTCTTATTCAGTTCATCAGTATCAGTGTTCGTAGTAAAGGTGATATCGACTTCCCGTGGTATCGCATTGAATTTCATACCTCCATTAATATCAACTAAGCGAAGATCCTTAAACTGTTCATTAAGTTCTTCCAGAACTCTGGAACCTAAAAGGATCGCATTACCCAGTTCCAGATGAATAGTTCCGGCTGAATGGCCGCCTTTGAGTCCCCTGATCTGTAAAGTATAGGTCTTACTTTCGTTAGGCTGATAAGTAAGCTTTCTGCTTATGACACAGCGTGCTCCGCCGGAAGAGGAGACGATGGTCTTGTCTTCGCTGCCCGAATCGAGGTTGATCAGACGTTTACTGTGGAGATATTCTTTCTTGAGGGCCATGGCTCCGAATAAGCCGATCTCTTCCATAACGGTAAAGATACACTGTAGAGGCGGATGTTTAAGCGTCCTGTCATCCAGTATTGCCAGCATATATGCAACACCAAAGCCGTCATCACAGCCTAAGGTCGTTCCTCTGGCTCTTAAATGACCTTCTTCGTCCACATAGAGATCAATTGGATCTTTTTCAAAGTCATGTTCGACGTCCTTATTCTTTTCACAGACCATATCCATATGTGCCTGCAGCATTACCGGTTCGAAATTCTCATATCCTTCAGATGCCGGTTTTTCAACGATAACGTTATAAACTTCATCCTGTAGATACTTATAGCCGTGCTCTTTTGCAAAGTTTACGACATAGTCACTAACGGCTTTTTCGTTACGTGAACCTCTCGGAATATCGGATATTGCCTTAAAGTAGTAACAGTGTTTTTTACTCAGATCGAATTCCATGGAAAATCCCCCTCGTTTTTTAAAATTATATAACAGTTTTCGCATGAAAAAGGGAAGATATATGGAGGTACTTCAGGTTATAATTAAAGTATAAACAGGAAGGAATAATACTATAATGGCTAAAAGAATTGAAGGAAGTACTCCGCGACAGGATGGTTTCCGCTGGCCTGGTGAATTTGAGCCTCAGTCTCAGATCTGGATGATCTGGCCGGAAAGACCTGATGTCTGGAGAGACGGAGGTAAACCGGCTCAGGAGCAGTATAAGAATATTGCGATCACGATCTCCCAGTTTACCCCGGTTACGATGCTGGTATCGGCAGAACAGTATGCTCATGCGCGCAATGTCTTGCCGCCTGAGATCAGAGTCATCGAGATGTCCAATAACGATGCCTGGTTCAGAGATACCGGACCGACTTTCATCAAGAATGATGAGACCGGTGAGATCAGAGCCTGCGACTGGGGCTTCAATGCCTACGGCGGTTTCTATGACGGACTCTATTTTCCTTGGGATAAAGATGAGGCGATGGCCCAGAAGGTCTGTGAGATCGAAAGGATCGATTCCTACAACGTTCATGATTTCATTCTGGAAGGCGGTTCGATCCACTGTGACGGTGAAGGAACCTTACTGACAACGGAGATGTGCTTACTGTCTCCGGGCAGAAACCCTGATCTGTCCAAGGAAGAGATCGAGCAGAAACTGTCTGACTATCTCTCGATTGACAAGGTCATCTGGATCAAGGACGGTATTGACCCTGATGAGACGACGGGACACGTGGATGATGTGGCCTGCTTCGCCAGACCCGGAGAAGTCATCTGTATCTGGACCGATGATCCGAACAATTCATTCTATCAGCAGTGTCAGGATGCCTATAAGACTTTAAGCGAGGCGACTGATGCCAAGGGCAGAAAGCTCAAGGTTCATAAACTGACCATGCCTAAGAAGAATGTCACCATCGGCAAGGATTTCACGATCGACTATGTCGAAGGATCATTACCTAGAGAAGAGGGAGATATCTGTATCGCTTCTTATCTGAATTTCCTGATCACCAATGACGGTATCATCTGTCCGCAATACAATGACGAATATGATGAACTGGCAATAAAACAGTTACAGGAAATCTTCCCGGATAAGAAGGTCGTCGGATGTCCGAGCTATGAAGTAGTATATGGCGGCGGTAATATTCACTGTATTACGCAGCAGCAGCCTAAATAAATAATGTTGTTTTAAGGAGAAAATATGGAGAAAAACAAAGTTTCACTTACTAAGACCGTATTGTTTACCGTATGTTCGATACTGGTTTTAGACTCGTTTGTTGCACCGACGATCATCGGTGTATCATCTATTTCGATCTGGGTCATTACGGCAATCTTCTTCTTCCTGCCTTATGGTCTGATGTCTGCCGAACTGGGTTCAACTTATCCTGATGACGGCGGTATCGTTTCCTGGGTCCAGAGAGCGTTTGGCGAATTCTGGGGTGTTATGGAAGGCTGGATGTACTGGATCAATGTTGCCTTCTGGATGCCTGCTGTCTTTACGGCTTTCTCGGGTTGGCTGGTTCTGGCTATCTGGCCGGATATGCCGGTCTTCCTACAGGCAGCTATTGCGATTGCCATGTGCTGGGTAATCGTCTATATCGGTGTCAAAGGTATCGACCTTTCCGTTGAAGTTGCTTCTGCCATGGCTTACCTCAAGATGGGTATCCTGGTCTTTTTAGGTCTCATGGGTATCGTCTATGGTTTCAAGAACGGTCTGGCAAATGACTTCTCATTCTCTAACTGGATCCCGGCTCTGGGAGACATCATCAATACGGAAGACGGCGGTTACTTTGCGGTCATCGTCTATAACCTCCTGGGCTTCGAGCTGATCGGTTCGATCGGTTCCCAGATCGAAGATGCGAAACACACCGTTCCGAAGATGACGATCATTGCGGGTATCGCTATCGTTGCGATCTACTGCTTCGGTTCCTTCGGCGTCTTGGCTGCTATTCCGGCTGATGCGATCGATGAAGTCGATGGTTTCGTCTATGCATTACAGGAACTGTGCACGATCTTCGGTCCTTTAGGCAATGTCGTATTCTATGTCGTTGTCTTCGGCGCGATCCTGACCCTGGTTGCGAATATGATCACCTGGACTTTAGGCGGTAATGAATCATTCATGGCTGCCGATCTGGACAAGAGATCAAAATTCCTCGGTCACAGACATCCTAAATACGGCACAGCTGATAACCTTTACTATGTCATGGGTGCTGTTTCAAGCTTACTGCTGGTACTTAACTATACACTTTCAGGCGATGCGAACGAGATCTTCTGGACGATCTTCGCCTTCTCATCCATCGTATTCATGCTCTGCTATTTGCTGATGTTCCCGGCTGCACTCAAGCTCAAATTCACGGATAATACTCCGCGTGTCTATGAAGTTCCGGGCGGCAAGTTCGGTATGACAGTAATCTTTATCTTATGTATGTTCTCAGTCGGTCTGGCAACTTATTCACTGCTGGATCTGGATCCGAGCGGGTACGGTTTCTGGATGCAGACGATCGGTCTTCTTCTGACGTTCGGTGTCGGCATATATCTGTATTTTGCAGGCAAGAAAAAATAATTTGAAAGGAATCTTATGAAAAAAGACTTTTTAACAGTTAACGATTTTACCAAAGAAGAACTGATGGAGATCATCGAAATCTCCCGTGCAATAAAGACTTCGATTCAGAACGGTTATAATCCTCCTTTGATGAAGGGTATGACCTTAGCCATGATCTTCCAGCAGTCCTCGACCAGAACCCGCTGCTCATTTGAAACAGCGATGGAACAGCTGGGCGGTCACGCTCAGTATCTGGGTCCGGGTATGATTCAGCTGGGCGGTCATGAAACGATCGAAGATACCGGTAGAGTTTTATCGGGATTAGTCGATATCATTATGGCCCGTGTCATCGAGCACAAGACTGTTGTTGCATTAGCCAATGCCACCACGATCCCGGTCATCAATGCGATGTCTGACTATACTCACCCTACGCAGGTCATTGCGGATGTCATCACGATGATGGAGAACCTGCCTGCCGGCAAGAGATTCGAAGACTGCAAGATCGTCTTCTGCGGAGACTTCACACAGGTTGCCGCATCCTTAGGTTTCATCTGTACAAAACTGGGTGCTAACTTCGTCTTCTATGGTCCATTAGGCAATCCTAAGACGCAGCCGTTTACCGAGAACCACCGCAAAATCTTTGAAGAGAACTGCAAGATTTCCGGCGGTACCTGGAAGGTTACCGAAGATGAAAAGGATGTCGAAGGAGCTGACTTCTTCTACACCGATGTCTGGTACGGACTCTATGAAGCAGAACTCTCTAAAGAAGAGAGAACCGAGATCT
The DNA here is from genome assembly GCA_017550145.1 of Erysipelotrichaceae bacterium. Taxonomy (GTDB): domain Bacteria; phylum Bacillota_I; class Bacilli_A; order Erysipelotrichales; family Erysipelotrichaceae; genus Colivicinus. The sequence continues at coordinate 6,506 of JAFZQG010000004.1, read as the reverse complement.
TCAAGAAGTATCAGGTCAACAGAGAACTCATGAACAAGGGAGCTCTGGGCTGCAAGTTCTTACATTGCTTACCTTGTACAAGAGGCGAGGATGTTACAGATGAAGTTGCGGACAGCGCATCATCACTGTGCTGGGAAGAAGCCTGGAACCGTCTCACTGCCATGAGAGGTTTGCTGGTTTACTTCACCAAGGACAGAAGAAAATTCAACGAATCACACAGACAGGCCGCTAAGGATGACTTGGATAAAGTCTTAGAGAAATACGGCTACGACTTATATTAATATGGCTAAAAGATTAGTTATTGCCCTGGGCGGTAATGCCCTGGGCAATACTCCCAAGCAGCAACTCGACTTAGTCAAGAAGACCGCTTCAACGATCGTCGATCTGGTCGAAGAAGGATATGAAGTGGTTGTCGGACACGGTAACGGACCGCAGGTCGGCATGGTCAACCTGGCTTTTGAGAATTCCCACAATAAAGTCGGAGGAACTCCGGAAATGCCGTTCCCCGAATGCGGAGCCATGACCCAGGGTTATATCGGTTATCATCTGCAGCAGTCGATCGGTAAGGAACTCAAGAAAAGAGGTCTGAATAATCCGGTCGCAACAGTTGTAACTCAGGTCGAAGTTGACCGTAACGACAGCGCTTTTGAAAATCCGACCAAACCGATCGGATCCTTCTATTCAAAAGAAGAGGCCGATAAGATCGTAGCTGAAACCGGCTACACCTTCGTTGAAGATGCAGGTCGAGGCTATCGGAGAGTCGTACCTTCACCGAAGCCTGTTTCGATCGTAGAGATCGAGACAGTCGAGAACCTGGTCAAAGCCGGCTGTGTTGTAATTACAGTCGGTGGCGGCGGTATTCCGGTCATTAAGAGTGATGGCTGGTTTGAAGGTGTCGCAGCGGTTATCGATAAGGACAGAGCTTCGGCTAAACTGGCTCTGGATCTTAAGGCAGATATGCTGGTGATACTGACGGCTGTCGAAAAGGTTGCGATCAATTTCAATAAACCTGATCAGAAAGAACTGGATGAAATGTCACTTGAGGAAGCCAGACAGTATATGGCTGAAGGGCATTTCGCCAAAGGAAGCATGCTTCCGAAAGTGGAATCATGCATCGAATATGTTGAAAATACCGAAAACGGAAAAGCTCTGATAACTTCTCTGGAAAAAGCCAGAGATGCCTTACAGGGCAAGACCGGGACGGTCATTCACAGGTAAAACAAGGGCAGAGAGGTCTTCCTCTCTGCCATAATAATGATTATGAAAAACAGAGAGAATATAACCCGGGAATTCATGAAGCTGATGGAAGATCCTGAAACCAGATCACTGATGGAAGAGGCTCTTGAATTATCCGCTAAGATCAATCCCGATCGTAATACCAATCCGGCTCAGAATCTGGAAGAATTTTATGATTTTCTGGACTGGGCGTGCCGCTGCATGCCGTGGAATGTATTAAGGGATCCGAATTATCCGAGTCTTTACTATCATATCGATCAGTCTCTTAACTATTTCTGGTTTATCTTCGGTCAGCCATTAAAGAGACTTGAGGATAAAGGATATTATCTTCCGACTCTGGAATACCATGAGCCGATCGCCAGCTGGCTGGCAGACTTCTGTGATGACTGGGGCCGTTTCCTTTCAAGCGAAGAATCATGGAATGATGAATACTTTAAGCGTCAGTTTGAGGATGATGGTTTCGGTATGAATACCGGCTGGTATTCAAAAGAGAATATCTGGAAGTCATACAACGAATTCTTCTCCCGTCATCTGATCGATCCGAGCGTCAGACCGATCGGGGATGCGGAAGTTGTGGCACCGGCCGATTCAACTCCGGAAGGTTTCTGGAGGATAAAGGATGACGGTTATGTGGATGATGGAGTAAGAGTAAAATCGCACCGCTATTACAAAGTCGATGATCTGTTGGGTCCTGATTCAAAGTATAAAGGCTGTTTCAATGGCGGAATCATTACCCATACTTATCTCAACGTAAACGACTATCACCGTTACCATTTCCCGATCGATGGTAAGATCCTGGAAATGAGTAAGATCAAAGGTGTCAATGCGGTAGGCGGATATACCTATTTCAATGAGAAAGAGAAACTGTATGAGTTCGACAGTTCCGATACCTCATGGCAGGCAATCGAAACCAGAGACTGTGCAATATTAGAAACAGAATTCGGCTTAGTCGCATGTTTACCGGTCGGTATGTCTCAGGTGTGCTCATGTAACTTCGAAGAATATCTGAAGGTCGGGGATTATGTTAAGAAAGGCGATCCGATGGGCTATTTCCTGTTCGGAGGCAGTGATTACGTGATCTTATTTAACAGGGATGTGGAAGTCAATTTCGTCATGCAGAGTGGAAAGCATATGCTGATGGGAGATAATTACGCATACCTGTCTAAGAAATAATTTTCCTTTTTTAGAGAATAAACACTTCACAAAGATCGGTTTATACCGATCTTTTGATATCTTTTTGACAAACAATATATATCATGATATATATTATTATACAGGAGGAATAATTATGACAATGCGAGCAAAACTTTTTGAAAACGGCAGAAGTCAGGCTGTCCGTTTGCCAAAAGAATATCGTTTCGAAGGAGACGAAGTCAGAATTAATAAGATCGGGGATATAGTTATTCTTGTGCCAATCAAAAGCAAATGGGATAACTTTATGAAGGCTGTCGATATGTTTTCCGATGATTTCCTTTCTGATGGAAGAGCTGAGCAGATTGCAGATAGAAGAGAAGAATTATGAGATATATGCTAGATACAAATATCTGTATTTTTATCATTAGACACAAATCAGAAAAAGCTATTAAAAAATTGATTGAGCATGAGCCTGAAGAAATATGTATTTCAGCAATAACTTATGCCGAAATAATGCATGGTGTGGAAAAATCAAAAGCAGTTGAAAAAAACAGAGCCGTTCTTACTCTGCTGCTGTCGAATATTGAAATACTGGATTTTGATGATAAAGCAGCAGAAGAATACGGAATGATTAGAGCAGATTTAGAGGAAAAAGGATATCCGATCGGTCCGTTAGACACCATGATCGCAGGACATGCGAGATCGTTGGGTTATACACTTGTTACAAACAACACCAGAGAGTTTTACAGAGTCGAAGATCTCGCAGTTGAAGACTGGTCATAAATAAACAAAAAAATTTGCACAAAATAGAAAAAAACTATTGCATTATTTTCTGTTTCATGTAAGAATAAGACTACGCCACTCATTAAAATCAGGAGTTGATACAGATGTGAGTTGCGAAATATCTAAAGACTGTAGGCGTGATGCAGGCAGTTACATTACCTAGTAATGTGGTGGATATTTAACACAAGATCGAAAATCCTGCAAAGGATTTATACCCAGCCGATTACAATGTATCTGCATAGGGTTAACCCCTATACTCCTGTCCTAAAAGAAATACCGATTCAGCAATGAATCGGTTTTCTTTTGTGTTATTTCTTTAATTCAGTCCAGTTCAGATTATTCAACAGGCTCTGATCCAGAGCGTTTCCTGATACGCCATAGACATCGCCATAATTATTCTGATAGACATGATCCGCAACAGTACTGACTTCCACATTTCTGCCGTCGGTTGTCGTATAGGTATTGACTCCTCTGATTGCTTCAGAATAGGCAGAACTGATACGTGAATCAGAATCCATCTTTCTTCTCCAGGAATCCATGAGTCCATCTGATGCATGGCGGGCATTGTCCGCAATCATCTGGGAAGTCCTTGCCTGCATTCGCTGTAATTCCAGCATTTTCTGCTGAGCCATTGCCTGGTTGCGGTTGGCCTGCTGTCTGATCATATCAAGTTTATTATTGATCAACTGATTTTCTCGCTGCGCCAACGATGGATCAGGAGCGATCGTAGCGACAAATCTGCCGAAGACACTGTTGGCTTCGTTTTCTTTTTCCGCATAGTACATGCAGAAGTAGGATCTTTGGACACCGAACAGGACGTGGTCAACGTGCTTGCCATATTCTTTGGAGTGACCGAACGGAATCGGATCATCAGGATTTCTTTCGACTTTGACTTCTTCTTTTGTCTCCGGAGCCTTCTCCTTTTTCTCCCTCATCATCTTACCCAGCAGTCCGCCGTTCATATAATCCTTCATGGTCATTTTGTCTTTGCCGCTCATGACGTTATTGAAAGAACTGATTAAGTCGGAACCGGAAGGCAATTCTTTTCCAACCGATTTTTTGAATGCGTCTCTGAAGCTGTTAAGTGCTTTTTCAGTCATATCACCTAAACCATCTAAGCCCGGTAAGCTGTAGACGAGTTCAGCACCTTCATAGTCCATTCCGGCTAAGACATATATATCTCTGTCATTAAGTTTTCCGGAATATTTATATAAGACGGATTCACATAATGAATTGATCGATTTAGGCTGCATCTCCATAAACAGACCATAGGCATAGATATCATTATCCAGCATCTGTTTAGCTGTATCAGGACTGTTTGATAGAGCGCTTGGAAGAGTGGTTTTAGCAATTGGAGTAAGTGTACCTCCCGCGATCTTTTCCGCTTCCTGTTTTAGATATTCTTCAGGTTCAAGAAATTTTCTGTAGCCGTTATTAGCATGACACTGAACCAGACTCATGATAGTCGTCAGGAAAGGATTGCGCAGGTCATGAAAGATCTCTTTGGAGAAAGAGGACATGTATACCTGATGATCTGAACTGGTGGCAGATACCGAAGCGATGAAAGGAACCATTTCCGATTGCCAGGTAGAGTTGTATTTGGCTTCGAGTTCATATGACTCGGGAACGATAGCTGAAGCGATCGCAATTCCATCAGGTGTTATAAACTCTCTGGCTTGAGGTATCTCGTTCTTACTGTATGTGATCTTGATCTTGGATCCGCAGCTCTGGCACTGAGTAAAGGTCGTACCTTCTTCAACATTTAACGGTGCGCCGCATTGCGGACAGGTGTAGGCTTTGATTTCCATAATTGTGTTTCCTTTAAATATTTATACATATATTATAAAAGGAACGTCGATTTAAATTGGGATATCCCGAAGGTCAGATATCCCGTTAAGTTGGGATATCCCGTTTTTGCTCCTTTCTTTTTAATCTATCAGGCTGATATGAAGATTTAGTTCCTCTATGGGGATCTTCTTCAGATTCAGCTTTTTAAGTACTTCTTTTCCCAGTTCTTCTTCCATAAGTTCAATGGGAGTCCTGTAGCCCTTATCGGGTCTGGGATAGTTATTAAGGATGTTTAAGATTTCGATGATCTTTTCATCGGATATAAGAGATATGTCGAAGCCTTTTCTGATGAGCCATCTTAAGAGTATGTGATTATTCTCGACATAGGGTTTCTCATACGAGGCATAGGGGTGGGTATAATATATCTGACAACGCTTCTGTTTTCCGTGTATGGACTTTTCCAGAGCTTCATAATCAAGGAATTCAGAACCGTTGTCCGGAATGATCTTGGAGAATAAGATCTTGAAATACTTTCCCAGTTTGAATTCCAGGATATTCAGTTTAAGTGCCACTTCCGCCTGACTCTTGCCGCTCATCTTGAAGGCCATCATAAGCGAATACTTGGGTATCATCAGTGTCAGTAATACTGCACCGCCCTTGATGCCTTCAACCGTATCCATTTCCGCTACTCCCAGAGGCCTTTCAAGTTCTTCCTCAGTGAGGTTCTCGATACTTCTGCCGTTAAGCTGATGCTTGCCCGGGGTTTTGTTTCTTCTTTTCTCTGATGTTCCGTAATCGCTTCTTGAAACCTTTGTCTTGAGGTCCAGATTGCTGCACTTAAGCAGTCCTTTATCGATATAGGAATAGAAAGTCGGCACACTTATCCGATATGGAAGAAATCTTTCTGGAAGCCTGTTGAGAATGATGTCCGGTGAGATTCCCGCACAGATACGATCGGAAAGATAATCCAGAAAGTCCTGCGGAAGACTTTCGAACTTTAACGGCGCATGTGAAGCGTTCTGTGCTGCTTCGTGCTTGAGTATGGCTTGATAGGCGATATACCTTAAGGTAATTTCACAGTTTTTCCTTTTCTGGCAGGTATTGCAGATGTGCTTCTTCTTTAAAAGATCACACTCCAGCGAGATTCTGAAACCAGGACATACGACCGCAGCTCTTTGACAGTCTTTGCACCTTGAACACCTGGTGTAGTCTCTGATATTCTTGCACAGAAAGCCTATCTTGCACTCTTTTCTGTTTAAGCACAGGTCGCATATCTTCCTGGATCCGAAGAACGAAGAGAAATTCTTGATCTCCTTCCTGATGCCTGATGGATCCCTGCCAAGAAGTCTTCCTATCTCAGCCGGCGATTTCCCGTCATTGAGATACTGCTCGATTGATGCTATCTCAATATCGGAAAGATTTCTGTCATCTGATGTTTTACTCATATTCTGTACATTTACCTCCTATATCTACAGAATATGAGATATATTACACAAAACGGGATATCCCGATTTAATTTCTACACTTGTTTTGGGAAAACGGGATATCAACTTTTAAATTCACGT